>NZ_JCAQIF010000003.1:0-538336 GCF_059621145.1 Sanguibacter sp. Z41_6 | reverse complement strand
GTGCCGGACCCGAATGCTGTGCAGCCGCAGCCTGTGCCGGACCCGAATGCTGTGCAGCCGCAGCCTGTGCCGGACCCAAGCCCTGCGCAGCCGGTGCCAGCGGAAGTGACTCCTGTGTCCTCGGCCCTCGGACAGGTTCAGCCGCGCGCCCTCGCGGCCGCCGCTAGCCCTGCGAATGAGTGTTCGGTGAATCTAGAGCCGGATCAGATGCTGACCCCCACTCGTTTCCTGTCTTGCGCGGTGCGGAACGCACCTATCACCCTGCGTGTCAACAACGCTATTACGGGCACTGGAATGATGAATGTCGAGACGGGAGTTCGCACGGATCCCAAATCGGGCATCGTCAAGGTTGAGACTCGGGTAAGGGCCTCGAGCCTGAAGGGGACACTGGTTGGACGGACGTTTCGGATGGTAGTTGCCACCTGGCGTTATGACCCGCCAACGAACCGGGAGGTGCTGAAGGCAGGCGGTCAGTACACCGTCACTACGACGTGGAACACGGTGACAGAACTCCTCGAATATCCCATTCCGGACGACGGCAAATCGACATATGGACACAAGGTGAGGGCGACCTACACTTTCTCATCGCTCCCCCTCATGGGTGGGCAGTCGTACGAGCTCCCTGGTATGCCGGCCCGCTGTGACAACAACTTCATCAAGAGCATGGGTAAGGGGTGCGTTTATTACACGCACTACCCGACCATCTCATACTCGAAGACTGGCCCTGCCAAGGGCGTTGCGGTCCACATCGAAGCGGCGCAGAAGCTCGGTGCGACGACCTGGCTGAGGCGAACTACTCCGGCCGACCGGGATGAGAACAGAAAGCAAGTTTGCCCGAACTCGATAGCCTTGCCGAGGACCACAACCACAGAATGCGACGAATATCCGTTCGCGTCTACGGTCGAGGGAGGCACAACGATTCGCAATAACACAACGCTTCGTCCGATAATTGTCCCGCCCAACTGCGGTTGGGCCGTGCAGACTGCGCCGCGATACCCAGCGCCGGTGAGCAGGTGCCGAATCAACGCAGTCGAGAACGGCAAGGGGGGCACGCAGCTCAACAACTTCTACCTCGCCAACCGAATACTGACGGAGGATTCCTTCTTCGTCAAGGTGGTCAGTTAGTCGCGGTAGCACTGAGCGAATTCCGTACTGACCATAGAACGATCGCCCGGCCGAGTACGGCAAGCGACGACAACGCTGGGTCGGCTCCGCACCGAGGCGGGGCCGACCCAGCTTTTGTGCAGCTGGTTCCCAGGTTGTTCGGGCTGCGCTAACCGCTCACCGCAGAAGTCTGATTCCCTAAGTCGTGGCGAGTTGCCCATCTTCGCGAAAGGCGTCACCCACTGCGGGCGCCGCGAGGACGGCGTCCGCCAGTTCGAGGCACGCCGTGACGTCGCCGGTCGTCTGGAAGATCGCGCCCCACGGCCGGAGGGGGATCACCCCGGGTACCGCTCCGGGGTAGAGCACTAGGCAGTCGATCCCATCGTCGGGCAGGTCACGCGTCGTCGCGACCCTAATCGCGATGGCTGTCGTGTCCTCGTCGTCATCGCCACCCGGCTGGCCCGCCCGGACGTCGTCGCCCAGCGCCAGGGGGATGCCGGGTCGCGCGGGGTGTGCGCCTCGACTGCCAGACGGACGAGCTCGACGTCGTTGAGGTAGGCCTCCACCCAGCGGACCTCCGCTCGGGCGACCTTCTCCACGGCGTCCTCGATCGTCTCGGCCAAGCCGTCATCGCTGACGCGCACCAGTGCCGTGATCACCATCAGGACATCCCCGAGCAGCACACCATCGAAGAGCGCGTCGAGGCGGCGGCCTTTCGGGAAGCTCCGCAGCTGCACCTCCGGATATTCGTCGACGACGATCGCGAGCAGTCGGTCCAGCTGCTCGTGCAGCAGATGGAGCTCCTCGGCCGTCCGGGTCGCACGGTCTGCTCCAACCGGGCACGCCATCCGCGAGACGACGAAGGGTGGTCACGCGCGCGTGGTGCCGCTCGTCGATGAGGTGTGGCCGGTCATCGCGGACGCGATGGCCGGTAAGACCGTCCCGGACGCGCTGCTCTTCACGAACGGCAAGGGACGCATCTGGGGCGGCTGGGCGTGGAAGTGCAGGGTGAAGTGGGACGTCCACGCCCGCGGGCGCCGTGTCCACGACCTCAGGCACACCGCAGCCACACTGTGGCTGTCATCGGGCATCCCGCCGAAGACCGTCCAAGCATGGCTGGGGCACTCGACGGCCGCGATGACGATGGACCGCTACGCCCATTACCTTCCAATGTCCGAGGGTGCCTACGGCCTGGCGCTCATGAACGCGAAGCTGGGGGCGGGGGACACCGGGGGGACACGCCAGCATGAACAACGTGCTCAGTGAGTACCCCAGATAGCCTCTGACCTGCGGCGATACCCTCGAATCGAGGGTGTCGCCGCTTCTCTTTGGCACTCACCTTGACCGAGTGCTAACGCCGACGTAGATTTGGCTCGGTTCCGCACCGCACGTGATCGACCCCCGCGACGGCGATCGTCGGCGGGCGTGACCAACTGAACTGTCCTTCATTCTCTGCGAAAGGGGAGGTCCGCGTGTCGGTCTCCATCAAGCCGCTCGAGGACCGGATCGTCGTCAAGACTCTCGATGTAGAGCTGACCACGCCCTCCGGTCTTGTTATCCCTGACACCGCCAAGGAGAAGCCCCAGGAGGGCGAGGTCCTGGCTGTCGGGCCCGGTCGCATCGACGACAACGGCAACCGCGTCCCCGTCGACGTCGCCGTGGGTGACAAGGTCATCTACAGCAAGTACGGCGGCACCGAGGTCAAGTACGACGGCCAGGAGTTCCTCATCCTCTCGGCCCGCGACGTCCTCGCCGTGATCGGCTGATACAGCCCCTCGCAAGCAGCAACGACGAAGCCCCCACAACCTCATCGGTGTGGGGGCTTCGTCGTTGCTGCGTGAAGGAGGCGAGACCCGGTACGGGCGCGCTGGAGTGTGTGACTCTCGGATCAGCCGATCCGACGGGCGGTCGTGGAGGTGGTGCCGGCGAGCGCTGCGGTGCGCTCGTCCTCGCTGAGGCCACCCCACACCCCGTAGGGCTCACGGACGGCGAGGGACTGCTCGCGGCACTCCATCATGACGGGGCAGCTGTGGCAGATGGCCTTCGCGGCTTCCGCCCGGCGACGCCGCGCAGCGCCGCGCTCGCCCTCCGGGTGGAAGAACAGCGTGTCGTCGACGTCGCGGCAGGCACCCTGGTACTGCCACTCCCACAGTTCCATCACGGGGCCGGGGAGGCGGGAGAGCTCAGTCATCGCGGTACATCCTTCGGTCAGAAGTTGTGCGGAAGTCGATCCGTGGGCGGCTGGTGGTCGAACCGCGCCTTCGGTCTGCACAACGTACAACCGATTCACAGGTTGTTCAAGCCTCCCTTGCGGACACATGGGCTCGATGCGATTCTGAAAGCGGACGAATCGCCGCGAACTGGGGCGCGTCTGCCTACTCGTGCCTGCGGTCGGCAGCCGTCAGACCGGCAGGAATACGCGGAATGCGGGGCGGGCGGAGGTACCGGCGACGAACAACTTATGAACAATGTGTGGCAGCGGGAGCAGTGAGACCAAGTGGCATCGGTCGCGCAGGCTGGGCACAATCGAGCCATGACGAACGAGCGACCACGTGATGAGCCGGCCGCTGATTCGGACCAGGGATCGACGTCTCCCGGGCTGGCGGTCGCTGTCGTGGCGCGTCGGCTGGGCGTCGCGCCGGCCACCCTGCGCACCTGGGACCGCCGGTACGGACTTGGGCCCTCGGAGCACAGTGCTGGCGCGCACCGCCGCTACTCCGACGACGACGTCGCTCGTCTCATGGTCATGCGGCGACTCGCGCTCGAGGGTGTGGCACCCGTCGACGCGGCCAAGGCGGCGATCGCGCTCGACCTCGGCTCGACGACCCGCGAGCAGCTCGAGGCGGAGCTGCAAGCGTCGCTCGCGCACGCTGATGTGGCGTCCGACGACGACGAGCCCTCGGCGGCGAGCGTCGAGGGTGCCGGGGACCAGCCCGGCCCGCGCGGCGCGGGCACGCTCGGCTCCGTCACGTCCCTGCGGGCTCCTCGCCAGGGGGCTGCAGAGACGCAGGACGACCAGCGGCCACCGCTCCGGCTCGCGTCTGCGGCGACCGTCACGCAGATCACCTCCTCCGACATCGTCGACGCGCTCCTGCGAGGCAACATCGCCGCGTGCGAGCGCCTGCTCGCGCTCGAGCCCGACGAGGACCCGGGGACGTGGTGGACGTCGCTCGTCGAGCCGACCGTGCGCAAGCTGGCCGCGCGCACGGTCCTGGCGAAGCCGGGCGAGGCTCCGGAGGCCATGCTCGCGAGCGCGACGCTCAAGGTGCTCGGTGACTTCATCCGGGCACGTGAGGAGCGCGCCGCCCAGGAGAGCGGCGGCGGCTCGCCCCACCCGAGCCAGATGCGCAAGATCGTCCTGCTCTTCTCCGCGGTCGACGACACCCAGCCGCTCGCGATGCACGCGCTCGCGGCAGCGCTCGTCGCTCAGGGCGTGACCGCGAGGATCGTCACGGGCCCGGCCAACGCCCACCGGGCGATGGAGCTCGTGACGATGGTCCGCCCAGTGGCCACCGTGCTCGTGACCTCGCTCACACGGCCGGAGCTGGGGATCGTCCATGCGCTCCACGAAGCCCAGCCGCAGCTGCCCATCTTCGTCGGGCTCAGCAGCGACGACGCGGCCGCGGACCTCCCGCTGTCCGCGAACGTCAGCCGCGTGCGGACGTTCCAGGGGTTGCTCCACGAGGTCCTCGCCGTCGCGCGCTGAGCGCCGGGAGCTGCCTCGGTGAACGGGCGAGGCTGACGAGCGCGACAGCCGACTGCTGCGTGCCCGATGCGTAGACTTCATTCATGAGCGCGCCGAGCACCACGCAGCCCCACGACCCCTTCGGTTTCACCGGCCTCACGTACGACGACGTCCTCCTCCTGCCCAACGAGACGGACGTCATCCCGAGCCAGGTGGACACCACCGCGCGGCTCACTCGCGAGATCAGCGTCGCGGTCCCGCTGCTGTCCGCCGCGATGGACACCGTCACCGAGTCCCGCATGGCCGTGGCGATGGCCCGCCAGGGTGGGATCGGCATCCTCCACCGCAACCTGTCGATCGAGGCGCAGGCCCAGCAGGTCGACCTCGTCAAGCGCTCCGAGTCGGGGATGATCACCGACCCCGTCACCGTGAGCCCCGACGCGACCCTCGCCGAGCTCGACGCGTTGTGCGGCCAGTACCGGGTGTCCGGCCTGCCGGTCGTCGACGACCGGGGCACGCTGCTCGGCATCATCACCAACCGCGACCTGCGCTTCGTCGCTCCGGGCGAGTTCACGACGCGGCGCGTCCGCGACGTCATGACGCCCATGCCGCTCGTCACGGGCCCCGTCGGGATCTCCCGCGAGGACGCCGCAGCGCTGCTCGGCAAGAACAAGATCGAGAAGCTCCCGCTCGTCGACGACGCCGGCCGACTCAGCGGTCTCATCACCGTCAAGGACTTCGTCAAGACCGAGCAGTACCCCGACGCGACGAAGGACGCCGAGGGCCGCCTCGTCGTCGGCGCGGCGATCGGGTTCTTCGGGGACGCGTGGGACCGGGCGACGGCGCTCGCCGAGGCGGGGGTCGACGTGCTCGTCGCCGACACGGCCAACGGCCATGCCCGCCTGCTCCTCGACATGATCCGCAAGCTCAAGGCGGACCCGTTCTTCCGCAACGTCCAGGTCATCGGCGGCAACATCGCGACGCGGGCCGGCGCCCAGGCGCTCGTCGACGCAGGGGCGGACGCCGTGAAGGTCGGGGTCGGTCCCGGGTCCATCTGCACGACCCGGGTCGTCGCAGGCGTCGGGGTGCCCCAGGTGACCGCCATCTACGAGGCGTCCCTCGCCTGCAAGCCGGCCGGCGTGCCGGTGATCGGCGACGGCGGGCTGCAGTACTCCGGCGACATCGCGAAGGCCCTCGTGGCCGGAGCCGACACCGTCATGCTCGGCTCGCTCCTCGCGGGGTGCGACGAGAGCCCCGGCGACCTCGTCTTCGTCAACGGCAAGCAGTTCAAGCACTACCGCGGTATGGGCTCCATCGGGGCGATGGCGAGCCGGGGGAAGAAGGCGTCCTACTCCAAGGACCGGTACTTCCAGGCGGACGTCGCGAGCGACGACAAGATCGTCCCCGAGGGTATCGAGGGTCAGGTCCCGTACCGGGGCCCGCTCGGTGCCGTCGCCCACCAGCTCGTCGGGGGGCTGCACCAGTCGATGTTCTACGTCGGGGCGCACACGATCCCCCAGCTGCAGGAGCGCGGGAAGTTCGTCCGGATCACCCCTGCCGGTCTCAAGGAGTCGCACCCGCACGACATCCAGATGACGGTGGAGGCGCCCAACTACACCGGGCGGTAGGGCATGGCGCGCACTGCGCCGCTGCCGGTCCGCGACGGGCTCAACCCGGTGCGGCTCCAGATGCCGCACGAGCCCCTGGCAGCGCGGCCGACGGTGCTCGAGTACCTCGTCGCGCGCTTCCCGCACGACGAGGCGCGCCTGCGGGAGAAGGTCCGTGCCCGTGAGGTCGTCGACGAGATCGGGCGCCCCTTCGACGAGTCGTCACCGTTCGTCCCGGGCGCGCTCGTCTACCTCTACCGGGACGCGCCGGTGGAGGCACGCGTGCCGTTCGAGATCGAGGTGCTGCACCACGACGACAGCCTCCTCGTCGTGGACAAGCCGCACTTCCTCGCGAGCACGCCCAAGGGCGCGTACGTCGCCGAGTCGGTCGTCGTCCGGTTGAGGCGCGAGCTCGGGCTGCCCGAGATCAGTCCCGCCCACCGGCTCGACCGCGTGACAGCCGGTGTGCTCGTGCTCACGACGAGACGCGAGCTGCGCGGGACGTACCAGCAGCTCTTCGCCGAGCGACGGGTGCACAAGACGTACGAGGCCGTCGCCGGTCTCCGGCCGGAGCTCGACCTGCCGCGGACGGTGCGCAGCCGGATCGTCAAGCAGCACGGGATCCTCGCGGCGTGGGAGGCCGACGGAGAGCCGAACAGCGAGAGTCGGGTGGAGCTCGTCGACGCGCGCGAGGCGGCGGGGCTGGGTCGGTACCGGTTGATTCCGGCGACCGGCAAGACGCATCAGCTGCGCGTCCACATGGCGGCGCTGGGCATCCCCATCCTCAACGACACGCTCTACCCGGATGTCGTCGAGGTCGCGGCGGACGACTACTCGGCGCCGCTGCAGCTCCTGGCCCGGTCGGTCGAGTTCACCGACCCGCTCACGGGGCTCCGACGCTCGTTCGTCAGCGAGCGGCAGCTGGCCGCGTGGTCTGACGGTGCTCCGCCAACCACGCCAGGCTCGCTCCCGGCCCGGGGAGCCCTTCGCGCGCCCGCCACGCGTTGAAGTTCTCCGCCCACTTGCGGTGCTCTGCGTGCTGGTAGGCGTGCAGTGCGGTGAGCTCGAGCTCCGCGAGGTCCGGGTGCCGCGCAGCCATCGCGTGCAGGACGTCGAGGGTGGCGACGACGTCGACGTCCGCGGTGTGGAGGTTCCCCTCGTCCGCGACGCCGTACACACCGCAGAGGTCCACGAGCTTGCGCTTGCCGCGTCGGTAGCGGTCGACCGCGCGGTCGAGGACCAGCGGGTCGATGACGGGGCTCACCTCGCGGCCGATGCGGTCCTGCAAGGACGGCAGCCCGTGCCGGGCGAGCTCGGCGTCGAGGATGCACAGGTCGAAGGTCGCGTTGAAGGCGACGATGGGCACCCCGTCGACGAGCGCCTGGGCGAGCGCCGCGGCGATCGCGTCGAGCGCGGGAGCCGGGCGCTCACCGCGCTCGCGCGCCATCTCTGTCGTCACGCCGTGGATCGCGGCTGCCTCGTCGGGGATCGGCACGCCCGGATCGATGATCCACGTCCGCACGTCCGTCGTCGTCGCGTCGCGCCGCACGAGCGCGGCCGTGACGATCCGGTCGGTGTGCACGTCGACCCCGGTCGTCTCGGTGTCGAACCCGAGCAGGGGACCCGCTGTCCACGTCATGGTTGCTCTCCTGACCTCTGTCCTGGATACGGCTCTCAGGGTGCCAGGGGGCACCGACACCGGGCGGAGGGCGCGCGGTGCGCTCGATGTCGCTGCCGGACGCCGACCGGGTCCGCTCCCGGGCTGCGTCGGGGACGGTAGCCTAGTCCGGTGAGCAACGAGATCGAGATCGGCCGGGGCAAGCGCGGACGGCGCGCATATTCTTTCGACGACATCGCGGTGGTGCCGTCGCGGCGCACCCGTGACCCGGAGGACGTGTCCGTCACCTGGCAGATCGACGCGTACCAGTTCGGTCTCCCGATCCTCGCCGCTCCGATGGACTCGGTCATGAGCCCGGCCACCGCCGTCGCGCTCGGTCGTCACGGCGGCCTCGGTGTGCTCGACCTCGAGGGCCTGTGGACGCGCTACGACGACCCCACGCCGTTGCTCGCGGAGGTCGCGTCCCTCGCTCCCGAGGTCGCGACGCGTCGGATGCAGGAGATCTACTCGGCGCCGATCCGCCCCGAGCTCATCACGCAGCGTCTCCAGGAGATCCGTGCTGCGGGCGTCACCGTCGCGGGCGCCCTGTCTCCGCAGCGGACCCAGGAGTTCTACCGCACCGTCGTCGACGCCGGGGTCGACCTCTTCGTCATCCGCGGCACGACGGTCTCCGCCGAGCACGTCTCGGGCAACGCGGAACCCCTCAACCTCAAGCGGTTCATCTACGAGCTCGACGTCCCCGTCGTCGTCGGCGGGGCGTCCACGTACACGGCGGCCCTGCACCTCATGCGCACAGGCGCCGCTGGTGTGCTCGTGGGCTTCGGCGGGGGAGCGGCGCACACGACACGCATCTCCCTGGGCATCCACGCTCCCATGGCGACCGCGGTCGCCGACGTCGCCGCGGCGCGTCGTGACTACCTCGACGAGTCCGGCGGCCGGTACGTGCACGTCATCGCCGACGGCGGCGTCGGTCGCGCTGGCGACCTCGTCAAGGCCGTGGCGTGCGGAGCGGACGCCGTCATGGTCGGTGCGGCCCTCGCGCGGGCGGCCGAGGCTCCTGGGCACGGCTGGCACTGGGGTTCTGAGGCCCACCACCCGCAGCTGCCGCGAGGTGAGCGGGTGCACGTCGGAACGGCCGGGACGCTCGCCGAGATCCTCTTCGGCCCGGGCCGGCAGGCTGACGGCACTCTCAACCTCGTCGGTGCGCTCAAGCGCGCGATGGCGACGACCGGCTACTCCGACCTCAAGGAGTTCCAGCGCGTCGAGGTCGTGGTCTCGCCCTACCAGCCCCGGTGAACGGGGTGCGGGAGACGAACGGCGCCACCGTCACCGAGATCACTGACGCCGACGTCGCGGACGTCATCGCCCTGTGGCAGGCGTGCGACCTCACGAGGCCGTGGAACGACCCGGAACGTGACATCGCGAACGCTCGCGCCACGGACTCCGCCACCGTCCTCGTCACGCACGGCGGGACCCCGGCGGACGGCTCCGCGACGGGCCCCCTCGTCGGATCGGTCATGGCCGGGTTCGACGGGCACCGCGGATGGGTGTACTACCTCGCCGTCGACCCCGCGTGGCGGGGACGCGGTCTGGGCCGGGACCTCGTCGTCGCGGCCGAGGCGTGGTTGGCCGCCCAGGGGGCCGAGAAGGTCCAGCTCATGGTGCGCACGTCGAACACCGACGTCGTGGGGTTCTACACGGCACTGGGCTACGAGGACGCACAGTGCGTGGTCCTCGGCCGTCGGCTTGTCTGACGCCCGACGTATCCTCGCCGCATGGCAGACCACCCCCGACACGCCGTCCCGCACCCGGCGGGCGCCATCGACCCTGAGACGCACCCCCGGGCGACCGGTCTCCTCGACCCCGACGTCCTTGCCCCGCTCCTGACGTGCGTCACCACCACGCACGAGGCAGGGACGCACCGAGCGGTGGCACCCTTCACCGGCGCCCCGCTCGTCGAGCTCCCGCTGTCGAGCGCCTCCGACGTGGCCCGTGCCGTCGCCCGTGCCCGCGGCGCGCAGCCCGAGTGGGCGGCGCGCCCGGTCAGGGACCGCGCGCGGGTCCTCCTGCGTGCGCACGACCTCGTGCTGTCCCGGCAGTCCGAGGTGCTCGACCTTCTTCAGATGGAGTGCGGAAAGACGCGGCGCGACGCCTTCGAGGAGGTCGCTGACGTAGCGCAGGTCGCCCGGCACTACGGCCTGCGAGGTGCGTCCTACCTGCGTCCGCGCCGGGTGCGCGGTGCGCTTCCCGGCATCACCCGCACCACGGTCCACCGGCGGCCGCTCGGAGTCGTCGGGGTCATCGAGCCCTGGAACTACCCCCTCGCCCTGACGCTCGGCGACGTCCTGCCTGCACTGCTGGCAGGGAACGCCGTCGTGCTCAAGCCGGACACAGGCGCGACCCTCACGGCCCTGTGGGCAGTCACCGCGCTCGCCGACGCCGGTGTGCCGGAGGGCGTGGTGCAGGTCGTCGTCGGAGGGGCCGAGGTGGGGGCGGCGCTGGTCGGGGAGGTCGACCAGGTGACCTTCACCGGCGGGACGCCCACGGGACGCCGGGTCGCTGCACAGGCAGGGGAGCGGCTCGTACCGGCCACGCTCGAGCTCGGTGGGAAGAACCCGCTCTACGTCGCCGCCGACGCCGACCTCGATGCCGCTGCGGCGGGCGCCGTGCGCGCGTGCTTCACGAGCGCCGGGCAGCTGTGCCTGTCCGTCGAGAGGCTCGTCCTCCACGAGGACGTCGCCGAGGCATTCCTCGACCGGTTCCTCGCACGGGTCCGGGCTCTGCGGTTGTCAGCGGCTCTGGACTACTCCGGCGGCATGGGGTCGCTCGCCGGGCCACGTCAGCTCGAGCGCGTCGAGGAGCACGTCCATGACGCGCTCGCCCGCGGGGCACGGATCCTCACCGGCGGCGTGCACCGTGCGGACGTCGGACCCTACTTCTATGCCCCCACCGTCCTCGAGGCGGTGCCGGCGGACGCCCTGTGCGCGCAGGAGGAGACCTTCGGGCCGGTCGTCTCGGTCGTCCGGGTTCCGGACGACGCGTCGGCAGTCCGCGTGATGAACGAGACCGGGTACGGGCTCAACGCGAGCATCTGGACCCGGGATGTCCCGCGAGGACGGCGGCTCGCCGCGCAGATCGACGCGGGCCTCGTGAACATCAACGACGGCTACGCCTCGGCATGGGGCTCGCCGGCGGCGCCAGCGGGTGGCACGAAGGCGTCGGGGCTGGGGCGTCGGCACGGGCGCGAGGGGATCCTCGGCTACACGCGCGCCCAGACGGTGGCGGCAGCGGGCACGGCAGGTTCCGCTGCTGGACGGATCAGCGCCGCGTTCGGCCTGGCGGATCCCGGGAGCGCCACGAGCGGCGACCCGCTCCCGGACGGCGCCGCGCAGGAGCGGCTCACGCATGCGCTCGCCCTCATGCGTCGTCTGTGCATCGCCTGAACCGACGACGAGCACCCCCGCACGGAAACGCGGGGGTGCTCGTGCGGGGCCGGTCAGTCCTGGAGCAGCTCGCCCTGCTCGTCGAGGACAGCGGCGCACTGGCGTGCGATGGCGAGCTCCTCGTTGGTCGGGACGACCATGACGAGGGTCGAGGTCCAGTCGGGGGAGATGATGCGCGGGCCGCGGTTCGTGTCGTAGTTGCGCACCGGGTCGATCGCGATCCCCATGCTCTCCATACCGGCGACGGCGAGCTCGCGAACCCGGGCGTCGTTCTCACCGGCGCCTGCGGTGAACGTGAGCACGTCGAGCCGGCCGAGCACAGCGTGGTACGAACCGATGTACTTGCGCAGCCGGTGGATGTAGACGTCGAGCGCCAGCTGCGCCGCCTCGTTCCCGGCGGCGATGAGGTCGTGCAGGCCGCGGAAGTCGTTGTCGCCAGCGATCCCCTTGAGCCCGGACCGCTTGTTGAGCAGGTCGTCGATCTCGTCGATGGACATCCCTGCGTTGCGGTACAGGTGGAAGATCACCGCGGGGTCGATGTCGCCCGACCGCGTCCCCATGACCAGGCCCTCGAGGGGTGTCATACCCATCGACGTCTCGACAGCCACGCCCCCCTGGACGGCAGACGCCGACGCGCCGTTGCCCAGGTGCAGCACGATCTGGTTGAGCTCCTCCAGACGACGCCCGAGAACCCGGGCGACCTTGCCGGAGACGTACTGGTGGCTCGTGCCGTGGAACCCGTACCGGCGCACGCCGTACTTCTGTGCGACCTCCGTATCGATCGCGTACGTGTGCGCGGCCGGGGGAAGCGTCTGGAAGAACGCGGTGTCGAAGACCGCGACGTGCGGCACGTCCGGCAGCAGCTCCCGCGCCACCTCGATACCCCGGACGTGGCCCGGGTTGTGCAGCGGGGCCAGCGGGATGAGGTCCCTGATCTCTTCGACCACGTCGTCGTCGATGACGACGGGCCCCGAGAAGGTGCTCCCGCCCTGGACGACGCGGTGCCCCACAGCGAACACGTCCGCCTCGGAGAGGTCGGGACCGTACTCGGCGAAGAGGTCGAGCACCGTGCGCAGAGCCGTGCCGTGGTCCGGGACGACCGCGTCGGCACCCTCCCGCCGCACGGTGTTCCCCCCGAAGCTGTGGGAGATGCGGCCCGTGCTCTCCCCGATGCGCTCGACGAGACCCGAGGCGATCGCCTCGCCCCCCACCGGGTTGACGAGCTGATACTTCACGGACGACGACCCGGAGTTGATGACGAGGACGCTGCCGTGCGCTCCGTGGGCGCTGTAGGAGCTGAGTCGGTCGCCGACGGCGGACGGGTTCATGCGGTGGGTGCTCCTGAGTCGGTCGGGGCGGCAGCGCCGGGCGCGGCGTCAGCAGTGCTGGCGAGCGCCTGGGCCTGGATGGCGGTGATGGCCACGGTGTTGACGATGTCCTGCACGAGCGCGCCGCGCGACAGGTCGTTCACCGGCTTGCGCAGGCCCTGCAGCACGGGGCCGACGGCCACCGCACCGGCGGAGCGCTGCACGGCCTTGTAGGTGTTGTTCCCGGTGTTGAGGTCCGGGAAGATGAACACGGTCGCCCGACCGGCAACGGCGGAGTCGGGCATCTTCGAGGCCGCCACGGATGCGTCGACCGCTGCGTCGTACTGGATGGGTCCCTCGACAGAGAGGTCGGGGCGCCGCGACCGGACGAGCTCGGTGGCTGTGCGGACCTTCTCGACGTCGGCTCCCGTCCCGGACTCTCCTGTGGAGTAGGAGAGCATCGCGATGCGGGGCTCGACGCCGAACTGGGCGGCCGTTGCCGCCGAGGAGATCGCGATGTCGGCGAGCTGCTCGGCGGTGGGGTCGGGGTTGACGGCACAGTCGCCGTAGACGAGCACCCGGTCCTCGAGGCACATGAGGAACACCGAGGAGACGACGGAGACACCGGGGAGCGTCTTGATGATCTCGAACGACGGCTTGATCGTGTGCGCCGTCGTGTGCGCGGCCCCGGAGACCATGCCGTCGGCGAGGCCGAGGTGGACCATCATCGTGCCGAAGTACGAGACCGAGCTGACGATCTCGCGGGCGAGGTCGAGGGTCATGCCCTTGTGGGCACGCAGCGCCGTGTACTCCTCGGCGAAGCGCTCGTGCAGCTCCCCGCTGCGGGGATTGACCACCTGCGCCTCGGAGATGTCGAGACCCAGCTCGACGGCCCGTGCGCGGATCGCCTCCTCGTCACCGAGGATCGTCAGGTCTGCGACCTGACGTTGCAGGAGCGTCGAGGCAGCCCGCAGGATGCGGTCGTCCCCGCCCTCGGGCAGCACGATCCGCTTGCGGTCCTCCCGCGCCCGGCTGAGCAGGTCGTACTCGAACATCAGCGGGGTCACGACCTCGGGGCGCTCGACGTCGAGGCTCGCGAGCAGCGCCGCGCCGTCGACGTTCTGCTCGAACAGTGCGAGCGCCGTGTCGACCTTGCGCTGGGACTCCTTCGTCACCCGGCCCCGCGCCGACGCGGCAGCGCTCGCGGACCGGAACGTCCCGAGCTCGGTCCGGATGATCGGCACGCTGGGCGCGAGGTCGTGGATGAGCCGGGCCACTGACGGCGGCGGGTAGAAGCCTCCGTTGAGGATGATCCCGGCGAGGGACGGGAAGTTCTTCGCGGTCTGCGCGGTGAGCAGCCCGAGAAGCACGTCGGTGCGGTCGCCAGGGGTGATGACGACGGCACCGTCGGACAGACGGTCGAGCAGGTGCTCGAAGCTCATGGCTCCCACGAGCACGTCGAGCACCTCGCGGCCGAGCAGTGCCGGGTCGCCGAGCTCGAGCTCGCCCTCCACCGCCTGCATGAGCTGGTTGACGGTCGGGGCCATGAGGAACGGGTCGTCGGGGACGGTCCACACGGGGAGGGCGTCGCTGCGGGCGAACTCCGACTGGATCGCCTCGAGGTCCGCCGGCAGGCACCGGTTCGCGACGACACCGATGACCTGGGCGTGGTTCGCCTCGAGCTCGGCGACGGACACGTCGCTCATCTGCCGCACGCCCTCCGGGGAGCGCCGGTTGCCCGACAGGACGAGCAGCACCGGCGCGCCCAGGTTGGCGGCGATACGGGCGTTGAACGCGAGCTCCGTGGGGCCCGCGACGTCCGTGTAGTCCGTGCCGACGACGACCACGACGTCGCACTGCTTCTCGACCTCGTGGTAGCGGGTGACGATCCTCGAGAGGGCGGCCTCGGGGTCGGCATGGACGTCGTCGTAGGTCACACCCACGCACTGCTCGTACGTGAGATCCACGCCGTCGTGGGCGAGGAGGAGCTCCACGACGTAGTCCGGGGTGTCAGCCACGTCCCCGCCCGACGCGCGCTGCGTGTGACCGCTGCGCGTGACGGGGCGGAAGACGCCGACCTTCTGCACCCGACGGGTGAGGAGGTCCACGACCCCGAGGGCGATGATGGACTTGCCGGTCTCACCCTCGGGGGACGTGATGTAGATGCTGCGTGCGGTCGAGCTCACTCGTTGTCGCCTCCGGTATCGCTGGTGCTCAGCTGGGGTCCTGCTGCCTCGGTGCCGGTCTCGCCGGCGTCGGGCCACACCCAGTCCTGCACCTCGGGGATGTCGATCCCGTGGTCACGGGTGTACTGCCGGGCGCGGAGCCGGGCGTCGACCATCTCCTGCCGCAGGATAGCCGCGCGGCTTCCCAGGTGAGGCACCCGGTCGATGACGTCGATGACCAGGTGGTACCGGTCGAGGTCGTTGAGCATGACCATATCGAACGGCGTCGTCGTCGTGCCCTCCTCCTTGTACCCGCGGACGTGGATGTTCGCGTGGCCCTTGCGGCGGTAGGTGAGGCGGTGGATGAGCCACGGGTAGCCGTGGTAGGCGAACACGACGGGCTTGTCCGTCGTGAAGAGGGTGTCGAAGTCACGGTCGGCGAGCCCGTGCGGGTGCTCGCTCACGTGCTGCAGGCGCATGAGGTCGACGACGTTGACGACGCGCACCTTGAGTTCGGGGAGCTCCCGGCGCAGGATGTCCGCGGCGGCCAGCACCTCGAGGGTCGGGACGTCGCCGGCACAGCCGAGCACGACGTCGGGGTCCTCGCCCGGCACCTCGGTCCCGGCCCACTCCCAGATCCCGAGACCACGGGTGCAGTGCGCCACCGCCTGGTCCATCGTGAGGAAGTTCGGGGCGGGCTGCTTGCCGGACACGACGACGTTGACGTAGTCCTTGCTGCGCAGGCAGTGGTCGTACGTGCTCAGCAGGGTGTTGGCGTCCGGCGGCAGGTACACCCGCACGACCTCCGCCTTCTTGTTCACCACGTGGTCGATGAACCCGGGGTCCTGGTGGGAGAACCCGTTGTGGTCCTGGCGCCACACGTGGCTGGAGAGGAGGTAGTTGAGGGACGGGATGGGGCGACGCCACGGGATCTCCCGGGTGACCTTGAGCCACTTGGCGTGCTGGTTGAACATCGAGTCGATGATGTGGATGAACGCCTCGTAGCAGTTGAACAGCCCGTGGCGGCCGGTGAGGAGGTAGCCCTCGAGCCATCCCTGGCACTGGTGCTCCGAGAGCATCTCGACGACGCGGCCCGCGCGCGCCAGGTGGTCGTCGTCGTCGCCCGGGAGGTACTCGGCGTTCCACACCTTGTCCGTGACCTCGAACACCGCCTGGAGCCGGTTCGACGCCGTCTCGTCAGGACCGAAGATCCGGAAGTTGTCCGGGTTGAGCCGGATGACGTCGGTGAGCCACGTCCCCAGGACGCGCGTCGCCTCGCTGATCGACCCCGCCGGCGTCGGTACGTCGACGGCGTAGTCCCGGAAGTCGGGCAGGCGCAGGTCCTTCGTGAGGAGTCCGCCGTTCGTGTGCGGGTTGGCGCTCATCCGCAGGTCGCCGTCGGGGGCGAGCTCCGCGATCTCGGGCCGCAGGCGGCCCGTGGCGTCGAAGAGCTCGTCGGCCTTGTACGACTTCATCCAGTCCTTGAGCACCTCGAGGTGCTCCGGGGTGTCCCGGGCGCTGGCGAGCGGCACCTGGTGCGCCCGCCAGGAGTCCTCGGTCTTCTTGCCGTCGATGACCGGCGGGCAGGTCCAACCCTTCGGGGTGCGGAAGACGATCATCGGCCACATCGGGCGGGACTCGTCGCCGGCTGCAGCGCGCTCCTTGATCGCCGTGATCTCGTCGAGGACCTCGTCGAGGAGTGCCGCGAAGCGGGCGTGCACCGTGAGGTGGTCCTCGCCGTCGAACCCGCCCTCGAACACGAAGGGCTTGTGGCCGTAGCCGACCATGAGGGAGGTGAGCTCCTCGTCGCTGATGCGCGCGAGGACGGTGGGGTTGGCGATCTTGTACCCGTTGAGGTGGAGGATCGGCAGGACGACGCCGTCCTTCGCCGGGTTGACGAACTTGTTCGAGTGCCAGCTCGTGGCGAGCGGGCCCGTCTCGGCCTCACCGTCACCGACGACGGCGGCGACGAGGAGGTCGGGGTTGTCGAAGGCTGCTCCGTAGGCGTGCGACAGGGCGTAGCCCAGCTCACCGCCCTCGTGGATCGACCCCGGCGTCTCGGGGGCGACGTGGCTGGGGATCCCGCCGGGGAACGAGAACTGGCGGAAGAGGCGGCGCATGCCCTCCTCGTCCTGGGTGATGTCCGAGTACGTCTCGGTGTAGGTGCCCTCGAGGTAGGAGTTGGCGACGAGCCCCGGTCCACCGTGACCCGGACCGGTGATGTAGATCGTCGACTGTGCCCGCTCCCGAATCGCGCGGTTGAGGTGCGCGTAGAGGAAGTTGAGACCGGGGGTCGTGCCCCAGTGGCCGAGGAGGCGAGGCTTGACGTCCTCCCGGCTGAGGTCGGTACGCAGCAGCGGGTTGGCGAGCAGGTAGATCTGCCCGACAGACAGGTAGTTCGCCGCCCGCCACCAGGCGTCGACGCGATGGAGCGTCTCGTCGCTCACCGGTGCACCGGAGCCGCGCTGCCACGCGGTCGCCGTGCTCACGGGTGCATCCGGGTCTGGCGTGCGGGGCTCAGCAGCGATGCTCATGGTGATCTCCTACCTGTGAAAGGTTGTCCACTCATACAACCCCATGCGGGGCCGGGGTGCACTAGGTCCTTGGTGCCGCGGGTCCCCCGCGGTCCGTGGTAGCGCTTCGGGCCGATTGCGGCGAGGAGGTCGACAGTGCGACGGTGCGCCCGTGAGACTTGTCACACGGTCCCCGTGAGGGGGTGAGTGGGCCGGGAGAGGCGTGACCCGGCGGTAGCCTGGCAAGGTGTCCGACCTCGACCACGCGCCAGCGCAGCGGGGCCCGTCGATGCTCGCGGTAGCCCGCCAACCCCGGATGATCGCGCTCCTCGTTCTCTTCCTCGCCGCCGCAGCCGTCTGCGCCCGGCTCGGTGTGTGGCAGCTCGACCGGGCCCAGGAGCGCGGCCGGTTGGCGGACGATCACGCCGCCGCCGAGGCCGCGGCCACCGCCGTCGCACCCCTCGCCGACGTCCTCACGCCCCAGACGACCTTCCCGGGCGAGGTCGTCGGACGCCAGGTCTGGGTGGCGGGCACGTACGACGCCTCGCAGCAGCTGCTCGTCACCGGCCGAGCCCTCGACGGCGAGGTCGGCTACCTCGTGCTCACCCCCCTGCGGGTGAGCCAGGACGGCCGCGACGGCGCCTCGTGGGCTGAGCTGTCGGGCGCACCCGTGCTGCCAGTGGTCCGTGGGTGGGTGCCCCAGGAGCTCGGCGACGAGGCGCTCGCGGCGGGCTCGGCCGACGCGGCCGTGAGTGAGCTCGTCCCGCCCGCTGGCACTGTGCGCCTCACGGGCTACCTGCAGGCCTCGGAAGCCACCGCGCAGAGCGGGATCGCGAACGGTCGCACGGACGCCGTGAGCTCGGCCGCCCTGGCCAACGTGTGGGGCGGTCCCATCTACTCCGGGTACCTCGTCGAGGCGAGCTCGGCCCCGGAGCAGCCCGAGGCGCTCCAGCTCCTGCCGCGCCCCAGCATCGAGGGCGGGGACGGCATCAACCTGCAGAACCTCTTCTACGCCTTGCAGTGGTGGATCTTCGGCGGCTTCGCCGTCGCGCTGTGGCTCAGGCTCGTCCGCGACGAGACGCGCCTGCGCAACGGTGGGGCGCAGCTCGACCCGTTCGCGGAGCAGGCGGCGCGCGGCGCCTGAGACTCCGCGTCAGCGGGGGAGAACGAGCAGCATCCCCACGGTGCCGGTGCCGGTGCCTGCTTCCTCGACGTCGACGAAGCTGAGGTCCGGCGCCTCGACGCCGTGATCCGAGAACGTCACGGGATCTGACCCGAGACTTCGACGGTGCCGTCGTAAAGAGCCTAGGTCGCACCGGCTACTTCTACAGGACGAGCAGGAGGCTGAGGTTGTAGGTGGCGTCGTAGGTGGTGGTCTTGGTGGGGTCGATGAAGGTGGTGAAGGTGTAGTTGCCGGCGGTGAGGTGGGGGATGCGTTGGTCGGCGCTGAAGGTGTTCTCCGCGACGAGTGTTCCGGTGGTGTCCTTGAGCTGCCAGCGCAGGTGGGAGTTGGTGCCGTTGAGGTCGACGAACAGTTCCTGGTCTGGTCCGGCGGTGAAGGAGTACACGTCTGAGGACAGGCGTGTCTCCAGGGACCCGGCTCCGGCGGCAGGGGTGTTGGGGGACAGGGTCACGGGCGTGGTGGTGTTGACCAGGACCGCGAACTGCTGGGCCGCGGGGGGCTGGTAGATGCGCAGAGTGTAGGTCCCTGAGCCTTCGTACTCGCCGCTGTACCGCAATCGGTACTGGCCGCCGGGCAGGATCTGATCGAAGGTCCGCTCGCTCTTGGAAGTGAGCCCCTGACCGACCACTACACCCTCGGAGTCGAGAACCTCCCATGTGCCGTAGGCGCCCCAGGTGGGATAGGTGAAGTCGATCAGGGTCCGAGAGCCCCCTCCGCGACGGTGAACACGTACTCATCGACCGAGGCCTTCGTCTCGAGGTTCCGGGCGCCAGCACCGGGCTTGCCGTCGGAGATGTTCACCGGTCCGGGCATCGTCACCTCAAACGAATCAGCCTCCGGAATCCAGAGTGCATCAAGCGAGTAGGACTGCACTGCAGGTGGCATCGCGCCCGCACTACGAATGCTCAGAACGTACGCCCCGGAGAGTTTGCGTAGACGCACGTCGCCATCGCGGCTCGAACCAGCACCCACTGATGTTCCGTCGGCAGTAGACAAGTCCCAACTCACACTCGCCGATGCCGAGTTCCAGTCGAGCATCAAGTCAGATTCGCTAGGCAGTTCGAAAAGGTACTGATCGTTCGCCCCGCGGTTCTCGAGGACGCCGGCACCGTCGAGGCGCAACCGACTGTCGAGCCCCACGGGCGCCCCCTGTGTGAGGGTGACCGGGAAACGCTCTGCCGGGACTAGGTCGAGTTCCACCGAGAGGTTGTCGACGCCGAAGGCGTCTGATGCTCCGCTCTCAGAGTTAGAGGAGAAGGTGCCAGCAATTTGTGAAAGGTGATGGTCGATCTCGACCGACACGTGCTGCTTGCGGAAAAAGGCTCCACTGTCGGAAGTCCCGAAATCTGCTTCGGACCAATCGATCTGCAGAAGCATCGGTTTGTCGTCGACGCTGAAGCGGACCTCCTCAGGGCCAGGCGCTGGAACACCGAACCTGATGAGGTCGAACTCGATGCTCGCCGATTTATGGCCCGGGAGCTGCGGTACGTAGAACCTGTACTGTTCATCGCCTCGGAAGGGCCCTGCGAACGAAGAAAGCCGCTCGTCCTCGCCCACGCGGACGGCCATGAAGTTGTTCGGGAGAGGTCCCTCGAAATCGACGTTCGAGAAGCCTCTTAACAAAGTAGTGTGAAACTAGTTTGGTAATCGCGGCGTCGTCAGGCGCGGAAGAGAGTTGGTCAGCCGGAGATCAGCAATGGAGGGGCACTGGCAACGTGTGGCAACTACCATCGGCGCATGGCCCGACCGCTGAGTCCACGTCGACCACCCGTTCGTTGGCGGTGCGAGCGTGTGGAAGAACCGCTCGGCCTCACCGATGAGCCGATTGCTCTGGTGGGTAACGTCGACGGATCCGCCGGGAGGGACTATGCGTGGCTGCGTGAGTCTGGGGTGCTGGCTCCTCTGCCAGACCTCGACAGGTGGCACCCGAACTCCCGGGACGTGCTCGTGGCAGGTGGCCGAGCCTTGGTCTTCGAGCGCGAGCAGAAGGACGACGAGGTCGGACACCAGACCGGCATCAGCCTTGGCATCTACCGGCTAGATCTGCCCACCGGCGCGGTGACTCGAGCGCGGTTCGACGCGCCCGGTGACTATCGCGGTGCGAGGGCGTTCGCGCCCGACCCTCAGGGCCAGCGGGTCGCGGTCGCTGCGGGGTGGTATGTGCCGTCCACGAGCCTTCCCGGTGGAGGTTGGGTTCCGCGCATGACGCTCTCGATCTGCTCCTTCTCTGACGCGCCACCGAAAGAACTGTTGACCCTTGTCGGCTGGCATCAGGCGGGGCCCGACGACCTAGCAGTGCAGTGGTCGCCTGACGGTCGCCTCATCGCGTTGTCGGCGCGCCGAGAGGGAGAGAGTCACCGCCGAGCCTGCGATGCCGTTCTGGTGTGCGACGCCGCGACGGGCGCGTTGGTGTACTCCCGCGACGACTTTGCGCTCCGCGGGTCGCTCTCGTGGACGCCCGACGGCACCGGGCTGCTCGTCATCGACGGAGACGAGGTCGCGGGGCTTCTCGACATCACGACGAACGAGTTTCATCCGCTGCCGTTCCTGCCCGGCTCGAGCAGCGCCATCCCCTTCGAGAAGACTGTGCGGATGCAGGGACTTATCGAGCGCGACCGCGTCCTGACCCTCTCCGAGAGAGGGAGGACGTTCACCTTGTCGGGCGTCAACATCAACACTGGAGAATCGGAGCTGCTGCTCAGATGCACGAACGCGGAGCTGTATCAGCAGACGATTGCCCGGATGCCATCGTCCTTCTGGTCTCGGTAGCACCGCGTCAGCGTGTGAGGACGAGGAGCATCTCCACGGTGCCCGAGTCCTCGACGTTGACGAACCCGAGGTCGGGTGCGTCGATCCCGTAGTCCGAGAACGTCACGGGGATCTGTCCTGACACCTCGACGGTGCCGGCCGCCGTGAACTGCGCCTCGAGGTCGACGATCACCGTCTGCGTCTCGCCGGCGATCGTCAGCGCACCCTCGGCCTGCCCTTCGACGACGCCCTCCCTGAGCCCCGAGACGTCGACGGGGGTCGTGAGCGTGAACTGCGCCGTCGGGAAGTCGTCCGTGCGGAGGATGTCGAGGAACTGGTTGTCCCGGGAACCCGAGTCGGTGGTCACCGTCGTCATGTCGACCGCGACGTCCGCCGCGGTGAGCTCGTCGCCCTCGACGGTGGCGATGCCGGTGACGTCCGACGACGGTGACGTCCTGGCCATTGAGCACCTCGTCGACCCGGTACCCGGCCTCCGACGGCGCTGTCACCGTCCATTCTCCGACGAGGTCCTCGACGGAGGCCGGCGGCGAGACGTCGGCGTCGGCCTCGGCCGGGGGCGTGCTCGAGAGCCCGAGCTCCTGCGGCGCGCGGTCGTTCTGGCTCGACCGGGCCCAGGAACGCGGGCAGCTGGCGGACGAGCACGCTGCCGCGGAGGCCGCGGCGACCGATGTCGCACCCCTCGCCGACGTCCTGACGCCCCAGACGACGTTCCCGGGCGAGATCGTCGGACAGTAGGTCTGGGTGGAGGGTGAGTACGACGCCGCGGAGCAGCTGCTCGTCACCGGCCGAGCCCTCGACGGCGAGACCGGTTACCTCGTGCTCACACCTCTGCGGGTGGCGGACGACGGCAGTTAGGGCGCCTCGTGGGCCGAGCTGTCCGGCGCACCGGTGCTCCCCGTGGTCCGCGGCTGGATCCCCCAGTCGCTGGGCGACTCCGTGCTCGCGGCGGGACCGACCGACGCATCGGTGAACGAGCTCGCGCCGCCCGCCGGGCCCGTCCGGCTCACCGGCTACCTGCAGTCCTCTGAAGCCACCGGGGAGACCGGGATCGCGGACGGTCGGACGGACGCCGTGAGCTCGGCTGCGCTCGCGAACGTCTGGGGTGGTCCGATCTATTCCGGGTACCTCGTCGAGTCGAGCTCGGACCCGGGGCAGTCGGACGTGGTCGAGCTCCTGCCGCGTCCGAGCATCGAGGGTGGGGACGGCCTCGATCTCCAGAACCTCTTCTACGCGCTCCAGTGGTGGATCTTCGGAGGCTTCGCCGTCGCGCTGTGGCTCAGGCTCGTCCGCGACGAGACGCGCCTGCGCAACGGTGGGGCGCAGCTCGACCCGTTCGCGGAGCAGGCGGCGCGCGGCGCCTGAGACTCCGCGTCAGCGGGGGAGAACGAGCAGCATCCCCACGGTGCCGGTGCCGGTGCCTGCTTCCTCGACGTCGACGAAGCTGAGGTCCGGCGCCTCGACGCCGTGATCCGAGAACGTCACGGGATCTGACCCGAGACTTCGACGGCGCCGTCGTAAAGAGCCTAGGTCGCACCGGCTACTTCTACAGGACGAGCAGGAGGCTGAGGTTGTAGGTGCAGGAGCCTTTCACTTCCCAGACTTCGACAACGACGTTCGCTGGATCGCGACCGTCTGTGAAGTCGTACTTGATGACGTCCGCGTAGCCATTATTTGAAGAATTCCAAGGGCGCGGGATGCGGACTTCCCACTGAGTGCTAGGGCTGATTATGTCTTTTTCGGGGTACTGATCTTTGGTGCTCAACGCCTGGGTGAACCTTGTTTGTGCGATCCGTTCCGCTTGTCGGATCCTCGAGTCGGAGCAGGCGCCTCGTGAAATGACCGCATCCTGGGCTTGCTCGAAACAGGAGTCCTTGATCGAATCGCGTGCGCGGATCTGCTGCCCATTGGCGCGCACTGGCAGCGCGACCCCGACGGCGGTCGTCGGACTATTTGCGCAGTCCCTTCCTGTCGGCGTCCCCCGGCGGGTCGCCGAGCGCGAGGCTAGTCACAAACGGTTCTGCCTGGAAGAGCGTAGTTCGAGGTGGGGCCAAGGGGTAAACGCGGTAGCCAACTAATAATCGCGGCGCAGCGGGACGGATTGATCGATCTAGCAGAGCGGGCAGGGATGGCAAGCCGCAGCGTGCGACGCATATCATCAGCGCATGTCGCAATGGCTCAGTCATCGCGCCCCTTTCGATCGTCGACTGTGCACGCGCCAAGAAGAACCGCTCGGTCCTACAGGGGAAGCGATCGCTCTGGTCGGTAATGTCGACGGAGCGTCGGGGGGCGACCACGTGTGGCTGCGTACGTCTGGAGCGCTGGTTCCGCTTCCAGACTTGGACAGGACACATCCGAACTCCCGAGATGTGCTCGTGCCAGGTGGCCGAGCCCTGATCTTCGAACGCGAGCACCCGGATGGAGCAGTCCCAGCGAGGCAACGTCGGAGCCTCGGCATCTACCGGTTGGATTTCACGACCGGCGCGGTAAGGCGAGCGCGATATGACGCTCCAGGTGACTATAGGAACTCGAGAGCGTTCTCTCCGGACCCCCAGGGGGAGCGCGTCGCGGTGGCTGCCGACTGGTTTGCGCCGTCCGCGAGTGTCGCTGCTGGTCGCTCCATCTCTCGGGTGACGCTCTCCGTCTGCTTCTTCTCGGACGCGCAGCCGAGAGAGCTGCTGACCCTGGCCGGGGTCAGAAGCGCGGGACCCGACGACCTGGCGGTGCAGTGGTCACCCGACGGCCGCTTCATCGCGTTCTCCGTGCGTCATCTCCGGGAAGGGCACACGACGGAAGTCACCTCTGTCCTGGTGTTCGATCCGGAATCTGGCGAGGTTGTCGTCTGCAGGGACGGCCTCTCGCTCGTCGGCTCGCTCGCGTGGACGCCCGACAGCGCCCAGCTGCTCGTCGTCGACCGGGACGGCGTCGCGTGGACCTTCGACATCACGACGGACGAGCTCCATCCGCTGCCGTTCCTTCCGGGGTCGAACCTGGCCGTCCCCTTCGAGAAGTCGGTCCGCTTGCAGGGCTTCATCGAGGACGACCGGGTTCTCACACTCACGCAGAAGGGGAGAACGTTCGCCTTGTTGGGCGTGAACATCGAGTCCGGAGCGTCCGAGGTGCTGCTGACCTGCAAGAACGCGGAGCTGTACCAGCAGACGATTGCCCGGATGCCATCGTCCTTCTGGTCTCGGTAGCACCGCGTCAGCGCGTGAGGACGAGCAGCATCTCCACGGCGCCGGAGTCCTCGACCTTGACGAAGCCGAGGTCGGGCGCCTCGATGCCGTAGTCCGAGAACGTCACGGGGATCTGGCCCGAGACCTCCACCGTGCCCTCCGCCGTGGTCTGCGCCTCGAGGGAGACCGTGACCGACTGCGTCTGGCCGGCGATCGTCAGGGCGCCGCGGGCCTCGCCGGTCACCATGCCCTCGGTGATCCCGGCGACGTCCACGGGCTCGGTGAGGGTGAACGTCGCCGTCGGGAAGTCGTCCGTCCGGAGGATCTCGAGGAACTGCCCGTCGCGGGAGTCCGAGTCGGTCGTCACGGTCGTCATGTCCACCGTGACCTCCGCGGCGGTGAGCTCGGTGCCCTCGACCGTGAGCGTGCCCGAGACGTCGTCCGTCCGCCCGACGACCGTGACGTCCTGGCCGTTGAGCACCTCGTCGACCCGGTACCCGGCCCGTGACGTGGCCGCGACGGTCCAGTCGCCCGCGAGGCTCTCGGCGGACAGGGGCGGGGTGCTGGGGGCGTCCGGGTCCGCCGACGCGTCGTCGGTCGGGGACAGGCTCAGCTCGTCCGGCGCCTTGTCGTTCTGGATCTGCGCGTACAGAGCCGTGCCCGCCACGACGGCGAGGACGGCGAGCACCGCGGCCACGAGGACGATGACGAGCTTTCTGTTCACGAGCAGGCTCCAGGGCGCGAGACGGTTGAGCCACTAGTACGGCATGTGGAACTGGGACTTCGCTGAGACCCACCGCACACAGCGTGGCACGGCCGCCGGTCCGGGGCCCGGCGGCCGTGCATGCTCACGCCTGCTGCCAGCTGTGCCACAGCCGCGCGTACTCGCCGTCCGCCGCGACGAGCTCGTCGTGCGAACCGATCTCGGAGATCCGGCCGGCGTCGACGACGGCCACGCGGTCGGCGTCGTGCGCGGTGTGCAGCCGGTGCGCGATCGCCACGACGGTCCGGCCCGTGAGCACGGCGTTGAGCGAGCGCTCCAGGTGCCGGGCCGCTCGCGGGTCGAGCAGCGACGTGGCCTCGTCGAGGACGAGGGTGTGCGGGTCGAGCAGGACGAGGCGCGCGAGCGCCACCTGCTGGGCCTGCGCCGGGGTGAGCACGTGCCCGCCGGAGCCGACCTCCGTGCCCAGGCCGTCCGGGAGTGCGGTGACCCAGCCGAGCGCGTCGACCGCGTCGAGCGCCTCGAGCAGCGCGGCGTCGTCGGCCGTGACGTCCGCCAGGCGCAGGTTCGCCGCGAGCGTGCCGACGAACACGTGGTGCTCCTGGGTGACGAGAGCGACGTGACGGCGCAGGTCCTCGAGGGGCAGCTCGACGAGGGGGACGCCGCCGACGGTCACCGCACCACCGGTGGGGGGGTGGATCCCCGCGAGCATCCGACCCAGCGTGGACTTGCCCGCACCGGACGGCCCGACGACCGCGAGGCGCTCCCCGACAGCGAGGTCGAGGTCGATCCCGTGCAGGACGTCGTGCCCCTCCCGGTAGGCGTACCGCACGCCGGTGGCGACGATGTGCTCGTCCTGCGGAACGGCGTCCCCGGCTTCCCGGTCGCGCTCGACGAGGCCCACGCCGATGATCCGGGAGAGCGAGGTCGCGGCGACCTGCGTCTCGTCGAGCCAGAAGATGAGCTCCCAGATCGGGCCGATGAGCTGTGAGGCGTAGAGCACGACGGTGGTGACCGCTCCGACGCTCGCGTTGCCCGTGGAGATCATGTACGCGCCCCACAGGAGCACGGCCACCGGTGCGATCATGAACGCGCTGTCCATCCCGGGGATGAGCACGGTGCGGAGCTTGAGGGTCTGGCGCTCGGCCTCGAACGCCTCGGACAGGTCGGAACGGACGCGCCGCCGGCGGCGGTCGGCGAGGTTGAGCGCGTCGACGGTGCGCGCACCCTCGACGGACTCGGACACGGTGCCGTTGATCGTCGCGTAGGCGGCCGACTCGCGCCGGTAGGCCGGCGCGGCGCGGGGCAGGTACCACCGTCCGACGAGAACGAAGATGGGCGTCCCGACGAGGAGCGCGACGGCGACGTGCGGAGCGGCGAAGAACGCTGCCACGATCGTCAGCAGCACGGTGACGATCGAGACGAGGATGCGGGGGACACCGAACCGCACCGCGTGCTGGATGAGGTCGACGTCGTTCGTCGTCCGGCCGAGCAGGTCACCGGTGCCGGACTTCTCCACCGTGGACAGCGGGAGCTCGGTGACGGTGACGAGGAAGTCCTCGCGCAGGCCCGCGAACACGGTCTCTCCGAAGACCATCGCGCCCCGCTGCGCGAACCGGATGAGCACCGACTGCGCGACGACGGCGAGCACGAGCACGAGCACCGTGCGGTTGACGTACGTCGCCGTCGTGCCCTGTGTCACGGCGTCGACGAGCCTGCCGAGCAGGAACGGGCCGGCCAGGCCCGCCACCGCCGCGCACGTGTGCAGGACGACGACGCGCGCGAGCCGGCTGCCGTGCTGCCGCAGGAGTCCGGCGGTGTGGCGCCGGACGGTGGCGCTGTCGGCCACGGGAAGCAGCACGCTGCTCATGAGAGCTCCTTGTCGATACGAACGGCGGAGACAGGTTCGGTGTCCTCGTCGAGGCCACGCCCGACGACGCCGCGGTAGTAGGCGTGGGACGGCTCCGTGCCGGTCAGCAGCTCGCGGTGCGTCCCCCTGGCGACGACGGCGCCGTCCCGCAGGACGAGGACCTCGTCCACGTGGTCGAGGACGAGGGGGCTCGCGGTGACGACAAGAGTCGACAACCCCTGCCGTGCCGCGGCGAGCCGGTCGGCGATCCGCGCCTCGGTGTGGGCGTCGACCGCGCTCGTGGGTTCGATGAGGAGCAGGTGCTCGGCCCGCGTCAGCAGAGCGCGCGCCAGGGCGACGCGCTGTCGTTGGCCCCCGGACAACGACCGGCCCTTCTCGGGGAGCTCACCGGCGAGCCCGCCCGGCGTCGAGTCGAGCACGTCCTGGGCGTCGGCGACGTGCAGAGCGGCGAGGATCTCCTCGTCGCTCGCGCGGTCACGCACGTCGAGCTCGTCGCGCAGCACGCCGGAGAACAGCTGGGTCGTGGCCTCCGCGACGACGATCCGCTCACGGACGACGGCCTTGTCGAGGTCGCGCAGGAGCACGCCTCCCAGGAGGACGGGCGTCGCGGCCTCGGCGGTGTCGTCGAACCGGCCCATCCGGGTCGCGACCGCGGCGGACTCGTCCGGGTCCACGCTCACGAGCGCGACGAGGCGCCCCGGGCGCAGCTCGATCCCCGTCACCGTGTCGAGGAGCGGCGCGCCGGGGGGCGGCGCGGTGGCCGTGCCCGGCTGGGCGCCGGTCGACGGCACGACGGCGAGCACCGCCGAGATCTTGCGGACGGCGACCACGGCGCGCGTGGTGATCTGCAGCGACTGCGTGAGGTTCTGCAGGGGCCACGTGAGGAATGCGGCGTAGCCGTAGAAGGTCACCAGCTGACCGCCCGTGATGGTGCCCTCGAGGGCCTGGTGCGCGCCGAGCCACAGCACGAGGGCGACGAAGAGCCCCGGGAGCAGCACCTGGAGCGCATCGAGGTAGGACTGCGTCTGCGCGACCCGGACCCCGGCTCGCCGGACCTCCTGCGAGCGCTCGCGGTACCGGTCGGTGAAGACGCTCTCACCGCCGATGCCGCGCAGGATCCGCAGCCCGGAGACGGTGTCCGCTCCGAGGGTGGTCAGCGCGCCGGAGGCTTCCCGGTGCACGGACTGGCGGCGGTGCAGCGGCTTGACGAGCAGTCCGAGGATCCCGGCGACGAGCGGCAGCCCGACGACGACGACGACGCCGAGCACGGGTGACGTGACGAGCATGAGGACGGCGACGGCGGCGTACGCCACGAGGGAACCGATGAGGCGGGCGCAGTTGAAGAAGAACTCGCCGAGCCGCTTGGTGTCGGTCGCGACGGTCGCCACGACCTCGCCCGTGGGGATCGTGGCGGTGACGGCGTCGCCGCTGCGTCCCACGGTCTGCGTGACGAGCTGGGTGGTCGCGAACGCTGCGCGCAGCCAGTTCTGCACGTCGAGCCGGTGCCCGACGGCGCCGGCGACCACCTGGGTGAGGCCGGCTGCGAGCATGAGGGCGGCCCAGCGCAGGAGCTCGGGGCCGACGCCCTTCTCGAGCCCTTCGTCGAGGGCGCGGCCGAGGACGAACGGTGAGACGGCGGAGGCGAGGAAGGTGAGGATCCCGAGGGCGATGGAGCCAGCGAGGATCCCCCGCTGCTGGCGCGCGAGCCAGAGCAGGAAGCGGGTGGGGGACGAGGACGGCGGTGTCCCGGGGTCCGGGCGGGGGAGCGAAAGCACGGTCAGTAACATTACGTCGTGGCTCCGACACGGAGCGACGGAATATTCGGGGAGGTCCTCATGACGTCAGCACCTGCGGTCGATCCGCGCGCAAAGATCATCCGCGCCGCGGAGGGCGCACTCACGCGCTACCGGGTCATGGCGTACGTCACCGGTGTCATGCTGCTGCTCCTCGTCGTCGAGATGGTGCTCGTGTACCTCGTGCAGATCAGCGACGACTCGGCCAGATGGATCGCGTGGATCCCGTTCGCCCACGGGTGGATCTACGTCGTGTACCTCATCACGGTCGTCGACCTGTGGAGCAAGATGCGCTGGCCCGTGACGCGGCTCGTGGTCCTCGTGCTCGGCGGCGTCGTGCCGGTCCTGTCCTTCGTCGTCGAGCGGCGCGTGCACCGCGACGCCGAGGCGAGGATCGCCGCCGCTCGCAACGGGTGACCGCTCGTGCATCGGCGCGGGGGGAGCGCGTGGGCTGGGGGCGGACGTGCCCGACGCCTCGGCGGCGTCCTTCCCGCGCTGCTCGCTGCCGGGATCGCGGCGCACGGGCCCGTGCAGGAAGGCGGACCGGCCCTCGCCCCTGGGTGGTCGGTCGACGGGTCCGCCCGGGCGGACCCGCCTCCGGACGACGCTGCGACCTCGCACGACCCGCCTGACTACCGGTCGGGGCCGTACGCGGGCTATCTCTGCCCGGACGGTCCGGCGGAGGCGGGTGCGTGGGCTTGTCGCGTGTCCCGCACGGGGCTCGCCGCGGTGGCGGGCCTCCATCAGCGGGTCGCGGCCGTCCTCAACGGGGGCACGTGCGAGATCCAGCAGGCCCTGTGGGTCTGCTTCGACGTGGACGTCCCTTTCGTCCTGCGAGGTGGGACGACATACGGGGACACCTACCTCACCAGGCGGTCCCGCGAGGACCTCGGCCGCGACCTCATCGCGCACGAGCGCGAGCACGTGCACCAGTGGCAGCTCTTCGGTCCGACGTTCGCCCTCCTCTACGTCACAGCCGGTGTGGACCCGTGCGGCAACTACTTCGAGGAGGCCGCGGGGCTCGATGCCGGTGGGTACACGTGCTCGTGACGCAGGGGCGGTCTGTGACGCGCCCCGCTCGGTAGAGTCGCAGGACTCCTCCCTGCCGATTGGGGCCTCGATGACCGACACCACGCCAGGCAGCGCAGCCCGTCGCGCGACCGACGGCCCGACGGCCGCCCTCCCGCCGCTCGTCGCCGAGTCCGCCCCTCTCGAGCCCGCCGAGCTCGCCCGGTATGCGCGGCACCTGAGCCTGCCCCACCTCGGCACGAGCGGGCAGCGCCGGTTGAAGAACGCGCGTGTCCTCGTCGTGGGAGCCGGGGGCCTGGGCAGTCCCGCCCTGCTCTACCTCGCTGCGGCCGGCGTGGGGACGCTCGGGATCGTCGACGACGACGTCGTCGACACCTCGAACCTCCAGCGTCAGGTCATCCACACCGTCGCCGACGTCGGCCGGCCCAAGGTGGACTCGGCCCGGGACAGGATCCGCTCGCTCAACCCCCACGTCGAGGTGCGGACGCACCCGGTGCGGCTCGATGCCGGGAACGCGCTCGAGATCTTCCGGGAGTACGACCTCGTGCTCGACGGCGCCGACAACTTCGCGACCCGTTATCTCGTCAACGACGCGTGCGCGCTGCTCGGGATCCCGTACGTGTGGGGTTCGATCTTCCAGTTCCACGGTCAGACGAGCGTGTTCTGGGCTGCTCCGCCCGAAGGCGTCGAGCCGGTGACCTACCGAGACCTCTTCCCGACGCCGCCCCCGGCTGGTTCCGTCCCCAGCTGCGCGGAGGGTGGGGTGCTCGGTGCGCTGTGCGCGACCGTCGGCTCGGTCATGGTCACCGAGGCGGTCAAGCTCATCACGGGCGCGGGTCGCCCGCTCCTGGGCAGACTGGCCGTCTACGACGCGCTCGAGCTCACGTGGCGCCAGCTCACCGTCCACCCGGACCCCGACCTCGTGCCCGTTGTCGCGCTGGTCGACTACGAGGTGCTCTGCGGGCTCCCGCCGGCCGCGACGACGGACGACGCGAGGGCCGACGACGGCATCGAGCTGAGCGCCGCCCGGCTCGCCACGATGCTCGCGACGGGCGACGACGTCCTCGTCGTCGACGTCCGGGAGGCCTACGAGCGTCAGATCGTCGCGATCCCCGGGTCCGTCCACGTCGCCATGGACGAGCTGCTCGCGGGCGGAGGGCTCGATGCTCTCCCGAGAGACCGGCCGGTGGCGTTCTACTGCAAGATGGGCGGTCGTTCGCTCGCGGTGACCGAGGCGGCGCGCGAGCGCGGTCTGGACGCGCGCAGCGTCACCGGTGGCGTCCTCGCGTGGGTGCACGAGGTCGACCCCGGGCTGCCCGTGTACTGACCAGGCCCGGTGGGCGGCGGGCCGCTACAGCGCGAGGTCGAGCAGCCCGGTCGTGGGGGAGGACGCGAGCGCCTGCTCCCTGCGCGGGATCCGGCCGGCTCCGGCTGCGAGCCGCCCGGCGTCCACGGCCAGCCGCATCGCGCGGGCCATGCGCACCGGGTCCGCGGCCCGGGTCACGGCGGACGCGAGCAGGACCGCGTCGCACCCGAGCTCCATCGCCAGCGCCGCGTCGGAGGCGGTGCCGATCCCGGCGTCGAGGATGACGGGCACGGAGGACCAGTCGGCGATCGCGGCGATGTTGCGCGGGTTGAGGATCCCGAGGCCCGACCCGATCGGGGCGCCCAGCGGCATGACGGCAGCGCAGCCCACGTCCTGGAGCTTGCGTGCGAGCACCGGGTCGTCGTTGGTGTACGGCAGGACGACGAAGCCCGCCCGGACGAGCTCGTCCGCGGCCCGGACGAGCTCGATGGGGTCCGGCAGGAGCGTGACGTCGTCCGCGAGGACCTCGAGCTTGACCCACGGTGTCCCGCACGCCTCGCGGGCGAGCTCGGCGGTGAGCACGGCTTCGCGGGCGTTGAAGCATCCCGCGGTGTTGGGCAGGGGTCGGATGCCGTGGCGAGCGAGCAGGTCCCACACCGTGCCGCCGCCCGCAGCACCCGGCTGCGGCGTGCTCACGCGGCGCATCGCGACCGTCGTGAGCTCGGTCCCGGAGGCGACGAGCGCCTCCTCGAGGTGCAGGAGGTTCGGTGCCCCGCCGGTGCCCATGACGAGGCGGGACGTGAACGTGACTCCCGCGACGACGAACGCGTCAGGCTCCTCGGTCATCCGCCCTGCACCGCCGTGACGATCTCGACGCGGTCCCCGACGGTGAGCCCGGTGCCCGCCCACCGTCCCCGGGGGACGACGTGGTCGTTGATGGCGACCGCGACGCCGCTCGGTGCACCGTCCGACGCGCAGGCCGGCGCGTAGAGCGCGACGAGGGACCGGAGGTCGGTGAGCCCGGCGAGCGCCCGCTCCTCACCGTTGACGACGATCGATCCGCGGGTCATCGGTCCGCTCCGGTGAGCGCGAAGCGGAGGGGATCGACCGCGGGGGGAGGACTGCCGTGTCGGCCCGCGAACAGGTCGTCGAGGAGGTCTGCGGTGAGCGGGGTGAGCAGGACGCCGTTGCGGTGGTGGCCGGTCGCGGCGACGAGGCCGGGCACGGACGTCCGGCCGATGAGGGGCAGGTTGTCCGGCGTCCCGGGACGGGCCCGCGCGGTGACCTCGACGAACGTGAGCTCGTCGATGCCCGGGACGAGTGCCCGCGCGTCCCGCAGGAGCGCGTGGACCCCACCGGCCGTGGCGGTGGGCACGTCGCGTTCCTCGCTCGTCGCACCCACGACCACCTCCCCGCCGGGCCGTGGCACGACGTAGACCGGGCGCATCTGGACCGTCCCGCGCACGACGTGGCGCAGCCCGAAGCCCGTCCCGCGCGCGTCGAGCCGGAGCGCCTCGCCCATGACCGGCCGGGTCGGCAGCACGACCTCGGGGACGTCGCCCAGCAGCCCGCCCGACGCCGCACCTGCGGCGAGCACGACGACGCCGGCGTGGTGGGTCCCGCCTGCGCTGTCCTCGGCGCCGACGACGTCGCCGGACGGTGAGCGCAGGAGGCGCGCGGCCGCGTGCCGCACGATGGTCGCGGTCCGCCCGCCCGAACCCGAGCCCGTGAGAGCCGTGAGCAACGCGGCGTGGGTCGCACGGGGGTCGACCTGGTGGTCGCCGGCCACCCGGTACGCGCCGGACAGGCGGCCGCCGAGGAACGGCTCCTCCTCCCGCGCCTGGGAGACGGTGAGCTCCTCGGAGCTCAGGCCGAGCGCCCGGTGGAGCTCCGCGAGCCGCCTGCCCTGCGCGGCGTCGGCCTGGTCGTACGCCACGGACAGCGTGCCGCACGCCTGCAGTCCGGTGGGGCTGCCCGTCGCGTCCTCGAGCTCCGCCGCGAAGGCCGGCCACCGCCCGGCCGACGCGACACAGAGCTCGGTGAGCGACTCCTCACCGAAGCTCGCCTCGGTGACCGGTGCGAGCATCCCCGCCGCAGCGTGGGTGGCGCCGGTGCCGGGCGCCGGATCGAGGCAGGTGACGGTGAGGCCTGCGCGCAGGGCGCGCCATGCGGCCGTGGCACCGATGATGCCGAGCCCCACGACGAGGACGTCGCTCGTCGTGGGGCGAGCGGGCGTGGACCGATCGACAGGTGCGCGCATGCGCTGTGCTCCCTTCGCTGGCATGACCCAGAGCAGGTTCGACGGTCGGCGTGACGCCCTCTCAGCCCCGCCGTGTGCGGGGCTCCCGTGCGTCAGCCACAGTACACTCACGCCCCATGACGCTCACGGAGCACGGCGCGGCCCCCCTGCCCGACGACAGCGCCACGGGCTCTCTCGCGGCCCGCGCGTCCGTGCGCCGCCGCCTGGCCGACGCCCGGCTGTACCTGTGCACCGACGCGCGCGCGGACCGCGGCGACCGGGCGGACTTCGCGGCGTTCGTCCGCACCGTGCTGCGGGCCGGTGTCGACGTCATCCAGCTGCGGGACCGGTCCCTGGACGTCGTCGAGGAGCTCGAGCTGCTCGCGCTCATGGCCGCCCTCACCGAGGAGGAGGGCGCGCTGCTCGCCGTCAACGACCGCGCCGACGTGGCGACAGCGGCAGGAGCGCAGATCCTGCACACCGGCCAGCGCGACCTGCCGGTCACCGTCGCGCGCGGCCTCGTCGGCCCGTCCGTCGGCATCGGACGCTCCACGCGCGGCGGGGAGCAGGCCGTAGCAGCGGACGCCGACCCGGACGTCGACTACTTCTGCGTCGGCCCGGTCCATGCCACTCCGACGAAGCCTGGCCGGTCCGCCGTCGGCGTGGACGCCGTGCGGGACGTCGCACGCCTCGCCCCGACGACGCCCTGGTTCGCGATCGGCGGGATCGACCTCGCGACGCTGCGACCCGTCCTCGACGCCGGTGCGCGTCGTGTCGTCGTCGTCCGGGCGATCACGGACGCGAGCGACCCCGCGGAGGCGACGAGGAGGATCCGGGCCGCCGTCGTGGGCGCTTGAACCCCGCCCGACGTGCGCCGACTATCCTGGGGTCGTGACGCAGACCCCAACCTCCTTGCCGCGCCCCGTCCTCGTCGTGGACTTCGGTGCCCAGTACGCCCAGCTCATCGCGCGCCGTGTCCGCGAGGCCAACGTGTACTCCGAGATCGTCCCCAGCACCTTCACGGTCGAGCAGATGCTCGCGAAGGACCCGGCGGCGATCATCCTCTCGGGCGGTCCGTCGTCCGTCTACGCCACGGGCGCCCCGTTCGTCGACCCTGAGCTGTTCACCGCCGGCGTCCCTGTCCTGGGCATCTGCTACGGCTTCCAGGCGATGGCCAAGGCGCTCGGAGGATCCGTCGCCCAGACCGGCCTGTCCGAGTACGGCGGGACGTTCGTCGAGATCAACCACCCCGGTTCCCTCCTCGAGGGATCGCCCGAGCAGCAGACGACGTGGATGAGCCACGGCGACGCCGTGCACTCCGCCCCCGAGGGCTTCGAGGTCCTCGCGACGTCGGCCGGCTCGCCCGTGGCCGCGTTCGAGGACACGGAGCGTCACCTCTACGGCGTGCAGTGGCACCCCGAGGTCAGGCACTCGCCCCTCGGCCAGAAGGCGATCGAGAACTTCCTCTACCGCGGCGCCGGGCTCGCACCCGACTGGACGCCCGGCAACGTCATCGCCGACCAGGTCGAGATCATCCGCGCGCAGGTGGGCGACGCCCGGGTCGTCTGCGGCCTCTCCGGCGGCGTCGACTCCTCCGTGGCGGCCGCGCTCGTGCAGAAGGCCGTCGGAGACCAGCTCACCTGCGTGTTCGTCGACCACGGTCTGCTGCGGGCCGGTGAGGCCGAGCAGGTCGAGAAGGACTTCGTCGACGCCACCGGCGTGCAGCTCAAGGTCGTCAACGCCCAGCAGCGTTTCCTCCAGGCGCTCGCCGGGGTGAGCGACCCCGAGACGAAGCGCAAGATCATCGGCCGTGAGTTCATCCGCGTGTTCGAGGACGCCGCGCGCGAGGTCGTCGCCGACGCGGGAGCGCACGGTGACGAGGTGAAGTTCCTCGTGCAAGGCACGCTCTACCCGGACGTCGTCGAGTCCGGCGGTGGTGAGGGTGCTGCGAACATCAAGAGCCACCACAACGTCGGCGGGCTCCCTGACGACCTGCAGTTCTCCCTCGTGGAGCCGCTGCGCACCCTGTTCAAGGACGAGGTGCGGGCCGTCGGCCTCGAGCTCGGCGTGCCCGAGGGCATCGTCTGGCGCCAGCCGTTCCCTGGGCCCGGCCTCGGGATCCGGATCGTCGGAGAGGTCACCGGCGAGCGGCTGGAGATCCTCCGTGCCGCGGACGCGATCGCCCGCGAGGAGCTCACGCGCGCCGGCCTCGACCGGGAGATCTGGCAGTGCCCCGTCGTGCTGCTCGGCGACGTGCGGTCCGTCGGCGTGCAGGGCGACGGGCGCACCTACGGGCACCCCATCGTCCTGCGTCCCGTGTCCTCCGAGGACGCGATGACAGCCGACTGGACCCGCCTGCCGTACGACGTGCTGGCGACCATCTCCACGCGCATCACCAACGAGGTCAAGGACGTCAACCGTGTCGTCCTGGACGTCACGAGCAAGCCACCGGGCACCATCGAGTGGGAGTGACTCACCGCCCGCATCCGTAGCCCTCTCGCTACGGTGGGACAGAGAGCATGCAGGCACGACCAACGAAGGAGTGCACGATGGCGAGCAAGGTCACGATCAGGCAGAGCAAGGGTGTGGGGGTCGTCGGGCTGCTGACGCTCATCGCGGGAGTGGTCCTCCTCATCGCGGGTGGCATCACGTGGTGGGCGGTCGCGGACAAGCTGGCGGACGAGGAGATCACCGTCTCCGAGGACGCGTCCTTCCTCGCGGGGAAGAAGGTCAACGACCCGTTCTCGGCCTTCGCCCAGGCTGACGTCATCAACAAGCACGCTCTCGAGGCGTCCGACGGCAACACGTACGCGGAGCTCGGGCAGGGCGACGAGCGGCGCGAGACGGTGATGAACGCGTCGTTCCTGCGAGCGTCGCTCTTCACGTCGGTCGTGTCGTTCGGCGTGGCGGCCCTCGTCATGGGCCTCGGGATCCTCTTCATCATCAACGGGTGGGCGCTGCGCCGTATGGCCGGTGGACCGCCGGTCGTCGTCGAGACCTCGGACGACCGTGACGGCGGCGACCGCGGGGACCGCGGCGGCCGCTCGGCACGCACCGACACGTCGCGTGCGGACAGCACGCGCCACGAGGCCGGCCTGCCGGCCGAGGCGAGCAAGGAGCCCGGGACGCGGCGCAGCGGACCCATCGCGTCGTCTGTGACGACGCCGGCCGCACAGCGCTCCGACGCGGCACCGTCCACGACCGCCACGCCGATCGTCCCGGCCTCGGGCCGGGCCGCGTCCCAGCACGACGCCGCCCCCGCCACGGGTGCGACTCCCGTCGCCCCGCGCGAGGACCCGGTCCGGCTGAGCCGCACCGACCGCATCGGTTCGTCTCCCGCACCGGCGGGCCTGCGGCCGGCCACTGCCGCGTCGGCGTCCGACGCGACCGCCGTCCAGCCCGCGGTCTCCGCGGAGGACTCGTCCGCCGAGGGCTCCCGGCCCGATGGTGTGGGACGTCCGGAGACGGACGGGCGCCCGGCCGGATGGGCGTCGCCCGCCGACCGCGTCCCGCCGGCCGACGACGCGCGAGGCTCGTCCGGCAGCTGAGGGACGCCCGACAACGAGGACGGGCACCGGGGGGAGACCCCCGGTGCCCGTCCTCGTTCCTGCATGTGCTCGCGCGACGTGCGGCGTCGCGGGCTGCGCGTCAGCGTCGCGCCCTGCGCATCAGCGTCGCGCCCTGCGCGTCAGCGTCGCCGGACCGCCTTCGCGACCGACACTCCCACGAGCGCGGCGCCGGCCGCGGCGAGCGCGATGATGAGCGCCAGCTCCTCGTCGAACTCCGCGCCGAGGAGGCGCGCCAGGAAACCTGCCCCGACGAGGGCGACGAACACGCCCCAGATGAGGGTCGGTACGGCGACCCCGGGACGGGACGTCGCCGGTCGCGTGCTGCTCGTGCCGCTCATGAGTCCTCCTTGATGATGACGTTGCCCACGCCGTGGCTGATCTCCAGGTGGATCTGCGCGTCCTCGCCGTCGGCGACGTCCCGCGTCTCGAAGGTTGCCGAGCTGATCCCGAGGCCCCCGACGCTGCGCTCCTGTCGGTGGTCCTCGTCGCCGATCACCCACTCGACCTGGCCCGCGCGGACAGCCACCTCGGCCGACGCCGACGGGTCCTCGGGAAGGATGACGGTGAGCTGGCCGACCGCCATCTGGACCGGGATGCGGACCGCGTCGCCCGGGTCGAGGTCGAGGTCGGTGAGGTCGAGGACCATGTCGCCGATGCCCATCGCGTACCCGTCCTGCGCCTCACCCGCGGTCGTGGGGGCGAACCGCTCGTCACCGACCCCCGAGCGGGTGGCCGTGCGCAGGTCGAGCTCCGTCGACCAGGAGCCGACGCCGACGGCCAGCAGGATCCCGAGGACCGCGAGGACGCCGAGGCCGCCGCTCGTGCGGCCGAGCACCCCGGCGACGATGATCGCGAGGCCCGCGAGCACGAGCGTCACGGCGACGGCGATGAGCGAGATCGTGATGAGCCCACCGTCGACGTCGAGGCGGCCTGCCCGTTCGGCGAGGCGCAACCCCACGTAGGTGAGGGTGCCCAGTCCGAGGACGAGCGACACCGCCGCCGCGCCGGCGCCGTGGCGGGCGGGTGCCTGCTCGACCGCGCTCACGCTCGCCGGGGTCGACTTCGACAGGTTGACCGGTGGCTGCTGTCCGGTGCCACCGGGTGCGGGTGCACCGGCGCCGTGCCCGTGGAGCTCGTCGTCGGACCAGGTCTGACCGTTCGACCAGCCCTGCCCGCTCGTCCATCCGGTGACGGTCCAGCCGCCGGAGCCCGTCTCCGCGCCGGTCGTGCCTGCCGACCCGCGCGGACGGGCACCGTTGGCGGAGCGGTTCTGCACGTACGCGACGACGAGGTAGATCGTGAACCCGGAGAGCGCGACCCAGAAGACCGCGTCGAACCACCCGTTCCCGGAGTTCCCCCACGCACCCGGCCGGTCGCTGAACCCGAGGATGAGCATGATCGCCGAGCCGGCGAGGGCTGCGTCGAAGCGACCGTGGACGGCCTCCTGCAGGTGGATGCGACCGTCCGAACGCTCGGGGAGCAGCGCCCACCCCGCGGCGTAGAGGATGAGCCCGACGCCGGTAGCGATGCCGAGGACGCCGAGCAGCGCCCGCACGAGGAGCGGGTCGACGCCGAGACGTGCGGCCACCCCTGACGCGACGCCCCCGATCCACCGGTCGTCACCGCGGGTGATCCCTGTGCGTCGGATGGAGTCGAAGAAGTCGTCGAACCTGTCGTGGCCTGCTGGCGGAGGGGGCGTGTCGGCCCCCGATCCTGGTGCGGGTGTTCCTGTGCTGTCCATGTCCCGATCCTTGCCTGCTCCTGGCTCGGTGACCATCGGGTGTCACCCTGAAACGACCCTGAGACCTCACGCGCACAGCCCGGAGCCTGCCCTGAGATCGCGGGCGGAGGCCCACAGCCCGACGAGGTTCGTGTGACGATCGTCCGGTGACCACACCTGTCGCGGGCCCACCCGCCCGACCACCGCTCCTGCGACCTGCCAACGGCAGGCTGCTCGGTGGCGTCTGCCTGGCCATCGCCGCGCACCTGCGTGTCCCGGTGCACACGGTCCGCCTGGCGACCGCCGTCCTGTGCATCGCTGGCGGGGTCGGCTTCCTCGCGTACGGCTTCCTGTGGTTCACGATCCCGACCGGGGACCCGTACGCACCGCCGGAACCGTCGCCCGAGCGGGCGCGTCTGGCGCCCCGGGCCCCGGTCCCGCACGAAGAGCGCCCGGTGAGCGCGTGGGCGCAGCTCCCGATCCGGGACATCCTCGTCGGCGCCCTCTTCCTCGTCGCCGCGGCGGCTCTCGTCGCCAACCGGGCCGGTGTCCAGATCGAGTGGTCCTGGGTCATGCCCGTCGTCGTCGCCCTCATCGGCACCGGGATCGCCTGGAGCCAGCTCGACGAGCGCCAACGAGGCCGCTGGTTGACGATGGCCGGCGGCCGGACGCCCAACGGGGTGCTGCGTCTGGCGGGTGGTCTCGTGCTCGTCCTCATCGGTGTGCTGCTCCTCGTGAGCGACGACATGCCCGGCACCGCGATCATGCCCGCAGTGGTCGCGGCGCTCGCGGTGCTCGCGGGCACGGGGCTGGTCCTCGCTCCGTGGTGGCTGCGCCTCGTGCGGGAGCTCGGCGAGGAACGCGCGGCCCGGGAGCGGGCGAACGAGCGGGCTGACATCGCGGCCCACCTGCACGACTCGGTGCTCCAGACCCTCGCGCTCATCCAGCGCAGCGCGGACCGGCCCGGCGAGGTGACACGGCTCGCACGCAACCAGGAGCGTGAGCTGAGGGAATGGCTCTACCGGGACCGCCCGGCAGCGGGCACCTCGCTCGCGGAGGAGCTCAGGGCGCTCGTCGCCGAGGTCGAGAACACCCTGACCGAACGCGCGGGCGGCGACGAGCCGGTCTCGCTCGACACGGTGGTGGTCGGCGACTGCGCTCCCTCCGAGGCGACCAGCGCGTTGTTGCAGGCCACGCGCGAGGGCCTCGTCAACGCCGTGGTGCACGGACGCCCTCCCGTGTCGCTCTACCTCGAGGTGAGCGCCGAGCGGGCCGAGGTGTTCATCCGCGACCGGGGCGACGGTTTCGACATCTCCGCCGTCCCGCGGGACCGGTTCGGCGTGCGGGAGTCCATCATCGGGCGCGTCCAGCGCCGGGGGGGCGAGGCGAGCGTGCGATGCACCCCCGAGCGGGGGACCGAGGTGCGGCTGTGCATGCCGCTGGCCGACCCGGGAGACGGGGCACGCGGTGCCACAGGGAAGAATGGCCCCGATGCCCAGGTCCCGTCAGGAGCGGCGGGCGGACAACCCGGGGACGAGCAGCCCGACGTACGCGAGGAGAGCAGCACATGACCGACGCAGAGCGCATCCGGGTGGTGCTCGTGGACGACCACGACATGTTCCGGGCCGGTGTCCGAGCGAGCCTCGACCCGCGGGTCGAGGTCGTCGGGGAGGCCGCGGACGTGGACACCGCGGTCGCGACGATCCGCGCGACCCTGCCCACCGTCGTCCTGCTCGACGTCCACCTCCCGGGGGGCGCGGGCGGCGGCGGCGCGGAGGTCCTCACCCGCTCGGCGGACCTCCTCGCGGGGACGCGGTTCCTCGCGCTGTCGGTGTCGGACGCTGCGGAGGACGTCGTCGCGGTCATCCGGGCGGGTGCACGCGGCTACGTGACGAAGGCGATCTCGGGGCCGGAGCTCAGCGCGGCGATCGAGAGCGTCTGGAGTGGTGACGCAGTGTTCTCGCCGCGGCTCGCGGGCTTCGTGCTCGACGCCTTCGGCACGGGGTCGACCGACCTCGCGGTCGCGGACGACGAGCTCGACCGGCTCTCGGCACGGGAGCAGGAGGTCATGCGTCTCATCGCCCGCGGCTATTCCTACCGGGAGGTCGCCGGTGAGCTGTTCATCTCCGTCAAGACGGTCGAGACGCACGTCTCCGCGGTGCTGCGCAAGCTCCAGCTGTCGTCGCGGCACGAGCTCACGCGGTGGGCCGCGGCCCGGCGCATCGTGTGATCCGGCAGGATGGTGCGATGACCTCCGAGAACGCAGCACCCGTCGCGGCTCCGACCGCTGCACCCACGGCCGCGCTGAGCGCGCCCGTCCTCGTCGCGTGCTCGCACGGCACCGACAATCCTCAGGGACGCGCTGTCGTCGACCAGATCGTCGCGGACGTCCGTGCGTCGCTGCCGGGCGTCGAGGTGCTGCAGACCTTCGTGGACGTGCAGCACCCGCAGGTCGAGGAGGTGCTCGGGTCGGTGGCTCCCGGGCGACCGGCCGTCGTCGTCCCGGTGCTGCTCTCCGGCGGGTTCCACGTGCACGTCGACATCGCCGAGGCGGTGGCGGCGCGCGCGGCGGCGGGTTCGCCCACCGTCGCGGCGAACGCGCTCGGCCCTGACCCCAGGCTCGCCGCGATCCTCCTCGAGCGCCTCGTCGGGGCGGGCGCCCGGGCAGGGGACGCCGTCGTCGTCGCCGCAGCCGGATCCTCCGACGCGCGCGCCGCGGCTGACGTCGAGGAGGTCGTCGCAGGCGTCGCCGAGGGGTGGGACGGGCCGGTGAGCGTCGGGTACTGCTCGGCGGCTGCCCCCCGGGTGGCGGTCGCTGCGGATCTCGCGCGTGCCGGGCGCGGTGGCGGTGACCACGGTCGGGTCGTCATCGCCTCGTACCTCCTGGCGCCCGGGTTCTTCCACGACAGGCTGGCAGGCGCGGGCGCTGAGATCGTCACGGCGCCCCTGGGCGCGCACCCCTTCCTCGCGGACGTCGTCGTCGACCGGTACCGCACCGCTGCCGCGACACTGACGGGGGAGCCGGTCGTCCCGTGACGCGCGCGTCCGACGCAGCCGGTCGTGGCGTCGACGCGCCGGTGGTCGTCACCGCAGGTGTGAGCATCCCGGCGAGGGAGCTCGCGTGGCGGTTCTCCCGCGCGTCCGGCCCGGGCGGCCAGGGCGTGAACACCGCGGACAGCCGCGTCGAGCTCGTGTGGGACGCCGCCGCCTCCCCGACCGTCGCGGCACTGCCCGACGCGGTGCGGGACAGGGTGCTCACCCGACTCACGGCACGGTGGGCTGGGGCGCGCGTGACGATCACCGCCTCGGAGCACCGTGCCCAGCTGCGCAACCGGATGGCGGCCAGAGAGCGTCTGGCGCAGTTCGTCCGCGAGGCGCTCACGCCACCCCCTCGTGCACGGCGGGCGACGCGCCCGACCCGCGGCTCCGTGGAGCGCCGGCTCGTCGCGAAGCGGTCGCGGTCCGCGACGAAGGCCGGTCGCTCCGCAGACCACCGCCGTGGCGAGGGCTGAGTGCCCGCCACGACCGGAGAAGCGCGCGGGCTAGCGGTCGCACCAGGCCGGTGACCGGCGCACGACGTCGCCCACGACGGTGATCGCCGGCGGTCGCACCCCCGCCGCCACCGCGATCTCGGCGATGGTGCCGAGCGTTCCGACGGTGGTGCGCTGGCGCGCCCCGTACCCGTCCTCGACGACCGCGGCAGGCGTCTGCGGGTCGCGCCCGTTGGCGATGAGACCGGCCGTCGTCAGAGGCAGGTGCGCGACGCCCATGAGGAGGATGACCGTGTGGTCGGGCGCTGCGGGCACCCGGCCGACGTCCTCGTGGCCGGTGAGGACGGTGAAGCCGCGGGAGAGCCCGCGGTGCGTCACGGGGATCCCGGCCGCGGTGGGGACGGAGATGGCGCTCGTGACCCCGGGGACCACCTCGGTGGGGATGCCCGCGGCCTCGCAGGCGTCGAGCTCCTCGCCGCCCCGCCCGAACACGTAGGGGTCGCCACCTTTCAGGCGCACCACGCCGCGCCCGGCGAGCGCGTGCTCCACGAGCAGCTCGTTGATCCGCTCCTGGGGGATCGGGTGCAGCCCGGAGGTCTTGCCGACGTCGATGACGTCGACGTCGGGCGGGAGCTCGTCGAGGATGGCACGCGGTGCGAGCCGGTCGATGACGACGACGTCCGCGGCGGTGAGCAGCGCCCGGGCACGGACGGTGAGCAGGTCGAGCCGCCCGGGGCCCCCGCCGACGAGCGCGACCCAGCCGGTGGGGGCGGGAGCGGCGGCGGCGTCGGCTGCGCCTGCGGAGTGCGCCTGTGCGGCGGAAGGGCGGGCAGGCGCGTGCCGCACGGGCAGCGTCCCGTCCCGCAGCCCGCGCTCGACGGCGTCCCGGACGCGGATGGACCGTCGCGGGTTGCGTTCGCTCGCGGAGGAGGACGTCACGGCGACCACGACGTCGTCGACGTGCGCGATCGCGGGCACCCATGCGGTGCCGCGCACCGCGTCCCCGGCCACGACGCAGAACACCTGTCCGGCGTCCGCGTCCGTCGCGACCTGCGCGTCGACCTCGGGGTCACCGGTCGCGGCGTGGGCGAGCCATGCGCCGGCAAGGTCCCCCGGGAGGTACTCCCGCTGGTGCTCCCAGGTGGCCGCGCCGGACGCCACGAGCTCGGCGAGCGGTGCGCAGAGCGCGGGGGAGACGACCACGACGGACGCACCGGCGTCCGCGAGCGAGCGTGCGCGACGAGCGGCGACGAGCCCTCCGCCGACGAGGACGACACGGCGTCCGGCCAGTCGCAGGCCGAGGGGGAAGATCTCCGGTGTGTGGTCGGCGTCCGTCATGGCACCGAACACTACGGCCCCGCCGCCCGGGCGTCCGGCACGGTCCGCAGGACGATCCCGCCGGGCGCCCTCCGCAGGGCAGCGTTCAGCGTCCACCGTCCGCGACGAGGCCGCGGCGGCGCATGACGGCGCGCTCGACGGGGGCGAAGACGAGGAGCTCCACCGCGATCCCGACGACGAGGATGAGGATGATCCCGACGAAGATGCGGGACATGTCCCCGAGGTCGCGCCCCTGCTGCAGCAGCTGCCCGAGCCCGAACCCGATGTCGCCACCCACGGCGATGAGCTCGGCGGCCATGAGGGACCGCCACGAGAACGCCCAGCCCTGCTTGAGGCCGGCCAGGTACCCGGGGAGCGCGGCGGGGAGGATGACGTACCGCACGAGCTCGACGGGGTTGGCCCCGAGCACGAGGCCGACGCGGCGGTACAGCGGCGGCACCTGGTCCACACCCGCGACGATCCCGTTGATGATCGACGGGACCGCCCCGAGGAGGATGACGGAGTAGATCGTCACGTCGCTGAGTCCGAACCAGATGACTGCCGCGGGCACCCAGGCGACCGACGGCAGCACCTGCAGGCCCGTGATGAGCGGACCGAACGACGCACGGATCCAGCCCACGCGGGCGACGACGATCCCGAGCGGTGTGCCGATGATGGCGGCGAGGAGGAACCCGAGGACCCCGCGTTCCACGCTCGTGGTGAGTGCAGCCAGGACCGTGTCGTCGTCCCAGAGCCGCAGGAACGTCATCCCGACGAGGGCGGGTGGGGGGAACTGCGTGACGTCCTGCGGACCGAGCCGGAAGGCGATCTCCCACGCGAGGAGCAGGACGCTCACGGAGATCGCGAGCGGCAGGACGGCACGCAGGGTCTTGCGGGACCGGCTCGGCCGAGCCGTGGAGGACGTCTGGAGCGCGTCCAGCCCTGCCTCGAGGGAGCTGAGGGTGTCGTCCGGGCGCCCGCTGCCGGTCCCCGGGCTCGTGAGGGTCTCAGAGGGCATGGCGGCGGATCTCCTCGCGCAGCTCGTTGGTGATCTCGTGCGCGAGCCTCGCGACCTGGGGTGCAGAGATGCTGCGCTCGCCGGTGACCTCGACGTCCCACTCCTGGACGATGCGCCCGGGGCGGCTCGACATGAGCAGGACGCGCTGGCCCAGGCGGACGGCCTCACGCACGTTGTGGGTGATGAACACGACGGTGCGACCGGTGGCCTTCCACACCCGCTCGAGCTCGTCGTGCAGGAGGTCACGCGTGATCGCGTCGAGCGCGGCGAAGGGTTCGTCCATGAGCAGCACGTCGCGCTCCTGGGCGAGCGCCCGAGCGAGCGCGACGCGCGAGCGCATGCCACCGGAGAGCTCGTGGACCCGCTTGTCGGCCGCGCCGGCGAGGTGGACCATGCCGAGGAGCTCGCCGACGCGCTGGCGCCGCTCGCTCTTGCCGACGCCCCGGAGCTTGAGTGCGAGGTCGACGTTCTGGCCGGCGGTGAGCCACGGGAAGAGCGCGGCCTCCTGGAACATGAGGGCGGCGCCGTCACCGGCCACCTCGACCGTGCCGCTCGTGGCCCTCTCGAGACCGGCCATGATGTTGAGCAGCGTCGACTTGCCGCACCCGGAGGCGCCGAGCAGGCAGACGAACTCCCCGGGGCGGATCGTCAGGTCGATGCCCTCGAGCACGGCGGGTCCGTCGGGGGCGAACCGCTTGTGGACGCCGGTGATCTGCACGGCGGCGTCGCTGCGCAGCGGCGTGGGCAGGGTGGTGGAGGTGGTCATGCGGCTCATTCCTTGCCGAGGTGGGCGGCGCTGACGGCCGGGTGTCCGTGGGCACCGAGCACCCGGTTGAGGATCCGCAGGTCGTAGATCCCGTCGAGGGCGCCCTCGGGGTCGATGCCGAGCGGGAGCTGGGTGGTGCCCGCGTCGAGCCCGTCCGTGAAGAGGGTGCCGAGCGTCCCCGCGAGCGGGTCCGGGGTGAAGGTGAGGTTCGAGAAGGCCCGGGTCAGGACGTCGTCGGACAGGGCTTTGCCGGCCGTCTCCTCGAGGGCGTCGTTGACGACCGCGGCGGCCTCCTGCGGGTGCGCACCGATCCAGTCGACGGCGCGCACGTGCGCGTCGAGGACGGCCTCGACGGTCTCGGGGTGCTCGCCGAGGAACTGCTGGGTGGCGACGACGTTCGTCGTGACGAACTGCCCGCCGGGCCACAGGTCCTTCTCGTCGACGAGGACGCTGGCGCCGGCCTCGATGACGAGGCGCGACGCCCAGGGCTCGGGCACCCACGCGCCGTCGATCTCACCGCTCGTGAACAGCTGCAGCGCCTGGGCGTTGGCGGTCGGCATGAGAGCGACGTCGCCGCCGCCGTTGAGGTCGGTGGTCAAGCCGTTCTCCGCAAGGTACGCGCGTGCGGCGACGTCCTGGGTGCCACCCCGTTGGGGTGTCGCGAGGTTCGTGCCCGCGAGGTCCGCGATGCTCGTGATCGTGGGGTCGACGACGAGCTGCGCGCCACCCGAGGCCGCGCCGGCGATGATCCGCAGCAGCGCGCCGTTCGTCGTCACGTACCCCGTGAGAGCCGGGTTCGGTCCGAGGTAGGCGATGTCGATGGAGCCACCCCGGAGGGCCTCGACCGCTGCGGGCCCGGCGTTGAACGTCGACACCGTGATGTCGACGTCCGGGCCGAGGGCCTCGGCGAAGTAGCCCTCGACGTCAGCCACGAGGGCGGGGGCGTGCGTGACGTTGGCGAAGTACCCGATGCGCACCTCGTCAGCCGCCCCGCGATCGGTGTACTCGGTCGCGTTGGCCGGGCGGCCCGTGGTGGCGCACCCGGTGAGCGCCAGGACACCGAGCGCGAGGGCGAGCACGGCCGCCGCCGGGCCGCGCCGGCTCGACCGTCGAGGGCGTGTCATGGCTCGCGCTCAGATGGCGTACTGGACGGGGCGGTCCTCGGGGGAGCGGGCCGCGGCGAGCGCGTCGCCCACCATGCCCGCGGCGAGCGTTCCACCGGAGGCGGCGTCGATGAGCAGGAACGCGCCGGTCCGGCGGGAGACGACGTACTCCTCCGCCGCGATGGGGCTCGCGAGACGCAGGGTGACCCGGCCGATGTCGTTGAGGTCGAGGCGCTCCGCGGGCTCGAGCTCCGTGGTGTCGAGGTCGAGCTTGCCCACGATGTCCCGGACGACCGCCTGGACGGTGCGCGTCGTGTGCTTGAGCAGGACGCGCGAGCCGGGCAGGAGCGGCCGCTCCGCGAGCCACGCCACCGTGCCCTCGACGTCCTGGGTGACCTCAGGGACGTCCTGTGCCGACGCGATGAGGTCGCCGCGGGTGATGTCGATCTGGTCGGCCAGGCGCAGGGTCACGGACTGTGGCGCGAAGGCTTCCGCGAGGGTCCCGTCCGCGGTGTCGATACCCTCCACGACGGTCGGGCGCCCGGACGGCAGCACGACGACGGGGTCACCGACGCGCACGACGCCCGCAGCGATCTGGCCCGCGTACCCGCGGTAGTCACGGTGCTCCGGGTCGCGCGCCGCACCCTGCGGACGGATGACGGTCTGCACGGGGAACCGGAAGGACTCGTCGCTCGGCTCGTCGGCGGGCGGAAGCTCCTCGAGGAGCTCGAGGAGGCTGGGGCCGCCGTACCACGGGGTCCTGTCCGAGCGGTCGACGACGTTCGCGCCCTCGAGCGCGGAGACGGGGATCGTCCGCAGGTCGGCGACGCCGAGGTCCTCACCGGTCGCGGTGATCTGTGCGGCGAGCTCGTCGTACCGCTCCTGGGAGTAGCCGACGAGGTCGATCTTGTTCACGGCGACGATGACGTGCGCCACGCGGAGCAGGGAGGCGACGGCGAGGTGGCGCCGCGTCTGCTCGAGCAAGCCCTTGCGGGCATCGATGAGCAGCACGACGACATCTGCTGTCGAGGCGCCCGTCACGGTGTTGCGCGTGTACTGCACGTGCCCGGGGCAGTCGGCGAGGATGAACGAGCGGCGCGCGGTCGCGAAGTACCGGTAGGCGACGTCGATCGTGATGCCCTGCTCACGCTCGGCCCGCAGGCCGTCGGTGAGCAGCGCGAGGTCGGTGGTCTCGAGGCCCCGGTCGCGGCTGACGCGCTCGACGGCGTCGAGCTGGTCGGCGAGCACGGACTTGGAGTCGAACAGCAGGCGGCCGACGAGGGTGGACTTGCCGTCGTCGACGGAGCCGGCCGTGGCGAGCCGCAGGAGCGTTCCCTGGGTGGTCATCAGAAGTAGCCCTCTTTTTTCCGGTCTTCCATCGCGGCCTCGGACATGCGGTCGTCGGCGCGGGTCGCGCCGCGCTCGGTGATGCGGGTCGCGGCGACCTCGGTGATGACGGCCGCGACATCGGTCGCGTCGGACTCGACGGCTCCGGTGCAGGACATGTCGCCGACGGTGCGGTAGCGCACCTGGACGGTGCTCACGGGCTCGTCCTCCCGGGGTCGGGAGTACGGCCCGACGGCGAGCAGCATGCCGTCGCGCTCGAAGACCTCGCGGTCGTGCGCGTAGTACAGGGGCGGGAGCTCGATGTTCTCGCGCTCGATGTACCGCCAGATGTCCAGCTCCGTGAAGTTGGACAGCGGGAAGGCGCGCACGTGCTCGCCCGGGCGGTGGCGGCCGTTGTAGAGGTTCCACAGCTCGGGGCGCTGGTTGCGCGGGTCCCACTGCCCGAACTCGTCGCGCAGGGAGATGACGCGCTCCTTGGCGCGGGCCTTCTCCTCGTCGCGCCGGCCGCCACCGAACACGGCGTCGAACTTGTGCGCCGTGATGCCGTCGAGCAGCGGCTGCGTCTGCAGCGGGTTGCGGGTGCCGTCGGCGCGCTCGGACAGGCGCCCGTCGTCGAGGTAGTCCTGGACGCTCGCGACGACGAGGCGCAGGCCGAGCCGCTCGACGGTGGCGTCCCGGTAGGCGAGGACCTCGGGGAAGTTGTGCCCCGTGTCGACGTGCATGACCGGGAACGGCACCGGCGCAGGCCAGAACGCCTTGGCGGCGAGGTGCAGCATGACGACGGAGTCCTTGCCCCCGCTGAACAGCAGCACGGGACGCTCGAACTCGGCAACGACCTCACGGATGATGTGGATCGCCTCGCTCTCGAGCGAGTCCAGCTGGCTCAGGCGACGCTCGGCCCGCAGCGCCGCCGCCGGGACCGGGGTCCCGTCGGTCGGCGCGGCGGCGACGGACGCGGCGCTCGTGGCGTGGTCGAGTGCCGTGTCGTCGGCATCGGTGATCGTCATACGTGGAGCCCACATTCGGTCTTGTCGAGTCCGGCCCAGCGGCCGGAGCGGGGGTCTTCGCCGGGGGCGACGCGGTTGGTGCAGGGGGCGCACCCGATCGACGGGTAGCCGTCGTTGAGCAGCGGGTTGAGGATGATCTGGTGCTCGCTCGCGTAATCGAGCAGGTCGTCGAAGGACCAGGCAGCGAACGGGTTGATCTTCACGAGCCCGTTCTTGTCGTCCCAGGTCACGAGCGGCGTGGTCGCCCGCGTCGGGGCCTCGTCGCGGCGGACGCCGGTGACCCACAGCTCGTAGCCCTGGAGGGTGCGGTGCAGGGGCTCGACCTTGCGCATGGCGCAGCACGCGCCAGGGTCCCGCGCGAAGAGGTTCTTGCCGTAGGTCTCGTCCTGCTCCAGCACGGTGAGCTGCGGCAGGACGTCGACGATCGTCACGTCCATCTGCTGCTCGACGGCGTCCCGCGTCCCGCGCGTCTCCGCGAAGTGGTAGCCGGTGTCGAGGAAGAGGACGTCGACCCAGGGGGACTGGGCGGCGACGACGTGCGGGAGCACGGCGTCGGCCATCGAGCAGGCGACGGCGATCGAGTCGCCGAACTCCCGGACGGCCCAGGCGACGACGGCCGCGGCATCGGCCTCGTCGGCGGAGCCGACGCCTGAGCCCGCGAGCTCGAGCTGACCGCGGGCGACGATCTCCTGGAGCTCGGCATCGGAGCGCTTGGGGCGCTGGGTGCGTGCGCGGCGCTCGGCGTGGGCCGCCTTGCTCGCCTCGCGGTGCTCGGTCCGGGCCTGCGCGGCCGCGCGCATCGCGGCCAGCGGACTCAGGGCGTCCTCGACGGTCATAGCAAGGCCTCCTCGTCGGCGCGGTGCGACCACTCGGCGAAGGTCTCCGTCGTGTCCTTGTCCGCCTCGTAACGACGCACCACCCGCTCGACGTATTCCGAGAGGTCGTCCGAGGTGACCTTGAGGCCACGCACGGTGCGGCCCAGTCCGGCGAGGTCGCGGTCCTGGTTGGCCAGCCCCCCGCCGAGGTGCACCTGGAACCCGGGGACCTGCTCGCCGGCGTCGTTCATGACGATCTGGCCCTTGAGGCCGATGTCCGCGGTCTGGATGCGCGCGCAGGAGTTGGGGCACCCGTTGACGTGCAGCGTGATCGGCTTGAGGTGCGAGGTGTCGCCGAGCCGCTTCTCGAGGTCGTCGATGACGGCCGTGGCCGTGTCCTTGGTGTCGACGATCGCGAGCTTGCAGAACTCGATCCCGGTGCAGGCGATCGTGTTGCGGCGGAACGCGCTGGGCTCGGCCTCGAGGCTCAGCGCGCGCAGCCCGTCGACGACCGTGCGGACGTCCGCGGGCGGCACGTCGAGGACGAGCAGCTTCTGGTGCGGTGTCAGGCGGACCCGCTGCGAGCCGATCGACTCGGCGAGGTCGGCGACACCGCTGAGGATGGTCCCGGACACCCGACCGACGTACGGCGCAGCGCCGACGTAGAACTTGCCGTCCTTCTGCTCGTGGATGCCGACGTGGTCACCGGGGCTCGTCGGACGTGGTGCCGGCGGGCCGTCGGGCAGCGTGTACCCGAGGTACTCGTCCTCGAGGATCTGCCGGAACTTCGCGGTGCCCCACTCCGCGAGCAGGAACTTCAGGCGAGCCTTGTTGCGCAGACGGCGGAAGCCGTAGTCGCGGAAGATCTGGGCGACCCCGTGCCAGACGTCGGGGGCTTGCTCAGCGGTGACGAACGCGCCGAGGCGCTCGCCGAGACGCGGGTTCGCGGAGAGTCCTCCCGCGACCCACAGGTCGTACCCGATCCCGAGCTCGGGATGCTCCAGGGCGACGAATGCGACGTCGTTGATCTCGTGGACGACGTCCTGGCTGGGGTGGCCGGTGATCGCCGTCTTGAACTTGCGGGGGAGGTTCGCGAGCTCGGGGATGCCGATGTACCGGCGGGTGATCTCGTCGATGACGGGGCGGGGGTCGATGAGCTCGTCCTTGGCGATGCCGGCCACGGGGCTGCCGAGCACGACGCGCGGGACGTCGCCGCACGCCTCGGTGGTCTGCAGGCCGACGGCCTCGAGCCGGCGCCAGATCTCCGGGACGGCCTCGACCTCGATCCAGTGGAGCTGGATGTTCTGCCGGTCGGTGATGTCGGCCGTGTCCCGGCCGAACTCGGTGGAGATCTCGGCGATGACGCGCAGCTGCTCGGTGGTCAGCCCGCCTCCGTCGATGCGGACGCGGAGCATGAAGTAGCGGTCTTCGAGCTCGTGCGGCTCGAGGGTGGCGGTGCGCCCGCCGTCGATCCCCGGCTTGCGCTGCGTGTAGAGGCCCCACCAGCGGAATCGCCCGTGGAGGTCGTCGCCGGTGATCGAGTCGAATCCCTCCTTGGAGTAGATCGTCTCGATGCGCTCACGGACGCTGAGGCCGCCGTCCTCCTGCTTCCACCTCTCGTTGCCGTTGAGGGGGGTGGTGCCGTCGATCTTCCACTGGCCGTTCGGCTTCGGGGTGCGGGCCGCGCGGGCGGGGCGAGCGGCTGCGACCTCGGCGGATGACGTCATGGTGGGGGTTCCTCGCGGTGTGGTGGTGCGTGGCAGCGCGAGGAGGAGGGCTCAGCATGATCTCCGGACCGAGCGGTCGTCTCGCGCGCCCTGGTCTGGTCGATCGGCGCCCGTGGGCGCGGTCAGGTCAGGCGCGGGTCAACAACAGCAACACGAGGTGCTGGATGCGCGACGCAGGGCGCAGCAGAGCGTCGTCTGCTGGGTGCTGCGGGCCGTGGTCATGGCGTCGACGCTACGGGTCGGCGTGCGGCAGTGTCGAGCGCGTCCACCATGCGAAACACTTTTCCACCATGCGAGACGGTGCGCGAACCGGGCGGCGCGATGCCCGGGTGCTCCGAGAATGTGCCGACCGCCCCGGTCGGGCGTGTGACGGCGTCGGCGCCTTCCCTATGATCGAAGGCATGCAGACGCTCTACGATCTCCTCCTCGTCCTCCACCTCGTCGCCTGGGCCATCGTCCTCGGTGGCTGGATCGCGACCATCCGCCAGCCCGGCGTCTACCGCGGCACCCTGCACGCGGCCCTCACGGCCCTCGTCACCGGCATCGCCATGGTGGGGATCGCCAGCTCGTCCGACGCCGTCCACGACCCGAACAACACGAAGATCGCGGTCAAGCTCCTCGTCGCGCTCGTCGTCACCGTGCTCGCGTTCGTCGCCAAGCGCAAGGGTGACGACGCCCCGGTCGGGATCAAGCACACGATCGGCGCACTCGTCATCGTGAACATCTGCCTCGCGGTCTTCTGGTGAACGGAGCCGGCGAGCTTCTCGTCGGGCTCGCGATCGGCGTCGGGATCTTCGGTGCGCTGACCCAGATCATCCCGGGGAGCATCATCATCCTCGTCGCCGTCGGCGTCTGGGCCGGCGTGACCGGGGGCGCCGCAGCGTGGACCGTGTTCGCCGTCGGCTTCGTCGCCATCGCCGCCGCGGCGGTCGTCAAGTACGTGCTGGCCGGGCGCCACCTCAAGCGCGCCGAGGTTCCCAACCGGACGCTCCTCGTGGGCGGCGCGCTGGGGATCGTCGGGTTCTTCGTCATCCCGGTCGTGGGCCTGCCCATCGGCTTCGTCGGCGGCGTCTACCTCGCGGAGTACCTCCGCCGCAGAGACCAGCGCCTGGCCTGGACGTCGACGCGCGCGGCGCTCACGGCCACGGGGATCACGATCCTCATCGAGCTCGCTGGCGCGCTCGTCGCAGCGGGGGCGTGGATCGTCGGGCTGCTCGTCACCTGATCGCGACGCGGTTCGTCACCTGATCGCGACGCGGTTCGTCAGGCTTGTCCTGACACGCCCCCTCGCAGGCGTCCGCCCCGCGTTCGGGTGGCACGGCCCTGGTCATATCCGCAGCTCCGCGGCCGATGAGAGCGGGGACCCACCCCTGCGAGCCTGCGAGCGCACATGCTGCCACGACTCTCCTCGACCTCGATCCGGACCCGTCTCGTGGTCATGGTCGTCCTGTCCGCTCTCGGGATGGCTGTGGTCTGCCTCGCCGCGTCGGCCATCGTCCGCGAACGGATCATGGCCGAGCGCCAGGCCGCCACACGGGCCGTCGTCGAGACAGCAGCGGGCGTGCTCGAGCAGTACGGCGAGCTGGCTGCCTCCGGTGCGATGAGCCGGGACGACGCCCAGGCCGCAGCGGTCCAGGCGGTCGCCCAGCTCCGGTACTCCGGCGAGGAGTACTTCTGGATCAACGACATGTATCCGACGATGATCATGCACCCGATGAAGCCCGAGCTCGACGGCACCGACCTCACCGAGAACACCGACCCCGACGGCAAGCACCTCTTCGTCGAGATGGTCGATGTCGTGGAGGCCGACGGCTCAGGACTGGTCGAGTACCAGTGGCCCAAGCCGGGCCACGAGGACCCGCAGCCGAAGGTGTCCTACGTGACGGGCTACGAGCCGTGGGACTGGATCATCGGCTCCGGTGTCTATGTGGACGACGTCCGGTCCGCGGCGCTCGCCGACGCGGGGAAGCTGCTGCTCGCCGCAGCTGCGGTCCTCGCGTTCATCGCCGGGAGCTCCATCCTCATCGCGCGATCCATCGTCCGGCCGATCCGCCGGGCCGCCGACGTCCTGGCCTCCGGCGACCTCGCCTCCCGTCTCGACGAGGGGCGCCAGCGTACGGAGCTCGAGCACCTCGCGGTGTCGCTCAACGCGATGCTCGACCGCTCGTCGTCCGTCGCGGCCGAGGTCAGCAGGATCGCGGCGACGCTCGATGCCTCTGCCGCGCGCCTCATCGAGACCGGGGACGGGATCGCCACGGCGTCCGCCGACGCCACGTCGCAGACCGTCGCCGTCTCCGGCGCTGCCGTCGCGGTGAGCGAGGGGATCGACACCGTCGCGTCCGGCGCGCACCAGATGGGCGCGTCGATCAGCGAGATCGCCCAGAACGTCCACGCAGTCGCGAGGATCGCCGCCGAGGCGGTGCAGGCGGCGGAGGCGACCAACCAGACGGTGTGCACCCTCGGCTCGTCGTCCGCAGAGATCAGCAGCGTCGTGAAGGTCATCACGTCGATCGCTGAGCAGACGAACCTGCTCGCGCTCAACGCGACGATCGAGGCGGCCCGGGCCGGCGATGCGGGCAAGGGCTTCGCGGTCGTCGCGAGCGAGGTCAAGGACCTCGCTCAGGAGACCGCGCGGGCGACGGGCGGCATCTCCGAGCGGGTCGTGGCGATCCAGGCCGCCGTCGAGCGGGCAGCGGGAGAGATCACGCAGATCTCCCAGATCATCGCGCGCATCAACGACTACCAGGTGACCATCGCCGGCGCGGTCGAGGAGCAGACGGCGACGACCACCGCGATGGCGACGACGATGGTGGCGGTCGCCGACAGCGGGCGGGACATCGCGGTGACCCTGCAGGGCATCGAGTCGGCGTCGCGTTCGACGTCGCTCGAGATCGACACGGTCCGCGGCGCTGCGGCGGAGCTCGGCGAGACGTCACGGCTGCTGCAGCTCGCGGTGAGCGCCTTCGCCCGCTGACGCGGTGTGCGGTGTCCGTGGGCACGCATAGGCTTGTCGGGCTATGACATCGCTCTTCGATCACCTCCCAGGCTTCGACGGTCCGGTCCCCGAAGCCGCCCGCGTCCGACTCCCGCGCGCCGAGCCCTCGGGCCAGGACGCGTCGGCGGCGGAGCCGTCCGACGGCGAGCCCGGGGGGCCGGGCGGCCGCGCGGCGGTCGCCGGGCTGGGCACCGGACCGGGGACCGGCCCGGAGGGGACGGCGTGGTCGCGCGCCTCCGCCGAGCGCACCGCGGAGTGGGAGGGCCGTGCACGCGAGATGCAGGAGTCGGCCTCCCGCAGGTCTGACGCCCTCCTCGAGGGCCTCAACCCGCAGCAGCGCGAGGCCGTCGTGCACGGCGGCGGCCCGCTCCTCATCGTCGCCGGCGCGGGGTCGGGAAAGACGCGCGTGCTCACCCACCGCATCGCGCACCTCCTCGCGACGGGACGGGCACGGCCGAGCGAGATCCTCGCCATCACGTTCACGAACAAGGCGGCCGCGGAGATGCGCGAGCGCGTCGAGGCGCTCGTCGGGCCCGCCGCGGGCCGCATGTGGGTCTCGACGTTCCACTCCGCGTGCGTGCGCATCCTGCGCAAGGAGGCGTCTGCTCTCGGGCTGCGTCAGAGCTTCTCCATCTACGACGCCGCGGACTCCCAGCGCCTGCTGACGATGATCCTGCGGGAGCTCGACCTCGACCCCAAGAAGTACCCCGCCAAGCAGCTGAGCCACAAGATCTCGTCGCTCAAGGACGAGCTCGTGGGGCCGGAGCAGTACGCCCGCGAGTCGGGTGCGTCCGACGCTGCGGGCTCGACCGCGAACGAGTTCGACCAGGTGCTCTCCGACGTCTACACGCGTTACCAGGCGCGGCTGCGTCAGGCGCACGCCTTCGACTTCGACGACCTCATCATGACGACGGTCCGGCTGCTCCAGGAGCACCCGGCCGTGGCGGAGCACTACCGGCGGCGGTTCCGGCACGTCCTCGTCGACGAGTACCAGGACACCAACCATGCGCAGTACACCCTCGTGCGGGAGCTCGCCGGGGTCGGGTCGCGCGCAGAGGAGCCGGAGCCCGGGCAGCCCGCTCCGCTCGGTCCCGGGGAGCTCACCGTCGTCGGCGACGCCGACCAGTCGATCTACGCGTTCCGTGGCGCGACGATCCGGAACATCCTCGAGTTCGAGGCCGACTACCCGGACGCGCGCACCATCCTCCTCGAGCAGAACTACCGGTCCACGCAGAACATCCTCTCGGCAGCCAACGCCGTCATCTCCCGCAACCCTGACCGCAAGGCCAAGCGGCTGTGGACGGATGCCGGGGCCGGCGCGCCCATCGTCGGGTACGTCGCGGACAACGAGCACGAGGAGGCGCGGTTCATCGCCCAGGAGATCGACCGCCTCGGCGACGCCGAGAGCGTCCGGCCGGGCGACGTCGCGATCTTCTACCGCACCAACGCCCAGTCGCGCGCCCTCGAGGAGGTGCTCATCCGGGTCGGCCTGCCGTACAAGGTGGTCGGCGGTACCCGCTTCTACGAGCGGCGCGAGGTCAAGGACGCCATCGCCTACCTCCGCGCGGTCGCCAACCCGGACGACGACGTCAACCTGCGGCGCATCCTCAACGTCCCCAAGCGCGGCCTCGGGGACCGTGCTGAGTCGATGGTCGTCGCCCAGGCCGAGCGGCAGCGCTCGTCGTTCGGTGAGGCCCTCGACCACGTCGAGGACATCCCGGGTCTCACGTCCCGGTCGCTCAAGCCGCTGCTGGCGTTCCGCGAGCTCATGTACGGCCTGCGCGAGCTCGCCGAGACGGGCGCCGGGCCGGCCGAGGTGCTCGGTGAGGTGCTCGACCGCACCGGCTACCTCGCCGAGCTGCGGGCGAGCGACGACCCGCAGGACGGCACCCGGGTGGAGAACCTCGCCGAGCTGCACGCCGTGGCAGCGGAGTTCGAGGAGTCCGAGCCGGAGGGGACGCTCGCCGACTTCCTCGAGCGCGTGTCGCTCGTCGCCGATGCGGACCAGATCCCCAGCTCCGACGACGCGGGCCACGAGGGCACCCCGAAGGTCGACCCCGGTGTGGTGACGCTCATGACGCTGCACACCGCCAAGGGCCTGGAGTTCCCCGTCGTGTTCCTCACCGGCATGGAGGACGGCACGTTCCCGCACATGCGGTCCCTGCACGACGAGGTCGAGCTCGCGGAGGAGCGACGCCTCGCGTACGTGGGCATCACCCGCGCGCGCGAGCGTCTGTACATCTCGCGCTCCGCCGTGCGCTCGGCGTGGGGCATGGCGAACGAGTTCCCGCCGTCGCGGTTCCTCGACGAGATCCCGGAAGAGCTGTGGGACTGGCGGCGGCGCGAGTCGAGCATGGCCGCACTCCGCGGTCCCGGCGGTTTCACCGGTGGCTACGGCTCGGGTGGGTACGGGTCCGGAGCCCGGCGCCGCTCGTCGGACGACGACGACTTCGGCGCGCCCATCGGTGGCGGCGGCTACCGCGGGAACCGCGCGGCGTCACCCGGCATCCCGGCGTGGAAGAAGCAGGCCGAGCCGGCGAGCCCGAGCTTCGGCTCCGGAGGCGGCAAGGCAGAGGCGGACATCCCGTCCCTCGCCGTGGGGGACCGGGTCACGCACGACTCGTTCGGGCTCGGCACGGTCGTCATGGTCGAGGGCGTCGGGGCCAAGGCGGTCGCCAAGATCGACTTCGGCGCCGACGGCCAGAAGCGCCTGCTGCTGCGCTTCGCTCCCGTCACGAAGCTGTAGGGGCCGCCGTCAGGCGGGCAGCACCCGGAGCGTGGTCAGGCACGTGGCGGCATCGTCCGCCGTGGAGAAGTCGACCGAGCCCGCCCGGCCCTCGTGCTCGACCTCGATGGTGCCCTGGATGTCACGAGGCAGCCAGAACCCGACGAAGCCGTTGTCGAACGTCGTCACCGCCTCGTCGACGAGCACCTCGCCGCTCGTCCCGTCGACGATGCGGACCGTGATCTCCTGCCCACCGAGCTCTCCCTGGCACGTCGTCAGGCTGTGGTAGAAGCACTCGTGCGTCTCGTCCGCGTACGGGGCGACGGACAGGTAGAACAGGTCCTCGGGCAGGCTGAGCGACACCTCCTGCTCGCCGTCGGAGACGAGGACCTCGTCCGGACGGACGGACGCGACGAGGTCCTCGGGCCGGTCCCCGCCCGCCAACCGGTCGAGATGGTCGACGAGCGCGGTCGTCTCCATCCCGTCCAGCCCGTGCTCCGCGAGAAGGGTGCTGCTGGCCGCGGGGGTCGGCGCCCCGGGGGCGTCCTGGTCCGGGACCGCACATCCCGCCAGGAGCAGCGCGAGGACACCGAGGAGCGACAGGTAGCGGCTCATGGGCGTCTCCTCGTGGCGGCCGGGCGGGCCACCATGGTAGGCAGGCGCGCCGTCGCCGGGACCGGGTCCTACGTCCCCGCGACGCGTGGCGGCCAGCCGTCCGAGGGTCAGGCGATGCCCGCCACCGCGGGACGCAGCCGAGCACCGTCAGCGCCGGTGATCGAGCAGTGTGGCCCAGGACTCAGGGCCGGGGGTGACGCTGACAGGCCGTCCCGGTCTACTCTTGAGGAAAATGTCTCGACGTCGAGACATTTGCTTACCGGTCGACGGAAGGACGCAGCAGGGTGGACCTGTTCGAATACCAGGCGCGCGACATCTTCGAGAAGCACGGCGTTCCCGTGCTGGGGGGAGTGGTCGCCACCACCCCTGAAGAGGCTCGCTCAGGCGCGGAAGAGCTCGGCGGAGGAACTGTCGTCGTCAAGGCGCAGGTCAAGACCGGAGGCCGCGGGAAGGCGGGCGGCGTCAAGCTCGCCCACTCGCCCGACGAGGCCGCCGAGAAGGCCGGTGAGATCCTCGGCATGGACATCAAGGGCCACACGGTCCACCGCGTCATGATCGCTGCGGGTGCGAAGATCGCCGAGGAGTTCTACTTCTCCGTGCTCCTCGACCGGTCCAACCGCTCCTACCTCGCCATGGCGAGCGTCGAGGGTGGCATGGAGATCGAGCAGCTCGCGGTCGAGCGCCCCGAGGCGCTCGCGAAGGTCGCCGTCGACCCGCTCGTCGGGATCGATCAGGCCAAGGCCGACGAGATCGTGGCCGCAGCGGGCTTCGCCGACGACATCAGGGCTGAGGTCGCCGCCGCGTTCATCACGCTGTGGAACGTGTACAAGGAGGAGGACGCGACGCTCGTCGAGGTCAACCCCCTCGTGCGCACCGAGGACGGCTCCATCGTCGCGCTCGACGGCAAGGTCTCCCTCGACGAGAACGCCGGGTTCCGCCACGCGGACCACGCCGCTCTCGAGGACAAGGAAGCCGCTGACCCGCTCGAGGCGAAGGCGAAGGAGAACGACCTCAACTACGTCAAGCTCGACGGCGAGGTCGGCATCATCGGCAACGGTGCGGGACTTGTCATGAGCACGCTCGACGTCGTCGCGTACGCCGGTGAGGCGCACGGCGGGGTCAAGCCCGCCAACTTCCTCGACATCGGCGGCGGTGCCTCGGCCGAGGTCATGGCCGCAGGCCTCGACGTCATCCTCGGGGACGAGCAGGTGAAGTCGGTCTTCGTCAACGTCTTCGGTGGCATCACCGCGTGCGACGCGGTCGCGAACGGCATCGTCAGCGCACTCGAGATGCTCGGCGACGCAGCGACCAAGCCGCTCGTCGTGCGCCTCGACGGCAACAACGTCGAGGAGGGTCGTCGCATCCTCAGCGAGGCCGCCCACCCGCTCGTGACCCTCGCCGAGACGATGGACGGCGGCGCCGACAAGGCTGCCGAGCTCGCCCACGCCGCAGCGAACGCCTGATCCGGACCCGAACGAGAGTAGAAGCAGACAACTATGGCAATCTTCATCACTGAGGACTCCAAGGTCATCGTTCAGGGCATGACCGGGTCCGAGGGTCAGAAGCACACGACCCGCATGCTCGCCTCCGGCACGAACATCGTCGGTGGGGTCAACCCCCGCAAGGCGGGCACGTCCGTGTCGTTCCCGAGCGGCGAGTCCACCGTCGACGTCCCCGTCTTCGGGTCCGTCGCCGACGCGATGGCCGCGACCGGCGCCGACGTCTCCGTGATCTTCGTGCCCCCGGCCTTCACCAAGGCCGCGGTCGTCGAGGCGATCGAGGCCGGTATCCCGCTCGTCGTCATCATCACCGAGGGTGTCCCGGTCAAGGACAGCGCAGAGTTCTTCACGCTCGCGCAGCGCAAGGGTGTCCGGCTCATCGGCCCCAACTGCCCCGGCCTCATCAGCCCCGGGCTGTCGAACGTCGGCATCATCCCGTCGAACATCACGGGCCCGGGCAAGGTGGGCCTCGTGTCCAAGTCCGGCACGCTGACGTACCAGATGATGTACGAGCTGCGGGACTTCGGGTTCTCCACCGCGATCGGCATCGGCGGTGACCCCATCATCGGGACGACGCACATCGACGCCCTCGAGGCGTTCGAGGCAGACCCCGACACCGCGGCGATCGTCATGATCGGCGAGATCGGCGGCGACGCCGAGGAGCGCGCAGCGGCGTACATCAAGGAGCACGTGACGAAGCCGGTCGTCGGCTACGTCGCCGGCTTCACGGCTCCTGAGGGCAAGACGATGGGCCACGCCGGCGCCATCGTGTCCGGCTCCTCGGGCACCGCGCAGGCCAAGAAGGAGGCCCTCGAGGCCGCCGGGGTCAAGGTCGGCAAGACGCCGTCCGAGACCGCTGCGCTCATGCGGGAGATCCTCTCCGCCTGACCCGCCTCCCAGCCGGTGCTCGCCACCGGCTCCCTGATGCCCGTCCCGCTCGGTGGGGGCGGGCATCAGGCGTTCCACGGGGGCACGGCACGCGCATGCCGTCGCTCCGCTGGCGGGGCACGCCGGACGACCTCCCGGCGGTGGGCACCTCGCAGGGGGACGATGGGGACGTGACATCCGGATCCCTGCGCAGCACGTCGAGGCTCGGTGCCCTGCGGACGATCCTCGAGCAGCGCGTCCCCGGCACCCCTGAGCCCACGCACGACGGCACGGCTCCGTGGCTCACCGCCGTGCTTGGTGCGCTCCAGGCGCTCGTCCTCTCGCTCGCCCTCGTCATCGTCCCCGCGACCGCCATGGGCGTCGCGGCCACCGCGCAGGTCGACGGTGCCGTTGCTCCCTGGGCAGCGGCCCTGGGCGTGTCGACCAACCTCTGGCTCCTCGCGCACGGCGTGCCGTTCGTCACGCCCGCCGCCACGGTGACGCTCGTCCCGCTCGGCATCAGCGTCGCATCAGTGCTGAGCGTCGTCGCCTCCGCGCGCAGGTCCGTCCGTCCGGCGTGGTCCGCCGTCGTGGTCGGCAGCGCTGTCTACGCGGCTGCGACCGGTTTCATCGCCATCCTGGCGGGTGCCGTCGCGCCGGACCAGCTGGTGGCCGCCGCCCTCGGAGGGCTCGTCGTCGCGGTCCTGGGGTTCATGGTGGGTCTGCTCTCCCGCCCGGACGCGGGTGACCTGCGCCGCAGCGTCCTCGCCCTCGGCCGCCGGATGCCCCGACCGCTCTCCGTGGCCCTGCGCGGGGCCACCGCAGCCACGAGCCTCGTCGTCGCGGCCGCCTCCGTCCTCGTGCTCGTGTGGCTCGTCGCGGGACGCTCGACGGCCAGGGAGATCATCGATGCGCTCGAGCTCGATCTCGTGAGCGGGATCTCGCTCGCGGTCTCTCAGCTCGCGTTGCTCCCCGACCTCGTCGTGTGGGCCATGGCGTGGCTCACCGGGCCCGGCTTCGCGGTGGGTTCCGACACGCACTTCGGTCCCGACGGCGTGACCTCGGCACCGCTCCCGGGCCTGCCGCTCCTGGGGGCCCTCCCGTTCTCCGGCGGCGGGATCCTCCGGTGGGTCCCGGTCGTCGTCGTGCTCGCAGGCGCCGTCGGGGGGTGGTGCACGCACCGCAGGCTCACCTCCGTCGCGCTCTGGCAGGTCCCCGTGGTGGGGGCGCTCGTCGGGGTCGGAGCGGGCACCGGTGTGGGCGTTCTCGCGGCGCTCGGGACGGGCTCTGCCGGGCCCGGGCGGCTCGAGTTCGTCGGCGCCTCGGCACCGTTCGTCGGGCTCTGTGCCGCCGGGCTCGTCGCGCTCGGCGCCCTGCTCGCGCTGCTCGTCCTGCGCCCGGAGGTGCGTCGTGCGGTGGTGACGGCGTGGCACCGTGTGCGCCGCGTGGGAGACCACGACGACACGTCAGCCGTCCGCGACGGAGCTGTGCGTGCGGACGGCGCCGTGCTTCAGGACGACAGCTCGTCCTGACGCTCCTCGAGCCTCTCTTCATACTCCACCTGGCACGCCAGACGAGCGCCGTGGGTGATCGCACGGGCCTCGCACGTCTGGCGATCCATCTCGATGTCCCACATGGACGCGACGACGAGCGTCGAGAGTCCCACCAGCGTCGTCATGGCCATCCCTGCGGACAGCGCGACGACGAGAGTCCCGCGCACGCGGGCCCGCCGGACCCTGCGCAGGGCCTGGACACCCACAACGAGCGCGACGACGGCAGCCGCGACGCTCACCAGCCGCGCGGGTAGCGGCAGCGTGCTCGTGAGCAGCGTGACGAGCATGACCACGCCGAACCGCAGGACGTGCCGAGCGCTCTCGGCGACGAGGGCTGGGTCCACGGGTTCGTCGGGAGGCGGCGGTGGCGTCTGTGGAGCGGACCCCGGTGCTCGCTTCGCGCCGGAGGGCGGGCCGTCGGCAGCGGACCCGTCGTCGGCCGGGCGGGGCGCCCGGGCATCGGGATCCGTCGGACGGTCGTCGTCCGTCGGGCGGTCCGTGACGGGGGAGCGTGCGCCCGTGGGCGGCGGCGCGTACGGGTTACCCATGGGTTCATTCTCCCGTATCTCGCAGGGTGCACGCGCTAGGGTTCCCCCGTGACCGGCCCCACCGCAGCAGCATCTCCCCGACCGCGCCGCCACCGGACCACGACACCGTCCGGCCACGAGGTGCCCGTGACGGGAGGCGACGGCGGGGTCGCACGCCTGGTCGTCCTCGCCTCGGGCGGGGGCAGCAACCTCGCGGCGCTGCTCGCCGCGCACACGGACGCGGCCTACGGGGCGCGCGTCGTCGCTGTCATCACCGACACCCCCGCTGCCGGTGCCCTCGAGATCGCCGCCGACGCCGGCATCCCCAGCGCGACCGTCTCGCCGCGTGACTTCGACAGCCGCGGGCACTGGGACGCGGCGCTCGCGGAGACGGTCGACGTGTTCCGGGCGGACCTCGTCGTGAGCGCAGGGTTCATGCGCATCCTCGGTCCTGCCTTCCTCGACCGCTTCGGCGGCCGCACGGTGAACACGCACCCGGCGCTCCTGCCCGCGTTCCCCGGAGCGCACGGCGTGCGGGACGCGCTCGCGTACGGCGTGCGGGTCACCGGCTGCACCCTCCACGTGGTCGACGCCGGCGTCGACACCGGACCGATCATCGCCCAGGTCGCCGTCGACGTGCTGCCCGGCGACGACGAGGCCGGCCTGCACGAGCGGATCAAGACGCAGGAGCGCGCGATGCTCGTCGAGTGGGTCGGGCGGATCGCTCGTGAGGGCCTGCGGGTGGAGGGGCGTTCGGCCGTCGTCGGGTAGCTCAACCGACGCGCGGGCGTGCGGCCCCGTGCTCTCGTGCCCGTGGGTGCGAGGGGGAGGCCCAGCCACGCCGGGCGCGCAACCGGTAGGATCGACCCCGGTCGCAACTGGCGAGGGTGGGGTTCACCACCGGGGAGCGGCTGATCGTCCCTGTGCCGCGCCGCCCGCCTGGGCGCCTGGGTTCCACCTCCCGACGTGCCGATCTGCGCGTCGTCCGGAACATCCACGACAGGAGACGCCCATGTCCGCCGGTTCCCACCCCACGTCCGTTCCCGCACCCCTGGCCGACGACTCGCAGCACCCCGTGCGCCGCGCCCTCGTGAGCGTCTACGACAAGGCCGGGCTCGTGGAGCTCGCGCTCGCCCTGCACGCCGCCGACGTCGAGATCGTCTCCACCGGCTCGACCGCCGCGACCATCGCTGCCGCCGGCGTCCCCGTCATCGGTGTCGAGACCCTCACCGGCTTCCCCGAGTGCCTCGAGGGACGGGTGAAGACGCTGCACCCCCGCGTCCATGCCGGGATCCTCGCGGACACCCGCAAGCCCGACCACCTCGCGCAGCTCGCCGAGCTGGGCATCGCGGCGTTCGACCTCGTCGTCGTCAACCTCTACCCGTTCACGGCGACGGTCGAGTCGGGTGCGACGCCTGACGAGTGCGTCGAGCAGATCGACATCGGTGGCCCCTCGATGGTGCGTGCCGCGGCCAAGAACCACCCGAGCGTGGCCGTCGTCGTCGACCCGGACGCCTACTCCGCGGTCATCGACGCCGTGCAGGCCGGCGGATTCACCTACGCCCAGCGGAAGGCGCTCGCGGCGGAGGCGTTCGTGCACACCGCCACGTACGACGTCGCCGTGGCGTCCTGGATGAGCCGTGTCGTCGCCCCGACGGACGAGGTCGTCACCACCGAGGGTGTCGTGAGCACGGGCTTCCCGGCCTGGGTCGGCGCCACCTGGGAGCGCAGCGACGTGCTGCGGTACGGCGAGAACCCGCACCAGCCCGCAGCGCTCTACACCGACGCCCACGGCACCGCCGGGCTCGCTCAGGCGACCCAGCTGCACGGCAAGGCGATGAGCTACAACAACTACGTCGACGCTGACGCGGCGTGGCGCGCCGCCCACGACCACAGCGGCCCGGCGGTGGCGATCATCAAGCACGCCAACCCGTGCGGGATCGCGACCGGCGCCGACATCGCGGACGCCCACGCCCGGGCCCACGCGTGCGACCCGCTCTCGGCCTTCGGTGGCGTCATCGCGGCCAACGGCATCATCACCCGCGCCGCAGCCGAGCAGATCGCGCCGATCTTCACCGAGGTCGTCGTGGCGCCCGGCTTCGAGGAGGAGGCGCTCGAGATCCTCACCGCGAAGAAGAACATCCGGCTCCTGCAGGTCGACGCCCCCCCGACGGCGAGCATCGAGCTGCGCCCGATCAGCGGCGGGATGCTCATGCAGGCCGTCGACCGGATCGACGCCTCCGGCGACGGCGCGAGCGACGACCCCGCAGGGTGGGTGCTCGCGGCCGGCGAGCCCGCAGACGCACAGACCCTCGCCGACCTGGCGTTCGCGTGGCGCGCGGTGCGCGCGGTGAAGTCGAACGCCATCCTCCTCGCCGCCGACGGGGCATCCGTCGGTGTCGGCATGGGACAGGTCAACCGCGTCGACTCCTGCAAGCTGGCCGTCGCACGCGCCAACTCCGGCGACGTCGAGCGTGCCCGCGGTGCGGTCGCAGCGTCGGACGCGTTCTTCCCCTTCGCGGACGGGCTGCAGGTGCTGCTCGACGCGGGGGTCCGCGCCGTCGTCCAGCCGGGTGGGTCCGTGCGCGACGACGAGGTGGTCGCAGCCGCCCAGGCGGCCGGCGCGACGCTCTACCTCACCGGTACCAGGCACTTCGCCCACTGACGGACCGGCGGCGCCCGCTCGGCGGGCGCCGCCGCGGCTGCGTGGATAGCGTTGCCCAGTGATGACCGCTCTCGAGGCTGCTGTCCACCAGGTCCTGGGCGCGGACGCGCAGCTGCGCGACGCCCAGCAGGAGGCGCTCGAGGCGCTCACGACGAGTGACACGCTCCTCGTCGCGCGGTCCGGCGCCGGGAAGACCGCCGTGTACGCGATCGCGACGCTGCTCACCGGCCGGATGGCGATCGTCGTGTCCCCGACGCTGTCGCTCCAGCGCGACCACACGGACTCGCTGTCCGACGTCGGCCTGCGCGTCCGGGCGGTGAACAGCGGGCTGGGCGTCGTCGAGCAGCGCGACGCCCTCGCCGCGGCCGCGTCGGGGGACCTCGACATCCTCCTGCTCGCTCCCGAGCAGCTCGTCCGGACCGAGGTCGTCGACGCGTTGGCGTCCGCCGACGTCGGCCTCGTCGTCGTCGACGAGGCGCACTGCGTGAGCGAGTGGGGGCACGACTTCCGGCCCGACTACCTCCACGTCGCCGCGGCTGCCGCCCGCTTCGGAGACGGGGTGCGGCCGCGGATCCTCGCGCTCACCGCGACCGCCTCCGCGTCGGTCCGCGCGGACATCGTCGAGCGCCTGCGGCTCGTCGACCCTGCGGTCGTCGTGCACGACGTCGACCGGCCGAACATCCGGCTCACAGCACGCGACGCGACCGAGGAAGGTGCGCGGGACGCCGCCGTCGTCGAGCTCGTCCTCGCCAGCGAGGGCGCAGGGATCGTCTACGCGCCGACCCGCGCGCACGTCGAGGCGCTCGCAGAGCTCCTCACGGGCGCAGGCCGTCCGGCGCTCAGGTACCACGCGGGGCTGCCGCAGGGGGAGCGCGACGAGGCCCAGGACACGTTCATGACGGGTCGCGGCGACCTCGTCGTCGCGACGAGCGCGTTCGGGATGGGCGTCGACCGGTCGGACGTGCGGTTCGTCGTGCACGCGGCACCGTCCCCGTCGCTCGACGCGTACTACCAGGAGGTGGGCCGTGCCGGCCGGGACGAGCAGCCAGCGGTCGCCACCCTCTTCCACCGTGCCGAGGACTTCTCGCTGGGCAGGTACCTCCGGTCGGGCGGCGCGCCGGCGGACTCGACGTTCCGCACGGTGGCCAAGCGGCTGCGCAAGCAGCCCGCAACGCGCACGGACCTTGTCGGGAGCACGTCGCTGACGACCCGCACGGTCTCCCGCGTGCTCGGGTCGTTCCTCCAGGTCGGGGCCGTCGCCGAGGCGCCGGACGGGACGTGGACCTGGATCGCCGACGGGACGATCGCCGCGACGATGAGGACGATCACCGACCGGCGCGAGACGCAGCAGCGTGTCGACCTCTCCCGCGTCGAGATGATGCGGACGTACGCGGACACGCTCGACTGCCGGCGCCGCGTGCTGCTCGAGCTCCTCGGTGAGGGGCAGCCGGAGCCGTGCGGGACGTGCGACAACTGCGAGCGGGGCACGAGCCGCACGGCAGAGACCGGCCCCTTCGCGCTGGGGGAGCGCGTCGAGCACGCGCAGTGGGGCCAGGGCGACGTCACCCTCGTCGAGGACGACCGCATCACCGTGATGTTCGACGAGCAGGGCTACAAGACGCTCGCGACCGACCTCGTCACCAGCTCCGACCTCCTCGCACCGGTGGACGGGGAGTGAGCGTCGTGCGGGGTCACCCGACGATGCCGACGCTACGCAGGGGGACGGACGGGTCGGCCGCGCGCGCGAGGTCGAGGACAGCCGGACCGCTCGCGAGGAGCCGACGCGCGGCCGACACGTCGCGCGGGGAGTCGACGACGAGGATCCCGGTCACGGCGCCGTCCGGTCGGGCGTAGAACGCCGCCCAGCCAGCGTCCGAGCGTCCCGGGTCGCCACGGAACGTCACCGTGTCCCGGGCGGGGTCGGGAAGCCCGACGAGAGCCAGGTCGTGGCCGAGCTGGCTCGAGAAGACGTAGGGCGTGTGCGGTCGCGGGACGGGCCCCGATGCAGCGCCCACGACCGCCCGGGCGACGAGATCAGGGTCCTGGAGCGCGCCGGACCAGCGCCCCCCGGGCACGCTGGACCAGTGCCCGTCCGCCCGGGTGGCGCAGTCGCCGACGGCGAAGACGGCAGGTGTGCCGGGCTGCACGGAGGCCATGACACGGCCGGTCTCGTCGGTGAGGAGCGCACCGCGGCTGTCGAGTGCGAGACCGCTGCTCGCGAGCCACGCGGTCGCCGGGCGGGCACCCACGGCCGCGAGGACGACGTCGGCACGCACGTGGCCCGGGCCGCCCGGCTCGTCCGCGTCGACCTGCTCCGCGGCACGTCCGGGTCCGGGGCTGCCGGTCGGCCGAAGGTGGATGCCTGTGGGGTCGATGCCGTCCACGGTCGTCGACGTGAGGAGGCGGATGCCGGCGGCGGTGTACCAGGGCACCAGATGGGCTCCGACCTCCGTCCCGAGCGGCCGGGCCAGCGGAGTCGTCGCGGCCTCGACGACGGTGACCTCGCAGCCCGCCGTCGCCGCGGCGCCCGCGACCTCGGCGCCGATCCACCCGGCGCCCACGCACACGAGCCGGGCGCCGGGGGTCGCGCGTGCGCGCAGCACCTCCGCGTCCGGTGCGCTGTGCAGGGTCACGGCGTGCTCCCACCCCGCGGGGCGGACCGGGTCCGCGCCGCAGGCCAGGACGACGGCGTCTGCGTGGATCAGCCGGCCGGAGCGGGTGGTGACCTCCGCCGTGTGCCCCCGCAGGTCGAGCGCGACGGCGGGGTCGCCGAGCAGGAGCTCGTCCGTGAGGGCGTCCAGGTCGATGCCGAGCTCGTCCAGGAGCCACGCCGGCTCGGGGCGGCTGTACAGCTGTTTGGACAACGGGGGGCGGTCGTACGGCTGGACGTCCTCCGCGCCGAGGACGGTGAGGGTCCCGGTGAACCCGCGAGCCCGCAGCGCAGCGGCCGTCCCCGCGCCCGCCAGACCCGCGCCGACGACGACGACGGACATGGGGGTGCCGGGAAGGTGCGTGGGAGTCATGCGCGCAACGGTAGTCTCGGTGACGTGAGAAGGCCGCCGAAGGAGACAGGCAGCGTGATGGTGGATGAGGCGCCCGGGCCGTCCGACGGTGCCGGGACCCCGAACCCGCACGCGGACCGACCTGCGCGCGGGATGGCCGTGTGGCTCGTGTGCGCCGGGCTCGCCGGTGTCGTCGCGGCGACGGTGCTCTTCGGCGCGACCCAGGGGGCCGTCGCGCTCGTCGTCCTGCTCACCGCGGCGGGGTTGGCGCGCGCGATCATCCCCGGCCCCGGTCCGATCGGCATCACGATCCGTTCGCGTCCGGTGGACGTGACGATGTTCCTGGGTCTGGCGCTGGCGATCGCTGTTCTCGCCCGGACCGCTCCCAACCTGTAGTCGCCGGCACGCCGCCACCACGGCGCGACGGCCCGGTACGGCACGACGCCGCCACCACGGCACGACGGCCCGGTACAGGGCGCTCAGGGAGCGCTCCGTACCGGGCCGTCGCGGGGCACGGTCGTGGGACTCAGGCGGGCGGGGTGCCCTTGTCCGTGCCTCGCTCCGTGTCGTCCTCGTCGGTGGTCGGCGACGCGACGTCGGTCGACTCCTGCACGGCCTCGGCCTCGACGATCGCCTCGTCGATGACCTCCGCGCGGGCGTCGGCCATGGCGTCGAGGCGTGCGGCCGTCTCAGCCTCGGTCTCACGCTCGAGCGCCGGGATGGCGTCGGCCTCGAGGACGGCGTCCCGCTCCGCCTCGAGGACGGCGTCGACGTCCAGCGCTGCCGCGTCCGTGTCGGTGGCGACGACCGCGGCCGTGGTCCCGGCAGGGCCGCTGACGACGACCGCCTCCGTGGTGTCGTAGTCGTACTCGGTCACCGGCTCGGCGACCGCGAACCCGCGGTAGAACAGTGCCGCCAGCGCGGCACCCAGGAGGGGTGCTGCCCAGAAGAGCCAGACCTGCTCGAGGGCCCAGCCCTCGGAGAAGATGGCCGTCGCGAGCGAGCGCGCGGGGTTGAGCGAGCCGCCCGACATGGGAGTCGCAAGAAGGACGAGGAAGCCGAAGGTCAGGCCGACGACGACCGGGGCGTAGCGGTTGCGGGTCCGGCGGTCCGTCACGGCGAGGTAGACGCCGACGAGCAGCGCGGTCGCGATGGCCTCGATGATGGCGACGGCGACGAGGTCGAACGTCGCGAACTCCGGGACGGGCAGCTCACCCGAGGCGATCGCTGCGTCGACCTGCTCCCGGGGGTAGGAGGCGAACTGTGCCCAGAAGGCGTCCGTGCCCTCCATGAAGGTGCGCGAGTGCTCGTCGAAGCCGTTGGACGTCTGCGAGAAGGCGTCGCGCGCGTTGTCGAACGTGGCCTCGGCACCGCGGAACAGCTGCTCGGGGATCGTCGCGAAGAGCGCCGCTGCCGCGGCCGTCGCCCCGACGACCTGGGTGATCCAGTAGACCGGCACGAGCTTCCAGGGTGTGCGCCCGGCCAGGGCCGCGCCGAACGTCACGGCGGGGTTGAAGTGCCCGCCGGAGAGGTGCCCGACGGCGGCCATCCCGGCGAGGAGCGCGACCCCGAACGCGAGCGCCACGGCGAGCGAGCCGGCGTCTTGCTGCGCGGCGTACAGGGCGACGCCGACGCCGAGGAAGACGAGCAGGAAGGAGCCGAAGAGCTCGGCCCCGACGATCGCGAGCGTCGAGGGGCTGCTGACCGCACGGCCGTCCTTGGCGTCGTGCGCGGAGGAGGTCTGAGGGCCGTCGAGGGCCGTCTGCTGCGCAGGGGCGTCGTGAGGCATGGTGGTCCTGTCGTGTGAGGGTGGAGACGTGTCGCCCGGTTCGGGGCGATTCAGGAAACGGTAGTCCGGTGGCCACCGCGATGCACGGTGCGACCACGACGGTGGACACGGCCGAGATATCTTGACGTCGAGAAATCGAGTAATCTCGGAAGCAGCACCGAGTGCACCACACAGGACCAAACCACACAGGAGTGTTTCCCGCATGGGCAAGATCAAGGTTGTAGGGCCGGTCGTCGAGCTGGACGGCGACGAGATGACTCGCATCATCTGGCAGTTCATCAAGGACCGCCTCATCCACCCGTACCTCGACGTCGACCTGCGCTACTTCGACCTGTCGATCGAGAACCGCGACGCCACCGACGACCAGGTGACGATCGACGCGGCGAACGCGATCAAGGAGCACAACGTCGGCGTCAAGTGCGCCACGATCACGCCCGACGAGGACCGCGTCAAGGAGTTCGGCCTGAAGAAGATGTGGGTCTCGCCCAACGGGACGATCCGCAACATCCTCGGTGGCGTCGTCTTCCGCGAACCCATCATCATCTCGAACATCCCTCGTCTGGTGCCGGGGTGGAACAAGCCGATCATCATCGGCCGCCACGCCCACGGTGACCAGTACAAGTCGACGAACTTCAAGGTCCCGGGCCCCGGCAAGATCACGATGGCCTTCGAGCCGTCCGACGGTGGCGAGCCGATGCAGTTCGACGTCGTGACCATGCCCGCGGAGGGCGGCGTCGCGATGGGCATGTACAACTTCAACGAGTCCATCAAGGACTTCGCTCGGGCCTCCTTCGCGTACGGCCTGCAGCGGAACTACCCCGTGTACCTCTCGACGAAGAACACGATCCTCAAGGCGTACGACGGTCAGTTCAAGGACCTCTTCCAGGAGGTCTTCGACGCGGAGTTCGCCGAGCAGTTCGCCGAGAAGGGGCTCACGTACGAGCACCGCCTCATCGACGACATGGTCGCCTCGGCCATGAAGTGGGAGGGCGGCTACGTCTGGGCCTGCAAGAACTACGACGGTGACGTGCAGTCCGACACCGTGGCCCAGGGCTTCGGCTCGCTCGGCCTCATGACGTCCGTCCTCATGACCCCCGACGGCAAGACCGTCGAGGCCGAGGCCGCCCACGGCACAGTGACGCGTCACTACCGCCAGCACCAGCAGGGCAAGCCGACGTCGACGAACCCGATCGCGTCGATCTTCGCGTGGACCCGTGGCCTCATGCACCGCGGAAAGCTGGACGGCACGCCCGAGGTCACCGAGTTCGCCCAGACGCTCGAGGACGTCGTCATCGCGACGGTCGAGTCCGGCAAGATGACGAAGGACCTCGCGCTGCTCATCAGCCCCGAGCAGCCGTGGCTCACCACGGAAGAGTTCCTCGCAGCGCTCGACGAGAACCTCGCCGCACGCCTGGCCTGAGGTAGCACAACCGCGCGGAGTGCGTGATCGTTGACCCGAGATCCCTCGTGATCCGGTCGGCGGTCACGCACTTCGTCGTTACGGCCACCCGGTGTACTGACAAAGGAGTTGTGACATGAGTGCCACGCCAGTGAACGTCACGGTGACCGGCGCCGCCGGTCAGATCGGCTACGCGCTGCTGTTCCGGATCGCGTCGGGTCAGCTGCTCGGCCCGGACGTACCGGTGCGCCTGCGCCTGCTCGAGATCCCGCAGGGGGTCAAGGCGGCCGAGGGCACAGCGATGGAGCTCGACGACTGCGCGTTCCCGCTGCTCGCCGGCATCGACATCCATGACAACCCGCGCGACGGGTTCGACGGCGCGAACATCGCCCTCCTCGTCGGAGCCCGGCCCCGGACGAAGGGCATGGAGCGCGGAGACCTCCTCGAGGCCAACGGGGGAATCTTCAAGCCGCAGGGCGAGGCGATCAACGCGGGGGCAGCGGACGACATCCGGGTTCTCGTCGTCGGGAACCCCGCCAACACGAATGCGCTCGTCACCGCGGCGCACGCGCCGGACATCCCCAAGGAGCGGTTCAGCGCCATGATGCGCCTCGACCACAACCGGGCGTTGACCCAGGTGGCGAAGAAGGCGGGGGTGGGTGTCGATGACGTCCGGCGTCTGACGATCTGGGGCAACCACTCTGCGACGCAGTACCCCGACATCTCGCACGCGGTGCTCGGCGGAGAGCCAGCGACCGCCCTCCTCGAGGACGAGGCGTGGCTCGTCGACGACTTCATCCCTGTCGTGGCCAAGCGTGGCGCAGCGATCATCGAGGCACGCGGGGCCTCCTCGGCCGCCTCAGCGGCCAACGCCGCGATCGACCATGTGCGCGACTGGGTGACCGGCACGCGCGAGGGTGACTGGACCTCGGCCGGGATCGTGTCCGACGGGTCGTACGGGGTGCCCGAGGGCCTGGTGTCGTCGTTCCCCGTGACCTCGAGCGGCGGGGCGTGGGAGATCGTCCAAGGGCTCGAGATCAGCGACTTCTCCCGGCAGCGCATCGACGCGTCGGTGGCGGAGCTCATCGAGGAGCGCGACGCGGTGCGGGAGCTCGGCCTCCTCTGACGCCCGGACGGTCGGGCGCGCGAACGGCGTGGCACCGGGTCGGTGCCACGCCGTTCGTCATCGTCGGGGCCGTGCGCCCCGGGAGCTGAGCCTGGTCGTCACCGGCAGGTGACCGCTCCAGCGCTCGGTGCGCTACCGGACGCGACGAAGCCGAACGTCGTCGACTGGCTCGCGCCGAGCGAGCCGTTGTACTGCGCGTTCGTCACCGTGTACGGGCCGGACCCGGAGACAGTTCCGTTCCACAGGTTGGAGACGGAGGAGCCGCCGGGCAGGGTCAGCGCCACGGACCAGCCGTTGACCGAGGCGGAGCCCGCCGTCACGGTCACCGTGCCCTGGTACCCACCGGGCCACGAGTTGGCGACCGCGAGCGTCGCCGAGCATGTCCCCGCTGGCGGCTCGACGGGATCCGTCGGGTCCGTGGGGTCGGTCGGGTCGGTGGGGTCGGTCGGATCCGTGGGATCCGTGGGGTCCACGGGGGTGCTCGAGGCCGAGTTGAGAGCGTTGAGGGTGGAGGTGTAGGCAGCCTTCGTGTTCCCGGAGCCGTCGAAGAGCAGCGGGGTGCCGCTCGCGCGCCAGGAGTCCGTGTCACGGACGCCCCAGACGGTGATGCCGGTGCAGCGGGTGACGGCGAGGCACGCCCGGGTCACCGCGTCGTAGTTCTGGGCCTGTGATGCACCGGAGCCCTCGATGTCGAGCTCGGTGATCTGGACGTCGACGCCGAGGTCGGCGAACCGCTGCAGGGTCGTCTGGTAGTTGGCCGGGACGGGGCTCTGCGGGTTGAAGTGGGACTGGAACCCGACGCAGTCGATCGGTACGCCGCGGGCCTTGAAGTCCTTGACCATGGCGTACACGGCCTGGGTCTTGGCGTGGGTCCAGTCGTCGGTGTTGTAGTCGTTGTAGCAGAGCTTGGCGGCAGGGTCGGCGGCGCGGGCGGCGCGGAACGCGGCCTCGATCCAGTCGTTGCCGGTGCGCTGGAGGTTGGAGTCGCGGCGGGCGCCGGAAGAGCCGTCGGCGAAGGCTTCGTTGACGACGTCCCAGGCGTAGATCTTGCCCTTGTAGTGGGTGGCGACCTGGGTGACGTGGTTGAGCATGGCGTTGCGCAGGGCGGTGCCGGACATGTTCTGCATCCAGCCGGGCTGCTGGGAGTGCCAGGCGAGGGCGTGGCCTCGCACCTGCTTGCCGTTCTGCAGCGCCCAGTTCACGATGCGGTCGCCGTTGGTGTAGTTGAACTGGTTCTGGTTGGGCTCGGTGGCGTCCATCTTCATCTCGTTCTCGGCCGTGATCATGTTGAACTCGCGGTTCGCGATGGTCGTGTAGGTCGAGTCGTTGAGCTTGTTGGCCGCGATCGCCGTGCCGAAGTACCGACCGGACTCGGCTGCCGCGGTCGCCAGAGTCGTGCCGGCCGCCGAGGCGGGGAGGGCGGTCAGGGTGACTGCAGCGACGCAGGCCGTGGCCAGGGCACCGAACACAGCGCGGCATCCACGCGACGGAGCGCGGCGGGATCCGCTGCGGGCACGCGTGAGGGGTGGGTTCGTCATCGATCCTCCAGGAGAGTGGCCCCGCAGACCCCAGCGTCTACGAGAAAGGTCGCGCACTGCGGCGCGTTCTCAGAGTCGTGGGCGATCCCTGCGAGGTCAAGCGTTTCGTGCTGTTCATGGCGATTTCAGCGAGTCTGAAACGTTTCGCTGCCCGAGCGTCGTCACGCCGGAGCGCGACGACGGCGGCCTGCTCGCGCAGACCGCCGTCGTGTGGTGACCCGGGTTGGTCAGGGGTGAGTGGCCCGGGTCAGGTTCAGGAGCAGGAGACCGTGGGCCATGCCCACTGGCCGCCGTGGTTGACGGTGAAGCCGAACGTCGTGGTCTGGCCAGCGGCCAGGTTGCCGTTACCGGCCGGACGCATCGTCATGACGTTGCCGGAGGAGTCCCAGGTCGGGGTGCCGCTCCAGGTGGCGGTGATGCGCTGTGGTGAGCGCAGCGTGACGGTCGAGGTCCAGCTGGTGATGGCGCGGTTGGCGCGGATGGTGACCGTCCCGTTGAACCGGTCGTTCCACTTCTGTCCCTCGGAGTACGTCGCGGTGCAGGCTGCACCGGTCGCGGGTGGGTTGGTGGGGTTGGCCGGCGTGCCCGGGTCGGTCGGGTTCGTCGGCGCGGTCGTCGTCGGTGCGACGGCCTGCCCCGTCGTCGGGGAGATCACACCGGGGCACAGGTTGCGGGCTCGGAGGTCCGAGATGATGCCCGGGAGTGCGTCGAGCGTGGCCGTGGGCCAGTCGTGCATGAGTACGACTCCGCCGGCCTGGACCGCCGCGACGCGCTGACGGATCTGGCTCGACGTCCGGTTGTTCCAGTCCTCGGAGTCGACGGACCAGATGACCTCGGTGAGACCCAGGGACGACTCGATCGACCGGAGCGTCGAGTTCGTCTCGCCGTACGGGGGGCGGAAGAGGTTGGGCGTCTTGCCGATGGTCTGCTGGACGATCTGCTGGGTCCGTTCGAGCTGGGACCGCACGTCTGCGCTGCTCATGCTCGTCAGGTGCGGGTGGTTCCAGCTGTGGTTCCCCACGACGAGGCCGGCATCGTTGTACGCCCGCAGCCCTGCGGGGTTGCTCTGGATGTTCTGACCCGTGGGGAAGACGGTCGCGGTCGCGTTGTTGGTGCGCAGGATCTCGATGAGACGCGAGGTGGTGGCCGCCGTCGGACCGTCGTCGAACGTGAGCGCGACGTACCCCGCGGAGCACGTCGGCGGGTCGGCCGCCGCAGCAGGGAGAGCGGTGAGCGTGGCCGCCGCGACGAGCGCGGTCGCGAGGGCGCCGAACGTAGCGCGGTAAGCGCGGGACACGCATCCACGGGTGACCCTGCGCGTGCGCGCGAGGGGTGGTGGGTTCGTCATGGGTCCTCCATGGGAGTGGACTCACGGGCGTCGTCGCCCGTGAGGAGGAGCCGCTCGGCGACACGCTCGTGCCCTGGCGGCGAGGTGGTGGGTCGGTCGTGATGACGCGCCGGGCCGGGAGCGCGGGGTGCGCGCCGATCCTGCGGGACGTGTCGTCGCCCTGTGGGGACGACGACGGCGGCCTGCTCGCGCAGACCGCCGTCGTGTGGTGACCCGGGTTGGTCAGGGGTGAGTGGCCCGGGTCAGGTTCAGGAGCAGGAGACCGTGGGCCATGCCCACTGGCCGCCGTGGTTGACGGTGAAGCCGAACGTCGTGGTCTGGCCAGCGGCCAGGTTGCCGTTACCGGCCGGACGCATCGTCATGACGTTGCCGGAGGAGTCCCAGGTCGGGGTGCCGCTCCAGGTGGCGGTGATGCGCTGTGGTGAGCGCAGCGTGACGGTCGAGGTCCAGCTGGTGATGGCGCGGTTGGCGCGGATGGTGACCGTCCCGTTGAACCGGTCGTTCCACTTCTGTCCCTCGGAGTACGTCGCGGTGCAGGCTGCACCGGTGCCGGGGTCCGTGGGCGGAGGGTCGGTGGGGGTGCCGGTTCCGGGGTTGCCTGTTCCAGGGTTGCCGGTGCCCGGGTTCGCCGGGCTGCCGCCGCCGCCGTTGAGACGGTTGAGGACGGACGTGTAGGCCGCCTTCTTGTTCCCGGAGCCGTCGAAGAGGAGCGGGGTGCCGCTCGCACGCCATGAGTCGGGGTCGCGGACGCCCCAGACGGTGATGCCGGTGCAGCGGGCGACGGCCATGCACGCCTGGACGACGCCGTCGTACTGCTGGGCCTGCGAGGAGCCGGAGCCCTCGATGTCGAGCTCGGTGATCTGGACGTCGACGCCGAGGGCGGCGAAGTTGCTGAGCGTCGTGTGGTAGTCGGAGGGGACCGGGTTGCCGCTGTTGAAGTGGGCCTGGAACCCGACGCAGTCGATCGGTACGCCGCGGGCCTTGAAGTCCTTGACCATGTTGTACACGGCCTGGGTCTTGGCGTGCGCCCAGTTGTCGGTGTTGTAGTCGTTGTAGCAGAGCTTGGCGGCGGGGTCGGCGGCGCGGGCGGCGCGGAACGCGGCCTCGATCCAGTCGTTGCCGGTGCGCTGGAGGTTGGAGTCGCGGCGGGCGCCGGAGCTGCCGTCGGCGAAGGCTTCGTTGACGACGTCCCAGGCGTAGATCTTGCCCTTGTAGTGGGTGGCGACCTGGGTGACGTGGTTGAGCATGGCGTTGCGCAGGGCGGTGCCGGACATGTTCTGCATCCAGCCGGGCTGCTGGGAGTGCCAGGCGAGGGCGTGGCCTCGCACCTGCTTGCCGTTCTGCAGGGCCCAGTTCACGATGCGGTCGCCGTTGGTGTAGTTGAACTGGTTCTGGTTGGGCTCGAGAGCGTCCATCTTCATCTCGTTCTCGGCCGTGATCATGTTGAACTCGCGGTTCGCGATGGTCGTGTAGGCCGAGTCGTTGAGCTTGTTGGCCGCGATCGCCGTGCCGAAGTACCGGCCCGTCTCGGCAGCTGCCGCCGCGAGCGTCGATCCGGCCGCTGCTGCGGGGATCGTGCTGAGGGTGACTGCCGCGACGCAGGCCGTGGCCAGTGCGCCGAAGACTGTACGGCTGGCGCGTGAGCGTCGGCTCGCGGAGCCGCCCCTCAACCGCGTCAACATGGGTGGGTTCGTCATTGATCCTCCACTGGACTCTCCCGGTCGACGCGTCGCTGCGCGGCCGGAGCGCCCGGATTGGGGCGCTCGTCACACACTCACCGTTTCACCCGATGCGGTCAAGAGGTTGCGACAAGTTTCGTGAACTTTCGACACCCCCTTAAACGTTTCATCTCCGGCATGGATAGGCGCCCCGAGGGCTTCATCCGTACACCGGTCGCCGCCGGGGGGTCTCCCCGGCGGATGGCGCCCGATAGATTTCACCGCGCGGCCCAGCCGGCGACGTCATGTCCCGTCGGCCCGTGCCGACTCCTCTTCCGCCGACGGTGCGGGGAGGTCGTCGGGCGCCGAAGGTCGCGAGGCCCGCCCGACGGTACGCTGGCGACCGTGAGACAGGACCGGACGACGCCCGGCTCGCAGACCTCGCTGCGCGAGGCGAACCGGGCCCGGATCGTCACCGCGGTGCAGCAGCGCGGCTCGCTCACGCAGGTCGAGCTCGCCGGGGTCACAGGGCTGTCGCCGGCGACCGTCTCGAACATCGTCAAGGAGCTCAGCTCGATCGGGGTCCTGCACACGGCTCCGACGTCACGGAGCGGGCGGCGGGCGCAGCAGGTGACGCTCGCCCGCAACCTCGGGCTCGTCGCGGGGGTGCACTTCGGCACCCGGTCGTTGCGCGTCGCGCTCGCCGACACCGCCCACCGGATCATCGCTGAGCAGCGGATGCCCCTCCCGCCCGATCATCGAGGAGACAACGGCCTCGACCGTGCCGGGATCCTGCTCGCGGAGCTCGTCGACCAGGTCGACGCGACGATGGCCGAGGTTCTCGGGGTGGGCGTCGGGGTGCCCGCCGCGGTCGATCCCCGCACGGGGCGCGTGTCGACGGTCGGGGTGCTGCGCGGGTGGCAGAGCGTGAGCGTGCCCGACCTCCTCTCTGAGCAGCTCGGCGTACCGGTGTACGTCGACAACGACGCGAACCTCGGCGCGCTGGCCGAGGTCCGCGCCGGAGCGGCGCGGGGCCGGGAGCACGCCGTCTACGTGCGTGCCTCGCACGGCATCGGCGCGGGCCTCGTCGTCGGCGGGTCGCTCATGCACGGTCGCAGCGGAGCAGCCGGTGAGATCGGCCACCTCCAGGTGGAGGCCGGCGGACCCCTGTGTCGCTGCGGGCAGCGCGGATGCCTCGAGACCTACGCGGGCACCGACGCCCTGCTCGGTGCGCTCCAGGACAGTCACGGGAACCTCAGCCTCAACGAGGTGCTGACCCTGGCCGCGAGCGGAGATGACCTCTGCCGTGAGGTGCTGGCCGCGGCAGGGGAGCGGATCGGGCACGCGGTCGCCGTCCTGTGCGCCGTCGCCGATCCCGAGGTCGTCGTCCTCGGCGGCCCCCTCGCCCGGGCCGGGGACCTCGTCCTCGACCCGCTCCGAGCAGCGCTCGCGCGCGACACCGTGCAGAGCACGGCGGGGCCGGTGCCCGTCGTCACGTCGGACCTCGGCAACCTGGCCGAGGTGCGGGGCGCCCTGCTGCTTGCCATGGACCGCGCACAGATCGCCGGGGGACCATTGCCCGCAGTGCTGACGCAGGACGAAGGACGACCATGACGACCATGCCCCCGAGCAGCGGGCCCCGGAGACGGCGGGCCGCGGCACGTCGCAGCGCGACCGGTGCGCTGCTCGCCGCGTTCGTCCTGCCGCTCGTCGCCTGCGCCACCCCCGGTGCCGCAGGAGGAACCATCGCGTTCCTGCTCCCGGAGTCCAAGACGGCCCGGTACGAGAGCCTCGACAGGCCGGTGTTCGTCGGGGCCGTGGCTGACCGGTGCGCGGACTGTGCGGTGATCTACGCCAACGCGAACCAGGACCCCGCGCGGCAGCAGCAGCAGGCCGAGTCTGCCCTGACCCAGGGCGCGGACGTCCTCGTCCTCGACGCCGTCGACGCGGCGGCTGCGGCGAGCATCGTCGCCGCGGCCCAGGACCGTGGCGTCCCGGTCGTCGCGTACGACCGCTTCCTCGCCGGTGCGGACCACTACGTGTCCTTCGACAGCACGCGCATCGGACGGCTCCAGGGTGAGGCGCTCCTCGCCGCGCTCGAGGCCGCGGGGGAGCCCGAGGGTGGGATCCTCGTCGTCAACGGAGCAGTGACCGACACGAACGCCGCAGCACTGCGCGAAGGTCTGGACGACGCCCTCGCCGGCAGCGGTGTGCGGGTGCTCGCCGAGTACGACACCCCCGACTGGAGCCCCGACAAGGCCCAGGACTGGGTGTCCGGACAGCTGGCCCTGTATGGCGCGGAGGTGGACGCCGTGTACGCGGCGAACGACGGCACAGCGGGCGGCGCGGTCGCGGCCATGCGGGCGGCAGGGCTCGGTAGCGTGCCGGTGACCGGTCAGGACGCAGAGCTCATGGCGGTGCAGCGGATCGTCTCGGGGGACCAGCACATGACCGTCTACAAGCCGATCGCCGAGCAGGCCCGCACGGCCGCGGAGCTGGCGGTCGGGCTGCTCGACGGATCTGGGACCGCTGGTTCGGAGACCGTCGACGGTGTGCCGGCCGAGCTGTTGCAGCCCGTCGCGGTCATGCGCGAGACCATCCAGGAGGTGCTCATCGACGGCGGAGTCTTCACGGTCGACGAGATCTGCGTCCAGCCGTACGAGCAGGCGTGCGCCGCCGTGGGTCTGCTCCCGGCGGAGGAGAGGTGATCATGGTGACGAATGCGAGCGCGGCCCCGGGCGGCACGCCCGTCCTCAGCCTGCGCGGGGTATCGAAGAGCTTCGGAGCGGTGCGCGCGCTCGTCGGTGTGGACCTCGACGTCCGCCCGCACGAGGTGCTCGCCGTCGTCGGCGACAACGGTGCGGGCAAGTCGACTCTCGTCGAGGTGATGGCTGGGGTGACACGGCCGGATGCGGGCGAGGTGCTGGTCGACGGCGAGGCGGTCGTCTTCGCGTCGCCCGCTGCGGCCCGTTCCTGGGGTATCGCGACGGTGTTCCAGCAGCTGGCGCTGTGCGAGAACCTCGACGTCGTCGAGAACCTGTTCCTCGGCAACGAGCTGCGGCGCGGTGCCCTGCTCGACGAGGTGACGATGGAACGTCGGGCGTGGGAGCTCCTGGGCCAGCTCGCCGCACGGGTGCCGTCCGTCCGCGCGTCCGTCGCCGCGCTCTCGGGAGGCCAGCGGCAGGCCGTGGCCGTCGCCCGCGCGCTCCTCGGCGAGCCGCGTGTGGTCATCCTCGACGAGCCGACCGCAGCCCTCGGTATGACGCAGACGGCCGAGGTCCTCAATCTCATCGAACGCCTCCGAGAACGGGGTCATGCCGTGGTCCTCATCAGTCACAACATGGCCGACGTGCACGCGGTGGCCGACCGCATCGCCGTCCTGCGCCTGGGCCGCGTCAACGGACTCTTCCCGGCGCGCGAGACCACCTACGAGGACCTGCTCGCTGCCGTGACCGGTGCCGCACCGGGGCTGGCCCGATGACCGCCCCCGCGCGCTCGGTGACGGCAGGCCCCACCCCGACAGGCGGGGGTCGGAGCGCGCAGGTGCTGGCGCGGCTGCGCGGCGAGGACCTCGGTGCGCTCCCGGTCGTCGGCGTGCTCGTCCTCATCGCCGTCGTCTTCCAGGTGCTCGACACGACCTTCCTGGCGAGCGAGAACCTCGTCAACCTCACCCTCCAGTCGAGCTCGAGCGGCGTTCTCGCGCTCGCCGTCGTCCTCATCCTGCTCGTGGGGCAGATCGACCTCTCGGTCGGAGCCGTCAGCGGACTGGGGTCCGCCGTCGTCGCGGTGGCCTTCATGCGGCTCGACGCCCCGCTCGCGGTGACGATCGTCGCCGCGGTCGCGCTGGGCGCGGCCTTCGGTCTCGTCTACGGCCTGCTGAGCACACGGTTGGGCCTGCCCAGCTTCGTCCTCACGCTCGCGGGGCTGCTCGTCGCGTTCGGGTTGCAGCTGCGGGTCCTGGGCAGCACGGGGTCCGTGAGCATGCCCCTCGACTCGTGGCTCGTGCGGTTCGCCCAGCAGATGTTCCTGCCGCAACCTCTCGCGTACGCGCTCGTCGGGTGTGTCGTCGCCGGGTACGCCGCGAGCCGTCTCATCGAGCGCTCCCGTCGGGCGCACGCCGACCTGCCGGTCGCGTCCTGGCGGTCCTTGTGGCTGCGGGTGGGTGTCCTGGCGGTCGTCCTCGTCTGCGGCGTGGCGCACCTCGGGACCGATCGTGGTCTGTCCGCCATGTTCACCGTCTTCGTCGGGCTCGTCGCCACGGCGGACCTCCTGCTGCGCCGGACACGATGGGGGCGTGTCGTGCGCGCGGTGGGCGGTGACGTCGAGTCGGCACGCCGGGCGGGGCTGCCGGTCCGGCGGGTCACGGTGTCCGTGTTCGTCGCCTGCTCCTCCCTGGCCGCGGTGGGCGGGGTGCTGGCCGTGGGCCGGCTCGCCGCCGCGAACCAGGGCAGTGGCGGGACCGAGGCGTCCCTCACGGCGATCGCGGCAGCCTTGATCGGGGGCGTGAGCCTGTTCGGGGGGCGCGGGAGCGCGTGGGCTGCGCTCCTGGGGATCCTCGTCATCCAGGCGATCTCGAGCGGGCTCACGCTCATGAACCTCGGCGTCGACGTCTACTACATGGTGACCGGCGTCGTGCTCGTCCTGGCGATCATGATCGACACCGCTGCCCGGCGCGCCCGTTCGAGAGCGACCCCGGGGCGCTGGTGACGGTCCGGGACGCGCGCGGGGCCGTCAGCGGAAGATGACGGTCCGGTGGCCGTTGAGCAGGACCCGGTGCTCAGCGTGCCACCGGACGGCGCGTGCCAGCACCCGCCGCTCGACGTCCTGGCCGAGCGCGACGAGCTCGGCGGTCGTCCGGGAGTGGTCCACCCGCTCGACGTCCTGCTCGATGATCGGACCCTCGTCGAGGTCCCCGGTGACGAAGTGCGACGTGGCGCCGATGAGCTTGACGCCCCGGTCGTGCGCCTGGTGGTAGGGCTTGGCGCCCTTGAAGCTCGGCAGGAACGAGTGGTGGATGTTGATGACCTGGCCCTGCAGCTCGCGGCAGAGGTCGTCCGAGAGCACCTGCATGTACCGGGCGAGCACGACGAGCTCGACGTCGAGCTCCCGCACGAGCGCGAGCAGCTGCGCCTCCGCCTCGGCCTTCGTGTCCTTCGTGACCGGGATGTGGTGGAACTCCTTGCCATAGAACTCGGTGAGCGACTCGAGGTCCCTGTGGTTTCCGGCGACGGCCACGATGTCGAGGGGCAGGTCCTCCGACCGCTGGCGGAACAGCAGGTCGTTGAGGCAGTGCGCGGCGCGGCTGACCATGACGAGCGTCCGGACCGGGCGCCCCACGACATCGAGGTTCCAGCTCATCGAGAACTCTGCCGCGAGCTCCTCGACGGCGTCCGCCAGCTCCTGCCGGGACGCGGCCGACTGCACCTGCACGCGCATGAAGAAGAGGTTCGTGTCCGGGTCGCCGAACTGCTGGGACTCCGTGATGTTCCCGCCGTGCGCGGCCAGCAGGCCGGCGACGGCGTGCACGATCCCGGGCCGGTCGGGGCAGGAGAGGGAGAGGACCCAGTGCGTCCGAGCGCCGGTCTGCTCGGCCGTGGGCAGGTTCGCGGGGGAGGAGGTGGCGGGAGATGTCACCCGGCCAAGGGTAGTGCCCGAGGGGTGGTGCGGCGGCGGGGTGTGCGCACGGAGTCTGAGACGATACGTGCATGAGCGATCTGGACATCACCATCGGACTGGTCACCGACGACGCCGCCGGAGAGCTGCTCACGCTGCGCCGTGCCGCGTTCGTCACCGAGGCCCAGCTGTACGGGGACCCGAACATCCCGCCGCTGACCCAGACGCTCGGTGAGCTGCGCGCCGACCTCGCCGCGGAGGGTGTCGTGACGCTCGGTGCCTGGGCCGGCAGCCGCCTCGTCGGCTCTGTGCGGGTGGAGATCGAGGAGGGCAAGGCGACGCTCGGGCGTCTGGCCGTCGCCCCCGACCTCCAGGGCAAGGGGATCGGCACGCAGATGATGTTCGCTGTCCTCCCGCACCTGCCGGAGGAGACCACGGAGATCTGGGTCTTCACCGGCAAGGACTCGAAGCAGAACCTCGCGCTCTACGAGAAGCAGGGCTACGAGCACCAGCACGACCGGGTGGCGGGCGACCTCACCTATGCGTACCTGCGCCGCATCCTCGGCGAGTCCGGGGCCGAGGATGCCGCGGAGTCGGAGTCGGAGTCTTCCGGGTCGCCCGTGTAGGATCGCGGTGTCGCGACTGGCGCAGTCCCGCACCCCGTCCGTCCCGCACGGTGTCTGAGGACCCTGTGCGCACGGTCGGCAGCGGGCATGGTGGATGACCACCGGGGAGTGACGTGTTCTCGAAGACTTCGGGTCGTTCGCCTGGGCCCCGGTCACCACACACGTGTGTGCGGTGCCGCGACGGCCGGGCCCCTCACGCACAGCAGGTACACGAGGCGAGCAGGTCCCCGGCCGGGGCCTGACCGCCGTCCCGCGCTGCAAGGAGACGCATGACCGCCCAGACCGGAAACAGCCAGCACACCGTCATGAACCAGGGCCTCGCCGAGGTCGACCCGGAGATCGCCGCGGTCCTCGACGGGGAGCTCGCGCGGCAGCGCGACACCCTCGAGATGATCGCCTCCGAGAACTTCGTCCCGCGCGCCGTCCTCGAGGCCCAGGGCTCCGTCCTGACGAACAAGTACGCCGAGGGGTACCCGGGCAAGCGGTACTACGGCGGCTGCGAGCAGGTCGACGTCGCCGAGGTCCTCGCCATCGCGCGCGCGAAGGAGCTCTTCGGCGCCGAGCACGCGAACGTCCAGCCGCACTCCGGTGCGACGGCGAACGCCGCCGTCCTGCACGCCCTCATCAACAAGGGTGACAAGATCCTCGGCCTCGAGCTCGCGCACGGCGGGCACCTCACGCACGGCATGAAGATCAACTTCTCGGGCAGGCTCTACGAGGTCGCCGCGTACGGCGTCGACCCGCAGACGCACCTCGTGGACATGGATAAGGTCCGCGAGACGGCGCTCGCCGAGCGTCCGGACGTCATCATCGGTGGCTGGTCCGCCTACTCGCGCCAGCTCGACTTCGCGGCCTTCCGGTCGATCGCCGACGAGGTCGGGGCCAAGCTGTGGGTCGACATGGCGCACTTCGCCGGGCTCGTCGCCGCGGACCTGCACCCCAGCCCGGTGCCGTACGCCGACGTCGTGTCCTCGACCGTGCACAAGACCATCGGTGGACCCCGCTCCGGCTTCATCCTCTCCCGCGAGGCGTTCGCCAGGAAGATCGACTCCGCGGTGTTCCCGGGGCAGCAGGGCGGCCCGCTCATGCACGTCATCGCCGCGAAGGCCGTGGCGTTCAAGATCGCCGGTTCGGCCGAGTTCCGGGAGCGCCAGCAGCGCGTCCTGGACGGTGCCCGGATCATCGCGGAGCGCCTGACCGCGCCCGACGTCGCGGGTGCCGGTGTCTCGGTCCTCACGGGCGGGACGGACGTGCACCTCGTGCTCGTCGACCTGCGTCACTCCGAGCTCGACGGCCAGCAGGCCGAGGACCTCCTGCACGCGGTCGGCATCACGGTCAACCGCAACGCGGTCCCGTTCGACCCGCGCCCCCCGCGCGTGACGTCGGGCCTGCGGATCGGCACGCCGGCGCTCGCCTCCCGCGGCTTCGGCGACGCCGAGTTCGCCGAGGTCGCCGAGATCATCGCGACGGCACTCGTGTCCGGCGCGGCCGCCGACGTCGACTCCCTGCGCGCCCGCGTCCAGAAGCTCACGGGTGACTTCCCGCTGTACCCGGGCCTCGAGCAGTACTGACGGCCTCGAGCTGTACAGACAGTCTCGAGCGTCACAGACAGCACCCTCACCCCGGCGCGGGGCACCAGCGAGCACGCTGCGGGCCCCGCGCCGTCCGTCCCGTTCCCGGTGGAGGAGACCTCATGACCGCACAGATTCTCGACGGCAAGGCCGCAGCGAAGCAGATCAAGTCCGAGCTCGCGGTGCGTGTCGACGCCCTCCGCGAGCGGGGGATCACCCCCGGCCTCGGCACGCTCCTCGTGGGTGAGGACCCCGGCTCGACGAAGTACGTCGCCGGCAAGCACAGCGACTGCGCCGAGGTGGGCATCGCGTCGATCCGTGAGGACCTGCCCGCGGACGCGAGCCAGGCGGACATCGAAGCCGCTGTCCGGCGCCTCAACGAGGACCCGGCATGCATGGGGTTCATCGTCCAGCTGCCCCTGCCGCGCGGCGTCGACACGAACGCCGTCCTCGAGCTCGTCGACCCGGCCAAGGACGCCGACGGGCTGCACCCCACGAACCTCGGTCGCCTCGTGCTGCGCACGAACGAGACGATCACCTCGCCGCTGCCCTGCACGCCCGCGGGCATCATCGATCTCCTCGACCGCAACGGTATCGATCTCGCAGGCAAGCACGTCGTCGTCGTCGGCCGTGGCACGACGGTGGGCCGGTCGATCGGCCTGCTGCTCACCCGTCGCGCGGTCAACGCGACCGTCACCCTCACGCACACGGGCACCCGGGACCTGTCCGCCCACCTGCGCACCGCCGACGTCATCGTCGCCGCGGCGGGTGTCCCGGGGATCGTCAAGCCGCAGGACGTGCGGCCGGGCGCTGTGGTCGTCGACGTCGGCGTGAGCCGGGTGACCGACGAGGCGACGGGGAGGGCCCGCATCGTGGGCGACGTCGACCCGGCCGTCGCCGAGGTGGCGGGGTGGATCTCACCGAACCCCGGCGGGGTGGGTCCGATGACGCGGGCGATGCTCCTGGCGAACGTCGTCGCGACCGCGGAGCGCGAGGCCGCCGCCGCGTCGGACGAGAACGGCAGGTAGGGGCCGATGCTCACCGTCGCCACCGTCAATGTCAACGGGATCCGTGCCGCGTACCGCAAGGGCATGGGGGAGTGGCTCGCACGACGCGACCCCCAGGTGCTCCTCCTGCAAGAGGTCCGGGCGACCGACGAGATCCTCGCGGACCTCCTCGGGCCGGGCTGGCACAGCGTGCACCAGGCGTGCGACATCAAGGGCCGCGCGGGTGTCGCGGTCGCGAGCCGGCTGCCCTTCGAGGCCGTCCGGGTGGGGCTCGGCGCGGGCGAGACCGAGGTGCCGGTGGACACCGGCCGCTGGGTGGAGGCCGACCTGCGGCTGCCGTCCGGGGACCTGCTCACGGTCGTCTCGGCGTACATCCACTCCGGCAGCGTCGGCACCCCGAAGATGGACGAGAAGTACGCCTACCTCGACAAGGTGACCGCGCGCCTCGAGGAGCTCGCGGACGCGCGGTTCGTGCTCGTCGCGGGCGACCTCAACATCGCGCACACGAACGACGACATCCGGAACTGGAAGGGCAACCTCAAGCAGGCCGGGTTCCTTCCCGAGGAGCGGGCCTACCTCGACCGGTGGTTCGCGGCGGGCTGGGACGACCTCGGGCGCCGGCTCGGCGGTCCGGGCCCCGGGCCGTACACGTGGTGGTCCAACCGGGGGCGGGCGTTCGACAACGACTCCGGCTGGCGGATCGACTACCAGCTCGCCACGCCCGCCCTCGGCGAGCTCGCGTCGACGGCCGAGGTGGACCGTGCCGCGGCGCACGACGAGCGCTGGAGCGATCACGCCCCGCTCGTCGTCGAGTACGCCTTCTGACGCTGGCGGCGGAGCTCAGGCTCCGCCGCGCAGCGCGGCGATCGGCTCGACGGCCGCCGCCTTCATGGCGGGGTAGAGGCCCGCGAGGAGCCCGATGACCCCACCGAGCAGCGCGGCGCCGCCCGCCATCCGGATGTCGAGGATCGGTGTCCACTCCCGCACGACGGACACGCCGACGACGATGAACACCCCGAGGGCGGCCCCGATGAGCCCGCCGAGCAACCCGATGACGACGGACTCGACGACGAACTGACCGGCGATGTTGCGCTTCGTGGCCCCCAGGGCCCGGCGCAGCCCGATCTCCCCACGGCGCTCCATGACCGACAGGAGGGTGACGTTCGCGATGCCGACGCCCCCGACGAGCAGGGCGACGCCGCCGAGCGCGAGGAAGATCGCGTCGACGCTCGCCTGGACGTTCTCGCGCAGGTCGGAGCCGCTGCGCGGAGCGGCCACGGAGAACGTCTCCGGGGCGTTGGGGTCGAGCGCGACGGGTGCCTGCTCCTTGACGAGCGGCCCCGCCCCCGTGGCGATGCGCACGTGCAGCTCTTCCGCGGCGGGGAGCTGGTAGTCCGCACGCGCCGTACCGATCGGCAGGACGACCGCGTCGAGCACGTCGCTGCGGCGGTCCATCCCGTTGACGATCCCGATGACGGTGTAGTTGGTCTCCCCGATGAAGATGGACGGTTGGCTCTCGAGGCGGTTGACGCCGAGCTTCGTCGCAGCGCGCTCACCGAGTACCACGACCCGGTCCGCACGCTCGGAGTGGCCGTCGTCGAAGTAGCGGCCGGCGACGACGTCGCCGCGCACCGCCTCGAGGAAGCCGCCGCTCGATGCGAGGACGGGTGGGCTCGAGAGGGCAGCGACGGACGGGTCGTTCACCGGGACGGCCGTCACGGTCTGGCCCTTCACGTCGACCGCGCCGACGAGCCCGGCGCGCTCGACACCGTTGAGCCGCAGGACTCGCTCCGGTGCGTCCCACGGAAGCATCGTCAGGGCGCGCTCCTGCCCACCGAGCGCGCCGCCGGAGGTCTCGGGCTCGATGACCACCTGGGTGGCGGCGACGGCGTCGAACTCGGCGCTGATCTGACCGGCCGCGGTCTGGGCGAGGCCCACGGTGACGACGACGGACCCGATGCCGAGGACGGTCCCGAGGATGGTGAGCAGGAGCCGGCCGGGGCGGGCGCCGATGCCGTGCGCTGCTTCCGCGAAGAGGTCACGCACCGAGAAGCGGTCGCGGCGGGAGCTGAGGTGCAGACGAGAGGTCCGCTGCCCGCGTCGCCACCGCTCGGGCCAGCGTGGGCGACGTCCCACGAGGGCCCGGAACCGGGCCGCGCGAGCCGGACCCGCGGGACCGGTCTCCGCCGCGGGCGTCGTTCCCACCGTGTCGGTGGACTCGGTGGTGTCCGGGAGGGCGGGCGCCGCTGACGTCTCGGCGCTGCGTGCGGCCAGTGCGGCCAGTGGCGACCTCATGCGACCTCCGCCAGTCGTCCGTCGGTGATGCGGACGCGTCGGGTCGCCCGGGCCGAGACCGCGGGATCGTGGGTGATGACGACGAGCGTGAGACCGTCCGCGTGGAGCTCGTCGAACAGGTCCATGATCCCCGCCGAGTTCGTCGTGTCGAGGTTGCCGGTGGGCTCGTCGGCGAGCAGCAGCTTCGGGTTGGCGACGACCGCGCGCGCGATCGCCACACGTTGCCGCTCACCACCGGAGAGGGTGACGGGCGTGAAGTTCATGCGGTGGTCCATGTGCACCCGCGCGAGCGCGGTCCGTGCCCGTTCCACGCGCTCGCCGCGCGGCACGCCGCTGTACAGGCAGGCGAGCAGGACGTTGTCGAGGACGGTGCGCTGCGGGAGCAGGTGGAAGGACTGGAACACGAAGCCGATGCGTCCGCCGCGCAGGGCGGCACGGTCGTGCTCGGACGCCTTCCCCGTCGCCATGCCGTCGATGAGGTACTCGCCCGAGGTGGGACGGTCGAGCAGCCCGAGGATGTGGAGCAGCGTCGACTTGCCTGAGCCCGACGGTCCGATGATCGACACGTAGTCTCCCGGAGTCACCGTGAGGTCGACCTCACGGAGGGCGTCCACGCCGGGGAAGGAGCGGCCGAGTGCCCGGAGCTCCACGACCGCGGGCGTGGGGTCGGGTGGCGTGAGCGGGATCTCCTCGGTGAGGGTCATCCGCCGACCACCACGAGGTCGTCGGCGGCCAGGGGGACCTCGGAGGAGACGATCTCGACGTACCCGTCCGCGGCGAGACCTGTCTCGACGGTGACGAGCTCGCTGGCGTCCCCCTCGGTCCGGCGCTCGACGCGGGACTCACCGCTCGGGCCGGCTGTGAGCGCCGCGGACGGTACGGCGAGCACCTCGCCGTTGGTGGAGCTCACGGGGACGACGATGCGGACGTTGGTGCCCTGCAGCAGCGCGATCTGCTCAGGGGTGAGGGCGTCCGGGGTGAAGGTCACCGTGAAGAGCCCGTCCTGCGTGCCGCTGCTTGCTGCTGCGTCATCGCCCTCACCCCCGGCTGCGCCGGTCGGGCTCGGACCGCCCTTGGTCAGCTCGAGGATCGTCGCGTTGGCCGGTGTCCCGTCCGGGAGCTCGAAGCTCCCGACGAGCCCTGCGCTGAGCAGGGGCGCCTCGGTGGCACTCACCGTCCCCTGGACCACGAGTGTCGCGCCGGAGACGCTGAGCACGGGCGTGGACGCCTCGACGGCGTCACCGCGCGCGACCTGCACGGCGTTGACGCGCCGCGGGAGGTCGGAGAAGAACGTGACCTCGCTCGCCGGGAGGTGCGTGAGGGTGTCCTCGAGCGCCTCGTCGAGGTCGGTCTGGGCCGTGGTGACGGCCTGGCTCGCGGCGTCGCGCGTCGCTGTCTCCTCGCTCGTGTCGACGGGAGCCAGGAGGGCGTCCCGCTGGGCGACGGCGACGGCGAGGGTCTCGTCGAGCGTGGCGACGTCGGCTCCCTCCTCGGGGTTCTGCCGCGCCCGCCACGCGGCGTTGACCGCGTTGTCGGCCTCGATCCGCGCGACCTGCGTCGCCCCCGCGCGGGCCTTGAGGAGGGCCGCCTCGGCCGAGACGAGGCTCGACTTCGCGATGGTGAGCGCGTCGCGGGCGGCATCGACGGCGGCTGTCGCCTCGTCGCTGCTCTGCGGTGACTCGTACCCGACGGCGACGTAGAGCTTGTCCACCGCCGCCGCGGTCGCGGCGTCGTAGAGGTCCGACTCGGCGTCGCCGGGATCGATTCCGAGGGCCACGAGCGCCTGCTTGAGCTGGATGACGTCCGGGCCGGACACGCCGGCACGGAGGGTGCGGTAGGCGGGCAGGGCCCCCGGCAGAGCGATGACGGGCCGGCCGGCGATCTCGAGCATGACGGCGGCGTTCTCGATGACGGCACCGACCTCGGGGATCGCCCCGGTGACGACGGCCGCCCCGCTGAACTCCGACGTGTCGATGCGGACGTCCACGGCCTCGTCGTACAGCACGTCGGCGCGCAGGACGACGTCGTTCTGGATGAGTCGGCTCTCGACGGGCACCGTGATGGGCCCGCCGGTCGGGGGCTCGGCCTGGGCGGCCGCGTCGTTGGGGGACACGATGAGCCGGCTGAGGAGCATCCCCGCGACGAGGGACAGGACCGCGACCACCGCGATCAACCAGATGATGCGGTGTCCGTGCAGGCCTCGCGCAGGTGCTGCGTCGCCCATGGGGTGCTCCTTCGTGTGTCGTGCAGTGGTCATGGTCGTGCGTGGTGCGGCATCGGCGACCTCACCCCTCGGCGTGGGCGGCGAGCAGCGCGTCGAGCTCGCTCTTGTGGTCGGCGATGAACTGCTCCTGGGCGGCGAACTGCACCGTGAGGACCGTCGTGTCGTAGTCGACCTCCTGCTTGCAGGTGAAGTCGGCGAGCGCGGTGGCGAGCTCGAGCTCGCGGAGCTCCGCGACGGCGTCCGAGCGGGGAGCGCCGTCGGGGCCGAGGGCCTCGGCGTCGCTCCACAACGCGGTGTCGGCGTCGGAGATGGACTGCCTCGCGTCCTCCTGCTTCGAGAACCCGGAGTAGCCGGCATCGGCCATGCAGTCGGCCCATGCCGCATCGGCCTCGGCGACCTTCGGGTCCTTGAGGATGTCCTCGTAGAGGGCGGTGACCTGGTCGTTCATGGCCTGGAACTCTGGGTCGTCCCACAGCTGTGTGCTGCCGGCCTCCTGCTGCGCCGCGCCGTAGCAGCCCTGCTCCTCGAGAGGCTGCGTCCACTCCATCTGCTCCTCCTCGGAGAGGCCCTCGGGCATGGTGTAGGTCCCCCAGAGCGCCTCCTCGTACGCCACGCGGCTCGCTTCGGAGAGTGATTCCGTGTACTCGGCGTTGGGGTCGGTGGGTGGCTCGGGGGTCTCGCTGTCCTCCTCGACGGCGCCGTAGCCGTAGCCGTTCTTGATGACCCACTCCTCGGAGTTCATGTCGCTGGAGACGTCGGACAGGTCCGAGTACATCGCCTTGACGTCCTGGACGACGTACTCGAACCCCTCGTCCGACATGCACTGCGCGATGAACTCCTCGACGACGATCTGCTCGGCGATGAAGGACTCGGAGTCGAACCCGATGATGTCGCCGAGGTAGACGAGCAGCGGCGACTCCTCCGCCGTGAGCTCGGCGCCGGAGGAGGGGGTGGTGGACCCGGCGTCGTCGGAGCAGGCGCTCGTCAGAAGGACGAGGGCCAACCCGGTGACGCCGGTGGCACGGCGGAGGACAGATTGCTTCATGTGTGGACGAACCCCCTGCGGGCGGACGCTTCAGGATGGAAGCGAAGAATATGGATGTATCGCGAAGGGCGACGCGAGAAGACTATGCGCGAGCGGGGTGGGGGGACTATCCACCCAAGGGATGACTCGTGCGTCCGGCGTCTCCGCCCGGGCGATGGCAGGGTCATCGCCCGTACGCCTCCTTGAGCGCGTCGAGCTCGCTCTGGTGGTCGACGATGAACTGCTCCTCCGCCGCGAAGACGCTCCTCAGGAGCGCGTCCCGGTAGCCGGACCCCGCCTGGCACGTGTCGTCCGCGAGGGCCGTCTCGATCTCGCGCTCCCTGAGATCGGCGAGAGCGGCAGGATCGAGATCCTCGGACGTCGGGGAGTCCCCCTCCACGGTCGCCCACAGGTCGTCCAGCGCGGCCGTGATGGTGTCCCGGGCGTCCGCCGGCGACGCGAGGCCCGGGTATCCCGCGTCGGCCATGCAGTCCGCCCAGGCGTCGTTCGCCGTCACGACGGCAGGGTCCTCGAGGGCGGCCTCCTCGAGCTCGAACGTCTTGGCCATGAGTTCCTGGTACTGGGTATCGGCGTAGATCGCCGGCCCGGAGACCTCGTCACGTGCGGTCGAGGTGCACCCGGGGTGCTGCGGCTCCCAGTCCGCGACCTCCTCGGGCGCGAGGTCCTCCGGGGGGAAGAGGTCGCCGTACAGCGCGAGGTCGTACTCCGCCCTGGACGCCGCGGACAGCGTCTCGACGTACGCGACGTTCGGGTCGACGACCTCTGTCGTGACGTCGTCGGTCGTGCCCACGGACGTCGCGACGTCGTACCCGTGCTGGGAGATCCACTCGCGTGTGCCGACCTCGGCGAGGTCCAGCGACGCGAGGGGCCCGAGCTGCTGCTCGACGTCCGCCACGGTGTACTCGAAGCCCTCGTCAGCCATGCACTGGGCGACGCGCTCCTCGATCTCGCGCTGCTCGGCGACGATCGACGCCGTGTCGATCGTCCAGAGGTCGCCCATGTACTCCGCCAGCGGGCTGTCGGCGAGCGTCACGCCGCTCGACCCGTCCGCGGCACCCGTCTTCGCGGTGGTGTCCTCCGCCGAGCAGGAGGCGGTGAGCAGGACCGCGACGAGCCCCGTGGCGACGACCGCGCGGCGGGCGGAAGGGTGGCCGGAACAGGTGCTCCGCGCAGCTCTGGTGGTGGGGTGGGGGCGCGGGCCGGTGGGCACAGTCATGGGAGCAGCTCCTTGGGGTGACGACACGTCGGGTCGAGGACCGCTGGCCCTCGCTGCCGTCGACGCTACGGGTCGCCCCCGGCGGGAGGCATCGGCCGTCGGACGCCATGATCGGCCGCCTCCTGCGACCTTCGTCGGTGCGGCACACCGCTCGCGGGAGGGGTGCCGCACCGTCCGGGGTCGCCGGTCCGTCACTCTCGGTCGGCCTCTTCGGTTGCTGCGATGAGCGCGTCCAGCTCGCTCTTGTGGTCGACGACGAACTGCTCCTCCGCGGCGATGCGGACGGCATCGACGGTGGCGTCGTACCCGACCTCCTCGCGGCAGGTGAGGTCGGCGAGGGCCGTCGCGATCTCGAGGGCGTTGAGCTCGGCCTGGACGGTCGGTTCGGGTCGCGCCGCGGGGTCGGTGCTCACGTCCACCGCAGCCCACACCTCGTCCTGGGCGGCCTTGATGCTCTCCGCCGCGTCAGGCTGCTTGGCCAACCCGGGATAACCCGCGTCGGCCATGCAGTCGGCCCACGCCGCGTCCGCGTCGGCGGTCTCCGGACTGTTCGCGAGCCCATCGTAGAGCGCGTTGCGCGCGTCCTTGAGAGCCTCGAACTCCGGGCTCTGCCACGGGCCCTCGTCGTAGACCGCGGCGTCGGCCTGCCCCTTGCACCCCTGGTCCTCCGGAGGGGCGGCCGCCATCTCGGTCTCGCTGAGGCCGTTCGTGCCAGCGCCGGCCCATACGCCGCTCAGGGCCTGCTGGTACGCGGCGGCCGACGCGTCCGAGAGGGTCTCGACGTACGCCATGTTCGGCTCGGGTCCCAGGTCCTCCACGGCCTTCTCGGCCTCCTCGACCTCACCGGGCTTCTCCGTGATCCCGTACCCGTTCGCGGTGACGTACTCGCGCGTGCCCCCGCCGTCGTCGGAGCCATGGAGGTCGTCCGAGTACCACGACGCGACGTCGACCACGGTGTACTGGAAGCCCTCGTCGGCCATGCACTGGGCGATGAACTCCTCGACAGCGAGCGCCGAGGCCACCGCGTCGCTCTCGTCGGGGGCCGCCAGGACCCCCAGGTACTCCTCGATCGGAGAGGCCACCGGGGTCGGTTCCGCCTCGGCGCCCTCGGCGGGCGAGCTCGCCTCCGGTGTCGTCCCACCCCCGTCGGAGCAGGCGCTGACGAGAAGGAGTCCCGCTGTTCCGAGGAGGACGGCGCGGTGGAGGGCCGGATGTGTCATGGGTGCGCTCCCGGCAGCGTGACGCTGCGTGGTGGGGCGTCCGTGTCGGACGCGCTGGGGCGGATAGGTGTGCCTCCTTAGAACGCCGCCCGACGCCGATCTGTGCAGCCCGTGACCTCGGGGACCTGTGAAGATCGTGTGTTCGGCGCGTCCAGCAGCTCCTCCTGGGTCGCGTATCCGCCGTGTCCGCCGGACTGTCGGCCGACATCAGGCTCCGTGGCTAGCTGCCGTACTCGGTGACGATCTCGTCGAGCTCGCTCTTGTGGTCGGTGATGAACTGCTCCTCAGCGGCATAGAGGGTCGTGAGAAAGACGTCGTCGTAGTCGACCTCCTCGCGGCACGTGAAGTCGGCGAGCGCCATGGAGATCTCCCGTTCACGCATCTCGGTCAACGCCTGGGGTTCGGGGGTGACGGCGGTCTCGGGTGGAACGTTGTCGACCCATCCGTACAGGACGTCGTACTCCGCGAAGACCGTGTCCATCAGCTCGCTCTGGGACGCGTACCCGGAGAACCCCGCGTCGGCCAGGCAGTCCGACCACTCCTTGGTCACGGCGACGACGGTGGGATCCTCGAGGGCGGTCGTCCTGATGGCGCCGATCTTCTCGAAGAGCTCGCTGTGCTCCGGGTCGGAGAACACGTTCGAGGCGGGGGCTGCCTGCAGACCCGTCCCGTAGCAGCCCTGCTCCTCCGGTGACGGCACGTAGCTCTGCAGCTCTTCCTCAGTCATGCCCTCGCCGTACGAGCCATAGAGCGCCGCGTAGTACTCGGCGGCGGAGGCCTCGGACAGGGAGGCGACATACTCTGCATTGGCGTCTGCGGGCGCCTCGGCGCCGAGGTCGTCGTAGACCGACGAGGCGCCGAACCCGTTCGCCGCGATCCACGCCTCGGTGTTCATCTCGTCAGGATCGACGGACGAGAACGTGTCGTCGGACCCGGCATCGGGCACCGTGTACTCGAATCCTTGGTCCGCCATGCACTGAGCGACGGCCTCTTCGAGCTCCACCTGCGCTGCGGCCTCTGTCTCAGGGTCGTAGTCCCAGGCGCTGCCCAGGTACTCCGAGAGAGGGCTCTCCCCGTAGCGCAGGTCGTCGTCTGTCGGCGTGGACTCCTCGTTCGAGCATGCTCCGAGGAGCAGGACGATCGCCGCGACGGCAACCAGCGGGCGGCGGGAGACGGCAGTGGGCTTCATGGTGAGAAGGTCCTCTCGGGTCGGGCAACAGTGGCGGGCGTGACGACAACGACTAGCTGCCGTACTCGGCGACGATCTCGTCGAGCTCGCTCTTGTTGTCGGCGATGAACTGCTCCTGGGCGGCGTGCAGGGTCGTGAGGAAGACGTCGTCGTAGCCGACCTCCTCGCGGCAGGTGAGGTCGGCGAGCGCCAGGGTGACCTCCCGCTCACGCATCTCGGTCACCTCCTGGGGTGCCGGGGTGACGGTGGCCTCGCCGGCCGTCCATCCGTACAGGTCCTCATACTCCGCGAACAGCTCGGACAGCATCTCGTCCTGGGACGTGTACCCGGCGTGCCCCGCGTCGGCCATGCATCCGGACCACTCCTCGACCGCGGCGAGGACGGCGGGATCCTTGAGCGAGGCCTGGTGCAGGGCGCCCATCTGCTCGGAGATCCTGCTGTACTTCGGGTCGTCGAGGAAGCTCGTGGCGGGAGCGGCCTGCGCGCTGAGCGTGAAGCAGCCCTGCTCCTCCGGCGACGGCACGTAGCTCTGCAGCTCCTCTTCCGTCATGCCTTCTCCGTACTCCCCGTAGAGTGCCGCGTCGTACTCAGCGCGCGAGGCCTCGGACAGGGACGCGACATACTCCGCGTTGGCGTCGGGCGCAGGGGCGGCCTCCTCGTACATCGACCAGACGTGGAACCCGTTCGCCGCGACCCACGACTCGGAGTTCATCTCGTCCGGGTCGTAGTCGGCCTGGGACTCGTCCGTCGACCCGGCGTCGCGCACCGTGTACTCGAAACCCTGGTCTGCCATGCACTGGGCCACCGCTTCATCGGCCGCGACCTGCGCCGCATCGTCGTCGTAGCCCCAGGCGCTCCCCAGGTACTCCGCCAGCGGGCTCTCTCCGTACCGAGGGCCGGGCCCCTTCGTCGACGGCGCCCCGTCCGAGCATGCGGCGAGGAGCAGGGCCACCGCCGCGAAGGCGATCAGCGGGTGACCGGAGGTGGCAGTGCGCTTCATGATGCGGAGAACCTCTCGAGACGGGCAACGGTGTCGAAGGTGACGAATCGCCACGGCGGGACATCGAGAAGGCTACGACCGATCCGCGAGCCCTCCCATCCCCCCACGGGATGACTCTGGGCCGTCAGGCCGTGCCAGCCCGGGCCGTGCCCAGCGAGCTCCCGGGTGATCTGTGCAGGTTGCCGATCAACCGCCGTACTCGGCGATGAGCGCGTCGAGCTCGCTCTTGTGATCAGAGATGAACTGCTCCTCGGTCCTGTGCTGAGCAGCGATGTAGGCGGCGTCCCAACCGACCTCTTCCCGGCACGCGCGGTCGGCGAGCGCCATGCTGATCTCCCACTCCCGCAGCTGTGCGACCGCCTGGGGGTCAGGGCTGATGTCGCTGTCGGGGGGGATGCCGTCGACCCATCCGTAGAGCTCGTCGAAGGAGGTGTACACCTCTTCCAACAGCTCGCCCTGGGACGCATACCCGGCGTGGCCGGCGTCGGCCATGCAGTCCGACCACTCCACGTCGGCGGCGAGGACCGCGGGATCCTCGAGGATGGTCTGCGTGAGCTCGAAGATCTTGTCGTAGAGCTCCCGGTTCGCGGGGTCGGCGAAGATCTCGGCGGAGGTCGCTCCCTCCTGACTCGCCCCGTAGCAGCCCAGCCCGTCGGCTGGTGGCGCGGATCCTCCCAGCTCCTCCGCCGTCACGCTGCCCGCCTCCTCGCCGTGGAGAGCCCTGAAGTACTCCTGCCTCGACGCCTCGGACAGCGACGCGACATAGTCCCCGTTGGGGTCGGTGGGTGCGTCGGGCACCTCCGGCGCATCACCGTAGAGCGACGCGGCACCGAACCCGTTCGCCGCGATCCACGACTCGGTGTTCCACTCGTCCGCGCCGACGTCCGCTGCGCCGTCCGGTGCGCCTGCAGAGACCGTGTACTCGAACCCCTGGTCGGCCATGCACTGCGCGACCTTCTCCTCGAGCTCGACCTGCGCCGCCGCCGCGGCCTCCGGGTCGCGGTCCCAGATGCTGCCCAGGTACACGGAGAGCGGGCTGTCCTCGTACGTCGGCACGGGGTCCGTCTCCGGGGAGGTGGTGCTCGAGCATGCGCCGAGCAGCAGGACGGCTGCTGCCGCGGCGACGACGGCTCGATGGTGTGTCGCAGCGGTCTTCATGGTCGGGCAAACCTTCCTGGGCCGGCTGCTGTGTCGATAGCCGACGAATGGCGCACCGGGCGGCGGGCGTGAGGAAGATGTCGCCGGGAACGGACGCCCGTCCCGTCGGTGACGTGGAGACGAGTGGCCTGTGCGGCCCGTACGACTCTAGAGCGCGGGACGGTCGGGACATATCCACCCGCGGGATGATCCTTCCCCGACACTCATCGGGTACGGAGGCAGGTCGGGGGCGCAGGGCACGTCGCCGCAAGCGGGGAGCGCTGTCCGGACAGCCGGTCCATGGCTCAGACGGGCGAGAGTCCCAGATGTCGTCCTGCGAGCCCGCGCGAGCGTGCGGCGAGCGAGCGCGCGATCGACTGCAGCGCGCGCGCAGCCGGCGTCTCCGGGTGGCTGAGCACGACAGGGACGCCGTCATCGCCGGACTCGCGCAGCGCGATGTCGAGCGGGACGTGCCCGAGGAGCGGCACCGAGGTCCCGGTGAGCGTCGAGAGGTTCTCCGCCACCCGGGCGCCGCCACCGGCACCGAAGAGCTCGAGACGGGAGCCGTCAGGCTGCTCCAGCCACGACATGTTCTCCACGACGCCGACGAGGCCCTGGTTCGTCTGGGTCGCGACCGACCCGGCCCGCTCGGCGACCTCGGCCGCGGCGACCTGCGGCGTCGTCACCACGACGATCTCGCTGTTCGGCAGGAGCTGGGCCACGGAGATCGCGATGTCACCCGTACCGGGCGGGAGGTCGAGGAGGAGGACGTCGAGGTCACCCCAGAAGACGTCGGACAAGAACTGCTCGAGCGCGCGGTGCAGCATCGGTCCGCGCCAGACGACAGGCTGCCCGGCCGGGACGAACATGCCGATCGAGACGACCTTGACCTCGTGTGCGATGGGCGGCAGGAGCATGGAGTCGACCCGCGTCGGCTGCGCCGTGACGCCGAGGAGCCGCGGGACGGAGAACCCGTAGATGTCTGCGTCGATGACACCGACCTTGAGCCCGTCGGCGGCCATCGAGGCCGCGAGGTTCGCCGTGACGGTGGACTTGCCGACCCCGCCCTTGCCGGAGGCGATCGCGTAGACCTTCGTCAGCGATCCGGGTTCCGCGAAGGGGATGCGGGGGTCTCCGTCGCCCCCGCGCAGCATGGAGCGGAGCCCGGCCCGCTGTTCGCTGCTCATCACCCCGAGCTCGATCGCCACGTCGGTGATGCCCTCGACCGCGAGTGCCGCCGCGCTCGACTCCGCCGTCAGCGTGCTCTTCATCGGGCACCCCGCCGTGGTGAGGTCCAGCCCGACGACGGCACGGGCACCGGCGCCGGGGCCCGGCTGGACGACGACGGACCGCACCATGCCGAGCTCGGTGATCGGGCGGCGGATCTCCGGGTCGATCACGCGCGAGAGGGCGGCCCGGACGGCTGCCTCGAGGTCAGCGGTGGCGCTGGAGAGGGGCATGCTGCCATCCTACGCAGCGGTCCGCCGTGGTCCGGTCCGGGTGGACGAGGTCAGGGCCGGTGGTCGCCCAACCGGTCGACGAGGTCGGGCCGCCCGGGCTCGTCGCCCTCGCGGGCCTGCCGCTCGGAGTCACGCTCGTCGTCCTTGGCGGTGATGTCCTCGAGGAGGTTGCGCAGCTCGGAACGGACGAAGTCGCGGGTCGCGACCTCGTTGAGCGCGATGCGCAGCGCCGCCATCTCGCGTGCGAGGTACTCCGTGTCGGCGAGGTTGCGCTCGCCGAGCTGACGGTCCTGCTCGGCGGTCACGCGGTCGCGGTCGGTCTGCCGGTTCTGCGCGAGGAGGATGAGGGGCGCGGAGTACGAGGCCTGCAACGAGAGCATGAGCGTGAGCGCGGTGAACCCCAGCGCTGCGGAGTCGAACTGCAGGTTCTCCGGTCCCCACACGTTCCATGCGAGCCACGCGATGCAGAAGACCGTCATGTACATGAGGAAGCGCGGGGTCCCCATGAACCTGGCGGTACCCTCGGCGACCCGGCCGAACGCGTCCTGCCTGAAACGGAACCTCGGCAGGAGGGTCCGTCGCGACTCCTTCGGGGTGTCGAGCCGGTCAGCCACGGCGACCTCCACGGCTTCCTGTCCGTCCGCTGCGCGAGGCGCGGGGCGGTGACTCGAGGCGCGTGCCGGTGCGGTCGAGCGCCTCGCTCTCGTCGCTCTCCCGCCAGTCTGCCGGAAGCATGTGGTCGAGGGCGTCGTCGACGCTCACGACGCCGAGAAGCCTCCGCTCGGAGTCGAGCACCGGAAGGGCGAGCAGGTTGTACGCGGCAAGCAGGCGCGTGACGCGCCCGAGGGGCGCATCCGTCGAGACGTGCTCGATGTCGGAGTCGAGGACCGAGCCCACGGGCTCGTGCGGCGGCTCCCGGAGCATCTTCTGGAAGTGCACGACCCCGAGGAACCGGCCTGTCGGTGTCTCGAGGGGAGGGCGCACGACGAACACCATCGAGGCCAGTGCGGGGGAGAGGTCGGCGCGCCGGATGCGCGCCATCGCGGCGGCGATCGACGTCTCCGGGGAGAGGACGACGGGCTCGGTCGTCATCATGCCGCCGGCGGTGTTCTCGTCGTACGCCAGCAGCCGTCGCACGTCCCTGGCCTCGTCGGGCTCCATGAGCTCGAGGAGCTCTGCGGCTTGTGCGTCGGGGAGCTCGTGGAGGAGGTCGGCCGCGTCGTCCGGCTGCATCGCCTCGAGGACGTCGGCTGCGCGGTCGTTGTCGAGCGAGGAGAGGATCGACACCTGGTCGTCGCCGGGGAGCTCCTCGAGGACGTCGGCGAGGCGTTCGTTGTCGAGGGCGGTGGCCACCTCGACGCGGCGGGTGGTGCCGAGCTCGTGCAGCACGTCGGCGAGATCCGCGGGCTTGAGGTCGTCGTAGGCGGCCAGCAGGAGGGCGGCCCCCTGGGTCGACGAGCTGTCGGCGAGCCCTGTGACGGACTCCACGTCGACGAGCTGCGTGTGACCGCGGCGCCGCAGACCGAGCGCACCCTTGCCGGTGCCCGGGCGTCGGACGAACAGCTTGTTCACGAGCCAGTCACCGGTGCGCTGCTGCTCGATCGCAAGGTCCTCGATCGTCGCGGTGCCGGAGCCGTCGACGAACTCCACGGTGCGGTCGAGCAGCTCCCCGACCGCGAGGCTCTCGACCGCGCGCTGCTCGAAGCGGCGCATGTTGAGCAGGCCGGTGCTGATCACCTGGCCGGCGTCGATGCTCGTCACCCGGGTGAGCGGGAGGAAGACCCGACGGCGTCCGGGCACCTCGACGACGAGTCCGACGGCGCGCGGGGCGCCCTTGGGCCGGATGAGGACGACGACGTCGCGCACACGACCCACCTGGTCCCCGATCGGGTCGAAGACCATGGTGCCGGCCAGGCGCGCGACGAAGACCTGTGTTCCGACGCTGCTCACGGACGCAAGCCTACGCACTTCTCGCGCGACCGCCCCGGAGTGTCAGTGTTCGCGGTGCGTACAAACCTCCTAAACCAGGACAGACCGCTAGCGCGATACTCAGGCGTGCGAGACACTGAGCTATGAGCCTGAGCCAAGCACCCAACCTGCCGACCCAGCCCCGCGGCGAAGAGATCTCCTCCTACGGGACCTACCTCGAGGCGCAGAAGGCCGTCGACGTCCTCTCGGACGCGGGGTTCCCGGTCGAGTCCGTCACCATCGTGGGCACCGACCTCAAGATGGTCGAACGAGTGACCGGACGTCTGACGTACTCACGCGTCGCGCTCGCCGGGCTCGCGTCAGGCGCCTGGTTCGGCTTGTTCGTCGGCCTCCTGCTCTCCATGTTCGGAGGCGAAGGGGCCGCGCTCTCGATCCTTGCGGCCGTCGCCATCGGTGCAGGCTTCGGACTGCTGTTCTCCGTCCTCTCCTACTCGATGACGCGCGGGAAGCGTGACTTCACGTCCTCGAGCCAGATCGTCGCGACGTCCTACGCGGTCCTCTGCGACTCCACCCGCTCGCACGAGGCGACCCGCATCCTGCGGGAGAACCAGGTCGCCGGATGGGCCCGCCCGGTCGCCACCCCGCCGGTGCAGGACGCAGGCGCTGGTCCGGCGGCCGCCTTCACACCCACCGGACCAGCCACCGGTCCCGTCGGCCCGTCGCCGCTCACGAAGGACGGCGAGCCCCGCTACGGCGTACGGATCGCGGACACGACGCCGGTACGGCCCGAGAGCGATCCGACGGCTCCCTGATCGACCCCGGCGCGCGCGCCCTCACGACCGCAGTGTCGCCATCCAGGCCTCGACGTCCTCCGGCCGGCGGGGCAGCGCCGCCGAGAGGTTCTCGTTCCCGTCTGCCGTGATGAGGACGTCGTCCTCGATGCGCACGCCGATGCCCCGCAGCTCCTCCGGGACCGTGAGGTCGTCGCTCTTGAAGTACAGGCCCGGCTCGATGGTGAACACCATCCCCGGCTCGAGCTGCGCGTCGAGGTACATCTCGCGTCGTGCCTGCGCGCAGTCGTGCACGTCAAGACCCAGGTGATGGCTCGTGCCGTGCACCATCCAGCGCCGGTGGAACTGGCCCTCGGGTGCCAGCGACTCCGCAGCGGTCCCGGGCAGGAGGCCCCACTCGGCGAGGCGGGCCGCAATGACCTCCATCGCGGCCGCGTGCACGTCCGAGAACTTCGCACCCGGTCGCGCGGCAGCGAACGCGGCGTCCGCGGCGTCCAGCACGGCGGTGTACACCCGCCGCTGGGCGTCGCTGAACGTCCCGCTCACGGGCAGGGTCCGCGTGATGTCCGCGGTGTAGAGCGACTCGACCTCGACCCCGGCGTCGAGCAGCAGGAGGTCGCCGTCGCGCACCGTGCCGTCGTTGCGGATCCAGTGCAGGGTCGTCGCGTGCTCGCCGGCGGCGGCGATCGTCTCGTAGCCCACGGTGTTCCCCTCCAGGCGGGCGTGAGCATCGAACGTCGTCTCGACGACGCGCTCCCCGCGCCGGTGCGCGGTGGCGCGCGGCAGATTCCGCACGACGGCGGTGAAACCGTCGATCGTCGTCGCGACGGCCTCGCGGATCTCGGCGATCTCGAACGGGTCCTTGACCAGACGCAGCTCGGAGAGCGCCTCGGCCAGCTCCTCGTCCGGGGTGGCGCCGTCTGAGCCGGCTCCGTCGGCCACCGTGCCCTGCTCGGGAGGTGTGGGGTGCATCAGCCGGAGCGACTCGACGAGGATCTCAGTCGCGCTGTCGGACCCCGGCACCACGCGCACCTGCGCACCGCTGCTCTCGACGTCGTGGGAGAGGCGGGCCGGGAGGTCGTCGATGTGCGCCGCCCGGATGCCGGTGAGCATCGTCACGTCGGCCAGGGACGGACGTGCACCGACCCAGAACTCGCCGTACCGGGCGTCGGCGTAGAACTCCTCCGTGTCGCGGTCCGCGAGGGGACGGACGTAGAGGACGGCCTCGTGGCGCTCGGTGCCGTCGCGCCGCTCGACGGGATGCAGCACGAGCACCGCGTCCGGCTCGCGGTCCGCACCGAGACCAGTGAGGTGCGCGAACGCGGAATGCGGCCGGAACCTGTAGTCCGTGTCGTTGGAGCGCGTCTTGAGGGATCCCGCGGGAACGACGAGCAGGTCTCCGGGGAACCGGGCGGAGATCGCCGCCCGACGAGCCGACGTGTACGGTGCCGCCCGGCCGGGGGTGACCCGCGCGCCCCGTCGGGGAGCCCACCCGCTCGCGATGAACGCGCGAAATCCGTCCGAGGACGGCCGCTGCGACCGGTTGCTGCCGCGGTCGCTCAACGGCTGGGTCGGTGTCAGCGACTCCGAGGGGAGGGCGGGATCGGTCGGGGAGAGTGCGTCGGACGTCATCCCTCCATGCTCGCACTCCTGCGGGGACGTCCGCACACTCCTCAGTACAGTGGCTCTCGTGCCACGCGACCTCATCATCGACCTGCACGCCCACTCGAACGCCTCGGACGGGACGGACGCGCCCGCCGCGGTCGTCGAGCGCGCGGTGGAGGCAGGCATCGACGTCATCGCCCTGACGGACCACGACACGACGTCCGGGTGGGGCGAGGCCGCGGACGCGGCCCGCCGCACCGGTGCCACGCTCGTCCGGGGGGCGGAGATCTCCGCCAAGCACGCCGGCGTGAGCGTCCACGTCCTCAGCTATCTCCACGACCCGGAGCACGAGGCGCTGCGCGCGCAGAACGAGCTGGTCCGCACCGCGCGGACCGAGCGGGCCCGGACGATGGTCGAGCGCCTGGGACACGACTACGCCCTCACCTGGCAGGACGTCCTCGACCACACGGAGGAGGGGACGACCATCGGCCGACCGCACATCGCCGACGCACTCGTCACCGCGGGCTACGTCCCGGACCGCTCGGCAGCGTTCTCGACGATCCTCGCGACGGACACCCCGTACTACGTCCCGCACTACGCGCCCGACGCGCTGGATGCGATCCGCGCGGTGCGATCAGCAGGTGGTGTCGCGGTGTTCGCCCACCCGGGCGCCGACGTGCGCGGCCGCATCGTGTCCGACGCGGCGATCGAGGAGATGGCGGCGGCCGGGCTCATGGGGCTCGAGGTGCAGCACCGGGACAACAGCCCCGAGCAGCGCCGCCGCCTGACCGACCTCGCGCGAGCGCTCGGGCTGTTCGTCACGGGCTCGAGCGACTATCACGGTGACGGCAAGCCCAACCGGCTCGGTGAGAACACGACGAGCCCCGCGGTCCTCGAGCAGATCGAGGCCGCGGGGCTCATGGACGTGGTCCGGCCCGCCTGACGCGGCGCGCTCCCACCCGACCACCGTGGGCGGCGCGCCGCGGACAGAGGTCAGGCGGTGGCGGGCGCCTCGCCGGGTGTCGAGCTCCCGCTCTCCTGTCCGCCGGACCGGGTCCGGCGCCGGTTACGGTTCCGGCGGGGACGGGTGCTCTCGCCGTCACCCGATCCTTGTGCCCCGGTGGACGACGGTCCCGTCGTGGCGCTCGCAGGTGCCACGGCGTCCGCAGCTGTGCTCTGCGCTGCCGGCGAGCTGTCGTCGCGGACGCGGGTCCGAGGACGCCGCTCGCCCTCGCGCGGCGCCGTGTCGCGGGCGCCCTTGTCGCGGGGTGCCGCGCTCCGGGAAGCGCCCTCGCGGCGACCGCCGCCCGCCGAGCCAGCGCCTGCTGGAGCCGCACGGCCCGAGCCTCGCTTGCCCGTCTCGCCGAGGTCCTCGAGGGTCTCGGCGGCCAGGCCTGCCCGTGTCTGCGCCGACCGCGGGAGCCGGCCCTTCGTCCCCTCGGGGATGTCGAGGTCGGAGTAGAGGTGCGGGGACGTCGAGTACGTCTCCACCGGCTCCGGGATGCCCAGGTCCAGCGCCTTGTTGATGAGCGACCAACGCGGCATGTCGTCCCAGTCGACGAAGGTCACCGCGGTGCCCTTGTGTCCCGCGCGGCCCGTGCGGCCGGTGCGGTGCAGGTACGTCTTCTCGTCCTCGGGGCACTGGTAGTTGACGACGTGGGTGACCTCGTCGACGTCGATGCCGCGTGCTGCGACGTCCGTGGCGACGAGCACGTCGACCTTGCCGTTCCGGAACGCGCGCAACGCCTGCTCGCGCGCACCCTGGCCGAGGTCGCCGTGGATCGCTCCCGCAGCGAAGCCACGTTCCGTCAGGTCGTCAGCGACCTTGGCGGCCGTGCGCTTGGTGCGGGCGAACACGATCGACAGACCACGCCCGTTGGACTGCAGGAGTCGCGCGAGCACCTCGACCTTGTCGAGCGCGTGCGCGCGGTACACGACCTGCTTGATGTTCTTCACGGTCTGGCCGCCGTCGTCGGGGTCGTTCGCCCGGATGTGCGTCGGCTGCTTCATGTACTTGCGCGCCATCGTCACGACGGCGCCCGGCATGGTCGCCGAGAAGAGCATCGTGTGCCGGACCGCGGGCGTCCGCGACAGCAGGCGTTCGACGTCGGGCAGGAACCCGAGGTCGAGCATCTCGTCCGCCTCGTCGAGCACGACGCACTGCGCACGGGTGAGGTCGAGGTGCCCCTGCTTGAGCAGGTCGATCATGCGCCCCGGGGTCCCGACGACGACCTCGACCCCCTTCTCGAGGGCAGAGACCTGCGGCTCGTACGCGCGCCCGCCGTACAGCTGGACGATCCGGACCGACCGACGCGTGGACGCTGCCTCGAGGTCCTTGGCGACCTGCACCGCGAGCTCGCGGGTGGGGACGATGACCAGGGCCTGGGGCTTGCCGGGCGCGGGGAGCTCGTCGTAGCCCTCTTCACCGGGTGCCACCACCCGGTGCAGCAGCGGGACGCCGAAGCCGAGCGTCTTGCCCGTCCCGGTCTTCGCCTGGCCGATGATGTCGTGTCCCGACATGGCCACGGGCAGGGTCATCGCCTGGATCGGGAACGGGGTGACGATGCCCGCGTCCGCGAGCGACTGGACGATCTCCGGCCGTACGGCGAAGTCGCTGAAGGTGGGGTTGGCAGCCTGGACGCTGCTCGAAGTGGTGGTCACGTCGCCTCAAGTGTCTCTTGGTGGGCGCTGCACGTCGTCGGCCGGAGCTTCCGCGAGGACTCGCGGCGCTGAGACGTCAGGACGGGCGTGCGCGCCTGTGGCCGGCAGCCGATCGCAGGTATGCGCGCCGGGGCGGACCGCTCTCGCGGGCTTCGCTCCGACCCAAGGGTCGAGACGACCGGGCAACCGATGTACGTCCATAGCGTATCGGACGCACGTCTCCACCGGGGTCGGTACGTACTCTTGTCCGATGAGCGACGTGAGGTCCACCGCAAGCCACCCCCCAGCGAGCGAGACGCAACCCCACGACCGTGGCCGGCCGGGTGGCGCCACGACGGAGCTCGCCGACACCCTCGACCTCCTCGGTCTCATCGCCTACACCGAGCTCGCGTCGTTCACGAGGCTCGCCTCGGACGCCGCCAGCGCGCCGACCGTCGACCAGCAGCTGCGCCTCGTCAGGCTGGCCGGGGCCGCCCTCCAGCGGCAGGAGCGCATCCTTGCGCACATCGCCGACCTCGGCGAAGAGCCCGACCCGCACATGCTGACCTTCTTCGGCACGTTCGACGACTACGACGCGCGCACCGAGCCCGGCACCTGGTGGGAGGGCGTCCTCAAGGGGTATGTCGGGAGTGGCGTGGCTGACGACTTCTGCCGCATCGCGGCGCAGGGGCTCGAGCCCCGCACGCGAGCAGTCGTCATGGAGGTGCTCGACGAGAACCGCACGGCCGAGCTGTCGGTGGAGATCCTCGGTGACGCGGCGCGGGGTGACGCCGTGCTGGCATCGCGCCTGGCCCTGTGGGGGCGGCGTCTCGTCGGCGAGGCCCTCGGCCTCGTCGGGCACCTGCTGAGCGAACGGCCGAGCCTGGGCAGGCTCGTCGTCAGCGGTGCGGCGCAGATGGCTGGCGACGTCGTCGCCGACCAGTCGTGGTTGTTCGCCCAGCTCACCGCGGAGCACACCCGTCGCATGGGCCGGCTGGGGCTGGCGGCCTAGGGCCTCGCCGCCCGGCCGTCCACCGCGCGGGGGACGGCCAGGCGGGGCCGGAGCGAGGGGCGTGCCCGAGGGCGACGCCAGGCCTCCCGGGCGGGCCGCCTCAGATGGAGGCGAACCCGACGCGGCGCTGGGCCTCGCTGCCGATCTCCACGTACCCGATCGTCGCGGACGGCACGAGCACGCGCCGCCCACGGGTGTCCGTGAGCTCGAGGACCGCTCCGCCGGTGAGTGCGTCCGTGACCGCCTTGGTGACCTCGTCGGCCGTCGCGTCGGTCTCGACGACGAGCTCGCGTGCCTGGTTCTGAACGCCGATCGTGATGTCCACGGGTCCCACTTTCCGTTGCTCCGAGGGCTGGTGACCAGCCGTACGCTCTGATCCTAGGCGGACGTATCGGCGTCGGGGGCGCCGTCACGCCGGAGCATCCCGTGTATTCCGCGCCAAGCGAACTGCGCGATGAGGTCGGTCGTCTCCTCGGTCGGGGTGGAGGACGTCAGATCGGTCTGCGGCAGCTGCTTGAGCAGCGCCTCTGCCGCCGCGACGCGGGCGACCGCGGTCGACGTCCGCGCGACGACGAGCGCCTGTGCCGGAGTGAGGTCGGTGATCTGCGCGAGCACCCGGGCGATGACCTCGGCGTTACGCCGGTTCGGTCCCTCGACCCGGTCCCGGACGGTGGCGTCGCGGGTCACGTCGGACTCGAACAGCAGCGACGCCGCGACCCCGGACCCCTCCGCGAACTCCACGTACGCGCGCACCACCGCGTGGACGACGTCGTACCCACCGGGTGCGGTGTCCGGTGCGTCGATCGCCTCCTCGACGGGGACGAGCGCAGACGACACGGCATCGACGAGAGCGCTCCCACGGTTGTCGATGACGGCGAGGTAGAGGTCGAGCTTCGAGGGGAAGTGTCGGTAGAGGATGGGCTTCGACACCTCGGCGCGCTCAGCGATGTCATCCATGGAGATGTGATGGAACCCGTGCTCGGCGAAGAGCTCCTGTGCGATCGCGAGGAGCTGCGCGACGCGCTCGCTCTTGGGCATGCGAGGCCTCGTGCGGCGCTCCGCGGGGGCAGGTGGGTTGCTCTGCACCTGTCCAGCGTAGGGCTACTCGCCCGGATTCTGGCACCATGGGTGGGTGACCCCGCAAACCTCTGCCCGCCGACCGGTGGTGCGTGACACCGACGTGCGTCGGCCCGGACGCCGGATGCGCGCTCTCCCGGCCCTGGCGCTCGCCGTCGTGGGCCTGCTGGGTGGGGTCGCCACCGGAGCGGCCTCGGGCGACGGCGTGAGGTCGGTGCTCGGCGGCCCGGCGCTCTCGGGCGCCCGCTCCGACGGGACCGCGCCGACGGCGGGCACGGACGCGCACTCGACCGACCGTGCGCCGGCCAGCCGTGGCGGAGCCCGCGACCCGCTGCCCACCGGGACAGGGGTCCCGGACGGGGAGGCGGTCTCTGATGCGCCCGCCGTGCTGCCGGACGCCCAGGCTCCCGCGGTCGACGTCGCTCCCGTCGAGCCGCCGGTGCTCGTCGAGCCGCCGGCGCCCGTCCTGCCCGCTGGTGTCACGGAGTCCGACTTCGCCGCGGGCATGCTCTCCACCGACGTCCCTGAGTTCGCGGGAGGTACCTTCCACGTGGTGCCGGGGGAGGTACCCGCTCCGGGCGGAGGTGAGGTCAAGACCGTCCGCGTCGAGGTGGAGCACGGGCTCCCGGTCGACGGTGAGAAGGTCGCTGCCCTTGTCATGGCGACGCTCAACGATCCGCGGAGCTGGGGTGGGGACGGCTCGCAGACGTTCGCCCGGACCGCGGGAGAGGCGTCGTTCACCGTGACCCTCGCCAGCCCGGACACGACGGACGCGCTCTGCGCCCCGATGGACACCGTGGGCATCTGGTCGTGCGGTCAGTACCGCAACGCGGTGCTCAACTACATGCGTTGGGCCGGCGGCTCCGGCGTCTACGGCGAGGACCGGGTGGCCTACCGGCAGTACCTCGTCAACCACGAGGTCGGGCACGTGCTCGGCAACCGCCACAAGCAGTGCGGCGGACCTGGCGCCCTTGCCGACGTCATGGTCCAGCAGAGCGGCGAGGCGATCTCCTGCGTCCCGAACGGGTGGCCACGGCCGTAGCGGCCGACCGCTCCGCCGGTCCTGTGACATACGTCCCGTCCCGGCGGTCCTGGTCCTCGCTGTCGGTGGCTCGTGGTCCCATCGTCCCGTGAAGCTCCTCGCCCCTGAACCCGTCACGCTGACGACCGGCATGACCGGCACCGCCGGTGATGCTGGGCGCAGGCTGCTCGACGCGTCGCAGCAGCGCGCCCTCCGGGGGGCGCTCGAGGAGCGGGTCTCGATCGTCCTCGGTGCGCCGGGCACCGGGAAGTCCGTGGTCGCCCAGGAGATCGTCGTGGCAGCGGTCGACAGAGGCCTGCGGCCCGAGGACGTCCTCGTGCTGGCGGCGACCCGCCGGGGAGCCGGTGACCTCCGGGACGCGCTCGCGGGTCGGCTGGCAGCAGCCACCCGAGGTGCTGTGGTCCGCACCGCCGCGTCGGCCGCGTTCTCCGTGCTCGCGCGCAGCGCGTCGGTGGCCGGCGAGCCACCACCGACGCTCATCACGGGTCCGGAGCAGGACCTCGTGCTGGCCGAGCTCCTCGCGGGGCACGCTCGCTCCGAGGGCGTCGACGTGGGGTGGCCCGGGACGATCCCGGAGGAGACGCTGGGCCTCCGGGGTTTTCGCCAGGAGCTGCGCGACCTTCTCATGCGTGCCGCCGAGAGGGGGCTCGGACCCGAGGACCTGTCTGAGCTGGGCAGGCAGCATGCACGTCCCGAGTGGGTCGCCGCGGGGCGGATGTACGACGAGTACCTGTCAGTCATGGCGCTGCGTGAGCTCACCCCGGACGCCGGGGCGCGGTTCGACCCGGCCGTGGTCGTCGACGAGGCGGCGCGCGTCCTCGAGCGGTGGCACGGCGAGCACAAGCCGTCCTGGCAGCTCGTCGTCGTCGACGACTACCAGGAAGCCACGGCGGCGACGGCGCGGCTGCTCCATCTCCTGGCCGCCGACGGGGCACGCCTCGTGCTGCTCGCCGACCCGGACTCCTCGGTCCAGGCGTTCCGCGGGGCCAGCCCGTCCCTCGTGGGCCGTGCTGCAGCGGGACGGCCGCCCGCGGCGGGCTCCGCGCCGGGATCGAGCGGCAGCGTCGGGGAGCTCGGCGCCGAGGTGTTCGTCCTGACGACGGCATGGCGCAACGGACCGGCCGTGCGGGAGGCGACGCGTGCCGTGACGCAGGAGATCGGCTCGGTCGGTGCGGTCGAGCACCGCCGTGCGGGTGCCGGCTCCGCGACGACGGACTCGGTCGAGACAGCGGTCCTCGCGTCGTCGGCGCTCGAGGAGGCGCACGTGGCGCGGGTGCTGCGCGGCGAGCACATCCTGGCAGGCACGCCATGGTCCCGGATGGCCGTGGTCGCCCGGTCCGGGACCATGCTCGTGCGCCTGCGTCGGGCACTGACGTCCAGCGGGGTGCCTGTGGCCATCCTCGGGAGCGACGTGCCGCTGCGTGACGAGCCAGCCGTGCGCCCGCTCCTGGCGGCGGTGCGCGCGGTCCTCGCGGACGAGCTCGAGATCGACAGCGTCGTCGAGCTGCTGACCTCGCCGCTCGGCGGGATCGACGCCGTGGCGCTTCGGCGCCTGCGCCGGCATCTGCGCTCTGAGGAGCTTGATGCTGGAGGAGGCCGGTCGTCCGACGCGCTGCTCGTCGAGATGCTCGGCGACCCCGCGCGCGTCGCCTCCCTGCCGTCCGACGTCGCCCGCGCCCCGCTCCGGGTCGCACGCATGCTCGTCGCCGGGCGGGCAGCCGTCGGGGAGCCAGGAGCCACGGCCCAGACTGTCCTGTGGGCGTTGTGGGCCGCGGCCGACCTCGCCGAGACCTGGCGGGCCATCGCCGTCAACGGCGGCCCGGGAGCGGCGCGAGCAGACCGCGACCTCGACGCCGTCATGGCGCTCTTCCGCGCAGCGGAGCAGTTCGTCGACCGGGTGCCGCACGCGACACCGCGGGCATTCGTCGATCACCTCGAGGCCCAGGATCTGCCGGCGGACAACCTCGCGGCACGTGCAGCGACGACCGAGACCGTCCAGCTGCTCACCCCTGCCGGTGCTGCCGGGGGCGAGTGGGACGTCGTCGTCGTCGCCGGGGTGCAGGACGGGACGTGGCCCGACCTGCGCCTGCGCGACTCCCTGCTCGGTTCGCAGGCGCTCGTCGAGGTGCTCAGTGGGCGGGCCGACGGCACCGCGGACGCGAACGTCGTCGCACGCGAGGCGCGCCGCGCCGTGCTCGCCGACGAGCTCCGGGCGTTCGCGGTGGCGGTCTCCCGGGCGCGTCGACGGCTCGTGGTGACAGCGACGAGCGATGCGGACTCTGCGCCGTCGGTGTTCCTCGACCTCCTCGTGCCCTCGCCCGACCGTGCAGCCGGAGATGCCGGGGAGCCGGGGACGGGCGACGCCAGAGCCGCGGCTGCTCGTCCGTCGACTCCGGTGACGGACGCGGGGTCGGCTCCTCTCGACCTCCGCGGCATCGTTGCGACCCTGCGGACGGAGCTCGCGGCGGAGCTGGCCGAGCCCGGGGTGACCGAGGTCGGGGCCGGGCCGGACGGAAGGGCGGTGACCGGGGGGCCCGTCGCACCGGTTCGCGTCGGGGAGCCCGGGCCGCGAGCGGAATCCTTGGCCGCGCTCCTTGCGCGCCTCGCGACCGCGGGGATACCGGACGCCGACCCCCGGAGCTGGTACGGGTCGGGAGATGTCTCCTCGACCGCGCCGCTGCGGCGCGACGACGAGCTCGTCGTCGTCTCACCGTCCAAGGTCGAGCAGGTGCACCGGTGCTCCTTGCGGTGGGCCCTGGAGAGCGCCGGTGCCACCGCCGCCGACGCGGTCTCGCAGTCCGTCGGGACCCTCATCCACGACATCGCCCGAGAGCTTCCCTCCGCGGGGCACGCCGAGCTCGCGGCGCGGCTCGATGCACGCTGGTCCGAGCTGGGTCTCGCCGACGGGTGGCCATCCGTGCAGCAGCGGCGCCGCGCCGACGCGATGATCCGGCGGCTCGCCGAGTACTACACGAGCGTGCCGGGGGAGGTCCTCGTCGAGGAGACCTTCGAGCTCGCCGTGGGGCGTGCCGTGCTGCGCGGCTCCGTCGACCGACTCGAGACGGTCGACGGCGGAGTTCGGGTCACGGACCTCAAGACCGGCCGTTCGGTGCCGAGCGCGGCGGAGACCACGACGAATGCGCAGCTCGGCTCGTACCAGCTCGCCGTGGACGGTGGTGCCTTCGCGGCGCTCCCGGAGGGGACCAGGAGCGTGGGCGCCCAGCTCGTCTTCGTCAGCGACGGGGCGACCGGCACGCGCCGGGCCCAGCCCGCGCTCGCGGAGGACCGCACCGACTGGGCGCGGGCCCTCGTGCAGGACGCGGCCGAGACGATGGCGGGCGCCCGGTTCGCCGCGGTCGAGAACCCCCTCTGCGCGATGTGCGGCGTCCGCCGCGCATGCCCGCTCCAACCCGAGGGCAGGGTGCTCGCCCACCTCACCGCGACGACGGACCAGCCCGGGGCCGCGGCGGGTGCGGCGGCGGGCCGCACGCCCGGTGCGGGGGTCGACGAGCGGATGGACCACACGAGGACCCAGGACGAGGAGCAGCGCCCATGAGCACGCACCCCACGGCGGGTGCGCGGTTGAGCGCCGCGCGGATCGCAACGCTCCTCGGCCAGCACCTCCCGACCCAGGAGCAGGCAGCCGTCATCGAGGCACCGCTGAGCCCGATGCTCGTCGTTGCCGGCGCGGGGTCGGGCAAGACGGAGACCATGGCGGCACGTGTCGTGTGGCTCATCGCCAACGAGCTCGTCGAGCCGCACGAGGTGCTCGGACTGACGTTCACGCGCAAAGCGGCGGGGGAGCTGTCCGAGCGCGTCACCGTGCGCCTGCGGCAGCTGCGCAGGGCGCTGCCCGGCTCGACGGCGCACGTCCTGGACGCGCTCGACCGCCCGACGATCTCGACGTACAACGCCTACGCAGCCTCGCTCGTCGCCGATCACGGGTTGCGCGTCGGACGCGAGCCCGGCGCACGCCTGCTCTCCGAGGCGAGCCTCTGGCAGCTCGCCAGCCAGGTCGTGGAGCGCTGGCACGGCGACCTCGGGACAGACGCCGCCGTCTCGACCGTCGTCTCCGCGGTGCTCGACCTGTCGAACGCCCTCAGCGAGCACCTCCTGAGCGTGAGCGATGCCCGCGAGGGGATCTCCAGGCTCCTGGCGGACATCACGAGCACCCCGTTCGGAGGCAGACGTCACAGCTACCACGCAGACGTGGCAAAGCTCGCGGCGTCGCTCGCCGAGCGCCACCGTCTCCTCGACGTCGTCGAAGCCTTCCAGGAGCGCAAGCGGGCGATGGAGGCCGTGGACTTCGGTGACCAGGTGGCTCTCGCGGCCCAGCTCGCCGAGGAGGTGCCCGCCGTCGGGAGCAGCGAGCGAGGCAGGTACCGCGTGGTGCTCCTCGACGAGTACCAGGACACCTCGTACGCGCAGATCCGGCTCCTGTCAGCACTGTTCGGCGAGGGGCACCCTGTCACGGCCGTGGGTGACCCCAACCAGTCGATCTACGGCTGGCGCGGGGCGAGCGCCGCGGGACCGGCGAGGTTTCCCGAGCAGTTCAGGACAGCGACCGGCCAACGCGCGCCCGTCCACCACCTGAGCACGTCGTGGCGCAACGACCTGGCGATCCTCGACGTCGCGAACGCTACCGCCGCGCCCTTGCGTGCAGCAGCCGGCACGAGCTCGTTGCCGACCCTCGGCGCACGTCCCGCCGCCGGCCTCGGGTCCGTGCACGCCGTCTATGCAGCGACGACGGAGGAGGAAGCGGCGGCCGTCGCCGAGTTCATCGCCAAGAGATGGGCACCAGGAGAGGCCACCGCTGCCGTGCTGTGCCGGGCGAGGAGCCAGTTCCCGGCCATCGAGGCAGCGCTGCGGGTCCGCGGCCTGCCCGTCGAGGTCGTGGGGCTGGGTGGGCTCCTCGACACCCCTGAGGTCGTGGACCTCGTCGCGCTCCTCCAGGTCGTCCACGACCCGTCGCGGGGGGACTCGCTCGCTCGGCTGCTCACGGGCCCACGGACGAACCTCGGTGCGGCCGACCTCCACGCCCTCGGAGCCCGCGCCAAGGAGCTCCGGCGGCGGCGTCCCACCGCGGCAGGCGCCGAGGGCGACCCAGCGGACGAACGCTCGATCGTCGACGCGCTCGACGACCTCCCCCCGGCATCCTGGAGCGGTCCGGACGGCCGCAGCTTCACAGCCGCCGGCTGGGCACGGCTCAGGAGCCTCGCCCAGACCCTCCGTGAGCTGCGGTCCCTCACGTACCTGTCGCTGCCGGAGCTCGTGGACCGGGCGGAGCGCGCGCTCGGGCTGGACATCGAGCTCGCGTTCGGCGCCGCCAGGCTGCACGCCGGGCAGCCACGGCCGGGTGCTGATCCTCGCGGACGTGCGCACCTCGACGCGTTCCGTGAGGTTGCTGCAGCGTTCGCAGACAGCTCGGACCTCACCACCCTCGGCGCGTTCCTCGCGTGGCTCACCTCCGCCCAGAAGCGTGAGCGCGGGCTCGAACGGCCGGGCAGCACGCCCGACCCCGACGCGGTGCAGCTCATCACCGTCCACGCGTCGAAAGGTCTGGAGTGGGACGTCGTGGCCGTGCCCGGGCTGGTCGACGGCGCATTCCCGTCGACCAGGTGCGCCGGAGACACCGTGGCCCGCTCCACCGGGTGGCTCACGTCCCTCGGAGCGCTCCCCTTCCCCCTCCGAGGTGATGCCGGCGACCTGCCGGAGCTTGCGCTCGCGGGCTCGGACGACTCCGCGGAGCTCAACCAGCGGCTCAAGGACTTCACCGCGCGGTGCGGTGCCCACGAGGTGCTCGAGGAGCGCCGGCTCGCCTACGTCGCGTTCACCCGAGCGCGCTCGGACCTCCTGCTCACGGGAGCATGGTGGCGGACGGCCGTGAAACCGACGACTCCGTCGATCTTCCTCACCGAGCTCCAGGACGCCGGTCTGCTGGCCGAGTCCACCGTGGCGGACCCGCCCGAGGAGGGCGCGGCGAACCCCCGGGACGCAGAGCCCAGGACGGCGACGTGGCCGCCTGACGACAGCGGCTCGGGAGAGGGAGGAGCCCCCAGGCACGGGACCGGGGACACCGCCGCCCCGAGCCGGGAGGCCGGCGACCTGACCGGGCACCCGTCTCCGCTCGAGCTCGTCCGTCGCTCACGGGATCTCGTGCTCGACGCGCTGGAGCGTGCTGCAGACACGACGCTGCCGCAGGGCACTGAGCCGTCCCGCACTGCGGCGTCCCGCACTGAGCCGTCCCGCACTGCGGCGTCTCGCACTGAGTCGTCCAGCACTGAGCCGTCCCGCACCGAGCCGTCCCACACTGCGTCGCCTCCCCGACCCCTCCTGCTCGCGCAGGACGGCACGGACCTCGTCGCGCTCACGGAGATTCTTCTCGCGGAGCGTCATGCGAGCCGGTCCCGCGCGGAGTCGGTGCCGTTCCCGGCGCACGTCTCAGCCTCGGGACTCGTCGAGATCGCTCGCGACCGTGACGCGTACGCGCTGTCTCTGCGCCGCCCGGTGCCGCGCCAGCCCTCCGTGCACTCTCGTCGGGGGACCGCGTTCCACCTGTGGGTCGAGCAGTACTACGGGTCCACCGCGCTGTTCGACGTGGACGACCTCCCTGGCGCCGACGACGACAGGATCGACCCTGACCTCGAGCTCGTGCAGCTGCGACGCACCTTCGAGGGGTCCGCGTGGGCGCGGCTCGTCCCGCTGGAGGTCGAGGTGGCCATCGATACCGTCATCGCAGGTGTGGTCACCCGGACTCGCATCGATGCCGTCTTCCGCGACCCGCAACGCCCGCCCGGCACCGCGACGAGCCCGGGTGGCGGCGTCGTCGTCGTGGACTGGAAGACCGGACGCGAACCCCGCGACGCCGATGCCCGCCGGGCACGGGAGGTCCAGCTCGCTGTGTACCGGCTCGCCTGGTCGCAGTGGTCCGGTCTTCCGCTCGAGGACGTCGCCGCCGCCTTCTACTACGTGGCAGACGACACGACCGTCAGGCCCGCGTCCCTCGCCAGCAGGTCCGACCTCGAGAGGCTCGTCCGCGGCGAGGTGGAGCTCCCCGGAACATGACGGTCGGTCAGGGTCGGGCGCCGGTCTCGGGCGCCCTCGCGCCGCTCGCACCCCGACCCGCGCGCCCGCCGGCGTCCCGGAGGACGGCGTAGTTCGTCGTCTCGACGTTCGCGTAGGGCCGGGGGGCCGACTTCTCGTAGTCGGGGATCCGGGCGGGGCGCTGAATGGGATTCCCGGACCGCTCCGACTCGGCAGCCTCGACATCGAGGTCGTGCAGCATGCCCACGGCGTCGGCGACGACGTCGTCCAAACCGTTGCGGACGCCGTGCAGGAGCCAGCGGGCGAGGGCGAGCTCGCTGGCGAGGAGCGCGCGCTCGACGATCCGCGGATCGATGAGCTCGGTCCGGCGCAGCTGGTAGGCCTCCATGAGCGAGTCCACCGCCTCGTGAGGAGCGGACGCGAGCAACCACGCGAGGTCGTCCGCCGGGTCCGCGACCTGCACCTCGAAGAAGTCGGTGACCGCACTGACCTGCCCGGCCTGGACGAGGACGTTGTCCGAGCTGAGAGCGCTGTGCGTCACGACCGCGCGGAACCGCCACAGCGACACGTCCTCGAGCATCCGTTCCCATCGACGCAGCAGCGTCGCCGGGACCTTCCCGGTGCGGGCCGCCTCGTCCACCTCGGACAACCGCCGTCCCCGGTACTCCTCCGCCGTGTAGACCGGGTGGCCGGACGACTCGACGAGCGACACCGGCAGCTCGTGCAGCGCAGCGATCGCGCGCCCGACGCTCGCCGCCAGACCAGGTCCGGGCGTCAGACGCGAGACGTCGAGCGGATGACCGGGAAGGTCGGGGTGGACGATCGCTCGTCCTCCCTCGGGCAGCGAGACGAACCCCGCAGCCCGCGGCACGAGGAACGGCAACGCACCCGAGTCGACGTGAGCCACCAGGCCCGACAGGAATGCCGCCTCCGCCTCGAGCGCAGCGCCCGCAGCGGTGGAGTGCGGCGCGCGCACCATCCACCGCCGGCGCTCCGCGTCGATGGCCACGGCGCAGTCGAAACCGTGCGGAGCGGTCACCGGTACGACGTGGTGGACGTCGAGTCCCGGGACGGCGAGGGTCGACATGGCGGCGAGGGCGAGGGGAGAGCGTTGCACACAGCCACGGTAGTCGGCTCGGCGCGAGGATGCCTGAGCCCGGGCCCCTGGCGCCCGCACGGTCATGGCGGCTGCGACGAACGTCACGACGCACCTACGGTGTGAACATGGCACTCGTCGACTGGACATCCCTGCCGCTCTCCCGCTCAGCGACCTCCCGGTACGCGGAGAGGCGGACAGAGCCCGACCTCGTCGCGTCCGTGCTGGACGAGGAGGGCACCGAGGTGGTCCTCGTCCATCGGGGCCGCCTCGCTGTCGAGACGGACGGTCGGTCGCTCGCGCGCGTCCCCGCCGCGCGCCTGCGCGAGGCGCTCGGTCCCAGCAGCTCGTCCGACGGAGCCGAGCGGCGCGGTGACTGGCTGTACCTCGGCGCGGACGAGGACCGGGCGACGAGAGGCCCCGAGACCGTCGGTCGAGCCGACGGGGCGCCAGAGCGCCAGGCTGCCGGGCTGCGCTCCTACCTGGCGTTCGTGCTGCCTGACGAGGCGGGGTCCGACGAGGTGGACATCTCGGGCGTGGCCGCCCTGGACCCGTGCGACGAGCTCGTCGAGGAGCACCGGTGGGCGTCCCTGCGTGACGTGGGCGAGACTCTGCCCGCACTCGATGCAGGCCTTGCCACCGCGACCGTCGCACTGGCCGCCTGGCACGCGTCGCACCCTCGGTGCCCGCGGTGCGGGGAGCCGACCGAGGCCGTGCAGGGCGGATGGGTCCGTCGGTGCACCAACGACGGCACCGAGCACTATCCGCGGACGGACGCGGCGGTGATCATGGCGGTCGTCGACGCCGGGGACCGCCTCCTCCTCGGGCGCTCTGCGCGGTGGCCCGTGGGCCGCTACTCGACGCTCGCGGGGTACGTCGAGCCCGGCGAGCCCGTCGAGGCTGCGGTACGGCGCGAGGTGATGGAGGAGGTCGGTGTCGTCATCTCGGCCGTCGAGTACCGAGGGAGCCAGCCGTGGCCGTTCCCCGCGTCCCTCATGCTCGCGTTCGTCGCGCACGCGTCGTCCACCGACGTCACCGTCGACGGTGAGGAGATCGCGGACGCCCGGTGGTTCACCCGCGAGGAGCTCGAGGAGGCCGTGGCGACCGGGGGCGTGCTCCTGCCGAGCCGCACCTCGATCGCCCGGGCCCTCATCGAGGAGTGGTACGGCGAGCCCCTCCCCGGGGCGTGGAACGGGCACGGCGGCTGACCGGGAACGTCCGGTCAGCCGCCGTGCACCGAAAGGTGGGCGGTGTCAGGCCGCGAGGCGGGCCTTGACGTCCGCGAGGGAGGGGTTGGTCGCCGACGACCCGTCGGGGAAGACCACCGTGGGGACCGTCTGGTTCCCACCGTTGACCTCCTGGACGAACTCGGCGGTGCCGGGAACCTCCTCGATGTTGATCTCCGTGTAGCCGATCCCGGCAGAGTCGAGCTGCGTCTTGAGCCTGCGGCAGTAGCCGCACCAGGACGTGCTGTACATGACGATCGACCCGGGGTCCGGGATCGTCGGGGAGACCGCTGCCTGCTCACTCATCGCGTGGTTCCTTCACTCGGGGGTGCTCCTGCCGGCCCTGTGAGGACCGTCGCACCAGTATGTCCCAGCCGTGCGGGCGGGCACCTCGGGCTGGGATGATGGGGGTGATGTCACACGCCTCTGCTCCTGCCGGTCACCCCGCCTCCTCCGTCCCGCGCCCTCTCTCGGCGGACGCGATCCTCGACGCTCTCGACCCGGACCAGCGTGCGGTCGCCGAGACGCTCACCGGACCCGTCTGCGTCCTCGCGGGCGCCGGGACGGGCAAGACCCGCGCCATCACGCACCGCATCGCGTACGGCGTCCGCACGGGCGTCTACACGCCGACGACCGTCCTCGCAGTGACGTTCACGGCACGGGCAGCGGGGGAGATGCGGACCCGCTTGCGCGACCTATCCGTGGTGGGTGTGCAGGCCCGGACGTTCCACGCGGCCGCCCTGCGCCAGCTGAGCTTCTTCTGGCCGCAGGTCGTCGGTGGACCACCCCCGCGCATCCTCGAGCACAAGGCCCCGGCCGTCGGGGAGGCGGCGCGTCGCCTCGGACTGTCCGTCGACCGGGTGGCGGTCCGGGACCTGTCGTCGGAGGTCGAGTGGGCGAAGGTTTCGCTCGTCACGGCGGAGGACTACGAGCGCGCGTGCACCGCGATCGCCCGCCCCGCTCCCGCGGGCTTCGACCACCGGACCGTCGCCCGGCTCATCGCGGGCTACGAGGAGGTGAAGACGGAGCGCTCCGTCATCGACTTCGAAGACGTCCTGCTCATGCTCGGTGACATGCTCGCCTCCCAGCAGTCGGTGGCCGAGCAGGTCCGGCGCCAGTACCGGCACTTCGTCGTCGACGAGTACCAGGACGTGTCGCCCCTCCAGCAGTTCGTCCTCGACCAGTGGCTCGGCGGCCGGGAGGAGCTCTGCGTCGTCGGTGACCCGAGCCAGACCATCTACTCGTTCACGGGTGCGACGCCGCACCACCTCCTGACGTTCACCAAGGCTCATCCCACCGCGCGCGTCGTGCGTCTGGTGCGCGACTACCGCTCGACGCCGCAGGTGGTTCGACTCGCGAACGACCTGCTGTCCGTACGTGGGCGCCCGCGGGCGGGGACGCACCCTGCGCTCGAGCTCATCGCTCAGCGGCCGTCAGGACCGCCGGTGGCGTTCACGACCTACGACGACGACGAGGCGGAGGCGTCCGGCGTCGCGGCCAAGGTGGGCCGGCTCGTCGCCGGCGGGACTCCTGCCAGCGAGATTGCGGTGCTCTACCGCACGAACGCGCAGTCGGAGGTGTTCGAGCAGGCCCTCGCGGACGCGGGGATCGGCTACCTCGTGCGTGGCGGAGAGCGCTTCTTCCAGCGCAAGGAGGTCCGTGACGCGATCGTCCTCCTGCGTGGTGCTGCGCGTTCGGCCGAGCCCGACGTCCCCGTCACCGAGACGGTGCGCGACGTCCTGTCGTCGGCGGGCTGGTCCGCCGAGCCGCCCGCTGCCCGGGGTGCGGCGCGGGAACGCTGGGGCTCCCTGCAGGCTCTCGTCGCACTCACCGACGACCTTGCGGCGACCCGTGAGGTGACGCTCGCGGACGTGGTCGCTGAGCTCCAGGAGCGCTCGGCGGCGCAGCACGCGCCGACGGTGGAAGGCGTCACGCTCGCGTCCCTCCATGCCGCCAAGGGGCTGGAGTGGGACGCGGTCTTCCTCGTCGGTGCGAGCGAGGGGCTCATGCCGATCTCGCTCGCGGAGACGGACGAGGCCGTCGCCGAGGAACGGCGGCTGCTCTACGTCGGTGTCACCCGGGCACGGGTGCACCTCGAGCTGTCGTTCGCGCGGGCACGCAACCCCGGAGGGCGTGCGTCGCGACGTCGCTCCCGTTTCCTTGACGGACTGTGGCCGGGCGAGGCACCGGCCGGGCAGGCGCGACGGCGGGAGCGCGCCGCGACCGGGCAGAGCGCGGTGGCGCTCACCGGCACCTACGATCCCGCGCTGCTCGAGGCGCTCAGCCGGTGGCGGTCCCAGCAGGCGAAGGCCATCGACCGTCCCGCGTTCGTCGTGCTGTCCAACGCCGTGCTCGAGGCGATCGCGGAGCTGCGGCCCCGTTCGGTGCCCGAGCTCGTGCGCATCAACGGCGTCGGACCGAGCAAGGTGGACGCCTACGGGGAAGCGGTCCTCGCTGTCGTCGCCGAGCACCTGAAGAACGCCGACGATAAATAGGTTGCACGCGGCGCAGGGGCGGGAATAGTGTTCACGAGTCCCTGGAGGAGAGCGGCCCGCCGAGAGGCGGGGGCTCGCGATGAGAGGAGGTGGGTGCAGCGATGAAGAACGAGATGGTGACCACGCAGGTCACATGGTCCGGCAACGAGAGCGCCCTTGCGCGCCATCGGGCCCGTACCGCCCGTATCGCCACCCACGACTCCGCTCCAGGCCGTCGTCCCCTGTAGCACCGGGACGATCACAGCCCAGGCCGCGGAGTCCATCAGGGATCCGCGGCCTTCGTCCTCTCCACGCCCCTCCGCTCACGGCGGGCGAGGCGGACGCCGCCGCGTATCCCTCACGCTCCATCGACGAGACGTACCAGGGATACCAGGAGGACACCGTGCGGCGCACACTGCTGCTCGAGACGACACGACCGACACAGGACACGACCTGTCCGCCGTCGACCGTCGGGGGCGACGCCCTGACGGACGCGGTGCGGCGCGCACGCGAGGACCGGGAGTTCGACGACGTCGTCGCCGGCCTGGCGCCGTGCCGCTGGAACGACCCTGAGCTGTGGTTCGCCGAGCAGAGCGACAGGGTGGAGGAGGCCAAGGCGCTGTGCCGCGGCTGCCCGCTCGTCAGCAGCTGCCTCGCCGGCGCGATCGAACGCGCGGAGCCCTGGGGGGTGTGGGGCGGCGAGGTGTTCGTCGACGGCGTCGTGGTCGCTCGCAAGCGCGGCCGCGGCCGTCCTCGCAAGGACGCGGCGGCCTAGGCGGCACCGCACCCGCACCCCGGGTGCGGTGCCCACGACCGTACCCGGGGCAGGACGTCCGGCAGGGACAGCTCGACGGTCTCGCCGCACGTCGCGGGACGGTGCCCGTCGATGTGTGCGAGCACCTGCGCGGCGGCCAGCGCGCCCGCGACCCCGGAGACGCAGGTCTCCTGCGCGGCGGGCAGGTCGCGTGCTGCGGCCCGCAGCTGCGACGCCAGTGCCGACCAGCTGGCGTCGTGCTCCGCGCGGTGCAGGTCGAGGCAGTGCAGGCACGGCGAGTCGCCCGGGATGACGAAGGGCCCCACGACGACGTCGCCCTCCCGGACGACGACTGCCAGGTGCGCGACCTCTTCGGCCACGAGCCGTGCCGTGGCGATGGGGTCGGCCACCTCGTCGAACACGAGGACCACGACGTCGGGGGCGTCACGCTCGCTGCCGATGCGCGTGCTTCGAGAGCTCTCGGCGAGAACCTCTGCTGCGGCGCGTCGGCGCGCTCGTCCGACGTGCGGCTCTCGCAGACCACCGACACCGACGTCGGCGGTGCGGACGGGGCGGGAGTCGTCGAGCAGCAGCGTCCCGACGCCGGCGGACGCCAGCGAACCGGCGATCACCATCCCGATCCGACCCAGCCCGACGATGCCGACCGTGCCTGCGGCACGGCGGTCCAGCGCCAGCGAACCACCCGCCCCCTGAGTCACGTGGTCGATCGCAGCGAGGTCGTCCGTGCGTGCGGACGGCACGCACGGTGGTGCCGTGTCCGGGACGAGCAGCCCCGAGCGGGCGAGGGGTTCGAGCTCCTCGGGAAGCTCCGCGGCGGCCTGTCCGGCCGCGGGACGACGGGGGCGGCTCGGTCGCGACGCAGCCGACGCGCGCAGTGCCGTGGCTGCGTCGGGGGAGACCTGCGGCAGCAGCATGGCCCACCGGGGGTCGGCGCCGACCTGCAGGCCGTCGGCCCCGCGGTCGAGGATCCGGAGGCCTGCTCTGAGCTTCATGCGGACGAGCGTGGCACGTCGGTGCAGCTCCACGGTGTTGTCCACAGGCTGGTCCGAGCAACGATGTTCGGCGGGGCATCTACCCCAGCAGGCGGGCAGGCACTACGGTCGTGCCGTGCCCACCGCCGCCGATGGACCCCCGAGCACCCGCATCGAGGTGCGCCGGAGCCGTCGTCGCACGAGCACGGTGAGCGCGTACCGCGACGGAGACGTGACGATCGTGTCCATCCCCGCCAGGTTCTCCCGGGCCCAGGAACGCGAGTGGGTCCAACGGATGCTCGGCCGGCTCGCTGACAAGGAGCGCCGCCGACGCCCCTCGGACGAAGGGCTGGCGACGCGGGCCACGGAGCTCTCGGACAAGTACCTGGGAGGGCGCGCCGTCCCGTCCTCCGTGCGCTGGTCCGGTCGGCAGGGCCGGCGCTGGGGCTCGTGCAGCCTGCCGGAACGCTCCATCCGGATCTCCACCCGGGTGCGTGGTATGCCCGAGTGGGTCCTCGACTACGTCCTGCTGCACGAGCTCGCGCACATCCTCCACTCCGGGCACGGCCCGGAGTTCTGGGAGCTCCTCGTCACCTACCCGCGGACCGAGCGTGCGCGGGGCTTCCTCGAGGGTGTGTCCTTCGCGGAGGACCGCGGAGCGCACCTCGAGGAGGACCCCGAGGTGCCCTCGGCCTGACGCGGTCCGCCGGTCCGCCGGCGCCCGCTCAGGAGCGGTCGGGGGCGTCCGGTGTGCCCTCGTCGGTGGCGCCGGCATCCTGGGCCTCGTCATCCGACCTGAGGATCTCCGCGAGTGCCCGGTCGAGGTCCGTGTCCTCGGCTGACGGCGCAGCCCGCCGCGCGAGGAACCCGGCGGGATCGTCGAGGTCGGCACCGGTCGGGAGGAGGTCGGGGTGGTCCCACACGCCGTCTCGACCGGTGGCGCCGAGCTCCTGCTCGACCTTCGCCCAGAACGTCGCAGCGTCGCGCGAGCGCCGGGGGCGCAGCTCGAGCCCGACGAGGGACGCGAACGTCTGCTCGGCAGGGCCGCCCGCCGCCCGGCGTCGCCGGATCATCTCGCGCAGCCCCGCCGCGTGGGGCAGGTGGGGGAGTGCGGCGCGGGCGACGACCTCGTCGACCCAGCCCTCCACGAGCGCGAGCACGGTCTCCAGGCGCAGGAGCGTGGCCCGCTGCTCCTCGGTGGACTCGATGCCGAAGACGCCACCCGACAACGCCCCGCGCAGTGCTTCTGCGTCGGTCGGGTCGATCTCGCGGAGCGAGCCCTCGAGAGCGTCCATGTCGATCGTGATGCCCCGGGCATAGGCGCTGACGAGCCCCAGGAGGTGCGAGCGCAGCCACGTCACGTGCGTGAAGAGCCGCGCGTGGGCGGCCTCCCGCAGGGCGAGGAACAGCCGGACCTCCTCGGCGGGGGCGTCGAGCCCTTCGGCGAACACGGCGATGTTCGCGGGCACCAGCACGGTGGCAGCCCCGGACAGGAGGGGGACGCCGATGTCGGTCGCGCCGAACACCTCCCGGGAGAGGGTGCCCGCCGCCGCCCCCACCTGCATGCCGAAGACGGCGGCGCCGAGCTGGCGCACCATCTGGGTGGGATCGAGACCGGCGCCGGGGCCGAAGAGACCCGGTGGGAGGCCGCCGGGGAGACCGGTCGCCTCGCCGAGGTCGGGCAGCTGGTCCCGGAGCACCGACGACAGGGCGTCGGCGACGGATGCGGCCACAGGCTCCGCGAGGGAGTTCCACGCGGGCAGCGTGTGCTCGACCCACTCCGAGCGGCTCCAGGCGTAGGTCGGCCCACCAGCCGGCGGAAAGTCCGTCGCCGCATCGAGCCAGAGCTCGGCGACGGACAGGGCGCCCGTCACGGCGCGAGTCTCCGGCTGGCCGACGGACGGGTCACCGCCCGCGACCGCGGCCTGCCGGGCGACGTCGTGCGCCACGTCGCTGTTCACCGGCGCGCCGCCGGAGGCCGCGAGGAGCCGCTGCACCTGCGCGAGGACCTGCTCCAGCATCTTCGGGTCGTTGACCATCCCGGAGGCGGCGGCGAGCGCCTGGGGGTCGAGCCCGCTCGCGCGCATCTGTCGCATCGCCTCCTCGTTGTCCCCGTTGAACAGGGAGCGCAGGAGGTCCTCCCAGGGGGAGGGGTCGGGGTCGGGCGTTCCGGAGGTGTCGGACGAGTCGCTACTCATGTGGTCTCCTGGGACGATGTCTGCGGGGCGAGCAACAGGTCCGTCCACGGTAACCACAAAACGCTGCCCAGGAGGCCGGTCTGCCATGACGAGGAGACCGGTTCGCTCTGGGCGCACCCGGCCGGACATCGTCGTGCTCGACGGCGGGCCGGTGGGGCGAGGCCTGCGGGCGGCGCTCGGCGCTCGCAGCCCTGACCAGGGGACCGAGGGCCCCGACCGGTTCGCCGGAGCCCGCGCCGTCGTCGTCGTCGGGCACCAGGGGGACTTCACGCGCACGAGCACCCGACATGCTGCGGAGCGTCGCGGCGACCTCGTCGCCGAGACGACCCGCGACGTGCTCGACGCGATCGTCGCCGGCGTCGAGCACCTCGTCGCCGTGAGCTCGGCCGTCGTCAACGGTGCGAGCCCGGGTCGCGGTGTCATCGAGGACGACGAGGGAGCCGCGCTCGTCACCGACGACGGTCTCGTGGGTGACCTCCAGGCCTTCGAGGAGACGGTCGTCCAGGTCGGCCTGTCGCTCGGGAGCGGGGCCAGGGTGACGATGCTGCGACCCGCGGCCGTCGTGGGTCCCGAGGTCGACACCCTCATCACGCGCCACTTCGAGGCGCCCCGGATCCTCACCATCCGTGGCGCGGTCCGGGACTGGCAGTTCGTGCACCTCGACGACCTGGCGAGCGCGGTCGAGGTGGTCGTCGACAGCGAGCTCGTGGGTCGGCTCACGGTCGGCGCACTGCGTGACGGGCTGCCGGACGTGCTCGCGCCCGCTGAGGTGGCCCGCATCGCCGGTATGCGCGCGATCGACCTGCCGGCGCGCTCCGCGTTCGGGACGGCCGAGCGGTTGCACCGCGTCGGAGTGCTCCCCTCGCCGGCGAGCGAGATGGCGTTCGCGGTCTATCCCTGGACCGTGGGTGCCGCGACCCTCCGGGACGCGGGCTGGACGTCGACGTACTCGAGCGAGGAGTGCCTGCGCGTGCTCCTCGATCAGGTGCGTGGACGTTCCGGGGTCGCCGGACGCAGGGTGGGGGGCCGGGACGCGGCGGCGCTCGGTGCCGCTGGTGCGGCGGTGGCCCTGCTCGGGACAGCAGCCCTGTGGCGACAGGCGCGCGGACGCGGGTGACCGCTGCGTCAGGGTTCATCCAGGTGGGTCAGGGATACTCCTGAGAGTGCCGAGCGATACGACCAACCCGTACACCCCACGTCCCGTCGATGAGCGCCAGGACGTCCCGCGCCCGGTGATCGACGTCGACGAGCGGCCCGCGGTCACCGCTCGCGGGATCACGCTCGGGGTGTCCTTCCTCGCGACCGTCCTGCTCGTGTGCGGTCTCGCCGTCGTCCCGAGCCCGTACGTGGTGAAGTCCCCGGGGCCGACCGTCGACACGCTGGGCGAGGCCGACGGCGAACCGCTCATCACGATCGAGGGTGCACCGACGTACGACTCGTCCGGCCAGCTGCGGCTGACGACCGTGGGCGTCACCGGAGGTCCGGGCTACCCGCTCACCATCGTCCACGCCGTCCGTGGGTGGATCGACCCGGTGGACGCCGTCGCGCCCGCGGAGACCGCGTTCCCCGTCGGCATCACGCAGGAGGAGGCGGACCAACGCTCGAACCAGCAGATGCAGGAGTCCCAGCAGAGCGCGGCGTACGCCGCGCTCGTCGAGCTCGGCTACGACATCCCCGTCGAGGTCGTCGTCCAGGGACTCGCGGACGGTTCGCCCGCCACGGGGCTCCTGGAGCCTGAGGACGTGGTCCTGTCCATCGGAGGGACGCCCGTCACGGACCAGGGGACGCTCTTCGACGTCCTGGACGGCACCCCCGTCGGCACGGAGCTTCCTGTCGTGGTCCGCCGCGGCGAGGACGTCGTCGAGCAGGTCGTGACCACGACCGCGCCGGAGCAGGGCCCGACGGAAGGCCCCGAGGTGACGGGGTCGCGGCTGGGAGTCCTCGTGAGCAGCACGTTCGACCTGCCGGTCGACGTCGGCATCGCGATCGACGACATCGGCGGACCGAGCGCCGGCACGATGTTCTCGCTCGGGATCATCGATCTCCTCACCCCCGAGGACGAGGTGGGCGGACAGGTCATCGCTGGGACCGGGACGATGTCGATGGACGGCGAGGTCGGGGCGATCGGCGGCATCCGGCAGAAGCTCCACGGCGCCCTGCGTGACGGCGCCACGTGGTTCCTCGCTCCGGCAGACAACTGCGGGGAGGTCTTCGGGAACGTCCCGGTCGGGTTGCGGGTCGTCAAGGTCGCGACGATCGCGGAGGCGCGCGAGGCGATGGTCGCCATCGGTGCCGGGACCGGCGCGGACCTCCCCACCTGCACAGCGGCCGACGTCGAGAACGCGGACGGCTAGCGGCCGGGCGCGCAGCGACGCTGAGTGCGGCCGCGCCGCGGACTCACTCGAACGTCGAGAGCAGCGCCTGGGTCAGCCCCGGCACGAGGTCGGGTCCCACACCGACGGCGTCGTCGGTGTCGTTCGACCGGCTCCGCAGCGCGCACCACGTGGTCCCGTCCCGCAGCGCCCCGGCGGCCAGCCGCACGTCCTGCCGGTCCGGGTGGTCCTGCAGGTATGCCAGTGCAGCCGTGGGGTCCTCGGGAAGCTCGTCCTCGGCCGACGGGGGCAGCACGACGCGCTCGACGACGACGGCGGCTCCCGTCACCGCGTCCGGCCAGATGATCGACGCGAGAAGGTCCTCGAGCGACTCGGTGGCCGGCAGGTCGTCCTGCTCCACGGAGGTCAGGTGCGAGGCGTCCTCGAGCGCGGTGCGAACGGTCGATTCCGGCAGCTGGGCGGCGAGGCCCGGCTCGGCGCGGAGCGCGGCCTGGGTCGAGACGAGGGCGAACACCCGTGCGGGTGCGTCCCACCCGAACGACGCGACGTGCCGTTCGATCTCGACGACGGCGTCGGCGAGGGCGCGCTGAGCGGGTGGGATGCCGGCTCCGGCTGAGGTGGTCATGGAGCAAGAATGACAGATCGCCGCGGCTGCGACCATGCCGCCCCCGACGTGCACCTGTGGGAACCTTGTGGTGCTCGCACGCGTTTGCATCACCAGAGAGTGTCACCTACAGCGAGGACTTCCCGTCGTGTCTTTTGCAGCACATCCGCGCCGTCCGTCACCGACTCCGGGGAGGTCGCGGAGACGGCCGAGCCCGTTGGCGATCACCGTCGGCGCGGTGGTCGCCCTCGTCGTCGCGGTCTTCCTGCTCGCGCAGTTCTGGACCGAGGTCCTGTGGTTCCGCCAGCTCGGCTTCGACCGCGTGCTGTGGACGGAGTGGGGGACACGTGCCGCCCTGTTCGTGGCCGGGTTCGCCGTCATGGCGGGGGTCGTCTTCCTCGCGCTGCAGCTCGCGTACCGGAACCGTCCGATCTACGCGCCCTCGACGCCCGAGCAGGCCACCCTCGACCAGTACCGCGAGGCCATCGAGCCGCTGCGGCGCGTGGTGATGATCGGAGCGCCGGCGCTCCTCGGACTGTTCGCCGGGATCGCAGCGTCGTCGCAGTGGACGACGTTCCTCCTGTGGATCAACTCCGTGCCCTTCGGCACGGTGGACCCGCAGCACCAGATCGACCTCTCGTTCTACGTCTTCACGCTGCCGGCCGTCCGGTTCATCGTGAGCTTCCTCATGGCCGTCGTCGTCATCGCCGGCGTCGGGACGATCGCGACGCTCTACCTCTACGGGGGCCTGCAGGTCGGCGGTGGCGGAGCGCGCACGACGCGCGCCGCGCAGATCCAGCTCGCGGTGATCGCGGCCGTCCTCATGATCCTCATCGGCGCCAACTACTGGTTGGACCGGTACACGATCCTCAAGACCGGCGGGGACAAGTTCGCAGGGGCGTCGTTCTCCGACGTCAACGCGGTGATCCCGGCGAAGGCGATCCTCGCGGGGGTCGCGCTGCTCGTCGCCGCGCTGTTCATCGTCACGGCGTTCCGCGGGACGTGGCGTCTGCCGATCATCGGGGTCGGTCTCATGGTCGTCGCCGCCATCGCCGTCGGAGGGATCTACCCGGCCGTCGTCCAGCGCTTCCAGGTCACGCCGAACGCGCAGCAGCTCGAGGCCGAGTTCATCCAGCGCAACATCGATGCGACGCGGACGGCGTTCGGCCTCGACGGCATGGAGGTCGAGTCCTACAACGCGGAGACCGATGCGACGGCTGGTGCGCTGCGTGAGGACGCGGAGACGACGGCGTCCATCAGGCTCCTCGACCCGACGATCGTCAGCCCCTCGTTCCGGCAGCTGCAGCAGAACCGTGGCTACTACAACTTCACCGATGCCCTTTCCGTCGACCGCTACGAGATCGACGGCGAGAGCCGGGACACGCTCATCGCGGTCCGGGAGCTCGACCTCGACGGCCTCGGTGCGGACCAGCGCAACTGGGTGAACGACCACACCGTGTACACCCACGGCTTCGGCGTGGTGGCCGCCTACGGCAACCAGATCGGTCCCGACGGGCGCCCCGCGTTCTACGAGGGCGGCATCCCGTCCGTCGGTGGACTCACCGAGCAGTCGGGGCCTGACGGCTACGAGCCGCGCATCTACTTCAGCCCGCGTTCGCCCTCGTACTCGATCGTGGGCGCACCCGAGGGCACGGACCCGTGGGAGCTTGACTACCCGACCGACGACGAGGGCGGGCAGGTCGACACGACCTTCCCGACGAGGGACGTCACGATCGGTCCGGACGTCGGCTCGTTCGCCAACAAGCTGCTCTACGCGCTGAAGTTCCAGGCGGAGGAGATCCTCTTCTCCGACCGCGTCACGCCCGAGTCGCAGATCGTGTACGACCGCGACCCGCGCGAGCGTGTCGAGAAGGTCGCGCCGTACCTCACGCTCGACGGCAGGGTCTACCCGGCCGTCGTCGACGGGCGCGTCAAGTGGATCGTCGACGGGTACACCACGTCGAACGAGTACCCGTACTCGGCGTCGGAGTCCCTCGAGGACGCCACGGCCGACACGCTGACGATGGCTGGCAGCGTCGCGGCGCTCCAGCCGCAAGAGGTCAACTACATCCGCAACTCGGTGAAGGCGACCGTCGACGCCTACGACGGCTCGGTGACGCTGTACGCGTGGGACACCGAGGACCCCATCCTCCAGGCGTGGCAGAGCGTGTTCCCGGGGACGATCGAGCCGATCTCCGAGATCAGCGCCGACCTCATGAGCCACATCCGGTACCCGGAGGACATGTTCAAGGTCCAGCGCACGCTCCTCACCCAGTACCACGTGGACACGGCGTCGGAGTTCTTCTCGGGCCAGGACTTCTGGCGCAACCCGGAGGACCCGACCGCACCCGGTGACAACAAGCCGATGCAGCCGCCGTACTACCAGACGCTCCAGATGCCGGGCCAGGACGAGCCGACATTCTCCCTCTCGTCGTCGTTCATCACGGGGGGGACGAGCGACCGCAACGTGCTCACGGGGTACCTCGCGGTCAACGCGGAGGCGGGCGACACAGCCGGGAAACCGGCTGAGGACTACGGCCAGCTGCGTCTGTTGGAGCTCCCACGAGGCTCCACCGTGCCCGGACCGGGCCAGGTGCAGAACGCGTTCGACTCGGACTCCAACATCGCCACGACCCTCAACCTGCTGCGCACCGGGAACTCCACGGTGCTCAACGGCAACCTCCTGACCCTGCCCATGGGTGGCGGCCTGCTGTACGTGCAGCCGGTCTACGTCCAGTCGAGCAGCGGAACGCAGTTCCCGCTGCTGCGCAAGGTCCTCGTGGCCTTCGGTGACGAGGTCGGCTTCGCGGACACCCTGGACGAGGCCCTCGACCAGGTGTTCGAGGGTGACTCGGGTGCCGTTGCCGGCGACGCGAGCACCATCGACGACGGTGACGTGCCGATCGACGACGTCCCCGTGGACGAGCCGACCGACACCCCGTCGGACGAGCCGACGCAGGACCCGACGACGGAACCCGCGGACGAGCCGACGACGGACCCGACCGTGCCGACGCCACCAGCCACCGGTGACACGCCGCAGGCACGTCTGGACGCGGCTCTGGCTGACGCCAGCCAGGCGTTGCAGGACAGCAGGACTGCGCTCGAGGCAGGTGACTTCGCCGCCTACGGCGAGGCGCAGGCACGGTTGGAGACCGCGATCGAAGAAGCGATCGCGGCAGACACGGAGATCGGCTGATGGGGACGAGCATGACGACAGGAACGAGCACGATCACCGACGGCACCTTCGGGAGCCTGCCGACGAAGATCCTGCGGCACGGCCCGAGCGGTTCCGAGGCGGAGATCCTGCTGCGCGGCGCGACGCTCCTGTCCTGGCGTGCTCCGTGGGGTGGCGACGGGACGGCTGAGCTCATCGACGGGTACCGCGACCAGGCGGACTTCGAGCGCCAGCACGGGGGGCGCAGCGCGATCCTCCTTCCGTTCGCGAACCGGTTGCGGGACGACCGGTACACGTTCGACGGGGTGACCCACGAGGTCGGTCTGCAGTACCCCGTCGACAAGGAGGTCATCCACGGGAACGTGCGGATGACCGACTGGGTGGTCGTCAGCGAGGACGCGAGCGACGAGCGCGCGACCGTGCTCACGCTGTCCTGCGCGATCCGTCCCGAGGACAGCTACCCGTTCTCCCTCGACGTGACCGTGCGGTTCGAGCTCACCGCGAGCTCCGTCGACGTGCACCTCGAGGTGCGCAACGTCGGGGACCGGGATGCTCCGGTGGCAGCGGGGTGGCACCCGTACTTCCAGATCCCCGGGCACGCGACGATCGACGGGCTCGCGCTGCGCGTGCCGGCCCGTGCGGCGATCGTCATGGACGACGGGCTCATCCCGCTCGCGGGTGGGGCGGCGTACGAGGAGCGGGACTCGGACCTCGTCCACGAGACGCTCGAGGGGGTCGCGTACGACCACGCATGGGTGCGTCTCGTGCCGGAGACCGACGGTCGCGTGCGGACGGTCCTCAGCGACCCGCGCACGGGCGACGGCGTGGCCGTGTGGCAGCAGCACGGCACCGTCCTGGTGTTCACCGGCGAGACGCTCGACCGTCCGCGGGAGTCGGTCGCCATCGAGCCGCTGGAGTCGATCACGGACGCGTTCAACCGCCCCGACCGGGAGGCTGAGGTCCGCCTGCCGGCAGGCACGGCCCGGACGTTCTCCTTCGGCGCCGAGGTGGTCCACGGCCGCCAGTGACGGCCCTCACACCCTGTCCGGTTGTCCTTATCCGCGTCGCTGACGTAGAGTAAAGACATCGACGCGGGGTGGAGCAGCTCGGTAGCTCGCTGGGCTCATAACCCAGAGGTCGCAGGTTCAAATCCTGTCCCCGCTACGAATGACGGGCCCCGCACTACGGAAACGTAGTGCGGGGGCCGTCTCTGTATGTCCGCGAGTTCCTATGTCCGCGCGTTCGACGCCCGGCCGGCGCGGGTCGACGAGGACCCCGACGTGCAGAGGGCCTGCGGCGCGGCCGCCGAGCGGCTCGGTACGACCCCGCGCACTAGGGTGGCGTGATGGCCTCTCTCAAAGTTCTCTTCATCGGTGGCAGCGGCGTCATCAGCTCCGCGAGCACACAGCTCGCGGTCGACAGCGGCATCGACCTGTACGTCCTCAATCGCGGTGAGACGAGCGTGCGTCCGCTGCCCGACGCGGTCACCCGTCTGCGCGGTGACATCCGCGACCCTGCCTCGGCGCGCGCAGCCCTGGACGGACTCGAGTTCGACGCCGTCGTCGACTGGGTGGCGTTCACCCCCGAGCACGTGCAGGCGAGCATGGACCTGCTCGCCGGCCGGACCCGCCAGTACGTCTTCATCAGCTCCGCATCCGCGTACCAGACCCCTCCGGAGCGTCTCCCGGTCGTCGAGTCGACCCCGTTGCGCAACCCCCACTGGGAGTACTCGCGGAACAAGATCGCCTGCGAGGACCTGCTCGTGCGCGCGTACCGCGAGACCGGCTTCCCGATGACGATCGTGCGTCCGTCCCACACGTACGACAAGACCTCCATCCCGCTCGACGGCGGCTGGACCGTCCTCGACCGCATGCAGCGCGGCGCCGAGATCGTCGTCCACGGCGACGGGACGTCCTTGTGGACGCTCACCCACCACGCCGACTTCGCTCGTGGGCTCGTGCCACTCCTGGGTCACCCGCGGGCCGTGGGCGACACGTTCCACATCACGTCGGACGATGTCCTCACCTGGGACCAGATCGCCCGCGCCTTCGGTCTCGCGCTGGGCGTCGAGCCGCGGATCGTGCATGTGCCCTCCGAGGCGATCGCTGCGGTCGACCCCGCCTGGGGTGCGGGCCTGCTCGGCGACAAGGCGCACTCGATGGTCTTCGACAACTCGAAGCTCCGGGGCATCGTCCCCGACTTCCGCGCGACGATCCCGTTCGAGCAGGGCGCTCGGGAGATCGTCGAGTGGTACCTCGCCGACCCGGAGCGGCGTGTCGTCGACGAGCAGTTCGACGCGGTGCTGGACGAGCTCGTGGAGCGCTTCCGCGTCTCCTGACGCACACAGGTCCGGCCGGACCACCGCTGCATGACGAAGCCCGGCAGGGCATCCTGCCGGGCTTCGTCGCGCAGTGCGCCGGGCCGCCCGCGGTGGCGGTCACCGCACGCGTGGGACACGTCTGGTCATGACCTCAGGGCCGTCAGGCTCGCGATGTGCGGGCCGTGTCGTTGTCGGGCCACAGTGCGATGATCAAACCGACGATCGTCGTGGCGATGTGCAGGCCGTTGTCGGCGCCGTTGATGTTGAGGAAGTTGCCGTCGATCTCGCCCGCGACGACGAGGCCGTAGATCGACACGATGCCGTAGACCACGGCGAGGATCCAGCCGAAGGTCCGGGCTCCGGAGCGCGACTTCCACAGCGCCACACCCAGGACGCCGATGATCAGGTGCACGATGTTGTGCAGCGGGTTGACCGCGAAGATGACGAGGACCTCCTCGTGGTCGTGCGCGACGAACCCGTCGAACCCGGTGACGAAGAACCCGAGGATCCCGACGAGCAGGTAGATGATCCCGAACACGAGAGCGAGCCACTGGTACGGCCTCCGGCCGGTCGTGGCCGCCGAGGTGCTGGCGGCGGAACTGGTCATGACGTCCTCCACGTGCTGGCGGTGAGCATTGATGAACCCGGACCCTTTCAGCCTGCCGCCTGTCCGTTTGGTCCGCATCTGGGGGGATGCCGCATCCCGGGTTCGGGCGATCGGGGGCCGGGTTAGCATGGCGGGTCGCGACGTTCCTCCGGCGCGGCGACACCTATCGACGGAGCGCAGGCGACATGAGCGAGCTGACCCACCTCGACCCCGACGGACGCGCGCGCATGGTCGACGTGAGTGGCAAGGCGGTCACCTCGCGCACCGCGGTCGCGGAAGGCCGGTTGCGCACGACGGCAGAGGTCGTCGCTCTCGTCCGTGCTGAGGGACTGCCGAAGGCCGACGTCCTGCCGACGGCCCGGATCGCCGCGATCAGCGCGGCCAAGCACACGTGGGAGCTCATCCCGCTCTGTCACCAGATCCCGTTGTCCGGGGTGAACGTGGCGTTCGAGCTCGAGGAGTCCGCCATCCGCATCGAGGTCTCGGCTCGGACGACGGCTCCGACGGGCGTCGAGATGGAGGCGCTCACCGCGGTCGCCGTCGCGGGTCTGACGCTCCATGACATGGTCAAGGCCGTGGACCCCGCGGCGACGCTCGACGGTGTCCGGCTCCTGACGAAGACGGGAGGCAGGAGCGGGGACTGGGCGCGCCACGACGTCCCGGGAGGTGTGGAGGAGGGGGCCGACGAGGAGCGCCCGACCGCCCGCACGGGTGCGGCCCAGGCAGTCGTCGAGCAGGGTGCGCCGAGCTCCGGACGTCGGACCGCGTGCGTCGTCGTCGCGTCCACCTCGGGAGCCGCGGGGGATCGTACGGACACCACAGGGCCCGCGATCGTCGGATGGCTGCGCGCCCGGGACTTCGATGTCACCGGTCCCGTCGTCGTGCCCGACGCGCAGGTCGCCGAGGCCCTGCGCGAGCAGCTCCTGGCTCGTCCTGCCGTGCTCATCTCGACCGGGGGGACGGGGGTCTCTCCGACGGACGTCACGCCGGAGGCCACCCGGGCGCTGCTCACGCGGGAGCTCCCCGGTATCACGGAGGAGATCCGGCGTCGGGGTGCGGATGCGACCGCGACCGCGGTGCTCAGCCGAGCGCTCGCGGGGATCGCGGGGTCGACGTTCGTCGTCAACCTTCCCGGCTCGCCGGGCGGCGTCCGGGACGGTCTCGCCGTCGTCGACGACGTGCTCACGCACGTGCTCGACCAGGTGCGTGGCGCCGGCCGCCACGAGGGGGACCGTGGTGGGCGCTGACGGGCGAGGATCAGTCACCCGCGACCGCATCGACGAGGCGGCCGTCCGGGCGATCGAGGCGTCGGTCGAGGCCGACGAGTGCGGCGCGGTCGTCACGTTCCGCGGGATCGTGCGCGACAACGACAGCGACAGGGCAGTGGTGGGCCTCGACTACGAGGCGCATCCCGCAGCCCAGGAGTTCCTCGCTCGGTGCTGCGCCGACGTCGCAGCCCGGACCGGGCTGCGTGTCGCGGCAGTCCACCGGATCGGTGAGCTTGCGGTGGGCGACGTCGCGCTCGTCGCCGCGGTCTCGAGCGGGCACCGCGCCGAGGCGTTCGCTGCCTGCGCCGAGCTCGTGGAGCGGATCAAGGCCGAGGTGCCGATCTGGAAGCGTCAGCACTTCACCGACGGTGTGGCGGAGTGGGTCGGGCTCTGACGCCTCTCCAGGACGAGGGTGCGCCCTGTCGAGCGGCCACGGAGCGGCGCACACGTCAGGCGCCCGAGGTGTGCGACCTCGAGCGCCTGACGTGCCTGAGGTGACCGTCAGCTGCAGGCGGCGCCGTTGAGCGCGAACGCGGTGGGTGCCGTGTTCGTCCCGGAGTGGGAACCGTTGAAGCCGACGTCGACGGAAGCGCCCGGTGCGAGCGTGCCGTTCCAGGACGCGTTCGTGATCGAGACGTTGGCGCCCGACTGGCTCGCCGTGCCGGACCACGCCTGGGTGACCTGCTGACCCGTCGGGAACGCGAACGACAGTGCCCAGCCGTTGAGCGCCGACGTGCCGGTGTTGGTGACCCTCACCGACGCGGTGAAGCCGGTGTTCCAGCTGTTGGCCGTGTAGGTCACGTCGCAGGTGGTGTCCGTGGGATCAGTCGGGTCCGTCGGATCGGTGGGGTCCGTAGGATCAGTCGGGTCCGTCGGATCGGTGGGGTCCGTGGGGTCCGTCGGATCGGTGGGGTCCGTCGGGTCGGTCGGGTCCGTCGGCTCGCCCGTCGCGGGGATGAGCGGGTAGGCGTTCGCCACGAGCTCGCGGAACTGCGCCGAGAACCACTTGCCGGAGACAGGAGCCCCGGCGAGCGCTCCGGTGAGCTCCCCGCCGAGCTTGTCCGACGCGTAGGTCGGGTCGCACATCCGGTCGAAGCCCTTGCCCTCGTCGTTCGGAATCTCCGAGGAGGACCCGTCCGACTCGCCCGGAGGCTTGATCCAGACGAACGCGTCCAGGTGGGACGCGTCGTAGCCGGCGGGGGTCGCCTGCGGACGCTCGCCGATGCCCGCGCCTGCCGGGTTGCACCATGCGCCGCGGTGGGTCCGACGGTCGATGCGCGACTCGTCGACGTACGTGTCGAGGTTCGTCGAGGTGCTGGGTGCCGTGGGGCGGTCAGGCCCGCCCCACCCGTTGCGGGACGTGTCGATGAGCATGCCGATGGTCGAGGGGAACCCGGCGGCCACGAGGCGTGAGTAGAGGTTCGCCGTCCAGTCGATCTCGTCGAAGTCCGAGTTCCACTCGTAGTACGAGGACGACCGGACCGGCTGTCCGCCGACCGTCAGGGCCGGGTTGGGCAGGTAGGGCTCGACGAGCGGGGTGGTGTTGGCGGTGTTCGTCACGAAGCCGTCGATCGACGCGAAACCGTCCTCGGTGAGCCGGGCGACCTCGACGAACGTCGCGACCGAGCCTGCAGCGTTCTCGGGCCAGCCGAGCCAGCCCGAGTGGGCGGCGTCGACGTACGTGTAGACGTTCGGGATGTCGTGCAGCTGGTCCAGCGCGTACGCGACCCCTTCCTTGTAGTAGGGGGCAGACTGCTGGCACTTGGGGTCGGACATGTTCGTCGTGAGGTTCGGCAAGGAGTCCGGTTCGATGGTCGCCGCGATGCGGATCCCGGCGTACTCCGGGTTGTCGAGGAGGTCCGCGATGACGTCGATGTACTCGGTCTTGTACCGCTCGAGCCCTGCGTCGGTCGCGGGGAGCTCGCCGTTCGAGGCGAGCGCGAAGCAGTCGCGCCCGGGCAGGTCGTAGATGACGAGGTTGAGCACGAGGGGCGTGCTGCCCTGCTTCTGCTCGAGCGCTTCGTCGAGGTGGAACTTCAGGCCGGGGCCGTCGACGTTCCCACCGATCGCTCCGATCCGGTCCATCCACACGGCGGTCGGTTCGTTCTTGATGGCGCGCATCTGGGCTGCGAGCTCCGGGTCGCTGGCCTCGACGGCAGCAGCCTCGGCCTCGACCTTCGCGGTCCACTGCGGGTTCACGTACTGCTCTGCTCCGGCGTACGGGTTGTCGACGTGGGCCTCGGCCCCGACCGCTGTGGTCGTGGACGCGAGGATCAACGGCGCTGCCAGGAGCGCTCCCACGGTGACGGCTGTCGCGCCTTTGCGCAGCCGTTGAGGGGGTCGGGTCACGGGATCCTCCGGTGGTCGGGCTCGTCCGACCCCGCGCCGGGGCGAGAGGTCGGACCGGCACGGGAGCGCCGGTGGGATAGAACGTCGCATCCCGGTATGAATCGGCACAGGTGTGAAACGTTTAGCCCAAGCTCCGTTACCAGAACGTGATCTACGCGGGAGCGCGGGACGAGCGCGGAGCGGTCGTCCCGCGGACCGTGAGCGGTCCCACCGGGAGGGTGGAACGCACGTCACGCTCGCCGTCCAGCACTGCCAGGACAGCCCGCCCGACGGCGGCGCCGAGCAACGTGACGGGGTAGGGCAGGGCGGTCACCGAGGGCGTCGCGAGCCGACACGACGCGGAGTCGTTGCCAGCGACGACAGAGACGTCCCAGGGGACGTCCTTGTGCACCCTGCGGGCCACGTCGAGAGCGGTGACGGCCGCCAGGTCGGTGGTGAGCACGAGCGCCGACGGGGCGTCGTCGGGCAGGAGGATGCGCCGTGTGGCGCCTGCTGCGCTCTCGTGGTCGGCGGCTCCGTCGACGACGAGCAGAGTGCCGCCGCTCTCCTCGCAGGCCTCCCGCAGGGCGCGCCCCTGCCGCGCGGTCGTGTCGAGGTCGGGCGACCCGGTCACCAGGCCGACGTGCTGGTGCCCCAGGCCGGCGAGGAACCGCCCGATGCGGGCGTACGCCTCCTCGTCGTCGACGTGCACGCAGGCGAGCCCGCGGCTCGCGTCCGGGTGCCCGACGGCGACGGCAGGTGCGCGCAAGGAGCGCAGTGTCTCGACCCGCGGGTCCTCCGCGCGGACGTCGGTGACGACGAAGGCGTCGAAGCGCCGCTCCGCCCACCACGACCGGTACAGGGAGACGGCGGCGTCGAGGTCCTCCACCACCTGGAGCACGAGGGCGAGCCCGTGGGCGGCCAGCGTCTCCTGGACGGCGGTGAGGAGGTCCATGAAGAGCGCGGGGTGGGTCGTCGCCGTGTCCCCCCGGACGAGCGCGAGCCCGATCGACCGGGACGTGGTCCGCAAGGACCGGGCGGCAGCGCTCGGTCGCCAGCCGTGCTCGTCAGCGATCCGCATCACGCGGTCCCGCGTCGCTGCGGAGACCCCGGGTCGCCCGTTGAGCGCGTACGAGACGACAGCGATCGAGACGCCGGCGGCCCGGGCGATGTCGGTGATTGTTGGACGTTTCGTAGATGCTTGCGTAAATTCAGGGGAAGTTTCGGATTCCACGAGACCAGAGCATGCTCGACGGGGCGCGTGCGCGCATCTCCTCGACCCGACGAAGGGCCAGGCTGGGTCACCATGACACCACTGCCGATGCACGCGGGGAGCAGCCCGCCGAGGGCGCGGTCCGGGCCTTTCACCGTCGGCGTCCTCTCGCCGGTCGTCGGTGGTTTCTACTTCGGAAAGATCCTGGCGGGCGTCGGGCGGTCGCTGCGCTCCGGCGGTCACCAGGTCGTCGCTGTGCAGACCTACGCGGCCGACATCGACCGCGAGCTCTTCCCGAACCTCCCGCGCTACGACGCGACGGTCGGGCTCGACGCGGTGGACGGCGTCATCGTCATCACGTCCGCCGTCGACCGGGACACCCTGCGCGAGCTCGATGCCTCGGGAAAGCCGCTCGTCGTCGTCAGCGAGCAGGAGGCCGGCCTGCGCGCCCCGGTCGTCACACCCGACAACCGGGGTGGTGTCCGGGCGGCGGTCGAGCACCTCCTCGGGCACGGGCACACCCGCATCAGCTTCGTCGGCAGCCCGGAGCAGCTGGACATCCGGGAGAGGTACGAGGCCTACCGCTCGGCGCTCGTCGCGAACGGGATCGACCCCGCCGAGGACTGGGTCGTCATCACGGCCGACAACCAGGAGGCGAGCGGTTCCGCGGCCGTGGCGACGCTCCGCGCCCGCGGTTTTCCCACGACCGCGACGATCGCCGCGACCGACCGCAACGCCCTGGGGTTCATCCGTGGACTCAGGGCTGAGGGGTTGTCGTTGCCCGCCGACCACGCTGTCATCGGGTTCGACCGCATCGAGGCGGGTGCGCGTGCGCGACCGCGTCTGTCGAGCGTCGACCCGCACCACGACCGGGTCGGAGAGCTCGCAGCGAGCCTCCTGCTCGCCCGTCTGGAGGGTGAGGACGTGGGCTCCGGTGCTCACCTGTCGGAGACGACCTTCGTCACCCGGGAGTCGTGCGGATGCGTCGACACCTCCCGTGCGGGGGTGCTGCTCGAGGGCGTCGCCCCGCCAGGCGCCCCGTCGGCGGCCGCTCACCTGGGCGAGGTGGCACGTGCTGTCCTGCCAGGCCTGCCGGGGCTCGAGCGCGAGACGCAGGCGAGCATCGGGGCGTGGCTCCGGGGCGTCGTCGAGGTGCTCGTCGCAGCCGCGGAACGGGCTGTCGTCCCGACGAGTGCCGCGCTCAGCCGCGTCGCCGACACGACGACGGCGCTGCACCCCCACCCTGAAGCGCTCGAGCAGCTGCTCGTCGCGCTGCGAGCGCTCGAGATCGAGGCGGGGCAGGGCGTGGGGTCCCCTGCGCATGCGCGTGCGCTGCGGACGGCCGCGACGGGTATGGCCGTGGCCCTGACGAAGGGCTGCTCCCGCGCTCTGCTGGCACGCTCGGGCCATCTCGAGCGCACCCTCGTGAGCCAGTACGAGATCGACCTCGCACTCATGCGGTCCGACGACGCGAGCCCCCGGACGCTCGGCTGGCTGCCGGCGTCGCACCGCGGTCCCGCATCGTTGGCGCTCTGGACCGGTCGTCGTACCCCGGAGGGGGACCGACAGCTGGAGATCGTCGGGACACGTGACGTCGGCGCTGCCGGCGGCAGGCTCGTGGGGACGACGGTCGCGATGAGGGACTTTCCACCGGCGGCGCTCACCCGGTCGCCCGGTGGTGGCCGCACGGACGTCATCTTCGTCATCCCCGTGACGTTCGCCGGCAGCGACCGCGGGTACCTGAGCATCGGCGGCCCTGTCGACACCCGGTCGACGAGCCCGCGCGACAAGTACAACCAGTGGGCCGCGATGCTCGCGGTAGCACTCGACCAGGAGACCATGCTCGCCTCGCTGCGTGAGCAGCGGGAGGCTCTGCAGGTCGCGGCGGAGCGGGAGCGCGCACTCGCCGAGGCGGTGCAGGCCAGCGAGGAGCGGTACGCGCTCGCGTCGGCGGCGCTGTACGACGGGATGTGGGACTGGGACGTGCTGACCGGCTCGGTGTACTTCTCGCCCCGGTGGAAGAGTGCGCTCGGGTATGCGGAGTCCGAGATCGGGTCGTCCCTCGAGGAGTGGACGGACCGCGTGCACCCGGACGACCGCGACGAGCTGGCGACCGCGATCGCCGCGCAGCTCTCCGGGGTGGAGGAACCGCTGGCCCTCGAGCACCGCGTCCTCGCGGGGGACGGCACCTACCGGTGGATGCTGTGCCGCGCGGTGACCGTGGTCAACGAAGCGGGGAGCCCTTCACGCCTCGTGGGTGCGCTCACGGACCTCTCGGACGCCCGGTGCTTGGAGCTGTCGATGCGTGACTTCGCCAGGCAGAGCGGCATGGTGGGTCTCGTCGCGTCCGAGATCTTCCGCGACCGGCTGGACAGGGCTGTCGAGCGAGCGCACCGCCTCTCGGGCTACGACTGCGCCCTCGTCGTCCTGCGGTTCTCCGGGGCCGACGAGGGGAGTGTGCCTCCGGACGTCACGGGGGTCGTCGATGCCGTGCTCCGGGCGACCGGTCCGGGAGACTGCGCGACGCTGCGCGCCGCGACCGAGATCGCCGTCCTGCTCGACGGTGTCACCGCGGTCGACGCCCGCGAACGCGTCGACCGGCTGCACGATCGTGTGCGCGAGCGTGCGCTGGTGGGGCTCGTCGCGAGCCTCCGCGACGTCGCCGACGCCGAGCATGCGTTCCGCCAGGCCCTGGCCACGACGGTCGGCGTCGTGTCGAGCGACGCGTGACGGCGCGGGCGGTCAGCCGCCCGCGAACGGCGGGAGGACGTCGATCCCGGCACCCAGCTCGTGCGCGTCGTCCCGGGTGACGGTGCCGTCTGCGAGGAACGACGCGCACGCGACCACGCGTTCCATCCGCGTGCCGTACCTCTCGACGAGCAGCGCCTTGAGGTCGGCGACGGTCGCGCCGACCGGCAGGAGGAGGGACTCGCCCGTGCGGCCCGCTGCCTCGGCGGCCGCGGCGTAGTACGCGACGTGCACGGGGGACCGCACGTCGTCACCCACCGATGGCTCCCATGCTCCGCGCCGAGGTCGCGAAGGTCTGCGTCCGGGCGAGTGCCGGGGTCGGGACGCCGCCGTCGGGTGCATCGAGGCCGTGCGCGAAGGGCTTGGCCCACATCGCGCCCTGCCAGGCGGCGACGATGTCGTCGTCCGAGCCTCCGCCACGCAGCAGTGCACGCAGGTCGGTCTCGGTGTCGGAGAACAGGCACGAGCGCACGGTCCCCTCGGCCGTGAGGCGGGTGCGGTCGCAGGCCCCGCAGAAGGATCGCGTGACGGAGGCGATGATCCCCACGCGTCCCGGGCCGCCGTCGACCACCCAGTCCTCGGCGGGGGAGGCCGGGTCGTCGCGCCCGGCGGGGGTGAGGGTGAATCGTCCAGCGAGCGCGTCAAGGAGCTCCTGGGCGGGGACGAGCGTCTGGCGGGACCAGCGTTGGTCGGCATCGAGGGGCATCTGCTCGATGAACCGCAGGCTGCAGCCGTGGTCGAGCGCCCAGGCGAGCAGGTCGGCGGCGCCTGCAAGGGTCTCGCGCATGAGTACGGCGTTGATCTTCACGGGGCCGAGCGCCGCGTGGGCAGCGGCGATCCCCGCGAGGACGTCGGGCAGGCGGTCCCGGCGGGTGAGCTCGGCGAAGTGTGCGCGGTCGATGCTGTCGAGGGAGATGTTGACCCGGGTGAGGCCCGCGCCGACGAGGGCGGTGATCCGCTTGTCGAGTCCGATGGCGTTCGTCGTCATGGCGAGCGGGGCGCCGGGCGCCGCCTCCCTGGCTGCTGCGACGATGTGGTGCAGGTCGTGGCGCATGAGGGGCTCGCCGCCGGTGAAACGCACCTCGCGGACACCGAGCCGGTTGACGGCGAGACCGACGAGGCGGGCGATCTCCAGCGGGGTGAGGAGGCTCGAGCGGGTGATCGCCGGCAGCCCCTCGGCAGGCATGCAGTACGTGCAGCGCAGTGAGCACTTCTCGGTGACCGAGACCCGCAGGTCTGTGGCGACCCGACCGAACCTGTCGACGAGCGCGCTGCTGGCTGGGCGCGGCGCCTCCTGCGCCGCGCGGGGCCGCAGGGGAGCGGGCATCCCGAGAGCGACTGTCGTCATCGTGCCGATGCTACAGCCGTCGCTGGTGCCGCGCCGACGGGTGCGGGCGCCGTGCGGAGACCTCTCAGCGCACCGCATCGACGTGTGAGGGACGCGACGCACTGCCGAAACACGGCACCAACGGTCGCGAAACGTCCGGTTCGTAGCCTGGGCGGACGGGTGCCATCGCCGCCCGTCGCGGGGGCCCGCGGGTGGACGGGGACGGGGTGACATGGCGAGCGACCACGACGTGCGGAGACCCGGTCGGCGGTCGGTAGGGTTGCCCCAGTCGCTGCCGACCGAGGACAGGTTCCGGTCTGGCATCGGTGGTGTCGTCGAGACCGGGCTCCTCGGCGCAGCCCCGGACACGGTCCCCCAGACGAGAGTGAGCCCATGAACGCACATGTCGGGCAGCCCATGGCCGGGTGCGCCGTCCTCATCACCGCCGACCGCCGCTCGGCCGAGCTCGGCGCGGCCCTCGCGCGCCGCGGGGCGGTGCCGCAGTACGCCCCCGCGCTGAGCATGGTCCCCAACCACGACGACGAGCAGCTCATCGCCGACACCCGAGCCGTGATCGCGTGCCCGCCGGACGTCGTCGTGGCCACGACGGGCATCGGGTTCCGCGCCTGGATGGAGGCGGCGGACGCGGTCGGCCTCGCTGGTGACCTGCACGCGGTCCTCTCGCGCGCGCGGATCGTCGCGCGCGGCCCCAAGGCCCGCGGCGCCGTGCAGCAGGTGGGACTGCAGACGGACTGGGTCGCGGAGTCCGAGACGTCCGCCGAGGTCGCCGACTACCTGCTCGGTGAGGGGGTCGACGGGCTGCACCTCGCGATCCAGCACCACGGTGCTGGTTCGGACGGTCTCGACCAGATGTTCCGGGATGCCGGCGCTACCGTGCAGAGCCTCGTCGTGTACCGGTGGGGGCCGCCCCCGGACCCCGCCGCGCTGCGCGCGTCGGTGCGGGCGACCGCGAGCGGCGAGCTCGACGCCTTCGTGTTCACGTCCGCGCCGGGGGCGGCCGCCTGGTTGGACGTCGCGCGGGACGAGGGCGTGCTTCCGGAGATCTGCGAGCGGGTCGAAGCCGGCACGCTGCTCGCGGTCGCCGTCGGGCCCATCACGGCGAAGCCGCTCCGGGACGCGGGGATCGAGCCGCTCGTGCCCGACCGCGGACGCCTCGGGAGCCTCGTCCGCGCGATGGTCGCCCACTACGCCGCGCTCGGGGAGCACGCGTTGCGCACGGTCGCGGGGGTGCTTCAGGTCCGTGCGACGTCCGTGGTGCTCGACGAGGCGGTCGTCCCGCTGGCCCGGGGCGGGGTCGAGGTGATGCGGGTGCTGGTCGCCGCGGGCGGCGGGGTCGTCCAGCGTGCCGACGTGCTCCGTGCGCTGCCGGGGGCGTCCCAGGACTCGCACGCCGCTGACGTCGCGATCGCCCGCCTGCGTGACGCGATCGGTGACCGGACCGCGATCCGGACGGTCGTCAAGCGCGGGTACCGGCTGGTCCTCGCCGCCGAGCGGTGACCGCCGAGCGGTGACCGCCGAGCGGTGACCGCGGGGCGGTCGCTAGCGGGTGGCCTTGACGACGAGCACGGGTACGGCGGCGTCGAGCAGGACGCGCTGCGTGGTGCTGCCGAGCAGGAACTTGCCGACCGGAGACCGCTTGCGGGAACCCATGACGATCATCTCGGCGTCGACCTTCTCCGCGTGGTCGAGGATCGCGTCCGCCACGTCGATCCGGTCGCTGCGGAACGCCACCTCGACGTCCCGCATGCCCCCGCCGAGCGTCTGCAGCAGGTGGGTGAGGTGCGTAGGGACGGGTGCGTCGTCGGGCTGGGGGGTGAGGACCAGGACGGTGAGCGTGGTGCTACGCCGGGTCGCCTCCTCGACGGCGGCGGCGAACGCCGCCTCGCCCTGAGGGGATTCGTTGTAGGCCACAAGTACCGTCATGCTGCACCCATTCCTCGCCAGTTGCCTGCCGGACGTCAGGTCTCGTCCGCGCGTCGTCCGGTGCCCAGCCTAGGGCCACGAGCTGCCCTGGGGCGCACAGGCGTCCCGGGGCCGTGAGCCGGGAGGTGCTGCGTTCCTCGCCCCAGGGGTCCTGGGAGCGTGAGGCCTGCGGGCAGCAGGGCCGGCGCCGTCGCCACGACCGTGGCGACGAGCTCGACGTGGCGTTCCGGGGTCATCCGCTCCGCGGGGGCCGTGACGCTGATCGCGGCCACCGGGCTTCCGTGACGCAGGAGCGGGACGGCGAGACAGCTGATGCCGACCTCGTTCTCCTCGTCCTCGACCGCGTACCCCCGTGCGGATGCGTCGTCGAGGATCGTCACGAGCTGGTCCTCGGTGAGGTGGGGACCGGCGTACCACGAGGTGTGCGTGCGGCCCGGGGCGCTGTGCGCGAGGATCGCGCGGCCGAGCGCCGTCGTCGACGCGGAGCGGCGGGCTCCCACGGACGACCACACGCGGACCGGCCTGACGGGCTCGACCTTGTCGAGGTACAGCACCTCGGCACCTGTGAGCACACCGAGGTGGATGAGCTCGTTGGTGCGTGCACACAGCTCCAGGAGCCACGGCCGGAGCAGGGCAGGCAGGTTCTCGTCGGAGAAGAAGGCAGCGGCGAGTGCCGCGGCACCGACGCCGAGCACGTAGCGTCCGGTCCGCGCGTCCTGGTCGACGAACCCGCGGAACCTCAGTGCTGCGAGGGTGCGGTGGAGCGAGGTCTTGTTGAGCCCGAGCCTGGCGGACAGGTCTGCGAGGGCCAGGCCTGTGACACCTGCGGCGGCGAGCTCGACGAGGGCGAGGAGCGCCTTGTCGACGCTGCCCATCGGGGACCGCTGTGCTGATCCCGCAGATGCGGCCCCGGGGGAGTCCGTGGGGGCTGTGGCACCGCCGGCCTGCTCGGTCATCGTCGATCTCCTGGTGGAGCGGGTGGAGTGTCCGCTTGGTAGGGTCATTTCGTCATCACCAATAGTCGTTTGCTGATACGAAACTTAGCAGGGTCGCTAAGAAGGGTCACACATGAACTCCGACCAGCTCGTCACGGCGCTCGCCGCCACACAGATCGTCCCCGTGGTCGTCATCGACGACCCTGCCGATGCCGTCCCGCTCGGCGAGGCCCTTCTCGCCGGTGGCCTCGACGTCATCGAGATCACCTATCGGACCGCAGCAGCCCAGGACGCCCTCGCTGCGCTCGCCCAGGTGCCCGGGCTCGTCGTCGGGGCGGGCACGGTCGTCCGCCCCGACCAGGTGGACTCCGCGGCCGCCGCCGGCGCGCAGTTCCTCGTCTCGCCGGGCACCGATGCCGATATCGTCCGCCGGGCCCACGACGCCGACCTGCCCATCCTTCCCGGCGTCGCCACACCGTCGGAGATCATGCATGCCCAGGCTCTCGGGCTGACGACCGTCAAGCTCTTCCCGGCCGCCACCCTCGGTGGCCCGGCTGCCGTGAAGGCCTTCTCCGCGCCGTTCGGTGACGTGCGGTTCGTGCCCACCGGAGGAATCACGGCCAGCACGGCGGCGGACTACCTCGCTCTCCCGTCCGTCCTCGCTGTGGGCGGGTCGTGGATGGTCGAGCGCGCCCTCATCGAGGCTGGCGACTGGTCCGAGATCACCCGCCGGGCAGCCGCCGCAGTCCGCCTCGCCGCACAGGACGGAGCAGCGGCATGAGCACCCCCAGCATCCCGGGCCGCTCGGTGGCCACCCGCCCGGCTGCCGAGTGCGAGCTCGACGTCGTGGCCCTCGGTGAGGTCATGCTCCGCCTCGACCCCGGCGAACGGAGGATCAAGACGGCGCGGAGCTTCGACGTCTGGGAGGGCGGCGGGGAGTACAACGTGGCACGCGGCCTGCGCCGGTGCTTCGGTCTGCGCGGCGCGATCGTCACAGCGCTCGCGGACAACGAGATCGGGCGCCTGGTGGAGGACTTCATCCTCGCCGGCGGGCTCGCCACCGACCTGGTCCGCTGGGTCCCGTACGACGGGATCGGCCGCACGGTCCGCAACGGGCTGAACTTCACCGAGCGCGGCTACGGCGTCCGTGGGGCGGTGGGTGTCTCGGACCGCGGGAACACGGCGGTCGCCGCCATGCAGCCCGACGACGTCGACTGGGACGACCTCTTCGGGCGTCGCGGCGTGCGCTGGCTGCACACCGGGGGGATCTTCGCCGCGCTCTCGGAGTCCTCGGCGGACGTCGCCGAGGCAGCGATGCGGTCCGCGCGCGCACACGGAACCGTCGTCTCGTACGACCTCAACTACCGCCCGTCCCTGTGGAGCGGCATCGGCGGCGAGGCGCGCGCGCAGGAGGTCAACCGGCGGCTGGCGCAGCACGTCGACGTGATGATCGGCAACGAGGAGGACTTCACGGCGAGCCTCGGGCTCGAGGTCGAGGGCGTCGACGCGTCCCTCACCGACCTCGACACCGCGGCGTTCCGGTCGATGATCGAGACGGCAGCCGCGCAGTACCCGAACTTCCAGGTCGTCGCGACGACGCTGCGGGAGGTCCGCAGCGCGAGTCGCAACGACTGGGGCGCGATCGCGTGGAGCCGCGCGGAGGGCTTCGCGCAGGCCACGCACCGCCGCGACCTCGAGATCCTCGACCGGGTGGGCGGCGGTGACTCGTTCGCGTCCGGTCTCGTCTACGGACTCATGGAGCTCGACGACCTCGCGACCGCGGTGGAGTACGGCGCCGCCCACGGTGCGCTCGCGATGACGACGCCGGGGGACACCTCGACAGCGAGCCTCGCCGAGGTCCGCAAGCTGGCGTCCGGTGGCGGCGCGCGCGTCCAGCGCTAGGACCCGGGGCGAGGGTCCCCGATGTGCTCCGTGACCTCGTCGGGGATCCCGTCGTCGTTCATGTCGTCGCTGCGGGCGCGACGGACGTCGTGCCGCAGCGCGACAGCGGCGAGCACGGCCGAGATGACGGAAGCGAGGAGGATCGCGGCCTTCGCGCCATGACCGTGGATCGACTCCTCGGAGAAGGACAGCTCGGCGATGAGCAGGGAGACCGTGAACCCGATCCCGGCCAGCAGGCCGACGGGCAGGAGGTCCCGCAGCCCGATGCCCTGGGCGAGGCGCAGCGGCGTGAGGCGGGTGAGCAACCACGTCGTGCCGAGGACACCGACGAGCTTGCCCACGACGAGGCCCGCGACGATCCCGAGCGCGACGCCCTGGCTGAAGACCTCGACGATCCCGTCGTCCACGAGGGACACGCCCGCGGCGAAGAAGGCGAACACCGGCAGCGCCACGCCTGCCGACCACGGGGCCCAGGCGTGGTCCATCGTCGTCGTGCGTGGCTGCTTCTCGCCGTGCACCGCGAGCGCCGGCACGAGGAAGCCCATCGCGACACCTGAGACGGTCGCGTGGATGCCCGACGCGTGCACGAGTCCCCAGATGACGACCGCCAGCGGGAGCAGCGCCCAGACCCGCACCTTCTGTCGTGTGACGAGGAACCGGAACAGCACGAGCCCCACGACAGCGAGCCCCAGGGGCAGCAGGTCGAGCGCAGCCGTGTAGAAGACGGCGATGACGACGATCGCGAGGAGGTCGTCGACGACCGCGAGAGTGAGCAGGAACGTGCGGATCGCCGCAGGAAGCCCGCGCCCGAAGACGGCGAGGACGGCGAGGGCGAAGGCGATGTCGGTCGCCGTGGGGATGGCCCAGCCGCCGCGTGCCGTCGTGTCACCGGTGAGGTGGACGACGAGGACGAAGATGAGAGCGGGCACGGCCATCCCGCCGACGGCAGCGAGGATCGGCACGCCCGCCTGCTTGGGTCTGCGCAACGACCCGTCCACGAACTCGTGCTTGAGCTCGAGCCCGACGACGAAGAAGAAGATCGCGAGCAGCCCGTCGGCCGCCCAGGTGGCGAGGGGGAGGTCGAGATGCAGCGAGGCAGGTCCCACGGTGGTCGTCGCGAGGTCCTGGTACGCCTCCCGCCACGGCGAGTTGGCCCACGCGAGCGCGAGCACGGCCGCGGCGATGAGCAGTGCCCCACCGGTGGTCTCGAGCGCCAGCCAGGAGCGGGTCCGCTGGCGCCAGGACTGCACGAGGGCAGAGGGCCGGTCGGGCGTGCTCGAGGTCATGGTTCTCCGGTGCTCGCAGAGGTCGGCGGACTCGCCGTCGAACAGACGTCCCGGCACGCCACGGGCAATTTTACGCGGGTGCACCTCGACCGCGCGCGCCGCGCGGGAGCCCGGCCGCGTGCACCCCGCGCCGCGTCCGTGGAACACGCGCTCACGGTCACCATCGCGTGATGATCGAGGTTCGTCCGTTCCGGGGGGTATGCCGGAGAACCACACGAGCGTACTTTTCAGGTGTGGGCAGCATCCGCTGCTCCCGGGAGGCCGCGTGCATGGAGTTCTCGCTCCGAGCAGGGGGGCCGGCCCCGGTCCCCTGCGGACCGGTCGACCGACCCACCCACCCGCCCGGTGCCCGCGACGTCGTGCGGGCACCGAGCATCGTGGCGCGCCAGCGCCGGAGGGAGTCCGCTGTGGACACTCGTAGGACGTTCGTGCTCGACACCTCGGTCCTGCTCTCGGACCCCAGGGCTCTCGTGCGGTTCGCGGAGCACGACGTGGTCGTCCCGATCGTGGTGATCACGGAGCTGGAGGGCAAGCGCCACCACCCCGAGCTCGGGTACTTCGCGCGCAGTGCGCTGCGGATGCTCGACGACCTGCGGATCAAGCACGGCGGGCTCGACGCGCCGCTCCCGGTCGGCACGGCCGGCGGGACCTTGCGCGTCGAGCTCAACCACACCGATCCGGCCGTCCTGCCCGACGGGTTCCGGCTCGGGGACAACGACACGCGGATCCTCGCGGTCGCCGCGAACCTCGCGCACGGGGGCGCCACGGTGACCGTCGTCTCGAAGGACCTGCCGATGCGGGTGAAGGCCTCAGCCGTCGGCCTGCGCGCTGAGGAGTACCGCGCCGAGCTGGCGGTCGACTCCGGGTGGACGGGCATGGGGGAGCTCACCCTGGTCGAGCACGAGATGACGTCCCTGTGGGAGAACGAGTCCGTCGAGCTCGCGGCGCTCGACCCCGCGGCGGTCGAAGCCGCCGGGGCGCTGTACTGCCACGAAGGGATGGTGCTGCAGTCGCCCCGGGGCTCGGCGCTCGGACGTGTCACGGCGGACAAGCGCGTGCAGCTCGTCCGGGGGGACCAGGACGTGTTCGGCGTGCACGGGCGGTCCGCGGAGCAGCGCGTCGCCATCGACCTCCTGCTCGACGACTCCATCGGCATCGTGTCGATGGGCGGACGGGCCGGGACGGGAAAGTCCGCACTCGCCCTGTGCGCGGGCCTCGAGGCGGTGCTCGAGCGGCGCAAGCACCGCAAGATCATGGTCTTCCGACCCCTGTATGCGGTCGGGGGTCAGGAGCTGGGGTACCTGCCGGGCTCCGAGGCCGAGAAGATGAACCCCTGGGCGCAGGCGGTGTTCGACACGCTCGGTGCCCTCGTGAGCACGGAGGTCCTTGAGGAGGTGCTCGCGCGGGAGATCCTCGAGGTCCTTCCGCTCACGCACATCCGCGGACGTTCGTTGCACGACGCGTTCGTCATCGTCGACGAGGCGCAGTCGCTCGAGCGCAACGTCCTGCTCACGGTCCTGTCCCGGATCGGTCAGTCGTCACGCGTGGTCCTCACCCACGACGTCGCGCAGCGGGACAACCTGCGGGTGGGGCGCCACGACGGCGTCGCGGCCGTCATCGAGGCGCTCAAGGGGCACCCGCTGTTCGCGCACGTGACCCTCACGCGCTCGGAGCGGTCCCCGGTCGCGGCACTCGTCACGGAGATGCTCGAGAGCGTCGAGGTGTGACCGCGCGCGGACCTGCCCGCCCTCGACGGGCGGGCAGGTCCGCGCGCCGACCGCCTCAGGCCTGCGGCGGCCGCGTCATGGACAGGACGTCCAGTGCCGTGTCCAGCTGCGCCTCGGTGATGTCGCCACGCTCGACGAACCCGAGGTCGATGACGGCCTCACGCACGGTGAGGCCCTGCGCGACCGAGTGCTTCGCGACCTTGGCAGCGGCCTCGTAACCGATGACACGGTTGAGCGGCGTGACGATCGACGGCGACGACTCGGCGAGAGAGCGCGCGCGCTCGACGTTGGCGGTGATGCCCGCGACCGTCTTGTCCGCGAGCGCGACGCTCGCGTTCGCGAGCAGGCGGATCGACTCGAGCACGCCGAGCGCGATGACGGGGATCTGGACGTTGAGCTCGAAGGAGCCGCTCGCGCCCGCCCAGGCCACGGTCGCGTCGTTGCCGATGACGCGGGCGGCGACCATGAGGACGGCCTCCGGGATGACGGGGTTGACCTTGCCCGGCATGATCGACGACCCGGGCTGGAGGTCGGGGATCGCGATCTCGCCGAGGCCGGTGTTCGGTCCCGATCCCATCCAGCGCAGGTCGTTGCAGATCTTCGTCAGGGACACGGCGATGGTGCGCAGCGCGCCGGAGAGCTCGACGAGCCCGTCCCGGGAGGACTGTGCCTCGAAGTGGTCACGAGCCTCGGTGAGCGGCAGCCCGGTGTCCTCGACGAGCAGCGCGATGACGCGCTGGGGGAACCCGGCGGGGGTGTTGATCCCGGTACCGACGGCCGTCCCGCCGAGGGGCACCTCCGCCGCGCGAGGCAGAGCGGTCTGCAGGCGCTCGATGCCGTAGCGCACCGCGGCGGCGTAGCCACCGAACTCCTGGCCGAGCGTCACGGGCGTCGCATCCATGAGGTGCGTCCGACCCGCCTTGACGACCCCGGCGAACTCCTCGGACTTCGACTCGAGCGCGGCGGCGAGGTGCTCGAGCGCGGGGACGAGCCGGGTGACGACACCGGAGGTCGCCGCGAGGTGCACCGAGGTCGGGAAGACGTCGTTGGACGACTGCGACGCGTTGACGTGGTCGTTCGGGTGCACGTCGCGTCCGAGGGAGCGCGTCGCGAGGGTCGCGAGGACCTCGTTGGTGTTCATGTTCGACGACGTGCCCGACCCCGTCTGGAAGACGTCGACGGGGAAGTGCTCGTCGTAGCCGCCGGCCGCGACGGCGTCAGCGGCGGCGACGATCGCGTCCGCGATGTCGGCGTCGAGCACCCCGAGCTCGGCGTTGGCGCGCGCTGCGGCTTTCTTCACGCGGGCGAGCGCCTCGATGTGGCTGCGTTCGAGGGGGGTGCCGGAGATGGGGAAGTTCTCGACGGCGCGCTGGGTCTGCGCGCGGTAGAGGGCCGCGACCGGGACGCGCACGTCACCCATCGTGTCGTGCTCGATCCGGTACTCGCCCGTGCTGTCTGTCTCAGGTGTGGAGGTCATGAGCCCATCGTGCCCCACGCCCGAGGTCCGGTTCGAGCCGGACCTCGGGCGGGCGTGGTCACACGTCGGGCTGGACGTCGCCGATGTCCCCGATGACCTCGACGAGCCGGGCGTTGCCGTCCGACAGGTCGTACTCCACACCGACGATCGCGCACCGGCCCTCGGCGACAGCCGTAGCGACACCTGCCGAGTAGGCGTGCAGCATCGACACGGAGTTGCGCACGTGCTCCCGCCGCAGGACGTCCGGCTCCACCGACACCAGGCCCCCGCCGTTCTTGGCGGTGATGTTGACGATGGACGGGATGACGCGGTCGACGACGGCACGGACGAACCCGGGGGGCTGCTCCCCTGTCGTCAGGGCGTGGGCCGCAGCGGCGACGGCGCCGCACGAGTCGTGCCCGAGGACGACGACGAGGGGGGTGCCGAGGACGTTCACGCCGTACTCGATGGAACCGATGACCGTGGTGTCGAGGACGTGGCCCGCGGTACGTACGACGAAGACGTCGCCGAGACCCTGGTCGAAGATGATCTCCGCCGCGACGCGGGAGTCCGAGCAGCCGAACACCACCGCGAACGGGTGCTGGGCGACCTTGAGCTCAGCGCGACGGTCGAAGCCCTGGGACGGGTGCAGCATGGCGTCCTCGACGAACCGGGTGTTCCCGGCGCGCAGGTCCCTCCAGGCTTCGGCGGGCGTGATCGCGTGCGGCATGTGCGGTCCAATCTGTGCGGGTATCGGTGCTGAGGTCGCGCGGGCTCGTCTCTCGTCGGGCGCGCCGGACCAACCTCGTGTATCCCTGAATGTAGGCATCATTCAACCCGGCTCGCCCAGGTGTCCACGATGTGCGGTACCTGGATGAGCAGTGATGGAGAGACCCGTGGACCGTCGCTCGAGTTCTGTGTCCGCTGTCGCCGCAGCTGTGGTCGCGTTGTCGCTCGCCGCGTGCGGCGGCGGCGGCGACGACGGCGGCCCTCCGACGCTCACCTGGTACACGAACCCCGACGCCGGGGGGCAGGCGGACATCGCCGCCCTGTGCACCGAGGAGGCCGACGGGGAGTACGTGATCGAGGTCGCGGGGCTGCCGAAGGAAGCGTCGGAGCAGCGTCAGCAGCTGGCGCGCCGCCTCGCAGCCAACGACGCGTCGATCGACATCATGAGCCTCGACCCGCCCTTCATCCCGGAGTTCGCGGAGGCCGACTTCCTCGCGCCCATGCCTCCCGAGGTGGCGGAGGTCGTCTCCGAGGGCGTCGTCCAGGGTGCGCTCGACGGCGCGTCGTGGAAGGACGAGCTCGTGACGGCGCCGTTCTGGGCCAACACGCAGCTCCTGTGGTACCGCACGTCCGTGGCGGAGGCGGCGGGCCTCGACCTCACCCAGCCGGTCACCTGGGACCAGATCATCGAGGCCACGGCGAGCGAGGACAAGGTGCTCGGTGTCCAGGGGGCCAAGGCGGAGTCGTTGACGGTGTGGATCAACGCCCTCGTCGCCTCGTCGGGTGGGAGGATCGTCGAGAACCCGGAAGCACCGGCGGACGAGATCAAGCTGGGGCTCGAGTCGGCCGCCGGCGTCGAGGCCGCCACGATCCTCCAGACGATCGCCGAGACGGGTGTCGGCGGCCCGGGCCTCCCGACACGCGACGAGAACGCGTCCCTCACGGTCTTCCAGGGGGACTCGGGCTCCTTCATGGTCAACTGGCCGTTCGTCTGGCCCGCCATGCAGACAGCCGTCGCTTCGGGCTCGCTCGACCAGGCCGTGCTCGACGACGTCGGGTGGGCGCTCTACCCGCAGACGAACGAGGGCGAGGAGACGGCACCCCCGTACGGCGGCATCAACCTGGGTGTCGGCAGGTTCAGCGACCACGTGGACCTCGCGTACGACGCGGTCCAGTGCATCGTCCAGCCTGAGAACCAGGCCCAGTACTTCGTGACGAACGGCAACCCGCCGTCGAACGTCGAGGCGTTCGACGACCCCGAGGTGCAGGAGACGTACCCGATGGCCGACGTCATCCGGGAGTCCCTCGAGCTCGCGGTGCCCCGACCCCAGACGCCGTACTACAACGAGGTGTCCAGCGGTCTGCAGGAGACGTGGCACCCGATCTCGTCCGTGAACCCTGACACCACCCCCGAGGTGTCGACCGATCTCATCCTTGCGGTGCTACGAGGGGAGAAGCTGCTGTGAGCGCATCAACGGCTGCGACGGGGACGGTAGGTGGCGACGGGCCACGCATCGTCGAGGACACGGGAGGGTCGGACTCGTCCGGCGGGCGTGCGCGGCGGGGGAAGAAGCCCGTCCGGAGCGACCGGGCCAAGGCGGAGATCCGCCTCGGGTGGTACCTCGCCGGGCCCGCGTTCTTCATCATGCTCGCTGTCACCCTCGTCCCGATCCTCCAGGCGATGTTCGAGTCCCTCTTCAGCTACCGCCTGACCGCGCCCGACGAGCGCACGTTCGTCGGGCTCGGCAACTATGTGGTGATCCTCAGTGACTCGGCGTTCTGGCAGGCGCTCGCCGTCACGCTCCTCATCACCGTCGTCACCGTCGTCATCGAGCTCATCCTCGGGTTCGCCCTCGCCCTCGTCATGCACCGCGCGGTGCGCAGGCTCCGCCCGATGCTGCGGACGGCCATCCTCGTGCCCTACGGGATCATCACCGTCGTGTCCGCGTTCTCGTGGTTCTACGCGTTCGACATCAACTCGGGGTTCATCAACCAGTGGTTCGACTGGGTGCCGGGGATCGGTCCTGACCTCAACTGGTTCGCGGGTACCGGGACGAGCCTCTTCGTCATCATCGCCTCCGAGATCTGGAAGACGACCCCGTTCATCTCGCTCCTCCTCCTCGCGGGGCTCGCCCAGGTTCCCGGGGACCTCGAGGAGGCCGCGAAGGTCGACGGCGCGACGTCGTGGCAGGTGCTCCAGCGGGTGATCCTGCCCAACATGAAGGCGGCGATCATGGTCGCGGTCCTCTTCCGGGCGCTCGACGCGTTCCGGATCTTCGACAACGTGTTCATCATGACCGACGGTGCGTACGGGACGAGGGTGCTGTCCCTGCTCGCCTACGAGACGTCGATCAACCGGCTCGAGATCGGCCTCGGCTCGGCGATCTCCGTGCTCCTGTTCCTGTGCGTCATCGGGATCTGCGCGATCGCCATCAAGCTGTTCAAGGTGGATCTGGCCGGCGCGCGGGGGGAGAGCTGATGACCATGCTCACGACGAAGCAGAAGGTCGGCTGGGGTGTCATCACGGTCCTCGTCCTGCTCTACGCGCTCTTCCCGCTCGCCTCGATCATCGCGACCTCGTTCAAGCTCCCGAGCGAGCTCAACACGGGGACGTTCCTGCCGAAGACCTGGTCGGGGACGAACTACGAGGCCATCCTCTCCCCGGACGGAGCTGCTCAGGACCTGTTCCTCTCGGCGCTGCGCAACTCCATCGGCATCTCGCTCATCGCCACCGCCATCGCGGTGGTCCTCGCGACGCTCGCCGCGTACGCGATCGCCCGCCTGGACTTCCCGGGCAAGAAGCTCATCCTCACCACCGCGCTGGGTGTGTCGATCTTCCCCGTCATCTCGATCGTCACCCCGCTGTTCAACATCTGGCGGACGATCGGGCTGTACGACACCTGGCTCGGCCTCATCATCCCGTACCTCTCGCTCACGCTCCCCATCTCCATCTGGACGCTCGCGGCGTTCTTCCGGCAGATCCCCTGGGAGCTCGAGCAGGCCGCACAGGTCGACGGCGCGACGACGTGGCAGGCGTTCCGCAAGGCGATCGTCCCCCTCGCCGCACCGGGGGTCTTCACGACGGCGCTCATCGCGTTCTTCATCGCGTGGAACGACTTCGTGTACGGCATCTCGCTCACGTCGACCGAGGCAGCCCGTCCGGTCCCGGCTGCGCTCGCGTTCTTCACGGGAGCGTCCCAGTTCGAGGAACCGACCGGGGCCATCTCCGCGGCCGCCGTCGTCGTGACCATCCCGGTCGTCATCCTCGTCCTGCTGTTCCAGCGGCAGATCGTCGCCGGCCTCACCCAGGGCGCGGTCAAGGGATGACCGTCGGGCGAGCCCGCTCCCACCGCGCACCGTCTCTGCTCACCACGAAGGAGTGAACTGATGGCCTCCATCACGCTGAAGAACCTGGTCAAGAAGTACGGAGACGGCTTCCCGGCGGTCAACGGCGTGAGCCTGGACATCGCCGACGGTGAGTTCGTCATCCTCGTCGGGCCCTCCGGATGCGGGAAGTCGACGCTGCTGAGGATGATCGTCGGCCTCGAGGACATCACCTCGGGGGATCTCTTCATCGGCGGTACCCGCGTCAACGAGAAGGCACCCAAGGACCGCAACCTCGCGATGGTCTTCCAGAACTACGCCCTGTACCCGCACCTGACCGTGGGGGAGAACATCGCCTTCCCGTTGCGGCTGACGAAGGGCAAGTTCACCGAGGAGGAGATCCAGGCGAAGGTCCGCAAGGCGGCAGAGACCCTCGAGCTCACCGACCACCTCGACCGCAAGCCGGGGAACCTGTCCGGTGGACAGCGCCAGCGGGTCGCCATGGGGCGTGCGATCGTCCGCGACGCCGACGCCTTCCTCTTCGACGAGCCGCTGTCCAACCTCGACGCGAAGCTGCGCGGGCAGATGCGCACCGAGATCGCCCGGATGCAGCGGCGGCTCGGGACGACGACCGTGTACGTCACGCACGACCAGACGGAGGCCATGACGCTCGGCGACCGGGTGGCGCTGCTGCGCAAGGGTGAGCTCCAGCAGGTCGCGAGCCCCCGTGCGCTCTACGAGCAGCCGGTCAACCTCTTCGTCGCCGGTTTCATCGGGTCGCCACCCATGAACTTCATGCCCGGTGAGGTGTCCGGCGGTCGGATCACGTTGCCGTTCGGGACCTTCCCGCTGCCGGAGCGCATCGCAGCGGGCATCGGGGACCGCTCGCTCGTCATCATCGGGCTGCGCCCCGAGCACTTCGAGGACGCTGCGCTCGTCGAGGAGGGCAAGCGAGAGCGTGGAGAGACCTTCGAGGCGACCATCGACGTCACGGAGTGGTTGGGCTCGGAGCTCTACGCCTACGTCCCGTTCGAGACGCATCCCGACATCGCCGCGAAGCTCGAGGAGCTCGACCGTGACCTGGACGGGGAGGGGATGCGCACCCAGTTCGTCGTCGCCCTCGACTCCGCGAGCCGCGTGCGGGACGGCAGCACGACCACCTTGTGGTTCAACCCGGAGAAGATGCTCGCGTTCGACCCGGAGAGCGGCGTGAACCTCACGCGCGACGATGCCGAGGCGCAGCGCATCGACCAGGAGAACGAGGAGGACCGCAAGGCGTCGCTCGACCGGTCGAAGAAGCAGGAGGCGGACGCTGCGGCCTGAGCCACGCCGTCGTCAGCCGAGCTCGGCCAGCCGTGGCGGGTTGGCGCCCGCGCGTGAGACGGTGATCGCCGCGACGCGCACGCACTGCTCGAGCACGTGCGTGAGCGTGCGGAGCGAGATGTCGGTGAGGGCCCCTCGGCGGTCGCGACCCAGGAGGTCGGCGCTCCAGAGTCCGTCGAGGAGTGCGCCCATGAACGAGTCGCCCGCGCCGACCGTGTCGGCGACGGTCACCCGCGGGGCGGCGACGTCAGCCCGGCCCGCAGCGGAGAAGGCCACCGCGCCTTCGCCGCCGTAGGTGACGACGACGAGAGCCGGGCCGGAGCTCTGCCACGAGGCAGCGACGTCGTCGGGGTCGGCGCCCGGGTAGAGCCAGTGCAGGTCCTCGTCGCTCACCTTGACGACGTCGGCTCCGCGTACGAGCTCCTCGACCTGCCCACGGACCGTGCCGGGGTCACCCATGAGGGTGGGGCGCACGTTCGGGTCGTACGTGACCGTCGCTGAGGGGCGGGCCGCGTCGAGGACGCGTCGGACGGCCGCGCTGCCGGGGTCGAGGACGGCAGCGACGGACCCCGTGTGCACGACGACCGTGCCCTCGGGCACGGTCGCGTCCGGCGCGAGGTCCCAGGTGAGGTCGAACTCGTAGCTCGCTGCTCCGTCGGCGTCGAGGTGCGCCGTGGCGACCGACGTGGCCGGGGCGCCGGTGCTGCCCGACGCGAGCGTGACGCCCGACTCGGCGAGCCACCCGTCGATCACCTCGCCGCGCGCGTCCCGCGCCAGCCAGGTGAGGAGCTCGACGGGGCGGCCGAGCCGGCCCAGGGTGAGGGCGACGTTGGCGGGACTGCCACCCGGGTGCTCGTCCACCGAACCGTCGGGTCGGCGGACGACGTCGATGAGCGCCTCACCGACGACGAGGGCGCACGGGACGGGTGGCGTCGGAGTCATGATGCCCTAGTCCTCGTCGGGGGCCTGCGTGGCGGTGCGGGCGGCCTCGAGCCGCTCCCGTGCGCCGTCGAGCCACTGCTGGCAGCGCGCGGCGAGGGCCTCGCCACGCTCCCACAGCGCGAGGGACGCCTCGAGCGGCTCGCCTCCGGCCTCGAGGCGCGCGACGACCTGCACGAGCTCGTCGCGGGCCTGCTCGTAGCTGAGGTCCGCGGTGTCGGGGACGGTGGGCGCGGTGTCGTGCTGGTCGGAGGACATAGAAGAAGTAAACCAAGATCCGGCGGCGCCGGACGGACGCGCCTGTGCGCGCGGCCGAGCACCAGGGCTACGGCTCGCCCCGGGTGGGGCGTGCCGTCGCGAAGGTCTCGCCACCTGCGAGGCGGATGCGCAGGGTGTCGCCCGCGGTGACGTCGCCGGGGGCCCGGACGACCCTCCCGTCGGGCGCCTGGACGACGGCGTACCCGCGGTCGAGCGTCGCTGCGGGGGACAAGGCGCGGACCTGCGCCGACATGCTGCCGATCTCCGATCGTGCCGCGAGGAGCAACCGGTCGAAGCGGCCGCGGGCGGACTCGCGCAACCGGTCGACCTGCGCCTCGCGAGCGTCCACCATCGTCTGGGGCGCGGCGAGGACCGGGCGGGACCGGACGGAGTCGAGGCCGTGCTGCTCCCGGTCGACGCGGTGGGTCACCGCGGTGCGGAGCCGTGAGCGGGCCTGGACGATCCGGGCCCGTTCCTCGCCGACGTCGGGCACGATCCGGCGGGCCGCGTCCGTCGGGGTCGACGCGCGGTAGTCCGCGACGAGGTCGAGCAACGGCGCGTCGGTCTCGTGGCCGATGGCCGAGACGAGCGGCGTCCGGCAGGCCGCTGCGGCCCGGACGAGGGCCTCGTTGCTGAAAGGAAGGAGATCCTCCACGGCGCCGCCGCCGCGGGCGACGACGATGACCTCGACCTCGGGGCGCGCATCGAGCTCGGCGATCGCGGCGCTCACCTGGGGGACAGCGCCGGGGCCCTGGACGGCGACCTCGCGGATCTCGAACCGCACCTGCGGCCAGCGCTGACGTGCGTTGACGACGACGTCGTGCTCCGCCTTCGACTCTCGTCCGCACACGAGGCCGACGACGGCGGGGAGGAAGGGCAATGGCTTCTTGCGCTCGACGTCGAAGAGGCCCTCCGCAGCGAGGATCCGTCGGAGGTGCTCGATCCGCGCGAGGAGCTCACCCACGCCGACGGGCCGGATCTGGTCGGCCTGGAGCTGGAGCGAGCCGCGCTTGGTCCAGAACACGGGCTTGGCGCGGACGACGACGTGCGCGCCCTCGGCCAGTGGCGTCTCGACGGCTTCAAGCACCTTGGCGTACACGGACACGGGCAGCGACATGTCCGTGTCGGTGTCTCGCAGCGTGAGGAACGCCATCCCCGCCCCGGGGCGGCGGTTGAGCTGCACCACCTGGCCTTCGACCCACAGGGGCGACATGCGGTCGACGTACTCGGCGATCTTCGCGGACAGCAGCCGGACGGGCCAGGGGTGCTCCGCGGTCGTGTCCGCGGCCTTCGCGGCGAGCGGGGCGACGGGGGTGTGCTCGGACGTGTTCGGGGTGGCCACGGGTCAAGCCTGCCCCATCCGGCTGACACCGTCGGCGCGGTACGACGTGCGGGTGGCGGGTCGGGCTGGTGAAGAGCTGGTGCGGTGGATCACGATGCAGGCCAGGGCGAGGGCTTCTCGCCTAGACTCGAGGGTGTGACCGCACCCTCGATCGCCCCCGCCAGCACGACCTCCCCGGACGCGCACCGCCCCGACACCAGGCGCGTGCTCCTCGCCGCTCCGCGTGGGTACTGCGCCGGCGTGGACCGTGCCGTCATCGCCGTCGAGAAGGCGCTCGACCTCCACGGCGCACCCGTATACGTGCGCAAGGAGATCGTCCACAACAAGTACGTCGTCGAGACGCTCTCGGACCGTGGGGCCGTGTTCGTCGACGAGACGGACGAGGTGCCCGAGGGCGCGCGGCTCGTCTTCTCGGCGCACGGGGTGTCGCCGGCCGTCGTCGCGGCAGCCGAGGCGCGGTCGCTCAAGACGATCGATGCGACGTGCCCCCTCGTGACGAAGGTGCACAAGGAAGCGATCCGCTTCGCCGACGACGACTACGACATCCTCCTCATCGGCCACGCGGGCCACGAGGAGGTCGAGGGCACCGCGGGTGAGGCGCCCGACCACATCCAGGTGGTGAACTCCCCGGACGAGGTGGACAGCGTGACGGTCCGCGACCCCGACAAGGTCGTGTGGATCTCGCAGACGACCCTGTCCGTCGACGAGACGATGGAGACGGTGCGCCGACTCCGCAACCGCTTCCCGACGCTGCAGGACCCGCCGAGCGACGACATCTGCTACGCGACCCAGAACCGCCAGGTCGCGGTGAAGAAGCTCGCGCCGGCGTGCGACCTCGTCATCGTCGTCGGGTCGACGAACTCCTCCAACTCGGTGCGGCTCGTCGAGGTCGCCCTGGATGCGGGTGCGGGCGCGTCGTACCTCATCGACTACGCGAAGGAGATCGACGAGGCCTGGCTCGAGGGTGTGACGACCGTCGGCGTGACCTCCGGCGCCTCCGTGCCGGAGATCCTCGTGGACGACGTCCTGCGGTTCCTCGCCGAGCGCGGGTACGGCACCGTCGAGGAGGTCCGCACGGCGACGGAGGACCTCATGTTCTCCCTGCCGAAGGAGCTCCGGGCGGACCTCAAGCAGGCGGGCGGTCAGCCCGAGCGTTTGCGCCGCGGGCAGCGCACCCAGCTGCCCGTCCAGCCGGTCTGATCCTCCCAGCTCGTCTGATCCTCCCAGCTCGTCTGATCCTCCCAGCTCGTCCGATCCTCCCAGCTCGTCCGATGCTCATAGGTCGGCGGCCTCGAGGAGCTCGGGCGCCGTGAGCACCGTGAGGTGCGGCGTGATCGGGGTCGGTGCGGGCAGCTGGTCGTCGACGAGGTCGAGCTCGGAGAATCTCCGGGCGCTGACGAGCACGCGCGTCTCGAGCGAACCGACCGTGCGGTTGTAGGCGTCTGCGGACTGCTGGATCGTGCGGCCCAGGCGGGTGAGGTGCGTGGCCATGGTCGCGAGCCTGCCGTGCAGCTCCTTGCCGATGACGAGGACCTTCTGAGCGTTCTCGGCAAGGGCCTCCTGGCGCCAGGCGTAGGCGACGGTCCGCAGGAGCGCCATGAGCGTCACCGGGGTGACGATGACGACGTTGCGGCTGAACGCGTGCTCGAGCAGACCGGGGTCCTCCTCGACCGCCGCTGCGAGGAACGGTTCGGCGGGCAGGAACATGACGACGAACTCGGGCGTCGGGCTGAACTGGTCCCAGTAGCGTTTGCCCGCGAGGTCGTCGACGTGCTTGCGGACGTGCCGGGCGTGGGCCGCCAGGCGGGCCGCACGGACGTCCGGGTCGGTCGCCTGCTGCGCCTCGAGGTAGCCGAGGAACGCGACCTTCGCGTCGACGACCACGCGCTTGCCTCCCGCGAGGTGCACGACCATGTCGGGGCGGAGCGCTCCGCCGTCTGTCTCGACGTGGCTCTGCTCGACGAAGTCGACGCGGTTGAGCATGCCGGCTGCCTCGACCACGCGCCGCAGCTGCATCTCGCCCCAGGCGCCACGGACCTGCGACGAGCGCAGCGCCGTGACGAGGGAGCCGGTCTCCGAGCGCAGGAGGTCCGAGGTCTCCCGCATCCCGCGGACCTGCTCGCCGAGGGCGGCGGCGCTCGCGATGCGGGCCTCCTCCGCGGCGGTCATCTGCTGCCGGACCTCGGCGAGCGTCCGGGTGAGGGGGTCGACGAGGGAGTGGACCGCCTCCGCGCGCTTGGCCATGTCTGCCTGACCGGCGACCTGCGTGGAGCGCAGCCGCTGCTCGGCCAGGCCGAGGAACTGCTCGTTGTTGGCCGCGAGGGCGTCGGCGGCGAGCGCCCGGAACTGGTCGGAGAGGCGGTCCGAGTCCTCCTGCAGCACCCGCAGCCGCTCCGCGGACCCGCGCCGCTCCGCGAGGAGCTCTGCCTCGGCTCGCGCGACCCGCACGTCGGCAGCGCGGACTGCGGCGGCCGCGCGTACCGCGCCGGCGAGGAGGCCGAGCACGGCGCCGAGCACGGCAGTGAGGAGGGGCCAGAGGATCGTTTCCATGGCGACACCTTCGCTCCCGCCACTGACATCGGCGGCCGGGCGGTCCTCCGCGCCGGGAGGAACTACTGTGCGTCCATGACAGGAACGTCCTGGGAGCCCGTGCCCGCGCTGGCGCTCCGAGGGCTGACCAAACGGTTCGGGGAGAAGGTCGCCGTCGCGGGGGTCTCCCTCGACGTCCCCCGTGGGTCCTTCTACGGGGTCGTCGGTCCCAACGGGGCCGGGAAGACGACCATGCTCTCCATGGCGACCGGGCTGCTCCGGCCGGACGCCGGTACCGCTGCCGTCCTGGGTGTCGACCTGTGGTCCAACCTCCATGAGGTCAAGCGGACGCTCGGCATCCTCCCCGACGGGCTCAACGTGTTCGACCGGCTCACCGGAGAGCAGTTCGTCACGTACGCGGGGCTCCTGCGCGGGATGGACCGCGCGACGGTCCGGGAACGCACCCATGACCTCCTCCACGCGCTCGGCCTCCACGGGTCGGCGGACACCCTCGTCGTCGACTACTCGGCGGGCATGACGAAGAAGGCCATGCTCGCCGCCGCGCTCATCCATGCTCCGAGCGTGCTCGTGCTCGACGAGCCCTTCGAGTCCGTGGACCCCGTCTCCTCCGCGCACATCCGCGAGATCCTCACCGGCTACGTCCGTACGGGTGGGACGGTGATCGTCTCCTCCCACGCGATGGACCTCGTGCAGCGCATGTGCGACCACGTCGCGGTCGTCGCCGACGGTCAGGTGCGCGCCGCGGGCACGGTCGAGGAGGTCCGTGCCGGCCGGACCCTGGAGGACCGGTTCGTCGAGCTCGTCGGTGGAGGCCCGGTCGCGGGAGGGCTCCCGTGGTTGCGCACCTCGTAAGCCTCAAGCTCGTCATGCTCGGCAACGCGCTGCGGCGCAGCGTCTGGCAGGTCATCGGGCTCGTCGTCGCCCTGCTGTACGCCACGACGGTGTTCGCCGCGCTCCTGCGTGGCCTCGCCTACCTCGGGCGACGGGACGTCACGCTCGCGGCGACCATCGTCGTCTTCGCGGGGAGTCTCCTCGTGCTCGGCTGGTGGTTCCTGCCACTCGTGGCGTTCGGTGTCGACTCCACGCTCGATCCGCACCGGTTCGCGCTCTACGGGATCCGCCGCAAGGACCTCCTGCTCGGGCTCGCGGCGGCTGCGCTCGTCGGCGTGCCCGGCCTCGTGACGGTCCTCGTGAGCGTCGGCAGCGCGCTCGTGTGGCGGCGGTCGCCAGCGGCGGCGCTCGCCGCTCTCGTGTGCTCGGTCGTCGCCGTCGCGACGTGCGTCGTGGGGTCGAGGGCGACGACGACGCTGCTGGCACCGTTGCGCACGTCCCGGCGTTTCCGTGAGGTCACCGGGGTGCTCGTGCTCGTGCCGGTGCTCGCTCTCGCGCCCGTGATGTCGTGGGCGTCCGGTGAGCTGGAGACCGACCGGGTGACGCTCGCGCAGGCGGGGGAGATCGTGTCGTGGATGCCCTTCGCGGCGGTGTGGGCGGTCCCGGGCAACATCGCCACCGGCCAGCCCTGGCTCGCGCTCGCGCACTTCTGCGCCGCGGTCGCGACCCTGGGGGTGCTCACGCTCCTGTGGGGGTGGGCGCTCGGACGCGCCGTCGTCTCGCCCCCCGGGCGGGACGGGAGCGGGCAGCGCGTGCGCGGTCTTGGTCTGTTCCGCGCCCTGCCGTCCGGGCCGGCGTGGAGCGTCGCGGCCCGGTGCCTCACGTACTGGTTGCGGGACCCCAGGTACGCGAGCTCGCTCGCCGTCGTGCCGTTCCTGCCGTTCCTCTTCGAGTTCCTCGACCCGGGCAGCGGCGTGGTGCTCCTGCTCCTGCCGCCGGTGACGGCCTTCCTCCTCGGGTGGATCATCTCGGCCGACGTCGCGTACGACCACAGCGCGTTCTGGTTGCACGTCGCGGCAGGGGTCCGCGGGCAGGCCGACCGGGTGGGGAGGGTGCTCGCTGCTGGCGCCGTCGGGCTGCCGGTGACGCTCGTCTTCGTCGTCGGCGTGTGCTGGTACACCGACCGGTGGGCCGATCTCCCGGCGCTGCTCGGTGTGAGCGTCGGGGTGCTGCTGTCGGCGTTCGGCCTGTCGAGCATCGTCTCGGCGCGCTTCGTCTACCCGGTGCCGCGCCCCGGGGACGGGCCGTTCAGCACACCGCAGGGGTCTGCGGTCGCGAGCCTCGCGATCCAGTCGGGCGGGTGGCTCGTGCTCCTCGTCCTCGTGCTGCCCGAGGTCGTCCTCGCGGTGATCGCGATCGTCACCTCGAACGCGATCGTGGGCTGGGCCGCGTGTGCCGTGGGGCTCACCCTGTCCTCGGTGTGCCTCGTGGCGGGGGTGCGTCTCGGTGGGCGCGTCTACGACTCCCGGTCCGCCGAGCTCCTGCAGCAGGTCCTCGCGACGCGCTGAGGCGGGCCGCCTCTTGAGGCGCGCCACGTAGACTCGTGTCCCGTGGCTCTCACTATTGGTATCGCCGGACTACCCAACGTCGGCAAGTCGACCCTGTTCAACGCGCTGACCCGGGCGCAGGTGCTCGCTGCGAACTACCCGTTCGCGACGATCGAGCCCAACGTGGGCGTCGTCCCGCTGCCCGACCCCCGCCTGGAGAAGCTCGCGGAGATCTTCGGGTCCGAGCGGATCCTGCCCGCGACCGTGTCGTTCGTCGACATCGCCGGGATCGTGCGCGGCGCGAGCGAGGGCGAGGGCCTGGGCAACAAGTTCCTCGCGAACATCCGCGAGGCGGACGCCATCTGCCAGGTGACGCGTGCGTTCGCGGACCCCGACGTCGTGCACGTCGACGGCAAGGTCTCCCCGAAGGATGACATCGAGACCATCAACACCGAGCTCATCCTCGCGGACCTCCAGACGCTCGAGAAGACGGTCCCGCGCCTCGAGAAGGAGGTCCGGATCAAGAAGGGCGACCCCGCGCTCCTCGCCGCCGCCCAGGGCGCTCAGGCCCTGCTCGAGGAGGGCACCACACTCTTCGCCGGTGCCGCGAAGGCCAAGCTCGACCTCGAGCAGCTCGCGTCGCTGCAGCTCATGACGGCCAAGCCGTTCATCTACGTCTTCAACACCGACGACACCGGTCTCGCGGACACGGCGTTCCAGGACGAGCTGCGGGCGCTCGTCGCGCCCGCCCACGCGATCTTCCTCGACGCGAAGTTCGAGTCCGAGCTCGTCGAGCTCGAGCCCGACGAGGCCGCGGAGATGCTCGCTGACTCCGGCATCGCGGAGCCGGGGCTCGACCAGCTCGCCCGCGTCGGCTTCGAGACCCTCGGCCTGCAGACGTACCTCACGGCGGGCCCGAAGGAGTCGCGCGCATGGACGATCCACAAGGGCTGGACCGCGCCCCAGGCCGCCGGCGTCATCCACACCGACTTCGAGCGAGGCTTCATCAAGGCCGAGGTCATCAGCTTCGACGACCTCGTCGAGGCCGGATCCGTCGCGGCGGCTCGCAGCGCGGGCAAGGCCCGCATCGAGGGCAAGGACTACGTCATGCAGGACGGAGACGTCGTGGAGTTCCGCTTTAACGTGTGAGCTTGTGAGCGGACCCTTCCTTGCCTGCCGAGGTCTGTTCAGGGGGCAGGTAGATCCTCGCGTGAATCGGGTCGGCCGCTCAGCTGCTGACGCCGAGAGCCTTGCCGATCGTTGAGTCGTCGCCGAGGACGTCGAGGATGCACGCGGCGAGGTCAGCGCGGGGGACAGAGCCGCCCAGCTTCCCTTCGCTCCCGGTGTCGAGCGCATGCCACGAGCCCGTCGCCGGCTTGTTCGTCAGGCCGGTCGGTCGTACGACAGTCCAGTCCAGGCCGGAGGAGGTCACGGCAGCTTCTTGCTGGTTGTGGTCAGCCAACGGCTTGGCGAGGAGCGCCTTGGTGATCAGCCGGATGGGCGCGGGCATCTGTTTGCCGGAGTCGCCAGCGCCCAGGGAGGACTGCACGACGAGCCTGCGGACGCCGGCGTCGTGCATGGCAGCGATGACCGTCCGGGTGACGGCCGCGCGGTGGTCGGACACGCCCTTGGCGCCGCCCACGGTGATGACGACGGCGTCGGCTCCGGCGACGGCCCGGGATGCTGCGGCCAGGTCGCGAGCGTCCCCGGTGACCGCCCGGACGCCCGCCGGTGCGGTGCCGCTGCGTGAGAGGACGGTGACCTCGTGCCCGGCATCGTGAGCGAGCGTGGCAAGGACGGCTCCTGTGCCCTGCGAGCCGCCGATGATCGTGATCTTCACGGGGTCCTCTTGAGTGGCCGGAAGGAGGTGATACCTCAGGCCATTCTATGCGCCGTCCGGCCATCACCGATTGGACATCACGCGCCCCGGCGATGCTCGCAGCCGCGGCTCCCTCAGAAGAGTGGCCAGGGCACCGCTGGCCTCCCGCCGGCGGGAGCTGGAAACCGCCCTCCCAGGCGCAACCTCGAGCAGCGAGCAGCGAGTGAGGCGATCTCGTCGGCGCTGAGCAGGTCCGCCAGGCTCCTTCCCAGGTCACCGTGCAGCCCTTCGCTGACACGATCGATGCCGTCACGTTCCTCGGTGGTCAGTGCTTCTCCGAGCCATCCCCACAGGACGGTGCGCAGCTTGTGGTCACGGTGGAAGGTGAGCCCGTGGTCCACGCCGTGCCGGCGGCCGTCCGTCATGGCAAGGATGTGGTCACCCTTGCGGTCGGCGTTGTTGACGATGAGGTCGAACACGGCCATGCGCCTGAGCGCGGGCGAATCCTCGTGCACGAGGGTGACCCTCCGTCCGGTCTCGTCCCGTCCTTCGAGGACGGGCTTCCAGCCTGCCGTCGGCACGTCGTCCGTCAGGACGAGGTCGACGGCGCTGTGGTCGGGGTCCTGCTCCTGCCAGAGCTGCACCATTCCTTCGCCCAGGGGCCCGTCGCGCAGCCAGGTGTGCGGCACCACGCCCCAACCGAGAGCTTGGGAGACCTGGTAGGCGGCCACCTCCCGGTGCGCCAGCGTGCCGTCGGGAAAGTCCCACAGCGGACTCTCACCGGCAATCGGCTTGTAGACGACGACCACGTCGCCGATGGTGCCGAGAAACGTCGCGTTGGAGGCCGTCCTGATGCGGCCGGTGATCGTCAGCTGCGCCGTCACCAGGTCCGTCGCCGACATCAGTCCTCGGGAGGGGCGCAGACGTGCCCGTCGGAGTCCATGGGCTGTCCGCAGAGCGGGCAGGCCGGGCGCCCGGCGCCGACGATCTCCAGGGTGCGCTTGGCGAATGCGCGGGCGGTGCCCACCGGCAGTCGCACCAGCAGCATCTCGGTCTCGTGCGCGCCGTCCTCATCAGGCGAGTCACCGTCGTCACCGTCGTCACCGTCGTCACCGTCGTCGTCCGTGAGGGCGTAGGCCTCGATGACGACCTGAGCCGTGCTCGGGTCCCAGCCCAGGCTCATGGCGCCGGTGCGGAACTGCTCCTGGACGGCCTCGAGCTGGTCGTTGTCGACGAGCTCGGGAGGCGTACCCGTGGGAACGCTGAAGGGATTGCCCTCGATGGTCATGAGCTGGTCGAGGATCTCGTTGATGTTCTCCGCGAGCAGAGCCGACTGCTGCTTCTCGAGGGCGACGCTCACCAGCCGTGTCCCTGAGCGCACCTGGAGGTAGAACGTGCGCGCCCCCGGAAGGCCGATGGTGCCGATGACGGCCCGATCAGGCCAGTCGAACTCGTGGACGCGTGTGGGCATGTCAGGATCCTAGGCTCATGCGATTCACGGCGCCTTGTGCCCTGCGCCGCCACCCACCGGCGCATCCCCGGACGCGATGCCCTTCGACAGCCACGAGAGATCACCCGCGTCGGTGTTGATCGCGTGGACACTCGGTCGGCTGGCGCCGTAGCGCACGACCGAGACGGATGCGGGGCCCACGGTGATGCGCTGGAACAGGTCGAGGTGCATGCCGAGCGCGTCGGCGAGTATCGACTTGATGACGTCGCCGTGGCTGACCGCGACCCACACGGCCCCGGCCCCGTGCTCGGCTTCGACCGCTGCGTCGTGGCGACGGATCGCTGCCACCGACCGAGCCTGCATCGCGGCCATGGATTCACCGCCGGGAAAGACGACGGCAGAGGGGTGCGACTGCACCAGCGGCCACAGGTCCTCGGTCGCGAGCTCGGAGAGCGTGCGGCCCTGCCACTGGCCGTAGTCGCATTCGGTGAGATCGAGATCGATCGGTGCGTAGGGCATGCCCGCCTGGCGATCGAGGATGTGCTGGGCGGTCTGCCGACACCGCTCGAGGGGGCTCGACACCACCGCGACAAGGGGAACGGCTGCGAGCCGGTCTCCGGCGAGAGCCGCCTGGTCGCGCCCGATCTCGTCCAGGCTGACGCCGGCGGCCCTCCCGGCAAGCAGCCCCGTGGCATTTGCTGTGGTGCGGCCGTGCCGCACGAGAAGAGCTGTCGCCATCCAGCCAGCCTAACCACGCGGGCGACGGCCGTCCGATCGCACCGTGGCGCGGGCGAGCGCCGGATGACGACGTTCCCGGAAGGCGACCAGCTGCAACGTCTTCTGGCAGGTCGGCGGGGCAGCCGGCTCCCGCGGACGACTCCGCCGCCCGCCGTGGCCATCGCCCATGAGGCCGCTGCCACCGTGCCGGCGACCACCGGACTCGGAAGCAGGTTCCGCGGGTGAATCTCACGCGTGTGCCGCTGATGTCCGAGATAACGGCTGCGGCGATGCGTATGGTCGCCTCTATTCACAGCGAGCTTGACCCCGGCAGCCGGGGAAGACTGGGGGGTGCTTCCATGGGGAGCGACGAGATCAGCCACGCACGAATGCACGATCGAGCCCCGTCACGGGTGCGGGTGCCGGTCAGAGGAGCGCTCGCTCTGGCTGCAGCGGGCGTGCTCCTCCTGGGCACGCAACCGGCCTATGCGATCGGCACCGCCGTCGACCTCGGCACTGCTCAGTCGTACGCGGTCCTCGCCGGGCAGTCCGTGACGAACACCGGACCGAGCCGCCTCGCTGGCGACCTCGGAGTGAGTCCAGGCACGGCGATCAGCGGCTTCCCGCCGGGCCTCACCGCGGGGGTCGAGCATCGGACGGACGCTCATGCGCTCCAGGCCCAGGCCGATCTCGTCATCGCGTACGACGACGCCGCCGGCCAAGCGCCCGACGCCACCGTCGCCGGAGACATCGGCGGCACGACGATGCTGGCAGGTGTGTACAACGCCGCCGACTCTCTCGGGCTCACCGGGACGCTGACGTTGGACGCCGAAGGTGACCCGAACGCGGTCTTCATCTTCCAGATCGGGTCGACCCTGACCACGGCGTCCGACAGCACCGTCGAGCTCATCAACGGAGCAACCAGCTGCAACGTCTTCTGGCAGGTCGGCAGCTCCGCGACGCTCGGGACGGACACGACCTTCGTCGGCAACATCTTGGCCCTGACCTCGATCACGGCCAACACCGGAGCGACGGTCGAGGGCCGCGCCCTGGCACGCGCCGGATCTGTCACCCTCGATACCAACACGTTCACCCGCGGTGCGTGCGAGCCAGCGCTGCTGCCCGACGAGCCGGAGGAAGCTCCGGTCGATCCCGACGAGCCGCCGGCTGAGCCGGAGGACCCGACCGGGCCAGGCGTACCGACCGTGCCGGAGGACCCGACCGGGCCGGGCGTACCGACCGGGCCCGGCGACCCGACCGTGCCGCCGGCCGAGCCCGTCGTGCCCGTGCAACCGCCCGTCGGTCCGATCGTCCCGGGCGGTCCATCGGGCACGCCGCCGGTCGACCTCACCACTCCGCCGGGACGAACGCCACCGGCGCTGGCGGTCACCGGGCCCACGATGACCGCGCCGATCCTCGTGGCCGCCGCGTCCATACTCGTGGGGACGGGAGTCGTCATCGGCACGCGTCGCTGCGGGCTGCGATGAGAACGGCCTCCACAGCCGACAGGTGATCAAGGGGTACGCGGAGTCGACGACCCGTGGGCACGACGACGCACCGGACCGATCATGGTGAAGCCGTAGCCCGCAGTCTCCCTGCTGGACGTGGCACAGTCGCTCTCCCAGAGCTCGCGGGATGGACGTGGTCAAGACAGGCGTACAATAATCGCGGCGAAACGCTGGCGCTGCAGTCGCAGCTCACGCGGGCGTCGTGGGACAGGACCGCGTATCTCGTGTGCGGTGTTCCGGGCACGAGGATATGCGGGGGAGTTCCGCGCCGACGTCTCGCCGCCCTCACCCACAGGAGATGTGTTTCAGATGGCTCACGCCCACAGCCCCGTCGATGGCCCACCCGCAGTCGGCGCCTCGTCGGGCCGCCCCGCCCCGTCGGCCCAGGGCTCGGTCGAGCAGGTCGTCGCGCGGGCAGCGCTCGACCTCGTGAACGACCTCACCGGGACCGACGGCCCGTTGCAGCCCGGCAGCCTCAACTTCTCGCGGGCGTCGCTCGACCGGCTGGACGAGGTGCTGCAGGCGCTGCACGAGCAGCGTGCGGCGGCCGAGCTCGGTACCGCTCCGGTCGCCGCGGACATCCGGAACGCGTTCGCGTCGTATGTCGGCGAGGTCGCGCGCAAGGAGTTCGGAGGGCGATACGTCGCCGGCGACAAGGACGACCCGTTCTGGCTCGTCGTCGGTCAGCCCGCCGTCGCGGTCCGGGTCGGTGTGTGTGGGCGGGTGGCCCGCAGGATCGTCGAGGGTCCCGACGCGTCGATCATGGCCCTTCACGACAGCATCGCTCCGGCCGTGGCGACGGGGTCCGACGCCACCCTGACCTGACACTCTGCGCACTTCCGACAATCCCGCCCCAGACGTCCGTCTCAGAGTGTGACCATCAGGTGTCCAACGTTACCGACCAGTATCATCTCGGTAACGATCGCGCAGGACAGTGGTGATCTGGCTCTCGTGCCGGTTACCGCTGGGTACTTTTCTCGTACGCAACGATGCCGACGCCAACGCTGGCTGAGCGAGCCGATCCGGCTCCGACAGTCCGCGGCGCACGACTCATCCCATCCTTCAAGGAGGAACATTGAAGATCAGGCGCACTCATGCCGCGGTCGCCATGCTCGCTAGCGGCGCACTCGTGCTGTCAGCCTGCACCACGTCCGAGGACCCCGACGAGAGCTCGACGCCGTCGTCGTCCTCGTCGTCCTCCGGCGCTGCGGGCGAGCCCGACGGCACCGGCAAGGCGGACCTCGGCGAGGTCGTCACCGCTGACGACACCATCTCCTACACGCTGGGTGAGGACGAGTGGCTCGGCTACAACGACTTCACGCCTGAGACGTACTCGACGTACAACAGCGTCGTGAACGAGCGCATCATGGGCAGCTTCATGTACTTCGGTACGGACGGGGCTATCTACCAGAACGAGGAATACGGGACGTTCGAGCTCACGAGCGAAGACCCGATGACCGTCGAGTACACGCTCAACGAGGACGCGGTCTGGTCCGACGGCACGCCCATCGCCTACGAGGACTACCTCCTCGACTGGGCAGCGCAGGCGATGTCGGACGGCACCGACGAGGAAGGCAACCCCGTCCCGCTGTTCAACCACGTGGCAGGCCTGGACTTCGGTGAGCTCGTTCCCGAGGGCCCGACCGGTGAGGTCGGCGGAAAGACCTTCTCGTACGAGTACACGAACCCGTACCCGGACTACCAGCTCCAGGTCACGAGCGCGTTCCCCGCGCACATCGTCGCCGAGCAGGCCGGCATGACCGTCGAGGACCTCGTCCAGGCGATCCAGGACGCGGACGTCGAGGCGCTCCGTCCCGCCGCTGAGTTCTGGAACACCGGGTGGCTCTCGCCGAACCCGGGCGAGCTCCCGGACGAGGCGCTCACGCCGTCGTCGGGCCCGTACAAGCTGTCCTCCTGGGAGGCCGGCCAGTCCATCACCCTCGTCGCGAACGAGGACTACTGGGGCACGCCGCCCGCGACCAAGACGCTCGTCTACCGGTTCGTCGCGCCCGAGGCGCAGGTCCAGGCGCTGCAGAACGGTGACCTCAACATCATCGAGCCGCAGGCCACCGTCGACACCGTGGCGCAGCTCGAGGGCCTCGGCGACGCGATCACCATCGAGACCGACCAGAGCCTCACGTGGGAGCACCTCGACTTCAACTTCAAGAACGGTGTCTTCGCCGACAACCTCGCGCTGCGCGAGGCGTTCGCGATGTGCGTCCCGCGCCAGCAGATCGTCGACAACCTCATCGCTCCGGTGTCCGACGAAGCGAGCGTCATGAACGCCCGTGAGGTCTTCCCGTTCCAGGACGACTACGACACGATCGTGGAGGCCAGCTACGACGGCCGTTACGACGAGGTCGACCTCGACGGCGCCAAGGCGAAGATCGAGGAGGCCGGAGTTGCCGGCCCGATCACGGTCCGCATCGGCTACTCCGCTCCGAACCAGCGACGCACGGAGCAGGTCGCGCTCATCAAGTCCAGCTGTGACGAGGTCGGCTTCGACGTCCAGGACGTCGGCAACCCCGACTTCTTCGACCAGACCCTGCCGAACGGTGACTACGAGGTCGCGCTGTTCGCGTGGGCCGGCTCCGGCCAGATCGTCTCGGGCCAGAACATCTACTCCACCACCGGTGGCCAGAACTACGGCGGGTTCTCCAACGCCGAGGTCGACGCCGCCTGGGACGCGCTCTCCGCAACGCTCGACCGCGACGAGCAGCTCGAGCAGATCGAGACCATCGAGAAGGTCCTCTGGGACGAGCTCTACGGAATCCCGCTGTTCGCCCACCCGGGCGTGATCGCGTACGACTCCACGATCTCGAACGTCCGCTCCTCCTCGGCGCAGACCGCAGTGCCGTGGAACGCGGAGCAGTGGGTCCGCGCGTCCTGATCGCTCGAACGTCCATCACGTGAGTGAAGGGCCGACGGTCTACGGACCGTGAACTGCATCACACCGGGGTGGAGGCAGAACTGCTGCTTCCACCCCGGTGGCCGTCCGGAACCGATCCGCCATGACACCATGGTGTGGTTTCGCGCGCACTAGTGGGTGAAGCGCTCCGCTTCCCCAGAGCACTCGAAGGGTTCGTTCGTGGCCAAGTTCATCCTGCGTCGGCTGGGGCAGTCGTTCCTCGTCCTGATCGGCGGCTCGCTCCTCATGTTCGTCCTGACGATCAATGCAGGAGACCCGCTAGAAGATCTTCGTGAGTCGAACGCGAAGAACCGCGAGTACCTCATCCAGCAGCGCAAGCTCTTCATGGGGCTCGACGACCCGTGGTACGAGCGGTACTGGGACTGGCTGCGGGGCGTCGCAGGCTGCGTCACCGGCAACTGCGACCTCGGCACCAACATGAATGGTGTGAGCGTCAACAGCATGCTCGGGAACGCGGTGGGCTCGACCCTGCGTCTGGTCATCCTCGCGACGGTCCTGGCGATCGTCATCGGCATCCTGGTCGGGATCCTCACCGCGATCCGTCAGTACTCGGGCTTCGACTACGCCGTGACCTTCCTCGCGTTCCTCTTCTTCTCCCTGCCCGTGTTCTGGATGGCCGTCCTGCTCAAGGAGTACGGGGCCATCCGGTTCAACGACTGGATCGCGGATCCGACGTTCTCACCGCTGCAGATCGCGCTCACAGCGCTCGTCATCGGTGTCATCCTCCAGGCCGCGCTCGGCGGCCCTGTGCGCCGGCGGCTCGCCACGGCGGGTGCCGCAGCGGTCGTGGTGGCCGGAGCGATGACGTACTTCTCGGCTGTCGAGTGGTTCCGCCGCCCGGCGCTCGGCATCGCGCTCGTCGTGCTCATCGGCGTCGGGTTCGCTCTGCTGCTGACGATGCTTCTCGCAGGACTGGGCAACCGCAGGGTGCTCTACGCGTCTCTCACCTCTGTCGCCGCCGGGGCGGTCGGGTACTTCGCCACCCTGGGTCTGCTCGAAGAGCCGAGCTGGGGGCTGCTCCTCGTCCTGGGACTCGTGACCCTGGCCGTCGGAGCGCTCATCGGATGGTTGTGGGGTGGCGAGTCGCGCAGGCTCGCGATGGGAATCTCGATCCCGACCTCGCTGTTCATGGGTGCTCTCATCATCGCGGACCACGCGATCTCGAGCTGGAGCGGGCTGCTGAGGCTCAAGTCACGCCCGATCTCCACGATCGGCTCCTCGACGCCCAACTTCAAGGGCGACTTCTGGGAGTCGTTCCTCGACCAGGGCGCCCAGCTCCTCCTGCCGACGGTCGTCCTCACCCTCATCTCGGTCGCCTCCTACACCCGGTACACGCGGTCCTCGATGCTCGAGGTCCTCAACCAGGACTACGTGCGTACGGCGCGGTCCAAGGGGCTGTCGGAGCGGGTCGTCATCGTCAAGCACGCGTTCCGTAACGCCCTCATCCCCATCACCACCATCGTCGCCTTCGACTTCGCAGGGCTGATCGGCGGCGCGGTCATCACAGAGAAGGTCTTCGGGTGGAAGGGCATGGGAGAGCTCTTCCAGACGGGCCTGAACCACGTGGACCCCGCGCCCGTCATGGCGTTCTTCCTCGTGACGGGAAGCGCCGCCATCGTGATGAACCTCGTCGCGGACCTTGCCTACGCCGGTCTCGACCCACGGATCAGGCGGTGACGGGCATGACGTCACCACACCGTCCGTCCACGCCGAGGCCCCGCGCGACGACCACCGGAGAGCGCAATGACTGACCCGAACAAGCCTGCCGATCACGAAGGGCAGCCGACCCCGGCCGACGGGGGCATCGACCCGGTCGCCGCACACATGCACGTCAGCACGCAGATGCAACCAGGCGAGCAGAAGTCGTACAGCCAGACCCAGCTCGTCCTGCGCCGCTTCGTCCGCCACAAGGGCGCGATGGTCTCGCTCTTCTTCCTCGCCTTCGTCGCCGTGCTCGCCTTCACGTCGATCGGCATCGGGCCCATCCCCGGATGGTGGGACAAGGACTTCACCAAGGCGGCCAACGTCATCGACGGTGGCCGACCGACCATGCAGCTGTGGCCCTTCGCCATCGGTGAGCACCCGTTCGGGCAGGACTCGACGGGCAAGGACTACTTCGCGCTCGTCATGCGGGGCACGCAGATCTCCCTGATCGTCGCGTTCGCGGTCGGACTGATCTCCACCGTCATCGGCACCGTCATCGGTGCCCTCGCCGGGTACTTCCGGGGGTGGCTCGAGAACATCCTCATGCGCATGACCGACCTGTTCATCGTCATCCCGCTCCTCGTGCTCGCCGCGGTGCTCGGGAAGATGGCCGCCAGCTGGGGCGTGCTGGGCCTCGCGCTCGTGCTGGGCGTCGTCACGTGGACGGGCCTCGCGCGGCTCGTGCGTGGTGAGGTCCTCTCGCTGCGCGAACGAGAGTTCGTCGCCTCCGCGCGTGCGGTCGGCACGGGTCCCGGGCGCATCATCTTCCGGCACATCCTGCCCAACACGGTCGGGGTCATCATCGTCTCGGCCACGTTGAACATCGCTTCCGCGATCCTCCTCGAGACGTCGCTGAGCTTCCTCGGGTACGGCGTCCAGGCGCCGGACATCTCGCTGGGATCGCTCATCAGCACCTACCAGAACGCCTTCACCACCCGTCCGTGGCTGTTCTGGTTCCCCGGGTTGTTCATCCTGGCCATCGCCCTCACGGTGAACTTCATCGGCGACGGCCTCCGAGATGCGTTCGACCCACGTCAGAACAGGAACAAGGACTGATGAGCAGCACCGGCACCGCAGCACCCAGCACGACGTCCGTGCTCTCCTTCGCGGACCTCGACGTGAAGTTCGGCACCGAGTTCGGGACCGTGCACGCCGTCAAGGGGATCGATCTGGACGTCCGCGCGGGCGAGGTCCTCGCACTCGTGGGCGAGTCCGGGTCAGGCAAGTCCGTGACCTCCATGACCGCCCTCGGACTGCTCCCGCACAACGCGCGGGTCAGCGGGACGATCAGGGTCGGGGAGACGGTCGTCAACGACCTCGACGAGCGCGGCCTGCGCCGGATGCGCGGCAACGACGTCGCCATGGTGTTCCAGGAACCCATGACTGCGCTCAACCCCGTGCTCACCATCGGCGCGCAGCTGACCGAGGCGCTCGAGCTGCACGAGATCGCCTTCGGCAAGAAGGCCACCGCCCGGGCCGCTGAGCTGCTCCGCATGGTCGGGATCCCCGAGCCGGAGCGCAGGCTCAAGCAGTACCCGCACGAGCTGTCCGGTGGACAGCGTCAGCGTGTGGTCATCGCGATGGCCATCAGCTGCGACCCGAAGGTCATCATCGCCGACGAGCCCACGACGGCCCTCGACGTGACGGTCCAGGCCGACATCCTCGACCTGCTGCGGTCACTGACGGCGGAGCTCAACACCGGGATCCTGCTCATCACGCACAACATGGGCGTCGTCGCGGACATGGCTGACCGCGTCGCCGTGATGCTCAAGGGCGAGATCGTCGAGACCGGCACGGCGGACCAGGTCCTCAACCACCCGGAGCACCCGTACACCCGGCGCCTGCTGGGATCCGTCCCGCGCCTCGGCGCCGGACCCGGGCAGTTCGGGGCGCCTGTCGTCGAGTCGCCCGCAGGCGAGGGCGAGGTCGCCGCACTCTCGCTGGACAAGCTCGTCGTCGAGTATGCGCGCGTGGGCAAGACGCCCTTCCGCGCTGTCGACGACGTGACGTTCTCCGTGGGCGCCGGGGAGATCGTCGGGCTCGTGGGGGAGTCCGGTTCGGGGAAGTCGACGATCGCGCGCTGTGCCCTGGGCCTCATCCCCGCCGCCAGCGGATCCGTGTCGATCTTCGGGACGAGCTTCGGTGCGATGAAGCGCGCGGAGGCGAAAGCGCTGCGCAAGCGCATCGGCGTGGTGTTCCAGGACCCGGCCTCGTCGCTCAACCCGCGGTTCCCGATCGGGGACACCATCGCCGAGCCGCTCGTCGTGCACAAGGTGGGTGACCGCAAGTCGCAGCTCGCGAAGGTCTACGAGCTGCTCGACGCCGTCGAGCTCCCGCGTGCGACGGTCAACCGTTACCCGCACGAGCTGTCCGGCGGTCAGCGGCAGCGCGTGAGCATCGCCCGCGCGCTGACGCTCGACCCCGAGTTCCTCGTCGCGGACGAGCCGACCTCGGCACTGGACGTCTCGGTGCAGGCGAGCGTCCTCGCCATGTTCAGCGCGCTCCAGGAGCGCTACCGGTTCGGGTGCCTCTTCGTCAGCCACGACCTCGCCGTGATCGACATGCTCGCGCACCGGGTGATCGTGCTGCAGAACGGGAAGATCGTCGAGCAGGGGGCCCGTGAGGCCGTCCTGCTCGACCCGCAGGAGGAGTACACCCGTCGGCTGCTCGCTGCCGCACCCGTCCCGGAGCCGGGGGAGCAGCGCCGACGCCGCGAGGCGCGGCGCGCCCTGCTCACGAGCCTGGGTGAGGAGGTCTCCGACCTCCACCTGCCATCGGCAGAGCCTCTGCAGCCGGGGGCGAACCCGGACGGGCCGGACCCCACGACGCGGATCCTCGGAGGGCTCGGCGGCGGATGACCTCCTGACGGTCGCTGTTCGCCTCGGACGAGGCGAGCGGCGACCGGCCGCAGAGGGAAGTGCGCTCGGGGGCGGCTACGTCCGGTACGATCGCATAGGTCAACGTCGTCCGTAGGTCGCCGTGCGCGCGTGCTCAGCCACGCAAAGCCACGTCGACTGCCTATGACCGCCTTGACCTTTCGGTGACCTGTGGTGCGCACCTGCGCGCCGACCCCGGTCCTCCCACACGGTGAAATGAGTTTCTTTATGTCTGTGCGCTCCGACCTGCGCAACGTCGCGATCGTCGCCCACGTTGACCACGGCAAGACCACGCTCGTCGACGCCATGCTGCGTCAGTGCGGCGCCTTCAGCGCCCACGCGCACGTGGACGAGCGCGCGATGGACTCCGGCGACCTCGAACGCGAGAAGGGCATCACGATCCTCGCGAAGAACACCGCCGTGCACTACGCAGGTCCCGCTGCCGCCGCAGCCGGTGAGGCCGACGGCATCACCATCAATGTCATCGACACCCCGGGCCACGCCGACTTCGGTGGCGAGGTCGAGCGCGGCCTGTCCATGGTCGACGGTGTCGTCCTGCTCGTCGACGCGTCCGAGGGCCCGCTGCCCCAGACCCGGTTCGTGCTCCGCAAGGCGCTCGTCGCCAAGCTCCCCGTGATCCTCCTCGTCAACAAGGTGGACCGCCCCGACTCCCGCATCGAAGAGGTCGTCGCCGAGGCCACCGACCTCCTGCTGGGTCTCGCGAGCGACCTCGCCGACGAGGTCCCCGACCTCGACCTCGACGCCATCCTCGACATGCCGGTCGTCTACGCCGCGGCCAAGGTCGGCCGTGCCTCGGTCAACCAGCCCGAGGACGGCGGACTGCCGGACAGCGAGGACCTCGAGCCGCTGTTCAAGATGATCATCGAGAAGATCCCGGCGCCGACGTACGAGGAGGGCCACCCCCTCCAGGCGCACGTGACCAACCTCGACGCCTCGCCGTTCCTCGGCCGTCTCGCGCTCCTGCGCGTGTTCAACGGAACGATCCGCAAGGGTCAGACGGTCGCCTGGGCACGCGCCGACGGCACGCTTCAGAACGTCAAGATCACCGAGCTGCTCGAGACGAAGGCGCTCGACCGCGTCCCGACCGAGTCGGCCGGGCCCGGCGACATCGTCGCCGTCGCCGGCATCGAGGACATCACCATCGGTGAGACCCTCACCGACCCGGACGACCCGCGTCCGCTGCCGCTCATCACGATCGACGACCCCGCCATCTCGATGACGATCGGTATCAACACCTCGCCGCTCGCCGGCAAGGGCGGCAAGGGCCACAAGGTCACCGCCCGCCAGGTCAAGGACCGCCTCGACAAGGAGCTCATCGGTAACGTCTCCATCCGGGTCCTGCCGACCGAGCGCCCTGACGCCTGGGAGGTCCAGGGCCGCGGGGAGCTCGCACTCGCGATCCTCGTCGAGCAGATGCGCCGCGAGGGCTTCGAGCTCACCGTGGGCAAGCCGCAGGTCGTCACCAAGATCATCGACGGCAAGCGCAACGAGCCGATGGAGCGCATGACCATCGACGTGCCCGAGGAGTACCTCGGTGCGATCACGCAGCTCCTCGCCCAGCGAAAGGGCCGCATGGAGACGATGGCCAACCACGGCACCGGCTGGGTCCGCATGGACTTCGTCGTCCCCGCCCGTGGCCTCATCGGATTCCGCACGCGGTTCCTCACGGACACCCGCGGAACCGGCATCGCGTCCTCGATCGCGGCGGGCTACGAGCCCTGGGTCGGCCCGATCGACACGCGCGTCAACGGCTCACTCGTCGCTGACCGCCCCGGGGTCGTCACGCCGTTCGCGATGATCAACCTCCAGGAGCGTGGCTCCTTCTTCGTCGACCCCACGCAGGAGGTCTACGAGGGCATGATCGTCGGCGAGAACTCTCGCAACGAGGACATGGACGTGAACATCACGAAGGAGAAGAAGCTCACGAACATGCGTGCAGCCTCGAGCGACACCTTCGAGAACCTCGTCCCGCCGAAGCACCTCACCCTCGAGGAGAGCCTCGAGTTCGCCCGCGAGGACGAGTGCGTCGAGGTGACCCCCGAGGTCGTGCGCATCCGTAAGGTCATCCTCGACCAGTCGGAGCGCGCCCGCGCCTTCTCCCGCGCGAAGAAGAGCTGACGACGTACCTCGCAGGACCTGCATGACCCGCTGAGTGCGGGCGGAGGGGCACCCGTGCCGCTCGGCCCGCACTCAGCGTCGTCTCACCCCGGCGCGACCCGCCCGGCGGGCCGTCCCACCCCGGCCCGACGCGAGCGCCGTCCACGACAGGAACCCGACCATGAACGACTCCCAGATCCTTCCCGGCGGGCCGGCCGACGCACTGCTCGTCGTGCACGCCCACCCGGACGACGAGACCCTCGCGACCGGCGGCCTCCTCGCGGCATGGGCCCGCGCAGGCCGGCCGGTCACGCTCGTCACCTGCACCCGGGGGGAGCAGGGCGAGGTCATCGGCGCCGACCTCGCGCACCTCGAAGGGGACGGGCCTGCCCTCGCGGCGCACCGCGAGGTGGAGCTCACCCACGCCCTCGCTGCTCTCGGGGTGACGGACCACGTCTACCTCGACGAGATCCCGGCACCCGGGAGCGGCTCGTCGCGCTACGCGGACTCGGGCATGGCCTGGCTCGACGACTCCGCTCCCGGCGGCCGTGCGGGCGCTGCGGGTGAGCCATCACCAGGGACGCTCGTCGCGGGGTCGGTCACCGAGCAGGTGGACCGGCTCGCCGCGATCGTGCGGGACCGGGGACCCGCCGTCGTCGTGACCTACGAGCCGGGTGGCGGGTACGGCCACCCGGACCACGTCCGCGCGCACGAGCTGACGATGCACGCGGTGCTCCGTGCTCGTGAGCCAGCCGCCGACCAGCCCGGCCACACGGTCCGTGAGACGTGGTGGGCGGTTGTTCCGGCCCCCACGCTCCGCAGCGCGCGCGCCGAGCTCGTTGCGGCCGTCGCACCGCTCGACGAGGGAGAGCTGCTCGACGAGGGGCGCGCCCCGGTCCTGCCCGACCCTGCCGGGATCCTCCCGTCGCTCGCCGACGATCTCGGCGAGCCCGACGTCGTCATCGACGTCCGGCCCGTCGTCGACCGTGTCGCAGCCGCCCTCCGCGCCCACGCCACCCAGGTCCAGGGCGTCGCCCGGCACGACGGCGAGCTGCTCGTCGGGTGGTACGCCCTGAGCAACGACGTCCTCGTGCCCTGGCTCGCGTACGAGCACTACGTGCGCGCACGTGCGGACGTCCAGGAACCGTCCGGGCGTGGACGGTAGCCTCGCCACCATGCCGGTCAGCCCCACTGCCGCGAGCCGTCAGGCCCGCCCCCTGCGTACGACGATCCTTGGTTACGCCTGCGCCCTCGGGCTGGGAGCGGTCGTCGGTGTCGTCGGATCGTTCGTGCACAGGCAGTGGACCCCGTGGATCCTCCTCGCCTCCCTGCTCCTCGTCGCGGTCGCGGGCGTGCTCGTCCGCGCGTGGATCGGCAGCAGCGCCCTGGGGCCCTATGCGTTCGGGTGGTTCGCCGTCGTGGCGGTCCTCATGTTCTCCGGACCCGGCGGTGACGTCGTGCTGCCGCTGCAGGCGCTGAGCGTCGCGTGGCTCGTCGGCGGGATGCTCATGATCGCCGTCGCGGCGTTCGCTCCACAGCGGTGGTTCACCGACTGAACGGCGCTGATGGGCGTGCGTAGCCGCGCCGTACACTGGTCCGTCGGGGGGCAGACGACGCCCGATGCAGCAGGACCGCGCAGCGGCCCTTCCTTCGCGAGCGGAGAACCATGAGCAGCAGTACCGACCGTCCGTCCGGGCAGACCACGCCGGCTGTCGCCTCGAACCAGGACGCGATCGTCGACCGTGACGCCGGCTGGCCCGACCGCACTGCTCCCTCCACGGAGAACGAGAGCCCGGCGAGCGAGAGCGCGGCGAGCGAGAGCACGGAGAGCGACAGCACGGACGACGAGGTCACCGCACCCGCGGGGCCGGCCGCTGACTCCCCGCTCGACGTCTTCGACGACCCGGACACCTCGCGGAAGTGGCCCAAGGTGCTGCTGTGGACCGTGCTCGGGGTGCTCGTCGCAGCGGGCGCCTACCTCGGTGCCCAGTGGTACTTCGCCGACCGGATCGCCACCGACACGACCGTGGCTGGCGTCGACGTCGGCGGACTGTCCGGTACGGAGGCGACCGAGAAGCTCGAGTCCGAGCTCGGCCCCCTGGCTGTACAGCCCCTGCCCGTCACGGCGGGCGGTGCCGCGAGCACGATCGACCCCGTCGCGGCAGGCCTGACCTTCGACGCTGCGGCGACGGTCGAGCCCCTCACGAAGTTCACGCTCGACCCGTCGCGGCTGCTCGCCCAGGTCACCGGCGGTGGGGCGGTCGCGCCCGTCACCGCGGTGGACGAGGAGAAGCTCACCGCGGCGTTGGTGCCGTTGGCCACCGACCTCGAGGTGCCGGCCGTCAACGGCACCGTGGCGTTCGTCGACGGAGCCCCCGTGCAGACCGCGGCTGCCGACGGCACGAGCCTCGACAGCCCGACCGCGAGCGAGCGCATCGCCGACTTCTGGCTCACCGGCACGCGCCCGGTGGAGCTGCCGACGGTCCCCCTCGAGCCGGACATCACGCAGAGCGAGACCGACGCGGCGTACGCCGAGGCCCAGACCTTCGCGAGCGGACCCGTCACGCTGACCGTCTCGGGGCAGATCGTCGAGATCCCTGCCGCCAACCTCCTCGCCGCCGCGGCGTACGTGCCCCAGGACGGCAACCTCACGCTCACGGTCGACGGGCCCACCCTCGTCACCGCGGTGCTCGAGCGCACGAACAACCTCCTGACGACCGCCGCCGACGCGAGCTTCGTCTTCGTCGACGGTGTCCCGCAGGTCCAGCCCGGGACACCGGGGACGACCCTCGATCCGGTGGTTCTCGCTGGTGCGGTCCGCGACGCCGCCCTCGGGACCGAGCGCACCGCGACCGTCGACCTCACCATGAGCGACCCCGCACAGTCGACCGAGTCCCTGCAGGCTCTCGGCGTCGTCGAGAAGGTGAGCGAGTTCTCCACCGAGCTCACTGCGAACGCGGCCCGCACGGAGAACCTGCGGATCGCGGCGTCGAAGGTGACCGGGTCCCTCGTGCTGCCCGGCGAGACGTTCTCGCTCATCGACGTCATCGGGCCGATCACGGCCGGCAACGGCTACAACGAGGCGGGCGTCGTCGTCAACGGCCAGCTGCAGGACGGCATGGGCGGCGGGCTGTCCCAGATGGCGACCACGACGTACAACGCGGGCTTCTTCGCGGGGATGGTCGACGTCGAGCACCAGCCGCACAGCAACTACTTCAGCCGGTACCCCGAGGGTCGCGAGTCGACCATCTACGAGGGCGTCATCGACGTGAAGTTCCGCAACGACTCGCCGCACGGCGTGCTCCTGCAGTCGTGGATCGCGGACAACCGGTTGTGGGTCGCGGCCTGGAGCACGAAGTACTACGACGTGCAGGAGGGCACCTCCGGGCGCTCCAACGTCGTCAGCCCGACGACGGAGCACCGGTCCGGCCCGACGTGCCAGCCGCAGAGCGCGGGAAGCCCCGGCTTCTCCGTCTCGGTCTGGCGCAAGGTGACGGTCATCGCCACCGGCGAGCTCGTCATCGACGAGAACACGACCGTGCGGTACAAGCCCCAGAACGCCATCGTCTGTGACGGCTAGCGCCAGCCGTTAGCATCAGATGCGTCCAGCACCCCCACCACAACGCAGGCGAGGTACATCCATGCTCGGCAAGAGCGGTCGCGAGTCCGGCCCCCACGCGAGGCTCGCCGCGCTGCGCGGCGGTTGGGACGACGACGTCAGCGGCCTGCTGGACCTCGGCTCGACGACGGCTGTGCTGGCCACCGTCGCGAGCATCGAGAACCTCTCGGCCGTGGTGCACATCGGTCACCCGGCACAGCCGGCGCCCGAGCTCGAGCGCACGCTGCTCGCCGCCGACCCGTCGCTGCTGCTCACGGCGGCCGTCCCGGTCGCGTCCGAATGGGCGTGGGTGGGCCGGACGCCGGATGCGAGCGGTGTCGCGGTCGTCGACGAGGCAGGCATGCGGGACTGCCGGCACGTGCTGCGCACGATGGGCCTCAGCGCGCGGCTCGTCCCCACGAGCACGACCGTCGACGAGCGCATCGCCCTCGCCGGTGAGCGCGGAACGCTCGTCATCGAGCGTTCCGCCGTGCCGTCCGGGTTCCAGGAGCTGCCGGGCAGCGCCCTCCTCGCGGACGTGCCGGTCATCTGGTACGGGCTCCTCGAGAAGCGTGAGAGCGTGCCGACGTTCCACTCGCCCTCGCAGGTGTGGCTCGCGCTCGGTCCTCGGGACGACCACCGGGGCTCGCTGCAGGAGACCCTCGGGGTGATCGCCGCCGTGGGGATCGACCTCCAGCACCTGCGCAGCCAGCGGTCCGAGGCCGGTCCGCACGTGTTCCTCACGTCGTTCTCCTGCGAGGACTCCGGCGTCCTGGCCGGGCTCCTCGAGGAGTTCGACGCGCGGGGGGTCTCGCACCGGGTGCTCGGCGTCCTCGGTGGTCAGGAGTTCATCCCCGGGCCCGACGCCCTCACCCCGCGGTGGGCGGTCACGCACGCATGAGCGCCCGATGAGCCTCGTCTCGGACGGCGCCCGGGTCGCGTACCTCGGCCCGGAGGGCACGTTCACCCACGAGGCTGCGCGCATCCTCACGGGGGCGGTGGGCGACGTCGAGGTCGTACCGATGACCACCGTGACCGACGTCTACGCGGGCGTCGACAGCGGCGCCGTGACCCACGGCGTCGTCGCCATCGAGAACTCCGTCGAGGGGTACGTCGTGCCGTCGCTCGACGCCCTCGTCTCGGCGCAGCAGGTCGTCGCGGTCGACGAGGCGTTCGTGCCCATCACCTTCGACGCGTTCGAGCACCCGACGAGCGACGTCGAGCCCACCCAGGTGGTGAGCCACCCGCATGGTCTCGCGCAGTGCCAGGGGTTTGTCACGTCGTCCGGTCTGGTGCCCGTGCCAGCCACGTCGAATGCGGCAGCCTGCCGCGACCTCGTGCCCGGACAGGTGGCCCTCGGCCCGCCCGGATGCGGGCAGGCCTACGGTCTGCGCACCCGTGCCCGAGGCGTCGAGGACTTCCACGGTGCTCGCACGCGGTTCCTGCTCCTTGCCGGGCGTCAGGCCGCGCTCGCCGAGGTGGGCGGTCCCTCGCCCACCGGGACGTGGCGCTCGATGCTCGCGATCACGCCGCACGCGACGGGGCCGGGTGTCCTCGCGCGCATCACCCGCGCCTTCGGGGAGACGGGGGTCAACCTCTCGAGCCTCATCACCCGGCCCCTCAAGGCGCTCGAGGGCAGGTACGTCTTCATCGTGACCGTCGACGGGCCCCCGTGGGACGACCGGGTCCACAGCGTCCTGCAGGGCCTGCTGGCCTCCGGCGACTCCGTGAAGACCCTCGGGGTGTTCCCGGCCCGCGGGGAGATCGACGACGTCGTGGACGCCCAGCGGGTCCCACCGGGCAGCGTCCAGGACGGACTGCCCGCAGACGTGCTGCGGCGCGGGCTGCTCTGGTCATGACCGACGGAGCGGGCTCCACGAGCGGACGGCGGGTCGCGGTCGTCGGTCTGGGTCTCATCGGCGGCTCGCTCGCCCGTGCGCTGCGTGCAGCTGGGGTCGACGTCATCGCGTGGGACGCGGACGCTGCCACCCTCGAGCGTGCCTCCGCCGCGGACGTGCCGGTCGGTCGGTCGCTCGAGGACCTCTGCGCGTGGCTCCCCACGGTCGTCGTCGTCGCGGTCCCGCTGCGTGCGGTGCCGGCGACGACGCGTGCGCTGCGCGCCTGCCTCGTCGGGACCCCGGTCCTCACCGACGTCGGAAGCGTCAAGGCTGCGGTGCGCTCCGCCGTGGAGCGGGACGGGCTGGGCGCGCGGTACGTCGGCGCGCACCCGATGGCCGGCACCGAGCATAGCGGCTTCGACGCGTCGGACGCCGATCTGCTCCTCGGCGCGCGCTGGGCGGTGACACTCGGTGCAGAGAACGACCTCGGCGCCTTTCTCGAGGTCGTCGACCTCATCACCTCGGTGCTCGACGGCGTCGTGCTGCCCCTCACCGACGCCGTCCACGACGACGCCGTCGCTCTCGTGAGCCACGTGCCGCACGTCGTCGCCACGGAGCTGCTCAACCAGGTGGCGGTCTCGCCGGTGCGCGCCGTGGCCGAGCGGCTCGCTGCGGGCAGCTTCCGGGACGGGACACGTGTCGCGCGGACGGACCCGCGACGGACAGAGGCGATGGTTGTCGACAACGCCGGCGCCGTCGCCCCGGCGCTGCGCGCTGCGGCACGGCACCTCGAGGAGCTCGCTGCCGATCTCGACTCCGGGGCTCCGGTGGGCCGCTTCTTCGATCGCGCAGCATCCCTGCGCGCACCGGCTGCGACGGAGGTCACCGAGCAGCATCTCCTGCTGCGCGAGGAGGACGACTGGGCGCGCACCCTCACCGCGCTGGGGGTGCAGGGGTCCTACGTCACTGCGGTCGACCTGGTGCGCCGCTCCGTGACGCTCGCGGTCGCACGTCCCTAGCCGACGACGCGCGTGAGCCGTCGCCTACACCTGCTCGCGCCGCTCGCGGCGCGGGGGAGGGGGCGGCACGGGTTTCCCGACGGCGATCTCGCTCCCGGGCACCTCGACGGTGCCCGTGCGCGTCCTGAGCGTGAGGGTCGTGTCGTCACTGCTCACGACGACACCAAGGAGGTCGGTGTAGAGGTGGGAGGCGCCGTCCGGAAGCCGGCGGCGGACCATCACCCGGGTCCCGGGGGCCCAGGTGCGCCACGGGTCTCCAGGCTGGTCAGATGCCGTTGACGCGCCCCGTTCCGGCATGACCGACCTCACATTTTCACAGGGTGGGCAGCTCTGTGGCCGCGGCTGACGTGAGCGATACTAGACGTCGCGCGCCGACTGGCTCGCGGATCGTCTGGACCACTCGTCCGGGAAGGACCTCGAAGTGACCTACGTGATCGCTCAGCCTTGCGTCGACGTCAAGGACAAGGCGTGCATCGAGGAATGTCCTGTCGACTGCATCTACGAGGGCAAACGATCCTTGTACATCCACCCCGACGAGTGCGTCGACTGCGGCGCCTGCGAGCCGGTGTGCCCGGTGGAGGCCATCTACTACGAGGACGACGTCCCCGAGGAGTGGTCCGAGTACTACAAGGCGAACGTCGAGTTCTTCGACGACCTCGGGTCTCCGGGCGGTGCGGCGAAGATGGGTGAGATCGACAAGGACCACCCGGTCATCGCGGTCCTGCCCCCGCAGGCCTGACCGCCCCGCATGGGCTTCGCGGACCTCTCCGACCTCGTCTTCCCCTGGGACACCCTGGCCCCGTACGCCGCACGCGCGCGAGCGCACCCGGACGGGATCATCGACCTGTCCGTGGGCACGCCGGTGGATCCCACACCGGCTCTCGTCCGGGAGGCGCTGAGCGCCGCGGGTGATGCGCACGGATATCCGACGACGCACGGGACCGCCGCGCTGCGGGAGGCTGTCGTCGCATGGTTCGAGCGCCGCCGGGGGGTGCCTGGACTCGACCCTGCGGCCGTCCTGCCGACGATCGGCTCCAAGGAGCTCGTCGGACTGCTGCCGTCGATGTTGTCTCTCGGCGCCGGCGACGTGGTCGTCCACCCGAGCGTGGCGTACCCGACGTACGACGTGGGTGCGCGGCTCGCGGGTGCGAGCGCGGTGCCCGCGAGCGATGTCACGCAGTGGGAGGGTCGCTCTGACGTCCGCCTGGTCTGGGTGAACTCGCCCGGGAACCCCACGGGCGAGGTGCTGTCCGTCGCCGAGCTGGCGCGGGTCGTCAGCGCGGCGCGTGAGATCGGCGCCACGGTCGTGAGCGACGAGTGCTACGCGGAGCTCGCGTGGGAGGAGCCCTGGGTGTCGGGTGGTGTCCCGAGCGTGCTCGACCCGCGGGTGAACGGGGGATCGCTCGAGGGGGTGCTCTGCGCGTACTCGTTGTCCAAGCAGTCCAACCTTGCGGGGTACCGGGCGGCGTTCGTCGCAGGTGACCCGGCCCTCGTCCGCCGGCTGCTCGAGCTGCGCAAGCACCTCGGCATGATCGTCCCCGCGCCCGTCCAGGCCGCGATGACGACCGCGCTCGCGGACGACGCGCACGTCGTCGCGCAGCGCGCGACGTACGGCAGGCGCCGGGACGTCCTCACCGCTGCGCTCGCGGGTACCGGGCTCGTCGTCGACGGGTCGCAGGCCGGCCTGTACCTGTGGACGCGGGCCGACGGTGGCGATACGTCCGGCGACCGTGCCGGTCAGCCGACTGCGGAGCCCGCCTGGGGTCTCGTGGCGCGTCTCGCTGACGCAGGCATCCTCGTCGCTCCGGGGTCCTTCTACGGCAGCGCTGGTGCCGGTCACGTCCGGGTCGCGCTCACAGCGCCGGACACCGCGGTGGCGCGTGCGGCGGAGCGTCTGTCGGAGTTGGACGCCTGATTCGTCCGGGTGTGACCCGGATCACGGTCCTGCCAGGCCCTTCGTCCCTTCACCAGGTGGTCACAATCGGGTGACGGCAGGTACCGTCGTGGTGGCCAGCGGCGGCGCCCTCCGGGACCTGCGTCGGTCCCGGGCACTCGTCAGATGCCAGTCACGCACTGCAGCTCCACAGAGCGGCAGGCGCAGCAGGAAGGACACCATGTCGGACACCCACCAGCCGCCGGTCACCCTCACCGTCGGCGACTCCACCCAGACTCTGCCGGTCGTCCCGGCCACGGTCGGCAACCCCGGCATCGTCGTGTCGTCCCTGCTCCGGGAGACCGGGATGGTCACGCTCGACCCCGGGTTCATGAACACCGCCAACTGCGAGTCGCAGATCACCTACATCGACGGCGACGCGGGGATCCTGCGCTACCGCGGGTACCCCATCGACCAGCTCGCCGAGAAGTCGACGTTCCTCGAGGTCGCGTACCTGCTCATCCACGGGGAGCTGCCGTCGCCGTCCGAGCACGACGCGTTCGTGGAGCGGGTCAACCGGCACACGCTCGTCCACGAGGACTTCCGCACGTTCATGGGGACGTTCCCGCGCAACGCGCACCCGATGGCCGTCATGGCGTCGGCCGTGAACGCCCTCGCGACGTTCTACCCCGAGTCCCTCGACCCGTTCGACGACGAGACGGTCGAGCTCGCGACCGTCCTCCTGCTCGCCAAGGCGCGCACCGTCACGTCCTACCTGCACCGCCGTCGCGTCGGTGAGCCGCTGCTCTACCCCGACTACTCGCGGGGCTATGTCGACGACTTCCTGCGGATGACCTTCGCCGTCCCGTACATGGCGTACGACTCCGACCCGACGGTCGTGGACGCGCTCGACAAGCTGCTCATCCTGCACGCCGACCACGAGCAGAACTGCTCAGCCGCGACCGTGCGCGTCGTGGGCTCGAGCCAGGCGAACATCTACGCCTCGATCTCCGCCGGCATCAACGCTCTCTCCGGCCCGTTGCACGGGGGCGCCAACGAGTCGGTGCTGGCGATGCTCAACGAGATCAAGGACTCGGGTACGGACGTCAAGTCGTACATGGACAAGGTGAAGAACAAGGAGGACGGTGTCCGCCTCATGGGCTTCGGACACCGCGTGTACAAGAACTACGACCCCCGTGCGGCGATCGTCAAGAAGAGCGCTGACGCCGTGCTGTCGACCCTGGGCAAGCGCGACGAGCTGCTCGACATCGCGATGGAGCTCGAGGAGATCGCGCTGAGCGACGACTACTTCATCGAGCGCAAGCTCTACCCGAACGTCGACTTCTACACCGGCCTCATCTACAAGGCCATGGGATTCGACCCGGCGATGTTCACCCCCCTGTTCGCGCTCGGGCGGATGCCCGGGTGGATCGCGCAGTGGCGCGAGATGATGAAGGACCCGCAGACGAAGATCGGCCGCCCGCGTCAGGTGTACACGGGCGCCCCCGAGCGCTCGTACGTGGACCTCTCGCAGCGCTGACGACCCACGGTCGGTCACGAGTCCAGCCGGTAGACGGCCCGCGCCCCGGAAGGGCGCGGGCCGTCCGCTGTCAGTGCGCGACGACGAGCTGCGCCGTCCCGGTGTCCGCGGGCGCCCGTTCCTCGGTGAGCGGACCCCACGCCTGCGCGTCGCGCGTCCACTGCTGGTCGCCGACGACGACGGACACGACACCGGTGGCCGATGCGCTCGCGACCGCCCAGTGGCCCAGCGCCCAGGCCATCCTGGCGGGCTGCTCACCGCCCCCGGGGAGCCCGGCGCCGTCGACGACGAGCGCGCCGTCGGCGACGGTCGTGGGAAGGGCGCCGAAGTCTCGCTCCAACCGGGTGCGCAGCGCGGTCGCGGCGGACTCGACCCCCGCGGCGTCCGCGGCCTCGGGGGACTGCGCCTCGTCGAGCACGCACGTGACGCTCGCCGGTGAGTGGCCGGTGAGCGCGGAGGCCCAGGCGCGGGACCGTGGCTCGTGCTGGGCGTACGCGTCGGGGAACCCCGACCGCTGCACGGCCTGGGCGGCCTCGGTGATGGGCATCTCTGGGTAACCCGGAACCTTGTCGAGGCCGTCGTAGAACGCGTTGGTCGAGTACACCGGATCCATGATCTGCTCGACGCTGCCCCAGCCCTGGGAGGTGCGCTGCTGGAACAGGCCGACGGAGTCGCGGTCCCCGTAGTCGATGTTCGTGAGCTTCGACTCCTGCAGCGCGGTCGCCAGACCGATCGTCACGGCTCGCGCCGGCATCGCCCGCCGGACGGCGATCGCAGAGATGGTGGCGGCGTTGTCGGCCTGGACGGGGGAGAGCTGCCAGGTCGAGCCGTCGAGCTGCGCCTCGCACCGGGCGCGGACGCCGGCGAGCGGAGAGGTGCGCTCGAGTGCGAGGACGACGCCGCCGACCGCAGCGGCTCCCGTGGCGAGGAGGAGCGCCGCGGTGACGGCTCTCCTGCCCAGCCGACGCGCCGGTGTCCCTGTCCGCGGCACGGCTCTAGTTGGCGTGCAGGGCGGCGTTGAGCTCGATGCCGACGCCCGAGCGGGACACGGCCTCGACGGCTCCGGTGAGCGAGTTGCGGCGGAACAGCAGGTTGTCCCGCCCGGCGAGGTCCTTGGCCTTGACGACGACGGGATCGGCTCCGGCACCGGCGGAACCGACGACCGTCACCTTGGTCCCGGCCGTGAGGTACAGCCCGGACTCCACGACGCAGTCGTCACCGAGGGGGATGCCGAGCCCGGCGTTGGCTCCCAGCAGGGACCGGCGGCCGATGGAGATGACCTCGCGGCCGCCCCCGGACAGGGTGCCCATGATCGAGGCACCGCCGCCGATGTCGCTGCCGTCCCCGACGACGACGCCCGCTGAGATGCGTCCCTCGACCATCGAGGTCCCGAGGGTGCCGGCGTTGTAGTTGACGAACCCCTCGTGCATGACCGTCGTGCCCGACGCGAGGTGGGCACCGAGCCGGACGCGGTCGGCATCGGCGATGCGGACGCCCGACGGGACGACGTAGTCGACCATGCGGGGGAACTTGTCGATCCCGTGGACGGTGACCGGTCCCCGTGCCCTCAGGCGCAGCCGGGTCGCCTCGAACCCGTCGACCGCGCAGGGCCCGTGGTTCGTCCAGACGACGTTCGCCAGCAGCCCGAACACGCCGTCGAGGTTGAGCTCGTGGGGCGCCACGAGGCGGTGGGACAGCAGGTGCAGACGCAGGTACACGTCCGCTGCGTCCGCGGGCGGCGCGTCGAGGTCGGTCTGCGTGCTCACCACGACGAGGTCCACCTCCCGGACGTCGTCGGGGCCTGTGAGCGCGGCGAGGTCGGCAGGGACGGCCGCGTCGTCGGCGACCGGGCCGAGCGAGGGCCGGGGGTACCAGACGTCGAGGGTCGTGCCGGAGCGTGTCACGGTGGCGAGGCCGTGGCCGTGGGCCAGGCGCACGGGTGAGGGGGTCATGGCGACCAGCCTAGAGGGGCCGTGCCGGGGTTCCGGAATCGACAGGCGGGCCGTGCCCGAAGGAGGCGCCGGTAGGGTCGGAGGATGACTCTCACGGACGGTGCACAGATCCCACCCCTCCCACTCCTCGGGGACGTCGTCGCCCTCACCCGGGCCCTGTGCGACATCCCGTCCGTGAGCGGGGACGAGCGGGCGATCGCCGATGCGGTCGAGGCCGCGCTGCGGCTCCACCCCCACCTCGAGGTCGTGCGCAACGGTGACGCGGTGGTGGCACGCACCCACCTCGGACGCGAGCAACGCGTCATCGTCGCAGGGCACCTGGACACCGTGCCGATCGCGGACAACCTTCCCGTCCGGGTGGTCGGTGAGGGTATCCACCGCGAGATGTGGGGGCGCGGCACCGTGGACATGAAGGGTGGGGTCGCGATCCAGCTCGCGCTCGCCGCAGAGCTCACGGAGCCCAGCCGTGACGTCACGTGGGTGTTCTACGACCACGAGGAGGTTGCCTCCGACCTCAACGGCCTCGGCCGCCTCGTCCGGGAGGCACCGGACCTGCTCGCCGCAGACTTCGCGGTCCTCGGCGAGCCCACCGCCGCGGGGATCGAGGGAGGCTGCAACGGCACCCTGCGCGTGCACGTCCGCGTGCCCGGGGAGGCAGCTCACTCTGCCCGCGCGTGGATGGGTGTCAACGCGATCCACGGTGCCGCCGAGGTCCTCGCTCGCCTCGCCGCGTACGAGCCGCAGTCGATCGAGGTGGACGGCCTCGTCTACCGGGAAGGCCTCAACGCCGTCGCCATCTCCGGCGGGGTCGCGGGCAACGTCATCCCCGACGAGTGCGTGGTGACCGTGAACTTCCGGTTCGCTCCCGCACGCTCGGTCGAGCAGGCCCTCGAGCACGTCGTCGAGGTGTTCCACGGCTTCGAGGTCGTCGTCGACGACGCGGCGCCGGGTGCCAGGCCCGGCCTCGACGCGCCCCTGGCCGTGGAGTTCAGCGAGGTCGTGCTCGCGCTGACCGGAGGGGCGCCGGCGCCGAAGTACGGGTGGACCGACGTGGCGCGGTTCGCAGGTCTGGGCATCCCCGCCGTGAACTTCGGTCCCGGAGATGCGCTCCTCGCGCACAAGGACGACGAGCGGTGCCCCGTCGCGCAGATCGAGCTCTGCCACCTCGCGCTGCGGTCCTGGCTGACCGCCTGACACGGGCGCCGGGCGTCCGGACGGGGTGGAAGCCGTCGCCGCACGGACATACCCTCGGCCCTATGACTGATGAGGGAGTGGCAGAGGCCGGAGTGGGGTACCGCAGGGGACCCGTCGTGCTGCGGGGCAAGCAGATCCCGCACGAGACGACGGACCAGAGGCTGCTCGACAACAGCGGCAGCGCCGAGTGGGTGCACGGAGACCCCTGGCGGGTGCTGAGGATCCAGAGCGAGTTCGTCGAGGGGTTCGGGGCGCTCGCGGAGGTGGGGCCGGCGGTGAGCGTGTTCGGCTCCGCGCGCACGCCGCGCGACCATCCGGACTACGAGCTGGGTCGACGGGTCGGCAGCGGGCTCGCGGAGCACGGGTATGCCGTCATCACCGGCGGCGGGCCGGGCATCATGGAGGCCGCCAACAGGGGCGCGCAGGAGGCGGGCGGACTCTCGGTCGGTCTCGGGATCGAGCTGCCGTTCGAGCAGGGGATGAACGCGTACGTCGAGCTCGGCGTCAACTTCCGCTACTTCTTCGCCCGCAAGACGATGTTCGTCAAGTACGCGACAGGCTTCGTCGTGCTGCCCGGCGGGTTCGGCACGTTCGACGAGCTGTTCGAGGCCATGACCCTCGTCCAGACGCAGAAGGTCACCGAGTTCCCCATCGTCCTCGTCGGGTCCGACTACTGGAACGGGCTCGTGGACTGGCTCCGGACGTCCGTCCTGAGCCGCGGGATGATCAGCGAGAAGGACCTCGACCTCCTGCGGGTGGTCGACGACCCCGACGAGGCCGTGCGGATCGTGTCCGAGCACAACGCCGAGCTCCGTGCCCGCGAGGCGGCAGCGGTCGCAGAGCTGGCGCACGAGGTGGCCGGAAAGCCAGGAGACCCCCAGGCGAAGGAGCGGACGTCCGCGTGACGCCGGACGTCGGTGAGCATCCCGGGAGAGGCATGGAGCCGTTCGTGGCACCGCCTCGTGCGCCTGCCCTCGTGCTGCGTGGCCGGACCGTGGGCGCGGGTGCTGCGGCGATCATGGCGATCGTCAACCGGACGCCGGACTCGTTCTACTCGGGCGCGCGGCACCTGGACGACCACGCGGCGATGACCGCGGTGGAGCGCGCGCTGGAGGACGGCGCGGAGCTCGTCGACATCGGTGGCGTCCGGGCCGGTGTCGGCCCGGACGTCTCTGTGGAGGAGGAGATCCGCCGCGTCGTCCCGTTCGTCGAGCAGGTCCGGCGAGAGTTCCCCGACCTGCTCGTCAGCGTCGACACCTGGCGGTCCGAGGTCGCCCGCGAGGTCGCGGCCGCTGGTGCGGACCTGCTCAACGACACCTGGGCGGGTCACGACCCCCGGCTCGTCGAGGTCGCCGCGGAGTTCGGCATCGGTGTCGTCTGCTCGCACACGGGCGGTGGGACACCACGCACGGACACGTTCCCGGGTGCGTACCCCGTCCCACCCGGATCCCCGGCGGGGACCGATCCTGCCGACGGGGTCGTGCTCGACGTCCTCCAGACCCTGCAGAGCGCAGCCGGACGGGCGCTGCGCTGCGGTGTGCGACGCGAGTCGATCCTCGTCGACCCCACCCACGACTTCGGGAAGACGACTGCGCAGTCGCTCCAGGTGCTGCGCCGCACCGACAGGCTCGCAGCGACGGGGTTCCCCCTCCTCATGGCGCTCTCGCGCAAGGACTTCGTCGGCGAGGCCCTCGACCTTCCCGCGGACGAGCGGCTCGAGGGAACCCTTGCAGCGACCGCGGTCGCCGCCTGGCTGGGCGCGAGCGTGTTCCGTGCGCACGACGTGCGGGCGACACGCAGGGTGCTCGACATGCTGGCGGTGGTGCGCGGCGACCTTCCGCCGCGGCTGGCGCGACGGGGGACCGAGACGTAGCACGCGGCTGGCGCCGTGCCGCGACCGGGCCCGTCACGCGGCCGACGACCCGCGCCGCTCAGCGATGACACGACGTGCCGGAGTGACGTGGGGCACGAAGCCCTTTCCGCGTGAACTAGAATCTCCTCGAGACTACCGGCGGTACCGATCGAATGGAGAGCCACGAATGGCTGCGATGAAGCCACGGACGGGTGACGGACCGCTCGAGGTCACCAAGGAGGGACGCGGGATCGTCATGCGCGTCCCGCTCGAGGGTGGCGGTCGACTTGTCGTCGAGCTCAACGCGGTCGAGGCGAGCGAGTTGGGCGAGGCGCTCCAGGCCGTCGTCGGCTGAGCATGCCCCGGTCCGCCGTTCCTGGCGTCCCGGAGATCGCTGCGCGTCTCGACCGCGTCCTCCCCGAGGTCGTGGTCGCCGCTGGGCGGCTGCGCGACTGCACCTTCCTCGAGGAGAGCGACGTCGACGCGGTCGCTGTCGGCGTCGCGGCGCCTGTCGACGGCGACGACGAGCTGCAACCGCGGGACGGTGCCGTCGACGCAGCGACGCGCTACGGCATCGACCTCGCAGAGCTCGCGAGCCGATCGGCGTTCCGTGCAGCGTCCGGCACCACGCACACGGTCGACCTGCCCAAGCCTCATCGCCGCTCCGCTGCGGTGCTGCCCTGGGCGGGCCTTCCGTCCCGGGTCATCCTCGTGGGCCTCGGTCACGAGTCGCCCCGGGACCTGCGGCGCGCCGGTGCGGCACTGGCACGTGCGACGCGGGGCCTCGAGCGGGTGGTCACCACGATCGCGAGCTCGTCGGACGCCGCCACCGCCCGGGCCTTCGTCGAGGGGTACCTCCTCGGCGCGCACCGACCGGCGAGCTACGCGGCGACACCAGCCGGGCCGCCTCCGGCCGAGCAGCTGGTGATGCTCGGCCGGACGCGGCAGAGCACGCTCGACGCCGCCGCCCGGGCCGCGCGCGCCACGTGGCTCACCCGCGACCTCACCACGGTGCCGTCCAACGTCAAGACCCCGGAATGGTTCGCGCAGCGGGCGAGCGAGCTGGCGGACGGTGAAGGGCTCGACGTCCGCGTCCTCGGGGCGCGCGAGCTCGAGGCGGCAGGTCTCGGCGGACTCCTCGCCGTCGGGCGCGCGTCAGCTCACGAGCCCCGGCTGGTCACGGTCACCTACGACCCGTTCGACGAACCGCGCGGCCGCACGCCCCGTCACGTCGTCGTCGTGGGAAAGGGCATCACCTACGACACAGGTGGGCTCTCCATCAAGCCACGTGCGGCCATGGTCCCGATGAAGACGGACATGGCCGGTGCGGCGGTCGCGCTCGCGGCGGTGCTCGGCGCCTCGCACGCGCGGCTGCCGCACCGGGTCACCGCCGTCCTCGCACTCGCCGAGAACCAGGTGGGGTCCGCGGCCTACCGACCGGGAGACGTCGTCGTGCTCGGCGGAGGGCGGAGCGTCGAGATCGCCGACACGGACGCCGAGGGCCGGCTCGTGCTCGCCGACGCTCTCGCGTACGCCGACGCCGAGCTCGACCCCGACATCCTCATCGACGTCGCGACGCTCACAGGAGCGGCGACGCTCGGGCTCGGTCGGGGGCACGCGGCGCTGTACAGCGGCGACGAGGAGCTCGTCGCCGCGCTCGTGGCGGCCGCTGAGCGGACCGGGGAGCAGGTGTGGCACATGCCGCTCGTCGAGGAGTACGTCCCAGCGCTCACCTCGTCGGTCGCCGACCTGCGGCACGTGCCGGAGTCCCCGCCCGGAGGCGGGTCGATCACGGCTGCGCTCTTCCTCCGGGAGTTCGTCGGCGCGCGCCGCTGGGCGCACCTCGACATCGCGGGGCCGGCCCGTTCCGGCACAGCAGCACACGAGGTGCCCAAGGGCGCGACGGGGTTCGGGGCGCGGCTCGTCCTGAGCTACCTCGAGTCCCTGCGCTGAGACCCCGCGCGGCTCGCTGCGTCAGGGTCCGGCCGGGTGACCGTCCGGTCGCGTGACCGTCCGGTCAGTCGCGGACGGGCGCCGTCACGGTCGGACGGGCGCCGTCACGGTCGGACGAGCCTCCGGCGACGTCGATCCGTGCTCGGTCAGCGCCGCACGGCGACGAGGAGCCCGTCGCCCGTGGGGAGCAGGGCGGGGACGACACGCTCGTCGTCGCGCAGCTGCCGCCCCACCTCGCGGACGGTCGTCGTGAGCGCGTCCCGTCGCGCGGGATCGGCCACCTGCCCGTGGAGGAGGGCGTTGTCGAGCACGAGGAGGCCTCCGGGTCGCAGGAGCCGCAGCGCCTGCTCGACATAGGCGGGGTAGTCGGGCTTGCCGGCGCTGACGAGGACGAGGTCGTAGGCCCCGTCCGTGAGCCGCGGCAGCACGTCGAGCGCGCGGCCGGAGATGGTCCGGGTCCGGGTGGGTCGGATCCCCGCCTCGGTGAAGGCCTCTTTCGCGGCGCGTTGGTGCTCGACCTCGAGGTCGATCGTCGTCAGCACGCCGTCCTCACGCATACCCCGCAGGAGGCACAGGCTCGCGACGCCGGCCCCGGTGCCGATCTCGACCACCGCCCGGGCGCCGACGGCAGCGGCGAGGACGCTCAGTGCTGCACCAGCACCCGGCAGGATCGACGGGCAGCCCAGCTGTGCGGCGCGTTCCCTGGCGCCGAGCAGGACGTCGTCCTCGACGATGAAGTCCTCGGCGTACGCCCAGGAGCGGGCCTTGTCAGCACAGATGATGTCCTCCAGGCGGACGAGTGGTCGAGCAGAGCGGGAGGGGCGCGCAGACCCCCACGCCCCAGCCGAATGCTACCGGTGCACGCCGATGTGCGGCGTCCGTCGTGGTGCCCGTGTGTGCTCTGCGTGAAAGTTCGCCCGCGAGTGCGACAGACGGCGCCGTGGCCTGGGAGAATCACGCCATGCAGGAGTCGTCGCACCCCCCGTCCGTGCCAGTGAGCAGCCCTGCGGGGGCCGTGGCTGTGCAGGACGGTGCTGTCGACGTCGGCGGGGCGGGGGACGCAGTCACCGGGGACACCTGGGAGCCACCCACGTGGGAGTCCATCGTCCGTGAGCACTCCGGGCGGGTGTACCGGCTCGCGTACCGCCTCACGGGCAACCAGCACGACGCCGAGGACCTCACGCAGGAGGTGTTCGTCCGGGTCTTCCGGTCGCTGCACAGCTACACGCCCGGGACGTTCGAGGGCTGGCTGCACCGCATCACCACCAACCTCTTCCTCGATCACGTCCGGCGCAAGCAGCGGATCCGGATGGACGCGATGGGGGAGACCGACATGCAGGTTCCTGCGCGCGGGGACCTGCACGACCCGGTCCGTGGGTTCGAGCACGCCAACCTCGATCACGACATCCAGCGCGCGCTCGACAGCCTGGCGCCGGAGTACCGCGCCGCCGTGGTGCTGTGCGACATCGAAGGACTCTCGTACGAGGAGATCGCGGTGACCCTCGGTATCAAGCTCGGGACGGTGCGCTCCAGGATCCACCGGGCACGCTCGCAGCTGCGGATGCTCCTCGCCGACAGAGCTCCTCGGTCCCCCCGTGACGATGCGCCCGCGGCCGCTCTCGGGGTGGCGGGATGAACGGGCACCTCGGCAGCAAGGTGTCGCAGCTCGTCGACGGCGAGCTCGACCCGGCGACGCACGAGCGGGCTCTGGCCCACGTCGCCCGGTGCCCGCGGTGCGCCGACGAGGTGCGTGACGCGCGCGCCGCGAGGCGTGCACTGTCGGTCGACCTGCCGCGCATCGTCCCGGACCCGAGCTTCATGACCAGGTTGCTCGCCCTGGAGGGGGACGCGCAGTCGGCGGCGCGAATCCCCCCGCCGCACAGCGGGCGCTCGCAGAGCGGGGCGCTGCGGGGTGACCACGCCGAGCTGCGTGATCGCGCTCCGCGCCGGCTCCCGAGCGGCGGGGCGCTCGGGGGAGAGGTGCACCGCACCGCTCGCTCCCGGTGGGCTGCCTGGGGCGCTGGGACCGCGCTCGTCGCGTCGGGTGTCGCCGCCTCCGGCCTGTTCGTGCTCGGGCAGCGGCCCGTCGTCGTGCCGGACCGGGTGCCGTCCGCGGCGCTGTCGGTGCTCGCGGCCGCCCCGGCACCGGGCTCAGCCAGCGACTCGTCGACGGTCGTGCGGACCATCGGGTTCGACGAGGCGCTGTCCGGGCCGGGCACGGACGCTGACGCCCTGGCATGGGTGCGTTCGGACGGGTGGGAGTGTCCTGTCGAGCTACCAGCCGGCGTGAGTGTCGCCGCCGTCCGGGTGGGTGGCCACGACGCGTCCGTGCTCGAGCTCGACCTGGAGAGCCCCGTCGGCCGTGCCGTCGTGCGCGAGCAGAAGGGTCGGCTCGATCCCAGCTCGGTCGAGGGCGCCGCGACGGCGACCGTGCACGACGCGCCGGTCTACATCCTTTCCGACGCCCCGCTGCACGTGGTGTGGCAGTCGGGGGACACGGTCGTCGACCTCGTCGCGGAGACATCGTTGGCGAACGTGCTAGAACTGATCTCGTCGTTCTCAGTCGACGAGTACGACACGAGGGTCCAGGCGCAGCTCGTGCGCGGCTGGTCGTCGCTGACAGGAGGACTCTCGTGACCGATACCGGTCCTGTGCCGCCGAGCTCGCCGGAGCCGACCCCGCAGGCGCGCCCCGTGCCGCCCGTCCCGCTCCCGCCAGGGGCGCCCACCCCGTCCTATGCCCCTCGGCGGTACGAGCCCGTCGTCGCCGAGCCCGCACCGCCCGGCGGACACACCGCGCCGCAGTGGCAGACGAACCCGCAGCCGCAGCACCGGGTCGACGCAGACACCGACGCCGGGTGGGACCCGTTCGCCCTCCAGCCCGGTGCCGCGGGTCACCCGGGCGTCGCGGGCGGCTCGGAGCCGCAGCACCGCGGACGAGCGGGATTCGTGGCGATGGTGCTCCTCGGTGCACTCGTCCTGGGTTCGCTCGGAGGAGTCGTCGCACCGCGGATCGTCGACGCGCTCGACGGGCGCCCCACCGACGGCTCGTTGCCGTCCGTCGTCGCCGATCCCGACCTCACGCGCCCGGACGGATCGATCGCGGACATCGCCGCGACCGTGGGTCCGAGCGTCGTCTCGATCAGGGTGAGCGGGGCGGACGGCCAGGGGACGGGTTCCGGGTTCGTCATCCGTGAGGACGGATACATCCTCACGAACAACCACGTGATCGCCGGCGCTGTGCCCTCGGGCACGATCCGGGTGACGTTCTCCGACGGCAGCGAGGAGGAAGCGACCCTCGTCGGCCGGACCGCGGACTACGACCTCGCCGTCATCCAGGTGGACCTCACGGGCCTCACGCCGCTCGGGCTCGGTGACTCCGACGCCGTGATGGTCGGCGACCCCGTCATCGCGATCGGAGCCCCGCTGGGACTCGACGGCACCGTGACGTCCGGGATCATCAGCGCGCTCAACCGCCCGGTGTCCGCAGGTGACACGGGGGACACCGCCTTCATCAACGCGCTCCAGACGGACGCCGCCATCAATCCCGGCAACTCCGGCGGCCCGCTCGTCGACGCGTCGGGGAACGTCATCGGCATCAACTCCGCCATCGCCCAGCCGCCGGGCCAGATGGTGGCGTCCGGCAACATCGGGCTCGGGTTCGCCATCGGCTCGAACCAGGCCAAGCGGACGGCCGAGGAGATCATCGAGACGGGCAGTGCGAGCTACCCGATCATCGGTGTCCTCCTCGACCCGGCGTACGACGGCGAGGGCGTCCAGGTCGTCACGGACGTCCAGGACGGCCAGGAGCCGGTGACGCCGGACGGCCCGGCCGCTGACGCGGGGCTCGAGCCGGGCGACGTCATCCTCGAGATCGACGGGCGGCCGGTGACGCAGTCCGACGAGCTCATCGTCGCGATCCGCGCCAAGGCGCCGGGGGACACGGTCGTCCTGCGCGTGCGCTCGGGGAGCGGTGAGCAGGACGTCTCGATCGTGCTCGACAAGGCCACGAGCGAGTAGACCGGTGTTCGGAGTCAACGGGGGCGAGCTCGTCGTCCTGCTCGTCATCGCGGTCCTCGTCATCGGGCCGGAACGTCTCCCGCGGTACGCGGAACAGCTCGGCGTCCTCGTCCGGAAGGGACGGGCGCTGCTCGGCGAGGCCAAGGTGAAGGTCTCCGAGGAGCTCGGTCCCGAGATCGCGGACGTCGACTGGTCCCAGCTCGACCCCCGCCGTTACGACCCGCGCCGGATCGTCCGCGACGCCCTGCTCGACGAGCCGCCGCCCCCACCGTCGCGTCCGGCACAGCCGGTGGCCCAGCCGGTCCTGGCGCCCGGCGCACCCGCCCCGTTCGACGTCGAGGCGACCTGACAACGATTCGGCAATGCCGCTCGATGCTGCCAGAATGGCATTCATGCCCAACGACGCGTCGCGACCCAGGATCCTGTCAGGGATGCAGCCCACCGACGACTCCTTGACCTTGGGCAACTACATCGGTGCACTCACCCAGTGGGTGGCCCTCCAGGACTCGTACGACGCGTTGTACTGCGTCGTCGACCTCCATGCACTCACGGTGAACCCGGACCCGGACAAGCTGCGCGAGCGCACGCGCCGCACGCTGGCGCAGTACCTCGCCGGCGGCGTCGACCCGGACCGCTCGACGTTGTTCCTCCAGTCGCACGTCCCGGAGCACACGGAGCTCGCGTGGATCCTGTCCTGCCAGACGGGGTTCGGCGAGGCCAGCCGGATGACCCAGTTCAAGGACAAGTCGGCGAAGCAGGGTGCGGACAACACCACGGTCGGTCTCTTCACGTACCCGGTGCTCATGGCAGCGGACATCCTTCTGTACGACACGGCGCTCGTGCCGGTCGGAGAGGACCAGCGGCAGCACCTCGAGATCACCCGGGACCTGGCAGAGCGGCTCAACAGCAGGTTCGGAGAGGGCACCGCCGTGGTCCCGGAGGCGCACATCGTCAAGGGCGCAGCGAAGGTCTACGACCTCCAGGCGCCGACGGCGAAGATGAGCAAGTCGTCGACCGGCAAGGGCACCGTGTGGCTGCTCGACGACCCCAAGGTGACGGCCAAGCGGATCCGGTCTGCCGTGACCGACGCGGGCTCGGAGATCGTGTTCGACCCGGAGAACAAGCCTGGCATCGCGAACCTGCTGACGATCTACTCCTCGCTCAGCGGTCGGACGATCGCCCAGCTCGAGGAGCAGTACGCCGGCCTGCAGTACGGCAACCTCAAGGTCGACCTCGCGGACCTCGTCGTCGCCCTGGTCACGCCGTTCCAGGAGCGCGTCTCGCACTACCTCTCCGACCCGGCGGAGCTCGACACGATCCTCGCTCGTGGCGCCGACAAGGCCCGGGACCTCGCGAGCGTCACGCTGGCCCGGATCTACGACCGCGTCGGACTCATCCCCGCACCTGGGCGCGCGCGGTGAACCTCCCCGAGCGGGTGGGCGACCAGCGCAGGGTGGGTGTGGCCATCGAGGTGCCCGAGCCGTACGGCCCCGAGCTGCAGAAGGCCCGTCGGCGGTTCGGCGACCCGCTCGCCGACCTCATCCCCCCGCACATCACCCTGCTCGGGCCCACCATCGTCGAGCCCGAGGCCTTCGAAGGCGTGCACGCCCACCTCGAGAGTGTCGTGCGCGACGTGTCGGCGTTCGTCGTGCGACTGCGCAGCAGCGGCACGTTCCGGCCGGTGTCGCCTGTCGTCTTCGTCCAGGTGGCCCAGGGGATCTCGGAGTGCGAGGCGCTCGAGAAGGCGGTCCGGTCCGGCCCGCTCGAGCAGTCCCTCCGGTTCAACTACCACCCGCACGTCACGGTCGCCCACGAGGTGCCGGACACGGCGCTCGACACCGCTTTCGAGGCGATGGCGGACTACGAGGCGACGTTCTCGGTGGACTTCATCTCGCTCTACGAGCACGGCGACGACAACGTCTGGCGTCCCGTGCGGCGCTTCCCGCTGCAGCCGGCCGGCACACAGGAAGCCACCCGCTGACGAGGGTGTCCCGCTGGCAGAACCTCCGCGCCGACGCAGACGACGAGAGGCCCGCAACCGGGTGGTTGCGGGCCTCTCGTCGTCTGTGGGGACGGTCATCGCCCCCCCGCGAGCTCAGAAGGCGCGGGTGATCATCGCCTGCTTGACCTCTTTGATGGCCTTGGTGACCTCGATGCCCCGGGGGCACGCCTCGGTGCAGTTGAAGGTCGTGCGGCAGCGCCACACGCCTTCCTTGTCGTTGAGGATCTCGAGCCGCTGCTCGGAGCCCTCGTCGCGGGAGTCGAAGATGAACCGGTGCGCGTTGACGATCGCCGCGGGGCCGAAGTACTGCCCGTCGGTCCAGAAGACGGGGCAGGAGGACGTGCACGCGGCGCAGAGGATGCACTTCGTCGTGTCGTCGAACCGCTCGCGCTGCTCGGCCGACTGGAGGCGCTCCTTGCTCGGCTCGTTGCCGGAGGTGATGAGGAACGGCATGATCTCGCGGTAGGACGCGAAGAACGGCTCCATGTCCACGACGAGGTCCTTGATCACGGGCAGGCCCTTGATCGGCTCCACGAGGATCGGCTTGTCCGGGTTGACGTCCTTGAGGAGCGTCTTGCAGGCGAGGCGGTTGCGTCCGTTGATCCGGACGGCGTCAGACCCGCAGACGCCGTGCGCGCAGGAGCGGCGGAACGTCAGCGACCCGTCGTGCTCCCACTTGATCTTGTGGAGCGCATCGAGCACACGGTCCGTGCCGTAGGCCGTGACGGTGAAGTCGTCCCAGTACGCCTCGTCGCCGTGGGCGGACTCGGGGGAGTAGCGGCGCACCCGGAGGGTCACCTCGAAGCTGGGGATCGCTCCGACGGTGGTCTCCGGGGCCTTCTCGGCGGTGGCTGTCATCAGTACTTACGCTCCATCGGCTCGTACCTGGTCTGTGTGACGAGCTTTCCGCCCAGCACGACCTTGTAATTGTCGAACTCACTCTGCTCGGTGAAGACACCGGCAGTTCCGTCGGCGCTCTCGACCTCGGTGTCACCCAGCGGGCGGCGGTAGGCCATGGTGTGGAGCATCCAGTTGGCGTCGTCGCGCTCGGGGTAGTCCTCGCGGAAGTGGCCCCCGCGGGACTCCTTCCGGTTGAGCGCTCCGACGACGACGACCTCCGCGATGTCGAGCAGGAAGCCCAGCTCGATCGCCTCGAGGAGGTCCGTGTTGAACAGCCGGCCCTTGTCCTGGACGGACACGTTCTTGTAGCGACGCTGGAGCTCGCGGATGTCCGCCTGCGCCTCGCGGAGTGACTCCTCCGTGCGGAACACCTGGGCGTTGCGGTCCATCGTCTCCTGGAGCGCGGTCCGGATGTCCGCGACGCGCTCGCCCGTGGGGCGTCCGCGCATGTCGTCGAGCTGGGCGACCACCGGGTCGGCCGCGTCGGGCGCGATGTCCCGGTAGACGGCCGTCTTGGCGTACTTCGCAGCCGCGCGACCGGCGCGCTTGCCGAAGACGTTGATGTCGAGGAGCGAGTTGGTCCCCAGACGGTTCGAGCCGTGGACGGAGACGCAGGCGACCTCGCCGGCGGCGTAGAGGCCGCGCACGACGTCGGTGTTGTTGCGCAGCACCTCGGCGTCGACGTTGGTGGGGATCCCACCCATCGCGTAGTGCGCGGTGGGGTACACGGGCACCGGCTCGGTGTACGGCTCGATGCCGAGGTACGTGCGGGCGAACTCGGTGATGTCGGGGAGCTTGGCGTCGATGTGCGCCGGTTCGAGGTGCGTGAGGTCGAGGAGGATGTAGTCCTTGTTCGGGCCTGCCCCGCGGCCCTCACGGACCTCGTTCGCCATCGAGCGCGCGACGATGTCGCGCGGCGCGAGGTCCTTGATGGTCGGGGCGTAGCGCTCCATGAAGCGCTCACCGTCACCGTTGCGGAGGATGCCGCCCTCGCCGCGAGCGGCCTCGGACAGGAGGATCCCCAGGCCGGCGAGGCCTGTCGGGTGGAACTGGAAGAACTCCATGTCCTCGAGCGGGAACCCGCGGCGCAGCGCCAGCGCCATGCCGTCGCCGGTGAGGGTGTGCGCGTTCGACGTCGTCTTGAAGATCTTCCCGGCACCGCCGGTGGCGAGGATGATCGCCTTCGCCTGGAAGATGTGGATCTCGCCGGTGGCGAGGTCGTACGCCACGACGCCGGTGACGTTGACCTCCTCGCCGTCGGGCACGTGGCCCTCGGAGAGGTCGTGGTCGACGAGCAGGTCGAGGACGTAGAACTCGTTGAAGAACTCCACGTCCTGCTTGACGCACTGCTGGTAGAGCGTCTGGAGGATCATGTGGCCGGTGCGGTCCGCGGCGTAGCAGGAGCGGCGGACGGCGGCCTCGCCGTGGTTGCGGGTGTGCCCGCCGAAGCGGCGCTGGTCGATACGTCCCTCAGGTGTGCGGTTGAAGGGCAGCCCCATCCGCTCGAGGTCGAGGACGGCGTCGATCGCCTCCTTGGCCATGATCTCTGCGGCGTCCTGGTCGACGAGGTAGTCGCCGCCCTTGACCGTGTCGAACGTGTGCCACTCCCAGTTGTCCTCCTCGACGTTGGCGAGCGCGGCACACATGCCGCCCTGCGCCGCGCCGGTGTGGGAGCGCGTCGGGTAGAGCTTGGAGATCACGGCCGTGCGGACCTCGCCGGAGGACTCGAGGGCAGCGCGCATCCCGGCGCCTCCTGCGCCGACGATCACGACGTCGTACTGATGGGTCTGCATCGGGTCGAGGTCTCCTGTGACGAGAGGGTGGGTCAGGGGGTCGAGCGGTGGCTCAGGACGTGCAGACGGACGGGAGCAGGTCGGCAGGTGCGCCGACCGGGCACGGGCTGAACGTGAAGATCACGAGCGTGCCGAGCACGGTCACGACGACGAAGGACACGTAGAGGGCGATCTTCAGCGCGAGCCGGACACCGTCACGCTCCGCGTAGTCGTTGATGATCGTGCGCACCCCGTTCGTGCCGTGCATCATTGCCAACCACAGCATGAGCAGGTCCCACATCTGCCAGAACGGCGACGTCCACTTGCCGCCGACGAACGCGAAGTCGATCGCGTTCACGCCGTCGCCGATCATGAGGTTGACGAAGAGGTGGCCGAAGATGAGGACGAGCAGGACGACGCCGGAGGCCCGCATGAAGACCCAGCCGTACAGCTCGAAGTTCGAGCGCGTGCTCTTGACGCGCTTGTAGGAGTCGCGCGGGTTCGTCAGCGCAGGTGCGGCGGCCATCAGTGCTCCCCGAAGACGTTCATGAGGTGGCGCGGCAGGAACGCGGCCATGGTGACGAGTGTGAGGCCGACGACGGTCCAGAGCATCGCTCGGTGGTACTGCGGACCTTTGGCCCAGAAGTCCACGAGGATGATGCGGATACCGTTGAAGGCGTGGAACACGATCGCCGCGACGAGGCCGGCCTCTCCGAGGCCCATGATGGGCGTCTGGTACGTGCCGATCACGGCGTTGTAGGCCTCCGGTGAGACCCGTACCAGTGCGGTGTCGAGGACGTGCACGAGCAGGAAGAAGAAGATGAGCACGCCGGTCACGCGGTGCGCGACCCAGGACCACATACCTTCGCGGCCGCGGTACAACGTGCCAGCGGGTGCACTGGGCACTGGGCGCCTCCTGGGCTGTTCATAGCGTCGGACCTGTGTCCGGTTCTCCACGGAAGTCTCTGGGCGTCGTCGACCAGATCCGTCTGACCTCTTCACTGTAGTGACTGTTGCGCCATGGTTGCGCCCGCAGGGCGGGAGTTCGCGTGTGGCGCTCGTCGTTTGTGATGCACTCCACAGGATCGACGGCCGGGCGGCGAGCCGGTGATTATGCTCGTGCCATGTCCCCGACCCGTGAGCCCGCCCTCCCGAACTTCTACGCAGTGATTCCCGCGGGGGGCGCAGGAACCCGGCTGTGGCCGCTGTCGCGGTCCGGCGCGCCCAAGTTCTTGCACGACCTCACCGGTTCGGGGCGCTCGCTCATCCAGGCGACGGTGGACCGGGTGGGTGCGCTCGCCCAGGGGGTCGTCGTCGTCACCGGGGAGGCGCACGCCGCAGCGGTCTCCGAGCAGCTGCCCGCGCTCGACGCCGCCAACATCCTCACCGAACCGTCGCCGCGGGACTCGATGGCGGCGATCGGTCTGGCTGCGGCGGTGCTCGCCCAGCGGCACGGCGACGTGGTCCTCGGTTCCTTCGCCGCCGACCAGGTCATCACCGGCCAGGATTCCTTCGAGCAGGCCGTCCGTGAGGGTGTGCTCGCCGCGGAGGAGGGGTACGTCGTGACGATCGGCATCGCTGCCTCCCGCCCGTCGACGGCGTTCGGCTACATCCACTCCGGGGCTCCGCTCGGTCTTGCCGGGGCGCCGAGCGCCCTGCACGTCGTCGGGTTCACGGAGAAGCCCGACGCGACGACGGCCCAGCGTTACCTCGCCACCGGCGAGTACCGCTGGAACGCCGGCATGTTCCTCGTTCGCGCCTCGGTGCTCCTCGACCACCTCGCCCGGGAGCGCCCCGCCCTGCACGACGGCATCCGGACGATCGCGGCCGCCTGGGACACGCCGGAGCGCGCGGCGGTCGTCGCCCGCGTGTGGCCGGGCCTGGAGAAGGTCGCGATCGACCACGCCGTGGCAGAGCCGGTCGCGGCCGCCGGTGGCGTCGTCGTCGTCCCCGGGTCGTTCGGCTGGGACGACGTCGGGGACTTCAACTCCCTCGCCGCGCTGCTGCCTGCCGCGGACGAGGCGGGCTCGAAGGTGCTCGGCGACGACGGCGCTGTCGTGCGGATCCAGAGCGCGGGGTCGGTGGTGGTCCCCGCGGCAGGTCGGGTGGTGACGATCCTCGGGCTCGACGACGTCGTCGTCGTGGACACCCCGGACGCGCTGCTCGTCACGACACGCGCCCGGGCGCAGCAGGTCAAGGACGTCGTCACCGAGCTGCGTGATCGCGGTCTGGACGAGCTCCTGTGACCGGTGAGCAGGAGTCGCTGCGCGCACGCATCGCGGACCTCACGGACGAGATCATCGACGAGCTCGTCGGGATCCGCCGCGACATCCACGCGCACCCCGAGGTCGCGCGGGCGGAGCTCCGGACGACGGCGCTCCTCGCGGCGCGGCTGCGGCAGGCGGGGCTCGAGCCCAGGCTCTTGAACGGCAGTGGCCTGACCTGTGACATCGGGCCCGGCGCCGCAGGCTCCGGACGCCGACGTATCGCGGTCCGGGCGGACATCGACGCCCTTCCGCTGCCGGAGACCTCCGGCGTCGAGTTCGCCTCGACGGTCCGCGGCGTCGCCCATGCGTGCGGCCACGACGTGCACACGACCATCGTGCTCGGCGTGGGCCTCGTGCTCGCCAGGCTGCATGCCGCCGGTGAGCTGCACCAACCTGTGCGACTCATCTTCCAGCCCGCGGAGGAGGTCCAGCCGGGCGGTGCCCTGGAGGTCCTCGACCAGGGTGGTCTCAACGGCGTCGGCGAGATCTACGCCCTGCACTGCGACCCGAAGCTCGACGTCGGGAAGATCGGGACGAGGATCGGTCCCATCACCTCGGCGTCCGACGAGGTCACGGTGCACGCGACCTCGAGGGGCGGGCACACGTCGCGGCCGCACCTCACGGGTGACCTCGTGTACGTGCTCGGGCAGATCATCACCCAGGTCCCGGCCGTCCTCGGGCGCCGGCTCGACCCGCGGTCGGGCGTCAACCTCACGTGGGGCGCGGTGCAGGCCGGGGCGGCGCCCAACGCGATACCCATGAGCGGACTGCTGCGCGGGACGCTGCGCTGTCTCGACGTGCGTGCGTGGGAGCGCGCCGCACAGGTGCTGCACGACGCGGTCCGGCAGGTCGCCGAGCCCTACGGCGTGGAGGTCGAGGTGCACCACCAGCGGGGCGTGCCACCGGTCGAGAACGACACGGCCTGCACGACGACGCTCGAGCGCTCGGCGCGCGAGATGCTCGGCGAGGGGTCGGTCGTCCTCACCGAGCAGTCGCTCGGTGGGGAGGATTTCGCCTGGTACCTCACGAAGGTCCCCGGTGCGATGGCACGGCTGGGGACGCGGACCCCGGGCGGCCGCACGTACGACATCCACCAGGGGGACCTGCGCGTCGACGAGCAGGCGATCTCCGTGGGCGTCCTCCTGCTCTCGGAGGTGGCGGCGGCGGGCGGCGCTGCGGCATCTCGAAACGCGGGACCCGGTGTGTCAGAGCGCAGACCAACCTTGCGCTTTCGTAACGAACTCGCGTAGTTACCCTTCAGTAACGAGATGTTCACACCCGGGGTCGTATGGTGAGCGCGCACGGGTCACCGAACCAGGTCTAGGCGCATTCCTGCGTACCTGGAAGACCCAGGGCGATCTCTCTCGACCAGACCACAGGAGCTCCACGTGAAGACACTTGCCCGCATCGCTGCGATGGGCGCCGCCGCCGCGCTCACCCTGACCGCGTGCGCTGACGCCCCCGACGAGGACACGAGCGGGTCCGACGGAACATCTGCAGCTGGCGACTTCACCGGGTGCATGGTGTCCGACTTCGGCGGATTCGACGACAACTCGTTCAACGAGTCGGGATTCAGCGGTCTGGAGCGCGCTGAGGAGGAGCTGGGCATCGACGTCCAGTTCGCGGAGTCCACCGACGCGGGCCAGTACACGCAGAACGTCGACTCGATGGTCCAGGCGAACTGCGACCTCATCGTGACGGTCGGCTTCAACCTCGCCGACGCGACCGCTGAGGCTGCGGACGCGAACCCCGAGCAGCGCTTCGCGCTCATCGACTCGGGCGTCGACCCCGTCCGTGACAACGTCAAGCCGCTGCTGTTCAACACGCAGGAGGCTGCGTTCCTCGCCGGGTACCTCGCCGCGGGCGTCTCCGAGACCGGCGTGGTCGGCACGTTCGGCGGCCAGCCGTACCCGTCGGTGACGATCTTCATGGACGGCTTCGTCGACGGTGTCGCGAAGTACAACGAGGACAACGGCACGGCCGTCACGGTCGTCGGCTGGGACAAGGACGCGCAGTCCGGCGAGTTCACGGAGACCTTCGAGGAGATCAGCGTGGGCGCCACGAAGGCCGACCTGCTCATCTCGCAGGGGGCGGACGTCATCCTCCCCGTCGCCGGGCCGGTCGGTGAGGGCGCGCTCGCGTCCGCCAGCCAGCACGAGGGCGTCAAGGTCATCTGGGTGGACTCGGACGGTTACGAGCAGGAGAAGCTCGCGCAGTACCAGGGCATCATCCTCACGTCCGTCATGAAGGAGATCGGCCAGTCCGTCTTCGACGTCGTCTCGTCGACCTCCGAGGGCTCGTTCGACCCTGAGCCCTACGTCGGCACCCTCGCGAACGGTGGCGTCTCGCTCGCCCCGTTCCACGACCTCGAGTCGGCCGTGCCGGCCGAGCTCCAGGAGCAGCTCGACGTGCTCGAGCAGCAGATCATCGACGGCGACCTCGTCGTCGAGTCCGTGAGTGCGACTCCGGTCGACTGATCCACACCGGCGGGTGGTCCCTGGCACGACGCCAGGGGCCACCCGCTCGTTCGTCCGCACCGCGACGGCACAATGGAAGAGTGGCCGTCCACCCGATCGACGTGAAGGACTCACCGGGATGAAGCTGGAGCTGCGGGGGATCACCAAGGTCTTCGGGTCGTTGATCGCCAACGACCACATCGACCTCGTCGTGGAACCCGGGGAGATCCATGCCCTGCTGGGCGAGAACGGGGCGGGCAAGAGCACGCTCATGAACGTCCTGTATGGCCTGTACGACCCCGACGACGGGGAGATCCTCGTCGACGACGAGCCGCGCACCTTCGCCGGCCCCGGTGATGCGATGGCCGCAGGGATCGGCATGGTGCACCAGCACTTCATGCTCGTGCCGGTGTTCACGGTCGCCGAGAACGTCGTCCTCGGGCACGAGCCCGTCAAGGGCGGTCTCATCGACCTGAAGAAGGCCCGCGCGCTCGTCCGGGAGATCTCGGACCGCTTCGGGTTCCAGATCGATCCCGACGCCCTCGTCGAGGACCTGCCGGTCGGAGCCCAGCAGCGCGTGGAGATCATCAAGGCCCTCTCCCGCGATGCGAAGGTCCTCATCCTCGACGAGCCGACCGCGGTGCTCACGCCGCAGGAGACCGACGAGCTCATCGAGATCATGCGTCAGCTCAAGGCTGCGGGGACGTCCATCGTCTTCATCACCCACAAGCTTCGCGAGGTCCGCGCCGTCGCGGACCGCATCACGGTCATCCGACGTGGCACGGTCGTCGGCTCCGCCGACCCCACCGCGTCCGAGATGGAGCTCGCGTCCGCCATGGTCGGACGCAGCGTCAACCTGACGACCGACAAGACGCCCGCCAAGCCCGCCGAGACACGCCTCGTCGTGTCCCGGCTGGCACTGCGTGGCTCGTCTGACGAGACGCTCCTCGACGACGTGTCGTTCGAGGTGGCGTCGGGAGAGATCCTCGCCGTCGCAGGGGTCCAGGGAAACGGTCAGACCGAGCTCACCGAGACGATCCTCGGCATGCACCGCGACGCGACGGGCAGCATCCGCCTCGGCGGGACCGAGCTCCTCGGGCGCTCCATCCGCGACGTGCTCTCCGCAGGCGTCGGGTTCGTGCCCGAGGACCGCAGCAAGGACGGGCTCATCACGTCGTTCTCCATCGAGGAGAACCTCATCCTCGACCTGCACGACAAGGCGCCCTTCGCCCGCGGCGCCGCCCTCGACCGCGACGCCGTCGCCGCGAACGCCACCAAGTACGTCAAGGAGTTTGACGTCCGCGCCGCGTCGCCGAAGGACGCGGCGAGCACGCTGTCCGGCGGGAACCAGCAGAAGGTCGTCCTCGCCCGCGAGATGTCGCGCCCCCTGCAGCTGTTCGTCGCGTCGCAGCCCACGCGTGGCCTCGACGTCGGGTCGATCGAGTTCGTGCACCGGCGGATCGTCGCCGAGCGCGACCACGGGACGGCCGTCATCATCGTCTCGACCGAGCTCGACGAGGTGCTCGCCCTCGCCGACCGGATCGCGGTCATGTACCGCGGCTCGATCGTCGGGATCGTCCCGGGTGACACGTCACGCGACGTCCTCGGGCTCATGATGGCGGGGCTCTCGCTCGACGCGGCCCGGGCAGAGGCCGCCAAGCACACCACGCTCCTCAGCCAGGCCGATGCCGCGCCCGGCAGCATCCCGGAGGTTTCCCCGTGACCGACCCCCGACCCAGCCAGAGTGCCGGGGCGCCCCACGACGCCGAGGGCACCGCCGTGACCGAGACCGTTCCCGGGGCCCCCGGCGCGACGACCGAGAAGGGCGCAGCCGCGCCGCGCTCGATGGTCCGAGAGATCCTCGAGAGCAGCTCCGCCGTCGTCGTCCTCGCCGTCGTCGCTGCGCTCGCGCTCGCGGCCGTCCTGGTCGCGGCCGCGGACAGCGACGTCCAGCGCACGGCGGGATACGTCTTCGCCCGGCCGAGCGACTTCTTCACAGCCGTGTGGGACTCCGTGTGGGGCGCGTACTCGTCGTTGTTCCGCGGCGCTGTCTTCGATCCGCAGGCCTCGACGACGCAACGCATGTTCAAACCGATCACGGAGACGCTCACGGCCTCGGTCCCGCTCATCTTCGCGGGTCTCGGCATCGGCATCGGCTTCCGGTCCGGGCTGTTCAACATCGGTGCGCAGGGCCAGGTCGTCCTTGGTGCGATCGGCGCGGCGTACATCGGGTTCGCGTTCGATCTGCCGGGCGTCGTGCACGTGATCCTCGCCGTCGTCGGCGGCCTCATGGCTGGCGCTCTGTGGGGGGGCATCGCGGGTTACCTCAAGGCGCGGTTCGACGCCAACGAGGTCATCGTGACGATCATGCTCAACTCGGTCGCCGTGTTCCTCATGTCGTACCTGCTGTCGACGACGGCGTTCAAGCGGCCCGGCAGCAACAACCCGATCTCGCCCCGCCTCGAGGACTCGGCGATGTTCGTCGGGCTTCTCGGAGGTTCGTTCCGACTGCACGCGGGCTGGATCCTCGCCATCCTCGCCGCGGTCGGCACCTGGTGGCTCATGGAGCGCTCGACGTGGGGCTTCAAGTTCCGGGCCGTGGGTGAGAACCCTGACGCCGCCCGGACGGCGGGGATCTCCGTGCCGTCCGTGTACCTCGCGGTCATGCTCGTCGCGGGGGGCCTCGCCGGGATGGGCGGAGTGTCACAGGTGCTTGGCACCGAGGGCGTCCTCCAGGACGGCGTCGCCGGTTCCATCGGTTTCGACGCGATCACGGTCGCCCTCCTCGGGCGTTCCCGTCCGCTCGGCACGGTCCTCGCCGCAACACTGTTCGGTGCGTTGCGAGCAGGCTCGCCGCTCATGCAGACCGCGAGCGGCACACCGATCGACATCGTCCTCGTCGTGCAGGCGCTCATCGTCCTGCTCATCGCTGCGCCTCCGCTGGTCCGTGCGATCTTCCGGCTGCCCGCCCCGGGCTCGTCCGTCCGGCTCTCGAAGGAGGTCGCAGCGTGAGCGCGACGACGAAGTCCCCGTCCGTCCCGCCGGGCAAGGCCACGCACGGGACGCTCACGGGTGAGGTCGAACCGCGCGTGTCGTGGGGTCCGTCTGCGGGCTACGCGGTCGTCGCGCTCGCGAGCCTCGTGCTGTTCGGGCTCGGCTCGCCGGCTGGTGACTCGACGACGTTCACGCTCGCGAGCGCGAGCGACGTCGTCCAGCTCGCCCCGCTGACCGTCGCCGCCCGCGCGACAGCGATCGTGCTGTCCGTGCTGGGACTCCTCCTGGCGGCGTACTCGGCCTTCGAGGCCAGCCGGCACCGGCGCACCGGCGCGTGGTTGCCGGTGACCTTCGGGGTGGCCGTCGTCCTCGCGTTCCTCGTGTGGGCAGGTGCGGGGTCGGCACAGTCGCTTCCCGTGCCGCTGCTGCTGTCGCAGACGATCTTCATCGCGATCCCGCTCGCCTTCGGTGCGATGGCGGGCCTCGTGTGCGAGAGGTCGGGCATCATCAACATCGCGATCGAGGGCCAGCTCCTGGCGGGGGCGTTCACGGCGGCCGTCGTCGCGACTCTCGCGTCGAACCCCTACGCGGGGCTTGTCGCGGCCCCCGTCGCGGGTGCGGCCGTCGCCGTCCTTCTCGCGTGGTTCGCGATCACCTACCGGGTCGACCAGATCATCGTGGGTGTCGTCCTCAACGTCCTCGTCGCCGGCGTGACGAGCTTCTTGTTCTCGACGGTCCTCAAGGCCAACTCGTCGACATGGAACTCTCCGCCGCGCCTGCCGGTCATCGAGATCCCCCTGCTGTCGCAGATCCCCGTCCTCGGGCCCATGCTCTTCCGCCAGACGATCCTCGTCTACCTCATGTTCGCCTTCGTCGTGGTCCTGCAGGTGATGGTGTTCCGCAGCCGGTGGGGCTTGCGGATGCGCTCTGTCGGCGAGCACCCCAAGGCCGCGGACACGGTCGGCATCAAGGTCAACCTCACGCGGTGGCGGAACACGCTGCTCGGTGGGGCGATCGCCGGTCTCGGCGGGGCCTCGTTCACCGTGACCCTCGGGCTGGCGTTCGGGAAGGAGATGACCGCGGGCAAGGGGTTCATCGCCCTCGCGGCCATGATCCTCGGCCGGTGGAGCCCGCGCGGTGCGTTCCTCGCCGCACTCCTCTTCGGCTTCGCCGAGGCACTGCGCAGCGCGCTCGGGGTCGTCGGCTCCGACATCCCCAGCCAGTTCCTGGCCATGCTGCCGTACCTCGCGACGATCTTCGCTGTCGCTGGCCTCGTCGGCCGCGTGCGGGCGCCCGCTGCAGAAGGGATCCCGTACACCAAGTGACCACCGCCGACTCCCCGCCCCCCGTCGACTGGGACGCCCTGCGCGCCGCCGCCCGTGACGTCATGACGCGGGCATACGTGCCGTACTCACACTTTCCTGTGGGGGCCGCGGCACTCGTCGACGACGGACGGGTCGTCGTCGGCTGCAACACCGAGAACGCCTCCTACGGGGTGGGGCTGTGCGCCGAGTGCGGGCTCGTGTCCGCGCTCGCCGCGTCGGGTGGTGGCCGGCTCGTCGCCTTCACCTGCGTCGACGGGCACGGGCGCACCCTCATGCCGTGCGGTCGGTGCCGCCAGCTCCTGTGGGAGCACGGGGGAGCCGACCTTCAGGTGGAGACGGTGAACGGGATCAAGCAGATGACCGAGGTGCTGCCCGACGCGTTCGGGCCGGACGACCTCGTGAGGAGGGCATGACCATGGCTGAGGCACTGGACGCGGTGGACGTCATCCGCACCAAGCGCGACGGGGGAGCACTGAGCGACGCCCAGATCGACTGGGTGATCGACGCGTACACGCGGGGCGCGGTCGCCGAGGAGCAGATGGCGGCGCTCAACATGGCGATCCTGCTCAACGGCATGACCCGGCCCGAGATCGCACGCTGGACCGCGGCCATGATCGCCTCCGGCGAGCGCATGGACTTCTCGTCCCTGTCGCGGCCCACCTCGGACAAGCACTCGACCGGGGGTGTGGGGGACAAGATCACGCTGCCGCTCGCGCCGCTCGTGGCCGTCTTCGGTGTGGCCGTCCCGCAGCTGTCCGGCCGGGGCCTCGGGCACACGGGCGGCACGCTCGACAAGCTCGAGTCGATCCCGGGCTGGCGCGCGGCGCTGACCAACGACGAGATGATGGCGCAGCTCGAGGACGTCGGCGCGGTGATCTGCCAGGCGGGTTCAGGGCTCGCCCCCGCAGACCGCAAGCTCTACGCCCTGCGCGACGTCACCGGGACGGTCGAGGCGATCCCGCTCATCGCGTCGTCGATCATGAGCAAGAAGATCGCGGAGGGCACCGGTGCGCTCGTGCTCGACGTCAAGGTGGGCTCCGGCGCCTTCATGAAGGACGAGGCGTCGGCGCGCGAGCTCGCCCGCACCATGGTGGACCTGGGGACCGACGCCGGCGTCCGCACGGTCGCCCTGCTCACGGACATGTCGACGCCGCTCGGCCTCACCGCCGGCAACGCGCTCGAGGTGCGGGAGTCGGTCGAGGTGCTCGCCGGCGGGGGGCCCGACGACGTCGTCGAGCTCACGGTGGCGCTGGCCGTCGAGATGCTCGCCGGTGCGGGCCGGGAGACCAGCCCGGACGACGTCCGTGCCGCGCTCGCCGACGGTCGCGCGATGGACCGCTGGGAGCGGATGATCTCCGCGCAGGGCGGTGACCCGCGGGCCCCGCTCCCGGTCGCCCGGGAGACCGAGCAGGTGCTCGCGCCGCACGACGGCGTGCTCGCGTCCCTCGACGCGTTGGAGGTCGGGTTCGCGGCCTGGCGGCTGGGCGCCGGGCGCGCCCGCAAGGAGGACCCCGTGCAGGCGGGCGCCGGTGTGGAGATCCACGCACGGCCGGGCGACCGCGTCGTCGCCGGACAACCGGTGCTCACCCTGCACACCGACACCCCGGAGCGCTTCGGGCGGGCGCTCGAGTCCGCGCGGGCTGCCGTCCGGATCGCCCCGACGGGAGAGCCGGTCGCCGCGCGACCGCTCCTCATCGACCGTGTCGACTGACCGCCCCCGACGTCCGGCTGCTGTCTACGACGTCGGGGACGAGCCCGACGCGCGGTTCTCGCTCGCCAACGAACGGACCGCTCTCGCCTGGGTGCGCACCGGCCTGGGCCTCGTCGCGGGCGGGGTTGCTCTCACGTCCTTCGCGACGTTCGCGGACCTCTCGGTCTTCCTCGACGTCGTCGCGGCCGTCGTGTGCCTCGCCGGCGGCGTCGTGGCGCTCTACGCGGTCCACGCGTGGCGGCGCAACGAGATCGCGCTCCGCACGCGCACGCCGCTGCCGGCGCCGCGTGCGCTGCCGGTCCTCGTGGCCGGCGTCGTCGTCATGGCTGTGCTGCTCGGCGGCTACGCGCTCACGGCGGCGTTCTGACCGGCGACGGGCCCGGGGAGGGCGGCGCGACGAGCCCGGAGCCGCCCCCGGGGGCCCAGCCCGAGCGCACCGCGCTCGCATGGCAGCGGACCCTCGTGGGTGTGGTCGGCGCGACGTTCGTCCTCGCCCTCACCGCGCTGCGCGCCGGGGCGCCCGGGCTCGCTGTGGCGGCAGCGGGGCTGGTCGGCTACGTGGGGGCCGTGCTCCTGGGTGGGTCGCCCGGGCGCAATCCGGCGGCGGATCACCGGGCCGGCCGCCAGCCGCGCACCGGGCCGGTCCTCGTCCGGGTGGCGACCGTCGTCGCACTGCTCGGGGTGCTCGGTGCGACGCTCGCCGTGGTCGCGGTGATCCGGGGCACGTAGGTGCCGAGCGGTCCGGACCCAGCGGTGAGACCCCCGTGTGGTCCGCCGACCGGTGGCGGGTGGCAGCCGACGGGGCGAGCATGGAGAGATCCGGGGCGTGAAGCCGCACGGCCCGGCCGTCCCCACCCCCGTCCCCCCAGGAGGTCATCCATGAGCACCCAGCCCGGCAACGACGCGCTCCGCGACGCAGGGCTCACGAGCCCCGATCTCGACGGAGCGGTCAACCTCACGGAGGAGCTCGACGCGCAGCACCAGGCCGAGTCCGCGGCCGCGGCCGATGCCGCGCCGGAGGACTACGCGCCCGGTTCCCCGCGCCCGGACCAGCGGGGCGCCGCGGCCGAGGCGGACGTCGTCGAGCAGGCGGCTGTCGTCCCGGACGAGGACGAGTACGTCTGACCTCGGCGGTACCGTTGGGGCATGACGTCTTCTCCGCGCTCCGACGCGCCTGCGACCACCGTGTCGCACATCGCGGCGCTCCCCAAGGTCCTTCTCCACGACCACCTCGACGGCGGCCTGCGGCCCCAGACGATCATCGAGCTCGCGTCCGTGGCCGGCCACACGCTGCCGACCACAGACGCTGCCGAGCTCGCTGACTGGTTCGTCGCAGCGGCCGACTCCGGGTCCCTCGTGCGGTACCTCGAGACCTTCGACCACACGATCGCCGTCATGCAGACCCGCGAGGGCCTGCGCCGCGTCGCCCGGGAGGCCGTGGTCGACCTCGCCGCCGACGGCGTCGTCTACGCCGAGCAGCGCTGGGCGCCGGAGCAGCACCTCACCCAGGGCCTGTCCCTGCAGGACGCGGTCGACGCCGTGCAGGAGGGACTCGAGGAGGGCGTCGCGCTGGCCGCGCAGGAGGGCCGGGAGATCCGCGTCGGCCAGCTCGTCACCGCGATGCGGCACGCCGACCGCTGGGACGAGATCGCGGCGCTCGCCCTCGCGAACCGCGACCGAGGCGTCGTCGGATTCGACATCGCCGGAGCCGAGGACGGCTTCCTGCCGTCCCGCTACCCCTCGACGTGGCGCACCCTCAACGACGCGTCGTTCCCCGTGACGATCCACGCCGGCGAGGCCGCGGGTGTGCCGTCGATCGCCGAGGCCGTGCACCTCGGCCAGGCCAGCCGCATCGGCCACGGCGCCCGCATCGTCGAGGACATCACCGGCATCGACGGCGATGCGCCGGAGCTCGGACGCGTCGCGCACTGGATCCGCGACAACCAGATCCCGCTCGAGCTGTGCCCGTCGTCGAACCTGCAGACCGGAGTCACCGACTCGATCGCCGCCCACCCGATCTCCCGGCTGCGGGACCTCGACTTCGCGGTGACCGTCAACACCGACAACCGCCTCATGTCCGGGACCTCGATGACCCGGGAGATGACGCTGCTCGTCGAGCAGGCCGGCTGGAGCCTCGAGGACCTGCGTGACGTGACGCTGGCCGCGGCATGGAGCGCCTTCGTCCACCACGACGAGCGGCACGCCCTGGGGGAGCGCATCGCCGCCGCGTACGACGCTGCGGCCGCGTCCGACGTCGTCGGGACGTCCAGCGCCCTCTGATCCCACCCGCCCCACGAGAACCGCACGAACGACGGAGCCCATCATGACCAGCACGAGCCACCTGAGCGCGAGCGAGCTCGCCCAGTACGTCGACCACACGCTCCTCACGGCGCACGCTACGCAGGCCGACGTCGCGGCGCTCGCGGAGGAGGCCGACGAGCTCGGCGTGTACTCCATCTGCGTGTCGCCGTCGATGCTGCCGTTGGCGCTGCCCGCCGGGAGCACCCTGAAGATCGCGACCGTCTGCGGTTTCCCCTCGGGCAAGCACCACAGCCAGATCAAGGCTGCGGAGGCCGCGCTCGCCGTCGAGCAGGGCGCGCACGAGGTCGACATGGTCATCGACGTCGGCGCCGCGAAGGCTGGCGCCTGGCATTCCGTCGAGGCGGACATCGCCTCGGTGCGGGCGGCCGTCCCCGCTCCAGCACTGCTCAAGGTGATCATCGAGTCCGCCGCGCTCGAGGACGACGAGATCGTCGCGGCGTGCCAGGCGGCGGAGAGCGCCGGTGCGGACTTCGTCAAGACGTCCACGGGCTTCCACCCGGCGGGTGGCGCCAGCGTGCACGCGGTCGAGCTCATGGCCCGCACGGTGGGCGGGCGACTGGGCGTCAAGGCCAGCGGAGGCATCCGGACGGCCGAGGCCGCGCTCGCGATGATCGATGCGGGAGCGACCCGCCTCGGGCTGTCCGGCACCGCCGCCGTCCTCGCGGGCCTGGACGCGCTCGACGGTCGTGGTGCCCAGCAGGAACCGCCGGCGGCTGGCGAGAGCTCCGGCTACTGACCGACCCTGGCGCCAGCTGCTGGGCGCCACCCACCCGTATCCCCGAGAGGGCACTGATGACCCCCGATGCCACGCCAGCCGGCGACGAGCGCCGACCCGGACGGCCCGAGCGCCCGGTGACCAGCGCGGTCGTGCTGCGCACGGAGTTCCTCACCCCGCACATGGTCCGCGTGGTCCTCGGGGGCGCCGGGCTCGACGGGTTCACGCCGCTGCCCTGCACGGACCAGTACGTCAAGCTGCGGTTCCCTGCCGAGGTCGAGGGAGGCAGACCGCGCCTGCGGACCTACACCGTCCGCTCCTGGGACCCGGTGGCGCGTGAGCTCGCGATCGACTTCGTCGTGCACGGCGACGAGGGCCTCGCCGGTCCCTGGGCCACAGGCGCCCGGCCGGGCGACGAGATCACCTTCGTCGGTCCGGGGGGCGGGTACGCCCCGCCCCCGGACGCCCCGTGGCACCTGTTCATCGGTGACGAGAGCGCGATGCCGGCGATCGCGGCCGCCCTCGACGCTCTCGACAGCGGCGCCCGCGCGAAGGTGTTCCTCGAGGTCGGCGGACCGGCCGACGAGCTGGACCTGCACACCGCTGCGCACGTCGCGGCGCGGACAGACGGCCCGCTCGACGACCCCCTCGTCACCTGGGTGCACCGTGGGCGCAGCCAGAGCCTCCTCGACGTGGTGGCGTCCTGGCCGTTCCCCGAGGGGGTGCCGTCCGTGTTCCTCCACGGCGACGCCGGGCTCGTCAAGGACCTGCGGCGCCACCTGCGTTCCGAGCGTGCCGTGCCACCTGCCGCCCTCTCCGCGTCGGGCTACTGGCGGCGTGGCCGGACGGAAGAGGGCTGGCGCACCGAGAAGGCACAGTGGAAGGCCGCTGTCGACGAGGACGAGCGCACCCTCGCCGCCTCGTGACCCCCAGGGGCGCCCTCAGATCCCGAGGGCTGCGCGCATGTCCGCGGACACGTCGGCGATCCTGAGGCGCGCCGCCGCGCGCGCGTCGGCCAGGTCGTCGGACGACGCGCTGGCCGAGACGTCCCGGACGACCTCGAGGTAGCACTTGATCTTCGGTTCGGTGCCGCTCGGGCGCACGATGACCCGGGTGTCGTCCTCGGTGAGGAGGCGCAGGCCGTCCGTGGGCGGAAGGCCGTCGACCCCGTCGGCGAGGTCCACCGTCTCCACGACCGACGAGCCGCCGAGCGACACGGGAGGCGCTTGCCGGAGCCGCGCCATCGTCCGAGGGATCTCGGTGAGGTCCGTGAAACGCACCGAGAGCTGGTCGGTCACGTACAACCCGTGCTGCCGGGCGAGATCGTCGAGGGCGTCGACGAGGCTCTGACCGCGGGCCTTGAGGTGGTCTGCCAGCTGCACGACGAGGAGCGCCGCGCTGATCCCGTCCTTGTCCCGCACGGACTGCGGGTCGACGCAGTAGCCGAGCGCCTCCTCGTACCCGAAGAGGAGGCCGGGGACACGGGAGATCCACTTGAACCCGGTGAGCGTCGTCGCGTGCTCGAGCCCGTGCGCCGCAGCGATGCGGGCGAGGAGCCGCGACGAGACGATCGAGCTCGCGAGGGTGCCCCTGCGGCCCTCGCGCTCGGCCCGGCTCGCGACGAGCTCACCGAGCAGCGCTCCGACCTCGTCGCCGTGCAGCATGCGCCATCCCTCGAACGCGGCGGTGTCGGCGCCCGCGTTCACCGGCAGCTGGCGGATCACCCCTGGGTCGATGACCGCGACGGCGCACCGGTCGGCGTCCGGGTCGTTGGCGATGACGAGGTCGGCCCGGAGAGCCTCCGCGTAGGTGAGGGAGAGGTCGATGACGCCCGCTTCCTCGGGGTTGGGGAACGCCACGGTCGGGAACTCGGGGTCGGGGTCCGCCTGCTCAGGGACGAGGAACACGTCCGGGTAGCCGGCGCGGCGCATCACCTCGCCGAGGACGGCCCCTCCGACGCCGTGCAGCGGCGTCGCCACGACCTTGAGCCTGCGGGGCGACGAGTCGTCGACGAGGGCGTCGACCGAGTCGAGGTAGGCAGCGAGCAGGTCCGGTCCGACGACCGTCCACCCGTGGTCGGCGCGGGCGATCGAGGCGACGGACGGCACGGCCTCGATGCGGGCGGCGATCTCGGCGTCCTGCGGCGGCACGATCTGCGCACCCTGGCCCGCGTCGGTGACGACCCGGCCACCGAGGTACACCTTGTAGCCGTTGTCCGTCGCGGGGTTGTGGCTCGCGGTGACCATGACGCCGGCGTCGGCGTCGAGGTGTCGGAGCGCGAAGGCGAGGACGGGCGTCGGCAGGGGCCGGTCGAGCAGCAACGCCTCGTGACCGGCGGCCGTCGCCACCGCGACGGTGTCCCGTGCGAAGTCGAGCGACCGGTGCCGAGCGTCGTACCCGACGACGATCCGCGGCGGACGCCCCGGACCGACCGTGTCCGAGAGGAAGGCGGTGAGTCCGGCCGCAGCTCGCAGCACGACCGCTCGGTTCATCCGGTTCGGGCCACCGCCCAGGGCTCCCCGCAGGCCCGCGGTCCCGAACTGCAACGTGCCCGAGAAGCGGTCCTCCAGGTCGTGCAGGGCCGCGACGTGCGCTCGCGTGGGGTCGTCCCGGTCGTCGGCGACGCGGAGCTGGTCGAGGAGCTCGTCGCGCGTCGTGGGGTCGGGGTCGTCCGCGATCCAGTCCCGGACCAGTGCCCGGACCCGCTCGAGGCGCTCCTGCTCGGACGGCTGCTGGTCGGTCGTGGTGTCGTTCGTCATGTCAGATCCTCGAGACGATCGCGGCGAGCAGGGCACTGATGCGCGGTCCGGCGGCCTGGCCCGCCTCGATGACCTCGGCGTGGGAGAGAGGTACCGGGCTGATCCCGGCAGCGAGGTTCGTGACGAGGGAGATGCCCAGCACCTCGAGGCCCACGTGCCGTGCGGCGATGGCCTCGAGAGCGGTCGACATCCCCACGAGGTCCCCCCCGAGCCTGCCTGCCATACGGACCTCGGCCGGGGTCTCGTAGTGGGGTCCGCGGAACTGGACGTACACGCCGTCGGCGAGCTCCGGGTCGACCTCGCGGGCGACGGCACGCAACCGCGCCGAGTACAGGTCCGTGAGGTCGACGAACGTCGCGCCCTCGAGCGGCGACGTCGCCGTGAGGTTGATGTGGTCCGAGATGAGCACGGGTGTCCCGGGCGCCCAGTCAGGATTGAGCCCACCGCACCCGTTCGTGAGGATCACGGTGCTCGAGCCCGCTGCCGCCGCGGTGCGCATCCCGTGCACGACGGCGCGCACCCCCCTGCCCTCGTAGAGGTGCGTACGGGAGCCGAGCACGAGGGCATGCTTGCCCGTCGCGGCGACCTTGACCGAACGGAACGTCCCGACGTGTCCGGCGACCGCTGGAGCCGTGAACCCGGGCACCTCGTCCGCTCGCACCTCGGCGACCGTCTCGCCGAGGAGATCGGCGCTGCCACCCCACCCGGAGCCGAGGACGAGCGCGATGTCGTGGCGCTCGATGCCGGTGGCCTGCGCGAGGTGCCGGGCTGCCTGGGCTGCGAGGTCGAAAGGGTCGGTGACGGCTGGGTCGGCCGCTCGTGCGGGTGAGGGAGTGGTCATGGTTCGAGGCTAGCGCCCGCACAGGGAGGCGACGACCGGTCGCCGGGTGCGCGTGTCGTCGACCCGTGGAGCGACCGCCGGACCCCTGGGATACTGGACGTATGACGTCATCCACGACCCCGCCCCCCGTCCCTGGAGCCGCTTCGCTGTCTGACCCGGACCTGCAGGCGACGAAGATCGTCATCCTCGGAGGTGGACCCGGCGGCTACGAGGCCGCCCTCGTCGCGAAGCGCCTCGGTGCGGACGTCACGGTCGTCGAGCGCCAGGGCCTCGGCGGGGCGGCGGTCCTCACGGACGTCGTGCCGTCGAAGACGCTCATCGCGACAGCCGAGTGGATGGCGGTGGGCCGGACCGCGTCGGAGCTGGGCATCCGCATCCAGGACGCGGCCGGCGACCCCGCCGACCAGCTGTCGGTCGACCTTGCCGTCGTCAACGCACGCGTGCGGCGGCTCGCGGCCGCGCAGTCGGACGACATCCGTGCGCGCCTCGAGCGCGAGTCCATCCGGGTGGTCGACGGGCAGGGTCGGCTCGACGGGCCGTCACGCGTCGTCGTCGACCCCACCGAGGGGTCGGAGCCGGAGACGATCGAGGCCGACGTCGTGCTCGTCGCGACGGGCTCGACGCCGCGGGTCCTGCCGACGGCGCAGCCGGACGGCGAGCGGATCCTCACGTGGACGCAGCTCTATCAGCTCACCGAGCTCCCCGAGCGCCTCATCGTCGTCGGCTCGGGGGTCACCGGAGCCGAGTTCGCCGGCGCGTACAACGCGCTCGGCTCCGACGTCGTGCTCGTGTCCAGCCGTGACCGGGTCCTGCCCGGCGAGGACGCTGACGCCGCGAACCTCATCGAGCAGGTCTTCACGGACCGCGGCATGACCGTGATGTCGAAGTCGCGCGCCGAGTCTGCGGTCGTCGTGGGGGAGGGCCCCTCGGCGCACGTGGAGGTCACCCTCTCCGACGGGAGGGTCGTCACCGGTTCCCACGTCCTCGTGGCGGTCGGCTCCATCCCCAACACGCAGGGCCTGGGCCTCGAGGAGGCGGGTGTCCGGCTGACGACGACCGGTCACATCGAGGTCGACAAGGTGTCCCGGACGAGCGTGCGGGGGGTCTACGCCGCCGGCGACTGCACCGGGGTCTTCCCGCTGGCGTCCGTCGCCGCGATGCAAGGACGCGTGGCGATGTCGCACGCCCTGGGCGACGCCGTGCAGCCGTTGCGGCTGCGCAGCGTCGCGGCGAACATCTTCACCGCACCGGAGATCGCGACCGTCGGCTACAGCGAGCAGGCACTCAAGGACCAGAGCTCGAAGTACTCCACGACGATCCTGCCGCTGCGCCGCAACCCGCGCGCCAAGATGCTCGGCATCCGTGAAGGGTTCGTCAAGATGTTCGCGCACCCCGATGCCGGCGTCGTCCTGGGAGGTGTCGTCGTGGCGCCACGGGCGAGCGAGCTCATCTTCCCGATCACTCTTGCGGTCGCCCACCGCCTGACGGTCGACGACGTCGCTGAGGCGTTCACGGTGTACCCGTCCCTGTCGGGCTCCATCGCGGAGGTCGCCCGGATGGGGCACCACAGGATCGACTGACCGCCGCGGCGCGATCGCGTCAGAGTGGGCGGACCGCGCCGAGGTCGAGGGTCGCGTGGATCGCTCCCTCGCGGACGTCGAGCGCGACGAGCGTGACCCCGGCGACCTTGGCCGCGATCGCGTCCTGCAGGCGCAGCGCGAGCACGGGCTCGTCCGTGCCCCGGCGGACCTCGACGAGGCCGTCGGGCAGGCCCCGGCTGCGCAGCGCGGAGTTGATCGGCGCGGTGAGGTGGTTGACGAGCTTGTGAGCCGGGAGCGACCGCGCCTGGGCGCCGATCTCGAACGTCGCGACGCCTCCGGTGTAGCCGGTGAACACCGCGACGACCGAGACGGTGCCCACGGCAGCGGCCGCGAGGCGCAGCGCCATCGGCGGGTCGGGGATGAGCCGCAGGTCGATCTCGGCGAACACGGCGTTGCCCTTGCCGAGGACGGAGGTGACCATCGGTGGCAACGGTTGCTGGGACGTGGCGACCGTCATCGCTTCGCTGATGGGGAACGTGATCTGCATGGCTCTCCTCGCGGGGTACTCGTGGACCTGCGACGCCTCGCCGGTGGGGGGCGTCGGGTGGCAGTCCCATTGTGGGACCACGCGGCCGGGACGACCTGCTCAGGACTCCTGGGAGATCCGATCGACGAGAGAGCGCCAGACCGAGCCGAACGCCGGGAGCAGCGGATGGTCCTCGACCTCGTCGACCGCGACCCACACCATCTCGAGGCTCTCGGGGTCCGTCGCACGGACCTCGGGGGACGTCCCGTCGTCCACGACGGCGAGGATCGTCGTGTAGCGCCAGTCGCCGTGGTCGAGCACGTGCTCGCCGACGACGTGCACGAGGTCCGGCGTGATCCCCGCTTCTTCCTGAGCCTCCCGGAGCGCACCCTGCTCAGGGGTCTCGTCGGGTCCCACGGCGCCGCCGGGGATCCCCCAGGTGCCGCCCTGGTCGCTCCACAGCGCGCGGTGCTGGAGGACGATGTGGGAGACGCGACCTGCGTGGTCGCGTCTGGCGAGAAGCAGGCCTGCCGCCCCGAACCGGCCCCAGTGCTTGCGGCCGCAGGCGCAGTCCACCCACCCGTCCCCGGGCTGGCGCGGGCTCTGCGGTGCGGGACGGGTCACCGGACGAGCCTGCCACACGGGCCGGACCCAAGCCATGCGGTGCGAGCGGCGAACGGGTCGATCAGTCGACGATCTGGCAGATCGCGGTACCCGAGCTCACTCCGGCTCCGACGACGGCGGACAGCCCCGCCACCGTGCCGGCACGGTGGGCGAGGAGCGGCTGCTCCATCTTCATCGCCTCGAGCACGACGACGAGGTCGCCCTCGGCGACGAGCGCACCGTCGGCGACAGCGACCTTGACGATCGTGCCCTGCATCGGCGATGCGAGCGTGGCGCCGTTGCTGCCGGACGACTTGGTCACGGTGCGGCGCGCGGGGCGCCGCACCGGCTGACGGCCACGTCCACCTCCGATACCGAGCCCGGCCGGGATGACGACCTCCAGTCGCTTGCCCCCGACCTCGACGATCACGCGCTCGGTGGCGGCGGCCTCGGACTCGGTGTCCGTGGATGGCTGCGCAGCGCCGAGGTTCGCGCACACGTCCGCGAACTCCGTCTCGATCCACCGGGTGTGGACGCTGAAGGGCTCGTCCCCGGCGGGGACGAACGCCTCGGCGTCGAGCACCGCGCGGTGGAACGGCACGACGGTCGGGATCCCCGTGATCTCGAGCTCGCGCAGTGCACGGCGGGCTCTCTCGACGGCCTGTCGCCGGGTGGCGCCGGTGACGATCACCTTGGCGAGCAGGGAGTCGAACGCGCCGGAGATCGTGTCTCCCTCGACCACGCCGGTGTCGACGCGCACGCCGGGGCCGCTCGGCAGCCGCAGCCCGGTGATGCGGCCGGGGGCCGGGAGGAAGTTCGCTGCGGGGTCCTCGCCGTTGATCCGGAACTCGAGCGAGTGGCCGCGGACCTCGACCGAGGAGTAGCCCAGCGGCTCCCCGGCGGCGATGCGCAGCTGTTCCCTGACGAGGTCGATGCCCGTGACCTCCTCGGACACCGGGTGCTCCACCTGGAGACGTGTGTTGACCTCGAGGAACGACAGGGTGCCGTCGACGCCGATGAGGAACTCGCACGTGCCCGCCCCGACGTAGCCTGCCTCGCGCAGGATCGCCTCCGAGGACGCGTAGAGCTCGTCGCGCTGGGCGTCGGTGAGGAACGGCGCCGGCGCTTCCTCGACGAGCTTCTGGTGACGTCGTTGCAGGGAGCAGTCGCGCGTCGAGACGACGACGACGGTGCCGTGCTCGTCGGCGAGGCACTGGGTCTCGACGTGGCGCGGCTTGTCGAGGTAGCGCTCGACGAAGCACTCGCCGCGGCCGAACGCGGCGACGGCCTCGCGGACCGCGGAGTCGAAGGCCTCGTCGATCTCGTCGACGGTGCGAGCCACCTTGAGGCCGCGACCTCCACCGCCGAAGGCCGCCTTGATGGCGACGGGCAGACCGTACGCTGCGGCGAACGCGTGGACCTCGCTGACGTCCGCGACCGGGTCGGGCGTGCCCGGGACGAGGGGCGCGCCCGCGCGCTGGGCGATGTGGCGCGCACTGACCTTGTCCCCGAGGGCGTCGATGGCTGCGGGCGGCGGACCGATCCACACGAGCCCGGCGTCGATCACCGCACGCGCGAAGTCGGCGTTCTCCGCGAGGAACCCGTAGCCGGGGTGGACCGCGTCGGCTCCTGCCCGGCGGGCGACGTCGAGGAGCTTCGCGATGTCGAGGTACGTCTCGGCCGCACGCGCACCGTTGAGGGCGAACGCCTCGTCGGCAAGGCGGACGTGGAGGGACTCGCGGTCGGGGTCGGCGTAGACCGCGACCGACCTGATCCCGGCATCGGCGCAGGCACGGGCGATGCGGACGGCGATCTCGCCGCGGTTGGCGATGAGGACCTTAGAGATGAGGGGCACGGCTCACGGTAACGCGTGCGGCGCCCAGTTCCGCGCGATGCGCGGCCGCCACGGGCAAGATTGAGGAGAAAGCCAAGCCTGCTCCGACGGCCTTGTAGGGATCCGGCATGGTGGAGTGCGAGCCAGAGCGGCAAAACGCCACAAGTGGTCCAGCGCGGGGCGGACGCGGTCAGTCTGCTTGCCGATTCCACAGGTCGGTCCACCGGACGCCCACCTCCGTGAGCAGCGCTCGGAGCAGCGGCAGGCTGATCCCGACGACGCCGTGGTGGTCGCCCTCGATCCGCTCGACGAATGCGCCGCCGAGCCCGTCGATCGTGAACGCTCCGGCAACGCGCAGCGGCTCACCCGTGCTGATGTACGCGTCGATCTCCTCGTCGGAGACGTCCGCGAAGTGCACGGTCGTCGAGCTCGTCGCGCCGAGCGTCCCGCCGGTGCCACCCTCGTCGGTGTCGCGCAGGTCGACGACCCAGTGGCCCGTGTGCAGGACGGCGCTGCGGCCGCGCATGAGCCGCCACCGCTCTCGAGCGACGTCGGCGGTGGCGGGCTTGCCGTACACCTCGCCCTCGATCTCGAGCATCGAGTCGCACCCCACGACGACGTCGAGGGGTCCGGCACCCTCATCCTGCCCGGGATCGGCGTCCTCGATGGCCCGTGTCACGTCCTGCGCCTTGGCCTGGGCCAGGAGCAGCACCACGTCCGCGGGCTCGATCGCGCCGTACCGCTGCCTCGCGTCGGCGATCACCGCATCCTCGTCGACCGCGGAGACCCGGACGACGGGGACGACTCCGGCGGCGGTGAGGGTGGCGAGGCGGGCAGGGGACGCGGAGGCGAGGACGAGGGTGGTCACGACGGATCAGCCTAGACCCGCGCGCGGACACGTCGCAGGCGCCCGGGACGGGATGCGCTCACAGCGTCGTCGCCTCCGTGTGCGCGACGCTCGTCAGCGCGAGCGTCGCGAGCCACGCAGCTTCGTCGAAGACCCCGACCGGGCACGAGTAGGCGAGCAGCAGGCCGCTGTCCTGCGCCGTGATGGCGCGAGCGAGGTAGCGGTACTCGACGGCTGCGTCCGGCGTGGCGTACGTCGTCTGGTACTGCACCATCTCGAGCGGTCCAGCGGGCCCGCCCACGGTCATGACCGGCCTCTCCACGGGCAGGTAGCTCTCGGCACCGACGAGCTGGACGAGCAGGTCCTCGCTCGCTGCCCGGTCGTCATCCGTACCGAAGTCGACGTGAATCTGCTGGGTGCCCAGGACGCACCCCTCGTCGGACGCGAGCTTCGTCACGCCGTCGACGTCGAGCTGGGCGACGGTCCAGCCCTCGAGGCCGACCGGGACGCCCCACGCGGGGAGGGGGCCGCTCCCTCCGGGGGCGTCCTGACCAGCCACGGGGTCATCCGAGTCTGTCTCCTGCGACGTGTCGGCGAGCTTCTCCAGGACGTCTCCCCGGCTCTCCTCGAGCGTGCTGCGGGCGCCGGCAGCCCACTCCCGGAAGCTCGCGTCGGTCGTGGGTGCGGGAGCGGCGGGCTCCTGCGTGGCGCACCCGGTGAGGAGCGCGATCGCGAGGGTGCCAGCGCTGAGGGTGCCAGCCCCGACGACGCGGACCGGACGGGTGGTGCGCTGCTCTCGTCGGCGGGTGGTGAGCTGGGGGCGTGCGACGGACATGGCTGCTGCTTTCTCTCGGTGCAGGAGCCATCAGCGTGTCCGCGCTGTCTGTCGGGATCAGGCCCGCACGGGCACGCTGTGCAGCGGGCGCTCGTCCACAGTCAGCGGATCGCCTCTTTCAGCACGTCCAGGCCGACGGAGCCGACGCTCAGCGCGCGCCGGTGGAACTCCTTGAGGTCGAGCTCGCCACCGGCAGCGCGCGCTGATGCTGCGGCGTCGTCGCGCACCTGCTCCCACAGGCGCTGGCCCACCTTGTAGGACGGCGCCTGGCCCGGCCACCCGAGATAGCGGTTGAGCTCGAACCGCAGGAAGGCCTCCGGCATGTTGACGTTCGCCGTGAGGAAGCGCCACGCCGTGGCACGGTCCCAGACGCCACCGCCCCACTCCTCCGGGGCGCGCTTGCGCAGGTGCACGCCGATGTCGAGGACGACGCGGGCCGACCTCATCCGCTGCGCGTCGAGCATCCCGAGGCGGTCGCCCGGGTCGTCGAGGAAGCCGAGCTCGGCCATGAGCCGCTCCGCGTAGAGGGCCCAGCCCTCGCCGTGCCCGGAGACCCAGCACGCGAGCCGCCGCCAATCGTTGAGGACGTGCCGCTCGTGGACGGCCTGGCCGCACTGGAGATGATGGCCGGGGACACCTTCGTGGTAGACGGTCGTCTTCTCGCGCCACGTGCTGAACTCCGTGACCTCCGGCGGCACCGACCACCACATCCGTCCGGGTCGGGAGAAGTCGTCGCTCGGCGGCGTGTAGTAGATCCCGCCGGTCTGCGTGGGCGCGATCCGGCACTCGAGGAGCCGGACCGGCTCCGGGATGTCGAAGTGGGTGCCGTCGAGCGCTTCGATCGCGGCGTCCGACGTCTCCTGCATCCACCGGCGCAGAGCCTCGGAGCCCGACAACCGCCGCGCGGGGTCGGCGTCGAGGCGAGCGACCGCCTCGTCCACCGTGGCGCCCCGACCAGCAACCTGCTCGGCGACCCGCTCCTGCTCGGCGACCACCTTCCGCAGCTCCTCGAGCCCCCACTCGTACGTCTCGTCGAGGTCGACCTCCGCGCCGAGGAAGTACCGCGACGCGAGCGCGTAGCGGTCGTGGCCGACCGCGTCGTGGTCGGGCGCCAGGGGCGCGAGATCCCGCCGGAGGAAGTCGGCGAGGTCCGAGTAGGCGCGTCTGGCCTCCCGGGCCCCGTGCTCCAGCTCCTTGCGGGTCGCGGCGCACGAGGACGAGCCGTCGAGCGCGCGCTCCACAGCAGGCCCGGAGACGAACTGGGAGAAGAACGAGGAGGTCGGGTCGGCGAGCTCCGCCGCCTGCTTCGCGCACTCCTCGACCTGCAGCGCCGCGGCGACCTGCCCGCGCTGGGCAGCCAGCCGCAAGGACGCGATGTACCCGTCGACGGCGGCGGGCAGACCGCCCAGGCGGGCGGCGATGTTCTCCCAGTCCTCGGGCGAGTCCTGGTCGCAGATGTCGAACACGTCCCGCATCTCCTGCAGCGGAGACGCGATGACGTTGAGCGTCGCGTGCTGCTCACCGGAACCGTACATCTCGAGGTCCAGGCCCAGGCGCTCGGACATCGCCAGCAGCGTGACCTGGTCCACCTCGTCGCGGGGTGCGATCGCACGGACGTTCTCCAACGTCGCGCGGACGAGCTCCGCCCGCGCGTCGATCCCGTCCGGCGAGAGGTCGGTCACGAGGTGGTCGTACCCGCGCACCCCGATCGCCGTCGCACCGAACGGGTCGAGCCGCGCCGATCCGCGGACGAACGCGTTCGCGACGTCGTCGATGGGGGAGGGGGGCCGGACCTCCGGGTCGGGCACGGGCACGGGCTGGGTGTCGTGGTCCATGCCCCGACGCTACTCGTCCGGTGCAGCCGGACGCACGACCTCGCGGGACGAATGTCCCGTACGCGGCGCATGCGGGCACGGCATGATCGGTACCGGTGGTCGACCGACCACCGAGCGATGCAGGAGGCGGTGAGGCAGATGGCGGACGTCACGCACGACGACGCACTCGAGGACGACCAGCTCGAGGAGGACCTTCTGGCGACGCTCCAGGCAGACGAGCTGTCCGGGTTCCGGCACAGCAACCGGTGGATCTTCGGCACCATGGCGCTGTCTGCGGCCATCAGCCTCGTCGCCGCGTTCGTGCTGTCCTACGACGCCGTCAAGCTTGCCGCCGACCCGACGTCGGCCCTGAGCTGCAACGTCAACGCCATCATCAACTGCGGGTCCGTCGCCCTGTCGTGGCAGGCGAGCCTCTTCGGCTTCCCCAACGCATTCCTCGGGCTCATCACCGAACCCGTCGTGCTGACGATCGCCGTCGCCGGACTCGCCGGTGTCCGCTTCCCGCGGTGGTTCATGGCGACGGCGCAGGGCATCTACCTGCTCGGTCTCGCCTTCGCGCTCTGGCTGTTCAGCCAGTCCATGTGGGTCATCGGATCGCTGTGCCCGTGGTGCATGCTCGTCACGGTCTCGACGTCGCTCGTGTTCCTCACGCTCCTGCACTACAACATCCGTGAGGACAACCTCTACCTCCCGCCGACGTGGCAGGCGAGGGCACGCCGGTGGGTGCGGAACGACTACGACCTCTACGCGGGGATCGCGATCATCGTCGTCCTCGCGACGCTCGTCCTGACGAAGTACGGCTCCAGCCTCTTCGCCTGACGGGTCAGCGCGCACCCCCGACGGTCAGCGCAGGCTCCAGCGCCACATGTCCGCACCCGTGGCGCGAGGAGCGCCACGCAGGCCGGTGCGACGGTCCGTCCACGGGCTGCTGTCCGTAGGGGCGGGTGCGTCGTTCCCCTCAGACACGGCGACGATGCCCGCCACGAGCGCCGCGAGCTCCATCTCGTCCGGCGCGCCCCGCACGACCCGGACGAGAGCCGGACCGACGAGCGCTACCGGCGCGTTCCCGACGGGCGCGCTCCCGGGGGGCACGTTCACGGCGTCCGCGGTCACAGTGCGTCGTCCTCGTCGTCCTCGTCGCCGAACAGCACGGGCGCGCCCCGTGCCGCACCCCACTCCGCGACCTCGAAGCCACGCTCCAGCAGGCGCCGGGCGACGGCCGCTCCCTCGTCGTCGATGATGCCGAGCACCGAGTCCATGGAGAGGTCGGAGGTGCCCGTGTGCGGACCCACGAGGAAGCCGAGGTGGAACGTCTCGACCTCGGTGGCGTACGGCGGGAGGTCGTCGTCGTCGGCCTCGGTGCCCTCCCACGTCATGCCTGTGAGGTCCGAGTGCATGCCCAGGCGCTCGTGGACGAGGTCGTAGAGCTCGGCGTTGAGACTGTTGACCTGCGACTCGATGGCGAGGATCCGGGGGTCCTCGTCCGCCTCGTGCGCCCCGAACTCCGCCCGCACGCCCACGGCGGTGCCGACGTACTCGCGCAACGCCGCGGCCAGTGCATCGACGGTGCTGAGCAGGTCCGTCGCGTCGATGCCGGCCAACGGCATCGGTCCGTGCGCCGGGTGGTCGTGCTCGCCGTCGTGCGACCCGTCGGCGCCCCCGCCCGGGTGGATCTCGTCCCGGCTCACAGTGGGATGTTCCCGTGCTTCTTGGCCGGGAGGCTCGCCCGTTTCGTGCGCAGGGCCCGCAGCGCACGGATGACCTGCCCACGGGTCTCGTGCGGCGCGATGACCGCGTCGACGTACCCGCGCTCGGCGGCGTCCCACGGGTTGACGATCGCCTCCTCGTACTCGTCGGTCAGACGCTTGCGCTCCGCGTCGACGTCGAGACCCGCGTCCGCGGCAGCCTTGAGGGCTCCGCGCTGCAGGATGTTCACGGCACCCCCGGCGCCCATGACCGCGATCTGCGCCGTCGGCCACGCCAGGTTGATGTCGGCGCCGAGCTGCTTGGAGCCCATGACGATGTACGCCCCTCCGTAGGCCTTGCGGGTGATGAGGGTGACGAGCGGGACCGTCGCCTCGGCATAGGCGTAGATGAGCTTCGCGCCACGTCGGATGATGCCGTTCCACTCCTGGTCCGTGCCGGGCAGGAACCCGGGGACGTCGACGAGCGTGATCACCGGGATGTTGAAGGCGTCGCACGTGCGGACGAACCGGGCGGCCTTCTCCGCGGCGTTGATGTCGAGGGTCCCGGCCATCGACAGCGGCTGGTTGGCGACGATCCCCACGGAGCGCCCCTCGACGTGCGCGAAACCCACGAGCACGTTGCGTGCGTAGAGCGGCTGCACCTCGAGGAACACGCCCTCGTCGACGACGTGCTCGATGACGGCGCGCATGTCGTACGGCTGCGAGTCGGAGTCGGGCACGAGCGTGTCCAGCTCGCGGTCGGAGTCCGTCACCTCGAGGTCTGCGCCTCCTGCAGCGAAGCTCGGCGGATCGCTGAGGTTGTTCTGGGGCAGGTACTCGAGGAGGTGTCGGACGTAGTCGATCGCATCGTCCTCGTCCGCTCCCATGTAGTGCGCGACGCCCGAGCGTTCGTTGTGCGTCTGGGCGCCGCCGAGCTCCTCGAACCCGACGTCCTCGCCCGTCACCGCGCGGATGACGTCCGGGCCGGTGATGAACATGTTCGACGTGCCGTCGGCCATGACGATGAAGTCGGTGAGGGCGGGGGAGTACACCGCGCCACCGGCACTCGGGCCGAGGATGAGGGAGATCTGCGGGATGACGCCGGACGCGGCCACGTTGCGGCGGAAGATCTCAGCGAACTGGGTGAGCGCCGCGACACCTTCCTGGATGCGTGCGCCGCCGCCGTCGGAGATCCCGACGAGCGGCACCCCGGTGCGCAGCGCGAGGTCCATGACCTTCGTGATCTTCTGTCCGTGGACCTCGCCGAGACTGCCCCCGAACACGGTGAAGTCCTGGGAGTAGATGCACACCTGGCGTCCGTCGACGGTGCCGTGCCCGACGACGACGCCGTCACCGGCGAGGCGCTTCTTCTCGAGCCCGAAGTTCACGGAGCGGTGCTTGGCGAACGCGTCGAGCTCGACGAAGCTCCCCGGGTCGAGCAACGCGTCGATGCGTTCGCGCGCGGTCTTCTTCTTGCGGGCGTGCTGCTTGGCGGCGGCGGCCTCCTCGGGCACCGCCACGGCCTCGGTGTACCGGCGGGCGAGGTCCGTGAGCTTTGCTGCCGTGCCCACCGGACCGGCCGGGGTCGGGGGAGCGGTCGCCGGGGCGCTGGTCGGTGCGTGTGCGTCGGTCACGGAGCGAGCCTAGTTGGTGCAGAACGACGAATCACCTGCACGGGCGGCCAGTGCTTGCCCCCGACGGCTTGGCGGGTCCCTACAACACCTGCGGCATGATGGGGAGATGGAGACACCTTCCCGCGCCCCCGTCGACGCCGACCTCCTGCGCGGGCTGCTTCTCCAGCCAGCCGGACCGCTGGCCCGGCTGGAGGTCGTGGAGCGGTCCGCCTCGACCAACAGCGAGCTCGCCGCCGCTGTCTTCGCTGACGCGGACGCGTGGCCCGTGCCGTCGTTGCTCGTCGCCGAGCACCAGGTCGCGGGCCGCGGTCGTTCGGGCCGGGGGTGGCAGACACCGGACCGAGCGGCCCTGACCTGCTCGCTGCTCCTGCGCCCGGACGTGCCCGCTGCAGCGCTGAGCTGGTTGCCGCTGCTCGCCGGCCTCGCCGCCGTCACCGCGCTGCGGTCGACGCTCGGGGTGCGGGCCGTCGTCAAGTGGCCCAACGACGTCCTCGTCCCCCTCGACGTCCCGGAGCTGGAGGGGTGGGGCGCCCTCCGCAAGGTCGCCGGCATCCTTGCGGAGCTCCTGCCGGACGGGAAGGCAGTCGTGGGGATCGGTCTCAACGTGTCGCAGGTCCCCGAGGAGCTGCCGGTGCCGACCGCGACGTCGCTCGCACTGGCCGGCGCTGCGACGACGGACCGCACGGTGATCCTCGCCGCGCTGGGCGCTGCCGTGGTCGACGTCTTCGGGCGGTGGGCGGCCGCGGGGGGTGACGTCGTGGGGACGGGGCTCGTCCGCGAGCTCGCCGAGGTGTCGGCCACGATCGGGTCCGACGTGCGCGTGGAGCTCGCGGACGGGGAGATCCTCACGGGGCGGGCGACCGGGTTCGCCGCCGACGGTGGCCTCCTCGTGCGTACGGGACAAGCCCAGCGAACGGTGCATAGCGGTGACGTGCATCACCTTCGCCTAAACTGACAGAGTGTCCATCGAGTCCACCGATCCCCGCCCGCAGGAACCCGAAGACGCGGGCGCGCCCGCCGCTCCTGCCGACGAGGCGCGGGACCGGGGCCGGATCCTCGACGAGGCGATCCTCGGTGGGCCCCGTGATCTGCCGCTCGACGAGCTCATCGAGCGCACCGGCCTCGACCTCGACTCCCTGCGCAGCTACTGGCGCGTGCTCGGGCTGCCGGTCATCGAGAACGAGACGACGTTCACCGAGGACGACGCGCGCGCGCTGCACGACACGGCGGAGATGGCGGAGCAGGAAGAGCTCTCCCGGCGGTCGCTCACGACTCTCGTGCGGTCCGTCGGCCACACGACCGAGCGGCTCGCGCTCTGGCAGGCGGAGGCGCTCGTCGAGCACATGGCCCAGCGCCACAGGCTCGACGACACGAGCGCACGACTGCTCGTGCTCGACCGCCTGCCGAGCCTCGCGCCGGTCCTCGAGGCGCAGCTCATCCACGCCTGGCGGCGACAGCTGGCCGCGCTCGCCGGTCGGTGGGCCGTGGAGTTCTCGGGCGCTCGCGCGGTCGACGAGACCGGCGAGGGTGAGCTCCCGCTGCCCCGGGCGGTGGGCTTCGCGGACATCGTCTCCTTCACGACGCGTACCGCGAGCATGCGCTCGTCGGAGCTCTCGGACTTCGTGTCCGACTTCGAGGCCGGCGCACGTGACGTGGTGACGGCCGCCGGGGGCCGGGTGGTCAAGACGATCGGCGACGCCGTGCTCTTCATCGCCGACGACGTCGAGGCCGGTGCCGAGGTCGCGCTGGGCCTGGCGCAGGCGGGGGGCGACGGACGGACGGACGGCGTGCCGCCGGTCCGCGTGAGCCTCGTGTGGGGCAGGGTGCTCTCACGGTTCGGAGACGTGTTCGGACCATCGGTGAACCTGGCTGCGCGGCTCACGGACGAAGCGGAGCCGGGGACGGTCCTGCTCGACCCGGCGACCGCGGCGCTTCTCGCGGGTGACATGAGGTTCGCGCTCACCGGCCAACCTCCGCGCGAGGTCCAGGGGGTCGGCGCCGTCGCGCCCGTGCGCCTGCAGTGGGCGTACACCCCCGGCTCTGCCTGACCGGGCCGGGGGACCGAGCCTGACGGAGCCGGAGGCCGAACCCACGGGACCGCGCCGCCCGGGAGCAGCGCGGTCCTCCTGTGGGGTCAGGCGTTGACGGGCGCCACGGGCACGTACTCGACGCGCTCGATGCGGGCGACGGTGGTCGTGGGTTGTCCGTTGCTCGATGCGTACGGACCGATCCACAGACCGAGGAACCCGCCGGCGGACACGCTGTCCAGCGTGCGGCCGTCCACGACGGCGACCTCCACCGGGGCCTGGCCCTGCGCCCCTGCGAGCAGGGTGTAGTCCTGCCCACGCGCACTGACGCTGAGCTGGACGCCGTCGCGCCCACCATCGAGGGTGACCTCTCCGACGACGGTGTCCGTGTCCCCCCGGCGGTGCACCGCGGTGACGGTGCCCGACGAGCCGAGCACGAGCCGGACATGGTCCTGCTCGGACTGGCGGACCGCGAGACCGGCCACCTCACCGTCTTCGAGGTCCGCCCGCAGGACGACGTGCACGTCCACGTCCTGGTGCTGCTGGCGCAGACCGAGGAAGGCCGGGGTGGTCCGTTCCGTCAGTGTCGCCGGCAGCAGCCGCACGTCCCAGCCGTCGCCAGCGGGCGTCGCGAACCCGGACGCCGGACCGCGCAGCGTCGTCCACCGCAGGTCGTCGGGCCGCACCACCCCGCTCGTCGTGCCCTGCGCCGCTCCGGGGATCGAGACGCCGGAGGTCCGGACCTCGACCTCGTCGGGCACCCGGCCGACACCGGGAGCGAAGACGGGCCAGCCGTCCTCCCACACGACGGGCACGAGGAACGTCTCGCGTCCGAGGTTGTAGTGGTACCCGCCGTACGGGCGCATGCCCAGCAGAACCGCCCACCAGGAGCCGTCGGGTGCTTCGACGAGGTCGGCGTGGCCGACCCCTGTCACCGTGGAGCCCTTTCCGAGGTGCCGGTGCGTGAGGACGGGGTTTCCCCTGTTCCCCTCGTACGGTCCGGTGACCGTGTCCGCCCGCGCCACCGAGATGGCGTGGTGGACGTCCGTCCCGCCCTCCGCGGCGAGGAGGTAGTACCGGCCGTCGACCTTGTAGAGGTGCGGACCCTCGGCCCACACAGCGCCGATGAGCGCCCCGGTCCAGAGCACGTGCTCCGGCCCGACGAGCGTCATGGTCGCGGGGTCGAGCTCGCGCAGCCACACCTCTGTCTGGTCGTGCCACTGCGGCTCGCGGACCAGGCGGGTGCCGTGCACCCAGACACGACCGTCGTCGTCGAAGAAGATCGACGGGTCGATCCCCGCGACCCCGAGCCACACCGGGTCGGACCACGGCCCGGCCGGGTCGGTGGCGGTCATGATGAAGTTCCCACCACCTCCGGGCGCCACCTGGTCGATGAGGGTGCACACGAGCCAGAACACCCCGTCGTGGTGCCGCAGCGTCGGCGCGTAGAGGCCACCGGACGACCGGATGCCCTCGTACGCCAGCTGGTCGGCGCGGTCGACGACGTGGCCGATCTGCTCCCAGCTCGTGAGGTCCGTGCTGCGGAACACAGGCAGACCCGGGAAGTACTCGAACGTCGACGTCACGAGGTAGTACGTGTCGTCCACCCGGCAGATCGTCGGGTCGGGGTAGCACCCCGGCAGGATGGGGTTGTGGACGACGGTCACAGCGCCTCCACCGAGATGCCGACCCACCGCGGGTCGGCCGTCGTCACGGCGTGGACCGCACCGACGAGCTCGACGGTCGCCCGCGACGTGGCCGCACCGGGGACCTCGCGACGAGCAGTCTCGACCTCGCTGTTGATCCCACCGGTCGCAGCGTCGTCGGGCAGCTCCACCGAGGAGGCCGCAGCGTGCGCGGCGACCCAGATCTCGACATCGCCGGGCTCGACGATCTTCACCATGCGACGGTCCGTGAACGCGAACCTGCTCGTGGGGACGCTGAAGGTCACCCGGCGCGAGTCGCCCGGAGCGAGCTCGACGCGGGCGTACCCGAGCAGCTGCACGGTGGGCCGCGTGATCGATCCGTGGACGTCGTGCCCGTACAGCTGGACGACGTCGGCGCCCGCCACCTCGCCCGTGTTCGTCACCGTGACGGCCGCGGTGAGCGTGCCGTCCGTGGCGACGGCGTCGTCGACGACGAGGTCGTCGTACCGGAACGTCGTGTAGGACAGGCCGAAGCCGAACGGGCGCAGCGGCGTGGAGTCCGTCGCCGTGACGTCGGACGGTCCGCCGAGGATGGGGTGCAGGTAGGAGAAGGGCTGCGACCCGGTCGAGCGGGGCAGGGACACGGGGAGCCGGCCTGACGGGTTCACCGTTCCGGTGAGCACGTCGGCGATGGCGAGCCCGCCGCCCTCACCGGGGAAGAACGCCTGGAGCACGGCTGCCGGGAGGGCGCCGGTGCCTTCGAGCGCCCAGTCGACCGCGTACGGCCGGCCGGTGAGCATGACCATGACGACGGGCGTGCCGGTCGCCAGGACGCTCTCGACGAGCTCGCGCTGCACGCCGGGGAGCTCGAGCGACTCGGAGTCGTTGCCCTCCCCGACGGTGCCGCGTCCGAAGAGCCCGGCCTGGTCACCGACGACGACGATCGCCACGTCAGCACCGGTCGCGGCCTCGACGGCGGCCGGGATGCGCGAGGTGTCCGCGTCGGCGACGGTGCAGCCCTCGGCGTGGACGATCTCGACACCCGTGAGGCCTGCGGTCTCGAACGCACCGGGCAGGGCCTCGAGAACCGTCGGGATCTCGAACCCGAGCTCGTGGTCCGGGTAGTGCGCCAGGACGTGGTTGGCGAACGAGTAGCACCCCTGGAGGGCTTCGGCGCGGGCGGCGTTCGGGCCGATCACGGCGACGCGGCGCAGCGGGGTGGCACGGGCGGCGAGCGGGAGCACGCCGTCGTTGCTCAGCAGGACGACGGACTCCTCGGCGAGGCTGCGTGCGAGCGCGCGGTGACGGGGGGAGTCGAGGTCGATCTCGTCCGCGGTGGGCGGCTCGTCCTCGAACGCGTCGGCGTCGAGGAGTCCGAGCTCTTCCTTCTGGCGCAGGGCGCGCAGGACCGCGCGGTCGACGTAGCCCTCGTCGAACTCTCCGGCGCGGATGCGCTCAGCGAGCGGCGCGAGGTACGCGTCGCCCGTGGGGAGCTCGATGTCGATGCCCGCCTCGAGCGCGAGGGCTGCGGCCTCGCCGCGGTCCTTGGCGACGGCGTGCATGACCTCGAGGAACGCGACAGCGAAGTAGTCGGCGACGACGACGCCCTCGAACCCGAGCTTCTCGCGCAGGACGGTCGTGAAGTACTCGGGGCTCGCGGCCATGGGCACGCCGTCGACGTCGGCGTAGGAGTTCATGACGGAACGTGCGCCGCCGTCGAGGATGGCCATCTCGAACGGGGGCAGGAACACGTCGGCGATCTCACGCGGTCCGGCGGAGACGGGGGCGTGGTTGCGTCCGGCCTTGGAGGAGGAGTAGCCGAGGAAGTGCTTGAGGGTCGCGTGGACGCCGGTGGACTGGAGGCCGCGGACGTAGGAGGTGCCGATCGTGCCGACGAGGTACGGGTCCTCGCCGATGCACTCGTCGACGCGGCCCCAGCGGGGGTCACGGACGACGTCGAGCACGGGAGCCAGGCCCTGGTGGATGCCGAGCTGACGCATCGACTCGCCGATGGCCTTGCCGGTCTCCTCGACGAGGTCGGGGTCGAACGACGCCCCCCAGGCGAGGGGGGTCGGGAACGTGGCGGCCTTCCAGGCGGCGAGCCCGGTGAGGCACTCCTCGTGGACGAGCGCGGGGATGCCGAGCCGGGTCTCACGCTTGAGCCGGCGCTGCTCGCCCCAGAGCCACGCGGCGCGGTCCGCGGGCTCGACGGGACGGGTGCCGTAGACGCGGGTGTAGTGGCCGAGCCCGTGGCGCGTGACCTCGAGGATCTCCTCGCTCCCGCCCTTGCCGCTGGCCATCTCACCCTGCATCGGGGCGACGACGTTGCCACCCTGGTCGAGCCAGTAGCCGACGATCTGGGCGAGCTTCTCCTCGAGGGTCATCTGTGCGTGCAGATCGTGCACACGTTGGGACACCTCGGGCATTGCGGGGATGGTCACGGTTACGTCTCCTTCGACGGGACTGGGAAAGCTGGTGGAGGCAGGGGAATGCAGCGAGCGGCGCCCCTCCCGGGGAGGAGCGCCGCTCACGGGGGTGGTGCTGGACGTCCGGGCTGGTGTCAGCCCTTGACGGCGCCGGTGAGTCCACCGACGATGCGACGCTCGAACAGCGAGAAGAACACGAGCGCGGGGATCATCGACAAGGACGTGAACGCGAGGACCGACGCGGTGTCGACCGAGTACTGCGAGGCGAACGACTGGACACCGAGGGGCACGGTGTACATGGCCTCGTCGTTGAGGATGAACAGGGGCAGCATGTAGCTGTTCCAGCTCGCCACGAACGCGAGGATGCCGACGGTCACCACGCCGGGGAGCGACAGCGGGATGACCATGCGGAAGAAGAACCCGAGCCGACTCGCTCCGTCGATCGCTGCAGCCTCTTCCAGCTCCTTGGGGATCGCCCGGAGGAACGGCACGAGGATGATGATCGTCGTCGGCAGCGCGAACGCGATCTGCGGCAGGATGATGCCCCAGAGGGTGTTCATGAGGCCCAGCTCACGGATGAGGATGTAGAGCGGGGTGATCGCGACGGTCATCGGGAACATGAGTCCCGCGGCGAACAGCGAGTACATCGCGCCGCTGGCCTTGAAGTCGTACCGGGCGATGACGTAGCTCGCCATGACACCCAGGACGACGACGCCGAGCGTCGTGAGGATCCCGACGAACGCCGAGTTGCCCATCTGCTGCCAGAAGATCGAGTTGGCGAGCACGTCGGCGTAGTTGCCGAACTGCCAGGGGCTGGGGAATCCCGACGGGTCGAGCGTGATCTGCGAGTTCGTCCGGAAGCCACCGAGGACGATGAACAGGACGGGCGCGAGGCACACGCCGACGAACACGTAGGCCACGAGGTAGGTGTACCAGCGGGCGTTGCTCAGGCCGGAGTTCTTCTTCCGGAGCTTGACGGGTTGCTTGGTCGGCGGGGGAGAGACCGCGATCGCTGCCATCACTTCTTCCTTTCGGTCAGCGCGCCGGCCATGTCGCGGCGGAGCACGAAGCGCTGGTAGACGAGCGCGATGACGAGGGAGATGAGGAACAGGACGACGGCGACGGCGTTGCCGTACCCGTAGTTCCCGGACATGCGTCCCTCGGCGACCATGTAGATGGCCATCGTCGACGTGCCGGCCGTGGCCGAGACGTACTGGCCCCAGATGATGTAGACGAGGTCGAACAGCTGGAGCGATCCGATGATCGACAGGAACGCCCAGATGCGGATCGTCGGGCCGAGCAGGGGGATCGTGATGCTCCGCTGCATCTGCCAGTAGGACGCGCCGTCGATCGCGGCGGCCTCGAAGAGCTCTTCGGGGATGCTCTGCAGACCTGCGAGGAAGAGGATCACGGCGAAGCCGATGTACTTCCACGAGATGATGAGCATGAGCGACCAGATGGCCACCTTGGGGTCAGAGAGCCACTCGACGGTGCTGTCTTCGAGCCCCATCTTGATGAGCAGGTCGTTGATCGCACCGTTGGTCTGGAGCATGAGGCCCCAGCCGGTCCCGACGATGACCTCGGAGATCACGTAGGGGACGAAGATGAGCACCCGGATGATGGAGCGTCCGCGCATCTTCTGGTTGATGAGCAGTGCCAGCGCGATCGCGACGGGTCCCTGGATCACCAGGGACGCGATGACGATGAAGCCGTTGTTGAGGACTGCCTCGTGGAAGGCGGAGTCCTTGAAGATGATGAGGTAGTTGTCGAACCCGACGAAGTCCGTCGGAGCTCCGAAACCCTTCCACTTGTAGAAGCCGTAGTAGGCGGCCATCACCACGGGGAAGATGACGAACGCGAGGAAGACGATGATGGCGGGGCCCGAGAGCAGTGCGATCTCGGCGTGCTTGCGCCAGTCGGTCTTCTTGCGCCGCCGTGGCGCGGTGGCGGGGGCCGGAGTGGTCTTCGCACCGTCCCCCACCACCGAACGACCCCCAGGCGGGATGGTCAGTGATGCTTGTGAGTTCTCGCCCAGGGAGTCGCTCATGGTCGTCGACTATCCCTTGGCCGCGGCGTCGTTGAGAGCCGTGACGATGCCGGCAGCGTCACCGTCACCAGCGAGCATCTCGACGACAGCCTGGTTGAGCGCGTTGCCGACGTTCTGGCCGAGAGCCGAGTCGAGCCACAGCGCGACGTACGGAGCCTCGTTGTACGCCTCGAGGATCGAGACGAGAGCCGGGTCCTGGACGACGCCCTGCGCCGCGGTGTTGGCGGGCACGGTGTGGAACGCCGTGGCGTAGCCCTCCTGGTTCTCCTTCGACATCGCGAAGTTGAGGAAGTCAGCGCACTCCTTCGGGGCCTGCGCGGAGCAGGAGAACCCGTCGACGCCGCCCATGAGGGCCTTGGGGTCACCCTCGCCACCCTCGACCGCGGGGAACGGGAACCACTTGAGGTCGGGGAGCGGCTGCTTCTCCGGCGTCAGGTCGGCGGTCACACCGATGTTCCAGGCGCCCATGAGCTCCATGCCGGCCTGGTAGTTGGCGAGGAGGCCTGCCGACGAACCTGCGTCGCCCTGGGCGGACGTCGTGAGGAAGCCGGAGTTGAAGGGCTCCGTCTCGGCGAATGCCTCGAGGTTCTCGCCGGCCGTGGTCCAGCACGGGTCCGAGAAGTCGAGCTCGCCGGCCGCTTCGAAGGTGTCCTGCGAGCAGGCGCGCAGCGCGAAGAAGTAGTACCAGTGCGCGGCGGGCCATGCGTCCTTGGCACCGAGGGCGATGGGCTCGATGCCCGCCGTGTCGAGTGCGTCGGTGACCGTGACGAGCTCGTCGATGGTCGTGGGTGCGGCCGTGACGCCGGCCTGGTCGTAGAGCTTCTGCGTGTAGTACATGCCACCCGGGAGGATCGCCATCGGCATGCCGTAGATCTTCTCGTCGACCGTGAACGCGGAGAACGCGGTCTCGGGGACCTCGGAGCTCACCGTGTCGTCGATGAGGCCCGTGAGGTCCATGACCTGTCCGGCCTCGACCACGTCGGCGAGCTTGCCGCCGCCGCGTGCCATGAAGATGTCCGGCGCATCGCCCGAGTTGAGGGCGGTCTGGAGCTTGCCGTCCATCTCCTCGTTCTGGATGGACTGGATCTTGATGGTCACACCGTCGTTCTCGGCCTCGAAGGCCTTGGCGGTCTTCTCCCAGTACTCCTTGCCGGGGCCGGTGGTGGAGTTGTGCCAGAACGTCATGGTGACGCCGTCACCATCGCCCGATCCACCCTCGTCACCGCCCGAACATCCGGAGGCCAGGAGAGCAACGCTCGTGCCGAGCGCAACCGCCGCGCCCAGAAATTTCCTCGTCATCGTGAATCCCTTCGTCATCGTTGACGTCGCGACAGAAGTCTGCCGAAGCAAGGTTCGCTCGGCGGTGAGACGAAGTCAAACCGTTTTCGATAACGTTTTCGTCACAGGGCCGGATGAGCAGCTCGCGCCTGTCCGAGACAGGTCACGTCGTGGATCCAGCTCCCGCACGACGACGCGTCGACAGGCACGGCGCTGCCTGGTCGAGGGGATAGTCTCATCACGTGAATCCCGACGCCGGCTCCACCGCGCCTCCGAGTGTGCTCGGAGGGCGCGTGACGATCAACGACGTCGCGCGTGCCGCGGGGGTGTCCGTGGCGACGGTGTCGAAGGTCATCAACAGCCGGTACGGGGTGGCCCCGGCCACGTCTGAGCGTGTCCTGGGGGTCGTCGCAGAGCTCGGGTACGAGTCTTCGCTCGTCGCCAGCTCGCTGCGGCGGCGCACCACCAACGTCATCGGCATCCTCGTGGCGGAGTTCGAGCCCTTCTCCACCGAGCTGCTCAAGGGTGTGTCCGGGGCGCTGCTCGGTACGGGCTACGAGCTCCTGGCCTATGCGGGCTCGCTCTCGGACAACCAGGTCGGTTGGGAGCGGCGGTCGCTCTCCCGCCTGGCGGGGACCCTCATCGACGCTGCGGTCATCGTCACGCCCACCGTGCTCTCGCCCGCGGCCTCGATCCCGGTGGTCGCCATCGACCCGCACACCGGCCCGACGGGCCACACGACCATCGACTCCGACAACGCCGGGGGCGGCCGCGCCGCGACGCAGCACCTCATCGACCTCGGTCACCGGCGCATCGGACATGTCCAGGGCCGTGCCGACCTCGCATCGGCCGTGCTTCGTGAGTCCGGGTACCGGGAGGCCCTGGCGGGAGCGGGGATCGCGTTCGACCCTGATCTCGTGCGCCACGGCGGGTACAGCCCCGCGATGACGACCGAGGCCGCCCGGGAGCTCCTCACGCTCCGTGACCGACCGACGGCCCTGTTCGCGGCGAACGACCTGTCGGCGATCAGGACGGTGGAGGTCGCTCAGCAGCTCGGACTGCGGGTTCCCCAGGACGTGTCGGTCATCGGGTTCGACAACATCCCGGAGGCGGCCAACTGCTCGCCGCCCCTGACGACCGTCGCGCAGCCGCTCCAGCAGATGGGCGCGGAGGCGGTGAGCATGCTTCTCGACCTGCTCGGAGGGCGCGACCGCGAGCAGCACGTGCGGCTCCCGGCGCGGCTCGTCGTCCGCGCGACGACCGCCCTCGCCCCCGCCTGACCGCTCGCCCGGATCAGTCGGGGAGCGGCACGGGATCGATGAGGTGGGGCCCCTGGGTGCCGACCCGGTTGACCTCCGTGCTCACCGGGCGGAGCTCGAGCTCGGGCGAGGGGCCCTGCAGCGCGGCGACGGCGTCGCGGGCCGGTACGGCGGGGTCGAGCCACTCGTCCCACTCCTCGGGTGCGAGGGCCAGCGGGCGGCGCTCGTGCAGCTCTGCGAGCGTGCCGGAGGCTGCTCCCGTGATGATGGTCGTCGTGACGAGCCACCGGGCAGGGTCGTCGTCGGGCAGGGAGTGGTCGCGCCAGAACTCGTAGAGTCCGGCGAACGCGAGGACCTCGTCGTCGGGCGGATGGATGTAGAAGGGCTGCTTGACCTGCCGACGCGCCGAACCCGGTTGCACCCGGTGCCACTCGTAGTAGCCGTCGGCCACGACGAGGCAGCGGCGCCTCTCGGCCGCACGTGCGAACGACGGCTTGTCGAGGAGGGACTCGGACCGGGCGTTGATGAGGCGCGCGCCCCCGGAAGGGTCCTTCGACCATGACGGGACGAGCCCCCACCGGGCCAGCCGCAGCGACCGCACCGGCGCGTCGGATGCTGTGTCGCGTTCGACGACGATCCGGACCGGGTCGGTGGGGGCGACGTTCCACGACGGGGGGAGCGCAGCGACGTCGTCGTCGACGACAGGCAGGACGTCCTGGATGCCGCGCCGGACCGCGAACGCGTCGGCAAGGTCCTGGGCCTGTCGGAAGGAGGCGTAGCGTCCGCACATCCCTCCAGACTGCCCGCACAGGATCGCCCGCGCCACACGGTCACGTCGGCGGCCGTGCTGCCGATGAGAGGTGCAGAACACCCCCACGTGAGGAGGCAGCCGTGAGCAAGCATGGGATGCGGTCCGTCTGTGTGACGGCAGCCGTCGTGTTCGTCCTCGTCGCCCCGCTGACGTCGTGGGCTGCGATCGGCAGCCTCGCGCGGCAGCCCGCCGGGGGGTACGTGGAGGGCGCGACGCGGACGCTCGAGCTGCCCTCCGAGCCGGGCGCCGTCCTGAGCCCCGAGCAGGCGGGGGTGCTCCCGCAGGGTGAGATGGCCTACGAGCTGGACGACGGGGCGACCGTCCTCGTCCGAGCGGACGAGCGGTTGCCGGAGGTCGTCAGCGAGGAGGTGAGCGAGCAGGCGGCGCGCCTCGCGGAGCTGCCCGCGGACTCCCAGGCCCGGGCGGAGGCGAAGGACCTCGCGGACCGGGTGAGCGACGAGACGGGCAAGAACGTCATCATCGTCTTCCGCTCCGGCGAGCAGCCGGGGGACGCGGTGACGTGGCAGCACACGCGCGAGGGCGAGGCGGACGTCGTCGCGTCGTCGGACATCAGGGCTGTGTCGGAGCGGCTGCAGGCGTGGATCGACAGACAGCCGAACGCCGAGACGTTCGAGGTCATCCTCCCGGGTTGACGAAGATCACTTTCCCGATCGTCCCAGCGCGCGCGCGGGGCCCGATCGAATCGTTATGATCTTTCGGTGACAGAAGCCGCCAGGACCCCTGAGCAGACCCCGAGGCACCGCCCGGGCATCAAGTACGTCCTCATGCTCGGTGCGCTCGCCGCGCTCCCCGCGATCACCACCGACATGTATCTGCCGTCGCTCCCGGCAGTCGCCGCCGACCTCGGAGCCAGCCAGTCCGCCACGCAGTTCACCCTCTCCGGGATGCTCATCGGCGGGGCGTTCGGGCAGCTCGTCATCGGACCGTTCTCGGACAGGTACGGGCGCAGGCTCCCGCTCTTCATCGGGATCTCGCTGCACGTGCTCACGTCGCTCCTGTGCTCGGTCGCGCAGAACATCGACACCCTCATCGCCCTGCGCATCGCCCAGGGATTCTTCAACGCCGCGGCCGGCGTCGTGGCCATCGCGGTCATCCGCGACCGGTTCGTCGGGTCGGACGCCGCGCGCCTGCTGTCCCGCCTCATGCTCGTCATCGGTGTGGCGCCCCTGTTCGCGCCGACCATCGGTGGTGCCATCGCCAACACGTGGCAGTGGCGGGCCGTCTTCTACGCACTCGCCATCATCGGTGTGGTGCTCGTGCTCATCGTCTGGCGATTCATGCCGGAGAGCCTGCCGACCGAACGCCGCCGTATCGCCGGGCCCCGTGGCATCGCCGGTGGCTACTGGACGCTGCTCCGGGACCGGCACTTCATGGCGCTCGCCGTCATCCCCGGGCTCGGCATGGCCGTGATCATGAGCTACGTAGTGGGGTCGCCCTTCGTCTTCCAGGACGGGTTCGGGCTGAGCGAGGGGGAGTTCGCTCGGGTGTTCGCGTTCAACGGCGTCGCGCTCGTGCTCTCCGCGCAGCTCAACGCGTCGCTCGTGCGCAAGGTCGCGCCCATCCGGATCCTGCGTGTCGCCGTGATCGTGCAGCTCGTCCTGGCGCTGGTCCTCCTCGCCGTCGTGCTCACGGGCGCCGGGGGACTGTGGGGGATGGTCGCCGCGCTGTGGCTCGTCCTGGGCACGCAGGGACTCATCCCCGCGAACGCGTCCGTGCTCGCCCTGGGCGGGTACGGCCACATGGCCGGGACCGCGGCCGCGATGCTCGGTGCGCTCCAGGCCGGCGTCGCCGGGGCCGTGAGCCCTCTCGTCGGTGTCCTCGGGGGCGACGGACCCGCGATGGTGACCGTGATGATCGGCAGCGTCGTGCTCACCGTGCTCGTCCTCGCGGCCGCGACACCTGCGTACCGCAAGGGTGGATGGCACGCGTTGGAGGCACGGGGCGAGGGCAAGACTGCGTCTGTCTGACGGCGGAGTCGTCCGTCACCCGTCCGTCGGGCGGGAGGATGCCGGCAGACAGGTCAGGCCTGCGCGACGCGCACCGTGACCTCGTGCCACCCGCTCGCACCGTCCGGTGCAGGCGGGGCGGTCGTCCGGGTCTGCACCTCACCGGTGCCGTCCGTGGCCCGGACGCGCAGCGTGTGCTCGCCCGCTGGGGCGTCCCACGCGTAGGTCCACTGCCGCCAGGTGTCGATGCCTGCCTCGTCCGCGAGGGTCGCGGGCGTCCAGTCGCCGTCGTCCACCTGGACCTCCACGCCGGTGATGCCCCGGTGCTGAGCAAAAGCGATGCCTCCGACGGCGACGGGCCCGGCAGTGAGCTCGCTGGTCCTGCGGGGCACGTCGATGCGTGACGCCGTCTTCACGGGACCCAGGGCCGTCCAGCCCCGCGGCGTCCAGTAGCCCATGTCCTCGGCGAACGTCGTCACCTTGAGCTCCGTGACCCACTTCGTCGCCGAGACGTAGCCGTACAGGCCGGGAACGACCATCCGCACGGGGAACCCGTGCTGGACGGGGAGCGGCTCGTCGTTCATGCCGACGGCGAGCAGGGCGTCCCGGTCGTCCGTGAGGACCTCGAGCGGCGTGCCGGCCGTGAAGCCGTCGATGCTGCGGGACAGCACCATGTCTGCGCCCGGGAGCGGTACGGCCCGCGCGAGCACCTCGCGGATCGGCAGCCCGAGCCACTTGGCGTTGCCGACGAGGTCGCCGCCGACCGTGTTGGACACGCAGGCGAGCGTCACCCACGCCTCGACGAGGTCGGCGGCGAGGAGCTCGTCGAAGGTGATCTCGACCTCGTTCTCGACCATGCCGTGCACGCGCAGGGTCCACGTCGCGGGGTCGACCTGGGGGACGACGAGCGCCGTGTCGATGCGGTAGAACTCGCCGTTCGGCGTCGTGAAGGGCGCCACGCCGGGGGCGGTCGACTGCACGCCCGCGGGCAGCGGGGCGGCGGGGCGCGTCGCCGCAGGCAGACGCAGGGCGGTCCGCGCCGAGTCGACGGCCCGGCGGGTCCGGCCGACCACCTGGCTGGCTGCGCCGGCGAGGACCGCGACAGCACCTGTGAGCACGGCGGCCCGCAGGAAGCTCCGCCGCGACGCGCCGTCTGACGCAGGAGGGGACGTGGGCAGCCGGGTGACGAGCGCGCGCAGGGCGAGCATCCCGCACACGGTCCCGACGAGCGTGGGCAGGGCGTCCGTCGCGCTCGCGCCCGGACGGCTGAGCACCGCGGCAAGTCCGATGGCTCCCAGCGTGACGACGAGCGCGAGCGCGACAGGCAGGCGGCGCCGTGCGACGAGGCCGATCGCTGCGCCTGCGGCGACGCCGACGAGAGCCATCCCGACGAACAGCGCGAGCTTGTCGGCGGTGCCGAAAACGGAGATCGCCGCGTCCTTGAGCCACGCGGGCGTGCGGTCGACGAACGCTCCGCCCACCGCGACGACGGGGTTGGACGCCGGGCTGAACGCCACCGAGGCGAGCGCCGCGACGGCGATCGTCAGCGCGCAGGAGAGGATGCCGGCGAGAGCCGCAGGACCGCGCGTCGACGGTGAGTCGTGACGGGGAGGGGCGGTCGGCGCCGGTGCCGGGGGAGCGGACATCCGCTCAGTATCCTCGCGGTCGCTGTGATCCGCCGGGGGAGGGGTGACCGGGAGTCTCGGGGCGGGCCGAGGCGCGTGATCCCCGGCCCTCGCAGGTACTTGACGCTTCACCTCTCGCGATCGCGCGTGCGGGTCTATTTTCCTTCCATGACCGACTCAGGCAGCCCCTCGACAGCGACCGATGGTGGTGCGTCCACCGCTGACCGGGACGGGGGCGGTGAGACGAAGCTCAAGCGCAAGATCACCGGCCCCCTGCTCTACCTGTTCATCCTCGGAGACGTCCTCGGAGCGGGCATCTACGCGCTCATGGGCACCCTGGCCGCCGAGTCCGGTGGAGCGCTGTGGGCGCCCCTGCTCTTCGCGCTGTTCCTCGCGCTGCTCACGGCGGGCTCCTATGCCGAGCTGGTGACGAAGTACCCGAAGGCCGGGGGTGCGGCCGTGTTCGCGGAACGAGCCTTCAAGCCGTCGATCATCTCCTTCCTCGTCGGGTTCGTCATGCTCGCCGCGGGCGTGGTGAGCGCCGCCGCGCTCTCCCTGGCCTTCGCGGGCGAGTACCTCTCGACGTTCGTCGACGTCCCGACGATCCCCGCGGCGATGGTCTTCCTCGTCCTCGTGGCGTGCCTCAACGCGCGGGGTATCAGCGAGTCCGTGAAGAGCAACGTCGTCATGACGATCATCGAGGTGTCGGGCCTCGTCATCGTCGTCGTCGTGGTCGCGATCATGCTGTCCGACGGCGGTGGTGACGTCTCCCGGATCGGTGAGTTCCCGCAAGGCGTGAACCCGGCGGTGGCGACGTTGAGCGGCGCGATCATCGCCTACTACTCGTTCGTCGGCTTCGAGACCTCGGCGAACGTCGCCGAGGAGGTCCGGCACCCGAGCAAGGTCTACCCGATGGCGCTGTTCGGGTCCCTGGCCACGGCCGGCGTCGTGTACATCCTCGTCGGGCTCGCCAGCTCGATCGCCCTGCCACCCGAGGAGCTGGCGGAGTCGACCGGGCCACTCCTCGCGGTCGTCGAGGCCACCGGGGTCGGCCTGCCGAGCTGGTTGTTCAGCCTCATCGCCCTCATCGCCGTCGCCAACGGCGCTCTGCTGACGATGATCATGTCCTCCCGCGTGACCTACGGGATGGCGGAGCAGCACCTCCTGCCGAGCGTCCTGGGCAAGGTGCTGCCGAACCGGCGCACCCCGTGGACGGCGATCGTCTCGACGACGGTCGTCGCGATGCTCCTCACGCTCCTCGGCGACGTGGGGACGCTCGCCGAGACGGTCGTGCTCCTGCTGCTGTTCGTCTTCATCTCCGTCAACGTCGCGGTGCTCGTCCTGCGCAAGGACCGCGTCGACCACGAGCACTACCAGGTGTGGACGGTCGTGCCGTACCTCGGGGTGGCGTCGTGCATCCTGCTGCTCGCGAAGCAGAGCTGGGAGGTGTGGCTCTACGGGTTGGTGCTCGTCGCGGTGGGCATCGTCCTCTACCTCGGGGCGAAGGCCACGACCCGGGGGAGCTCGTCGTCTGCCGGTCGTACCGATGGGTGACGGGCGACCGGGCCGAGGGAACGGGGATGGTGAGGACTCCCCCTCCCGCAGCCCCTGCCGGTGCCCTAGGGTGCCGCTATGACGAGGAGATTCCAGCGCCGCCGCAGGCAGCCCGTCCGCAACGTCTTCCGCTTCGTCGGCAACTGCTGCGTATCTGTCCTGGAGTTCATCGCAAGCTGAGGCGGCCCTCGCCCTGCGAGGACGGCAAGGGGGTGCCCGTGGCGACGTTCGCGTTGGTCCACGGTGCTGGCTCGACGGCGTGGGACTGGCATCTCGTCGTCCCGTTGCTCGAGGAGCGCGGCCACCGGCCGGTGGCCGTCGACCTCCCCACCGAGGATGACGCGGCCGAGCTGGGCGACTGTGCGCGGGTTGTCGCCGACGCCGTGGCGGGGTGCGACGACGTCGTCGTGGTCGGCCACTCGCTCGGCGGGTTCACCGCGCCGCTCGTGTGCGACCTCGTGGGTGCGGTGGGGCTCGTCTTCCTCGCGGCGATGATCCCGCGGGTGGGGGAGACCGTGGAGGAGTGGTGGGCGGCGACGGGTCATGGCAGCGAGAATGTCGACCTTGACGCGGATGACACCTTCTACGCCGGCGTCCCCGAGAAGCTGGTCGTGGAGGCGCGGGCGCGCGGGAGGGACCAGCGGGGGGCGTGGCTCTCACGGCCCTGGCCGGGTCCCTGGCCGGCGGACGTCGCAACCGCAGGAGTCGTCTGTCGCGACGATCGGCTCTTCCCTGCGGACTTCATGGCGCGGCAGGTGAGGGAGAGGGTGCGGGTGGAGCCTGACGAGATCCCCGGTGGGCACTACGTGGCGCTCAGCCATCCCCGTGCGGTGGCGGACATTCTCGACACGATGGCGCGCCGCTTCGACCTCTAGACCCAGGGAGGATCCTGAGGACGTGACGTACGTCACGCAACCGACGGTGGCTCTCTAGTGGCGAATTGCTAAAATCGTGGTACTGGTGCGCGAGGGTCGCGGACCTGATCGTGGGTGTGAGTCGACCACCCGCGCCGTCCCCGACCCCTTCCAGCGGTCGCTCCGACCGAAGTGCGCCGTGAGCGGTGCTCCGAGCGGATCGTGGTCGCGCCCCTGACCAACGACGTGCGTCGGATGACGCACGCCCACCGAAGGAAGGAGCAGGACATGAACCCGACCCCCTCGACCACCCCCGAGCAGGAGCGCGAGAAGCGCCGCCGGCGCGCGGCTCTTGTCCGCTTCGGCTTCGCGGGTGTCGCGGTACTCGGTGTCGGCGCTGCCCTCACGAGCGCGACGTGGACCGACGACGCGTGGTTCGCCGGGAGCGCCAGCGCCGTCGAGAAGGTCGAGCTGCAGGCGAGCCTCGACGGGGCCTCGTGGGTCGACGCCGACGTCGTCGGTGACGCCGTGCAGATTCCCGTGACCGAGTTCGCCGACCTCAACCAGGGTGCGGTCGAGCAGGTCACGCTGCACCTGAGGAACGCCAGCAGCGTGCCGCTGACGCTCGGTGACGCAACGGTGACGACGGACGGAGACACCGCCGCCGAGGGCATCTTCGGTGGCTCCGCGCCCGCGACAGCCACGATCATCGAGCCTGCGGTCGGCGAGATGGCGCCCGACGCCACCGCCACCGTGACGCTGCAGGTCACCACGCCGGACGACTGGCCCGCCGACTACCAGGGCAAGACCGGGACGGTGACGGTCCAGTTCACCGGAGTCTCCTGACCGGTACCCGACGACGGTGGCGCCGCAGCCCCCTGCGGCGCCACCACCCCCGGGGGTGATGCCCAGTGCGCATCCTGCGCACCGCTGCCGACGTCCTCGTCTGGACCCTCGCGGTCCTCGGGGTCGTCAGCCTGAGCGTGTGGGGGGCGACGTCGCTCGGGCTCATCAAGCCGCTCGTCGTCATCTCCGGCTCCATGGAGCCGGGCATCATGACGGGCGACCTGCTCGTCGCGACACGCGTCCCGATCGACGAGGTCGAGGTGGGGGACGTGCTGTCCCTGCCGAGCCCGTCGACGGGGGTCACCGTCACCCACCGCGTGATCGACGTCGCGCAGCAGTCCGACGGCTCGTGGCACGTCCACATGCAGGGGGACGCCAACGACAGCCCGGACAGCGGCGCCTACGTCGTCACCGACGACACCGTCCTGACCCCGCGCTGGCGGATCGCCGGTGCCGGGGAGGCGATCGAGCGGCTGACAGCACCCGGCACCGCGGTGCCGCTGGCAGTCGCGCTCGTCTCGCTCCTCGCGCTGAGCCTGCTGCCAGCCCCGGGCCGCGACCCTGACCACCATCTTGACCCTCCGAGAACGCAGGAGGATGCCGCATGCGAACCTCCACAGGAGGACGCCGAACGCGCCGCACCCGTCGCGTCGTCACGTCCGGCCTCGTAGCCGCGACGACCGTCATGAGTGCGGCCGTGCCGGCCACCGCCGCGCTCACCGACGCAGCTCCGGGCACGGACCCCGCGTCCGTCGAGGTCGTTCCCGTGACGTTCGACCTCGTCGACCTCGTCCCCGGCGAGATCCGGTCCCGGGACATCGTCGTGCATGTGCTCGATGACGCGACGATCACGTCCGTCCGGCTCGACAGCGACGGCGCCCCCACCCTGCCGTGGGCCGCGCAGCTGTGCGGCCCGGACGGGGGGTGCCGCCCGCTCGACGCCACCCTCGTCGGCACCGCCATGCCCCGCGGTGACTGGACCGTGACCGTGACCGTGACGGCCGCGCCCGACCTGCAGCCGGGGGACAGGTCGACGGTGTCTGGCCACGTCGTCCTGCAGGGCGGGGACGTGTCCGTCGACGACGGTGGTGCGGGTTCCCGGCCGGGGGCCGATGCTGGGGGCGTCGGGGGCAGCTCGGCAGCAGCGGGCGAGGTGACTGTCGGCGATCGGGCCGGCGAGAGCGCCGGTGAACGTGCCGGCGAACGTGCTGGCGAGAGCGCCGGCGCGTCCGCGCCCGCCCGTCGGTCCGACCTTGCCATGACCGGGTCGGAGCTGTTGTCCGTGCTCGCCCTCGCGCTCGCCGCGACGGCGACCGGTGCGTGGCTCGTCACCGCTGCCCGGCGACGCCATGACCACGACTCGACACAGGAAGGGGGGAGCGCATGATCCGCGCCGTGATGCGACGACGCATCGTCGCCACCACGGGGCTGCTCCTGACGGTCGCGCTCGTGGTCGGTGCCGCTGCGAGAACCACGACCGCACAGTGGGCGGACCCGTCGACCTTCGCCGCGCAGGTGAGCAGTGGTACGTGGAAGAAGGCTGAAGGGTGCGAGGTCCTCGACATCGCGACCGGGGCCGTGGTCGACAGCTGCGGGGTCGGCGACGTGCGCATCCTCACCGAGTGGGCGTCCCTCTTCGAGGACGGCTATGTCACCGAGGGAAGCATGCAGTTCGAGGTCGACCTCATCGGGTACACGCCCGAGCCCGGGCGGCAGGCGCGGGTGACCGTGGACCTGTCGCGCCTGCCCAGCCAGTACCAGTGGAACTGGCAGACCGGCCAGCTCTACATGTACAGCGGTGAGCAGCTCGACTGGACCGAGGCGCCCGTGCTCACGTTCCTCACTCGTGAGCACACCGGCTCGCCGCAGCAAGGGCAGTTCATGGTCACCACCGTCGGTTGACGGCCGACGGTGGTGCCGTCCGGCGATCGGCGCCGGCTGCCGGCGGCGCGGGCACAGTATCCGGCGGGCCGGAGGAGAGCCGGCGGTATGCGCTCGCGGTGAACCCGAGGACATGCCGGAAGTCTGCGGCGAGGTGGGCCTGGTCGGCGTACCCCAGCTCCGCGGCGACCTCGGCGATCGGCACGTCCGGGTCGTCGCGCACCCTCTGCGCCGCTTCCTGGAGCCGGTACCGCCGGATGACCGTGAGGGGAGACAGGCCCACGTAGCGGTCCGCGAGGCGCTGCAGGCTCCGGGTCGAGATCCCCAGGTGCCGGGCCACCTGGTCCACCCGGACGATCGAGCGGTCGGTGGCGACGAGGTCCTCCATCGCGTTGGCGAGGGCGCCGGCGCTGTCAGGTGGGTCGAGCCGCTCCGTCGCCCATGCCGCGTAGGCATCGATCGCGTGGGCGCGCCCGGCCGCCTCGTCGGAGTCGTGCATCGCGGACACGACGGGAGAGAAGAGCCCGGGCACGGGGAACGGGAGCTCCGCGTCGCGGATGGCTCGGAGGCTGGCGTGCAGCTGCGCGGCGCCCGCAGGGCGGAGCAGGGCACCGACCGCCCACCCGGACCCGGTGAGGTCGCGGTGCGATGCGCAGGTGGTCGGGCCTGCGAGGGCGACCCCGCTCGTCTCGACGACGAGATTCGACGCCGGGAAGGGCAGGACCTCCTGTCGTGACGTCCTGCCGGGGGCGACGTCCCACCGAGGGACCCAGAACCACCGGACGAGGCCCTCGAGCTCCGGGGGAGCCAGCTGGCGGTGGAACGTGGGGAGCCGGGTGGGGTAGAGGATGCCGCGCGCGTCGTCCGTCATCGGAGCCTCCTGCGGCAGGTGTCGCGAATCTTCAAGCGGTGCGCCCGTCCGGCCCCTAGGGTCGAACCATGACGAACAACGACGAAGCGCAGCGTGGTGTCACGGGTCAGCACACTACCGACGGGGTACCGCACGGCTCTACCAGTCTGACGCCGTTCCTCGCCATCGCGGATGCCGCGGGGGCGGTCGAGTTCTACCGCTCGGTGTTCGGCGCTCGGGTCGTGGACGTCACGGAGATGGGCGGCGTGGTGGTCCATGCCGACCTCGACCTCGGGAACGGTCATCTGCAGCTCGGGGAACCGTCACCTGACTACGGGCTCGTCCCTGCGCCGGCCGGCGACGCCGACTGCTACTCGCTAGCCCTGTACTGCAACGACACGGACGCCCTCGTCGGGCGGGCGGTGGAGGCGGGCGCGACGGTCCGCGAGCCGGTGAGCACCTTCGTGACCGGCGACAGGTACGCCTCCATCCGTGACCCGTTCGGGGTGCGGTGGTCGATCATGTCCCGGGTCGAGGACCTCTCCGAGGCCGAGAGCGCGGCCCGGGTCGCGGCGTGGGCCGCGGCGCAGGAGACGCCCGACCAGTGACGTCGGACGAGCCCGGACCGCCCGGCGGGCCCGTGCACTGGGCGCGTGAGGTGTGCCTGTCGTTGCCGAGCGCGACGACTGATACGCCCTTCGGGCCCGACACGGAGGTGTTCCGCATCCATCGCAAGCTCTTCGCGCTCCTCACCGAGGTGCCACGGTTCGCCCCGTTCCCGATCCTCAACCTCAAGGCCGATCCCGACGAGCTGCCGCACCTCGTCCGGGCGCACGAGTGGATCCTGCCCGGCTGGCACCAGGACAAGCGGCACTGGGTGTCCGTGGTCCTCGGGCCTGACCTCGACGTCGAGCTCGCCGCCGACCTCATCGAGGACTCGTATGACCTCGTCGTGCTCGGGCTGCCGGCGCGGCTGCGGCCGGTGACGCACGGCAGACGCCCGCAGGGGTGAGCGCAGCACGGGGTGACTCCCCGGTGAGAGTTATCCACAGCGCCGATCCGGACGGGTGAAGGTTCGATACTCTCCGTTTCGGCCCTGGTAACCGATTCGCGGTGATTGCCGCCGGGGTCGGTGCCGGGGAGCGAGGCCGATCTGCGAGCGGGGGTGCGCGGCGATCGGAGTGTGAGAACGCGGATCCTGGGCAGCTCCTGGCGGGCGTCGTACCAGCCGGGCTCGCCTCTGCGGCACGCTCTCGCTGGCACGATGACTCCCGTGACTTCGAACCGAGCCCAGGCGTCTTCCTCGGCCCTCTCGCCCTCCGGGCTGAGGCGTGTCCTGCTGGGATGGGCCGAGCGGCTGGCCGTGCCCCTTGACGCACTGACCTCAGCGGGGACGCACTTCTTTCCACGCGAAGCGGCGACCGCTGTCGTGGTCCTGCAACTCGGTCAGTCCTGCGTCGTCGTCGCACCCCCGCCCGTGAAACTCTTGCTCGAAGATCTTGGAGAGCGGGCGCTCCTTGATGCGCAAGCCGTGACCGCGAGGCTCGGGGAGTTCGGCCCGCAGCCCATCGGCACAGCGACGCTCTCGTACCGCGATAGGCGCCCCGTCGAGCAGCCGCGGGTCCCAGTCACGAGCGTTGGGCCAGCGCTGGTCGATCAACTCCGAGCGCGCATCCACGCCGACGAGTGGGACGAAAGCGGTCTCTCATCCATGCCGCAGCGATGGGCAGCGCTCGCGCCGGCAGGCCACCTCGCCGCGGTCGCTGGCTACGAGCACTGGGGTGCGAACATCGCACAGATGGGCGTTGCTGCCGACGCGGCCGAACGCGGACGCGGCTACGCGGCAGACGCATCGGCGGCGGCCATGACGGAGGCGCTCAACGCAGACCTGGTCTTGCAGTGGCGCAGCCGAAGAGGGAACGAGGCATCAGAACGCTTGGCTGCCCGCCTCGGCTTCATGCCGCTCGGGTTCCAAAGCGCCGTCGCGCTGGGCTGACCCACAGCGGCGTCATCGGCGCGTCGTCAGTTGCCGGTCGTCGTGTCGACAGGAGCCGCCGTCCTCGTCCGGTCGGGCGCACCAGCATGGCTGCTGGTGGGGCCGAAGAAGCTGTCGGTTCCACAGGTGCTCCAGCCGCCGTGAATCTCCTCGGACGGCGAAGTCGGCCGCTTCGGCGGTCTGGGCGGCTGAGCAGGGAGGCCGGCCTCCGTTGGTCACCGAGGTGAAGGCCGGGATGAAAGTTATGCACAGTCGTCCTCGCGCCGGGTGAACTTTCGTTAGTCTCTGCTTCGACCACAGTGACCATTTCGCGACGATTGCGCACCCGGGCGATTCGATCAGCCCGCGCCTCCTCGCCGAAGTGCTCGGACCAGCGAGCGAAGCGAGGGAGCAGCGGCATGGACGGCGTGGCGATCTTGGAGTCGGAGGTTCGTGAGCTCGTGCGCCGGCGGGGGTTGGATCCTTCGCGGGATCTTCCGGGGATCCGTGCGCTGGTGGCTGAGGCGGTGGCTGACTATGACTCGCGCTCGATGCTGGGTGCGGTGCCGACGTTGGTGGACGTGTCGTCGGCGTCGAAGTCCGTCATGGACGCGGTGGCGGGTCTGGGGCCGTTGCAGAAGTACCTCGACGACCCGGAGGTCGAGGAGATCTGGATCAACGCACCGGCGCAGGTGTTCATCGCGCGGCGGGGGCGTCCGGAGCTGACGACGACGATCCTCAGCGAGGAGCAGGTGCAGCGCCTGGTGGAGCAGATGCTCAAGTCGTCCGGGCGGCGTCTGGACTTGTCGAGTCCGTTCGTGGATGCGTCGTTGCCGGGTGGTGAGCGGCTGCACGTGGTGATCCCGGACGTGACGCGTCGTCATATGGCGGTGAACATCCGCAAGTTCGTGGCGCGGGCGTCGAACCTCGGCGACCTCGTCGCAGCCGGGTCCCTGTCGGGGCACGCTGCTGGCCTCCTCGACGCGTGCGTCCGCGCGGGCCTCAACGTGCTCGTCTCCGGCGCCACGCAGGCCGGCAAGACGACGATGCTCAATGCACTCGCGGGCTCCATCCCCGCGCAGCAGCGCATCATCACGGCGGAAGAGGTGTTCGAGCTCAACCTGCCCAACCGAGACGTCGTCGCGCTCCAGTGCCGCCAGCCGAGCCTCGAGGGGACCGGGGAGATCCCGCTACGACGACTCGTCAAGGAGGCGCTGCGCATGCGACCCGACCGCATCGTCGTCGGTGAGGTCCGCGAGGCCGAGAGCCTGGACCTGCTCATCGCCCTCAACTCCGGCGTGCCGGGGATGGCGAGCATCCACGCCAACTCGGCCCGGGACGCGGTCTCGAAGATCTGCACGCTGCCGCTCCTTGCCGGCGAGAACGTCTCCAGCCAGTTCGTCACCCCCACGGTGGCCTCCGCCATCGACATCGTCGTCCACCTCGGGATGGACGCCAACGGCGTCCGCCGCGTGCGGGAGATCGTCGCCGTGACCGGACGCGTCGAGGCGGGCATCGTCGAGACCGCTGACCTCTACGCGTGGTCGGGGCACGAGCTCCGTCGCCGGGACGGGTTCCCTCCGCACCCTGAGCGCTTCGAGCGCGCGGGGATCGACGTCGCAGCCATGCTGCGGACGGCCTGAGCAGCCGCGGCATGGGTGTCGTCAGCGGTCTGCTCCTCGGGTCGGGGCTCCTGTCGGTGTGGTTGTCGTGCTGGCCGCGCCCCGCGGGCCGCGCAGCATCACGCCCTGCGTGGACGCTGCGGCTGGCGGACACCCTCGTCCATGCCGGGGCGGGCTCCGTGACGGCGGGTGGGTTCCTCGGCGCGAGCGCACTCCTCGGAGTCGTCGTCCTCGTCCTGGGGACTGCGCTCGTCCGGTCGGTCCCGATCGCCGTCGCGTTCGCGATGATCGCGGCGTGCGCACCGTGGGCCCTCGTGCGAGCGCGGTCACGGCGACGGTCGGCCGCCCTGCGGGAGGTGTGGCCGGAGGTCGTGGACCACCTCGCTTCAGGGGTCCGGGCAGGGCTGTCCCTCCCTGAGGCCGTCGCACAGGTGGGGGAGCGGGGCCCGGTGGAGCTGCGCGAGCCCTTCCGTGCGTTCGCCCGGGACTACCGGGCCAGCGGCCGGTTTGACGACTGCCTCATCACCCTCAAGGCGCGCCTCGCAGACCCGGTCGCCGACAGGGTGATCGAGGCGCTGCGCATCACCCGGGACGTCGGTGGGTCGGATCTCGGCCGGCTGCTGCGCACGCTGTCCGCCTTCCTGCGTGACGACGTCCGTACCCGAGGGGAGCTCGAGGCCCGCCAGAGCTGGACCGTGGCCGGCGCTCGGATCGCGGCAGCTGGCCCCTGGGTCGTCCTCGGCCTGCTGGCGACCCGGGGCGAGGCGTCGTCCGCGTACAACACACCCCTCGGCGCTGTCGTGCTCGGGGTCGGCGCCGCCTGCTCGCTCGCCGCGTACCAGCTCATGCTGCGGATCGGACGCCTGCCCCAGGACGTCCGGGTGCTCCGATGATCGGCGCGCTCCTGGGAGCAGTGTTCGCCCTTGGCGTGCTGCTCATCGTCCGTGCGTGGAACGCCCGCGCGATCCGGCTCGACGAGCGGTTGGCTCCGTACCTCACGGTGCCCGACCCGACGTCCGGGCTCCTCGGCGAGGCGGCTGTGCGCTCACCTTTCGGTGCGCTCGAGCAGATCGTCGCGCCCTGGTTGCACGACGCGCTGCGACTCGTGGAGAAGGTCGGTTCTCCGACCGTCGAGCTCAAGCGCACGCTTGCACGCGCGGGCCGCGCAGAGACCGCAGAGCAGTTCCGCATCATGCAGGTGGCCTGGGGGGCGATCGGGCTGGCTGGCGGCCTTGCCGCGGCCGTCCTGCTCGCCACCACGCGCGGTGCCTCGCTCGTCCCCCTCGTCATCGTCGTCGCGCTGTCGGCCCTCGGCGGCGTCCTTGCCTGCGACTACCGCCTCGGGCAGCAGGTCAAGCAGCGCGAGCAGACGATGATGCTCGAGTTCCCCACGATCGCTGAGCTCCTCGCGCTCGCCGTGGGCGCCGGGGAGGGACCCGTCGCGGCACTGGAGAGAGTGGCTCGATCCGCGCGCGGCGAGCTCACGGAGGAGCTACGCCGCACTCTCGCCGAGGTCCATTCGGGTCTGTCGCTCACGCACGCCCTCGAGAACCTCGCCGACCGCACCGGGCTGGGAAGTCTCGCCCGGTTCGCCGAGGGCGTGAGCGTCGCCGTCGAGCGCGGCACACCCCTCGCGGACGTGCTGCGCTCGCAGGCGCAGGACGTCCGGGACTCCGGTCGCCGAGCCCTCATGGAGCTCGGTGGCAAGAAGGAGGTCCTCATGCTCGTCCCCGTCGTCTTCCTCATCCTTCCCGTGACCGTCGTGTTCGCCGTCTTCCCCAGCCTCATCACGCTGCAGGTCGACCTGTGACTGACCACCGACCCCTGATTCCCGACCTCCGCCCCTACCGCCGAAGGACCGCCATGACACGCCTCGTCTCCTCGTCCGCCACCACCGTGACCCACGCGCTCGCGCGCCTGCACGCCGCCGTGCTCACGTCGTCCGCCGTTGCTCGACGCGAGCCGGACCGCGGAGACGTCCCGGGCTGGGTGCTCGTCACGCTCATGACCGCGGGTCTCGTCGTCGCCATCTGGGCGGTCGCCGGCCCCGCCCTCACGACGATGTTCACCGACGCGCTCGACAGCGTCACAGGTCCCTGACCTTGCGTTACAGGTCCCTGACCTTGCGTCACAGGTCGTTGACCTTGCGTCGCCGGTTCCTGCGCCCAGGCGGCGACACGGGATCCGCGCTCGCGGGATTCCTGCTCGTCTCCGTCCTCGTCACGGTGATGTTCCTCGGCGTGGTCCAGGTCGCCGTCGTCCTGCACGTCCGTGCGACGCTCACGGACTCGGCCGCCGAAGGCGCGCGCCACGCCGCGCGCGCGGACCGGGGCTTGCCGGACGGTGAGGACCGCTCACGTGAGCTGGTGACCGCAGCGTTGTCCGGTGCCTACGCGACCGACATCGTCGCCCGCTACGTCGGCGTCGCCGACGCGCGCATGGTCGAGGTCACCGTGACCGCCCCGGTGCCGGTCATCGGTCTCTGGGGGCCGGCGCGGTCGCTCACCACGCGTGGGCACGCGCTCGTCGAGGCGCTGCCATGAGATCGCGCGGCGACGACGGGAACGCCCTCGTCGAGTTCCTCGGAGCGGCCCTCATCCTCCTCATCCCGACGCTCTACCTCGTCGTGACCCTCGGGCGCGTGCAGGCCGCGACCTTCGCCGTCGAGGGTGCAGCCAAGGAGGCTGGGCGTGCCCTGTCGGTGGCGGCCGACCTCGACTCCGGTCTGTCGCGTGCCCACGCGGCCGTCGGCCTCTCGTTCAGCGACCAGGGCTTCGACGCCGACCCCGGGGCAGCGCTCGAGGTCTCGTGCTCCGTCGACCGGTGTCTCGCAGCGGGCTCCGACGTCGTCACGGTGGTCCGTCTCGAGGTGGCGCTCCCGGGCATCGGTGGGGCGGAGTCATGGTTGCCGTTGTCCGTCCCCGTCTCGGCGCGGGCCGTGACTCCGGTGGACGAGTTCAAGGAGGACCGATGACGCCCGCCGCACGACGGACGTCGAGGCTCGACCCGCACGGGGACGACGGTCAGATCCTCGTGCTCGCCCTGGGGTTCACCGTCGTGCTGCTGCTGCTCGTCTCCGTGGTCGTGTCGCTCACCGGGATCCAGCTCGAGCGCAAGCGCCTCGTCACGCTCGCGGACAACCTCGCCCTCGAGGCCGCCGACTCCGTCGATGCCGCATCCGTCTACGGCGGGACGGTCGGGCCCGGGGTCGACGGGGTGCAGCTGACCGACGCAGGCGTCCGGGCGGCCGTGACCGAGTACCTCGCGACGAACCCCGAGGTGGTGTCCGGTCTCGATGGCCTGAGCGTCGACGTCGCCGACACCCCGGACGGGCAGACTGCCCGCGTGGTGCTCACCGCGCGGGCCCGGCCGACCCTCATCAGCCCGGTGACCGAGCTGTTCTCCGACGGGGTGACGCTCACCGCCCGCTCGACGGCGCGCGCAACCGACCCGTCCTGACAACAAAGGTGCTCCGCCGAGGTCCAGCGACGTGCACCGGCGCCCGCTCCGCACGACGCACCCACGCTGGCTCGGCACCGCCCACCGACGGGTGAGCCGCGCCGCGCGGCCCGTCCTGCGGAGCGGCTCACGTCAGGCAGAACTCGTTGCCCTCCGGGTCGGCCATGGTGATCCACGAGCTCGGACCCTCGTGACCGACGTAGAGGAACCGCGCACCGCGCGCCTCGAGCGCGGCGCGCACCTCGTCGACGTTGTCGTCGCCGATGCGCACGTCCAGGTGCATCCGGTTCTTCACTGTCTTCGCCTCGGGGACGCCCATGAACAGCACGCGCGGGGTACCCGGCGCGTCGGGGTCGGTGATCGCAGCACCGTCAGCCCAGACGAGCTGCCCGTTGTGGACGAGGGTGTCGGTCTCGTGCGCCACACCCTGCTCGACGAGCGAACGGATGAGGGCAGGGTCGGTGGACTCCACGTGCCACCCGAGCGTCTGTGCCCACCAGTCTGCGAGGGTGTGCGGGTCCGTGGCGTCGACCGTGACCTGGAATCGGTAGCCCATCCTCCAACAGTACGATTCAGGACGAATCGACGGAAGGGTGCGAGTGGGCGGCAGGCGCCGCCGAGACCCCGTGGACGGTTCCCACATTCCGCTCATCGCTGATGTGACATGCGTCATGGGCCATCGGGAGCGTGGCTGCGGAGCGGGTGGCAGAATCGTCAGGCAGTGAGGGCCCGGCATCGTGGACGGAACGGACGTGGAGTGAACGGCAACGCAACCGCAGTGCACCGCAACGTGGCGCTGTTGTCGCTCGCGACGACGATGGCAGAGCGCGTGACCACGTCCGCGCAGATCGACGAGCGCCTCAAGCCGGTGCTCAAGCGCCTGCGGATGCCTGCGGGCCTGCTCCAGCGGGTCGCCGGCGTCCACGAGCGCCGCAACTGGGCCGAGGGTCAGACGTTCGACGGTGCCGCGGTCGAGGCGGGGGAGAAGGCGCTCGCCGAGGCGGGCATCGAAGCCGGCCAGGTCGGCCTCATCATCAACACCTCCGTCACCCGCAAGCACCTCGAACCGTCCGTCGCCGTACGCATCCACCACGGGCTCGGCCTGCCGTCCTCGGCCATCAACTTCGACATCGCCAACGCGTGCCTCGGGTTCGTCAACGGCATGAGCCTGGCTGCCCAGCTCATCGACGCGGGACAGATCCAGTACGCCGTCGTCATCAACGGCGAGGACGCCGACGAGATCCAGGACAACACCATCGAGCGGCTCGGCCGCGACGGCGTCAGCCGCGCCGACTTCATGAGCGAGTTCGCCAGCCTCACCCTCGGCTCCGGCGCCGCCGCCGCCGTGCTCGGCCCAGCGGACAAGCACCCCGGCGGGCACCGGATCCTCGGTGGTGTCACCCGTGCGGCCACCCAGTTCAACGACCTGTGCGTCGGCAGCGTGGAAGGCATGTTCACCGATGCCAAGGCGCTGCTCAAGGGCGGCATGGAGCTCGTCGTCGCCGCGTGGCAGGAAGCCAAGAAGGACTGGGACTGGTCCTCGATGGACCGCTACATCCTCCACCAGGTCTCCGACGTCCACACCGACGCGATCGTCAAGGCTGCGAAGCTCGACCGCTCCAAGGTGCCCGTCACGTACTCGCACCTCGGCAACGTCGGGCCCGCATCGATCCCCATCACCCTCGCCCAGGAGGCCAAGCACCTCTCCGCAGGGGACCGGGTCCTGCTCATGGGGGTCGGGTCCGGCCTCAATACCGCGATGATGGAGATCGCCTGGTGAGGTACCGCCTCCCCGGGGCGGCGTCGGCCACGGCGCCCGCCTCGCTGCCCCCGCACGGCCTCGACGGTCTCGATCCCCGCTTCTCCCGCCTCGTGACGACCACGTCGTCGTCCGACGCGGACGCCCCGGCGGGCGACCAGCACGATCGGACGTGGCACGTCCTCGACAACGCCGACCAGCTCGCTGCGCTCGGCGTGGCGCCCGTCGGCACCGTCCTCTGCGTCCACGGCAACCCCACGTGGTCCTACCTCTGGCGCCGGCTCGTCGCCGCCGCGACCGACGCCGCCGCCGACGGCCGCGACGCCTGGCGTGTCGTCGCCGTCGACCAGCTCGACATGGGGTTCTCGGAGCGGACAGGCCGCGCGCGTCCACTGGAGCAGCGCGTCCGGGACCTCGGCCGCCTCACGGACGCCCTCGGCCTCGCCGGCACGCCCGTGGTCACCCTCGGGCACGACTGGGGTGGCGTCGTGTCGCTCGGCTGGGCCGTGGACCACCCCGACGAGCTCCTCGGCGTCATGCTGCTCAACACGGCGGTGCACCAGTCCGAGCAGGACCCCATCCCCGCCCCGCTGCGCCTCGCGCTGCGTCCCGGGGTGCTCGGCCCGGCCACAGTGACGACCCCCGCCTTCCTCGAGACGACCCTCGCGCTCGCCCGCCCGGGGCTCCCCGGCGCCGTGAAGGACGCGTACCGCGCGCCCTACCGCGCCGCGGACCGCCGCGGTGGCATCGGGGGATTCGTCGCCGACATCCCCGTCGACGCCAGCCACCGCAGCACCGCAGAGCTCCACCGCATCGCCGACGGCGTCCGCACGCTCGCGGTCCCGGCGCTCCTGCTGTGGGGCCCGCGGGACCCCATCTTCAGCGACCGGTACCTCGACGACCTCGCCGACCGCCTCCCGCACGCCGACATCCACCGGTTCGAGGATGCCGGGCACCTCGTCGCCGAAGACGTCGACTATGCGACCGCCGCGCTCACCTGGCTCGGCGACCGGTTGCCGTCGGGCGGCACCCTCGTCGCACCGGCAGCGGACCAGGACGAGCCCGCGCCCGACGACCTGCCGTTGTGGCACTACCTCGACACGCTGAGCGACCGCGAGGACACCGCTCTCGTGGAGATGGCGCCGCCGACCGGCACAGGCCCCCGCACCGTGTCCTGGCGCCTGCTCGCACGACGCGTGCGGGAGCTCGCTGGAGGACTCCACTCCGCGGGCGTCCGCAAGGGAGACCGCGTCTCCCTGCTCGTCCAGCCGGGCGCCGACCTCACAGCTGTCCTCTACGCGTGCCTGCGCATCGGCGCCGTCGTCGTCGTCGCTGACGCCGGGCTCGGCCTGCGTGGACTGACCCGCGCCGTGCGCGGCGCGTGGCCCGACCACGTCATCGGCGCTGTCCCGGGGCTCGCAGCGGCACGCGCGCTCGGCTGGCCCGGCCAGAAGATCTCCACCACGGACCTGCCGCGCGCCACGGCCCGCGCCCTCGGCGTGTGCTGGAGCCTGCCGGACCTCGCCGAGCGGGGCGCCGAGCGACTCGCTCGGATCCCGGGTGAGCTCCCTCCCGCTCCGTCTCCCTCCGACGTCGCCGCTGTCCTCTTCACCTCCGGGTCGACCGGCCCGGCCAAAGGCGTCGTCTACACGCACGCGCAGCTCTCCGCCGTCGCACGCGCCCTCGCCCGGCAGTACGAGATGGGTGTCGGAACCGGCCTCGTCGCCGGGTTCGCTCCCTTCGCGCTGCTGGGCCCCGCGCTCGGCGCCTGCTCCGTGACGCCCGACATGAACGTCACCGCCCCGCGGACGCTCACCGCCCGCGCCGTGGCCGACGCGGTCGCCGCCGTCGACGCGACCGTCCTGTTCCTCTCGCCCGCGGCGTTGACGAACGTCGTGGCGACCGCCGGTGAGCTCACGGCCACCGACCGCGAGGCGCTCGCGGGCGTCCGGACGTTCCTCTCCGCGGGGGCGCCCGTCTCCGAGCAGCTCCTGTCCGAGGCGGCACGGCTCATGCCGGGTGCGACCCCGCACACCCCCTACGGGATGACCGAGGGCCTGCTCCTCACGGACGTCACCCTCGACGAGATCCGGGACGCGTCGAACCACGAACCCGCGGGTGCGTCGGGGGGCGTGTGCGTCGGCTCGCCCGCGCAGGGCGTCGACATCCGCATCAGTGCCCTCGACGCCTCCGGTGCCGCGACGGGCGCCCCCGCGTCCGACCCGGGCATCACGGGAGAGGTCGTCGTGCGCGCGGCGCACGTCAAGGACCACTACGACCGCCTGTGGCTCACCAATCGTGCCAGCAAGGACGCGGCCTCGACGGACGAACGCTGGCACCGGACCGGCGACGTCGGGCACCTCGACGAGGCCGGACGCCTGTGGATCGAGGGCCGCCTCGCGCACGTCGTGGTCACCGCGGCGGGAGTCGTCACGCCCGTCGGGCTCGAGCAGGAGGTCGAGTCGGTGCCCGACGTGCGCCGAGCGGCCGTCGTCGGCATCGGACCGGTCGGCACGCAGCTCCTCGTCGCGGTCGTCGAGACCTCGACGACGTCACGCCGGGTCCGCCTCGCCCCGCCGGAGCTCGCGGACGCGGTCCGCGCCGCGACGAGCCGACCCCTCGCTGCGGTGCTCGTCGTGCCCGCCCTGCCCACAGACGTGCGGCACAACTCCAAGATCGACCGCGCACGCCTCGCGACGTGGGCTGCCGCGGTGCTCGCCGGCGGGAGGCTGAGGCGTCCATGACCACCGTCCTCGTGACCGGCGCGAGCGGCCTGCTCGGAGGCGCCGTCGCTGCGCTCCTGCGGGACCGCGGCGACACCGTGCGCACGTTCCAGCGCAGCCCCAGCCAGGTCGTCGGTGTCGAGGACGCCCGCGGCTCGGTGACGAGCCGGGAGGACGTCGAACGAGCGACCGAGGGCGTCGATGCCGTCGTGCACCTCGCCGCGAAGGTCTCCCTCGCCGGAGACCCCGCGGACTTCGACCGCGTCAACGTCGGCGGGACGAGGACCCTCCTCGCCGCGGCCGCCACCCACGGCGTGGACCGCTTCGTCCAGGTCTCCTCCCCGTCCGTCGCGCACACGGGCGAGCCGATCATGGGCGACGACGCCCTGCCGGCCGATCCCGCCCGCGCACGCGGCGACTACGCGCGGACGAAGGCGATCGCCGAGCTCCTCGCGCTCGACGCCGACTCGGTCGCGATGGCCGTCGTCGCCGTGCGTCCCCACCTCGTGTGGGGACCGGGCGACACGCAGCTCACGGCGCGCATCGTCGAACGCGCCCGCGCGGGCCGGCTCCCGCTCCTCGACGACGGGGCGGCGCTCATCGACACGACGTACATCGACAACGCGGCGAGCGCGATCGTCGCGGCGCTCGACCGTGCGCCGTCCGTCCGCGGGAACGCCTATGTCGTGACGAACGGCGAGCCGCGACCCATCGCCGAGGTGATCGCCGGCATCTGCGCCGCCGGAGGCGTCGCCGCGCCGCGCTGGCGCGTGCCTGCCGCTGCTGCCCGCGCAGCCGGGTCCCTCGTGGAGGCTGTGTGGCGTCGCCGGCCCGGCGAGGACGAGCCGCCCATGACGCGGTTCCTCGCCGAGCAGCTGTCCACCGCGCACTGGTTCGACCAGCGCCGCACCCGCGCCGACCTGCAGTGGGCGCCCGGTGTGACGCTCGAGGAGGGCATGCGACGCCTCGCCGCGTCCTACGCGGCGCCGTGAGCGCCAGCGGACCGGTCGGCGAGGTCGGCACCACGCGAGTCGCGTAACCTAGACGATCGTGGCTACCACCGACTTCTCCTCCGCGATCAGCGCCCTGCGGGGCACCCTCGCGACGATCAGCGCCGTGACCGACCCCGATGCGCTGCGCGTACGCATCTCCGAGCTGTCCGAGCAGGCGTCCGCACCCGACCTGTGGGACGACACCGACGCCGCGCAGAAGGTCACGACCGCGCTCTCGCAGGCCCAGTCCGACCTCGACCGCATCACGAGCATGGAGTCGCGGATCGACGACCTCGAGGTCCTCGTCGAGATGGCGACCGAGGGTGACGGGGCGGACGACGCCGACACGGTCGCCGAGGCCGAGGCCGAGCTCGCGGGGATCCGCAAGGACCTCGGCGAGCTCGAGGTGAAGACGCTGCTCTCGGGTGAGTACGACGCGCGCGAGGCGGTCGTGACGATCCGTGCCGGTGCCGGCGGCGTCGACGCCGCGGACTTCGCAGAGATGCTCATGCGCATGTACCTGCGCTGGGCCGAGCGCCACGGGTACCCGACGTCGGTCCTCGACACCTCCTACGCGGAGGAGGCAGGGCTGAAGTCCGCCACCTTCGAGATCAAGGCGCCCTACGCCTTCGGCAACCTCTCCGTCGAGGCCGGGACGCACCGCCTCGTGCGCATCTCGCCGTTCGACAACCAGGGCCGTCGCCAGACCTCCTTCGCGGCGGTGGAGGTCATCCCGCTCATCGAGCAGACCGACCACATCGACATCGACGAGAACGAGATCCGGGTCGACGTGTTCCGCTCGTCGGGCCCCGGTGGACAGTCCGTCAACACGACCGACTCCGCGGTCCGCCTCACCCACATCCCCACGGGGATCGTCGTGTCGATGCAGAACGAGAAGTCCCAGATCCAGAACCGCGCGGCGGCCATGCGCGTCCTCGCCTCCAGGCTCCTCATCGAGCGCCAGGCGCAGGAGAAGGCCAAGAAGAAGGAGCTGGCGGGCGACGTCAAGGCGAGCTGGGGAGACCAGATGCGCTCGTACGTGCTCCAGCCGTACCAGATGGTCAAGGACCTCCGGACCGAGCACGAGGTGAGCAACACCAGCGCGGTGTTCGACGGCGAGATCGACGACTTCATCGAGGCCGGCATCCGCTGGCGCCGGTCCAAGACCGACTGACCCGCGCAGCCGCCGAGGGCGCCCCCGCTCTCGCCCGTGTGCTCTCGCCCGTGTGCTCTCGCTCATGGGCGGCGTGTCTGCGCCGATTAGCACCGTGGGCGTGTCTACCCTCGATACGCCCTGTGGCATCCGCCGCGCGCCCCCGAGCAGAAGATGGTCCCTGTGATCCGGTTCGAGAACGTCACCAAGGTCTATGCGCGTGGCGCGAAGCCGGCTCTGGACGACGTGTCCCTCGAGATCGAGCGCGGCGAGTTCGTGTTCCTCGTCGGAGCGTCGGGCTCCGGCAAGTCGACGTTCCTGCGTCTGGTGCTCCGTGAGGAGCGCGCCACGTCGGGGAACGTCTTCGTGGCCGGGCGCGACCTGCAGAACCTGTCGAACTGGAAGGTGCCGATGATGCGCCGCCAGATCGGGGCGGTGTTCCAGGACTTCCGGCTGCTCCCGAACAAGACCGTGTTCGAGAACGTCGCGTTCGCCCTCCAGGTCATCGGCAAGCCGCGCCACCACATCGTGACGACCGTCCCCGAGACCCTCGAGATGGTCGGCCTGGCCGGCAAGGAGAAGCGCCGGCCCCACGAGCTCTCGGGCGGTGAGCAGCAGCGCGTGGCGATCGCGCGCGCCTTCGTCAACCGCCCCTCGATCCTCCTGTGCGACGAGCCCACCGGGAACCTCGACCCGACGACGTCCCTCGGGATCATGCGTCTGCTCGACAGGATCAACCGGACGGGGACCACCGTCGTCATGGCCACCCACGACGACGAGATCGTCGACCAGATGCGCAAGCGCGTGATCGAGCTGTCCGGCGGTGAGCTGGTCCGTGACCAGTCCCGCGGTGTCTACGGCTCGGCCCGCTGAGGAGATCACACGTGCGTTTCCAGTTCATCCTTTCCGAGATCGGCATCGGTCTTCGACGCAACCTGTCGATGACCGTCTCGGTCATCCTCGTGACATTCGTGTCGCTGACCTTCGTCGGCGCCGCCGTGCTCACCCAGATGCAGATCGCGAAGCTCAAGGGGGAGTGGTACGACAAGGTCGAGATCAGCGTCTACCTCTGCCCGCAGGGCTCGACCGTCCCGACGTGCGCCGGCGGTGAGGCGACGGAGGACCAGATCGCGGCCGTCGCCGACCTTCTCGAGTCGCCGGAGGTCGCCCCCGAGGTCGACACGGTGATGTTCGAGAGCAAGGCCGAGGCCTGGGTGACGTTCTCGGAGCAGTTCGCCGACCGGTGGTGGTTCAACAGCGTCACCGAGGACGACATGAACGCGTCCTACCGCATCAAGCTCACGGACCCGGAGCAGTACGAGGTCATCAACGACGTCCTGACCGGGCATCCCGGCGTGGAGGAGGTCCGTGACCAACGGCAGATCTTCGAGCCCCTGTTCCTCGTCCTCGACCGCATGACGCTGCTCTCGGCGGGACTCGCCGGGGTCATGCTCGTCGCGGCGGTGCTCCTCATCACCACGACGATCCGGCTGTCTGCACTCAGCCGGCGCCGGGAGACGGGGATCATGCGGCTCGTGGGGGCGTCGACGTTCTTCATCCAGCTGCCGTTCATGCTCGAGGGCGCGATCGCCGCGACCATCGGCGCACTCATGGCGGTCGCTGGGCTCTGGGTGGGTGTGCGGTTCCTCATCGAGGACTGGCTCGGTCAGTCGGTGCAGTGGATCCCCTACGTCACGACGAGCGACGTGCTCGTGATCGCGCCGATCCTCATCGGCGTCGCGTTCCTGCTCGCCGCGATCTCCTCGATCGTGACCCTGCGCCGTTACACGAAGGTCTGACATGAACAAGGCCCGCTCCGTCCTCGCCGCCGTCCTGTGTCTCGGGTTGTTCGTCGGTCTCGGAGGGCTGCCCGCCTCCGCGGACGACCTCGACGACCGGCTCGCCGAGGCGCAGCGTCAGGCCGACGCGAACAAGGCGGCGCTGGACCAGACGACCGCCGACCTCGCGGAGACGGACACCGAGCTCGCGCAGGCGTACCTCGACCTCCAGACGGTCGAGGCCCAGCTGCCCGTCGCCGAGGCCGTCCTGGTGCAGGCCACCGCCACCCTCGAGACGGCCCAGCGTGAGGCCGACGCTCTCGCGCAGCGCCTCGTGGACGCGCAGGACGAGAAGGTCACGCTGACAGCGGAGATCGAGACCAACGCCACCGCCGCATCGGATGCCCGGAATGGTGTCGCTGAGATGGCCCGCCAGGCAGCCAAGGGCGACATGGGCTTCTCCGGCCTCGAGTTCGTCGTCGGAGCCCAGACGACCGAGGAGTTCATCAGCGAGTACTCCATGGCGTCCACCGCGATGCGGACCCAGACGACCTCGCTCGACGAGCTCCGCCAGACGGAGGCGGTGTCGAAGAACAGCGAGGTCCGGCTGGAAGCCGTCGAGGTCGCCATCGCCGACCTCAAGACGGAGGCTGACGCGAAGGTCGTCGAGGCCGACGAGGCGGAGCAGGCCGCGGCCGACGCGAAGACCGAGGTGGAGCGGCTCGTGGGGGAGCAGACCCTCAAGAAGCAGACCATCGAGGACCGCAAGGCGATCGAGCAGCAGCGCCAGGACGAGCTGGCTGCGGCGGGCAGCACCCTGACGACGGAGATCCAGGACATCATCGGCCTCCAGGAGGCAGAACGAGCGCGCATCGCGGCGGAGCAGGAGGCGGCCCGACAGGCGGCCGCGGCCGCGGCGGCAGCCGCCAAGCCCAAGCCCGGGTCGTCTGCGCCCGCACCGGCGCCCGCGCCGGCGCCAGCCCCACCGAGCTCCGGGGGAGGGTCGGTCCTCAGCTACCCGACCTCCGTCCCGTACGTGACGTCGAGCTACGGCTGGCGGCTGCACCCCGTGCTCGGATACAGCAGGCTGCACGCCGGGACCGACCTGCGCGCGTACTGCGGGACGGCGATCTACGCGTCTGCGGGTGGGACGGTGCAGTGGGCGAAGTACCGCGGCGGCTACGGCAACCAGGTGCTCGTCGACCACGGGTACGTCAACGGCTCGAGCCTCATGACGAGCTACAACCACCTCACGAGCTTCGCCGTCTCGGGTGGGCAGTCGGTGTCGAAGGGGCAGCTGGTGGGCTACTCGGGCAACACGGGCACGAGCACCGCCTGCCACCTCCACTTCGAGGTGTACGTCAACGGTGGCACCGTCGACCCGATGACGATGCTGCGGTAGTCGGCCGCCAGCAAAATCCGTGGGACGTCAGCGGTCGGTGATCTACGCTGGGACGTCCCACGGCAACCGACGACCACCTGGAGGTGTGAAGCCATGGCGAAGATGTACATGGTGCCCGACGGCTCCAAGCGGCCGCCCAAGAAGGTCGACCAGGGCCCCGTGCGCAAGCTCGTCGCGAGCAACAAGAAGGCGCGCCACGACTACGTCATCGACGACGTGTTCGAGGCAGGCCTCGTCCTGTCCGGCACGGAGGTCAAGGCGCTGCGCGCCGGTCGGGCGTCGCTCGTCGACGGGTACTGCTCGATCGAGGGCGGCGAGGCGTGGCTCGAGGGCGCGCACATCTCCGAGTACGCGCACGGTACGTGGACCAACCACGCGCCGCGGCGCAAGCGCAAGCTCCTGCTGCACCGGGACGAGATCGACCGGCTGGACCAGAAGTCGAAGGAGAAGGGCTTCACGGTCATCCCGTTGCAGCTGTACTTCCTCGACGGCCGCGCGAAGGTCGAGATCGCGCTCGCCCGCGGCAAGAAGGAGTACGACAAGCGTCAGACGCTCCGTGAGCAGCAGGACAACCGCGAGGCGCACCGCGCGATCCGGGCCCGCGAGCTGCGCTGACCGCTGGACCCCCGCTGCAGCGCCTGTCCGGGATCTCGGAAATAAAGGAGCGCCCCCGGTCGTTGAGACCGTATGCTGGACCTGCTTCCCGCGCGGCCACCACAGGCGTACGGGACGTGGTTGACAACTGCACAGGGGGTGATCGGTTTCGACGGTGGTCGTGTTTCGAGGAGAAGCGGGCCGAGGATGCAGACTTATCTCGTAAACGATGTCTGCAAACCAATAGGTGCCGATTCCAAGCGCACCGACTTCGCACTCGCCGCCTGAGCGAGTCCTGAAGTCCGTCAGCCTGAGGTAGCTTCCGCCTCAGTCCCTGGCGTCATCTAGGGAGCCACTGCTTGCAGCGTTCGTCGTTGGCGCTGCAGGGACTTTTAGACGACTGGGCCTGTCAGCAGCTTGTCTGTGTGAGTGCTGGGGCCGAGAAAATCCGTAGCAGACTGCGCCCGGAGAAGTCCTGGATTTGCGTCACCGGACCGGGGTTCGATTCCCCGCACCTCCACCAGAGATCCCCTCGCAGTGCCACAAGGCCGCCCTCCTCGGAGGGCGGCCTTGTGGCGTTCCCGGGCGCTCCTGGCCGTGCGGGGGGCGTGAACCTCGACATGCCGGACAGGCTGCGCCACACTGCGCTGGTGCCCGCGTACTGGAACCACAACACCGCGTACCACCCGCTGATCCTGCGCGTCGCGCAGCGCCGGCCCGGTTCGGCGATCGACATCGGCTGCGGTGACGGGCTGCTCCTGGAGCGGCTCGCTGCCGTGAGCGCGGAGGTCACCGGCCTCGAGCCGGACCCACGTGCCCTTGCAGCGGCTCGCACCCGCACGCGCGGGCTGCCCGACGTCCGGCTGGCCCACGGTGCACTCGTGCCCGAGAAGGGGACCAGCGAGGCAGCCGGCTCCCTGCCGGCGGAGCACGCGGACGTGCTGCGGGAGCAGTACGACCTCGTGACGATGGTCGCCGTGCTGCACCACATGGACACACGCGCGGGTCTGGAGGCGGCTCGTGCGCTCGTCGCGCCGGGTGGTCACCTCGTCGTCGTCGGGCTCGCCGCGAACGTCACAGCAACGGACTGGATGATCTCCGGCCTGGCGCTGCCGGTCGTGCGGATCGTCGACGCGGTGCGGCGGCCAGCGGACCCGGACGTGCAGATCGCCGCGCCGCGGGACGGGTTGTCGTCCATCCGGGAGACTGCCCGCTCGATCCTGCCGGGAGTGCGGATCAGGCGTGGTCTGTACTACCGGTACGTGCTGCGCTGGCAGGCGCCCGCCAGCGTCGAACCGGGCCTTCCCGGCCCGTAGCCAACGGCGATCGGCCTCCCCGGTCAGTGGTCGGGTACACCGACCGGCGGCACGACCTCGCCGCGCTCCTGGCGGACCCACCAGTTCCCCGTCGCGCGGCGCTCGGCCGGTGTGGTGTAGCGGTAGCGGTAGAGCACCGCGCGGACCGCTCGCGGCGGGGTGCCGTCGAACGGGTCCATCGACAGCAGGCGCAGTGTGCGGACGTCGCCCTCGAGGAGCCGGCGCAGCAGCACCATGAACCACCGGTCGCTGGGGCTGCCGAGCGCGAGGAACCACATGAGCCAGTCGAGCCGCAGGTGGAACGGTGCGAACTGGCGCGGTCGCCGGGCGACGTCGCCCGGCTTCCCGCGGAACTCGTACTCCCGCCAGTCGGCGTCGTCCGGGTCGTCGCGGAGCGTGCCGGACACGACGACCTCGTGGCGCACCCGCGTGATGCTCCCGAACGCCCCGTAGGCGTTGACGAGCTTCAACGGGTCGAAGCTCGCGTTCATGAGCTGGTGCCGGGAGAGCAGGTTCTTCGCAGGACGGTAGCTGAGGACCGCGAGCACCGCGACGACCCCGGTGACGACGACGGCGAACGGCAGCTGCACGGGAGCGACGGCGCCGTCGTCGGTGAACCAGGGGAGCAGCCGGTCCCACGTGCTGTCACTGATCGCACTGCACGCGAGGACCATCGTGAGGACGTTGAGCCACGCGAAGTTCCCTGTGACCACGAGCCACGCCTGGGTGAGGACGACGATCGCACCGGCCACGGACGCGACGGGCTGGGGGAGGAAGAGGAGGAACGGCACGGCGAGCTGGGTGACGTGATTGCCGAGGACCTCCACGCGATGCCACCACCGGGGAAGGTGGTGCGCGTGCCAGCTGAAGGGACCAGGCATCGGCTGGGTCTCGTGGTGGTAGTCGAGCGCCGTGAGGTCCCGCCACGCGGTGTCGCCCCGCATCTTGATGAGCCCGGCGCCGAGCTCCAGCCGGAACACGAGCCACCGCGAGGCCACGATGACGAGGATCGGCGTGGCGACCTCGTCCGACCCGAGGAACGCGACGAGGAAGCCTGCCTCGAGCAGGAGCATCTCCCAGCCGAAGGCGTAGAACGTCTGCCCGATCGCCACGATCGAGAAGTACAGCCCCCACAGGAGCAGGAACACGAGCATCGGCACCCACGGGGGGCCGCTCTGCGCCCAGCCGGTCACGACCGTGAGCGCGAGAGCGATGCCGGTCCAGGCCACGACGAGGAGGGCACGGTCGGAGTAGTGCCAGCGGAAGAGTGTCGGCGCCGTGCGCCAGCTCGTGCGGGCGAGGAACGCGGGCGCGGGCAGCAGGCCGTGCTCACCGAGCAAGGCGCGGAAGTGCGCGACGGCCCCCCACAGGGCGACGACGTAGATCGCCGCGACGCCGCGTTGCAGGATCTGCCGGGCGACGTCGTAGTCGCCGGTCCCGAACCAGCCGAGCCAGTCCATCGCGCTCCTCCCGCGGTCGTCACGTCCGCCGTCCTTACTCGCGCGACAACCCGCGCCCCCGCATCTCGTCGATCTTGCGGCGCTCCCGCTTCGTGGGGCGGCCCGCACCGCGGTCCCGGACGCCCGCGACCGGGACCTCGGTCCGGGGTGGAGGTGCAGGCGTGTGATCGACGAGACACTCGGCCGCGACCGACGCGCCGACGCGCTTCACGACGACGCGGGAGACCACGACGATCCGCTCCGGACCATCACCGCGCACCCGGACCTCGTCGCCGGGTCGGACGGGCGTCGCCGGCTTGGCGCGGTCACCGTTGACGCGCACGTGGCCCGCCCGGCACGCCGCCGAGGCGAGCGTGCGGGTGCGGAAGAGCCGGACGGCCCATGTCCAGCTGTCCACGCGGGCGGTCGGTGCGGCGTCAGGCATCGTTCGACTCTACAAGTGCCGCCGCGTCGATGAGGCGCTGCCCTGTCCGGGGCGTGACACTCACCACGGTGCCCCGGCACCGGGTGCGGGACACGCGATCCGGCCGAGCCGTCCCCGCCGCCGCGCGTAGACTCGTGGCCATGAGTTCACGCCCGTCGATGAGCACCGGCCCCCTTGATCCTTTCGCCGACGACCCCGGCGACGTCGGCGGCGGCACGTCGACGAGCACCCTCGAGCGCACCGAGACGCGCGAGGAGGTCGAGCCCGGCGACCACGAGCGGTTCGCGCACTACGTCCGCAAGGAGAAGATCCTCAACTCCGCCCTGAGCGGCAAGCCGGTCATCGCGCTGTGCGGCAAGGTGTGGGTGCCGGGCCGTGACCCGAACAAGTTCCCCGTGTGCCCCATCTGCAAGGAGATCTACGACGGTCTGCGCGACCCGCAGGACAACGAGCCCGGTGGCTCGGGTCCGGGCGACGACGGCAAGTGAGCGGGGATCTGGACCAGCACCGCGGCACAGCAGCCGGCAGCCCCCTGAGGCCGCCCGTCACCCCCGTCCCGCACGCCGCGTCGTCGGCAGCGGCGTCGCACCTGTCACCGAGCTTCCCGCGGCGTGCGCCGTGGGGCACGGCGTCGAAGCTGCGGGCGTGGCAGGCGGAGGCGCTCGAGGCGTACCGCACGCACCCGTCGCGGGACTTCCTCGCGGTCGCGACCCCCGGTGCCGGCAAGACGACGTTTGCGCTGCGCATCGCGACCGAGCTCCTCGAGCAGGGGATCGTGCGACGTATCACCGTCGTCGCCCCGACGGAGCACCTCAAGCACCAGTGGGCTGACGCCGCGGCGCGCGTGGGTGTGCGGATCGACCCCAACTTCAAGAACAGCCAGGGGCGCCACGGCGCGCAGTACGACGGCGTGGCACTCACGTACGCGCAGGTTGCCGCCAACCCGGCGCTGCACGCTGCGCGCACGACGGCCGGGCCGACCCTCGTCATCCTCGACGAGGTGCACCACGGTGGCGACGCGTTGTCGTGGGGTGATGCCGTCCGTGAGGCGTTCGAGGGCGCGACGCGCCGGCTCGCGCTCACCGGGACGCCCTTCCGGTCGGACACCGCGGCCATCCCGTTCGTCACGTACGAGCGTGGGCAGGACGGCATCCGGCGGTCGGCAGCCGACTATGTGTACGGCTACGGGGAGGCGTTGCGGGACGGCGTCGTCCGGCCTGTGATCTTCCTCACCTACTCGGGGCAGATGCGCTGGCGCACCCGGGCGGGGGACGAGGTGAGCGCACGGCTCGGCGAGCCGCTGACCAAGGACATGACCGCCCAGGCGTGGCGCACGGCGCTCGACCCCAACGGCCAGTGGATCCCGGCGGTGCTCGAGGCCGCGGACAAGCGCCTGAGCGAGGTGCGCCGCAGCGTGCCCGACGCCGGAGGCCTCGTCATCGCCACCGACCAGAACGACGCGCGCGCCTACGCGGGGCACCTCGCCCGCCTCACGGGTGAGTCGCCGACCGTGGTGCTGTCCGACGACGACGGTGCGAGCGCGCGGATCGACGAGTTCTCCGACGGGACGCAGCGGTGGATGGTCGCCGTGCGCATGGTCTCCGAGGGCGTGGACGTCCCGCGCCTGGCGGTCGGTGTGTACGCGACGTCGACGGCGACGGCCCTGTTCTTCGCCCAGGCCGTCGGGCGGTTCGTCCGCGCCCGACGGCGTGGGGAGACCGCCTCCGTCTTCCTGCCCAGCGTGCCGAACCTGCTCGACCTCGCGAACACGCTCGAGGTCGAGCGGGACCATGCGCTCGACAAGCCGCTCAGTGCGGCCGAGTCCGGGGACATGTTCAACCCCGAGGACGCGCTCATGGCGGCGGCCAACCGGGACTCCAAGGCGTCGGAGGGACTTGTCGAGCAAGGATCCTTCGAGATGCTCGAGGCCCAGGCGACGTTCGACCGTGTCCTGTTCGACGGCGGGGAGTTCGGTACCGGCGCCGAGATGGGGTCCGACGAGGAGCTCGACTTCCTCGGCCTGCCCGGACTGCTCGACGCCGACCAGGTCACGGCACTGCTCAAGCAGCGCCAGGCCAGCCAGCTCAGCGGGAAGAGCTCCGCGCACCGCGCGTCGGCGGAACGTGCCGAGCTCGAGCACCGACGCGCCACTGAGCTGCGCAAGGAGCTCTCCCAGCTCGTCTCGGCCTGGGCCAGGCGCACCGGTCAGCCGCACGGGTCCGTGCACAACGAGCTCAGGCGCCGCAGCGGCGGCCCCGAGGTGCCGCTCGCGAGCATCGACCAGCTGACCGCCCGGGTCGAGGTCGTCCGCGGCTGGTTCGTCGGGAAGAAGTAGCCGGTCCTCAGCCGAGAGTCAGCGTCGTCGTCGGGATCGCGAGGTCCCCCGTGGACAGCCTCCGGGCCCCACGGGGGAGCTCGTCCCGTGACGCGGCGTGCCGGGCCGCCCCGGTGACGACGCCCGCGTGTCCGAGCCACCGCGGGTCGACCACCCCGTCCGTCACGAGGGCGTGGTGCAGCGGGCGCAGGTCGGACGACCGCGGTTCCCACCTGGCGACCTCGTCGTCCGGACCGGACACGATGACCTCGGCGACGGCTCGGCCGTCGTCGTCGAGCTGTCGGGCGGCGGTCTTTCGTCCACCGACACTCGTCTTGGCGGACGACGCCTTGGCGACGGGCTCCAGCGTGCCGGTGGCCCCCTCCCGGGCCACGAGCTTGTAGACCATGCCGCACGTGGGTGCCCCCGAGCCGGTGACGAGCTTCGTCCCGACGCCGTACGAGTCCACCGGCGACGCCGCGAGGGCCGCGATCGCGTACTCGTCGAGGTCGGAGGTCACCGTGATCCGCGTGTCGTGCGCACCGAGCGAGTCCAGCTGGCGGCGGACCTCGAGCGCCTGCACCCCGAGGTCCCCGGAGTCCAGCCGGACGGCGCCCAAGGACGTCCCGGCGGCAGCGATGGCCCGCTCGACGCCGCGCGTGACGTCATAGGTGTCGACGAGCAACGTCGTCGAGGGCCCGAAGGCGGCGATCTGCGAGGCGAACGCCTCCTCCTCGTCGTCGTGCAGGAGAGTGAAGGCGTGCGCCGCGGTGCCGATCGTCGGGATGCCGTAGCGCCGCCCCGCCTCGAGGTTGGACGTCGCCGCGAAGCCAGCGACGGCCGCCGCCCGGGCAGCCGCGACCGCAGCCTCCTCGTGGGCCCGGCGGGATCCCATCTCGAGGCACGGGCGGTCGACGGCCGCACTCGTCATCCGGGAGGCGGCCGACGCGATCGCGGAGTCGTGGTTGAGCACCGAGAGCACGTAGGTCTCGAGCAGCACCGCCTCGGCGAACGTTCCCTCGACGACGAGGACAGGGCTGGACGGGAAGAACGTCTCACCCTCGGCATAGCCCGTGATGCTCCCGGTGAACCGGTACTCCTCGAGGTAGGCGAGGGTCCGGTCGTCGACGACCTTCTCGCGGGCGAGCCACTCGAGCTCGTCAGGGCCGAACCGGAAGTCGGCAAGACCCTCGAGGACGCGCCCTGTGCCGGCGAGGACCGCGTAGCGTCGCCACGACGGGAGCCGGCGGGTGAACACCTCGAAGACGCAGTGCCGGTCCGCCGTGCCGTCGGCGAGAGCCGCCTGGAGCATCGTCAGCTCGTACCGGTCCGTGAGAAGCGCTGTACCCATGAGGCAACGGTAGGGCACCGCGGCCCTGCGAGGACCTACGATTGTGTCGTGACAGCCAGCACCGCTCCCGACGCCGACGTGCGCGGGGACCTCGAGCAGGACGTCGCTGACCCGTGGGTCACCGTCGTGTGGAACGACCCCGTCAACCTCATGAACTACGTCGCGTACGTGTTCGAGAGCTACTTCGGGTACCCGCAGTCCACGGCGCACGCCCTCATGATGCAGGTCCACGAGGAGGGGCAGGCCGCCGTGTCGACGGGCGGCAGGGAGAAGGTCGAGATGGACGTCCGGGCGATGCACTCCTACGGGCTGTGGGCGACCATGCGTCGGAGCGGGGAGTAGTGGTGCGGCCGTTCCGGGCGACGAGCGACAACGGCGCCACGACGTTCACGGCGGGTCTGTCCACTCCCGAGCGGCTCGTGCTGGCTCAGGTCACCGGAGACGTGGTCGAGCTCCTCGGCGGCGAGGAGAGCTTCTACGAGGCCGAGGAGGACACCGCGCCGGCGGACCCCGGCACCGAGTCCGACGGTCCTGCAGAGGACGACACGGATGCTGCGATCCGTGGGTTGTTCGACGGGATGACGGACGAGCCAGCACAGGCACCGACCGACCCGGCGGTGCGGCGGCTCATCCCGGATGCGTCCGCCGACCCGGAGATCGCTCAGGAGTTCCGCCGCTTCACGGACGACGACCTGCGTCAGCACAAGGTCGAGCGGCTCCTGCTGTTCGCCCAGCTGCTCCTGGAGGCAGCGCCGTCGTCCGACGAGACACGCCAGCTCGACTTCGAGGTGCTGGACGACGAGGCGGAGGCGATCGCCGGCGCCCTCGCGGACATCCGGCTGGTCATCGGGGAGCGTCTGTCGCTGCGTTCGGACGCCGACGCCCAGGAGCTCTACGACATGGTCACGGGCAGCTGGGACGACGAGTCCGAGGCCGCTCGCAGGGGCCGCCCGGGCGAGCCGGAGCAGGAGGGCGAACCGATCCCGGAGGGTGCCCCCGACGACTCTGGGCCCCGGCTGTTCCTCGGGTCCGTGTTCGTGCTCGCCGGGTATCTCCAGGAATCGCTCACGGAGTGCCTCATCGAGCGGTACCGCGAGGGTGTGGCGCGCTCCTAGTTCATCGCGCAGCGCACACGAGATGTGCGTCGTCGGTGCTCTCGACGTGCGCGTCGGCGCAGTTGCTGCCAGCATGGTCGCGATTCACCCGCTGCGGAGCTGCCGCACGGGCCTGTGAGAGAGAAGAGGGTCATATGCCTACCTGGTTGCTCGTTCTGATCGTCGGCGTCGTCCTCCTGATCCTCGGTGTGGCCGTCGAGGCCGCGAAGGTTCTCATCTGGGTCGGTATCGCGATCCTCGTGGTGAGCCTGGTTCTGGGACTGCTCAACAAGGGCAAGTCGAGGGTCTAACAGGCCACGGCACCTGACGGTGCCAGCAGCAGGGGGCAGCATCACCTCTTCGCCGACCTGCACGCGTACAGCGTGCAGGTCGGCGTTCTTGTTCCCGGGGTCGCCGCCTCCGTGCGCGGTCGTGCGGTTTTTCGCGCGGCAACGGGCACGGTTAGTCTCTGGGTGTGAATGACGCTCCGATCGGCATATTCGACTCCGGCGTCGGCGGACTCACCGTTGCGCGGTCGATCCTCGACCAGCTGCCCAACGAGTCCGTCCTCTACGTCGGCGACACCCGCAACGCGCCGTACGGACCCAAGCCCCTCGCCACGGTCCGCTCGCTCGCCCTGGGCGTCATGGACCACCTCGTCGACGAGGGCGTGAAGATGCTCGTCATCGCGTGCAACAGCGCCTCGGCCGCGGTGCTGCGTGATGCGCGGGAGCGGTACACCGTGGGGCGCGGGATCCCCGTCGTCGAGGTGATCCTCCCTGCCGCGCGCCGTGCGGCCGCGGCAACCCGCACCGGCGAGATCGGCGTCATCGGCACGCGGGCGACGATCGAGTCCCGTGCGTACGAAGACGCTCTCGCCGCCGCGCCAGGCGTGCGCGTGCACCCCCAGGCATGCCCCGACTTCGTGGACCTCGTCGAAGCAGGGCTCACGGCCGGACCGCAGGTGCTCGAGGCAGCGCACCGGTACCTCGACCCGGTGCGCGCGTCCGGGATCGACACCCTCATCCTCGGGTGCACGCACTACCCGTTGCTGACGGGGGCGATCTCCTACGTCATGGGTGAGGACGTGACCCTCGTCTCGAGCGCCGAGGAGACGGCGAAGGACGTCTACCGGACTCTCGTCGCGCACAACCTCGAACGGGACGTGAGCGCCGGTCCCCCCGTGCACAGGTTCCGGTCGACGGGCGACGCCGACGTCTTCTCCGGACTCGCGCGCCGATTCCTCGGTCCCGAGGTCGCCGTGGTGGAATCGGTCGCATGAAGCTGACGATCGTCGGGATGGCCGGGTCCTTCGCATCCCCGGCGTCACCGGCGTCCTGTTATCTGCTGCAGGCGGACGATGCTGCGGGCCGGACGTGGTCCGTCGTCCTCGACGTCGGCAGCGGTGCCCTGGGGCAGCTGCAACGTGCCGTCGACCTCTTCGACGTCGACGCGATCGCGATCTCCCACCTGCACCCCGACCACTTCTCCGACCTGTGCGGGTACTACGTGTACCTCAAGTACCACCCGGAGCGGGGGTCCGAGCGTCTCGCCGGGCTCGCGCCGGTGCCCGTCCACGGCCCGGGCGGCACCGAGGCGCGCCTCGCGGAGTCCTACGGGCTGGCCGAGGGGGAGACGATGGGCGGGCAGTTCGACTTCCGGGCATGGCGTCCGGGCGACCACACCGAGGTCGGACCGTTGACCATCGAGCCGTTCGCCGTCGAGCACCCTGTCGAGGCCTACGGGCTGCGGATCACCGGACCGAGCACCGAGCGACCGGGTACGCGGGTGACGCTTGCGTACACCGGGGACACGGACGCGTGCCCCGGCGCTCTCGCCCTCGCCCAGGACGCGGACGTGCTTCTTGCCGAGGCCGCCTTCGTCGAGGGGCGCGACCATGCGCGCGGCATCCACCTCACGGGACGGCGCGCCGGGCGGATCGCCGCCGAGGCACGTGCCCGTCGGCTGCTCCTCACCCACATTCCCGCATGGAACGACGCTGGTGCGAGCGTCACCGAGGCGCGCGGCGAGTTCTCCGGACCCGTAGGCGTCGTGGAGCACGGTGCCACCTACACGCTGTGAGTCCCGCGGGCCGCGCTGTCCCGGGTGCCGCTAGGGAGGCTGCCATGACCCCTGTCCCGCCCGAGGTGGTCCGTGTCGACGGGCGATCGGCTGACGAGCTGCGGCCCGTGCGGATCACTCGCGGGTGGCTCGACGCTGCGGAGGGCAGCGTCCTCATCGAGTTCGGAGCGACACGGGTGCTGTGCGCCGCGACCCTCACGCGCGGCGCACCTCGCTGGAAGCGTGGGTCGGGCGAGGGGTGGGTGGGTGCGGAGTACGCGATGCTGCCTCGCGCGACGGTCGCGCGGGGGACGCGGGAGTCTGTCCGCGGGGGCGTCGGTGGTCGCGCCCACGAGATCTCGAGGATCGTGGCCCGGGCGCTGCGCTCCGTCGTCGACCTGCGGGCGTTGGGGGAGAACACCCTGCACGTGGACTGCGACGTGCTGCAGGCGGACGGCGGGACACGGACCGCGGCGATCACCGGCGCGTACGTGGCGCTCGCTGACGCTGTCGCGTGGGGGCTGCGCACGAAGCTCATCAAGGGCAGCCGCCCGGTCCTCCTCGACTCGGTCGCCGCGGTGAGCGTCGGGATCGTCGACGGCGCGCCGCTCCTGGATCTCGCGTACGTCGAGGATGCGCGGGCGGACACGGACCTCAACGTCGCGATGACGGGTCGCGGGGGTTTCGTCGAGGTCCAGGGCACCGCCGAGGGAGCGCCCCTGGGCCGCGCCGACCTGGATGCCCTGCTCGATCTGGCCACCGTGGGCGTCGCCCGGCTCGCTGCGGCCCAGCGTGCGGCACTGGACCAGGGGGAGCCCACGAGCCTGACCCCTGTGCGCGGCGGGCCCCCGACGGACGCCACCGACGCGACCACCCCCATCGAGACGACGGAGAACCCCTGATGCCGACCCCACGCCTGGTCCTGGCCACCCACAACGAGCACAAGGTCGGCGAGCTGCGCGCGATCCTCGCGCAGGCCGTACCGGGGCTCGTCGCGGAGGACGTCGCGGGCGCGACGTCGTTCGACGTGCCTGCTCCCGTGGAGGACGGCGTGACGTTCGAGGAGAACGCCCTCCTCAAGGCGCGCGTGCTCGCGGCGGCAACCGGGCTGCCCGCCGTCGCCGACGACTCCGGCCTCGCCGTCGACGTCCTGGGCGGGGCGCCCGGGATCTTCTCTGCGCGCTGGGCGGGGACCCATGGAGACGACCGGGCCAACCTCGATCTGCTCCTCGCCCAGCTCGTCGACGTGCCTGCGGAGCACCGCGGTGCGCGCTTCGTGTGCGCGGCTGCGCTCGTCACCCCGGACGGCGACGAGCACGTCGTCACCGGCGCGCTCGTCGGCGAGCTCCTCACCGCCCCACGCGGGGACGGCGGGTTCGGCTACGACCCGGTCCTGCGACCCGTCGGTCACGACCGCTCGTGCGCGGAGCTCACACCCGAGGAGAAGAACGCGATCAGCCACCGCGGTCAGGCGTTCAGGGCACTTGCACCTCGGATCGCCGAGATCCTCGCCCGTTGAGCAGGCGCAGCGCAGCAGCCGCCACGAGGCGCCAGCCGAGCAGCAGTGCGGCGAGCGCCGCGAGCGCCACGACGGGGAACGCACCCGAGACTCCCTGACCGCTGACGAGGCGCAGTCCCATCGCGGTCGCCCACAGCACGACGACCATGAGGCTCGCGCGCACGGCCGCGGACGCCGTCCAGCGCACGGCCGCCGGCCGAGCGGCATGGGCCACGACCCACCCGACCGCGAGGCCGACGAGGAACGGCCACGCCGTGGTGAGGAGACCGCCGAGGGTGACGGGCTCGTCGTGGCTCGAGCGCCCCACGACGGCGAAGACGAGGACGAGCGCGACGTCGACGACGACAGCGACGAGGGCGGGCAGACGGGTCGGTGCAGGCACGACCCGACGATAACCGGTGCACCTGGACGCGTATCGTTGCTGCGTGCATCTCGTGGCAGACCATCTGGGCTTCGGGTATCCCGGCCGTCCCGTCCTCACCGACGTCTCGCTGCGGGTGTCCGCCGGACAGCGGCTCGCCGTGGTCGGTGAGAACGGGTCAGGGAAGACGACGCTCCTGCGGCTCCTTGCCGACGACCTCCCGCCGGGCTCGGGGCAGGTGCGACGTACCGGTTCGTGCTCGGTCGTCCGTCAGGAGCTCGTCGTCGAGCCCGGACAGACGGTCGGGGACCTCGTCCACGACGCGCTCGCGGAGGTGCGACGTGTCGCTGAGGACCTCGAGCGTGCGGCCGCGGCCTTCGACCACGAGTCGGGCTCGCTCGGTGAGTTCTCGTCCCTGCTCGCCCGTGCAGACCACCTGGCGGCGTGGGACGTCGACCGGCGCGTGCAGGTGGCGCTCTCCCGGCTCGGCGCGTGCCGCGACACGGAGCGCCGGCTCGACACGCTCTCCGTCGGTGAGCGCTTCCGCGTACGGCTCGCCTGCACGCTCGCGGAACGGGCGGACATCCTGCTGCTCGACGAGCCGACGAACCACCTCGACCGGGGCGGTATCGACTACCTCACCGCGGAGCTGACCGCCTGGACCGGCGCCGTCGTCATCGTCACCCATGACCGTCAGCTGCTCGACGACGTCGCCACGGCCATCCTTGATCTTGACCCGTCCGTCGACGGCAGGCCGGTGCTCTACGGGCAGCCCGGCTACCTGTCGTACCGGTTCGCCAAGACCCAGGCGCTGCACCGGTGGCGGCAGCGGTACCGGGCGGAGACGAAGCGGGCCGAGGTGCTCGCGGCGCGGCTGGACATGACCTACGAAGGTCTGTCCGACGAGTGGCGGCCGCCCAAGGGCAGCCAGAAGCACCGGCGTGGAACGCGTGCGCGGACGCACGTCAAGGCTGCTGACCGGCTCGTCGAGAAGCTCAAGGCGGAGGCGGTCGAGATCCCCCCACCCCCGCCCGCGCTGCACTTCCCGGACCTGCCGACGATGCAACCCGGGTGGCAGCCGGACTCGCCCGTCGTGGATGTCCGCAACCCGGCGGTCCGGGGTGACGGAGGAGCGCCGCGGCTCGACCTGCCTGGGGAGCGGATCACCGTCCCGCCGTCGGGACGGCTGCTCATCACCGGGGCGAACGGCGCGGGGAAGTCCACCCTGCTCGGGGTGCTCGCCGGGACGATCGCGCTCGACCGCGGCTACCGGACGGCGCTGCCGGACGCCCGGCTCGGTGTGGTCGCCCAGGAGGGCACCCCCGCAGTTGCGCACGACCCGACCGACGACGCGGCGGGGCCGGTGACCGGGTTCGACCAGTACGCCGCGCTCGCGCTGCGACTGCTCGCCGACGGCAGCCTGGACCCCGACCACGTGGTGCCCGTCGCGCTGCTCGGTGTGCTCTCGGAAGAGGACCTCGACCGACCGGTCGCCGAGCTGTCCGTGGGCCAGCGCCGACGCCTCGATCTCGCGTGCGCGCTCCTCGCGGCACCGCACGTCCTGCTGCTCGACGAGCCGACCAACCACCTGTCGATCGATCTTGTGGACGACCTCACCCGTGCCCTGCGTGTCACGTCGGCGGCAGTCGTCGTCGCGACGCACGACCGGCGGATGCAGGACGATCTGCACGACTGGGACCGGCTCGAGCTCTGAGACCTCCGCCGGCCCGGGAACCCGTGCCGGCTACTGGATCCGACCGACGTGAGCCATCGCCTGCCGGAGCAGGACACCCTGGCCGCCGTACATCTCCGCCTGGATGCTCTCGCTGCACGCCTCTTCGGGTGCGATCCACGCGAGGTCGAGCGCGTCCTGCTGCGGGCGGCAGTCGCCCCGGACGGGGACCACGTAGGCGAGGGACACGGCGTGCTGACGTGGGTCGTGGTACGGGGTGACGCCCGGGGTGGGGAAGTACTCGGCGACGGTGAAGGGCTGGGGGGAGGCCGGGATGAGGGGGAGGGCGACGGGCCCGAGGTCTTTCTCGATGTGCCGGAGGAGGGCGTCGCGGATCCGCTCGTGGTACATCACGCGACCGGAGACCAGGGCGCGGCTCATCATCCCCTCGCGGGTGACGCGCAGGAGCAGCCCGACGGACACGACGTCCCCCGAGTCGTCGACGCGCACCGGGACGGCGTCCACGTAGACGATCGGCAGGTTGCGGCGTGCCGCAGCCATCTGGTCCGCCCCGAGCCATCCGGCGGGTCGCGCTGCGGCGGGGTCGAACTCGGGTGGGGGAAAGTCAGCGGTGTCGGTCACGGGATCAGTTGTATCCCGGTGGGGCTCCTCATCGCCAGACGGCGCCCTCGGACGGGGGCGGTCGGGGCGGATCTCACACGCGGCCCGGACCCTTTGTGATGAATGTGCCGTCCTGATAAACGCGGCGTATGGTCGTTGTGGGAACGTTCTCGCAGGGGTAGGACGTCTTGGGGGGCGATGAGCCTCCTGCCCGGAAGCAGACACCTGGTCAAAGGAGACCGGTATGCGTATGTCCGCAGTTCACGCGTCACGTCACGAACCATCCGACACCCGAGGGTCACGGCGGCACAGAGTCGTCGCGGTCCTCCTGGCTGTCGGGCTCAGCGCCACAGGGGGCGCCTCGCTCGGCCCGGCCGCAGCGGCCGACGGTATCCAGCCCGTCGGTGCAGGCAGCTACACCACCGCAGCGGTGGGTCCCGCGCCCGAGGCGTGCGGAGACATCTCGAACAACCCCCGGCAATACCTCACCGAGGCTGCGCCGCAAGGGCCGGTGCCCACCAACGACTGGTGGTCCTCGCTCGTGTTCAAGAAGTTCAACTGCCAGTTCAGCGAGCCGCTGCACGCCCACCCCGCGTCGTTCCTCCCGGGGGCGAACGGGCTGGGGGTGTCGTACACGACCGTCCCGACCATCTCGAGCGCCGGTGGGGGCATCGGCGAATACCACTATGAATATGCCGAGGACCTCGTCGCGGGGGTCGCGGGCCTGGATGCCGGAGACGTCAAGGTCGCCGACTGGACCGACTGGACCGTGACACCCTCGTGGTCGGACGGCGACCAGACCCTCACCGCGACCATCGGGCACGGGATGCCGTTCACCTACTTCCACGCGACGGGCGGTGACGCGCTGCTCACCCTCTCGGCAGAGCCCGACGTGTGGCTCGACGACGGCGCCCAGGTGGGATTCACGGTCAACGACCACGACTACGTCGCCTTCACCGCGCCCGGTGCCGACTGGACCGTCTCCGGACAGTCCCTCAGCAGCCCGCTCGGCGAGGAGGACTACTTCTCCCTCGCTGTGCTCCCGACCGACGCCGACGCCACGGATGCCGACCGACTCGCTGCGGCCGAGGCTTTCGGCGAGCACGCGTACGCCGAGGTGGTCGGGACGACCGTCTCGTACGACTACGACGAGGCCGCCGCAGAAGTCTCGGTGACGTACGCGTACGAGACGCAGGACCTGTTCGGGGATCAGCAGGGGACGGTGGTTGCGCTCTACCCGCACCAGGCGCAGCAGCTCGTCGGCGCGGAGCCCACCGGTGACGCGTACGTCTCGCCGCGCGGCCCCATGCCGGTCCTGCGAGGGGTGGACGAGTTCACCACCGTCACCACGTACACCGGGGTGCTTCCGGAGCTCCCCGCTGTCGCCACGGGCAGCGGAGCAGGGCTCGACTCGCTCAACGCCTACCTCGACGAGGTGGCGGCAGAGCCGATGGTCATCATCAACAACGACACGTACTGGACGGGCAAAGGGCTCGGCAGGGCGGCGCGGATCGCCGAGATGGCGGACCTCGTCGGGCGTACCGAGCTGCGGGATCAGACCCTGGCGGAGATGCGCAGCGTCCTCACGGACTGGCTCACGGCCGAGGACGGCGAGGCGGAGCAGCTGTTCGCGTACAACGAGGCATGGGGGACGCTCGTCGGTTTCCCGGCCTCCTACGGCTCGGACAAGGAGCTCAACGACCACCACTTCCACTACGGGTACTTCGTCGCAGCAGCCGCGACCCTCGCAAAGTTCGACCCCGAGTGGGCGTCCGACGAGCAGTACGGGGGGATGATCGACCTGCTCGTGCGGGACGCGAACAACTACGACCGCTCGGACGAGATGTTCCCGTACCTGCGGGACTTCGACATCTACGCCGGCCACGACTGGGCGTCGGGGCACGGCGCGTTCTGGGCCGGCAACAACCAGGAGTCGAGCTCCGAGGGACAGAACTTCGCGGGTGCTCTCATCCAGTGGGGCGAGGCGACCGGGGACACCGCCGTCCGTGACGCTGGTGTGTACCTCTGGACGACCCAGGCGAGCGCGATCCAGAACTACTGGTTCAACTCGTCCGGCGAGGCCTTCCCGGAGGAGTTCGGGGTCGACGGTCAGCAGCACACCACCGCTGGGATGGTGTGGGGCGACGGAGCGACCTACTCCACCTGGTTCAGCAGCGACCCCGAGAAGATCCAGGGGATCAACATGCTCCCCATCACCGGCAACCACCTCTACCTGGGAGCCCGTCCGGAGTACAACCTCGAGAACTACGCCGAGGTCGTCCGGCTCAACGGCGGCGAGCCCGACGTGTGGCAGGACATTCTCTGGAGCTTCCTCGCTCTCGGAGACGGGGAGCTCGCCCTCGAGAGGTTCACCGCCAACCCCGGCTACGTCGTCGAGGAGGGCGAGACCCGTGCTCACACGTACCACTGGATCGCGAACCTCGCGGCGTTGGGGAACGTCGACACGAGCGTGACCGCCGACCATGTGCTGTCGTCGGTGTTCACCAAGGACGGCGCACGCACCTACGTGGCGTCGAACGTCACGTCGACGGACATCACGGTGACGTTCTCGGACGGGACCGTGCTGGACGTCGCGGCAGGTACGACGGCCACGACGGGAGCCTTCACGTGGAGCGGGGGGAGCGCGGGCGGAGGGGTTGACCCGGGCCCGACCGACCCGCCGACGGACCCGACCGACCCGCCGACGGACCCGACCGACCCGCCGACGGACCCGACGGACCCGCCGACGGACCCGACGGACCCACCGACGGACCCGACGGACCTGCCGACGGACCCGCCGACGGATCCCACCGACCCGTTCGCTCCGACGCTCTACCTCACGGACGACGGGAGCCTCGGGGAGGCCCCGGCAGAGGCAGGTCGTGTCCCGGTGCCAGCAGCCAGCGGCATCGCTGACGGAACCGTCCGCAATCCGGTGACGTTCGAGACGACCGGGCTCACCGCCGCCTTCACAGGTGGGTCGACGGCCTTCGACCTCGCGCTCGACGCCGGTCCGAGCATCGGCAACGGGACGCACGTGCGCGTCTCGTACGACCTCACGGGCGACGGGTCGTGGGATCGCGAGGAGACGTATGCGTACTTCGCGACGGACCCGCTCCCCGGGTTCGAGCGGTACACGCAGGCGCAGGGCCTCGTCGCCTCGTCCGGCGCTCTCGGTGACCTGGCCGGGGGCACGGTCCGCGTGGAGGTGTGGAACGCCGTCGGCATGTCCACGACCGACCTCGGGCTGGGGGACAGCACGGTGACGCTGCCCTTCGGGGGGTGACACCACCGGTGTCCTCCCCGGCACGCGCCGAGGAGGACACCGGCGCCGGCAGCTCGCAGGGGGAGCGGCCGGTCGACGGACCGGAGCACTGTGCTCCGGTCCGTCGCCACGCGTGGAATAGGTCGGCGCGCTGTGGTGTCTAGTGAGAGACAGACCTATTCATGACGAGAGGAACCTCATGCCTACGCAGGAGCTGACCCAGGCCACGTTCGAGCAGACGATCAAGGACAACGACATCGTCCTCGTCGACTTCTGGGCGGCATGGTGCGGCCCGTGCCGCCAGTTCGCGCCGGTGTTCGAGGCGTCCGCAGAGGCCAACCCGGACATCGTGCACGGCAAGATCGACACCGAGGCGGAGCAGGGCCTGGCCGCGGCCGCCAACATCACGTCGATCCCGACCCTCATGGCCTTCCGGGACGGGATCCTCGTCTTCTCGCAGCCGGGTGCGCTGCCGGCGCCTGCGCTCGCGCAGGTCATCGAGGGAGTCCGCGGGCTCGACATGGACGACGTCCGCAAGCAGATCGCCGCGCAGGTCAGCAGCTAGCCGACGGCGGGCAGCCGGGCCTCGGGAGGGGCCGTGCGGACGCAGCGGATGTCTGTGATCGTGCGGCCCTTCTCCATCCCCTTGCGCTCGAAGCTCGTCACGGGCCGGCCGTCGAACCGTCCCGGCTCGGGGTCGACGTCGAAGTTCTCGGATCGACCGACGACGGCACGGATCTGGTCAGCGTACGCGGCCCAGTCCGTCGCGAGCCGCCACGTGCCCCCGGGCGTGAGCGCCCGTGCGGCAAGCCCGGCGAACCGGTCCGTCACGAGACGACGCTTCGTGTGCTTGGCCTTGTGCCAGGGATCGGGGAAGAACACCCACAGCTCGTCGACCGACCCGGCGGGGAGCGCGGTGGCGAGGAGGTCGACGGCGTCCGCCTGGACGAGCCGGACGTTCGTCAGCCCGAGGCGCCGGATGCGCTGCAAGGTCTGGGCGACTCCCGGGCGGTACACCTCGACGCCGAGGAAGTTGGTCCCCGGGTTCGCCAGCGCGGCGTGCGCGATCGCCTCACCCTGACCGGACCCGATCTCGACGACCAGGGGCGCGTGCCTCCCGAAGACAGCGAGCGTGTCGAGGACGAACGACGGGTCCACCGAGGCCCGGCCCTGGGCTCGCGGCGGCTCGACGACGAACTGCGGGGCCAGTTCCGCCCAGACGCGCTGCTGCCGGTCCTTGAGGCGCCCGCTGCGCTGGGCGAACGACACGGTGGTCGCGCGGAACGGTGCGGGCGCGGCGATCTCGTCGGACATGGGTGGTGCGGCCTCCTGCGACGAGTGAGCGGTGCGCGAGGGGGGACTCGAACCCCCACGTCCGAAGACACCAGGACCTAAACCTGGCGCGGCTGCCAATTACGCCACTCGCGCTCGGGGACGAGTCTAGGGGCTGCGACGCAGCGGTCAGCGCGCGTCGAGGCCCAGGTCGCGACGGAGCTTCGCGACGTGGCCTGTCGCCTTGACGTTGTACTGGGCGAGCTCGATCCGTCCCTCGGCGTCGATGACGAACGTCGAGCGGATGATGCCCACGACGGTCTTGCCGTAGAGCTTCTTCTCGCCGTAGGCGCCGTACGCCGTGGCGACGGCCTTGTCCGGGTCGGACGCGAGCGGGAACGTCAGGCCTTCTGCCTCGGCGAAGGCTGCGAGCTTCTCGATCCCGTCGGGGGAGATCCCGATGACGGAGATCCCGGCCGATGCGAGGGACGCGAGGTTGTCCCGGAAGTCGCACGCCTGCGTCGTGCATCCCGGGGTGCTCGCTGCCGGGTAGAAGTAGACGACGACGCGCTGCCCCCGCAGGGACGACAGGGAGACGCTGCCCTCGGGGACGGTCGGCAGGGTGAAGTCTGGTGCTTCGTCCCCGGGGGACAGGCGGTTCGACATCATGCTCCTCGGAGTGCGGCGGTCGGTGGCGACCATGCTACGGCGCGCACCTGAGGTCGGGACGTCTCGTCGGGGTGCGCGTGCACCGCGGCCGGCGATGGGGAGTTCTTCCCATTGCCGATCACCGTGCACGGTGGTGCCATGGTGGTGGAGCCGACGTGGGTCGGCCAGGAGGGGGATCCTATGTCCACCGTGACGACGCGTTCCGCACCGCGACAAGCGACTCACGCGTGCAACGACCCCCACGGTCTCGACCTGCACGGGCTGCCGGACGTCAGCGCTCTGCTCGCGCGTCTTCTCGACGAACGCGTGCCTCTGGCTCTCATGGCGGACCTGGCCAGCCCCTTCGGTCCCCGCTCGGCGCAGATCCTCGACGACGAGCGCTGATCTGCGCGGGATTGGCGAACGGCCAGCCTCTGCTGGTACGGTTTCGTCCGCGCGCCATTAGCTCAATTGGCAGAGCAGCTGACTCTTAATCAGCGGGTTCCTGGTTCGAGTCCAGGATGGCGCACAAGATCTCACGGCCCGGGGCTCATGCTCCGGGCCGTGCTGCGTGAGGGGCCAGTGCTGGCTCCGGCAGCCGTCGTCGAGAGTCGCGTCGGGCCACTCTCGCCCCGCTCATCGCTATATTGGCAGGGTGCCCACACCTCGAGTAGCGCTCGCGACCTGTTCTGTCCTCCCCGACCTCGACCCGGACGACGCACCCCTCGTCGGTGCGCTCACCGAACGCGGCATCGACGCGAGTCCTGCCGTCTGGGACGACCCCGACGTCGACTGGTCGGCGTTCGACCTCGTCGTCGTGCGGTCCACCTGGGACTACTCCTCGCGTCAGGAGGAGTTCATCGCATGGGTGCGCAGCGTGCCGGCGATCGCCAACCCCGCTGAGGTCATCGCGTGGAACACCGACAAGTACTACCTCAAGACGATGGGGGAGATGGGCGTGCCCGTCGTCCGGACGCTGTGGCTGGACCCGGACCGGCACCTCACCTCGCAGGCCATCCACACCCGGCTCCCTGCCCACGGCGACTACGTCATCAAACCCACGGTGAGCTCGGGCTCGCGGGACACCGCCAGGTACCAGGAGAACACCGCCGAGGCCCGGGGTGCGGCGATCCTGCACGCGCGGGAGCTCCTCAGGTCGGGCCGGCACGTCATGGTCCAGCCGTACCTCAACCAGGTCGACGTCGCCGGTGAGACGGCGCTGATCTTCATGGGCGGGGAGTTCTCCCACGCGGTGCGCAAGAACGCCATGCTGTCGCGTGGTCACCGGCCCACGCAGGGGCTGTACCAGACCGAGGTCATGCGCAGCGTCGAGGCCAGCGAGGCCGAGCTCGCTCTTGGTCAGCGCACCCTCGAGGCCGCCCGGTCCGTCCTGGGCGAGTCCGTCGACTCCTTGCTCTACGCACGCGTCGACATGCTCCCGGGGGACGACGGCGAGCCGATCCTCCTCGAGCTCGAGCTCACCGAGCCGGCGTTGTTCCTCAGCAAGGTCCCCGGCGCGCTCGACCGGTTCGCCGGCGTCATCGCGGACCGTCTCGGCGTCTGAGGGCGCGCGGCGTACCTGACGGCGCGCCCTGCCGGCCGTGGCCGGGTGGTGGACGTCGCGGCGCACCGAGGTGCGCCGTCGTAGGCTGGTCAGATGCCCATCACCTCCAGCACCGGCCGGATCATCTGGATCGACTGCGAGATGACCGGTCTCGACCTCTCGGCCGACGCGCTCATCGAGGTCGCCGCGGTTGTCACGGACTCCGAGCTCAACGTCCTGGGAGACGGCGTGGACGTCGTCGTCCGCCCGCCCGACGCTGCGCTCGAGCAGATGAACGACTTCGTCCGTGAGATGCACACGACCTCGGGCCTCATCGACGAGCTCGCCGGCGGCGTGAGCCTCGCCGACGCCGAGGCGGCCGTGCTCGAGTACGTCCGCGCGTGGGTGCCGGAGCCGGGCAAGGCGCCCCTGGGCGGGAGCTCGGTCGGCACGGACAAGATGTTCCTCGAGCGCGACATGAAGGAGCTGTCCGGCCACCTGCACTACCGCGTCGTGGACGTGTCGTCGATCAAGGAGCTGGCGCGGCGCTGGTACCCCCGGGCGTACTTCGCGTCGCCACCCAAGAAGGGTGGGCACCGCGCACTGGCGGACATCCTCGACAGCATCGACGAGCTCCGCTACTACCGCTCCGCCGTGTTCGTCCCGCAGCCGGGACCGGACACGCCGACGGCTCGTGCCGTGGCCGCCGAGATCGCCGCGGACCCGGTCGCGGGTGCCCTGCGCGGGCGGCTCGGCGGCGAGGCCGGCGCGCAGGAGGGCGTCAGCGTCCCGGGTTGACGTCGGACGTGTCCTGCGTCACGCGCCCGCGAGGCGGGACTGGTCAGGGGTCGGTCGAATCTCCGGGTATGCTTTTCGACGGCCCGGTTCTTCCGGGCGTACGTCCTGAACAGCCCCGGCTGACAGGTGCGATGGTGGGTATAGCTCAGCTGGTAGAGCACCTGGTTGTGGTCCAGGGGGTCGCGGGTTCAAGTCCCGTTACTCACCCCGTGCGAACGAGCCCCCGATCGGCGAGAGCCGGTCGGGGGCTCGTTCCGTCTCCGGGCACGCGTGCCACCGGGCGTCGCGCTCGACCGCCCAGCGTGCGGCAGCCGCGGTTAGGGTGACGAGATGTCTCCCGAGCACACCCGACACCCCCGGCCCTCCAACGCGGAGCTCCTGCGGGCGCTCGGCCCTGGCGCAGCGGTCTTCCTCGGCGGCGTCGTGGCGTTCCTCGTGCTCCTCGACGCCGTGCGGGAGCGGGACGACCTCTGGGTGGTCGACCAGCCGATCCTCGAATGGTTGAGCGAGCACCGCAGCGACGCCGCGACGACCTTCCTCACCTGGGTGACGAATAGCTCCGGGCCCGTCGTGCTGCCGATACTCGTGGCCGTGGGGTGCATCGTGTGGTGGCGGTTGGCCGGTCAGTGGCGTGACCCGGTCCTGCTCGTCGGAGCGATGCTGCTGTCCACCGTGGTCTCCGTGTCGATCAAGGCCGTGGTGGCGCGCCCTCGTCCCGACGACGAGCACATGACGGTCCCCGGGGTGGAGTCGTCCTTCTCGTTCCCGTCCGGGCACACCATCGGCGCCGCCACGCTCGTGCTCGTCAGCGGCTACCTCATCTGGGAGCGTCACCGCACCGGGCTGCGGTTCACGATCTGGGCCCTGGCGAGCGTCGTCATCATCGGCCTCGTCGCCGGGAGCCGCCTCTACCTCGGTTACCACTTCGTCACCGACGTCCTGGCGGCGATCAGCCTCGCTGTCGCGGTCCTCGGGATCGTCGTGGCCTTCCACCGCTGGGCGCACCTGCTGCGGATGGGCGGGACGCAGGCTGAGGACAGCTCAGCGCACGACCTCGACGAGCATCGCCACGCCCAGCCCGCCACCGATTGAGGCGGCTGCGAGCCCACGTGTCCCGGCGGGAGCGCCCGCCCGGACGAGCCGCGTGAAGAGGCGGGTGAGGGACACCGCCCCGCTCGCCCCCCAGGGGTGACCGAGCGCGAGCGCGCCGCCGTCGGCGCACACGACCTCGCCGTCCCGGCCGAGCGGGTCGAGGCCGAGAGCGTCGGTGACGGCGAGGACCTGGGCGGCGAACGCCTCGACGATCTCGACGGCTGCGAGGTCCGTCACGTCTGTCTCACCGCGTGCGAGCACAGCGAGCGCCGCCGGCGCTGCCCCCCAACCAGGCAGCCGCGGGTCGCACCCGACGACGGATCCGGCCACGATGCGCAGCCCGGCGATGCCGGGCCGCCCGCGGACGACCGCGACGGCGGACGCCCCGTCGGACAGCGGGCTGGCGTTGCCGGCCGTGACGGTGCCCGGCGGGCCCGGGTCGCCCGGTGCGCTGAAGGCGGGGCGCAGTCGTGCGAGCAGCGCTGGGTCGAGGGGGCGCGCCCGCTCGTCGCGGTCGAGCGTCCCGACGCGCACGACCTCGTCGTCGAACGCGCCGCGCTCGTGCGCCGCCAGGGCGCGTGCATGGCTTCGCGCCGCATACATGTCCTGGCGCTCCCGGGTGACGCCGGACGTGGCCGCGAGGGCGTCCGCGGCGCGTCCCATGTCCGGGTCGTCCTCCGACGTCGGGGCGAAGGGGGCTCGGTCGTAGGGCTGCGGCCCGTCGTTGGCGCGTCCGGGAGCGTGCCCCGGCCGGTGGGACCGCAGGGGGGCTGTCGACGCGCTCTCCGTGCCTCCCGCCAGGCTGAGGGCGCTCTCACCGGTACGGACGGCCTGGGCTGCGGTGAGCACGGCCGCGAGGCCGCTCCCGCACTGCCTGTCGATGGTCATCCCGGGGACCTGTGGGCCCAGGCCGGCCGCGAGCGCCGAGACGCGGGCGACGTTCCCGCCGGGCCCCGTGCAGTTGCCGAGCACGACGTCGTCCGGGTGCTCGTGGACCCCGGTCGCGCGGGCGTCCTCGAGGGTGGCACGCAGGACGGGGGCCGCGAGCTCATGGGCCACGAGGTCCCGGTGGCCGCGCCCGGCGGTGCCGATGAAGGTGCGTCGCGCGGCGACGATCACCGCCTCATGACCGGACGCGGCCGACCGGGTCACAGCTCGGTGAGGATGCGCGGTCCCGACTCGGTGATCGCGACCGTGTGCTCCCAGTGCGCTGCGCGGGCGCCACGCACGGAGCGCAGCGTCCAGCCGTCGTCGTCGGGCCGGTAACCGCCTCGACCGTCAGCGATGAACATGGGCTCGATCGCGATGACGAGGCCCGGGGTGAGCTTCATGCCCTTGCCGCGGCGGCCCTCGTTGGGGATGAAGGGATCCATGTGCATCTCGGTGCCGATACCGTGACCCCCGTGGTCCTCGAGGATGCCCACGCGGGCCTTGCGGGCGATCTTCTGCACGGCGTGACCGATGTCGCCGAGCGTGTTGCCGGGCTGCGCCGCGGCGATGCCGGCCTCGAGCGCGAGGCGGGTCACCTCGACGAGCTCCTCGTCGCCAGGACGGGGGGTGCCGACGATGAAGGACCGGGCGGCGTCGCCGCACCAGCCGTCGAGGACGGCCCCGAAGTCGATGCTCAGGAGGTCGCCGTCGGCGAGTGCCTGGTCGGTCGGGACCCCGTGCACGATCGCGTCGTTGACGGATGCGCAGATGACGCCCGGGAACGGGGACGGCGCCCAGTCGGGGTGGTAGTCGAGGAACGGTGACGTCGCTCCCGCGTCGGCGAGCACGCGGGCGCCGACCGCGTCGATCTCGCGGAGCGTCACCCCGACGTCGGCGGCGTCCTCCATCGCGGCCAGGGCGCGGGCGACGACCCGGCCGGCCTCGCGCATCTTCTCGATCTGGGCGGGAGTCTTCTTCTCGATCACGCCTCCGAGCCTACGTCGGCCGCGCGCCCCGGTGGGAACGACGGGTGCTCGAGGGCGCTCAGCGGGAGAGGCGACGCAGCGGGAGCCCGGTCTGGTCGTCGCCCGGGCTCGCCGTGCTGGCGCGCCGGAGGAGGGCGGCCAGCTCGGACCGGGCGGGTTTGCCGGTCGGGGTCCGTGGGATGTCGCTCGTGGCGTACCAGCGTCGCGGGCGCTGGGCCGGGGAGAGCCGCTCTCGCGCACGGGCCTCGAGCATGTGCAGGGGGGCGTCGCCGACGACGACGGCGACGACGACCTCGCCCAGCACCCGGTGGGCCGCCCCGAGGACGACGACGTGGTCGACCCCCGGGCAGTCGCGCAGGGCTTCCTCGACGTCCTCGGCGACGACCGTGGCGGCGCCCGTCGTGATGGTCCCCGAGCCGCGTCCCCGCAGCACGAGGCGACCGTCGGGGGCGAGCGGTTCTGCGAGGTCCCCGACCGAGGCCCAGCCGTCCTCGAGGTGAAGTGGCCCGTCGGCGCCGGCGAGGTAGCCCGAGGCGAGCCAGGGGGAGCGGACCCACACCTCGCCCCGGGGGGCCCCGGCGCGGTCGTCGTGCTCGAGGGGTTGGCCGCGGGTGCCGCGAACCTCGATCTCGACCTCCGGGAACGGACGCAGGCCCGTGCCGTCGTCGTCGACGGCGACGAAGGACAGCTCGGTCGCGCCGTAGTAGGCGACGACCCGGACGTTGTGCGCCTCGGCTCGTCGGCGGGTGCCTGGTGCCAGCGCGGCTCCGCCGACCATCGCGGTCCTCGGCCGGGTCCGGGGGGCGCAGGGCGCTCCGGGGTGGGCCTCGTCAGGGGGAGTGCGGCCGACGTCTTCGCTCGCGTCGAGCAGCAGCGTGAGGTCGGCGGGCACGAGGTGCACGACGTCGCAGGTCGCCACGGCACGGAGGAATCCTGTGCGGCTCGTCGTGTGCCGGACCGTCGCCCCCGCCCAGAGTGCGTGCAGGGCACCGAAGCAGTAGAGCGACGTCGCCAACGGCCCGGGCACGAGGACCTGGGTGCCTGCGCCCGCACCCGTGAGCGCCGTCACCGCCGGGAAGGAACCGGTCCACGATCCGCGGGTGCGGACCACAGCACGTGGCCGCCCGGTGCTGCCCGAGGTGAAGCCGGCCCATCCGCGGTCCGTGGCGTGCACCTCGACCGGCTCGAACGGGACACCCTGGTCGTCCGGCACGGCGCCGAGATGCGGCACGGCGCCGAGAACGTGGCCGGGCCTCGTCGTGGTCAGGACCGCGCTCTGCTGGGTGCGAGTCCAGCCTGCGGGGCACAGGAGCGGGACACCGCCGAGGAGGTCGACGGCGAGGAGCGCGACGAGGTCGTCGACCACGCGTCCCGGGCCGTCGCCGGTGAGATCCACGGCGACGACGGCGTCGCGTCGCACCGGCCCGGTGGGCAGGAGTCCGGCGCCCAGGAGCGTGGCGAGGGCGGACGCCCGCCGGGCCAGCTCGGCGTACGTCAGGCTGGTGCCGTCCTCAGCGACGAGTGCGAGCTCGTCCGGCGTGGTCGCTGCGTGCGCGAGCACCGCACGTGCGACGGGCACGGGTCAGGCCCGGCGGCGCACGGCGTCGACACCGCGGTTCGCCAGCTCGTCGGCCTTCTCGTTGCCGACGTCCCCGGAGTGGCCCTTGACCCACTTCCACGTGATGGTGTGCCGCGCGACCTGGGCGTCGAGCGCCTGCCACAGGTCGACGTTCTTCACCGGCTTCTTGTCGCCGGTGCGCCACCCGTTGCGCTTCCAGCCGGCGATCCACTTCGACATGCCGTTCATCACGTACGTCGAGTCGACATGGAGGGTGACGCTGCACGGGCGGGTGAGTGCGCTCAGTCCTTCGATGACCGCCGTGAGCTCCATGCGGTTGTTCGTCGTGAGCTCCTCACCCCCGAAGAGCTCGCGCTCGTGGGCACCGGCACGCAGCCACGCACCCCAGCCTCCGGGCCCGGGGTTGCCCTTGCATGCTCCGTCGGTCCAGATCTCCACAACGGTGCCGTCGGTGTCGCTCGTCGTCATGGACACATCTTCCCAGGGGGTGAGAGGTGCCCCGAGCAGGACTCGAACCTGCAACCTACGGATTAGAAGGCCGTTGCTCTATCCATTGAGCTATCGAGGCGTGGACGGTGCGAGACCGTGCACAGCGAGGATACCGGCCGGACTGGGGCAGGCTCTTGCGGCGCGCGCGTTTGGTGCAGTCCTGGTCCCTTGCGAGAATGACGACCGTGACTATCACCAGCGGTCCCGGCGACCCCCAGCGCGGCGTAGCGCCCGGGCGTCACGCGTCGGGCAGCGTCGACGAGGTCGAACCGCACTTCACCGTCTTCGACGTCGTCACCGACCTGCGGCGTGACGTCGCCGCCCTGGAGTTCCCTCTCGACATCTCCGACGTCGACCAGGCACGGGCACAGCGGGACCGGCTGCTCGGCCAGCTCGACGACCACCTGCTGCCGCGGCTCAAGGAGCTGTCGTCGCCCGCCGTCGTCGTCATCGCCGGATCGACGGGCGCGGGCAAGTCGACCCTCATCAACTCCCTCCTGCGGCAGGAGATCTCGCGCGCGTCCGTCATCCGGCCGACGACGCGGGAGCCGGTCCTCGCCTACAACCCGCAGGACTACGAGGTCATCGCGGGGACGCCCCTCGAGACGACGATCCGCTCGGTCGCGAGCGCGGAGGTCCCGCGAGGCATCGCGCTGCTGGACGCCCCGGACCTCGACTCGGTGCTCGACGAGAACCGGGAGGTCGCCGCCCGCCTGCTCGAGGGAGCCGACCTCTGGCTCTTCGTCACGACCGCGGCGCGCTACGGCGACGCGCTGCCCTGGATGACCCTGCGGGGTGCGACCGAGCGTGGCGCGACCGTCGCCATGGTTCTCAACAGGGCGCCAGCGGCTTCCCTGACGACCGTGCGGGGTGACCTGCTGGAGCGGTTGCGCGAGCACGGCATGGACAACGTCCCGCTGTTCGTCGTGCCCGACGCGGGGCCGCACGAAGGGCTCCTCCCGGCCACGTCCGTCGCGCCGATCGGCCGGTGGCTGACGACGCTCGGAGGCACCGACCGCGCCCGGACCGTGATCTTGCGCACACTGCGTGGCTCGCTCGTCGCCCTGCCGCCGTGGGTCGAAGAGCTCACCGAGCACGTCGAGGCCCAGGTCCTCGCCGGGCAGCGCGTCGCCGCCGCTGCGCAGGCCGCGCTACCACCCGTCTCGCAGGCGGTCGGTGACGTCGTCCGGTCGGGTGCCCTGGCGCGCGGCGCGGTCGAAGCCCGGTGGTCCCAGCTCGTGCGACCGGCGCGTCTCGACAAGGCGATCTCCCGGTCCGGGCTCGCGCGTGGGTCGGCGCGGCGCGGCCGTGCCCGTGCCGAGGCGCTCGCGCCCCTCGTGACGGCGGTGCGCGCGGCAGCCGTCGCTGCGGTGGCCGCCGCCCTCGACGACGCGCGGACGGCGCTGGTCGACGCGCTCGTCGGGGTGCAGGGGGGCGTGACCGTCCTGCCGCCGGTGCCGTCGGCGGCGACCGCGGAGGCGCGGTGCGAGCGGGTGGTGGACGCATGGCTCGCTGCGGCTCGGGCCCGGATCGACGCGCTCGATCTCGGGACGAAGCAGGTCGCGGCAGCGATGCGTGCCTTCGGTGCCGACGGGTTGCACGCGCTCCTCGTCGCTGCTGCCGTCGGGCACGACGATGCGGAGGCGCTCGTAGGTCGTCTCCTGGGGAACGCGGGGCGCGACCTCGTGGCGCCGACGACCGAGGACCTCGCCGCTGCCGCCGCTACGCTGGTCGACGAGGAGATCCTCCCGGTGCGGACAGCCCTCGCGGTCCGAGCCCTCGCGGACGACGCCGCCGTCGGACTGCGGGTGCGTCTCGCGGAGCTCTCCCAGCTCACATGACCGTCCGACCCCAGGAGCAGCCCGTGCCACAGACCGAGCCGACACCGCCGCAGGGCCCGACGGGACCGGACGGTGCGCGGTATGCGGCCCACGTCGCCCACCTCCGTCACGCGCTCGAGGTCGCTGGCGGGAGGCTCGACCCCCAGGTCGCGGCGCACGCCCTCGCTGTCCTCGCAGGAGCAGACGAGCGACTCGCCCTCGGAGTGGACCACACGGTCGTCGCCCTCGCCGGCGGTACCGGCTCGGGCAAGTCCAGCACCTTCAACGCGCTCTCGCGCCTGAGCTTCGCGGACGTCGGCGTCCGGCGTCCGACGACCGCACGTGTGACGGCGTGCGCGTGGAGCGACGACGCCGGGCCGCTCCTCGACTGGCTGGAGGTCGACCCTGAGCGGCGCATCATCCGCGGCAGCGAGCTCGACGCGCAGGAAGAGCAGCCCCTCACCGGGCTGATCCTCCTCGACCTGCCGGACCACGACTCCGTGAAGTCCGCCCACCGCGACATCGTGGACCGGATCCTGCCCCTCGTCGACCTGCTCATCTGGGTCGTCGACCCCCAGAAGTACGCCGACGAGGCCCTGCACGCCGGGTACCTGCGCGGGCTCGCCGGGGCAGAGGCGTCGATGATCGTCGTGCTCAACCAGATCGACACGGTCCCGGAGTCGGGCCGTCCCGCGCTCGTCGCGGACGTCGCCCGCCTGCTGGAGGCGGACGGGCTCGTCGGCGTGGACGTCCGGACGATCTCCGCGCAGACGGGGGAGGGTGTTGCCGAGCTCCGCGAGACGCTGCGCGCGGCCGTGGCGCGCAGGAGTGTCGCGGCCGGTCGCCTCGCGGACGAGCTCGACCGCGAGGGCCGGCGGATCGCCGAGGAGGTGCCGGCGACCACGGTCACGGACGCCCGCCCCCTCCTGGCTGGCGAGGTCGACCGCCTGGCTGCCGTGGCGGGCGTCGCGGCCGTCGTCGACGACGTCCGGGGCGCTGTGCGCTTCGGCGGCACCCGGCAGTCCGCCGCGCCGACGTTCCGCGCGCCGCAGGAGTCTGCGGTGCGCGTCCTGCGCAGCCGGTGGGTGAGCCGGGTGACGGAGGGCATGCGGCCGGCCTGGGCCGAGTCGGTCGATGCGGCCGTGCCCGGGCACCCACAGCTGTCGGCGGCGGTCGTGGCCGCGCTCGGAGAGGTTCCGGTCGATCTCACCGGGTCGCCCGGAGCCCGGCGCGCAGGAGTTCTCGGGTGGGTGCTCGGCGGGATCGCCCTCGTTGCCGGCCTCGTGGCGCTCCTCATGGGCGTCGGCGTCATCGACGTCGCCTCCGGGGCTCTCCTCGGCACGGCTGTCCTCGCGGTGCTCGCCGCTGCGGGCGCGGTGACCGCCCTCGTCGTCGCCACCCGTCTGCGTGCCGCGCTGGCGGACCGGCGCGCCCAGGAGCTGCGGGCCGCGGCCTTCGACGCGCTGTCCTCGGTCGCGACGCGGATGCTCGTCGAACCGGCCCAGACGGTGCTCGACGAGCATGCGGACGTCCGCCGGTCAGCGCTGTCGGCGCGTGAGACGTCCCCCACAGGGATCCCTGCCGAGGTCTGATCCACACGCCGCGTGCCGGTCCGGCGCGTGCGAGCGTCGCCACCTCCACTGTTGCCTGCACCGGGACGGCACGCGGTCGTCCCCTCGTCGCAGGAGGACCCATGAGCACGGACACCAAGGTCACCGTCGCGGGCTGGGTCGGCACCCAGCCCAAGCACTTCGTCTCCGACGCAGGCACGGACTTCACGAGCTTCCGGCTCGCGAGCACCAAGAGGTACTTCAACCGGGCGGAGGACCGCTGGGTCGACGGCCCGACGACATGGTTCACCGTCAAGGCGTGGCGCACTCTCGCGGTGAACGTCGCCGAGTCGCTGCGCAAGTCTGACCCGGTCGTCGTGCACGGGGCCCTCACGAGCGACGAGTGGATGTCGCCCGACGGACCACGGACGTCCTTCGTCATCGAGGCTGACGCGCTCGGCCCGGACCTCGCGCGCGGGCAGGCGACGTTCCGGCACACCGTCCACACGAAGGTCGCAGGCGCAGCGGAAGGGCTCCGGCCCGGGACCGCGGACGGCGTCGACGCGGCGCCGGCGCCCGAGGACGACGACCCGTGGGCGTCGGCGCCCCCGGCGGAACCCACGCTGCCCGACGACGACGCGGCGGACGTGAGCAGGGCCGAGGCCCCCGTCCCCGAGCTCCAGTCGAGCTGAGCCGGCGGGCGGGACCTGCGGACCTCCGCCCGTGGGGCCGGGGGGACCGCGTAGGCTGGGGGGTCGAGCAACCCGTCCGAGGTCCGCCCCTGCGCACGACGCGGGGGGGACCCCGGCGGGCCGACCCTGACCCAGGCGGCGAGCACGCCGCGCAATCAATCCTGAGGCGGACAGAGAGCCAGTGGCTGAGTTCATCTACTCCATGTACAAGACGCGCAAGGCGCACGGTGACAAGGTCATCCTCGATGACGTCACCCTGAACTTCCTCCCCGGAGCGAAGATCGGCGTCGTCGGCCCCAACGGTGCCGGGAAGTCGACGATCCTCAAGATCATGGCGGGCCTCGAGCAGCCGTCCAACGGCGAGGCCCGGCTCTCGCCGGGGTACTCCGTGGGCATCCTCCTGCAGGAGCCGCCCCTCAACGAGGAGAAGACCGTCCTCGGCAACGTCGAGGAGGCGGTCGCCGAGATCAAGGGCAAGCTCGACCGGTTCAACGAGATCTCGGCGCTCATGGCCGAGCCCGACGCGGACTTCGACACCCTCCTGGCGGAGATGGGCGAGCTCCAGGAAGCCCTCGACCACGCCGACGCCTGGGACCTCGACGCACAGCTCGAGCAGGCGATGGACGCGCTGCGCTGCCCGCCGCCGGACGCGGACGTGTCCGTGCTCTCGGGTGGTGAGCGCCGCCGTGTCGCCCTCTGCAAGCTCCTCCTGCAGAAGCCCGACCTCCTGCTCCTCGACGAGCCCACCAACCACCTCGACGCCGAGTCGGTCCTCTGGCTCGAGCAGCACCTGTCCTCCTACGCGGGCGCCATCCTCGCCGTCACTCACGACCGGTACTTCCTCGACCACGTCGCGGAATGGATCTGCGAGGTCGACCGCGGACGCCTGTACCCGTACGAGGGCAACTACTCCACGTACCTCGAGAAGAAGGGCGAGCGCCTCAAGGTCCAGGGCAAGAAGGACCAGAAGCTCGCCAAGCGCCTCGCGGACGAGCTCGAGTGGGTCCGGATGAACGCCAAGGGCCGCCAGACGAAGTCGAAGGCCCGCCTGGCGCGCTACGAGGAGATGGCGGCGGAGGCCGACCGCACCCGCAAGCTCGACTTCGAAGAGATCCAGATCCCGCCGGGCCCGCGCCTGGGCAGCATCGTCATCGAGGCGAAGGACCTCAACAAGGGCTTCGACGGACGCACCCTCATCGACGGTCTGTCCTTCACCCTCCCGCGCAACGGGATCGTCGGTGTCATCGGGCCGAACGGTGTCGGTAAGACCACCCTGTTCAAGACCATCGTCGGCATGGAGCCGCTCGACGGCGGCGAGCTCAAGATCGGTGAGACGGTCTCGATCTCCTACGTCGACCAGTCGCGCGGCGGTATCGACCCGAAGAAGACCCTGTGGGAGGTCGTCTCCGACGGGCTCGACTACATCAAGGTCGGCAACGTCGAGATGCCCTCGCGTGCGTACGTCGCGGCGTTCGGCTTCAAGGGACCCGACCAGCAGAAGGCGGCAGGCGTGCTCTCCGGTGGTGAGCGCAACCGCCTCAACCTCGCGCTCACCCTCAAGCAGGGTGGAAACCTCCTGCTCCTCGACGAGCCCACCAACGACCTCGACGTCGAGACGCTCGGGTCGCTGGAGAACGCGCTGCTCGAGTTCCCGGGTTGCGCCGTCGTGGTCTCCCACGACCGGTGGTTCCTCGACCGGGTGGCGACCCACATCCTCGCCTACGAGGGTACGGAGGAGAACCCCGCGAGCTGGTACTGGTTCGAGGGCAACTTCGCGTCGTACGAGGAGAACAAGGTGGCCCGGCTCGGGCCCGACGCGGCGCGTCCCACACGAGTCACGCACCGCAAGCTCACCCGCGACTGACGCCCCTGGGCCGGTGGGCTCCGCGGTTATCGGGCAGACTGCACACATGTCCGACCCAGACCGCGGAACCACCGGCCCCGGCGAGCAGGACGGGGCCTCAGGGTTCGCTGCGCTCGCCGACGCCCTCGCCGTGCTGCGTAGCGAGGTCGCTTCCTTGGAGCTGCCTCTCGAGACCGTCACGGCCCCCGCGGCGCGCCGGGAGCGCGCGCACGCCCTGGCGCAGCTCGACGACTACCTCCTGCCGCGCCTCCAGTCCACCGCTGCGCCGCTCCTCGTCGTCGTAGGGGGCTCGACGGGAGCCGGCAAGTCGACGCTCGTGAACTCGGTCCTCGGCCAGCACGTGACGACGCCCGGCGCCCTGCGTCCCACGACACGCTCCCCGGTGCTCGTCCACCACCCGCTCGACACCCCGTGGTTCGTCACGGACCGCATATTCCCGCACCTCCCACGCGAGGACGGTGGCTCGAGCGGGCCGGCCCTCCGGCTCGTCCCGACCGATGCCGTGCCCCAGGGGCTCGCGTTGCTCGACGCTCCTGATCTCGACTCGGTCGTCGTCGGCAACAGGGAGCTCGCCGCACAGCTTCTCGCCGCGGCGGACCTGTGGTTGTTCGTCACCACGGCCGCGCGGTACGCCGATGCCGTCCCGTGGGAGATGCTCAAGGAGGGGGCGGCGCGCCGCGCCCAGGTCGCCATCGTCATCGACCGGGTCGATCCCGGTGCGGAGGTGGTCCGCGACCACCTCCGACAGATGCTCGCCGACCACGGCCTGGGCGACGCGCCCGTGTTCCTCGTGCCCGAGTCCCCGCTCGTGGACGGCATGCTGCCGCGTGACGCAGTCGCCCCGATCTCCCGCTGGCTCACCGCTGTGAGCGGGGACGACGCGGCGCGTGACGCCATCATCACCGCGACCCGGGACGGTGTGATCGACGATCTCGCGGGTCGGGCCATGACCCTCGCGGACGCAGCAGACTCCCAGCGCGCCGCCAACGCGCACCTGCGCCAGCTCGTCGACACCGCGTATGCGCGCGCTGGCCGGGACGTCGCGGACGCCACGTCGGACGGGTCGCTCCTGCGCGGCGAGGTGCTCTCGAGGTGGCAGGACTTCGTCGGGACGGGCGACTTCATGCGTGGCGTGGAGGAGCGCATCGCGATGCTGCGGGACCGGGTCGCCGGGTTCTTCCGGGGTCGTGCTGCGGCGCCTCGCGTCAACGCAGCCATCAGTACGAGCCTCGAGGCCATCATCTTCGACGCCGCCGACCGCGCTGCCGAGCGCACCTACGCGGACTGGCACCGCGACCCAGCCGGGTCGGTGCTGCTCGACAGCCTCGAGCTGTCCCGAGCATCCACCGACCTGCGTGCAGACCTGGCTACCGAGATCCGGGCCTGGCAGGCCGACGTCCTCACGCTCGTGAGCGAGCGCGGGGCGGACAAGCGCGGACGTGCACGGGTGCTGGCCATCGGTGTGAACGGTCTCGGCGCGGCCCTCATGGTCGTCGTGTTCGCCCAGACCGGCGGACTCACGGGTGCGGAGGTGGGCATCGCCGGCGGGTCGGCCCTCCTCGCCCAGCGCCTTCTCGAGGCGGTGTTCGGCGACGAGGCGGTGCGGTCCCTGGCGCGCGCCGCCGAGGAGAGCCTCGCAGCCCGCGTCGACGCGCTGCTCGGGACGGAGGCGGCGAGATTCACCGACCGGTTGGACACGGCGGGTGCCGGGCGGTCGAGCGGGGCACCGTTGCGCCTGGCCGCCCAGGGGGTGCAGACCGCGTCCGCGGCCGAGCGTGCCGGGCGGGCAGCCAGGCCCGCACTGCACGCCACGCGCGTCCCGCTGGACTCTCCGCCGTACGCGTCGGACGGTGACCCACGCCTGGGGCGGTTGCGCGGGGCAGAGCTCGACGTCGTCGACGACCCCTACCGGCGCCCCGCGCCCGCGCGCACCGGTCGAGGTGGGCTGCTCGGGCGGATCCTCAACCGCACCCCCCGGACGGAGCAGACGTGAAGCGGTTCCGTGAGGCCGCTCGGTGGCGCGGCCGCGGAGAAGACCTGCGTCGCCGCGTGGCGGCGCTCGAGATCGCGCTCGACTCCGGACGCGGCTGGTTGAGCACCTCCACGCTCGACCGGGGCACCCAGGCCGTGCACCACGCGCGGGCGCGCGCCGCCCAGTCCGTCGACCACACGGTCGTCGCGCTCGCCGGTTCCACCGGGTCCGGCAAGTCGACGCTCCTCAACGCGCTCGCAGGCAAGGAGATCGCCGAGCCGGGGGTGCAACGACCCACGACGTCACGCGCGCTCGCTGCGGTGTGGGACGTCGAAGATCCGTCGACGTCCGGTGCCGGTGCTCTCCTCGACTGGCTCGAGGTGAGCCGGCGCACGTTCCTCGACGGGCACGAGGACCACAGCGGTCTCGTGCTCCTCGACCTCCCGGACCACGACTCGGTCGTCGTCGAGCACCGTGTGCGGGCGGAGCGGCTCGTCGAGCGCGCGGACCTGCTCGTGTGGGTCGTAGACCCCCAGAAGTACGCAGACGCGGCACTGCACGAGCGCTACCTCGTGCCGCTCGCCGGTCACGCGGACGTCGTCGTCGTCGTGCTCAACCAGATCGACCGGCTCTCCCCGGCCGACCAGGAGCAGTGTCTCGCCGACCTGCGACGCCTCGTCGTCCAGGACGGACTGGCCGCCGCACCCGTGCTCGGTGTCTCGGCGCTCACCGGCCAGGGCATGGGTGAGCTGAGAGAGCTCCTCACCCAGGCGGCGGCGAAGCGGGCCGCGTCGGCGGAACGACTCGTCGCGGATGTGCGCGCTGCGGCCGCGGCCATCGCGGAGGAGACCGGCAACAGCGCACGGGCCGGGACGTCCGCGGACGCGCGGGACCGCCTCCTCGAAGGACTCGAGGAGGCCGCGCGCGTCGACGTGGTCGTCGACGCCGTCCGTGGTTCCTCGCTCCTGCGTGCCCATGCCGCCACCGGGTGGCCGCTCACCCGGTGGGCAGGGCGTTTCCGCGCCGATCCGCTGCGCCGACTCAACCTCCATCGGCGCGCGGCCGCGACAGAGCTCACACGCACCTCCTTGCCCGCACCCGACGCGGCCATGGCGGCCCGGTGCCAGACAGCAGTGCGCAGCTACGTCGACGCGGCCTCCGCGGGTGCCCCCGCCCGCTGGGTCCTGCGCACCCGCGACGCCGTCCGGTACGACGGCCTGCCGGACGCGCTCGACCAGGCCGTCGCCCGCACCGAGCTGGACGGCGCCAGCCGTCCCGCCTGGTGGCGCGTCGTCTCGGTCGTCCAGTGGGTGTTCTTCGGGCTCTTCCTCGCGGGGCTCGCGTGGCTCGGTGCGCTCGCCGTGCTCGCCTTCACACAGATCCCCGTGCCGAACTCGCCCGACATCGAGGGTTTCCCGATCCCGACGCTGCTCGCTGTCGGCGGGGTCGTCCTCGGTGTCGTCACAGCGCTGCTGTCCCGCGTCTTCGCGTTGGTCGGCGCCTCTCGGGCCGCCCGTCGGGCGGCCCGTCGCCTGCGGACCCAGATCGAGATGGTCGCGGTGGAGAACGTCGTCGGGCCGGTGGAGAAGCACCGGCGGCTGCTCGACGAGTGCCGTGCCGCAGCAGCCATCGCGGGACGCTGACCGTACGCCCCCGCACGGGTGCTTGACTGAGCCCCATGACCCGACTCCACGTCCCTGTCCACCTGCGCTGGTCCGACCTCGACGCCTACGGGCACGTCAACAACGTCGAGATGCTCCGGCTGCTCGAGGAGGCGCGCATCACCGTGTTCTGGCGCCAGCCCGGCGCCGGTGCCCCGTGGCCGACGGCCGTGCTCGACTCGGGCCCCGACGCGACGTCGCACACCCTCGTCGCCCGCCAGGAGATCGAGTACCTGCGACCGGTGGCCTTCACGCGGGAGGCGCTGCGCATCGAGCTGTGGATCGGGCGGATCGGCGGAGCGAGCCTCGAGGTCTGCTACGAGGTGCACGACGACGCGTCGGGAGTGGGGGAGCGGACCGGCCCGGGGACGGGCGCGACCCCGTGCGCACGAGCGACGACGACCATCGTCGTCATCGATGCGGCCACCGGTGCGCCCCGCCGTCTGACGGTCACCGAGCGGGAGGCGTGGTCGCCGTTCGTGGAGGAGCCTGTGGCGTTCCGACGCCGCTGAGCCGGTTGCGCGTTCCGACGCCGCTGAGCCTGTTGCGCGTTCCGACGCCGCTGAGCCTGTTGCGCGTTCCGACGGCGCTGGGCCGGTGGACGTTCAGGTGCGCCTGAGCGAGTGACGTCTGCTCCCGGGCGTCAGCCGAGGAGCTCGAGGACCGCGCGCTCCGCGTCCTGCGGCGAGCACCCGGGCGGGATCGTCCGTCCGCGTTCCCAGAGGTCGAACAGGCGGGCGTCGATGTACGACGCGCGGCACACGGCCGGGGTGTTCCCCAGCTCGTCCGCGACACCGCGCACGACGCCCGCGACGACCGAGCGGCGAGCGCGGTCCGACCGCGGCGCTGGCCCGGCCTCCGCGAGACCCCGTGAGGCGAGCACGGTCGCGTGCCACGTCCGGAAGTCCTTCGGCGTGGCGTCGGCCCCGAGCATCTCCTTGACGAACGCCGAGAGGTCCGCCGAGGTGATCTCCCGCCAGGTCGCCGGACGCGCCCGTTCGCGCCACGCCAGCAGCCGGTCCCCGCCGCGCCGCGCGAGCAGGGCCCGGACCCCCGCGTGGAGGTCGGGATCCTCGACGGTCACGTCGCGCACCTTCCCGGACTTGGCGGGGAAGCAGAAGTGCAGCGAGCCGTCGCGGCGTGCCTGGACATGCTCCTTGCGCATCGTCGCAAGACCGTAGCTCTCGTTCTGGGCGGCATAGACCTCCCCACCCAGCCGGAAGTACCCGACGTCGAGCATCCGGAAGGCGAGGGCAAGTGTTCTCTCACGGGGCATGCCCTCGAGAGCGAGCCACTCGGCGACCCGCTCCCGTGCGGCGGGCAGCCGGGCGCCGACCTCGAGCACGTGATCGTGCTTGGCACGGTCACGGCGGGCACGCCACTGCGGGTGGTAGAGGTACTGACCCCGTCCCGCCTCGTCGTGCCCGAACGCCTGGATGTGGCCGTGCTCCCACGGGGAGATCCACACGTCCTTCCAGGCCGGCGGGATGGCCAGTGCCGTGCACCGCTCGATGACGACGGGGTCGGTGATCCGTCGCCCGTCGGCGTCCACGTACGTGAAGCCGCGGCCGGCCGTGCGGCGGGAGAGGCCCGGGCGGGAGACCGAGACGCGACGAAGTCGGGGCATGAGGAGAGTCTGAGGGGTCCCGGACCAGCACGCGCGTCAGGGGACCCGGATCATGCCCTCCTGAGCGATGCTCGCCACGAGCGTCCCGGAGCGGGAGAACACGCGCGCCGAGGTGAGGCCGCGTCCACCCTGGGCAGAGGACGAGGACTGCACGTAGAGCAGCCAGTCGTCGACGTGCACCTCCCGGTGCCACCACATCGCGTGGTCGAGGCTCGCGATGCTCAGGCCGGGGGTCATCCAGCTGTGCCCCCCGCGCCGCAGGACGGGCTCGAGGAGCACCTGGTCGCAGGCGTAGGCGAGCAGGGCACGGTGCACGAGCTGGCCGCCCGGGACCGGTCCCTTGGAGCGCATCCACACGCACTGCCGGTCGGTCTGCTCCTGGGCGGGCCCGAGGTAGAGGGACCCGTCGACGTGCCGGATGTCGAAGGCTGACTGCCGGGACCAGAACTCGGCGACCGGGTGGTCGATCCCGCCGAGCTCGTCCTGGACGGAGCGCACCTCCTCCGGGCCGGGGACCTCCGGCATGCTGGAGGAGTGCTCGATGCCGTCCTGCTCCTCCTGGAACGAGGCGATCATCGACAGGATCGGCTTGCCGCCCTGGTAGGCGTGGGTGCGCCGGGCGCTGAAGGAGCGCCCGTCCCGCAGGCGCTCCACCGCGAAGTCGACGGGCTGGCGGACGTCGCCTGCGCGCAGGAAGTACCCGTGGAGCGAGTGCGGCAGCCGGCCCCGGTCCACGGTGGCTCCGGCCGCGAGGAGCGACTGCGCGAGAACCTGCCCCCCGTAGACCCGTCCGTTCGGCTGGTGCATGCTCGAGCCCGAGTAGACGTCCTCGCCGGTCTCGGCACCGTGGTACTCGAGCTCGAGGACGTTCAGCAGGTGGGCCAGGGGATCCAGCTCGACGGAGTCCGGGGCTGCCGGGAGGTCGTCCGGAGCGCGCGGGCCACGGTCGTCGGGGGTGTGCGGCGGGGTCGTCGGGGCGCTCATGGGCCTCCTACTCGTCGAACGTGTTGATGAGCGAGTGCGCGGCGCGCTCGAGGTAGTCCCACAGCATCGCCTCGTGCAGCGGCGCGAGGTGCAGGCTCGTCACCGCTGCGCGCATGTGCGCGAGCCAGCGGTCGCGGGCGTCCGGGTTGACCTTGTAGGGGGCGTGCCGCATGCGCAGGCGGGGGTGACCCCGTTCCTGCGAGTAGGTGGTCGGTCCGCCCCAGTACTGCTCGAGGAACCCGGTGAGTCGCACCTTCGCGGGCGCGAGGTCGGCCTCGGGGTACATCGGGGCGAGGACGGGGTCGCTCGCGACACCGTCGTAGAAGGCGTCGACGAGGGCGACGAAGGTCTCGTGGCCACCGATCTGCTCGAAGAACGACGGCGGGGGGACGGGCTCGTGTGTCACGCGTCCACTATCCCAGAGCCAGAGCCAGAGCCAGAGCCAGAGCCAGAGCCAGAGCCAGAGCCAGAGCCAGAGCCAGAGCCAGAGCCGGAGGCGGGTGCGGGTGCGTGCGGAGCGGTCGTGCTGGCGCGCACGACGAGGGTCGCCGCGAGGTCGATGCGGGTCGTGGGGGGACGCTCCCCGCGGGCGAGGCGCAGGACGAGGCGGGTCGCGTGGTCCGCCATCTCGATGAGGGGCTGGCGCACGGTCGTCAGGGGCGGGTTGATCCAGGCCGCCACCGGCAGGTCGTCGTACCCCACCACGGAGACGTCCTGCGGCACGCGCAGACCCAGCTCTGTCGCCGCGTGGTAGAGCCCGAGCGCCTGCAGATCGCTGCCCGCGAAGACGGCGGTGGGTCGGTCGGGCAGGGAGAGCAGCTCGAGCCCCTGCTCGTGGCCGCTGTCCACGCCGAAGTCGCCCTGCCGGACAAGGGTCTCGTCGAACCCGATGCCGGCCTCCTCCATCGCGGACCGGTAACCGTCGATCCTCGCCCGTGAGCACCACACGCTCGCCGGTCCGCCGATGACGCCGATGCGCCGGTGCCCGAGGTCGAGGAGGTGCCGGGTCGCTGCGAGCCCTCCGTTCCAGTTGGCGGAGCCGACGGACGGGACGTCGATCGTCGGTTCACCGGAGGGGTCGACGATGACGCTGGGGATGTTCCGGGTCTCGAGCTGGCGCCGCTGGGACGGGTCGAGGTCCGCGAAGACCATGACGACACCGTCGGGCTTGCGGGCCAGCACGCCGTCGAGCCATTCCTGGCGCGGTGTGCGGGCACCGCCGCACTCGGCGAGCACGACGGCGAGGCGTTCCTCCCGGGCGACCCGTTCGACCCCCCGGATGATCTCGACGGCCCAGGGGCTGCCGAGCTCGTGGAACACGAGGTCGATCGTGCGCATCCCTCCCGCGGTCGCTGGTGAGCTCACGGCGCGGCGGCGTCGGTACTGGTGCTTGTCGATGAGTGCCTCGACCCGGGCACGCGTGGCCGGGGAGACGTCGGCCCTGCCGTTGAGGACCTTCGACACGGTCGGGACCGAGACCCCGGCTGCCTCGGCGATCTTCGAGATCGTCATCGGCGTGGACTCCACGGTCGCTCCACTCGGTTCTCGTCGAAGCGGAACCGGATCCGGGTCCGCGGGCCCGGTCGACGGCGCAACTGTGTGCGTCGGCGTGCGTCGGTGCCCGTCATCCGGTCGGTGTGATCCTACGCGGGGTGGTACGCATCGCCGCGCCACCTGTCCACCGTGCGATCGTGGTGACATGACGACGAACGAGCCGGAGCAGCACCGTGCACACGCCGACGGGGCCGACCCGCAGGAGCCGACCCCCACGGACGTCCTTTCGACCCCGTTGGCCCCGCAGGCGGGGCTCCGACGCACCGCGCACTGGGTCGTGGCGCTCGAAGGGTGCTTCCTCGTCGCCGCGCTGCCCATGATCGTCGCCCTCGCGCTGCTCGCCGACGACCGACCGAACGGCATCCTGCTGGCGATCGGAGCGTTCTCGCTCGGACCGGCCCTCTCCGCTGCTCTGCACTGTGTCCGCAGGAGCCTGCGCGACGGTGCGTCCCGTCCGGTCGAGGAGTTCCTACGGGGGTACCGGCTCAACGCGACGAGCACGGCAGTGCACTGGATCCCTGCCGTGATCGTGGTGGCGCTCCTGCTCGGAGATGTCCGCGACGTCAGCCTGGGGGGCCCGGTGGGGGACGTCGCGCTCCGCATCGCCCTGCCGTTCCTCGCGCTCGTCATGCTCCTGTGGCTCGTGAACATGCTCGCGATCAGCACGGCGTTCACGTTCCGCCAGCGTGACCTCGTCAGGCTCGCCCTCTACTTCGTCGGGGCGTCTCCGCGCACGACGATGGTCAACCTGCTCATCGTCTTCACCGCGGCGTTCCTGCTGGCGGTCACGTCCGGATGGGTCGTGCTGCTCCTCGCCCCGCTGGCCGTCACGGCGGTCGCGTGGAACACCCGGGGGATGCTGCGGGAGATCGAGCTGCGCTTCACCGACCGGGCCGGGCCCGGAGCTCCCAGCGCGGTCGTCTGAGGCACGCTCCCGGCTGCCGACCGGTCAGAGGCCGAGCCCCGCGAGCATCGGCAGCCGCGCGCGCACCTGCGCCCGCGCTCCCGCGGCCGTCTCGGCGGCGAGCGCGACCTGCGCCACCTCCCGGCAGCTGTCCCGGTCCACGACGGACAGGACAGCCCCGACGTCGGCCAGCGCCCGGGGCGTCATGGACAGCGATGTCGCTCCCAGGCCCACGAGGACGACGGCGAGCACCGGGTTCGAGGCCGCCTCACCGCACACCCCGACCGGCCGACCCTGTGCGGCGCCACCCCGGCACGCCGCGTCGATGAGCTGGAGCACGGCGGGCTGCCACGGGTCGGAGAGCTCGGCCAGCGACCCGAGCAGCCGGTCAGCGGCCATGGCGTACTGGGTGAGGTCGTTCGTTCCGACCGACGCGAAGCTCGCCCGGGCGAGGATCGGCCCGGCGAGGAGCGCGGCGCTCGGGACCTCGATCATCACGCCCGCCGTATCGAGACCGTGGGAGGCGCACGCCGCCACGAAGTCCTCCGTCTCCGGGACGGTCGAGACCATCGGTGCCATGACCCAGACGTCTGCCTCCGTCGTGCGCGCGGCCAGCGCGATGGCGCGCAGCTGATCGTCGAGGAGCCCGGGGAACCGTGCGGCGGTGCGCAGCCCTCGGACGCCCAGGGCCGGATTCTGCTCGTGCTCGGCACGGAGGAACGGCAAGGGCTTGTCGGCACCGGAGTCGAGGGTGCGGATGACCACCTTGCGGCGCGGGAAGGCGGAGAACACGGTCCGGTAGGCCTCGACCTGCTCCTCCACGGTCGGCGGTTCCTCGCGGTCGAGGAAGCAGAACTCCGACCGGAAGAGCCCGACGCCCTCCGCGCCGGCCAGTGCGGCCCCGCGCGCCTCGCCCGGATCACCCACGTTCGCGAGCAGGAGCACCCGGTGCCCGTCGCGCGTGCGCCCCGGGCCCCGGAAGGTCCGGTGCCGTGCGGTGAGCGTCGACGCCGCTCTCAGCCGCTCGGGGTCGGGGTCGACGACGACCACGCCCGTGGCGCCGTCGACGAGCACCAGGGCGCCCTCCTCGAGGCTCGCGCTGGCACCCCGCGCCCCGACGACAGCAGGGATGCCCTTCGCGTTGGCCACGATCGCGGTGTGCGACGTCGGGCCGGCGCCGTCGGTGACGATGGCGAGGATCTGCCGCGGATCGAGCGATGCGGTCAGGGACGGAGCGAGGTCGACCGCGACGAGCACGTACGGCGAGTCGCACACAGGCAGCCCGGGCCGCGGGCGGCCGGTGAGCTCGGCGATGAGTCGGTCCCTGATGTCCAGCACGTCGTCGACGCGTTCGGCGAGGTACCCGCCCAGGGCACGGAACTGCGCGGTCACCTCCGCGGCCGCCTCCCAGACCGCTCGCTCCGGGACGAGGTGGTCCTCCACGACCCGGCGCTGGGCGTCGGCGACGAGCGTCGGGTCCCCGGCGATGGCGGCGGTGGCCCGCAGGACGTCGCTCGTGTCGCCGACGGCGCGCGCTGCAGCTGCTTCGAGCTCCGCAGTGACGCGCTTACTCGCCGCGGCGATCTCCTGGGCGCGCGCCTCGTGGTCCTCGCGCGGCGGGAGCCGCAGCCCGGGCGGGGGCTCGGCGATCGGCGCGGGCAGGTGGACGACCCGTCCGGCCACGACACCTGGACAGACTCCGATCCCGGCAACCGTCCGGGGAGCTGGGGTGTTCATCGACGAACCTCCTCATCAGCGCGCTCTGAGGGGAGTCTCGCAGTTTTTCCGAGCGAGGGCGACTACCCTAGGCAAGAGCCACAGATCCACAGAGCAACCACAGGAGTTCGGGCATGAGCAAGGCACAGCAGATTCTGGAAGCACTCGGAGGGCAGGCCAACGTCGTCGACTGCGAGCCCTGCATCACGCGGCTGCGCATCGAGGTCACGGACCCGGAGCTCGTCGACGAGCCCGGTCTCAAGGCGACCGGAGCGTTCGGGGTCGTCCGCTCGGGGCGCGTCGTCCAGGTCATCGTCGGTCCCGAGGCGGACAGCCTCGCAGCCGAGCTCGACGGCCTGCGCTGACGCACGCCGTTCCGATGGCCCTCGTCGTCATCGCGCCGCTGGCCGGTCGCGTCGTCGCACTGTCGGAGGTGCCTGACCCCGTCTTCGCCGAGGAGATGGTCGGGCCCGGCGTCGCGGTCGAGCCGCGGCACGAGGCCAGGGCCGCCTCCGGCCTCACGGTGGTCGCCCCCGTCGCCGGTGTCGTCGGGTCGCTGTTCCCGCACGCCTTCGCGATCGAGACGCCCGACGGCCCGGCGGTGCTCGTGCACCTGGGCATCGACACGGTCACCCTCGACGGCGAGGGTTTCGAGCTGCACGTGAGCGCGGGGGACGTCGTGGCCGCCGGTCAGGTCCTCATCACGTGGCGCCCGTCGGAGGTGGCGGCGCGCGGCCTCTCGACCGTCTGTCCGGTCGTCGCCCTCCAGGCAGGTCCCGGCGAGCTGACGCTCCTCGCACGGACGGGCGAGGAGGTCAGCGCGGGAGATCCTCTGCTGAGCTGGTTGACGCGGGCGGCGCAGGACTGACCGGTCCCACCGGAGCTGCCGGGGACGCGGCCGGGGCGGGTGCTCGTTGCGGAGCGGTTCGCTCGCTGCTCGCCGGTGCTGCGGGAGCGGCCGGGGTCGTGCGCTGCTGGTCGCTGACGATCACGGTCGGCTGCTGGGTCGTCGCCAGCGGGATGCCAGCCGCGTCGAGCTCCGTCCACACCGCCTCGCGCATCGCGCGAGCCACCTCCCACTGCATCGCAGGGTCGGTCCTCGCCTGCAGCTTCATGAGCACGGACGTGGCCGTGAGCGTCTCGATCCCGATGACCTCCGGGTCCTCCTGGAAGTACCGACCGAGCACCGCGTCGTCCTGGACGGTCCGGCCGGCTCGGGTGAGCCGACGCCGCGCCTCGTCGAAGTCCGCGTCGGGTCGCAGCTGCACCTCGACGATCGCGCGCGCCCACCCCTGGGTCTTGTTGCCGACGCTGACGATCTCCCCGTTCCGCACGTACCAGAGCGTGCCGTTGCCGTCGCGGACCTTCGTGACGCGCAGGGCCACCGCCTCGACGGTCCCGGACACCTCGCCGAACGTCACGGTGTCCCCGACCCCGTACTGGTCCTCGAGCAGCATGAACGTGCCCGAGAGGAAGTCCTTGACGAGGCTCTGCGCGCCGAAGCCGAGCGCGACGCCTGCCACGCCCGCGGATGCCAGCAACGGCATGATGTTCACGCCCACCTCGTCGAGCATCATGAGCACGACGATGGCGCCCACGACGATCGTCGTGGTCGAGCGCAGGACGGACCCGATCGTCCGGGCGCGCTGTGCCCGACGAGCGGAGGCGAGCGGGTTGGCGCGCAGCAGCGCGGCGCCGACGTCCGTGCCGCCGAGGTCTCGCAGGCCCCGCCGGTTCATGAGGCTGCCGTCCGCGATGTGCTCCACGGCGGTCCTGATGACCCGCCGCAGGGAGACCAGGACGATCGCTCCGACGAGCGCGATGAGCACGAGGTGCAGCGGGGTGCCCAGCAGCCAGTCGATCCACGAGTCGAGGCTCTTGGGGTCGAACGACGAGGAGGTGATGTCCGTGTGCAGCATGCTCGAAGGCTATACATCGTCGACGACATCGCCCGCAGGCCAGCGTCTCGCGACGACCGTCGAGCACGGGTGACGCGTCGCCTCCCGGCTGCCCCGGTCCGTTGTCTCTGGCAGGATTCACCCGTGGCCCACGACAACGCGAACCCCCCTTCCGACGCCCTCCTCCAGCTCGCTCACGCATACGGCATCACGACGGAGCACCACGGTTTCCACGGCGAGACGCAGAAGGTCTCCGCGAGCACGCTCGTCGGTGTCCTGCGCGCGATGGGCGTGGACGCATCGAACCCGGAGCGCGTGGACGTGGCGCTGGCGAACGCCGAGGACGCGCCCTGGCGACGGATGCTCCCGCCGACCATCGTCGTGCGTCAGGGGCACGCCGCCCGGGTCCCGGTGCACGTCACGGACGGAGCGCCGGTCGAGGTGCTCGTCGAGCTCGAGTCGCATGGTGGCACCGTCGCCCTCGAGCAGCTCGACGTCTACACGCCTCCGCGCACCGTCGACGGCCGGGCGATCGGTCGGGCGACGTTCGAGCTGCCCGCCGACCTCCCGCTGGGCTGGCACGAGGTGTTCGCACGGACACCCGACGGACAGGCGCGCGCCACGCTCGCCGTCACCCCGGACCGCCTCGAGGGGCCCGAGCCCACGGCGGAGCGTGCTCCGTGGGGACTCATGACACAGCTCTACTCGGTCCGGTCCCACCAGTCATGGGGGGTGGGCGACTTCGCAGACCTGGCCGACCTCGGCTGGATGGCCGGCCGGTCGCTCGGCGCCGACTTCCTGCTCATCAACCCGGTCGCCGCGGCGGAGCCCACGCCGCCGATGACGCCGTCGCCGTACCTCCCGGTGAGCCGACGTTTCATCAACCCCATCTATCTCCGGGTCGAGGACATCCGCGAGACGGCCTACCTCTCGGCTGCCGACCGGTCGCTCGTGGAGTGGTCGGCGGACGCCGTCCGTGGCATGAGCGAGGACGCAGGGCCCATCGACCGGGATGCGGCGTGGGACGCGAAGAAGGCCGCCCTCAAGGTCGTCTACCAGGCGCCCCGGTCCGCGGCACGCGAGACGTCCTTCCGCGAGTTCCGCCAGTCCCAGGGGCGTGGGCTCGAGGACTTCGCAGCGTGGTGCGCTCTCACGGACCATCTCGCGGGCACCGAGTGGCCCGAGGAGCTGCAGGACGTGTCGAGCGCCGCCGTCGCCGCGATGCGGGAGCAGCTGGCCGCGGAGATCGACTTCTACTGCTGGCTCCAGTGGGTCGCGGACCTCCAGCTCGAGCAGGCGCAGCGCGCCGCGCTCGAGGGCGGCATGTCCATCGGGATCATGCACGACCTGGCCGTCGGCGTGCACCCGTCCGGCTCGGACGCCTGGGCGCTGGGTCCGGTCCTTGCCCAGGGGATCGGTGTCGGGGCTCCGCCGGACATGTACAACCAGCAGGGGCAGAACTGGTCGCAGCCGCCGTGGCAGCCTCTCGAGCTGGAACGCACCGGGTACGCCGCGTTCCGGGAGCTCCTGCGCACGATCTTCCGCCACGCGGGTGCCCTGCGCATCGACCACGTCATCGGTCTCTTCCGCCTCTGGTGGATCCCGGAGGGGAACTCCGCCGACCAGGGTGCCTACGTGCGTTACGACCACGACGCCCTCATCGGCATCCTGTGTCTCGAGGCGCACCGGGCCGGCGCGCTCGTCATCGGCGAGGACCTGGGCCTGTTCGAGCCATGGGTCCGTGACTATCTCACCGAGCGCGGCATCCTCGGCACCTCGGTGCTGTGGTTCGAGAAGGACGGGAACGGGCGTCCCATCCCGCCGGAGGACTTCCGGGCGCTGACGCTCGCCACGGTGACGACCCACGACCTGCCGCCGAGCGCTGGCTACCTCGCGGGGGAGCACGTCGAGATCCGCGAGCGACTGGGCCTGCTCACGGAGCCGGTGCAGAAGGTGCGTCAGGAGGCCCGGCAGGAACGTGACCAGATGGTCCTCGCGCTGGCGACGCGTGGTCTCATCGGCGACGACCCGTCCGAACGAGAGCTCGTCGAGGGCCTGCACCGCTACATCAAGGAGTCGCCGTCCGTGCTGCTCGGCGTCTCGCTGGCCGACTGCGTCGGGGAGCGACGTGCGCAGAACCAACCGGGCACGGACCAGGAGTACCCCAACTGGAAGGTGCCCCTCGGGGACTCGGCGGGGAACGTCGTCATGCTCGAGAACCTGCTCGAGAACGCGCGTCTGCGGTCCCTCGCGCGCGTGATGAACGCCCGACCGGGCGCCGAGACGGACTGACGGGGTCAGCGTGCACAGCGACGTCGTCGAGCTGCAGCGACAGGTCGACGACGTCGTGCGCCTGGGGTACCCGGATCTCCTCGGCGTGTCGGAGCGTGACCTGCGATCCGCGCTCGAGCCGCTCGAGGCCCTGCTGCCGGGGCAGACGACGGGTGCCGGGACCGACCGGGACGACCACGTGCCGCTGGTCCTCGTCCTCACGCAGGTACCGCTTGCCGAGGCCGCGGCGCGGATGACGCTCGGGGACCGGCCTGCACGGCTCATGATCGGACCTGACGAGATCGACGGGTACGTCCCGACGCCCGACGTCGTGCTCCCGGAGCTCGACGCGGCGCCGACGTCCGGCTACCTGCTCCTCGACATCGACACGGGCAGCGACCTGTGCGGGGTGACTCCGGAGGATGCCCTCGGGGTGATCCGGCGCCGGGGACGCACCCCGCTGACCATCGCGGAGGGGATCGCGCTCGTCACGCATCGCCCCGACATGCTCCGTCGCAACCGGTGCTTCTCGTTGCTCGGCTCCCGGCGCGGGGACCAGCGCGTGCCCGCTGTGTGGATCAGCGAGCGGGCTCCGAAGCTCGGCTGGTGCTGGGATCGCAACCCGCACTCCTGGCTCGGGTCGGCGTCCGCGGGTGCCCGCCGCGCGGGGGGACCCAGCAGCACGCCGTAGGACGCGCGCCCGCGAGGGGCGCGCGTCCTACGGCGTCACGGCCGTGGAGTCAGCGCGCGTCCGCCGCCTGCGCGACGAGCGCGCGCTCGACGCCCGCGAGGTTCTCGACGACGAGGCGCCGCAGCGCCGGCGCCGCGGACGGCCGCTCGTCGAGCCATCGCTGGGTGCGCTCGCGGAGGGACTCGTTCGCGAGCGCCGCCGGGTACAAGCCTTCGACGAGGGTCTCCGCGATGTGGTAGCTGCGCTCCTCCCAGAGCCGCTCGATCGCGTCGAAGTACCGCTCCATGACGGGCTCGAGCACGGCCGCGTCGTTGACGTGCCCCAGCCCGACGGTGGTTGCGCGGACGATCGCGTTCGGTACCTCGTCCGAGTCGACGAGGGACGCGAACGCCGCGAGCTTCGCGTCCACCGTCGGGATCGTCGCGCGCGCCCGTGCTGCTGCCTGCTGGCCCGACGCCGTGCTGTCGTCCGCGAGCGTCGCCTCGATCTCGCTCGTGCCGGCACGCCCGCCGAGGACGAGCCCTTCGAGCAGCTCCCAGCGCAGGTCGGTGTCGATCTCGAGGCCGTCGAGACGCGATCCGCCGTCGAGGAGTGCCGCGAGGGTGTCCAGCTGCTCGTCCGTGCTCGTGAGCCCGGCGGCGTACCGGACGAACTGGAACTGCGCGTCGGAGCCGGCCTCGGCCGCCCGGGCCAGGGCCCACAGGGCGTCACCGACCTCCCGGACGGTCGACTCCCGCCGGGCGGGTGCGACGTAGCTGCGTGCCGCGAGGGTCAGCTGTGTGAGCGTGGTGCGGATCGTCGTCGACTCGGTCTCCGTCGCGATGTTGCCGAGCACGAGGCGCACGTAGTCGCTGGCAGGCGTCTCGCCGTCGCGCGTCGCGTCCCAGACGGCACCCCAGACGAGCGACCGCGCGAGCGGGTCGGTGATCTTGGCGAGGTGCTCGGTGGCGACGGCCTGCGACTGCTCGTCGAGACGGATCTTCGCGTAGGCGAGGTCGTCGTCGTTGAGGAGCAGGAGCGCCGGACGCTGGCGCCCGACGAGGTCGGGCACCTCGGTGCGCTCCCCGTCGATGTCGAGCTCGAGGCGGTGCGTGCGCACGAGGGCGCCGTCCTCGAGGTCGTAGCACCCGATCGCGAGGCGGTGCGGACGAATCGTCGGGTAGTCCGCAGGGGCGGACTGGAGGATCGCGAGCGACGTGATGACGCCGTCAGCGTCCACCTCGAGCTCGGGGTGCAGCGTGTTGACCCCCGCGGTCTCGAGCCACAGCTGCGACCAGCGACCGAGATCCCGTCCGCTCGTGGACTCGAGCTCGGCGAGCAGGTCCGAGAGCTCGGTGTTGCCGAACGCGTGCTTGCGGAAGTACTGGGCGACGCCTGCCATGAACGCGTCGATCCCCACCCAGGCGACGAGCTGCTTGAGGACGGAACCGCCCTTGGCGTACGTGATCCCGTCGAAGTTCACGAGGACGTCCTCGAGGTCGTTGATCGTCGCGACGATCGGGTGCGTGGACGGGAGCTGGTCCTGGCGGTACGCCCAGCTCTTCTCCATCGCGGCGAACGTCGTCCAGGCCCCGGTCCACTCCGTGGCCTCGGCGGTCGCGAGGGTCGAGGCCCACTCGGCGAACGACTCGTTGAGCCACAGGTCGTTCCACCACTTCATCGTCACGAGGTCGCCGAACCACATGTGGGCGAGCTCGTGGAGGATCGTCACGACGCGACGCTCCTTGATGGCGTCCGTGACCTTGGACCGGAACACGTACGTCTCGGTGAACGTCACGCAGCCGGCGTTCTCCATCGCCCCAGCGTTGAACTCGGGGACGAACAGCTGGTCGTACTTGGCGAACGGGTAGGCGTAGTCGAACTTCTCCTCGTAGAACTCGAAGCCCTTGCGCGTGGTCTCGAAGATGTAGTCCGCGTCCATGTGCTCGGCGAGGGAGGCGCGGCAGAAGACGCCGAGCGGGATGACGCGGCCGTCGCGGCTCGTGAGCTCGGAGCGCTGGACGACGTACGGCCCTGCGACGAGAGCGGTGATGTACGAGGAGATGACCGGCGTGGGCTCGAACGACCACGTCGCCACCCCGTCTGCGACCGCGACGGGCTCGGGCGTGGGGGAGTTGCTCACGACCTGCCAGGCCGCGGGGGCGGTCACGGTGAACTGGAACGTCGCCTTGAGGTCGGGCTGCTCGAACACGGCGAACACCCGGCGTGAGTCCGGGACCTCGAACTGGGAGTAGAGGTAGACCTCCCCGTCGACGGGGTCGACGAACCGGTGCAGACCCTCGCCGGAGTTGGTGTACGCGGCGTCGGCGACGACGCGCAGCTCGTTCTCCGACTCGAGGTCGCTGAGCGCGATGCGTGAGTCCGCGAACACGGTCGCGGGGTCGAGCGTCCGGCCGTTGAGGACGACCTCGCGCACGGTCGGCGCGATGAGGTCGATGAAGGTGCTGGCTCCCGGAGTGGCGGCGAAGCGCACGACGGTCGTGGATCCGAAGGTCCGCGGCCCTGCTGTGAGGTCGAGGTCGATCTCGTAGGCGCGGACGGTGACGAGCTCGCCGCGCTCGACGGCCTCCGCTCGGGTGAGGTTCTCTCCGGGCACGACTGGCTCCCTGGGGCTCATGGTGCCTGCCGGTCCTGGGTCGCGGACGGGGGGACGGGCACCGGGGTGGGTGGTCGATCGACCACCCCCGATCATTCCACGCGGTCAAGCCGTCCGTGCTACGAATGGACCTGACCTGCACGGCCGACACGGGGAGAGCCATGACCAGCACGGACAGCGCACCGACGACGAGCGCATCCGACGCGCGGACGAACGTCGCAGACTTCTGGTTCGACCCGATGTGTCCGTGGGCGTGGATGACGAGCCGCTGGATCGGTGAGGTCGAGCAGGTGCGGGACGTCACGGTGCGCTGGCACGTCATGAGCCTGTCGGTCCTCAACGAGGGTCGGGACCTGCCACCGGACTATCGCGAGCTGCTCGACGGCGGATGGGGTGCCGTGCGCGTCGTCGTCGCCGCCCAGGTCGAGCACGGTGACGAGGTCGTCAAGCCGCTCTACGACGCGATCGGCACCCGCTTCCACCCGGGCGGTCGGTCTGACCGCCGCGAGGTCGTCGCCGAGGCGCTCGCCGAGGTGGGCCTGCCCGCCTCGCTCATCGACGCCTACGACACCGACGCCTACGACGAGCAGCTGCGCGCGTCGCACGCGGAGGGCATCTCGAAGGTCGGCGAGGACGTGGGCACGCCCGTCGTGGCGTTCAACGACGTCGCGTTCTTCGGCCCGGTGGTGACCCCGGCGCCGAAGGGCGAGGCGGCCGGCAGGCTGTGGGACGGGTGCGTGCTCGTCGCCGGGACACCCGGCTTCTTCGAGCTCAAGCGCACGCGGACCCAGGGCCCGGTCTTCGACTGATGGCGAAGAGCTCGCCAGGGCTGCGGCTGGCGCGTCCCCAGGTGCGGTGGCAGCGGTTCGTCGACGAGGCTCCGGAGCTCGCGTCCCGCGTCCGGGCACGGTTCGAGGCGAACCGTCACCACGTGCTCGCGACGCTCACGTCGGCAGGCTCGCCCCGCGTGAGCGGGACGGAGGTGGCGTGGTGGGCGGAGGAGCTGTGGATCGGGTCCATGCCGGGCGCGCGCAAGGCGCGCGACCTGCAGGCCGATGCGCGCTTCGCGCTCCACTCCAACCCGGGCGACGGGTCCATGGTCGGCGGCGACGCGAAGATCATGGGACGTGCCCGGGAGCTCACGGGCGGTCCGGAGCGGGAGGCGATCGTGGCCATCGCACCGGTGGCGGGCCCGGGGCACGTGTTCCTCCTCGGCCTCGAGCGGGTCGTGCTCACGAGCCTGGCGGAGTCCGGTGACGCGATCGTCGTCGAGACGTGGACGCCGGGTCGACCCGTCGAGGTGGTGCGCCGGAGCTGAGGGCGGTGACGTGCCGACCGTCCGGGGCGCGTGGGATGCTGGTCAGCGGCCGCAGGGCCACATCTCACCGACCTGAAGGAGTTCTGCATGTCTGGCACGACGCCGCCCCGTCCCGGGACCGCGCGAGGGCGACTCGGGGGGCCGCTGATCGCGTTCATCGCGTTCGACGTGCTTCTCGTCGTCGCGGCCGTGTGGCTGGCGGTGTCGATGCTCGGCGGCTCCGGCGACGAGTCCTCCGCGGAGGCCTCGCCCTCGACGTCGGCGTCGGCGCCCACGGAGCCGTCGACCGCGCCCGCGGCTCCTGAGCAGGAGCCGCCGACGGAGGAGGAGGTTGCGCCTGCCGAGCGGATCGTTGCGCCGTCGGGCAACATCGCCTGCGAGGTGAGCGCCGAGGGTGCGCTCTGCACCATCTTCGAGCTCGCGAGCGAGCCTGCTCCCGTCGAGGGGTGCGCGGGGACCGTGGGCTATGTCGTCGAGGTCACGTCGGCAGGTGTGGATGTGCCGTGCGTCACCGGTGACGCACCCGCGGGTGTGCCGACGGACGGTGCCGCGGTGCTCGAGTACGGGCAGGAGGTCGCGGTGGAGCCGTTCGCGTGCACGAGCACCGAGGCCGGCATGACGTGCACGAACACCGGCACGGGCGCAGGATTCACCCTTGCCCGTGCCGGTGTGGCCGTGATCGGTTGACGCCTCACCAGATGCGCACGCGCTCCTCGGGCTCGAGGTAGAGCGCGTCACCGGGGCGCACGTTGTACGTCGAGTAGAACTCGTCGATGTTGCGCACGACGCCGTTGCACCGGAACTCCGCCGGGGAATGGGGGTCGGTCGCCAGGCGCTGCAGTGCCGCCTCGTCGTGCATCTTCGTCTGCCACACCTGGGCCCACGAGAGGAAGACGCGCTCAGCACCGGTCAGGCCGTCGATGACCGGCGCCGAAGCGAGGTCGGTGCCGAGCGAGATCTCGTACGCCTTGAGCGCGATGGACAGGCCCCCGAGGTCGCCGATGTTCTCCCCGATGGTGAGCGCGCCGTTGACGGTGTGCTCGGGGCCGAGCTGTGCGGGGTAGTACGCGTCGTACTGGGCGACGAGGCGGGCGGCACGCGCGTCGAACTCCGCGCGGTCGGACGACGTCCACCAGTCCTGGAGGCGTCCGGCCCCGTCGTACTTGGAGCCCTGGTCGTCGAAGCCGTGCCCGATCTCGTGCCCGATGACGGCACCGATACCCCCGTAGTTGGCGGCGTCGTCGGCGTCGGGGTCGAAGAAGGGCGGCTGGAGGATCGCGGCGGGGAAGACGATCTCGTTCATCGACGGGTTGTAGTAGGCGTTGACGGTCTGGGGCGTCATGTGCCACTCGTCGCGGTCGATCGGGGTGCCGATCTTCGCGAGCTCGCGGTCGAGGTCGACCTCGTTCGACCGGCGGACGTTGCCCACGAGGTCGGCCGGGTCGATGAGGAGTGCGGAGTAGTCCCGCCACTTCGTGGGGTACCCGACCTTCGGGTTGAACGCGGCGAGCTTCGCGAGCGCCTTCGTCCGCGTCTCCTGACCCATCCAGTCGAGGTGCGTGATCGACACCCGGTACGCCTCGATGAGGTTCTTCACGAGGACGTCCATCCGCTCCTTGTGCGTGGGCGGGAAGTGGCGGGCGACATAGATCTCCCCGACGGCCTCGCCCAGTGCTCCCTCGACGAGGGACACACCACGCTTCCAGCGGTCGCGGACCTCCTGGGCTCCGGAGAGCGTGCGTCCGTAGAAGTCGAAGTTTGCCTCGACGAGCGCCTCGGACAGGTACGGGGCGCGCGCGCTGACGAGGTGGTAGACGAACCAGGCCTTCCAGTCGTCGAGGGGCTCGGACTGCCAGAGCTCTGCGAGGCCGGTGAAGAACTCCGGCTCGCGGACGACGACGGCGTCGAAAGCACCGGCGGGAGCGCCGATCGCCGTCGTCCACGCGTGCCAGTCGAACCCGGGCGCGCTCTGCGCCACGGCGTCGAGCGTCATGGGGTTGTACGTGAGCTCCGAGTCGCGGTCACGGACGACGTCCCAGTGGTGTCCGGCGAGCCGGGTCTCGAGCGCGAGGACCCGCTCCGCTCCGGCGGTCGCCGTCGCGTCGTCGTAGGCGCCCGAGAGGCGGAGCATCCGCGCCACGTGGGCGGTGTACTGCGTCCTGATCTCGGCGTACTTGTCATCGCGGTAGTAGGACTCGTCCGGCAGGCCAAGGCCTGCCTGGTACAGGTGGACGACGTAGGTGTCGGGATCCTTCGCGTCGTTGTCCACGTAGAATCCGAAGGCTCCGGCTCCACCGGTGCGCTGCAGGGTGCCGAGGAGGTGGGTGAGCTCGGCCCGGTCCTGCACGGCCGCCACGAGTGCGAGCTCGTCCTCGATCGGTGCGACGCCGAGGGCCTCGATCCCTGCGGCGTCCATGAAGCTCGCATACAGCCCACCGATCTGGGCCGCGACACCGGTGAGGTCCTCGGTCCCGGCGGCACCGAGCTCCTCGATGATCGTGCGCACCTGCTCCTCGGCCTCGTCGTGCAGCGTGCGGAAGGCGCCGTCGGCGGCCCGGTCCGCCGGGATGACGTGGGTGGCGAGCCATCGGCCGTTGACGTGGCGGTAGAGGTCGTCCTGCGGGCGGGTGTCGGGGTCGAGCGCCGAGAGGTCGATCCCGGAGTGGAGTGCCGGCCCCCGGCCGGTGTCTGTAGAGGTCATTGACCCAGGTTAGGCGTATGCGGTGGCACGGCGCGTGCTGCGGCATGATGGTCCTATGCGCGTTCACATCGCTTCTGACCATGCCGGGTTCGAGCTCAAGACGGCTCTTGTGGCGCACCTCGGCGCCGCCGGCCACGACGTCGTCGACCACGGTGCCCACGAGTACGACGCCCTCGACGACTACCCGTCGTTCTGCTTCTCCGCGGGAGAGGCGGTCGTCGCCGAGCCGGGGAGCCTCGGCGTCGTCATCGGCGGCTCCGGGAACGGCGAGCAGATCGCCGCGAACAAGGTGCGCGGGGTGCGGGCCGCGCTCGCCTGGAATCTCGAGACGGCGCGCCTGGGCCGTCAGCACAACGACGCGAACGTCGTCGCGATCGGTGGGCGTCAGCACTCCGTCGAGGAGGCGTTGTCGTTCGTCGACGCGTTCCTCGCCGAGCCGTTCAGCGGCGACCCGCGCCACCAGCGTCGGATCGACCAGCTCGCGGCGTACGAGTCCTCGCACTGACCGCGACGCGCGCCCGTGCCTGAGGGCCACACGGTCCACCGGCTCGCGAGGACCTTCGAGGATCTCTTCGCGGGCCAGGTCGTGGCTGTCTCGAGCCCCCAGGGTCGGTTCGCTGCTGGCGCCGCGCTGCTCGACGGGCAGGTCCTCGTTGTGAGCGAGGCGTACGGCAAGCAGATGTTCCTCGCGTTCCGGCCGCCGGGAGCGGGAGAGCGCACGAGCAGGTCGCGTCCGCCCGCGGGCAGGGTCGCTGACTTCCCTGACGTGCGGTGGCTACGGGTCCATCTCGGTCTCTACGGTGCCTGGACCTTCTCGAGCGACGGCAGCGCCGCCGTCGTGCACGCGATCGGAGCCCCCCGCAAGCGCGTGGGGGAGGGCGAGCAGGCGCTGGGCGCGGACGGTCCGCGTCCGGACGGCGGCGCCTGGCAGCCGCCTGAGCCACGGGGGCAGGTCCGGGCGCGGTTCAGCTCGGAGCGCGCCGTCGCTGATCTCACGGGCCCGATACGGTGCGAGGTCGTCACGTCGGAGGAGATGGACGCCGTCGTCGCGCAGCTCGGGCCCGACCCCCTGCGCGCGGACGCGGTGCCCGAGCGGTTCGTCGAGGCGGTCGTCCGCTCACGGTCGTCGATCGCCGTGCTGCTCATGGACCAGGGCGTCGTCGCGGGGGTCGGGAACATCTACCGCGCCGAGGTGCTCTTCCGGGCGGGGTTGGACCCGGCCACGCCCGGCCGGCTCGTCCCGGCCGAGGTCCTCGACGGGATCTGGACGGATCTCGTCGGCCTCATGGAGGACGGGGCCCGTACCGGCGCGATCGTCACGACACGCCCGCAGGACCGTGATGCCCCGGCAGGGGGGCGCACGCAGCCGGACCCGCCGGCCCGCCGCGGGCGACGCCGGACGCGGCAGAACACGGACGGGCGACCGGGCGGTGTCCCGGAGGACGAGTCCTTCTACGTCTACCACCGCGACGGTCTGCCGTGCCGGGTGTGCGGGACGACCGTCCTCGTGCGAGAGGTTGCCTCCCGGGCCCTGTACTGGTGCCCGCGCTGCCAGTCGTGACCCGTCCGGGCCCCTGGGGCGGCGCCCCGGCTGGTCCGCCCGACCGGGGTCCGTCCACGGGGCGGTCGTAGGGTGGACCCATGGACGAGGAGTACCTCGAGGCTGTGCTCGACGCCGTCGACGCGGTGCCGGCCGGGTCAGCCACCTCGTACGGCCGCGTCGCGGAGGTCGTCGGTGGGGCGCTCGGCCGAGGCGGACCGCGACAGGTCGGTGCCGTCCTGCGGCACGCCGGCGGAGGGGTGCCGTGGTGGCGGGTCGTCGCTGCGTCAGGTCTTCCGCCCGCGCACAAGCGGGCCGAGGCGCTCGAGCGGCTGCGCGCCGAGGGATGTCCGCTGACGCCGGACGGCAGGGTCCGGTGGTCGGCTCTCGGAGCGGGAGGACCCCGCCCCGCGCGGTCAGGCGGAGAGCTCGGCGACCGTCCGTAGCGCGACGTCGTCCCCCTGGACGACGAGGGTCGTCACGGCGGTCGCGCGCCACGCGTCGAGCTCGGCGGCGATCTTCTCCCGGGGCCCGACGAGGGCGATGTCCTCGACGAGGCCGGTCGGCACGGCGCGTGCGGCCTCGTCCCGCCGGCCTGCCAGGTAGTGGTCCTGGATCTCGTCGCAGGCGTCCGCGTAGCCGAGCCGGTCGATGGCGTTGCGGTGGAAGTTGGCTCCCTTCGCGCCCATCCCGCCGACGTACAGGGCGAGGAAGGGCCGGACGGCGTCTGCCGCACGCTCGACGTCGTCGTCCACGACGACCGGCACCGTGGCGCTGACCTCGAAGTCCGCGGCGGGCGAACGCTCAGGGGCGCGCACGGCGAACCCCTCGTCGAGCATCCCGCGGAACTCCGCGTCGAGGCGCGGTGCGTAGAAGAGTGGGAGCCACCCGTCCGCGATCTCGGCCGCCAGGGCGATGTTCTTGGGCCCTTCGGCGGCCAGGTGGATCGGCAGGTCGGCTCGGCGGGGGTGGACCGTCGAGCGCAGGGGTTTGCCCAGGCCGGTGACGCGCCGGCCGGAGGCGGTCGCGTCGGTGAGCGGTAGCGGGTAGTGCGGCCCGGTGCTGGTGACGGGTCCCTCGCGGCGCAGCACCTGGCGGACGATGTCGACGTACTCGCGCGTGCGGGCGAGGGGCATCGGGTAGGGCTGCCCGTACCATCCCTCGACGACCTGCGGGCCCGAGACCCCGAGGCCCAGGATGAACCGCCCGCCCGAGAGGTGGTCGAGCGTGAGCGCGGCCATGGCGGTCGCCGTCGGGGTCCGGGCCGACATCTGCATGACCGCGGTCCCGAGGCGGATCCGCCGCGTGGCTGCCCCCCACCAGGCGAGCGGGGTCAGGGCGTCCGACCCGTAGGCCTCCGCGGTCCAGACGGAGTCGACGCCGAGCGCGTCGGCCGCGAGGACCGCGTCGGCGACCCCCGGGGGTGGCCCGGCCGACCAGTAGCCGGTGTGGAACCCGGTGCGCATGCGTGCTCCTCGTCGTCGAGGTCGGGACCGCGGTCATCTGCAACTGGCGGTACTGGGTACCTGCCCGATGCTACACGGCGCTGCCAGGGGCGCGGTCACGGGCAGCCAGGGTGTTGAGGAGCGCAGCGGCCGTGCCCGCGTCGTCGACCGTGACGACGAGGACCCGGTCGCCGGTCCGGGTGACGCTCAGGGCCTCTCCCGCGCGCAGGACGATGCCGACGCGACCGGTGCCGTCGGTGCGCCAGCCCCATCCGCCGAAGTCGCGCAGCGGACGGACGGTGACGACCTCGGCACGGACCACCTCGTCGAGCGGGACGGTGGTGCGGGGGAAGCCGAGCGTCGAGCGGACGTCGAGGCCGGATGTGCTCACCCGCACCTTCCACCGGCTCATCGCGAGCAGGAGCAGCGCGACGAGGGCGGGAACCACGAGCATCCACCACATCTGGGTGATGACGGCTGTGATCGTCGTCAGCAGCACGGCGAGGCCGCCGACGACGAGGGAGGACGGGCTGGTGGCCGTGGCGAACCACACGGCTCGTTCGTCTGCGGCGATCGGCAGCCGAGCGGCGTCCGGGGAGACGGCGTCGGTCGTCGGTTGCGCCGGGTCGCCGGGCGTCGCCCACGCGACGAGGCCACCGACGACGAGCCCGGCCGCGAGGGACAGGGCGAGGCTGCTGCCGACACCGGGTGCGGCTGTCGCGTCCGCCAGGCCCCGCTGCACGTCGAACGTCGTGAGCGTCGCGGTGCCGAGCAGGGCTGCGAGGCCCGCGCTCGTCCCGTTGGCCAGACGGCGGGTGGACGCCGCGTGCCCGGCGAGGAGACCGAAGGCCCAGGCCGCGACGGCGAGCACGGCCCCGACGAGCACGGGGGCGAGGAGCGCCGTGGTGAACGACCCGAACCCGTCGGGCCCGGACGCGTTCCAGTGCATCGCGACCGGGTCGGGAAGCTCGTGGCGCCAGGTGAGGGCGACGGTGACGGTCGAGGCGGTCAGTGCCACCGGGACGCCGAGCGCGAGCAGGGTGGTGGAGAGCCGGTGACCGGGGCGGCTCGTGCCGCCCGACTTCCCGGGTGTGTCCGTCGCGGGTCTGTGCGAGGCAGGTCCGTTCATCGCAGTGCCTCCTTGAGCAAGGCTGTGGTGGTGTCGGGGGAGAGGTCGAGGGCGCGGGACTCGCGCACGACCGCGTCGATCGCGCGGCGCAGCGGCGTGAAGTCTGCGCCGGCCCGGTCTGTGACGACGGCCCCGCGCCCCCGGCGCAGGTCGATGAGGCCGTCGTCCCGCAGCTCCTGGTAGGCGTGCAGCACGGTGTGGACGTTGAGGTCGAGCGACTCGGCGAGCTCGCGCGCCGAGGGCAGTCGGTCGCCGGGCGCGAGCTCGCCGCGAGCGACGCCCAGCCTCACCTGGGTCACGAGCTGGTCGAAGAGCGCCTCGCTGGCGCTCGCGTCGATACGGAAGAGCATGACCCAAGAGTACTTGTTCTAGTGCAACTAGCGCAATGGTGAGGGGTGGCGGACGGCCACGGTCAGGATCCGCCCCTTCCGGCCGGCGCCCGAACGCCGACGAGGGCCGCCGCAGGAGCGGCGGCCCTCGTCGGGACAGCGGGAGCGTGCGGCGCCGGTGGGCCCCGGCACGGCGGACGGTCAGATGAAGATCGCGGGATCCTCGCAGTGCTCGACCGCGGGGGAGCGCGTCGGACGGGCGCGGACCACGGCCGGGACGCCGACGGCCACGGCGCCGCCGGGGACATCCTTCACGACGACGGCGTTCGCGCCGATCTGCGCGTCGTCCCCCACCCAGACGGGACCGAGGACCTTGGCGCCGGCTCCCACGACGACCCGGTCGCCGAGCGTCGGATGGCGCTTGCCGTGCGTCATGCTGCGGCCGCCGAGCGTCACGTTGTGGAACAGCGTGACGTCGTTCCCCACGACGGCGGTCTCGCCGATGACGACGCCCATGCCGTGGTCGATGAACAGGCGCCGCCCGATCGTCGCAGCTGGGTGGATCTCCACGCCGGTCGCCGACCGCGCCGCCTGGGAGACGAGACGCGCGGGGAGCCGCAGCACGGGGTGCGACCACATGCGGTGGGTGAGGCGGTGCGCCCACAGTGCGTGCACACCGGGATAGGCGAGCGCCACCTCGACGGCCGTACGCGCGGCCGGGTCCCGGTCCCGTGCGGCCTGGAGGTCCTCACGCAGGAGCTTCCATGCTTTCACCAGTCGTGCCATGCGTGTGCCGTCCTGTCCCTGTGCAGCGGTGGTCGGTCGGGGTGGGGCGGCGCGGCGCGCCACCCCACCCGACGGGTCAGTCCAGCAGGTCGGCGTAGAGGATCGACGTGAGGTACCGCTCACCGAATGACGGGACGACCACGACGATGAGCTTGCCGGCGTTCTCGGGACGCTTGCCGATCTCGAGCGCTGCGTGGATCGCGGCACCGGAGGAGATGCCGACGAGCAGGCCTTCTTCCCGGGCGGCGCGGCGTGCGACCTCGACAGAGGTCTCAGCGTCGACGTCGAAGACCTCGTCGTACACCTCGCGGTCGAGGATCTCGGGGACGAAGTTCGCGCCGATCCCCTGGATCTTGTGCGGCCCGGGAGCGCCGCCGTTGAGGATCGGCGACTCGGCCGGCTCGACGGCGATGACCTGCACGCTGGGCTTGCGCTCCTTGAGCACCTGGCCGACCCCGGTGATGGTGCCACCGGTACCGATGCCGGCGACGAAGATGTCGACCTCGCCGTCCGTGTCGGCCCAGATCTCCTCGGCTGTCGTGGCGCGGTGGATCGCGGGGTTGGCCTCGTTCGCGAACTGGCGGGCGAGGATCGAGCCGGGACGCTCCGCGGCGATCTCGTTGGCCTTGTTCACCGCGCCCTTCATGCCCTCGGAGCCCGGCGTGAGGATGAGTTCCGCACCGTAGGCACGCAGCAGTGCGCGCCGCTCCTTCGACATCGTCTCGGGCATCGTCAGCACGACGTTGTAGCCCCGTGCGGCACCGACGAACGCGAGCGCGATGCCGGTGTTCCCGGACGTGGCCTCGATGATCGAGCCACCGGGCTTGAGCTCTCCGGAGGCCTCGGCGGCGTCGATGATCGCCACGCCGATGCGGTCCTTCACGGAGTTGGCCGGGTTGTAGTACTCGAGCTTGGCGACGACGGTCGCGCCCACGCCCTCCGTCAGGCGGTTCAGCCGGACGAGCGGGGTGTTGCCGACGAGCTTGGTGACGTCGTCATAGATGCGTGCCATGGTGGGTCCTTTTCTTGGGGGGAGGGGCGACAGCCAGAAAACCGGTGTGCAGGTGGCGCGAGGGCCTGGAGGTGGTCGCCAGGAGCGGCTCATGCCGATCCACGGGGAGCCACGGACGTGCCGGACCGGGCGTGCACGGGAACGTGTGCCGGTCGGCGTGCCAGGGGGTTCGCGGTGGATCGGGGGCCGCGTCTGGTGACGGGGGATGGAGCGCTGACGGTGCCCGGGCGGGCAGCGGTCACCGCTCTACAGACACCGACACCGTGCGCATGCGGACGGAAGACGCACGGGAGCGAGGAGGGCCTCGAGGGTGGAGACGGTGCGGGGAGTGGCGGCGAGCACGTCGAGCGGCGCGGTGACGACCTGCAGCCTCACGGTGCTTCCTCTCGCCGACGGTCCTGGACAGCCCTTCCGGCGACTCTATCGACGCCGGTACTGCTCTGCAACGCTTCCGAGGAGCCTGCGGCCCGTGGAGAACGGCTGCAGGACGGTGGAGCGGGCGACGAGAATCGAACTCGCATCATCAGTTTGGAAGACTGAGGCTTTACCACTAAGCTACGCCCGCGCTGGACCTGTCACCGCCGCGGTTCCCGGAGGGCGTCCGCGCCGAGACCGGCGAGCACACTTTAGCAAAGGATCGTCGGCCCCCGCGCCTTTGTCCCGGGTGCGCGTCGCTGTCGTGTCCGGTCGGGCGGTCGTCGGGACCCGATCAGCCCTCTACACTTGCCCGAGTGCCCGCGCTGATGCGGGCCGGTCCGCCCGCACGTCGCGCCGTCCCCATCACGGAGAAGCGCGTCGTCCGAGACGGACGGGGTGTGGCGCAGGTTGGTAGCGCGTCCGGTTTGGGACCGGAAGGTCGCAGGTTCGAATCCTGTCACCCCGACAGCAGCAGCACGATGTGGCGTACCATCTACTGGTTGCTCGTGGGCGGTCGCCCGGTCGCGAGCGGACGGATCGTCGCCCGTCGGCGGTGGGGCCGAACCCGCCACAGAGCCGAGAACCTCAGAATGCTCATGCAGGGCAACCGCATGTCACCGACCAGTTGGAGATCATCGAAGTGAAGAGCGCTGTCGAGACCCTGGAGCCGACCAAGGTCAGGCTGACCGTCGAGGTGGAGTACGACGAGCTCAAGCCGAGCATCGATCATGCGTACAAGCACATCGCCCAGCAGGTCTCCATCCCCGGTTTCCGCAAGGGCAAGGTGCCGCCGCGCATCATCGACCAGCGCGTCGGGCGCGGAGCCGTCCTCGAGCACGCCATCAACGAGTCGCTGTCCGGCTTCTACCGCCAGGCCGTCAACGAGACGAACATCCGTCCGCTCGGCCAGCCGAGCGTCGACGTGACGCAGGTCCCTGACATCAGCGAGACCGACGGTGGCCTGCACTTCACCGCCGAGGTCGAGGTGCGCCCCGAGCTCGAGCTCCCTGAGCTCTCCGGCATCTCCGTGACGGTGGACGACATCGAGGTCACGGACGAGGACGTCACCGAGCGGCTCGACGCGCTGCGCGAGCGCTTCGGCACCCTCGTGGGCGTGGACCGTCCCGCGGCCGAGGGCGACTTCGTCGTGCTCGACCTCACCGCCAAGGTCGAGGGCGACGAGGTCGACTCGGTCTCCGGCGTGTCCTACCAGATCGGCTCCGGCAACATGCTCGAGGGTCTCGACGAGGCGCTCACCGGCCTGTCGGCCGGAGAGTCGACGACGTTCGTCGCACCGCTCGCCGGTGGCGAGCACGAGGGCAAGGAAGCGGACGTCACCGTCACCGCGACGACCGTCAAGCACCGCGACCTGCCCGAGGCGGACGACGACTTCGCGCAGCTCGCGAGCGAGTTCGACACCCTCGAGGAGCTCACCGCGGACCTGCGTGAGCAGGTGGCCAACGCCAAGACGTCGAACCAGGCCGTCCAGGCGCGGGACCAGCTGCTCGCCGCGCTCACGGCCGTCGAGGTCCCGCTGCCCGCGGGCGTCATCGAGGCCGAGGTGCACCGTCACCTCGAGGGCGAGAACCGCCTCGAGGACGAGACGCACCGTGCCGAGGTCACCGAGGAGACGCAGTCCGCTCTGCGCAACCAGATCGTCCTCGACATCCTCGCCGAGCAGCTCGAGATCAAGGTCGCCCAGAACGAGCTGCTCGACTACCTCGTGAACGCCAGCCGCCAGTACGGCATGGACCCCAACACGTTCATCAAGACGATCGACGAGAACGGCCAGATCCCTGCGATGGTCGGGGAGGTCGCACGTTCGAAGGCGCTCGCTGTCGCGCTGCGCCAGGTGAGCGTCGTCGACAACGCCGGCAACGCCGTGGACCTGTCCGACTTCATCGGCTCCGACGAGGACGACGCAGCGAGCGACGCTCTCGACGTCGCTGGTGACGACGACGACGTCGTCGTGGACGCGGACGTCGAGCAGCAGGACTCCGAGCAGCAGGATGCCGACGCCGAGGGCGACAAGGCCTGACCGAACGGTTCGTCGCTCCACGCGGAACTGCCCCCTGCTCCTTCGAGCAGGGGGCAGTCGGCGTCTCCTGGGTGCACCGGCTGCCCCGACGGACCTGAACACGGGCGAAGTGCGCCCAAAGCGAAACACGGTGCTGCAGGGACGGGCGGGCGGTGCTCAGCGCGTTAGGGTCACTGCAACGCACGGCAAGCAGTGAAGCGATGGGAGACGGCGTGAACGAGCAGATGCCAGTAGCAGCACGTGGTGACGTGGCCGGCCTGGGATTGAACGACAGCATCTACAACCGGCTCCTCAAGGAGCGGATCATCTGGCTCGGCTCGGAGGTGCGCGACGAGAACGCCAACGCGATCTGCGCGCAGATGATGCTGCTCGCCGCGGAGGACCCGGACAAGGACATCTACCTCTACATCAACTCGCCCGGTGGATCGATCACGGCGGGCATGGCGATCTACGACACCATGCAGTTCATCCAGCCCGACGTCGCGACCGTGGCCATGGGCATGGCCGCCTCGATGGGGCAGTTCCTGCTCTCCTCCGGTGCCAAGGGCAAGCGTTACGCCACCCCGCACGCCCGCGTCATGATGCACCAGCCCTCCGGTGGCATCGGCGGGACCGCGACGGACGTCCGGATCAACGCCGAGCTCATCCTCCACATGAAGCGCGTCCTCGCGGAGCTCATCGCGGAGCAGACGGGCAAGAGCGTCGAGCAGATCCACACCGACTCGGACCGCGACCGCTGGTTCACCGCGCCGGAGGCGCTGGAGTACGGATTCATCGACCACGTCGTGACCCACGCCGACTCGGTCGCCGGGGGCGGCGGGACGACCGGTTCCTGAACCGGCTCACACCGCACGCGACCCCGCACCGACATCGAGGAGTAACCCCATGAGCATCGAGTCCCAGTTCATCTCCACCGCGCAGCGCCTCGCCGGCGCCGGCGGTACGGCGCTGCCGTACGGAGCGCCGTCGTCGCGGTACGTCCTGCCCAACTTCGAGGAGCGCACGCCGTACGGCTTCAAGCGCCAGGATCCCTACACGAAGCTCTTCGAGGACCGCATCATCTTCCTCGGCGTCCAGGTCGACGACGCGTCGGCTGACGACGTCATGGCGCAGCTGCTCGTCCTGGAGAGCCAGGAGCCCAACCGCGACATCATCCTCTACATCAACTCGCCGGGTGGCTCGTTCACGGCCATGACGGCGATCTACGACACGATGCAGTACATCACGTCGCAGATCCAGACCGTCTGCCTCGGCCAGGCTGCCTCGGCCGCGGCCGTCCTGCTCGCTGCCGGTGCTCCGGGCAAGCGCCTCGCCCTGCCGAACGCGCGGGTGCTCATCCACCAGCCGGCGATGGAGGGTGGCGGCTACGCGCAGGCTTCCGACATCGAGATCCACGCGAACGAGCTCATCCGCATGCGCGAGTGGCTCGAGGCGACGATCGCGCTCCACACGGGTCGCGAAGAGGCTCAGGTCCGCAAGGACATCGAGCGCGACAAGATCCTCAGTGCCCGTCAGGCGGTCGAGTACGGGATCGTCGACCAGGTGCTCGAGAGCCGCAAGCCGCTCATCGCCAAGAAGGCCTGATCGCCCTTTCATCCGGATGAAGAGGCACCACCGGAGCGCCATGCTGACATCGGCGCCCCGGTGGTGTGCAATGGTGTGACACATACTGTCGCGACGGTGCCGTCCGTCGGGAACGTGGCACGAGCCGCAACCCGCCTCGTCCGAGGCGAACCGGGAGGAGAGCGCAGTGACCCGAATCAGTGATGGTGCGGACCTGCTGAAGTGTTCCTTCTGCGGGAAGTCCCAGAAGCAGGTCAAGAAGCTCATCGCGGGACCTGGGGTGTACATCTGCGACGAGTGCATCGACCTCTGCAACGAGATCATCGAGGAAGAGCTCACCGAGGCGGCGGAGACCGGCATGGTCGAGCTCCCCAAGCCGCGGGCGATCTTCGACTTCCTCGAGGAGTACGTCATCGGCCAGAGCGGCGCCAAGAAGTCCCTGGCCGTCGCGGTGTACAACCACTACAAGCGGATCCAGGCGGGTTCCACAGCGCGCTCGGTCGGTGACGAGGCGGGGCAGGTCGAGCTGGCGAAGTCGAACATCCTGCTCATCGGCCCGACCGGCTGCGGGAAGACGTACCTGGCGCAGACCCTCGCGAAGATGCTCAACGTCCCGTTCGCCATCGCTGACGCCACGGCGCTCACCGAGGCCGGCTACGTGGGCGAGGACGTCGAGAACATCCTCCTCAAGCTCATCCAGGCCGCCGACTACGACGTGAAGAAGGCCGAGACCGGGATCATCTACATCGACGAGGTCGACAAGATCGCCCGGAAGTCGGAGAACCCGTCGATCACGCGGGACGTGTCGGGGGAGGGCGTGCAGCAGGCGCTGCTGAAGATCCTCGAGGGGACGACGGCGTCGGTCCCGCCCCAGGGCGGACGCAAGCACCCCCACCAGGAGTTCATCCAGATCGACACGACGAACGTCCTGTTCATCGTCGCCGGAGCCTTCGCGGGCCTCGAGGAGATCATCTCCTCGAGGGCTGGCAAGCACGGGATCGGCTTCGGAGCGCCCCTGCACTCCGCCGATGACACAGAGGCGTACGACGACGTCATGCCGGAGGACTTGCTGAAGTTCGGGCTCATCCCCGAGTTCATCGGTCGGGTTCCCGTCATCACCACGGTGACGCCGCTCGACCAGGAGGCGCTCGTCCGCATCCTCACGGAGCCGCGCAACGCGCTCGTCAAGCAGTACCAGCGGATGTTCGAGATCGACGGCGTGGAGCTCGAGTTCACCGACGACGCCGTGTCGGCCATCGCGGACCAGGCGCTCCTGCGGGGAACCGGGGCCCGTGGGCTCCGAGCCATCATGGAAGAGGTCCTCCAGCAGGTGATGTTCGAGGTCCCGAGCCGCGACGACGTCGAGCGCGTCGTGGTCAACCGGGAGGTCGTGCTCGAGAACGTCTACCCCACGCTCGTGCCGCGCAAGCAGCGCTCGAAGGGCGCGCCCCGCGAGAAGAGCGCGTGATCGTAGAGTGAGACTGATGGATCCGCCCCGCATGCCGACTGGCATGCGGGGCGCTTCTGACAGAGGGTGGAAGGGTCCCGGGCTACACGTCGTCGCGGGTCCGTGATCCGGCGGCGTGCGGCCCACCTCCCACGAGATTTCGAGGTGTGACCGGATGAAGATCGACTGGCTCAAGCCCCTCATCGGCCGTAAAGAACCGTTCACCGCGGTGTACATGGACGCCACCCGCGCGGGTGAGTCCTCAGACCTAGAGGTCGAGAACCGATGGAAGGGGTTGCGGCGGACGCTGGAGCGCCAGGGCGCCCAGCAGGACCTGCTCGAGGAGCTGGGGGCCACCCTGCTGCGACCCACCCGGGTCGCCGGACCGCACGGCAGGTTCGTCGTCGCGGCCGAGGGTGAGATCGTCATCGACAAGATCCTCGTCAACCCGCCCGTCCGGGACGAGGCGGCCCACGGGCCGCTCCCGTGCCTGTTGCCCGCCGCCCACGCGGCGGACGAGTCCGTGGCCCGGCTCGTCGTCGAGGTGAACCGGGAAGGCGCTGACCTCACGTTCGTCGACTCCGCGCGTGCTCTCGGGGGCAGCCTCGAGGAGATCCGCCGTGCCTCGGTGACCGGCGGGCACGACGAGCTGACCAAGGCGAGCGCGGGCGGCTGGGCGCACCGGCGGCTCGAGAACCGCGCCGAGGACTCGTGGGAGCGCAACGCGGAGGCCGTCGCAGCACAGATCGACCGGCTCGTCGAGGTCCAGGACCCGGAGCTCGTCATCCTCACCGGGGACGTGCGGGCAGTCGCTCTCGTGTGCGGTGCGCTCGGGAAGAAGGCCAAGGAGCTGGTCGTCGAGGTACCCGGTGGCTCGCGGAACGACGGCGTCAAGGACGACGTGTTCCGTGACCGGCTCGACGTCGTGCTCGAGGAGTTCCGTGCGCGCCGTCGCGACGTCGTCCTCGACCGGTTCCGCCAGGAGCACGGGCGGGACGGGGCAGCGGTGTCGAGCCTCGCCGACGTCGTGTCCGTCCTCCAGCGTGGTCAGGTGTCCGAGCTGATCTTCTACTACTCGGAGGCGCACTCCGCCGACCGCCTCGGCGACCAGATGCTGTGGATCGGCCCTGAGGTCCTGCAGATCGCCTCCACCCAGGAGGAGCTCGCGGACATCGGCGTGACCGAGGGTGGGCGGCAGGTGCGTGCCGACGTCGCACTCGTGCGGGCGGCTCTCGGTCAGGACGCCGGCCTGACGTTCGCGGAGGACGAGAGCGTCGACCTTCCGGACGGGGTGGGTGCCGTCCTGCGGTGGCACGACCTGAGCACCCCCAGCGACACGGGCGTGCCGAGCCTCTCGTCGGACTCCGGGCGACTGCGCGACGTCGGCTGAGCATCGGCGCTGGCCCCGCGTCCCGATGGTGGGGGCAGGAGTGCCGACGAGGAGGAACGCCGCACGGCGTTCCTCCTCGTCGGCACGTGTCAGTCTGCGGTGGGCGGCTGGTTCGTCGGGTCGAGCACGCGCTCGAGGAACGCGCGGGTCCGGGCGTGCGTCGGGGCCCCGATGACCTTCTCGGGATCGCCCTCCTCGACGATGACGCCACCGTCCATGAACACCACCCGGTCCGCGACCTCACGGGCGAACGCCATCTCGTGGGTGACGACGAGCATCGTCATGCCCGCGTCGGCAAGAGCCCGCATGACGGAGAGCACGTCGCCGACGAGCTCCGGGTCGAGCGCCGACGTCGGCTCGTCGAACAGCATGAGGCTGGGGTCCATGCTCAGCGCGCGGGCGATCGCGACGCGCTGCTGCTGGCCCCCGGAGAGCTGGGACGGGTGGGCGCCGGCCCTGTCGGCGAGCCCGACGCGGGCAAGGTTGGCGAGGGCGGTCTTCTCGGCCTCGGCACGCGACCGGCGCAGGACCTTCCGCTGGGCGACGACGCAGTTCTGCAGCACCGTCTGGTGCGTGAAGAGGTTGAACTGCTGGAAGACCATGCCCACCCGCCGCCGGACACGATCGATGTCGACGTCGGGGTCGGTGATCTCGGTACCGAGCACCGTGACGGTCCCGGCCGTGGCCTCCTCGAGCTGGTTGACGCAGCGCAGCAACGTCGACTTGCCGGAGCCGGACGGGCCGATCACGCACACGACCTCACCCGGTGCCACGTCGAGGTCGATGCCGCGCAGGACCTCGACGTCGCCGAACGACTTGCGGAGGCCGCGGATCTCGATGACGGGCGCTGCCCCCTCGGTCGCGGCGTCGTCGGTCACCGTGGCAGCGGGCGTGTCGGTCATCGGCGTGCTCCCTTGCCGGTCCAGCGTTCGAGCATCCGCGCGAGGAGTCCCAGCGGGATGGTGATGCACAGGTAGGCGATCCCGATGACGAAGAGCCCGGTGAGCCCGCCGCCGCCGCCGCTCGTCAGTGCGTCACGGCCGAGCTTCGTCAGCTCGAGCTGTGATCCGCTGAGGCCCATGAGGAACACGAGCGAGGTGTCCTTCGTCAGCAGGATGATCTCGTTCGTCATCGGCGGCAGCACGATGCGGAACGCCTGCGGGATGACGACCGTCACCAGGGTCCGCGTGTGCGACATGCCCAGCGACCGGGCGGCCTCCACCTGTCCCTTCGGCACGGCCTGGATACCGGCCCGGATGGTCTCAGCGATGTACGCGGCGGCAACGACACCGAGCGCGAGCGAGGCCTTGAGCGTGAAGGACTCGATGCGGATCCCGAGCGCGATCGGTACCGCGTACGCGAACGACAGGACGACGAGGAGCGCCGGGATGCCCCGGAAGAACTCGATGTACGCCGTCGCCAGCCACCGGTAGACCGCGACGGTCGACAACCGCATGAGGGCGAGGACGATGCCGAGGCTCAGCCCGACGGCGAACGCACCGAGGGTGTAGACGAGAGTGTTCTTCAGGGCGTGCGGGACGTCCGGCAGGAGTGCGCGCGCAGCCTCGACGTTGAAGATCGACTCACCGATGCGGTCGTAGTCGAGCGAGGTGAGCACGACGACGAGCACCACGAGCAGGATGACGTACTGGACGGCGCGGGACGCACGCGCCCGCTTGCGGGGGCTCCACCGCGCCCGCGGGGTCGCGGGCGCGGTGGTGGTGGAAGTTGTCTCCACGATGCTCAGCTCTCGTCGGGCGACAGGCCGATCCACTCCGTGTAGATCGCGTCGTAGGTGCCGTCCCCCTCGATCCGCTGGAGGGTGTCGTTGACGGCGTCGAGCAGCTCGGTGTTGTCCTTCTGGACACCCATGCCGTACTGCTCGCCGGTCGCGAAGTTCGCCGCGACCTCGTAGCCCTCGGCCACGAACGGCCCGAGCGCTGCGACGTCGTTGATGACCGCATCGACCTCGCCCGACTGCAGCGCGCTGACCTGGAGCCCGATGTCGTCGTACTCCCGCGTGGCGATGCCGTTCTCCTGGGCCCAGGCGAGACCCGTGGTCGCGACCTGGACACCGACCGTCGCGTCCGCGAGGTCCTCCACCGTCTCGAGCTCGGAACCGGCGGGGACGAGCAGGCCCTGGTCGGCGTCGAAGTACGGGTCCGAGAGCGCGAGGTTCGCGGCGCGCTCGTCGGTGATGGTCAGCGCGGAGATGACGAGGTCGCACTGGCCCGACTCGAGTGCCGCACCGGACTCGATGGCGTCGAACTGTGAGGCGACCGTCGCGAGCTCGAGGTCGAGGTCGGAGGCGACCTCCTGGACGATCGCGATGTCGAAGCCGACGATCTCACCGTCCTGCTCGAACTCGAACGGCTCGTACGGGACGTTCGTGCAGACCGTGAGGGTGCCGGCGGTGACGGGCGTGAACCCGGCGTCGGACTCCGTCGTCGAGCCGGAGTCGTCGGAGCTGCAGCCGGCAAGGAGCAGGGTGGTGGCCGCGAGGGCGGCGACGGTCAGGCGGGGGGTGTGCATGGGACTCCTCGTGAGTATGGGGACGGCAGTGGTCGCTGGCCGGCGGCGCGGGGTGCGTCCGACGGACCAGGGCCAGCCAGCGGCACGGGTGGGCTCTGACGAGAATCTCGACGGTCGCCCACCAGGGTTCCGCCGCCGGACCTCGGCGAACGGCACCGTACCGCCCGGATGTTTCCACTATGTGAGCGGATGGACGGGGTACGCAAGGTTCAGGCGCGCGGCTGACGCGGCTGCTTCGCCTCCGCTTCGCCGAGCTCGCTGTGCACGACGACGATGCCGCCCTGCACGGCCGGGTCGCCCTGACCCTCGGAGAGCACGAGCTCGCCGGTGACCCGCCCGGCGCCGCGCAGGTCCACGACGGCCGAGGCGACGGCGTCGCGGGCGGCTGCGGGGACGGCGAGCTCCACCGCGAGCAGCGGTGTGCGCATGGAGACCTTGGCCTCGGACTTGATCTTGCGCAGGACCGCCAGGGCGTGGCCGGCCGCGGTGAGCGCCGCCGGGTCTGCGTCGCCGGCCGCTGCGCGCAGCCCGTCGCTGACGGGCCACGTGGCGTGGTGCACGGAACCCTCCCGCCACCACGACCACACCTCTTCGGTCGCGAAGGGCAGGACGGGCGCGAACAGGCGTAGGAGCGTGTCGAGCGCGATGGCCAGGCCGGCGCGCGCGGAGAGCGTCTCGGCGGACGGGTCGGTGGCGCCCGCCCCGTAGGCACGGTCCTTGACGAGCTCGAGGTAGTCGTCGCAGAACGTCCAGAAGAACGTCTCGGAGACCTCGAGGGCCCGCGTGTGGTCGTAGGCGACCAGCGCGGCGGTGGCCCGCTCGACGACGTCGGCGAGGCCGGCGAGCATCGCCCGGTCGAGCGGCTCCGTGACGAGGGACGGGTCGAGCGACACCTCGCCCTCACCGGCGAAGGAGAGCGCGAACTTGCTCGCGTTGAGGATCTTGATCGCGAGTCGGCGGCCGATCTTCATCTGACCGATCTCGAACGCGGCGTCAGTCCCGAGCCGCGCGGACGCGGCCCAGTAGCGGACGGCGTCGGAGCCGTGCTCCTCGAGCAGGCCCATGGGGGTGACGACGTTGCCCTTGGACTTGCTCATCTTCTTGCGGTCGGGGTCGAGGATCCACCCCGAGATCGCTGCGTCGCTCCAGGGCAGGCAGCCGTGCTCGAGGTGCGAGCGGACGACGGTCGAGAACAGCCAGGTGCGGATGATGTCCTGACCCTGGGGGCGCAGGTCCATGGGGAACACACGCGAGAAGAGGTCCGGGTCTGTGAGCCACCCACCCGCGATCTGCGGCGTGAGCGAGGACGTCGCCCACGTGTCCATGATGTCGGGGTCGCCGATGAACCCGCCGGCCTGGCCGCGCTGGTCCGCCGTGTAGCCGGCGGGCACGTCAGAGGACGGGTCGATGGGCAGCGACGCCTCGTCGGGCACGATCGGCGCATCCCACTGCGGCTCACCGGCGGCGTCGACGGGGTACCACACCGGGATCGGCACACCGAAGAACCGCTGGCGGGAGACGAGCCAGTCCCCGTTGAGGCCCCCGACCCAGTTGCTGTAGCGGACGGCCATGAACTCCGGGTGGAAGTTCAGCTCGTCGCCGCGCGCGAGGAGCGCAGCGTTGAGCTCGGCGTCGCGCCCGCCGTTGCGGATGTACCACTGGCGGCTGGTGACGATCTCGAGCGGCTTGTCGCCCTTCTCGAAGAAGTTGGCCTTGCGCTGGGTCGCGACCGGCTCGCCCAGAAGATCGCCGGACTCGCGCAGGGCGTCGACGACGGCGGTGCGGGCGGCGAACGTCGTGCGGCCGACGAGCTCGCCGAAGAGGGCGGTCCCGCGCTCCGAGGTGATCCATTCCGGCACGTCGCGCGTCATCCGTCCGTCGCGGTTGAGGACGGAGCGTGTCGGCAGCTGCAGCTCGCGCCACCACTGCACGTCGGTGAGGTCGCCGAAGGTGCAGCACATCGCGATGCCCGCACCCTTGTCGGGCTCGGCGGCGGGGTGCGCGAGGACGGGCACCTCCACGTCGAACAGGGGGGAGCGGACCGTCGTGCCGAACAGGTGCTGGTAGCGCTCGTCGTCCGGGTGGGCGATGAGGGCGACGCACGCCGGCAGCAGCTCCGGACGCGTCGTCTCGATGACGACGGGTGTTCCCGTCTCGTCCGCAGCGTGGAAGGCGACCTTGTGGAAGTGGCCGGGGTAGTCGCGCGCCTCGAGCTCGGCCTGCGCGACGGCCGTCTGGAAGGTCACGTCCCACAGCCCGGGCGCCTCGGCCTGGTACGCCTCACCACGGGCGAGGTTGTGCAGGAAGGCGGTCTGTGCGACGGCCTGGGCCGACCGGCCGATGGTCTGGTAGTGGTGCGACCAGTCGACGCTCAGGCCGAGGTAGCGCCACAGCGCCTCGAACTGCTGCTCGTCCTCGGCGGTGAGCCGCTCGCACAGCTCGACGAAGTTCTTGCGGCTGATGGGCTGCTGGTCGGCAGCCTTGACGCTCTTGCCCTCGGCGCCCTGGAGCGGGGGCTCGTAACCCTCGACGTACGGCAGCGACGGGTCGCACCGCACCCCGTAGTAGTTCTGCACCCGGCGCTCGGTGGGCAGGCCGTTGTCGTCCCACCCCATCGGGTAGAACACCGACTTCCCGCGCATGCGCTGGAAGCGCGCGACGACGTCGGTGTGCGTGTAGCTGAAGACATGGCCCACGTGCAGCGAGCCCGAGACGGTCGGCGGGGGAGTGTCGATCGAGAAGACGCCTGAGCGCTCCGCGGTGCGGTCGAACGCGTAGGTGCCCTGCTCGGACCAGCCCGCGTCCCACCGCTGCTCGAGGCCGTCCAGGCTGACCTTGTCCGGGACCTGGCGGACCGTCGCGACGAGGTGCGTGCGGCGCTCCTGCGCCTGGGAGGAGTCTGCGGGCACAGCGGCGTCAGGAGATGAGCTCATGGGCCACCATCTTTCCAGACGCACGGGTCAGCGCGTGCACGCCCGGGGAACTTCTCCCCATCGCGTCCCGGTGCGGGGGGTGGTTGCATCGGACGTGCGACGGCGTCGACGGCGCCGCGGGGCGGCGGGGGACGTATGAGCGAGTTCTGGGTGGACGAGGCGGGCCTCGACAGCTTGGCGGATTCCGTGGCTGCCTCCCGGGAGAGGGTCCGTACGGCGGCACTGTCCCACCGTGCTGCCGCGGGGGCTGACCTGGGCACGGCCTCGGGTCGCCACGATGCGGCGGTCGAGCGCTGGCAGGGTGGCCTGGCCACCGCCGCAGGCGCGCTGGCGGAGATCTCGCAGAAGATCGATGCCTGCGCGGCCGCCTACCGTGCGGGCGACGACGACCAGGCCGTCGTCTTCACGGGGGTCCGGCCGTGACGCAGGTCCCGGTCCTGTCCGCGCTCGACTGGAGGGCGCGCATCCGTGACCTGTGGGCGTTCGCGGATGACGTCCGGTCGCTCGGCTTCTCGTTCGACCCCCGCGACATCCTCGACAATCTCTCGGCACTGTGGGATCTCGTCAACCGTGGTTGGGACCTCATGACCGAGGTGCCCCCGGGGGACCCGGCCGCAGCGGATGCCGCCGCCACGACCTGGGTGGAGCTCCGCGCGGCGCTCGACGCCGTCGCCGACTGGCTGACCACCCAGCGCTCGCACGTCCCCCAGGTCTGGACCGGAGAAGCGGCGCAAGCCTGCACGGACTCCGTCCAGGTTCTCGGTGGCCTCGTCGACGAGGCAGCAGAGCTCGCGGGACAGGCGGCACGGGCGCTGACCGTGTACTCCGAGGAGCTCACCACGGCGCGTGCCCGGCACGCCGAGGTCGCTGACCACCTCCGGTCGGCCGGGTCCCGGATCCGGCCCTGTGCACCGTGGGACGTCCCTGACATGATCCGCGGACTCGTCGGGGACGTGGGTGACGCGATCCGCGCCGCAGTCGACGCGTACTCCGGGGCGCTCGACGCTGCGCAGGCGTGCGATCGCACCTTCGACACCGTCATCGACAGGATGCCGTTCCCGGACGGCGTGGTCGGTCTCAGCGCCGTCGACGTCATCAACCTCGCCGGGCCATCGGGACTCGAGACACGGCCCCTCGTCGGAGACACGGCTCGCCGCGCGCAGGAGGCGTACGACGCCCTGCCGGCTGGCGCGCGGACGGTCGTCGACGGGGTCCTGGCCGGCGCCCCAGGTCCGGAGCACCGGGCATGGATCCTCGCGGCGCTCGCGGGCGGTGCGGACCCGGCCACGCTCGTACGCTTCGCCGACCGGATCGGGGAGAGGGATCCGGAGGCGCTCGCCGCGGTGCTCGACCCGACGTCGAGCCTGGTGTCGAGGCAGCGGACGGCGGACGGCGTGCCCGTGCTGCAGCAAGCCACCGACACGACCTGCGGCTCGGCGTCCCTCATCGTCGCTCGCATGCTCGCCGACCCGGTCTACGCGTTGCACCTGCTGGATGGTTACGACGCGACGACCGGGACGACGGACCCGGCCGGATCGACCTCCGCGGGCATCGCTGAACGGTTCGCCGAGGAGGAGACGAGGGTCCAGGCACGGACCAACTCCGCCGTCGACCGGTCGGCGGACGTCGTCGTCCCACCGTTCCTCGGCACGAAGCTGCCGTGGCCCACTGCGCTGGGCACACCGCCGTGGGGTGCGAGCGAGGAGATGAACAACGGCGCCGGGATCCCCGGGACGCCCTACCACGTCAGCATGGTCGACACCGACTCGCCCGACGACGCGCGGCAGACCTACGACGACGTTGCGCGTGCGGTGGACAGCGGTCGTCCGGTGCCGCTGTACACCGGCTCCGACAGTGCACCGCGTCATGTCGTGCTCGCCGTGGGGCGCACGCCGGACGGCGCTCTCGAGCTCTTCAACCCGGCGACGGGCACCGTCGAGACGGTGAGCGCGGACGGGTTCGTCGCCGGCGGTGACGAGCTCGACGATGCTGGGTCGTGGCCGCGGGTCTGGGCGGCGGTCGTCCCGTGACGCGGGGGACGTCCGCGCGGGGCCGGGCGCTCGTGGCCGCGGCGCCCATGGTGCTCCTGCTCGCGGGGTGCTTCTCCGCGGCGGAGCCGCCGACCGACCTCGACGACGCGCGTCTCGGCTCGCTCCGGGCGACACTCTGGTTCACCCCCGTCGCTACGACGTCGGGGGGGCCGGCCGTGGGACCGTACCAGCCCTACGAGCGACCGGGCGCCATCCTCGAGGAGTCGCGCGCACGGACGGTCGCGGCCGCGGCTGCCGAGGAGCTCGCGGCCGCGCGGTCGGCGGGCTGGACGCCGGTCTTCGGCATCTGCCCCGGTGCGCCGGACGAGCAGGGACAGGCCGGTGGCACGAACGGCCGCGCCTCCGCCCTCCAGCTGCACCTTGTGCGTGAGCTGGACGACGCTCCGGCGTTCGCACGTGTCACGGTGCTCCCGAGCGGACCTGACACGCACCTCGTCGGAGCGGCGTCGTCCGTCGACGTCACCGTCGCCGCGTACACGCTCTACCACCTCGACGAGGCGCCTCCCGCACACAGCCCCGCCGTGGACGTCGACGAGCTCCCGTGCCTGGGTGGGGACGGACCGGAGGTTCTGGGCACTCCGGTCCCCCTCACCGAGGAGGGGATCCTCGACGAGGCGGACAAGGCGAGGGAAGACAGGGAGCGGGAGGCGCGGACCGAGGTCGGATGAGGCATCCCGTGGGACCGGGTCGCTCCCCGAGCGGTCCGCGCCCGAGCGTCTAGGGTTGGTCCATGGATCTGACCATCGGCTATGCCGCCATGCTCGAGCAGTTTCACCCGACCGACATCGTCGCCCTCTCCGAGTACGCAGAGACGCAGGGGTTCAGCGGCGTCATGGCGGCGGACCACTTCCAGCCCTGGGTGCCCCAGCAGGGGCAGAGCGCGTTCGTGTGGAACGTCCTGTCCGCGCTGGGGGAGCGCACGCGGGGGGACATCGGCCCTGGGGTGACGGCTCCGACCTTCCGGTGGCACCCCGCGATGGTCGCGCAGGCGTCCGCGACGCTCGCCGCGATGTACCCCGGCCGGCACTGGCTCGGCCTCGGGTCCGGCGAGGCGCTCAACGAGCACATCATCGGCCAGTACTGGCCCGAGGCGCCCGAGCGGATCAACCGCATGTTCGAGGCGATCGACATCATCAAGAAGCTCTTCACGGCGTCGCTGGCGGGCAAGGACGTCAAGCACACGGGGCCGTTCTACAAGATGGAGTCGACGCGACTGTGGACGATGCCGGAGGTGGCGCCGGAGATCCTCGTCGCGACCGCCGGTCCGGTGACCGCCAAGCGCGCGGGCAAGCATGCGGACGGTCTCATCACCGTCGGCGCCCCGCTCGAGAAGATCTCCATGCTGTTCGGCAAGTTCGACGACGGCGTCCGCGAGTCCGGCCGTGACCCCGGGTCGATGCCCAAGGTTCTCCAGATCCACCTGTCGTGGGCCGAGACCGACGAGGAGGCCATGGTCAACGCCATGACCGAGTGGCCCAACGGCGGCATGAAGTTCCCGAAGGCCGACATCCGCTCGCCGTTCGAGTTCGAGCAGATCGCCAAGCTCGTGCGCCCCGAGGACTTCGAGGGGCGCATGGTCATCTCGTCCGACCCCGACGTGCACCGCGCGAACATCCAGAAGTACGTAGACCTCGGCTTCGACCGCATCTACCTGCACAACGTCGGCCGCAACCAGCGCGAGTGGATCGACGTCTTCGGGCGGGACGTGCTGCCGAAGCTCTCCCGGTGACTGGTCCCGTCACGTCGTCCGACGGCCCGGACGCGGGCTACCGCGTCTGGGCCCCGGACGGCATCGCCGAGGTCGTCGCGGGTGACGATCTCTCCGCTCTCGTCGCGGGGGCGTGTCCGGAGCTGGTCGACGGCGACGTCGTCGTCGTCACGAGCAAGATCGTCTCCAAGGCCGAGGGTCGCGTCGTCGCCGCGCAGGACCGCGAGGCCGCCATCACCGCGGAGACGGTGCGCGTCGTCGCGACCCGGGAGCGGCCGGACGGCCCGCCGCTGCGCATCGTCGAGAACCGGCTCGGACTCGTCATGGCTGCGGCGGGCGTGGATGCGTCGAACACTCCGGAGGGCACAGTGCTGCTCCTGCCCCTGGACCCGGACGCCTCGGCGCGGCGCCTGCGCGCCGGGCTGCGCGAGCGGCTCGGTGCCGAGGTCGCCGTCGTCATCACGGACACGGCCGGCCGGCCGTGGCGCGACGGCCTCACGGATCTCGCGATCGGCGTCGCGGGTCTGCGTCCGCTGGTCGACGACCGTGGCTCGGTAGACACGCATGGTCGGCCGCTCAGCGTGACGGTGACCGCGGTGGCCGACGAGATCGCGGCGGCAGCGGAGCTCGTCAAGGGCAAGACGTCCGGCCGACCTGTCGCGGTCGTCCGCGGCCTGGCGCACCTCACGACGCCCGACGACGGGCCCGGTGCACGTGTGCTCGTCCGGCTCGGCGCGGCCGACCTCTTCGCCGAGGGCTCGGCCGAGGCGTACGCGCGCGGTGTCGCGGACGGCCGCGCGGGAGCCTGAGGCCCGGTCGTCAGGGCCGCAGGAGCACCTTCGTGGCGCGCCGCTCGTCCATCGCGGCGTACGCCTGTGCCACCTCCGCGAGCGGGAGCTCGAGGTCGAACACCCGCCCCGGGTTGATGGCCCCCGAGAGCACCTCGGGCAGCAGCTCCTCGACGTACCCGCGGACGGGCGCCACGCCGCCGTTCACCCCGACGTTCGTGTTGAACAGCGTCCGGACGGGGAGCTCGGGGCCACCGTTCGGCACGCCGACGTACCCGACCATCCCGCCCGGCCGGGCCGAGCGGATCGCCTGGTCCATCGACTCGGCGGTGCCGACGCACTCGAGCACGCAGTCCGGCCCGATCCCGTCGAACATCTCCTTGATCCGCGCCACTCCCTCGTCGCCGCGCTCCGCGACGACGTCGGTCGCACCGAACTCGCGGGCGATGGCCTGCCGGTCGGCATGGCGCGACATGGCGACGATGCGCGAGGCGCCGAGACGCTTCGCGGCGAGCACGGCACACAGTCCGACGGCACCGTCGCCCACGACCACGACCGTGCTGCCCGTCGTCACGCCGGCCGAGAGGGCCGCGTGGTGCCCGGTGCCCATGACGTCGGCAAGCGTGAGGAGGCTCGGCACGAGCGCGTCGTCGGGCACCTCGGGCGTCGCGACGAGGGTGCCGTCCGCGAGCGGGACGCGGACCCGCTCGCCCTGCGCACCCTGCACCGGGTGACCGTCGCGGTCCGTCGAGCCCCACCACCCGCCCGTGAGGCACGACGTGCTCACGCCGTTACGGCAGTTGAGGCACGTGTTGTCGCAGAAGTAGAAGGGCGCGATGACGAAGTCGCCCACCCGCACCCGCGACACGTCGTCGCCCACCTGCTCGACGATGCCGACGAACTCGTGCCCGATGGCCCTGGGCTCGTCGGTGGGTGTCACGCCGCGGTAGGGCCACAGGTCCGATCCGCACACGCAGGCCGCCACGACACGCACGACCGCGTCTCCCGGCAGGACGAGACGGGGCTCCGCGACGTCGTCGAGTCGGATGTCGCCGGGACCGTGGATCACTGTTGCGCGCATGGTTGTCGAGTCTAGGGAGTGACCTGACCTGACGCTCGGCCGGAGACCCGAGCCGCCGTGCGTGGGTCAGCCCTTCGCGGACTTCGCTGCTCGCGCTGCGGCCTTCGCCGCCTGCTTGGTCGCGCGGACCTCGGCGAGGCTCGTCGGGTCCGTGACGTCGGCGATCGAGCGTCGGGCATCCTCGTCCCCGTATGGTCCCGCGGCCTCTCGCCAGCCAGCCGGCCGGACGCCGTACTGCTTCCCGAGCAGAGCGAGGAAGATGCGCGCCTTCTGGTCGCCGAAGCCGGGCAGCGCCTTGAGGCGCCGGAGCACCTCGGCGCCGTCGGGATCGCCGTCGGTCCACAGCCGGGTGACATCACCGTCGTACGTGTCGACGAGCGCCCGGGCGACACCCTGGATGCGACCCGCCATCGAGCCGGGGTAGCGGTGCACCGCGGGGGGTGTCGAGCAGAGCGAGGCGAACTCGTCCGGGTCTGCGTCGGCGACGGCGCGCACATCCAGACCTCCCATCCGCTGGGCGATCTTCGACGGCCCCGCGAAGGCGCTCTCCATCGTCACCTGCTGGTCGAGGAGCATCCCGACGAGCAGCGCGAACGGGTCGCTCGTGAGCAGGTGGTCGGCCTCCGGGTCGCCGGTGAGCCACAGGTCTGGGGTGCTCATCCCCACATCATCGCAGCGCCGTCCGACCTTCGCTCTGCACGCCCGGGCAGGGTCGGCGCACGAGAGACAGAGGTGGGTTCGTCGCCGCGACCCGCGTGCTCGTGGTCAGCCGGCGGACCACGCAGGCGACGGAGCCCGAACGCGACCCGGATGTGGTGTCGTAGGACCATGACGCACACCAACGACGACGCCGTGATCCGCCGCCTGCTCACCACGCCGGGCCGATGGGCGGTCGTCGGACTCTCTGACAACCGCGACCGTGTCGCCTATGGCATCGGCGCGTACCTCCAGAACCTCGGGATGGACATCGTCCCGGTGCACCCGAAGGCGCAGACGGTCCACGGCGCGACGGGCTACGCGCACCTCGCCGACGTCCCGGGGGAGATCGACGTCGTCGACGTGTTCGTCCGCTCCGAGCTCGCCGGAGACGTCGTCGACCAGGCGATCGCCGTCGGCGCGACGACCGTCTGGCTCCAGCTGGGCGTCATCGACGAGGCGGCGGCCGCCCGCGCGGCCGACGCCGGACTGGACGTCGTCATGGACACGTGCCCGGCCATCGAGGTGCCTCGGCTCGGTCTCGACACCTAGGGTCCGCGCTCCGGCGCGTCGGCGAGCAGGAACAGGCTCAGCGACCAGCGAACGTGAGGACGGGGCGACCGGTGGCGGGGTGCGTGAGGACCTGCGTGCGCACCCCGTAGACCCGATCGAGCACGTCCGGGACGAGCACGTCCGACACGGCACCGGCAGCGGCCACCGTGCCTCCGGACAGGAGGACGACGTGGTCGCACGAGCCTGCGGCGAGGTTGAGGTCGTGCAGGGCGGCGAGAACCGTCACACCGTCCGCCGCGAGCGAGGTCAGCAGGTCCATCGTCGCGAGCTGCGCCGCGATGTCGAGGTGGTTCGTCGGCTCGTCGAGCAGGAGGACACGGGGCTCCTGGGCGAGGGCGCGGGCGACGTGCACCCGTTGACGTTCACCACCGGACAACGTCGACAGGTCACGCCCGGCGAGCTCGGACGCGCCGACGCGGTCGAGTGCTGCCCGGGCGACCTCCCGGTCACGCTCGCTGTCGCCGGAGAGCAGCGACCGGTGCGGGATCCGACCGAGGAGGACGGCGTCGAGCACCGTGAGCGCCAGCTCCGTCCCAGCATCCTGCTCGACGAACGCGACGACCCGTGCGCGCTCGCGGCGGGGTGTCGACAGGAGGTCGTGCCCCGCGAGCGTCACCGCACCGGACTCCGGCGCCTCGACCCCGGCCACCAGCCGGAGCAGGCTCGACTTGCCGGAGCCGTTCGGCCCGAGGAGCCCCGTGACGGCACCGGCAGGAGCGGTGCAGTCGACCCCGTCGATGATGAGGCGCCCCTCCACGGACCAGGACACCCGGGACGCAGTGAGCGCCCCGGAGCGGCTCGCCGGCCTGTCCGTGCCCGTGGCGACGGTGGCCCGGGGTGCCGGGCGCCCCCTCACAGGGACCGCCGGCTGCGCCACAGCACGAGTGCGAACACCGGCGCCCCGATGGCGGCGGTGACGATCCCGACAGGCAGCTCCCGTGGCGCGAAGACCGTGCGGGCCGCGGTGTCCGCCCACACGAGGAAGGTCGCGCCGCACAGTCCGGACAGGGGCAGGAGCAGTCGGTGCCGGGCACCTGTGACGAGGCGGACGGCGTGCGGGAGGATGAGGCCGACGAACCCGATCGATCCCGAGACGGACACGAGCGCTCCGGTGAGGAGCGCGACCCCGACGAGCAGCGCCCACCGCGTGCGGTTGACGGACAGGCCGAGCGTCGCGGCCGCCGTGTCTCCGAACGTGAACGCGTCGAGCACGGAGCCGGTCGATGCGAGGAGCGTGCCGACGACGAGGACGGCACCGGCTGCGATGGCGACCGAGGTCCACGTCGCCCCGGCGACCGAACCCATGAGCCACGAGAGGATCTCGCGGTAGGAGTCGCCCGTCGCCGACCAGAAGATGACGAACGACGTCCCTGCGGCGCACAGCTGGCTCACGGCCAGCCCGGCGAGGATCGTCCGCGTCGCGGTGATCCGGCCGAGCGCTCCCGCGAGCGCGAGGGCCACCACGAGGGCGAGCACTGCTCCCGTGAACGCGGCGACGGGCAGCAGGACCGTGACCCCGAGGACGAGGACGAGGACGGCGCCGAGGGACGCCCCGGAGGACAGTCCCAGGAGGTAGGGGTCGGCGAGCGGGTTCCGGGTGAGGGACTGCATGACGACCCCGCAGATGGCGAGGCCCGCGCCCACGGCGGCCGCGGTGAGGACCCGGGGGAGGCGCAGCTGCCAGACGGTCCCGTCCTGGAGGAGGGGGACGTCGCTGAGGCCCAGCAGGTCCCCGAGCCCGACGTGCGTGAGGATCGACCGCCACACGTCAGGGACGCTGATGTCGGCGGGTCCCACGGTCACGGCCAGGAGCACGGTCGCGACGAGCGCGAGCGTGGCGCTCGCGAGCCACGCCGCTGGCGGGATCCGCGACGCCCCGCCGGCGCTCCCCACCGGTCCACCGGGACGCCGTGACCCCGAGGGCGCGCCGCCGTCCGGGCGGGTGGCCCGGTCGACGGCGGGCGTCTGGGTGGCAGTCACGCGCGCGTCACTCCGTGTCGATCGCTGCGAGCTGGGCTGTGAGGTCCACGACGGCCGAGACGCTCCGGACGCCGGCCTCGGTCGCGGCGAAGGGCACGACGAGGTAACGCTCCTCGCGGACGGCCGTGAGGTTGGCCGTCGCCGGGTTGGACTCCAGGACGCCGATCTTCTTCTCTGCGGAGTTCCACGCGGAGTCGACGAGGACGAGCACGTCGGGGTCGGCGGCGATGGCCTCCTCCCACGAGTACGGGCCCCACGTGTCCTCGATGCCCGCGGCGGCGTTCTCCAGGCCGACAGCGTCCATGATCATCGCGGGGGCGCCGATGCCACCGCCGACGTACGGGATGTCCGAGCCGGACGAGTACCACAGCGCGGTCAGCCCGCGGTCGTCCTGCACGACGCCGTCGAGTTCGACGCGCTGCTCGGCGACGAGCTCGGCGGCGGCCTGGGTGGCGTCGAACATCTGCCCGACCTCGGTGATCTCGGCGAAGACGTCGTCGAACGTCAGGGGCGCGGGCTGGTAGGCAGGGTCCTTGCACGCCGAGGGCGAGACGTACGTGGCGACGCCGAGCGACTGCAGGGTGGCCCGGTCTCCGGCGCCCTCGGTGGTGAGGTTGGACTCCCATCCCGCGTACACGAGGTCGGGCTCCGTCTCGAGGACCGCCTCTGCGCCGGGCACCTTGTCGGAGAGGGGCGTGGCGATCGCCGGGTTGTCCGCCGCAGCGTCGGCCAGCCAGTCGGCGACGGGTCCGTCGGGGTAGGCGGTGGCGACGATCCGGTCGCCGAGCCCGAGCGCGAGGAGCGTCTCTGTGGTGCTCGACTTGATCGTCACGACCCGCTCCGGCGGTGCGTCGACGGTGGTGTCGACCCCGCAGTTGTCGAGCGTGAGCGGGAAGGTCGTGGAGCCGCCCGCTGGAGCGGGCTCCGACGGGGTCGCAGCCGACTCGTCGCCCGCGCAGGACGAGAGCGTGAGGGTCATGGCGAGGGCTGTGGCGAGAGCCGCGCCGCGGGCGGCGCGCGCCCGCGGGGGTCGTACAGGGGTCACGGAGATCTCCGGTGGTCGGGGAGCGACGACGTGGGGCGCGGCAGCTGCGCGCGGAGATCAGCGGCTCAAGCAGGAGTCGCGCACCGGACCAGATCGGGGTTCGGGATCACCGTGGAGTCTACCTGCGTGCGCTCATGCACGCCGATGTCGACGGATCGTGGTGCGGGCGTGGCAGAGGGAGTCCTCGTCGTGGATACCGAGGACGGGCTCGCTGCTCGGGCGCGTCCGGTCCGTGCCGGTTAGTGTACAAAATACGCTTTTGGGGACTCCGGCAGGAGGCGGACATGGCAGCGTCGCCCGACCATCCGAGCGCGCGCTCCTCCGAGGTTGCTCGGGGCGGCGACGGTGCGAGCAGGAGCCCGACGCTCATGCTCGTCATGGCCACCCTCGGGTTCCTCGTGAACTTCTGGGCGTGGTCGCTCATCAGCCCTCTCGCCTCGACCTACGAGGACCAGATGGACCTCAGGCCGGTGCAGGTCTCGATCGCCGTGGCCGTGCCGGTCATCGTCGGGTCGCTCGGACGGATCCCCGTAGGGGCGCTCACCGACAGGTACGGCGCCCGGCGCATGTTCCCGGTGGTGAGCCTGTGCACGATGGTGCCCGTCCTCTTCGTCGGGCTCGTCGCGGAGAGCTACCCCATGCTCCTGCTCGGCGGGTTCTTCCTCGGGCTCGGTGGCACGAGCTTCGCGATCGGCGTCCCGTTCGTCAACAAGTGGTTCGCCCCCGAGCGCCGGGGCACCGCACTCGGACTGTTCGGCATGGGCACCGCCGGTACCGCGGTCGCCGCGTTCACGACCGTGTCCCTCGCGGACACCCTGGGGAGCGCCGCCCCGTTCGTGCTCGTGGCCGTGCTCCTCGTCGCGTACGCCGTCGCGGCGTGGGTGCTCCTGCGGGACGCCACCCCGCCGCGGCCACCCGAGGGGTCGTTCCTGCGCGCGACGGTGCGTACGGCGCGGATGCCCGCAACCGTCCAGCTGTCCCTCATCTACGCGCTCGGGTTCGGAGGGTTCGTGGCGTTCAGCGTCTACCTGCCCACCTACCTCACGACGGACTACGGGCTCACCCGCTCCGACGCAGCGTTCCGCACCGCCGGGTTCATCATCCTGGCCGTGATCGCCCGACCGGTCGGTGGGTGGTTGTCAGACCGGTGGAACCCCGTTCCCGTGCTCGTTGTCTGCTGCTCCCTCGCGGCGGCCCTCTCGCTCCTCGCAGCACTGCGTCTGGAGCTCCTGCCGGCCGGTTCCGTCGCGTTCCTCGGGCTGGCCGCCGTCCTGGGCGCTACGTCCGGAGCGTGCTTCGCCCTCGTCGCGAAGGTCGTGCCTCCCGACTCGGTCGGGTCCGTCACGGGGCTCGTCGGCGCGGCGGGGGGTCTCGGGGGGTTCTTCCCGCCGCTCGTCATGGGAGCGATCTACGAGGCCACGGGCGCGTACACGGTCGGGTTCATCCTGCTCGCCCTCACCGCGGTCGCCGTCACGGCGCTCACCCTGGGACCCGTCCGGCGGGCGACCCGGGGGGAGGCGCGACCACCGGCTGGCTGACCTGGACGAGCTCGAGCACGGCACGACCACCACGTGCGCCGCGGGACGGCGGAGAGGAACAGATCCGGATGACGACCGAGAAGACCGAGGGGCCCGGACGCGCCGGGCTCGGGGACGCGCTCACGGACGCACTGCTGCGGACCCGGCGGTTCCTGCAGCCGCAGGAGGTGTCCCAGGACCTGCGGACGCTCCACGAGATCGGGGGTCGCGACGGGGATAGCTTCTACCGGGACCGGTGGAGCCACGACAAGGTCGTGCGCTCCACGCACGGCGTCAACTGCACGGGGTCGTGCTCGTGGAAGGTGTACGTCAAGGACGGGATCATCACGTGGGAGTCCCAGCAGACCGACTACCCGAGCGTGGGGCCGGACCGCCCCGAGTACGAGCCCCGGGGCTGCCCACGCGGGGCCGCGTTCTCCTGGTACACGTACTCGCCTACGCGGGTGCGGTACCCGTACGTGCGCGGTGCCCTGCTCGAGATGTACCGCGAGGCGAGGGCGCGCCTCACGGACCCCGTCCTCGCCTGGGGCGACGTCGTCGAGGACCCGGTGCGCTCGCGACGGTACAAGGCGGTGCGCGGGAAGGGGGGCCTCGTCCGGGCGACGTGGGACGAGGCAGTCGAGATGGCCGCCGCCGCACACGTGTACAGCATCAAGACGTACGGTCCCGACCGCCTGGCCGGGTTCTCGCCGATCCCGGCGATGTCGATGGTCTCCCACGCGGCCGGCTCGCGGTTCTACTCCCTCATCGGGGCACCGATGCTCTCCTTCTACGACTGGTACGCCGATCTTCCGGTCGCGTCCCCCCAGGTGTTCGGGGACCAGACCGACGTCCCCGAGTCCGGGGACTGGTGGGACGCCGGCTACCTCATCATGTGGGGCTCGAACCTCCCCGTGACGAGGACACCGGACGCGCACTGGATGGCCGAGGCCCGGTACCGGGGCCAGAAGGTCGTGGCGGTGTCCCCGGACTACGCGGACAACGTGAAGTTCGCCGACGAGTGGCTCGCGGCCCAGCCCGGCACGGACGGCGCCCTCGCGATGGCCATGGGGCACGTCACGCTCCGGGAGTTCTTCGTGGACCGGCAGGTCCCGTACTTCACCGACTACGTCAAGCGCTACACGGACCTGCCGTTCCTCGTGCGCCTCGTCGAGCGGGCGGGCGCGTACGTCCCCGACAAGTTCCTCACAGCCTCCGACCTCGGCGAGACGGACGCGAACGCGGAGTTCAAGACGGTCCTGCTCGACGCCACCACGGGCTCGCCCGTGGTGCCGGGTGGTTCGCTGGGGTTCCGCTTCGCCGAGGAGGGCGCCGGGCGCTGGAACCTCGACCTGGGGGACGTCGACCCGGTCCTCACCCTCTACGCGGCGGCCACGGACGACGCGGGGACGGTCGCGGTCGACCTGCCCCGGTTCGACGCGCCGGACGGGCACGGCGAGCTCGCGCACCGCGGGGTCCCGGTGCGGCGGGTCGGGGGACACCTCGTGACCACCGTGTTCGACCTCCTGCTCGCCCAGTACAGCGTGGGGCGCCCCGGGCTGCCCGGGCAGTGGCCCACGGGTTACGACGACCCGAGCCAGCCCGGCACCCCCGCGTGGCAGGAGACGATCACCGGCGTCCCCGCGGGGAAGGCCGAGCGCATCGGGCGCGAGTTCGCGACGAACGCGGAGGAGTCCCGCGGACGCTCGATGATCATCATGGGCGCCGGCACCAACCACTGGTTCCACTCCGACACGATCTACCGGACGTTCCTCACGCTCACGACCCTCACGGGGTGCCAGGGCGTCAACGGCGGCGGGTGGGCGCACTACGTGGGCCAGGAGAAGGTGCGGCCGATCACGGGGTACGCGCAGCTCGCGAACGCGCTCGACTGGGTGCGGCCGCCACGCCAGATGATCCAGACCGCCTACTGGTACCTGCACACGGACCAGTACCGCTACGACGCGTTCAGCGCAGACACGGTGGCATCCGCGGCGGGCACGGGGGCATTCGCCGGACGGAGCACAGCCGACGTGCTCGCCCAGTCCGCGCGACTCGGCTGGATGCCGTCCTACCCGACCTTCGACCGCAGCTCGCTCGATCTCGCCGACGACGCGGCGGAGGCAGGGCTGCCGGTCACCGAGTACGTCCCCCGCGAGCTCGCGGCGGGCAGGTTGCGGTTCGCCTGCGAGGACCCGGACGCGCCCGAGAACTTCCCGCGGGTGCTCACGGTCTGGCGGGCCAACCTCCTGGGGAGCTCCGGCAAGGGTGGTGAGTACTTCCTCAAGCACCTCCTGGGGACCGACGCCTCCGTCCGGGCGACCGAGGCACCGCCGCAGGCGCGTCCCCGCGACGTCGTCTGGCGAGACGAGGCCCCGAAGGGCAAGCTCGACCTCCTGCTCTCGCTCGACTTCCGGATGACGAGCACGACGCTCTTCTCGGACATCGTCCTCCCAGCGGCGACGTGGTACGAGAAGCACGACCTCAGCTCGACGGACATGCACCCCTTCATCAACTCCTTCTCGCCGGCCATCGCCCCGCCCTGGCAGAGCAGGACGGACTTCGACGCCTTCGCCGCGCTGGCCCAGCGGTTCAGCGAGCTGTCCGTCGAGCACCTGGGTGTCCGCCAGGACGTCGTCGCGTCACCTCTCGCGCACGACACACCGGACGAGCTCGCGACGCCCCACGGGCGGGTCCGGGACTGGGCCGCGGGCGACTGCGACCCCGTCCCCGGCGTGACGATGCCGAAGCTCACGGTGGTCGAGCGCGACTACCCGGCGGTCGCGCAGAAGATGGCCGCGCTGGGCCCGCTCGTCGACACCCTCGGCGAGACGACGAAGGGCGTGACGTTCCGCGTGGGCGAGGAGGTCGACTACCTGCGGCGGAAGAACGGGACCGTGCGCACCGGCGTCGGCGCGGGGCGACCGTCCCTGGCCCGGGACACGGACATGTGCGAGGCGATCCTCGCCCTGTCCGGGACCACCAACGGTCGGCTCGCCGTCCAGGGCTTCCGCACGCTCGAGGAACGGACGGGCATGCGGCTCGCCGACCTCGCTGCCGAGCACGAGGGGAAGCAGGTCACCTTCCGCGACACCCAGGTCGCTCCGGTGCCCGTGATCACCTCGCCGGAGTGGTCCGGGAGCGAGGCCGGCGGACGCCGGTACTCGCCGTTCACGATCAACGTCGAGCGCCTCAAGCCCTGGCACACCCTCACCGGCCGTCAGCAGTTCTTCATCGACCACGACTGGATGTCGGAGGTGGGGGAGAACCTCCCGGTGTTCCGCCCGCCGCTCAACATGCCGGCGCTCTTCGGGGAACCCGAGATCGGGAGCACAGGCGAGCTCGGCCTCACCGTCCGGTACCTGACCCCCCACAACAAGTGGTCGATCCACTCCGAGTACCAGGACAACCTCCTCATGCTCAGCCTCTCCCGGGGAGGCCCGGCCATCTGGGTGAGCAGCCGGGACGCGGCCAAGGTCGGCATCAAGGACAACGACTGGATCGAGGCCGTCAACCGCAACGGTGTGGTCGTCGCGCGAGCGATCGTCTCCCACCGGATGCCGGAGGGAACGGTGTACATGTACCACGCGCAGGACCGCCTCATCGACGTCCCGCTGACCGAGACCACAGGCAGGCGTGGTGGCATGCACAACTCCCTCACCCGGCTGCTCATCAAGCCCAGCCATCTCATCGGCGGCTACGCGCAGCTCTCGTACGCCTTCAACTACATCGGCCCCACCGGCAACCAGCGTGACGAGGTCACGATGATCCGCCGACGGTCCCAGGAGGTCCGGTACTGATGCGCAGCCGCACGGGAACGACAGGGCGGACCGGACGGGACCGCACGCACAGGGGAGGGTGGGCACGATGCGAGTGATGGCGCAGATGTCGATGGTCATGAACCTCGACAAGTGCATCGGGTGCCACACGTGCTCGGTGACGTGCAAGCAGGCGTGGACGAACCGCAGCGGCACCGAGTACGTGTGGTTCAACAACGTCGAGACGCGGCCCGGGCAGGGGTACCCCCGCACGTACGAGGACCAGGAACGCTGGGAGGGCGGCTGGACCCGCACCCGGCGCGGGCGCCTCAAGCTCAAGCAGGGCGGGCGGTGGAAGAACCTCGCGACGATCTTCGCGAGTCCGAGGATGCCGTCCATCGACGACTACTACGAGCCGTGGACCTACGACTACGAGACGCTGACGACGGCGCCGCTGCAGGAGCACACGCCGGTGGCCCGGCCGACGTCGCTCCTCACGGGCGAGGACACGGCGATCCGGTGGAGCGCCAACTGGGACGACGACCTCGGCGGCGCCCCTGAGCTCGCCCATGCTGACCCCGTCCTGCAGAAGGTGTCCGAGAAGGTCACCCTCGAGTTCGAGCAGACGTTCATGTTCTACCTGCCGCGCATCTGCGAGCACTGCCTCAACCCGTCGTGCGCGGCGTCCTGCCCGTCGGGAGCGATCTACAAGCGCGCCGAGGACGGGATCGTGCTCGTCGACCAGGACGCGTGCCGGGGCTGGCGCAAGTGCGTGACCGGGTGCCCCTACAAGAAGGTGTACTTCAACCACCGCACCGGCAAGGCCGAGAAGTGCACGTTCTGCTACCCACGCGTCGAGGTGGGCCTGCCGACCATCTGCTCCGAGACGTGCGTCGGTCGGCTCCGGTACATCGGGCTCGTGCTCTACGACGCGGACAAGGTTCTCGAGGCCGCGAGCGTCGCGGACGACCACGACCTGCTCACCGCGCAGCGCAGCGTGTTCCTCGACCCGCACGACCCAGAGGTGGTCCGCGCGGCGGAGCTCGCGGGGATCCCGCGGGACTGGGTCGACGCCGCCCAGCGCTCGCCGGTCTGGCGCCTCATCAGCGACTACGAGGTGGCGCTGCCCCTGCACCCGGAGTACCGGACGATGCCGATGGTCTGGTACATCCCGCCGCTCAGCCCGGTGGTCGACGTCGTCGCCGAGACAGGGCAGGACGCGGAGGACACGCACAACCTCTTCGCGGCGATCGACACCCTGCGGATCCCGGTGGAGTACCTCGCGGAGCTCTTCACCGCCGGTGAGGCGGCGCCGGTGACGGCGGTGCTCAAGCGCCTGGCGGCGATGCGGTCGTTCATGCGGGACATCACCCTCGGACGCGAGCGCGACGAGTCCATCGCGCAGGCCGTGGGGATGGACGGCGACTCGATGTACGAGATGTACCGGCTCCTGGCGATCGCGAAGTACGAGGAGCGGTACGTCATCCCGCCGGCGCACGCGGAGCAGGCCCACGGTCTCGAGGAGCTCGCCACGGAGTGCAGCCTCGACTACGACGGCGGTCCCGGCATGGGTGGGTCCGGCCCGTTCGGCGAGGGGTCGGGCGGGACCACTCCCGTGGCGATCGAGAACTTCCACATGCTCAAGCAGCGTCAGACGAGCGACAGCGCGACGGGCACGCCCGCGCGGGTCAACCTCCTCAACTGGGACGGCAAGGGGGCTCCCCCCGGGCTGTTCCCCTCCCGGGACGCCCGCCCCGGCGCCGACCCGGACCGCTCGGAGGGGACCGACCCCGCCGGAGAGACGGAGCCGCGGCCGTGAACCGTGCGGCGCGGGCGCGCGCAGCGAGGGAGCTGGCATCCGAGGAGACCGCCGTCGTGCATCGCGTCGCGGCGCTCCTGCTCGACTACCCCGACGCGACGCTGCTCGGCCGTCTCGGCGCCCTCGAGCGGGTGTGCGGCGCGCTGCCCGGACAGTCGGGCGCCCCGCTGCGCCGGCTCGTCGCGCACCTCGCCGCGGGGACCCAGGGGCAGCTCGAGGCGGAGTACGTCGCGACGTTCGACCACCGTCGGCGCTGCTGCCTCTACCTCACCTACTACGCCCACGGCGACACCCGGCAGCGCGGCGTCGCCCTCGTCACCCTCAAGCAGGCGTACCGGCGGGCCGGGCTCGTCGTCGGCGACGAGGAGCTGCCCGACCACCTCTGCGTGCTCCTGGAGTTCGCCGCCACCGCCGACCGGGCGGAGGGCATCCGGCTGCTGCTCGAGCACCGTGCAGGGCTGGAGCTGCTGCGCACCGCCCTCCTCGACGTCGGGTCGCCGTACGCCGACGCCGTCACGGCGGTGAGCGCGACGCTCCCGGCGCTCGCCGGCACGGACCGCGAGGCGGTCCTGCGCCTCGCGGCCGAGGGACCACCCGGCGAGGACGTCGGCCTCGAACCGTTCGCCCGCCCCGAGTACTCCGGAGTCCACCCATGACGACGACCGACATCCTCCTGTGGGTGGTCATCCCGTACGTGACCCTCGCGATCTTCGTGCTCGGGCACGTCTGGCGGTACCGGTACGACAAGTTCGGCTGGACGACGCGCTCCTCGCAGCTCTACGAGAGCCGGTTGCTGCGCTGGGCCAGCCCGCTGTTCCACTTCGGGATCCTCGCCGTGTTCCTCGGGCACGTCCTCGGCCTCGGGATCCCGCAGAGCTGGACGGACGCGGTGGGCATCTCCGAGCGCGCCTACCACGTCCTCGCCGTGAGCATCGGGAGCGTCGCCGGGTTCTGCACCCTCGTCGGCGCGGCGCTGCTCATCTACCGCAGGCGGACCGTGGGTCCGGTGTTCAGCGCGACGACGAGGACGGACAAGGCCATGTGGTTCATGCTCGGTCTCGTCATCCTCCTCGGCCTGTGGAACACCGTCTCCGGCTCCGTCCTCAACCTCGGCGGGGACTACGACTACCGCACCGGTGTCTCCGAGTGGTACCGCAGCATCTTCTACCTCGACCCCCGGGGAGAGCTCATGGCGCAGGCGCCCGTCGGCTTCCGGGCGCATGCCATGGCGGCGATGATCCTCTTCGCGATGTGGCCGTTCACCCGCCTCGTCCATGTCTTCAGCGCCCCGGTGGGCTACCTGTGGCGTCCGTACGTCGTCTACCGCAGCAAGGACGTCGCGCCGGCTCGGCGGCCCCGGCGCTCAGCCTGGGACCGAGCGACGAGCGGCCGGTAGTCCGTCAGCTCTCGGCGCGTGCGGTGCGTGCAGTGATCTCGACCGTCGTGCAGCCAAGGGAGCAGACCGCGCACGAGCCGTCGGGCAACCGGCCGTCGCCCGCCATATCGTTTGTCGTTAGTAACGATAAACAATATGGTGTGACGATGGACACCAACGGAACGCCACCCGCAGAGCCCGCACCCCGACCGTCGACGGTCGTGACCACCCTCACCGACCAGAGCCGCAAGGACCGCAGGTTGCTCTTCTGGGTCGTCGTCGTCTGCGGGATCGGTGTCGTGGCGCTCGTCGTGTCGTACCTGCTCGCCGCGACCTACCAGTGGAGCGAGGGCTTCGTCGTGCTGGCGCTGCACCAGGTCGACGGCGTGTCGATCGTCCAGTCGCCCACTGGCGTCGCTCTCGAGCCCACGGGAACGCTCGAGGTGACCGTCGCTGCAGACGCTCTGCCAGGAGCTGCCGTGGCTCTGCTCTGGCTGGCTGACGGCGTGCACACGGTGCTGTGGTGCGCCGTCGCCGTCATGCTCGCGCTGCTCGCCCTGCGCTTGTCGGACGGGCGCCTCTTCGCACCGGCGACGATGCGCGTCCTCAACGTGTTCACGGTGGCGGTCTTCGCCACGGTCGCGGGCCCGCAAGGGCTGCGGCAGCTGGGCACCAGCTGGGCCATCGGCTCCCTGGGGTGGGAGGGCCGCATGGCCCCGAGCCCCGACCTCGGGTCCGGCGTGTGGATCGCCTACGCCGCGATGCTCTTCTGCATCTGCATGCAGATAGCCCTGCGCAGCGGTGCGCGGCTCGCTCGCGACCAGGACGGCATCGTCTGATGGGTGAGCAGCCCGACGACCACTCGGTCGTGTGCCGTCTCGACGCCCTCCTGGAAGCACGGGGGATGACCCTCGTAGAGCTCTCCGAGCGGGTGGGGATCTCGGTTGTCAACCTCTCCGTCCTCAAGAACAACCGTGCGCGGGCGATCCGGTTCAACACCCTCACCCGGTTGTGCCAGGTGCTCGAGTGCGGGCCGGGCGACCTCTTCGAGGTTGTGCTCGATGCCTGATCTCGTCCTCGCCACCCTGGGTGTCCTCGGGCGGATCGGGTCAGGTCTCGGTGCGCGCGGTGAGCTCGGCGTCCCGTGCGATCGTCGCGGCGACGCCATGGACGACGGTCGACAGGAACGCCCGGTCCTCGAGCGCCATGAGACCGGCCACGGTCGTCCCCCCGGGCGAGCACACGGCGTCGATGAGGCCCCACGGGTTGTGCTCGGACTCCAGGACCATCCGCGCCGACCCGAGCACGGTCTGGGCGGCGATCCGCGTCGCGAGCGCCTTCGGCATACCTGCCTGCACGGCGCCCCGCGCGAGCGAGTCGATGAACAGGTACGCGAACGCGGGCGAGCTGCCGGCGATCGCCGTGAAGGTCGAGAACTGTGACTCCGCCAGCTCGATGGCGTCCCCGACAGCACGGAAGATCCCGAGCACGAGGTCGAGGTCCTCGCGCGTCGCGGCCGCGTTGCCGGTGACCGCCGCCATGCCCGCACCGATGGTCGCGTTGATGTTCGGCATGACGCGGACGACGGGCGCGGAGCCCGCCGGCCGTCCGGCCGTCGCCAGGAGCGCCTCGAGCCGGGCGACGGGGGTCCCTGCGGCGATGGACACGACGACCCGGCGCCGGTCGGCGAGCTGGGCGGCGAGCTCCGGCAGGACCTCCGGGATCACCTGCGGCTTCATGGCGAGCACGACGACGTCGCAGGCCTCGACGAGCTCCGCGTTCGTCGCGGCGGCGCGCACGCCCAGCTCGTCCCGCAGCGCCTCGCGCTTCTCGGTCGTCGGGTCGGACACGACGATCTCCGTCGCGGGGAGGAAGCCGTCGCTGACGATCCCGCGGACGATCGCGCTCGCCATGTTGCCCGTACCGATGAACCCGACCGTCATGTCTGCGTACCTCTCGTGGTGTGGACGTGCTGGTTTACGGTAGCGGGTGGGAGGCACGAGCCCCCCGGGAAGCAGGGGGAGAGCGATGTCGCAGGCGTTACGAGCGGTGGTCACCGGAGCCTCGTCGGGGATCGGCGCCGCCACCGTGCGCCTCCTGCGTGCGCAGGGCTGGGAGGTCGTCGCGGTCGCGCGCCGTGCGGACCGCCTCGCCGAGCTGGCCGCCGAGACCGGCGCCACCGCGGTCGCGGCCGACATCACGCGCGCCGACGACGTCGCACGCCTGGCCGCGCTGGTCACGGAACAGGGTCCGCTCCACGCGGTCGTCAACAACGCCGGGGGAGCGCTCGGGCTCGACCCCGTCGCCACCGGCGACGTCGAGCAGTGGCGTCAGATGTACGAGACGAACGTCCTCGGCACCCTCCAGGTGACCCAGGCGCTGCTGCCCGCCCTCCGAGAGTCCGGACGCGGTGACGTCGTCGTCGTCACGTCCACCGCCGGGCACGGCACCTACCCGGGCGGTGCCGGGTACGTCGCCGCGAAGCACGCCGAGCGCGTGCTCGCCGAGACGCTGCGCCTCGAGCTCGTGGGCGAGAGCGTGCGTGTCATCGAGATCGCCCCCGGCATGGTGCGCACGGAGGAGTTCTCGCTCACCCGGTTCGGCGGCGACCAGCGCCGCGCCGACGACGTCTACTCCGGCGTCGAGGAGCCGCTCACCGCGCAGGACGTCGCCGACGCGATCACGTGGACCCTCACCCGACCCCACCACGTGAACATCGACTCCATGGTGATCCGCCCGCGGGCACAGGCGTCGAACACGGTCGTCGCACGCACGCCGCCCGCCTGACGTATCGCCGGTGCGCGCCCCGAGCCGCGGGTGCCCTTGCCCGACCGTTGGGGAGATGGCACACTCCTCGTCGTGACCACCTCCCGCCCCGCCGTCGTGCGCGCCCAGCGCGTGCGCTCCGCTGCGGTGCAGGTCACCCGTGCCGCGTGTTGTTGAGGCCCCTGCCTCCGACCCGCCCTGCCCGCGCCGACCCAGGACCATGTCCCTGAGGTGAGCGGGCCCAGCACCGCCCCAGAGGAACACCATGGTCACCCTCGAGGTCCTCGCCTCCGCACCCCTCACCATCGAGATGCTCGTCGCCCGCGACATCTCCGCCTACTCCGCCCGTCGCCTGGCGCCACCACAGCGTCCTGGCCGCCGTCACCCGCCCCGCAGCGCGCGGACCGGTGGCTATAGTGGGAGCACAGGCGTCGACCCGGCCATCACCGGTGAGCCTCCGGAAGAACAGGTCTCCCTCACCGGGGCACCCCAGTAGAACCGGACGGGTGGCCCGTCACAGCCGACATGAGAGGCCGCCGGTCTGCACCGACCAGCGGCAAGCGGGGTGGTACCGCGGCTCGACGCTCACGCGTCGGTGTCGTCCTCGCACGAGAGCGAGCACGACCCGGACCACCCGCCACAGGAGCTGTACTCATGAGCTATCCGCTGCACCGCCCGTCCGACGACGGCGTCGCCGCCTCCCCGAACCTCCCCGCGCTCGAGGAGGAGGTCCTCGCCTACTGGCAGGCCGACGGCACGTTCCAGGCGTCGATCGACAACCGCCCCGAGGGCGAGCACGGCAGCAACGAGTTCGTCTTCTACGACGGCCCCCCGTTCGCCAACGGCCTGCCGCACTACGGCCACCTGCTCACCGGGTATGCCAAGGACGTCGTGCCGCGCTACCGCACGATGCGTGGGCAGCGGGTCGAGCGCCGTTTCGGTTGGGACACCCACGGCCTGCCGGCCGAGCTCGAGGCCGAACGGGTGCTGGGAATCACCGACAAGTCGCAGATCGAGGCCATGGGCATCGACACGTTCAACGCGGCATGCCGCGAGTCCGTGCTGCGGTACACGGGGGAGTGGCAGCAGTACGTGACGCGCCAGGCGCGCTGGGTCGACTTCGAGCACGACTACAAGACGCTCGACATCACGTTCATGGAGTCCGTGATCTGGGCGTTCAAGCAGCTGTACGACAAGGGGCTCGCGTACGAGGGCTACCGGGTGCTGCCCTACTGCTGGCGCGACGAGACACCCTTGTCCAACCACGAGCTGCGCATGGACGACGACGTCTACCAGTCCCGTCAGGACCCGGCGCTGACCGTCGGGCTCCGCCTGCTCGACGACGCCGGCGAGCCCACCCAGGAGCTCGCGCTCATCTGGACGACGACACCGTGGACGCTGCCCTCGAACCTCGCCGTCGCCGTCGGGCCGGACGTCGAGTACGTCGTCGTCGCGCCCGGCCCCGAGTCTGCGCTCGCGGGCAACGAGGTGCTCTTGGGTGCGGCGCGGTTGTCCGCCTACGCCAAGGAGCTCGACCTCTCCGACGACGTCGCGTCGCACGTCCTGCGCACCGTCCGCGGCGCCGAGCTCGCCGGCCGCCGGTACGTCCCGCCGTTCGACTACTTCGCGGGGGCGGACGCCGACCCCGCCGCTCACCAGATCCTCACGGCCGACTTCGTCACCACCGAGGACGGCACCGGGCTGGTGCACCTCGCGCCCGCCTTCGGCGAGGACGACATGGCGGTGTGCCTCGAGGCAGGCATCAGCACGGTGGTGCCCGTCGACGACCGCGGTCGGTTCACCGCGCAGGTGCCGGAGTACGCCGGCCAGCAGGTGTTCGACGCCAACCCGGCGATCATCAAGGACCTCAAGGACGGCACCGGGCCGCTCGCCCGGACCGACGCGGCGCGCCGCGCGGTCGTCGTGCGCCACGAGACCTACCAGCACTCCTACCCCCACTGCTGGCGGTGCCGGAACCCGCTCATCTACAAGGCCGTGTCGAGCTGGTTCGTCAGCGTCACGAAGATCCGCGACCGCATGGTCGAGCTCAACCAGGACATCGCCTGGACACCGGAGCACATCAAGGACGGCCAGTTCGGCAAGTGGCTCGCGAACGCCCGTGACTGGTCGATCTCCCGCAACCGCTACTGGGGCACGCCTATCCCCGTGTGGGTCTCGGACGACCCTGCCTACCCACGCGTCGACGTCTACGGCTCACTCGCCGAGCTCGAGGCGGACTTCGGCGTGCCCGTCACCGACCTGCACCGCCCGTTCATCGACGAGCTGACGCGCCCCAACCCGGACGACCCCACGGGGCGCTCGACGATGCGCCGCATCCCCGACGTCCTCGACGTGTGGTTCGACTCGGGGTCCATGCCGTTCGCGCAGGTGCACTACCCGTTCGAGAACGCCGACTGGTTCGAGCACCACTACCCGGGCGACTTCATCGTCGAGTACATCGGGCAGACGCGGGGCTGGTTCTACACGCTGCACGTCCTCGCGACCGCCCTGTTCGACCGGCCTGCCTTCCGCACCGCCGTCTCGCACGGGATCGTGCTCGGGTCGGACGGCCGCAAGATGAGCAAGTCGCTGCGCAACTACCCGGACGTCTCCGAGGTCCTCGACCGCGACGGCTCGGACGCGATGCGGTGGTTCCTCATGAGCTCGCCCATCCTGCGTGGTGGCAACCTCGTCGTCACCGAGGAGGGCATCCGGGACTCCGTGCGTCAGGTGCTGCTGCCCGTGTGGAGCACGTACTACTTCTTCACGCTGTACGCGGACGCGGCGAATGGCGGCGCGGGGTACCAGGCACGCGCCGTCACGCCCGACGAGGTCGCCGGCCTGCCCGTCATGGACCGGTACCTCCTCGCGCGCACCGAGCGTCTCGTCGACACCGTGACCCGACAGATGGACGTCTACGACATCTCCGGCGCCTGTGAGAGCGTCCGGGAGCACCTCGACGTGCTCACCAACTGGTACGTGCGCACCCAGCGCAACCGGTTCTGGGCGGAGGACACCGACGCGTTCAACACGCTGTGGACCGCGCTCGAGGTGCTCACCCGGGTCATGGCCCCCCTCGCTCCGCTCCTCAGCGAGGAGGTGTGGCGCGGGCTCACCGGTGGACGCAGCGTGCACCTCACCGACTGGCCCGCGCAGCAGCGCGTCGACGAGGACGCCGAACCGTTCGTCGTCGACGGCGCCGTCCGCGCGGCCGGGGTGCGGCTGGTCGTCGACCCCGTCCTCGTGCCGGACGCCGGGCTCGTCGCCGTCATGGACCGCGTCCGCACCGCGTGCTCGCTGAGCCTCGGTCTGCGCAAGGCCCACAAGCTGCGGGTGCGCCAGCCGCTCGCCCGGCTCACCGTCGTCGTGGAGGACCCGACGACGCTCGCGCCGTACACCGACCTCCTGGCGACCGAGCTCAACGTCAAGGACGTGGAGCTGGTCGGCCTCGACTCCGGCGCGGCCGAGAGGTACGGCATCTCCCGCCGACTGTCGGTCAACGCCCGCGCGGCAGGCCCACGCCTGGGCCGGGGCGTCCAGGCTGCGATCAAGGCGGCCAAGGCGGGCCAGTGGCGCGAGGAGCCGGACGGCACGATCGTGCTGACGACGCCCGACGGCGACGTGCCGCTCGAGCCGGCGGAGTACGAGGTGTCGACCGTCGTCGGCTCCGGTGACGCGGACGGACAGGTCGCCGCGGCGGTCCTGCCCGACGGCGGGTTCGTCGTGCTCGACCTCGCTCTCACGGACGCGCTCCTCGCCGAGGGGTACGCCCGCGACGTCGTCCGCGACGTGCAGGACGCCCGGAAGGCGGCGGACCTCGACGTGACCGACCGCATCACCCTCTCGCTGACGGTGCCGCCGGAGTGGCTCGCAGCCGTCGAGGAGCACTCCGAGCTCATCGCACGGGAGACGCTCGCGGTCGAGATCGTCGTCGCCGCGTCGCCGGCGCCGGACCGGCACGTCACGGTCGCCCGCGCGACCGGCGAGGGGACGACCACGGGGGTGGACGCATGAGCAGCAGGACGAACGGCCGACGTCGGGACGAGGGCCCCGAGGTCCCGCCCGAGGTCCAGGCGGAGCTGGACGGTGTGTACCGGTCGATCATGAGCCGCGCCCCGGAGCATGACATCGACCCGACCCTCGACCGGGTCCGCCAGGTCTGCGAGCTCCTGGGCGACCCGCAGCGGGCGTTCCGCACGGTCCACGTCACGGGCACGAACGGCAAGACCTCCACCTCCCGCATGGTCGAGCGGCTCGTGCGCGAGCACGGGCTGCGCACCGGACGCTTCACGAGCCCGCACCTCACCTCCGTCACCGAGCGCATCGCCATCGACGGCGAGCCGCTGAGCGCGGAGCGCTTCATCGAGGTGTGGCGCGACGTCCAGCCGTACGTCGAGATGGTGGACGAGTCGTCGCAGGCGTCCGGTGGCCCGCGACTGAGCTTCTTCGAGGTGCTCACGGTCATGGCCTTCGCCGCGTTCGCCGACGCCCCTGTCGACGTCGCGATCATCGAGGTCGGGATGGGCGGCACCTGGGACTCGACGAACGTCGCGGACGGCGAGGTCGCGATCATCACTCCCGTCGCTCTCGACCACCAGCGGTGGCTCGGTCACACGATCGCGGACATCGCCGGGACCAAGGCGGGAATCGTCAAGGAGGGGGCGACGCTCGTGCTGGCGGAGCAGAGCGAGGACGCCGAGGGAGTGATCCTCGCGGTGGCCGCGGAGCGCGGGGCGCGTGTCCTGCGCGAGGGGATCGACCTCGAGGTCCCCGAGCGCTACCCGGCTGTCGGCGGCCAGCTCACGAGCCTGCGCACCCCGGCTGGGCTCTACACGGAGATCTATCTCCCGGTGTACGGGGCCTACCAGGCGCACAACGCGCTGCTCGCCCTCGCGGCGACCGAGGCGTTGCTCTCCGGTGGACGGGCCCTCGACGGCGAGGTCGTCGGTGCGGCGTTCGCGGACGTCGACAGCCCCGGGCGCCTCGAGGTGGTCCGTTCCAGCCCGACGATGCTCGTCGACGCGGCGCACAACCCCGCCGGGACGCAGGCGCTCGTCGACGCCGTCGAGGAGTCCTTCGAGTTCACCCGGCTCATCGGCGTCGTGGGTGTCCTCGCGGACAAGGACGCCGAGACGATCCTTGCCCTCCTCGAGCCGCTCCTCGCGGAGGTCGTCGTCACCCGTTCGAGCTCCGAACGGTCGCACGACGTCGACGACCTGGAGGAGCTCGCGATCGACATCTTCGGGGAGGACCGGGTCCACAGCGCTGAACGGCTCGACGCCGCGATCGACCTCGCGGCCGGCCGCGCGGAGAGCGAGGACACCATCGGTGTCGGCACCGGCACCGGCGTGCTCATCACCGGGTCCGTCATCCTCGCGGCCGAGGCCCGGGTGCTCCTCGGCCGCGGCTGACCGGGCTCCGGCCCGCACCGCCGGAGCCGGGGTGGTCTAATGGCGGGACCGACGACGACGCGACCCGGGGAGAGGCGTGCCATGAAGAAGTTGATCAACGCGCCCGAGGAGGCCGTGGCCGAGGCCGTCGAGGGGTTCGTCCTCGCACACGCCGACCTCGTGGCGCAGCTCCCGGGTTCCCTGGTGGTCACCCGACGCGGGGGCACGAGCGCCGGCAAGGTCGGCCTCGTCTCCGGCGGGGGATCCGGGCACGAGCCGTTGCACACGGGATTCGTGGGAGCGGGCATGCTCGACGCCGCCGTCCCGGGTCCGATGTTCACCTCGCCCACGCCGGACCAGGTGCTGCGGGGTCTCGTCGCAGCCGACAGCGGGCGCGGGGTCCTCGCGATCGTCAAGAACTACACGGGCGACGTCCTCAACTTCGAGACCGCGGCCGAGATCGCGGTGGATGACGGCCGCGACGTCGTCACGGTGGTCGTCGACGACGACGTCGCGACCGACGAGCCAGGGATCGGCCGGCGGGGTGTCTCCGGAGCGCTGCTCGTGGAGAAGATCGCCGGCGCCGCCGCAGAGCGCGGCGACGACCTGGCGTCCGTCGCGGCGCTCGCCCGGCGGGTCGTCGGCGACGTCCGCACCATGGGCGTCGCCCTGCGGGCGTGCACCGTGCCGCATGTCGGACGTCCGAGCTTCGACCTCGCGGAGGACGAGGTGGAGATCGGCATCGGGATCCATGGTGAGCCCGGGCGTCGCCGTGTCCCGCACACGAACGCCGACGAGCTCACCCGCGTCCTGCTCGACGCGGTGGGGAGTGCCCTCGCCCTGCGACCGGCGGACCGGGTGTTGCTGTTCGTTAACGGTATGGGCGGGACACCCGTGTCGGAGCTGTACGTGGTCTATCGTCAGGCACGCCGGCTCCTCGAGGAGCAGGGTGTCGAGGTCAGCAGGTCGCTCGTGGGTTCCTACGTCACTGCGCTGGACATGCAGGGGGCGTCGGTCACGGTGCTCCGCCTTGACGACGAGCTCACCGAGCTGTGGGACGCCCCGGTCCGGACGGCAGCTCTCCGGTGGTGAACCACACGGGTGCCCGGCGGGTGACGAAGCCCGGCCCGACGACGAACGGCTCCAGCCCGGCGACGAGCAGGGCGTGCGGGAGTGCGGGAGTGACGCGGGCGGGTCACGAGAGATGCACGGATGCGGGCGAGAGAAGGACTGTGGCAGGTATGGCGTTGGACGTGGCGTGGGCGGAGCGATGGGCGCGGGAGACCGCAGCCGCGATCGCAGGAGCGCGCGACGATCTCGTGGAGCTCGACCGGCAGATCGGGGACGGGGACCACGGGGAGAACCTCGACCGGGGCTTCCGGGCCGTGGTGAGCGCCCTCGACTCGGTCGAGGAGGAGCCACGGCTCATCGGTGACGTGCTCAGGCTCGTCGCCACGACGCTCATGTCCTCGGTCGGGGGGGCCTCCGGTCCGTTGTACGGGACGGCGTACCTGCGCGCCGCCAAGGTCACAGGGCTCGAGACGCTCGACGCGCGTGGTGTGGTGGCACTCCTCGAGGCGGCCCTCGAGGGCATCACGGCGCGAGGCAAGGCGGTCCAGGGCGAGAAGACGATGGTCGACGCGTGGGTGCCGGCGGTCGAGGCCGCGGTCGCTGCCGCGGCCGCCGGCGCCGCTCCGCTCGGGGTCCTCGTCGCTGCCGCGCAGGGTGCGAGCGCGGGCGCGGACGCGACGAAGCCGCTCGTCGCGACGAAGGGGCGTGCGAGCTACCTCGGTGAGCGGAGCGTCGGTCACGAGGACCCCGGGGCAGCCTCGAGCGTCATCGTCCTGTGCGCGGCTGTGCGGGCGGCCACCCAGGAGGACGCAGCATGAGAGCACGTGTGGCGCTGGTCCTCGTCTCCCATTCCCAGCGGCTCGCCGCGGGGACCGCGGAGCTCGCCGCGCAGATGGCGCCGGGGGTGCTCCTGCTGCACGCCGGCGGGACCGCGGAGCAGACGCTCGGCACCGACTTCGGCCGGGTCAGTGGCGCGGTCTCCGAGGCGTTGCGGACGTCGGACGGGGTGCTCGTCCTCGCCGACCTCGGCTCGGCGATCCTCACGGTGGAGTCGGTCATCGAGGTGCTGCCTGCCGCGGACTCGGAACGCGTCCGCCTCGCGGACGCTCCGTTCGTCGAGGGAGCGGTCGCTGCCGCGGTCACGGCTCATGGCGGCGGGAGCCTCGCCGAGGTGCTCGACTCCGCGGAGCATGCGGGCTCGACCTTCTCGGACCGGGAGTGGCCGGAGAGGACGAGCGAGGCCGGGGTGCCCGCTGCAGCAAGCGGTGACGGCGACGGCACACGCCGGTCGGTGGTGCTGCGCAACCCGCTCGGTCTGCACGCCAGGCCGGCGGCGGTCCTCGCCCGTCTCATCGCGGGGTTCGACGCCCGCCTCACCGTCAACGGGGTGAACGGCGCGAGCATCCTCGAGCTCATGAAGCTGGGTGCGACCGGCGGGCAGGAGCTCGACGTCTCGGCCAGCGGACCGCAGGCCGTCGAGGCCGTGGCAGCTGTCGTGCACGCTGTCGAGGGCGGGTTCGGCGAGGCCTGAGCGGCAGGCCCGGGCGCTGTCGTCGGTATCCTGGGTCGGTGAGCAGAGCCAGCAGCACCCCCGAGCCCGTCGGCCCCGGTGTCTCCCCGCAGAGCGGCGGAGTACCACGCATCGTCCCCAAGAAGCCCGCGAAGCCGCAGTTCGCGTCGACGATGCTCGTCCTCGAGGCGTTCGTCGTGGTCTTCGCCACGCTCACGGCGTCACGGCTCCTCGACGTCCCCGCGGGCCAGGTCTGGCTCGTCGGTGGTGTCCTCGCTCTCACGCTCCTCGTCCTCAGCCGGACGGTGACCATGCCGGGCGGCTATGTCGCCGGGTCGCTCGTCCAGGTCCCGTTCCTCGCGGGCGGTCTCGTCATCCCCCTCATGTTCCCCGTGGCGATCGTCTTCATCGCGCTGTGGATCGTCTCGCTGTGGCTGGGCGCGAAGATCGACCGGGAGCGCGCGGAGTACGACGCGGCGCACCCCGACGAGGCGCCGAACGTCCGCTGATCGCCGCGGCGTCGGAGTCACCCACTAGGGTGTTCCGCATGACTACAGACCCCGCACCCGCGACCTCCCGCACCCTCGTCCTCGTCAAGCCGGACGGCGTCCGCCGGGGGTTGTCGGGGGAGATCCTGCGCCGGATCGAGGCCAAGGGGTACACCCTCGCAGCCGTCGAGCTGAAGACCGCGACCGACGAGCTCCTCGCGCAGCACTACGCCGAGCACGAGGGCAAGCCGTTCTACGCACCGCTCGTCGAGTTCATGAAGTCCGGCCCGGTGCTCGCAGTCGTCGCCGAGGGGCAGGGCGTCATCCCGGGCTTCCGCTCGCTCGCAGGGACGACCGACCCGACGACCGCCGCCCCCGGCACCATCCGTGGTGACCTCGGCCGTGACTGGGGCCTGAAGGTGCAGCAGAACCTCGTGCACGGCAGCGACTCGGAGGAGTCTGCCGCCCGCGAGATCGCCCTGTGGTTCCCCGGCCTCTGAGCACCTGACACCCACGCCGCCAGCAGCACACCGGCCGTCGTACCGTGCATCTCAAGACCCTCGCTCTGCGGGGATTCAAGTCGTTCGCATCGGCGACGACCCTCCGGTTCGAGCCGGGCGTCACGTGCGTCGTGGGGCCCAACGGCTCCGGCAAGTCGAACGTCGTCGACGCCCTCGCCTGGGTCATGGGCGAGCAGGGGGCCAAGACGCTGCGCGGCGGGAAGATGGAGGACGTCATCTTCGCCGGCACGTCAGGTCGGCCGCCGCTCGGACGGGCCGAGGTGGCCCTGACGATCGACAACTCCGACGGAGCGCTCCCGATCGCGTACTCCGAGGTGACGATCAGCCGGACGCTGTTCCGCAACGGGGGCTCTGAGTACGCGATCAACGGGTCATCCTGCCGGCTCCTCGACATCCAGGACCTGCTCTCCGACTCCGGCCTCGGGCGGGAGATGCATGTCATCGTCGGTCAGGGGCAGCTCGACGCGGTGCTCCGGGCGACCCCTGAGGAGCGGCGCGGGTTCATCGAGGAGGCCGCGGGGGTGCTCAAGCACCGCAAGCGCAAGGAGAAGGCGCTCCGCAAGCTCGAGAGCATGCAGGGGAACCTGCTGCGTCTCGGCGACCTCACGGCGGAGGTGCGCCGGCAGCTCGGTCCGCTCGGACGTCAGGCCGAGGTCGCGCGTCGTGCCGCTGCCGTGCAGTCCGACCTCCGGGACGCCCGTGCCCGACTCCTCGCAGACGACCTCGCCCAGCTCCTCGCGACGAGGGAGCAGGAGATCGCCGAGGACACCGCGGTCCAGCAGCGACGGGCCGCGGCGGAGCAGGCGCTCGACCAGGCTCGCGGAGCGCTCGCGGAGAGCGAGGCCAGGGCAGCCGAGGCCGCGCCGGCCCTCGCGGCCGCGGCTGAGACCTGGTACGAGCTGTCCGCCGTCGCCGAGCGCGTCCGGGGGACCCGGACGCTCGCGGCCGAGCGTCTGCGGCTGCTCGCAGCACCGCAGGAGACGACCCGGGGTCAGGACCCGCGTGACCTCGAGGCACAGGCCGAACGTGCCCGTGCCACCGAGGCGCAGCTCCAGCACGAGGTCGAGCGCCTCCGGGTGGCGCTCGAGGCGGCTGGCGTCGAGCGCACGGACGCGGAGGAGGGCGCGAGCTCCGCGGAGCGCTTCCTGGCTGCACTCGTGCGCGCGTCCGCCGACCGGCGGGAGGGACGGGCGCGCCTCGCGGGCAAGGTCGCTGCTGCACGCTCACGGTTCGAGGCGACCGCGTCCGAGATCGAGCGGGTCCGCGAGTCGCTCGCCGAGGCTGAGCGCCGCGCGAGCCGCGCCACGCAGGAGGCTGAGGCGCTCGAGACCGAGGTGCAGGGCGCGGAGCAGGGCGAGCACGACCTCGACGCACAGCACGAGGCGGCTGCCCTCGCGCTCGAGGCTGCGACGAGCGCCCTGCGCGCCGCGCGGGAGGCGCGGGCCGACGCGGAGGCCGAGCATGCCCGGTGGCGCACCCGGAGCGAGACGCTCGAGATGAGCCTCGACCGCAAGGACGGTGCCGGGGTGCTGCTGGCCTCCGACGCGTCCGGGCTGCTGGGACCCGTCGCTGATCTGCTGACCATCGCCCCCGGGTACGAGGACGCCGTCGCCGCGGCTCTCGGGTCGTGGGCCGACGGGGTTGCGGCCGGGTCCGTCGACGCAGCCGCCGCAGCGCTCCGCCTCCTTCGCGAGGAGGAGGCCGGCCGCGCCGCCCTCGTGGTGGCGGCCGAGGGCGAGCCGGTCGTGCAGTCCGCGGAAGACGACCTCCCGCCGGGCGTCGTGCGGGTGACGGACGTCCTGACGGTGGACCCGTCGGTGGCGCGGGGCATCGCAGCCCTGCTCCGCACCGTCGTCGTCGTGGACGATCTCGACGCCGCTCGCGGCCTCGTCGCCGGGCGCCCGGAGCTCGTCGCTGTCACCCGCACCGGTGATCTCCTCGCTGCGGACCGCGCGGCGGGCGGCTCGGCGTCCGCACCGGGTGCGTTGCACCTGCGCGCGGCGCTCGCCGAGGCGCAGTCCGGGGCGCGTGAGGTCGAGGAGCGGCTGCTCGCCATCCGTGCTGCCGAGGAGCAGGCACGCGAGGCGCAGGCGGCCGCGCGGGCGCGTTCCGAGGAGACGCTCGTCAACCTCAACGCGTCGGACGCCGCGCTGGCGGCCGTGGCGGAGCGGCTCGGGCGCCTCGGTGCGACCGCGCGTGGTGCCAGCGCAGAGGCCGCGCGATTCACGGCCCAGCTCGCGGCCGCGACCGCGAACCTCGAGCGTCTCGAGCAGGAGATGGCGGAGCTCGAGGACCGTCTCGAGGCGGCCGACGCCGTCCCGGAGGAGTCCGAGCAGTCCATCGCAGCGGCGACCTCGGACCGCGACTCGCGCGCCGCAGCAGCGGCCGACGCCCGAGCCAGGGAGGTCGAGGCACGGCTCGCGCTGCGGACGAGCGAGGAGCGTGCCCGCGCACTTGCTGGTCGCGCGCAAGGGCTCGACCGTGCGGCCGCCGCGGAGCGAGCTGCTCGTGAACGCGCGGCTGCGCTCGAGGCCGAGCGCCTGCGCCAGATCGATCGAGCCGCCGCGGTCCAGGACGCGACCACGGTGCTCCTGCGCCAGGTCGAGCGCTCGCTCGAGCGAGCGGGTCTCGAGCGGGATGCGGCGCAGCGGGCCCGCGCCCAGCACGACGAGGAGACTGCACGACGACGGGGCGTCGTGCAGGACCTCGACGGGCAGGTGCGGGCGCTCACCGACGTCGCCCACCGTGACGAGGTCCTCCGGGCCCAGCATCAGCTGCGCATCGAGCAGGCCGAGCAGCGCTCGCGTGAGGACCTCGGGCTCGACCCCGAGGTCCTCGTCGAGGAGTACGGGCCGCACCGTCCCGTGCCCGACCCGCCCGGCAGCGCGGCGGCGGACGGGGAGGACCCCGACGCTCCGCGCGAGCGCCCCTATGTGCGCGCAGAGCAGGAGAAGCGGCTCAAGGCCGCCGAGCGGGACGTCGCGCGTCTGGGGCGCGTCAACCCGCTCGCGCTCGAGGAGTTCGCGGCGCTCGAGGAGCGGCACACCTTCCTCACCGATCAGCTCGCCGACCTCAAGACCTCCCGGGCCGACCTCCTGCAGATCGTCCGGGAGATCGACGAGCGCGTGGAGCAGGTGTTCACCCAGGCCTTCCACGACACCCAGGCCCAGTTCGAGGAGGTGTTCCCGCGGTTGTTCCCCGGCGGTGAGGGGCGCCTCGTGCTCACCGACCCGTCGGACATGCTCGCGACGGGCATCGAGGTGGAGGCGCGGCCTGCCGGCAAGCGCGTCAAGAGGTTGTCCCTCCTGTCGGGCGGCGAGCGTTCGCTCACCGCCGTCGCGCTCCTCGTGTCCATCTTCAAGGCACGACCCAGCCCGTTCTACGTCATGGACGAGGTCGAGGCGGCGCTCGACGACACCAACCTCGGCAGGCTCCTGGAGATCTTCGTCGAGCTCCGACGGGACAGCCAGCTCATCGTCATCACGCACCAGAAGCGGACGATGGAGATCGCGGACGCCCTCTACGGGGTCACCATGCAGGGCGACGGCGTGACGACGGTCATCAGCCAGCGCATGCCCGCCCGGGACTGACGCACGCTGCCCCCTGCCGGCGGGGTCGGGCAACGTGCTGGCCGCCCGTCCGCTCGCGGTCGACCGCTCGTGGTGCAGCGCGACGCCCCGTCCTGAGAGACTGCAGGGGTGACTGAACTCCTCCCGCTGTGGATCACCCTCGCTGTCCTCGCCCTCCTCGTCCTCGGCTTCGTCGGCGTCTCGACCGCACGACGGCGCCGCGGGGCTCCGCCGATCGACCGCTCCTCGACGGGCGCCCAGGTCGGCCCACGGGCGCACGAGGCGGACGGGACGGGCGTCGCGCTGGACCCGGCTCCCGGCGGGCTCGTGGACCCCGGGCTGACCCGACCCGAGGTCGGCGTGCCCGACCTCGACCTCCCGCAGGTCGAGGTGCCCGAGCCGGCAGCCGGGCGGCTGACCCGGTTGCGCGAGCGGCTCGCGCGCTCCGGTTCCCCCCTCGGCACCCGGCTGCTCTCGGTGCTCTCGCGCGACCACCTCACCGAGGACGACTGGGACGAGCTGGAGGAGACCCTGCTCCTCGCGGACGTGGGTGCCGGTCCGGCGACCGAGCTCATCGAGGCCCTGCGCCTGCAGGTGCGGGTCCAGGGGGTCAAGGACGCGGCGAGCGTCCGAGCGATGCTGCGGTCCGAGCTCATCACGCTCGTGGACCCGACGCTCGACCGCAGCCTCAACACCCGGCCCGTGGTGAACGAGGACGGCACGAAGACACCAGCCGTCGTCCTCGTCGTCGGGGTCAACGGCACCGGCAAGACGACGACGGTCGGCAAGCTCACCCGGGTGCTCGTCGCGGACGGCAGCTCGGTGGTCCTTGGCGCAGCCGACACCTTCCGGGCAGCAGCCGCGGACCAGCTGACGACCTGGGGCGCCCGGGTGGGCGTCGAGACGGTGCGGTCCTTCAAGGACGGGGCAGACCCTGCGGCCGTCGCGTTCGATGCGGTGCGTACGGCGCGCTCCCGCGGTGCGGACGTCGTTCTTGTCGACACCGCGGGACGTCTGCAGAACAAGGCCGGCCTCATGGACGAGCTCGGCAAGATCACCCGCGTCATCACCAAGGAGGCGCCCCTGAGCGAGGTTCTCCTCGTGCTGGACGCCACGACAGGACAGAACGGACTCAACCAGGCCCGGGTGTTCGCAGAGGTCGCGGGTGTCACGGGCATCGTCCTGACGAAGCTGGACGGGACCGCCAAGGGCGGGATCGTCGTCGCCGTGCAGCGTGAGCTCGGCGTCCCGGTCAAGCTCGTGGGCCTGGGTGAGGGGCCGGACGACCTCGCCCCGTTCGACCCCGCCGGATTCGTGGACGCCCTGCTCCAGGAGTGAGCCCGGCCCGGATCGGGGCATCGTCGGCCTGCGCGAAACACAACGTTTACCTGAGTGGTGATCTCGTCACGCGGGCGTAACACGATCGCGCGCTGAGGGTAACCGCGCTCCCAGAAGGTTGTACCCGACCGGCCGCCCCGGCTGGGATGGGAGATGATCCGATGGAATGGGATACCGGAGCTACCGCGTGGATGCTGACGTCAGCGTCTCTCGTGCTCCTCATGACGCCCGGTCTGGCGTTTTTCTACGGCGGCATGGTCCGAGCCAAGTCCGTGCTCAACATGATGATGATGTCGTTCGGCGCGATGGCCATCATCGGCGTCGTGTACGTGCTGTGGGGCTGGTCGATGTCGTACGGCTCCGACGTCGGCGGGATCATCGGTAACCCGTTCGATCAGTTCGGCCTCTCCGGCACCATCTTCGACGAGGCGGGTGATCCGGTGGTGAGCACCCTCGGCAACTACCCGCAGGTCGTCGACGTCGCCTTCCAGGTCACCTTCGCGATCATCACGACCGCGCTCATCAGCGGCGCCATCGCGGACCGTGTGAAGTACGGCAGCTGGCTGCTGTTCACAGCCCTGTGGGTCACCCTCTCCTACTTCCCGATCGCCCACATGGTGTGGGGCGGTGGGATCCTCAGCGGTGCCGAGAACAGCATCGCGTCGATGATCTTCGGCAGCACGGACGGCGTGGCCGACGTCGCGCCCATCGACTTCGCGGGTGGCACGGTCGTGCACATCAACGCCGGTGTGGCAGCGCTCGTGCTCGTCCTGCTCATCGGAGCGCGCAAGGGCTTCGGCAAGGAGCCGATGCGCCCGCACAACCTCCCGTTCGTCATGCTCGGTGCCGCGCTCCTGTGGTTCGGCTGGTTCGGGTTCAACGCGGGCTCCGCCTTCGGTGCCAACGAGACGGCCGGCCTCGCCTGGGTCAACACGACGACGGCCGCCGCGGCAGCCATCCTCGGGTGGCTCGTCGTGGAGAAGATCCGTGACGGTCACGCCACGTCGCTCGGTGCCGCGTCCGGCATCGTCGCTGGTCTCGTCGCCATCACCCCCGCCGCTGGTGCGCTCAGCCCCGTCGGCTCGATCGTCCTCGGTCTCGTCTCCGGCGCCCTGTGCGCACTCGCCGTCGGCCTCAAGTACCGGTTCGGCTACGACGACTCGCTCGATGTCGTCGGCGTCCACCTCGTCGGGGGCCTCGTCGGTACCGTCGCGATCGGATTCCTCGCGACCGAGACCGGTCTGTTCTACGGTGGCGGCATCGACCAGCTCATCATCCAGATCGTCGTCGCAGTCGTGGCCATGATCGTCTCGGCGGTCGTGACGCTCGTCATCGGCCTCATCATCAAGAGCACCCTCGGCTGGCGGGTCACCGAGGAGGCGGAGGTCGGCGGCATCGACCTCGCCGTCCACGGTGAGGGCGCATACGAGACCCTCGGCGGCGGCCGGGTCATTACGGAGGTCAAGGCATGAAGCTCGTCACCGGAATCATCCAGCCCCACCGTCTCGACGACGTGAAGTCGGCCCTCGAGGCGGCCGGCGTCCGAGGGATGACCGTCAGTGAGGCCAGCGGCTACGGCCGCCAGAAAGGCCACACCGAGGTGTACCGCGGCGCCGAGTACACCGTGGACCTCGTGCCCAAGGTCCGCATCGAGGTCCTCGTCGAGGACGACGACGCCATGGTCGTCACCGGCGTGATCGTCCAGGCCGCGCAGACCGGGAAGATCGGCGACGGAAAGGTCTGGACCGTTCCCGTCGACGACGTGGCCCGGGTCCGTACCGGGGAGCACGGCGCGCAGGCTCTGTAGCGCACGGACGAACACCGAACAGCACGAGACGGACCGGTCGATCGGCCGGTCCGTCTTGCGCTCCCCGGCCGGGGAGCACGTCAGGGGGCGACAGGATGACGGAGCAGGTGCAGGGACACGGCGCGCAGGCGGACCCCGGTTCCCCCGGAGCGCCGGGAGCAGCACGGGGGGTGCGGGACCTGCGGACCGAGCGGCTCGCCGTCGCGGAGCGGTTCAACCGGGTCGGTGCAGCAGGAGCAGGGACGTCCGAGCTGGGACGTGCACGGCGGGAGTCGCTCGTGGACCTCGTCACCGGCAGGCTCGCCGAGCTGTGGCAGGACGCCGCCGCGGACCTCGACCCGAGCGGTGTCGCGCTGGCGGCCGTCGGGAGCCTCGGACGCGGAGACCTGGGGCCGATGAGCGACCTCGACCTCGTGCTCGTGCACGACGGGCGGACGCACTCCGCAGAACAGCTGTCCGCGCTCGCAGACCGGCTCTGGTACCCGATCTGGGACTCCGGCCTCGACCTCGACCACTCGGTGAGGTCGCTCGCGCAGTGCCGACAGGTGGCGTCGAAGGACCTTCCCGCGGCCGTCGGCATGCTTGACGTGCGGCCGATCGCGGGAGACACCGTCGTCGTGCACCGGGCCACCTCCGCCGTGCTGTCCGACTGGCGTTCCGCCGCGCGACGGCGCCTGCCCGAGCTTCTCGCATCGACCCGTGCGCGAGCAGATCGGCACGGGGAGCTCGCCTACCTCGTCGAGCCGGATCTCAAGGAGGCACGAGGCGGCATCCGCGATGCGGTCGTCCTCGGAGCACTCGCCGCGACCTGGCTGACCGACCGCCCCCACGGGGCCGTCGACCGGGCCTACGCGCACCTGCTCGACGCGCGCGACGCGCTCCAGCTCGCGACGCGACGCCACACGAACCGCCTCGTGCTCGCGGACCTCGACGAGGTCGCCGCGCGCTGCGGGTACGACGACCCCGATGACTTCCTCGCGAGTCTCGCCGAGGCAGGCCGGGAGATCTCCTACGGGCTGGACACGACCGTGCGTCGTGCACGCCAGGCACTGCAACGCCCGTTGGCCGCGGCGCGCCCCTTCATGATCCGCGGCCGACGGGCGGCTCCCCGCCTGCGTCCCGTGGGGGACGGGCTCGTCGAGCACGACGGCGAGCTCGTGCTCGCCGTCGCGACCGACCCGACGACGGACCCCATGCTCGCGCTGCGGGCCGCCGCGACGGCAGCGCGCACCGGTCTGACGATCTCACCGGTGTCCGTGGCGAGCCTCGCGCAGTGCCCGCCACTGCCTGAGCCGTGGCCGCGCGCGGCCCGGGCTGCGCTGCTCACCGTGCTCGGCTCCGGTCAGGCACAGATCCCCGTGTGGGAGGCGCTCGACCTGGCCGGCGTCGTCACGTCCTGGATCCCCGAGTGGGCCGGTGTGCGGAACCGGCCGCAGCGGGCCGCCATCCACCGGCACACCGTCGACCGACACCTCATCGAGGCGGTCTCGCTCGTCCCCCGCAAGGCGGTGGCTCGCGGCGACGTCCTCCTGCTGTCAGCGTTCCTGCACGACATCGGCAAGCGCGCCGGCGCGCAGGACCACTCCGTCACCGGCGCGGGTCTCGTCCCGGCGATCCTGGGGCGGATGGGCTTCGCGGAGGACGTCATCGCCGACGTCGCGCGGATGGTCGCCCACCACCTGACCCTGTCGCGGCTCGCGGTGAGCAGCGACCCGAACGACCCGGCGACCGTCGCCGAGCTCGCCGCAGCCGTCGACCACCGTGCGGACCTGCTCGACGTGCTGCGTGCCCTGACCGAAGCCGACTCGTCGTCGCTCGGACCGACGGCCTGGACAGCGTGGCGTGCGCGGCTCGTCGACGACCTCGTCGAACGCACGCGGCGGACCCTCGAAGACGGGCCGGGGGACGGCCGGGGCGCCACGCCCGAGGAGTGAGCCGGTAGTCTTGGCTCTTGGCCATATCCAGCGAACGGTGAGGATTGCAACGGTGTTCGCCACTCTGTCCGACCGCCTGACATCGACCTTCAAGAACCTCCGGACCAAGGGACGTCTGTCCGAGGCGGACATCGACGCGACCGTGCGGGAGATCCGGCGCGCGCTCCTCGACGCGGACGTCGCCGTCCCCGTCGTCCGCGAGTTCACCGGGACCGTGCGTGAGCGAGCGTTGTCCGCGGAGGTCTCCGGGGCGCTCAACCCCGCGCAGCAGGTCGTCAAGATCGTCAACGAGGAGCTCGTCGCGATCCTCGGCGGCGAGAGCCGTGGCCTGCGGTTCTCGAAGAACCCCCCAACGGTGATCATGCTCGCCGGCCTCCAGGGTGCCGGGAAGACGACGCTCGCCGGGAAGCTCGCGCTGAGCCTGCGGACGCAGGGGCACACCCCGCTGCTCGTCGCCGCTGACCTCCAGCGTCCGAACGCCGTCACCCAGCTCAAGGTCGTGGGCGAGCGCGCGGGCGTCCCCGTCTACGCCCCGCACCCCGGGGTCGCCGGTGAGGACGAGACACCCCGCGGCGACCCGGTGGCGGTCGCGAGCGCCGGCGTCGAGACGGCACGCTCGCGGCAGCACGACGTCGTCATCATCGACACCGCGGGTCGCCTCGGTGTCGACGCTGAGCTCATGCAGCAGGCCGCGGACATCCGGGACGCGACGAACCCCGACGAGATCCTCTTCGTCATCGACGCGATGATCGGTCAGGACGCGGTCGCGACGGCCCAGGCGTTCGCGGACGGGGTGAGCTTCACCGGCGTCGTGCTGTCCAAGCTCGACGGAGACGCCCGAGGTGGTGCAGCCCTGTCGGTGGCGAGAGTCACCGGGCAGCCCATCCTCTTCGCGTCCACGGGTGAGAAGCTCACCGACTTCGAAGCGTTCCACCCGGACCGGATGGCGTCCCGCATCCTCGACATGGGTGACATCCTCACCCTCATCGAGCAGGCGGAGCAGGCCTTCGACGCGGGCGAGGCCGAGGCCATGGCGGCCAAGGTCGCCGCGGGCACGGACTTCACGCTCGCCGACTTCCTCGTCCAGATGCAGCAGATGCGCAAGATGGGCTCGATGAAGAAGATGCTCGGGATGCTGCCCGGCATGGGGCAGATGCGCGAGGCTCTCGAGAACTTCGACGAGCGCGAGGTCGACCGCATCGAGGCGATCATCCGGTCGATGACCCCCGCCGAGCGCGAGACGCCCAAGATCATCAACGGGTCGCGCCGCGCGCGCATCGCCCGGGGTTCCGGGGTGACGACCACGGATGTGAACCAGCTGCTCGAGCGGTTCGCCGGCGCGCAGAAGATGATGCGGCAGATGTCCCGCGGCGGCGGCATGGCGGTCCCCGGTATGGGGAACCTCCCCGGCATGGGCGGCAAGAAGTCGCGCGGTCGCCAGCAGGCGCAGCAGGTCCGTGGCAAGAAGAGCAAGTCCGGCAACCCGGCGAAGCGCGCTGCTGAGCAGCGCGCAGCTGCGGCCGGGACAGCTCCGACCGCCCCCGGCTCGGCCTTCGGCATCGGGCAGAGCGGCCAGCCGGACGCTCCGCTCGAGATCCCCGCAGGTCTCGAGAAGTTCCTCGGTCGCTGACGGTCGGGCCGGGCGAGGTACGCGATGCCCCAGGTGATCCACGTGCGCGGCGTCGTCGTGCTCGGGGAGGACCAGGAGGTCGGGGACCTCTGGGTCGAGGACGGGCACGTCCGCCTCACGCCGCCGACCGGACTGAGCGGGGACGTCCTGCACCTGGAGGGCTTCGCCTTCCCCGGTCTTGTCGACGTGCACTGCCACGTGGGTCTCGGCCCGGACGGCGGGGTCGGTCCGGCGGTCGCCGAGCAGCAGGCGCGAGCCGACCGGGACAGTGGCGTCCTGCTCATCCGCGACGCCGGCTCGCCCGTCGACACCGGATGGATCGCCCGGCGCCCGGACCTCCCACGGATCGTCCGGGCTGGACGGCACCTCGCACGGCCCAAGCGGTACATCCGTGGGTTCGCGCGGGAGCTCGACGACGTGCGGGAGCTCCCCGCGTCCGCCGCCGAGGAAGCCGCCCGCGGGGACGGTTGGGTGAAGATCGTCGCCGACTGGATCGACCGGGACCTCGGGGACCTCGCTCCGCTCTGGCCGGACGACGTCGTGCACGACGCTGTCGCGGCGGCGCACCGTGCCGGCGCCCGGGTGACCGCTCACACGTTCTCGGCAGAGGCCGTACCCGGGTTGCTCGGGGCGGGGATCGACTGCCTCGAGCACGGCACCGGGTTGACACCCGAGCAGATCGACGAGGTGGCCCGGCGGCAGGTGGCCGTGACGCCGACCCTCCTGCAGATCAGCCAGTTCGAGGAGATCGCCCGGCAGGCGGACGCCCGGTACCCCGTGTTCGCAGCGCGCATGCGCGCGATGCATCGGCGCAGGTACGAGCAGGTGCGGGACATGCACGACGCGGGCGTCCGTCTTCTCGTGGGGACGGACGCGGGAGGCACGATCGCGCATGGTCGGATCGCCGCCGAGTGTGCGGAGCTCGTGCGCGCGGGGATACCAGCAGCGGACGTCGTCGCGGCGGCCAGCTGGCGCTCCCGGCAGTATCTCGGGGTCGGCGGGCTCGGCGACGGTTCGCCGGCAGACCTCGTGCTCTACGCCGAGGATCCCCGGGCGGACATCGGCGTCCTGGCGGCGCCGTCGGCGGTCGTCCTGCGCGGTGAGATCCACCCGCGAACGTAGGTGGAGCGGGCCTCGTGGATCTGGCATAATGATCCGCTGTACTCGGCATGCCCGGCCCCTCTCTCCGTGCGTAGCCGCGTTTCGAACCACGGACCCCCCGCACCCCGCCGGGAGGTGCACGGTTCACCACATCCCCAGAAGCAGGAGAGACCACCACTGTGGCCACCAAGATCCGTCTGAAGCGTCTCGGCAAGATCCGAGCACCGTACTACCGCGTCGTCGTCGCCGACTCCCGCACCAAGCGTGACGGCCGCGTCATCGAGGAGATCGGCAAGTACCACCCGACCGAGGAGCCCTCGCTCATCGAGATCACCTCCGAGCGTGCGCAGTACTGGCTCAGCGTGGGCGCCCAGCCCACCGAGCAGGTCCTCGCGCTGCTCAAGGTCACCGGTGACTGGCAGAAGTTCAAGGGCCTCCCCGGCGCGGAGGGCACCCTGCGCGTGAAGGCCGCGCCGAGCGCCGAGGCTGTCGCCGAGGCCGTCGCGACGGCTGCCGCCGACGCCGAGAAGGTCAAGGCGAAGGCGTCCGAGGCAAAGGCTGCCGCTGCAGCGAGCGCCCCCGCCGCTGACGCTCCCGCGGACGAGCAGGCCTGATGCTCGCCGACGCGCTCGAGCACCTGGTGCGCGGCATCGTGGACAACCCCGATGACGTGCAGGTGAACGCCAAGGCCCTGCGCCGTGGCGAGCTCCTCGAGGTCCGGGTGCACCCCGACGACCTCGGTCGGGTGATCGGTCGCGGCGGTCGGACGGCGCGCGCGCTGCGGACGGTGACCGGCGCGCTCGCCGGTGACACGCCCGTGCGGGTGGACGTCGTCGACATCGACCGCCGCTGAGCGCACCGGCACACGTACGACCAGCATGGCCCGGGGCCCGGCCACCGTGAGGTGGGCGGGCCCCGGTGCGTTGTCACCAGACCTCGGACGAGGTCGTTGCAGGAGGAGCACCCATGGAACTCACGGTCGCGAAGATCGGCCGCGCGCACGGGCTGCGCGGCGAGGTCGCGCTGGACCTGCACACGGACGACCCCGAGACCCGTCTCGCGGTCGGGGCCGTGCTGCGCACCGTCCCCGCGTCCGCGGGTCCCCTCACCGTCACCGGGACGCGGATCCAGAACGGCCGGTGGCACGTGTACTTCGCCGAGATCACGGACCGGACCGCTGCCGAGGCCTCGCGGGGGATCGAGCTCGTCGTCGACGTGGACGCCTCCGAGGAGGAGGACGCCTGGTACCCCCACGAGCTGGCCGGCCTGCGCGCGGAGCTCGTCGACGGGACCGTGGTGGGGACGATCAGCGGCCTGGAGCACATGCCCGCGCACGACGTCCTCGTGCTGCTCGAGACGGACGGCACGCGCACGCTCGTCCCCTTCGTCCGCGCCATGGTCCCCGTCGTCGACGTCCCCGGCGGCAGGGTCGTCCTCGACCCGCCCGGCGGGCTGCTCGCACGCGACGCCGCGAACCTGGACGTCGCGCTGCCGGCGGGCGACAGCTCCGATCGGCCCGAGCCGGACGACGAGGACGCCGGGGCACCTGGCGTGCAGCCGGACGGCGATCGCTGACATGCGGATCGACGTCGTCTCCATCTTCCCGGACTACCTCGAGCCGCTGCGGCTGTCGCTCGTGGGCAAGGCGGTGGCCTCGGGCTTGCTCGAGCTCGGGGTGCACGACCTGCGGGGCTGGACGAGCGACCGGCACCGTACGGTCGACGACACGCCCTTCGGCGGCGGCGCAGGCATGGTCATGCGGCCCGACGTGTGGGGTGCCGCGCTCGACGAGGTGCTGCGACCGGAAGGCACCCTCGTCGTCCCGACGCCGTCGGGGGAGTCGTTCACGCAACGCACCGCGCACGAGCTGGCAGGCGCGTCCCAGCTCGTCTTCGCGTGCGGGCGCTACGAGGGCATCGACGCGCGTGTCGTCGAGCGCCATCGCGCGTCGGGCGGCGACGTACGAGAGCTGTCGATCGGTGACTACGTCCTCAACGGGGGCGAGGTGGCGTCGATGGTCATGATCGAGGCGGTCGCGCGCCTGCTCCCGGGCGTCATCGGCAACCCAGGGTCTCTCGTCGAGGAGTCGCACGGGGAGGCCGGGCTGCTCGAGTATCCCGTCTACACGAAGCCGGCTGAATGGATGGGTCACCGGGTGCCGGACGTCCTGCTCAGCGGTCACCACGCGCGCATCGTCCGGTGGCGGCGCGACCAGTCGCTGGAGCGCACCCTGGCGCGGCGTCCGGACCTCGTGCTGGCGCTCGACGCGGAGGCCCTCGACGCGGGCGACCGCGCAGTGCTCGCGGCCCACGGGTGGTCCGTGGGGGCGACGGGCCATCCCAGACCGCCAGGGACCGCCAGCGCCTGACGCAGACCGGTCGGGCCGGCGTGCACCGGCTCCCTGCTCGTGTGGCAAGATAGGTCATTGGTGTGCGCTGGACCGGACTCTGCCACAGGGGCGTCCAACACGGCGATGTCGTCCTGCGGCTCCCGCAGGATGTCGCACCACCTTCTGAACTGGACTGGACCGCGCGGTGCGAGCCGCGCGTGCCCACGATACGTGCCTGACCTGTGGCAGGACGGGGAGAACGACATGCATACTCTCGACAGCGTCGACGCAGCCTCGCTGCGCCACGACATCCCGGCCTTCCGCGCCGGTGACACCGTCAAGGTCAACGTCAAGGTCGTCGAGGGCACCCGCTCTCGCGTCCAGGCGTTCCAGGGCGTCGTCATCGCTCGCGTCGGCGGCGGCGTCCGCGAGACGTTCACCGTCCGGAAGATCAGCTTCGGCGTCGGGGTGGAGCGCACGTTCCCCCTCAACGCGCCGACCATCGAGTCCGTCGAGGTCATCACCCGTGGTGACGTGCGTCGCGCCAAGCTGTACTACCTGCGCAAGCTGCGCGGCAAGAAGGCGAAGATCAAGGAGAAGCGGGACTTCGCTCCCGCGAAGTGATCGGCGCTGCCGGACACTGACCTCACGGTCGGGCCGGCACCACTGCTCCGCGACGACGGGCGGTCACCCTCCGGGGTGGCCGCCCGTCGTCGTTCTCGCAGCGCATTCGGGTGAACACTGGTCGAGGTGGCACAGTAGGCGGGTGACACGCGACGCCGACGACACCGACAAGCGCCCCCGTTCCCGACGCGGGTCGGTCCTCAAGGAGACGGTGATCATCCTCGGCAGTGCTCTGGTGCTGTCCTGGATCATCAAGTCCTTCTTCGTCCAGGCGTTCTACATCCCCAGCGGCTCGATGGAGGACACCCTCCTCGAGGGCGACCGCATCCTCGTGTCGAAGATGGTGCCGGGGGTGTTCGACATCCACCGCGGCGACATCGTCGTGTTCAAGGATCCGGGGACGTGGCTCAGCGGCACGGTCCAGCCGGAGCGCACACCCCTGCAGCAGGGCGTCACGGACGCCCTCACCTTCATCGGGCTCCTTCCGCAGGATGCGGGCGAGCACCTCGTGAAGCGTGTCATCGCGCTCGGGGGTGACCACGTCGTGTGCTGCGACGCCGAGGGGCGCGTGTCCGTGAACGGTGAGCCGATCGACGAGCCCTACCTCAAGCCGGGCTCGGACCCCTCGGTCGTGGAGTTCGACGAGACCGTCCCCGACGGCTTCCTCTGGGTGATGGGGGACAACCGGGCCCACTCGACGGACTCCCGCTACAACGCCGCAAGCCCCGGTGGTGGTTTCGTCCCCGTCGACAACGTCGTCGGCACGGCCTTCGTCACCGTGTGGCCCCCCGACCGGTGGGGATGGCTGCGCAACCCCGGTGAGACCTTCGCGGACGTCCCGGAACCGTGACGAGCCGCCCTCGCGTCCCGCTGCGCCGCTCCGCGGACCTCACCCACGAGCGCGTCCTGCTCGCGGAGGGCGCCCGGGTCGTCGTCGGCATGGACGAGGTCGGGCGCGGTGCGCTCGCCGGCCCCGTCACCGTCGGCGTCTGCGCGGTCGGAGCAGCGACCGGGCGGTGCCCCCAGGGCCTCACGGACTCCAAGGTCCTCACGCCACGCGCCCGGGCCCAGTACGTGCCCCTCATCACGAGGTGGGCGCTCGGCTCTGCCGTGGGCTCCGCCACGCCCGCGGAGATCGACGAGCTCGGCATCATCCGCGCCCTCCGTCTGGCAGGCCGACGCGCCCTCGTGGAGCTTTCGCGGACGGTGCCCGTCGTCGATACCGTTCTGCTCGACGGGTCCCACGACTGGCTCACCGAGCCGCAGGCCGACCTCCTCGACCTGCTGGCTGCCCCGGTGAGCTGCCCGCCGGGGTATGTCGAGCCACGGGTGCTCACCCGGGTCAAGGCCGACCTCAGCTGCGCGTCCGTCGCGGCGGCGAGCGTCGTGGCCAAGTGCGACCGGGACGCGCACATGGTGCGGCTTGCAGAGCTGCACCCGGTGTACGGGTGGGACTCCAACAAGGGGTACGGCTCGAGCAGGCACGTCGATGCGCTCGCGGTGCACGGTCCCAGCCCGGCGCACCGGGTGAGCTGGCGGCTGCCCGGGATGGACCGGGCGGACCTCGTCGCCGCCGATGGTCCATGATGGTCGGGTGAGCGCAGAAGACCTGGAGAACTACGAGACCGACATGGAGCTCGCGCTCTACCGTGAGTACCGCGACGTCGTCGGGCTCTTCGCGTACGTCGTCGAGACCGAGCGACGGTTCTACCTCGCCAACAAGGTCGACCTCCAGGTGCGGTCTGCGGCGGGCGAGGTGTACTTCGAGGTGAGCCTCACCGACGCGTGGGTCTGGGACGTCTATCGCTCCAAGCGCTTCGTCAAGTCGGTCCGTGTCGTGACGTTCAAGGACGTCAATGTCGAGGAGCTCGTCCAGGCGGAGCTCGACCTCTGACCTGCGTGGCGTCTCTCCTGCCCCGTCACTGAGGAGCTGGGCCAGCCAGCCGTTGACCTGCGGCAGCATGTCCTCCACAGAACGGTCCGCCCCGCCCGCGTCCACCGGGTGCCGCCGCGGCCGGGACGGTCCGCGTTCCTGCGTCGCACAGTCGTGGCGGAGGTGGGACATGACGTCGAACGTACGGGCCGCAGTCGGCCAGCATGGAGAGAGGGTCGCGGAGCGGTTTCTCGTCGACGCGGGGTACGAGGTGCTCGACCGCAACTGGCGCGGCACCCGCGGTGAGCTGGACATCGTCGCGCGGCAGGGCCCGGAGGTTGTCGTCGTCGAGGTCAAGACACGCCGCGGGACGGGGTTCGGCCACCCGGCAGAGGCGGTCACGCCCGCGAAGCTGGCCCGGTTGCGTCGGCTGGCCGGGCAGTGGCTCAGCGAGCACGCCGTGGGAGCTGCCTCGGTGCGGATCGACGTCGTCGCCGTCGTCCTGCCGCGGTCCGGTGCTGCCACGGTCGAGCACCTGCGGGGAGTGTCCTGATGTCGCTCGGGCGAGCCCTGTCGGTCTGTCTTGTCGGCCTCGAGGGGCACGTCGTCGACGTCGAGGCACACCTGGCAGCCTCTGTCCCGGGCTTCACGCTCGTCGGTCTCCCGGACGCCGCGCTGGCCGAGTCGCGGGACCGGGTGCGGGCAGCGATCTCCTCGGCAGGCCTCGTGCTGCCCCAGCGCAAGGTCACCGTGAATCTCTCCCCGGCCGCGCTCCCGAAGGCAGGGTCGGGGTTCGACCTCGCCATCGCCATCTCGATGCTCGCCGGTGCCCGCCTCGTGGACCCGGCGCGTCCGGTGGGGGCCGTGCACCTGGGCGAGCTCGGGCTGGACGGCCGGGTGCACTCGGTCCGGGGCGTGCTGCCGGCGGTCGTCGCTGCGGTGAAGGCCGGGGTGTGCCGGGTCGTCGTCCCGCTCGCCGACGTGGCCGAAGCCCGTCTCGTACCGGGGGTGGAGGTGCTCGGCGTCGGGACGCTCGCCGAGCTCGCGCACGCGTACGGCGCGGACGTGCCGGTCCCGTCCGACGCGTCCCTGCAGGCACGGCGGCAGGTGGTCCCGGCCCCGCCTGCTGCCGTCCCCGACCTGCGCGACGTCATCGGGCAGGTCGCGGCACGGTCGGCGCTCGAGGTCGCCGCCGCGGGCGGGCACCACCTGCTCATGGTCGGGCCACCCGGCACGGGCAAGACGATGCTCGCCGCACGGCTGCCCGGCCTGCTCCCGGACCTCACGGAGGCGGACGCGATCGAGGTGACCTCGGTGCACTCGGTCGCCGGCACGTTCGACCCGGCGCGAGGCCTGCTCGCGAGGCCACCGTTCGAGAACCCGCACCACACCGCCACGCCGGCCGCGATCGTCGGGGGAGGGTCAGGCCTTCCGCGGCCCGGTGCTGCCTCGCGGGCGCACCGGGGGGTGCTGTTCATGGACGAGGCCCCGGAGTTCTCGCCGCGGGTGCTGCAGACCCTGCGTCAACCGCTCGAGCAGGGTGAGCTCGTCATCCAGCGGGCCGCAGGCAGTGCCCGATATCCGGCGCGCTTCCAGCTGCTGCTCGCCGCGAACCCGTGCCCGTGTGGTCTGGCGATCGGCAAGGGCCTCGACTGCACGTGCAGCCCGATCGCGCGGCGGCGCTACTTCGCCCGCCTCTCGGGGCCGCTGCTCGATCGCGTGGACCTGCAGGTCGAGGTGCACCCGGTCACGCGGCTCGACGTCGCGAGCGACGTCCGCGGTGAGAGCACCGCGACGGTGGCCGCACGGGTCCACGCCGCACGCGCGGCCGCCCGCGCGCGACTGGCGGGGACGCGCTGGGGAACCAACAGCGAGGTGCCCGGGACGTGGCTCCGGGACAGGCTGGGCCCCGACCGGCGCCTGCTCGCCGACCTTGACGCGGCGCTCGACCACGGGACGCTCAGCCTCCGTGGCGTCGATCGGGTGCTCAGGGTGGCGTGGACCTTGGCCGACCTCGCGGGGCGGGACGCTCCCGCTCGTCAGGACATCGGGCACGCACTCGCGCTGCGGACCCGTGGGCAGGGGTCATGACCACGACGCCACCGAGCGAGGAGCTCGAGGCCCGCGCCGCATGGAGCAGGATCGTGGAGCCCGGGGACGAGGTCGCAGGTGCCCTCCTGCGGACCGTCGGGGCCGTCCCCGCTCTCGCCTGGCTCCACACGGTCGACCCCTCGGGCCCCGCGCGCGGGGTGGCGCGGCTTGCCGACCACCTCGGTGTGGAGGACCAGCGTGCGCGGCAGCGGATGGCCCGAGCGGTCGCTCGCTGGTTGCCGCGGACGGTCGGCCTCGACCCGCACCGCGAGCTGAGGGTGCTGGACCGTCTCGGCGGACGTCTCGTCGTTCCCGGGAGCTCGTCCTGGCCGCACCAGCTCGACGCGCTCGGTGACGCGGCCCCGCCGTGCCTGTGGGTGCGTGGTACAGGCGATCCAGCACGGCTCCTGGCCCGCGCGGTGGCTGTCGTGGGCGCGCGAGCGAGCACCGACTACGGCGACCGCGTCGCGGGCGAGATGAGCGCGGGGCTGGCGGCGCGGGGCGTGACGACCGTCTCGGGCGGCGCCTACGGGATCGACGCGGCGGTCCATCGTGCGTCTCTCGCGGTGGGTGGCCCGACGGTGGCGTTCCTGGCCGGCGGTGTCGACCGTCTGTACCCGGCGGGCAACGCCGACCTGCTGCGCGCTGTCGTCGTGCGCGGGGGAGCGGTCGTGAGCGAGGTCCCGCCAGGGTCGGTGCCGAGCAGGGTGCGGTTTCTCAAGAGGAACCGGCTCATCGCGGCGGCCGCGGCAGCCACCGTCGTCGTGGAGGCGGCATGGCGGTCGGGGTCGCTCGCCACAGCGGGACTGGCGTTCGAGCTCCTGCGGCCGGTCGGTGCGGTGCCCGGCCCGGTGACCTCCATGGCGTCTGCCGGGTGCCATCGGCTCCTGCGGGAGGGACGCGCTGTGTGCGTGACGGACGTGGACGAGGTGCTCGAGCTTGCTGGTGGGCTCGGGACGGACGGCGCGGGAGCCCGGGCGGGGGAGGACGCGCGGGACGCCGCCGCGCGTCGTGCTCACGACGGACTCGACGATGCCGGTCGCCGTGTCTTCGATGCGCTCCCCGTACGACGCGGCGCGCCCGTCGAGGCGATCGTGCGCGCTGCCGGTGTGTCGCCCGCCGAGGGGATGGATGCCCTGGGGCGGCTCGAGCTGGCGGGTCTCGCCGTGCGAGAGAGCGGAGGCTGGCGCAGAGCTCCGGCAGCGTGACGAGGCTGCAGGTAGCAAGATGTGCACAACCGTGCTATGGGTGAACTTTGCCTGTTACCGTCCGCTTCGGCGCCAGGATTGTGCTGCAAACTGAACGAATTCGGGCGAGCCGCTCCCCGGGTGCTGCGAAGGACCCTTGAAACCTCGACCGGCACCCGTCACCGTAAGGGCATGCACTCGCCGACGGGGGATCCCGGGACCCGCACGCAGCCCGAGGTCCTTGTGGCTTTTGCTTCGCACCTGACCGCCCAGCGCGGGTTGTCGGCGCACACGGTCAGGGCCTACACCTCGGATCTCGAGCAGCTCCTCGCCTTCGCCGTCGCCCACGGAGTCCCCTCGCTCGAGGAGGTCGATCTCACGCTGCTGCGGGGATGGCTCGCCGAGATGTCCGCCCGCCAGCTCTCCCGCTCGACCGTGGCCCGACGCGGCGCGGCCGTCCGGACGTTCTTCGACTGGGCCGTGCGGACCTCCCGCATCTCGGAGGACCCCTCCGCGCGCCTCGCGAGCCCGCGCCTGCACCGGAGCCTCCCCACGGTCCTCGCCGTGAACTCCGCTGCGACGCTCATGGACGCAGCGCGGGACATCGCCGCCAGCGGTCAACCGGGGGACCTGCGGATCTGGGCCTGCGTCGAGCTGCTGTACGCCACGGGGGCACGGGTCGGAGAGATCGTGGAGCTGAACATCGCTGACGTCGACTTCGAGCAGCGCACCGTGCGAGTCATGGGCAAGGGCAGCAAGGAGCGGATGGTCCCGTTCGGTGTTCCCGCCGCCGGCGCGCTCGACCAGTGGCTCTCGACGGGGCGCCCGGCGCTCGTCGGGAAGGTGCCCACGGACGCGCTCTTCATCGGCCAACGGGGCCAGCGGTGGGGGCAACGTCAGGTCCGCGAGTCGGTCCACCGCCTGTCGGCCCTCGCAGGGGTCGACGACGTCGCACCCCACGACCTGCGCCACAGCGCGGCGACCCATCTCCTCGAGGGCGGTTCCGACCTGCGCACCGTCCAGGAGGTCCTCGGGCACGCCACCCTCGCCACGACCCAGCGCTACACCCACGTGTCCGCCGAGCGACTGCAGTCGTCCTATCGGTTGGCGCACCCACGAGCATGAAAGACCACGAGACCCTCATGCCCACAGCGAGCCCAGCACCGACCGCCGCTGCCACCGTCGTGATCAGGCGGCCCGCGCGTTCGGGGTTGCTGCACGCGCGCTTGGACCAGACGCCGCAGGCGGAGCCCCCGGTGGTCGTCGAGAGCCCTGACGGTGCTGCGGTCGCCGCCGAGCTCATCGAGGTCTGGGCGCGGTACAAGCAGTCGCCGACGGCGGCGGTGCGGGAGCAGCTCATCCTCCACTACGCGCCGCTCGTCGCATCGGTGGCGTCGCGGGTAGGTATGCGGCTGCCGAGCTCGGTCGAGCACGCGGACCTCGTCTCCTACGGGATGTTCGGCCTCATCGACGCGATCGAGAAGTTCGAACCGGCGCGGGACATCAAGTTCGAGACATATGCGAACACGCGTGTCCGCGGCGCGATCCTCGACGAGCTCCGTGCCGCGGACTGGGTGCCGCGGTCGGTGCGGAGCAAGGCCCGGGCCGTGGACCAGGCGCACGCCGAGCTCGAGTACGAGCTGCACCGTGCACCCAGCCCCGACGAGCTCGCCGCACGTCTCGGCATCGCGACCACCGAGCTGCACGCGATCCAGAGCCAGGTCGCCTCCGTCGCCCTCGTGGCGCTCGACGAAGTCGTGGGGACGGGCGACCGCGTGGAGCAGGTCAGCGCCCTCGATGCCGTCCAGCGCTCCCGGTCGAACGACCCCGCAGGGACGTTCGAGAGCAAAGAGACGAAGTTCCTGCTCTCCCAGGCGATGGACCAGCTCGGGGAGCGCGAGAAGATCATGGTCGTCCTCTACTACTACGAGGGCATGACGCTCGCGGAGATCGGGCGGGTGCTCGGGGTGACCGAGTCCAGGGTCTCGCAGATGCACACGGCGGCGATGCTCCGGCTGCGCTCGCGGCTGACGACGAGCGAGACCTCCTGACCGCGTCTCACCGCGCGTCGGGGAGCAGGATGATCGGTTCCAGCACACCGAGCAGTGCGAGGGGGTCGACATAGTCGTCGCCTCGGCGCACGCCCCAGTGCAGGCATGCTCCGGGTGCGCAGTGGTTCCCGCTCGCATCGGCGAGCGTGCCGACGGCCTCGCCCCGCGCCACGACGTCGCCGGGGGCGAGGCCCGAGACGACGGGCTCGAGCGTCGAGCGCAGACCGTCCGGGTGGGCGATGACGACGAGCGGACGATCCACGACCACCCCGGAGAACGTCACCGTGCCGTCCGCGGGCGCGAGCACCTCCCCGTCCAGGCTGTGCGCGAGATCCACCCCCCGGTGACCGGCCGCCCAGCGGACCTCGGGCGCGTGGAAGTCCCGCAGGAGCAGCCCTGAGGCCAGGAGAGCAGCGCGTGCCGGGGGTTCGTTCCCGCCGCCGGTGGCGATCGGGAGCGCGTAGAGCGGTTCGTCCCACGCCGGAGCCGGCCCCGTGGCCGTGGCGGGGTCGTCCCGGGCTCGTGCTGCTCCGGCGGGCGCACCGCTCGTGGCGACCTGCGCGAGCGCGAGCGCGAGCACGAGGAGCAGTGCTGAGGGACGGGTTCGCCGCGGCACGGCGCGCCGGGTGTCGAGGTGCATGAGGTGAGCGTCCTGCCGCGAGTCGGCCCCCGCACCGGGGCGCAGTGGGGATGTGGACGCGCACGGCGGTCCACAGTGCAGGCGTCGGGTAGACTCACCTACGCGATCAGTACGTCAGTGCTGCCCTCATCTCGCATGAGCGGCACGACAGCTGGTCGACTTCACGCACCAGACGACGGCCTCCGTGCCGTCCGGCGCAGCCACTACGGTCCGGGTTCGTCCCGGCGTGGCCATCCGTGGTGCTAGGGACGGGCTCCGACCGGGGCGCGTCGACAACCGAGATGCGGTCCACCGGACCGCCAACATGCGCGCGGAGCCGGGGCATCGTCCCGACCCGCACCGAAAGGAAGTGCCATGGCCGTCGTGACCATGCGCCAGCTCCTCGAGAGCGGTGTCCACTTCGGACACCAGACCCGCCGCTGGAACCCGAAGATGAAGCGCTTCATCTTCACCGAGCGCAACGGCATCTACATCGTCGACCTCCAGCAGTCGCTGACGTACATCGACACCGCGTACGAGTTCGTCAAGGAGACGGTCGCCCACGGCGGTTCCGTCCTCTTCGTCGGCACGAAGAAGCAGGCGCAGGAGCCGGTCGCCGAGCAGGCCGCCCGAGTCGGCATGCCGTACGTCAACCACCGCTGGCTCGGTGGGATGCTCACCAACTTCCAGACCGTCAACAAGCGTCTGCAGCGCCTCAAGGAGCTCGAGCAGATCGACTTCGACGACGTCGCAGGAAGCGCCTTCACGAAGAAGGAGCTCCTCATCATGCGTCGCGAGCGCGACAAGCTCGCCCGCACGCTCGGCGGTATCCGTGACATGGCGAAGATCCCCTCCGCCATCTGGATCGTCGACACGAACAAGGAGCACCTCGCGGTCGACGAGGCACGCAAGCTGAACATCCCGATCGTCGCGATCCTCGACACCAACTGCGACCCCGACGTCGTCGACTACAAGATCCCGGGCAACGACGACGCGATCCGCGCCGTCGCGCTCCTCACGCGGGTCGTCGCGGACGCCGTCGCCGAGGGCCTCATCCAGCGCCACGCCGGCAAGTCCGGCGCCACCGCGGGCTCTGAGTCCGAGCCGCTCGCCGAGTGGGAGCGCGAGCTCCTCGCCGGTGCTGAGGCGCCTGCAGCCGTCGAGCCCGCGCCGGTCGCGGCTGTCGAGGCCGCGGCAACGCCCGACGCGGTCGCCGAGGTCGCCACCGAGGTGGACGCGTCCGACGAGGCTGCTGCGCCTGAGGCTGCAGCGCCCGAGGCCGCTGCGGCCGAGACGGAGGCGCCCGTCGCCGCCGAGACGACGGCCCCCGAGGCCGAGTCCAAGTAAGCAGGGTGCACGTGGTGGTCGGCTCGCAGGAGCCGGCCACCACGTCTCTCTCCATCGATTCTTCTGCAAAGGACGTACACACATGGCGAACTACACCGCCGCAGACATCAAGGCGCTGCGTGAGCGCACCGGTGCCGGCATGCTCGACGTCAAGAAGGCGCTCGACGAGGCTGACGGCAACGCCGAGAAGGCGCTCGAGATCATCCGCGTCAAGGGCCTCAAGGGCGTGAGCAAGCGCGAGGGCCGTTCGACGTCGGAGGGTCTCGTGGCCCTGTCCGTGGCGACGGACGGCGACAGCGAGGTCGGCACGATCATCGAGCTGAACTCCGAGACCGACTTCGTCGCGAAGAGCGAGAACTTCGTCAACCTCGGTGCCCGCGTGCTCGAGGCTGTCGTCGCGAGCGGTGCCACGGACGTCGAGTCCGCACTGGCTGCCGAGGTGGACGGCGAGACGCTGCAGAGCCTCATCGACAACACCGCAGCAACGCTGGGCGAGAAGATCGTCCTGCGTCGCGTCGAGCGTGTGCGTGGCCCGAAGGTCAGCAGCTACCTGCACCGCACGAGCAAGGACCTTCCGCCGTCGATCGGTGTCCTCGTGGCCACCGACGAGGCCGGCGCCGCTGTCGCCAAGGACATCGCGCAGCACATCGCCGCGCTCTCCCCGTCCTACCTGACGCGGGACGATGTCCCGGCCGAGACGGTTGCCAACGAGCGCCGCATCGCCGAGGAGACCTCGCGCAACGAGGGCAAGCCCGAGGCGGCGCTGCCGAAGATCATCGAAGGACGCCTCGGCGGGTTCTTCAAGGAGGTCGTCCTCCTCGACCAGCCCTTGGCGAAGGACCCGAAGAAGACGGTCGCTCAGACCGCCTCCGAGGTCGGCGGTTCCGTCACCGGCTTCGTGCGGTTCCGCGTCGGAGCCTGACACACCACATGGTCGCCCGGTCCGCAGGTGCTGCGGGCCGGGCTTTCCGTACACGTAGGGCTGGCACGACAACGGTGGGATGGTAGGACAGTGACCCAGAACCTCATGAGCGACGGCGCTCAGCCCCGTGGAGCGCGTGGTACGCGTGCGCGGCGGGTGCTCCTCAAGCTTTCCGGCGAGGCCTTCGGCGGAGGCCAGATCGGTCTGGCGTCGGACGTGGTCCGGCGCGTCGCGGCGGAGATCGCCGAGGCGGTCGGCGCGGGCGTCGAGGTCGCGATCGTCGTGGGCGGTGGCAACTTCTTCCGCGGCGCCGAGCTCTCCCAGCAGGGACTCGACCGGGCGCGGGCCGACTACATGGGGATGCTGGGGACGGTGATGAACTGCCTCGCCCTGCAGGACTTCCTCGAGCAGGCCGGCGTGAGCACGCGTGTCCAGACGGCGATCGCCATGGGTCAGGTCGCGGAGCCGTACATCCCGCTCCGTGCGATCCGCCACTTGGAGAAGGGCCGCGTCGTGATCTTCGGTGCTGGCGCCGGCCTGCCCTACTTCTCGACAGACACGGTCTCGGCACAGCGAGCGCTCGAGACGCACTGCGACGAGGTGCTCATGGGAAAGAACGGCGTCGACGGGGTGTACAGCGCCGACCCCCGGACGGACCCGACCGCTGAGCGGTTCGACGAGCTGACCTACACCGACGCGCTCATCCGGGACCTCGCCGTCATGGACGCGACCGCACTGAGCCTGTGCCGGGACAACGACGTGCACATGCGCGTGTTCGGCATGGACACCCCCGGGAACGTCACCCGGGCGCTCGTCGGTGAGAAGATCGGAACGCTCGTCACATCAGGGTGAGCAGGACGCGTCCCGGTCTGCCGGGGCGTCGTCCGACGTACGAGCCACGCGGACCGTGTGGCATCCGCAAGCGATGAAGGAGCACGGGTGATCGACGAGACCCTCCTCGAGGCCGAGGAAAAGATGGACAAGGCGATCGAGGTCGCGAAGACGGACTTCGCGACGATCCGCACAGGTCGTGCGAACGCGTCGATGTTCTCGCGGATCGTCGTCGAGTACTACGGCGCCCCCACGCCGCTCCAGCAGCTGGCGTCGTTCACGACGCCCGAGGCGCGGACCATCCTCGTCTCCCCGTTCGACAAGACGGTGCTCGGAGCCATCGAGCGGGCCCTGCGGGACTCCGACCTGGGCGTCAACCCCAGCAACGACGGCAACGTCATCCGCATCGTCCTGCCGGTGCTCACCGAGGACCGGCGCAAGGAGTACGTCAAGCTCGCCAAGACGAAGGCCGAGGACGCACGCGTGTCCGTCCGCAGCATCCGGCGCAAGGCCAAGGAGGCGCTCGACCGCCTCGTCAAGGACGGCGACGCCGGCGAGGACGAGGGCGCCCGCGCGGAGAAGGAGCTCGAGGCGATCACGAAGCGGCACGTCGATGCGGTGGACGGTCTTCTCGCCCGCAAGGAAGCCGAGCTCCTCGAAGTCTGATGGTCGACTCGTCGGTGTCCCTGCCCACTCCGGGCGCCCCGCGCGCGGGGCGCAACCTCCCCGCTGCGACCGGGGTGGGCGTCGCCCTCCTCGCCGTCGTCGGCGGGTCTCTGTACTTCCGCAAGGAGGGCTTCATCCTCCTGGCGTTCGTGGCGATCACTGCGGCGCTGTGGGAGCTGACCAAGGCCTTTCAGCGGCGCAACGTCCACATCCCGTTCGTGCCGCTCGTGGTGGGCACCGTCGGGATGCTCGTCTCGACGTACCAGGCGGGCGCCGAGGCGCTCATGGTCTCGTTCGTCCTCACGGTGGCCGGGCTCGTCGTGTGGCGGATCGTCGACGGTGGGGGGATCGGAGCCGTCCGTGATGCAGCGGCGGGCGTCTTCGCCGCCTCGTACCTGCCTCTCATGGGCGGCTTCGTCATGCTCATGCTCCGGGCCGAGGACGGCCGCGAGCAGGTGCTCATCTTCATCCTCCTTGCCGTGTCGAACGACGTCGGCGGATATGTCGCCGGCGTGCTGTTCGGACGCCATCCGTTGGCGCCCTCGGTGAGCCCGAAGAAGAGCTGGGAGGGTCTGGCCGGGTCGTTCGTCCTCGCCCTCGCAGTGGGTCTCGTCGGGTCGATCCTCGTGCTCGACGTCAACCCGGTCATCGGTCTGACGCTCGGTTTCCTCGCGCCGCTCACGGCGACGCTCGGAGACCTCGCGGAGTCGCTCATCAAGCGAGACCTAGAATTGAAGGACATGGGATCGTTGCTGCCGGGGCACGGGGGCGTCCTCGATCGCCTCGACTCGATGCTGCTCACCGCTCCCTTCGTATATCTGCTGTTCTCCGTGGCGCCTGACCTGCCGGTCTGACGCCGCCCTACCGCACGTGACTGGACCTCTCACCATGGCTGCACCTTCGACGCCGCTGACCCTCACGATGGCGGCCCCCCGCCGGGGCAAGCCGCCGCGCCACCTCGCGGACATGACACCCGAGGAGCGCGTCCAGGCCGTCGTCGACCTCGGCGAGAAGCCGTTCCGGGCGAAGCAGCTGGCGACGCACTACTTCACGCACCTCACCGCGGACCCGGCAGCGATGACCGACCTCCCGCAGGTGTCGCGTGACGCCCTCGCCGCAGGGCTCCTGCCCCCGCTGCTCACACCCGCGCGTGTCATGCAGGCGGACGGGGGCTCCACGGTGAAGACTCTCTGGCACCTGTTCGACGGCGTGAAGGTCGAGTCGGTGCTCATGCGGTACCCCAACCGTTCGACGCTGTGCGTCTCGAGCCAGGCGGGGTGCGGGATGGCGTGCCCGTTCTGTGCGACGGGACAGCTGGGACTCACCCGTAACCTCTCGACCGCGGAGATCGTCGAGCAGGTGCGGTCCGCCGCGAAGGCTCTCGCGGACGGGCAGCTGCCTGGTGGGCCGACCCGGCTCAACAACCTCGTCTTCATGGGCATGGGTGAGCCGATGGCGAACTACAAGGCGGTCATGGCGACGGTCCGTCAGGCGGTGGCGCCCACGCCCGACGGGTTCGGGATGTCCGCGCGCAACATCACCGTCTCCACGGTGGGTCTCGTCCCGGCGATGGACAAGCTCGCCAAGGAGGGCATCCCGGTGACGCTCGCGCTCTCGCTGCACGCCCCGGACGACGAGCTGCGCAGCGAGCTCGTGCCGATCAACACCCGGTGGTCCGTCGACGAGGTGCTCGACTCGGCCCGTCGGTACTTCGAGGTCACCGGTCGGCGGGTGAGCATCGAGTATGCGCTCATCCGCGACATGAACGATCATGCGTGGCGCGCCGACCTGCTCGGTGAGAAGCTCACTGCACGGGGCCAGGGCTGGGTGCACGTCAACCCGATCCCGCTCAACCCCACGCCCGGGTCGATCTGGACGGCGAGCGACCCGGCCGTGGAGGATGAGTTCGTCGCGCGCCTGCGCGGCCACGGCATCCCGACGACGATCCGGGACACCCGGGGGAGCGACATCGACGGTGCCTGCGGGCAGCTCGCAGCGGAGGAAGAAGCATGACGAAGGTCTTCTCGACCGTCTCCCGCCTACGCAAGGGGTACGACCAGGACGAGGTCGACGACTTCTTCGACGAGGCGCGGGAGGCGTACGAGGGGACGGGCAGCGAGGAGCTGACGAGCCGGGACATCCAGACGAGGACCTTCGCGCTCGTCCGGGGCGGTTATGTCACCAGCGAGGTCGATGCGGCACTCGACCGGCTCGAGGCTGCCTTCGTCGCCCGGCAGCGCCAGGAGTTCGTCCTCGCGCAGGGTCAGGGTGCCTGGATGACCGACCTCGCGGAGAGAGCGCGGAGCCTCTACGGCCGCCTGCGCCGTCCTGACGGGGAACGTTTCGCGGACGCGCCGCGCGGGGGACCGGGGTACGACAAGGACGAGGTCGACGAGCTCTGCGACCGGCTCGTCGCGTACTTCGACCAGACCGAGGCCGTGTCAGCGGCCGAGATCCGCCGGGCGGTGTTCCGTCCACGGCGGGGATCGAAGGGGTATGCCGAGGCTCCGGTCGATGCCTTCCTCGCGCGCGCCGTCGAGGTCCTCCTCGGTGTCGAGTAGCACCGGCGTGGCCGGTGCTGGCGGTCACCGTTCCCTTGTCGTGCTCGGGTCGACAGGGTCGATCGGCACCCAGGCTCTCGACGTCGTCGACCGGCACCGCGACCAGTTCTCGATCACGGCGCTCGGCTCGGGGGGCGGTGATCCGCTGCTCCTCGCCGAGCAGGCCGTCGCGTTCGACGTCCCGGTCGTCGCCGTCGCGCAGCCTGGTGCGGTGCCGGCCGTCCGCGCGGCCCTCGATGCGCGACTGCGTGCGGTCGGGCGCGCGGCGGGGAGCGTCGAGGTGGTGGCCGGGCCGGACGCGGCGACCGTCATTGCGGGAACGGGTGCCGACGTCGTCCTCAACGGCATCACCGGCTCCGTCGGGCTGGGCCCGACCCTGGCTGCGCTCCGCGCCGGCTCGACGCTGGCGCTGGCGAACAAGGAGTCGCTCGTCGTCGGTGGCTCGCTCGTCGCGCAGGCGCAGGGCCGCCCCGGCCAGGTCGTGCCGGTCGACTCGGAGCACTCGGCGATCGCCCAGTGCTTGCGCTCGGGCTCGCGTGGCGAGGTCCGCCGGCTCGTCCTCACGGCATCGGGCGGGCCGTTCCGCGGGTGGTCGCGGGACCGGCTCGCGGCGGTGGGCCCGCGCGAGGCGCTCGCTCATCCCACGTGGTCCATGGGGCCGGTGGTCACGGTGAACTCCGCGTCGCTCATGAACAAGGGTCTGGAGCTCATCGAGGCGCACCTCCTCTTCGACGTCCCGGTCGAGGACATCGTCGTCGTCGTGCACCCGCAGTCCGTGGTGCACTCGATGGTCGAGTTCGTCGATGGTTCGACGATCGCCCAGGCGTCGCCGCCGGACATGCGGTTGCCCATCGCGCTCGGCCTGAGCTGGCCGGAGCGGCTGGCCGACGTCGCGTCGCCCTGCGCGTGGACGCAGCCAGCTGCCTGGACGTTCGAGCCGCTCGACGAGTCCGTGTTCCCCGCGGTCCGGCTGGCGCGCGAGGCCGTGGTCGCGTCGGCGACGCACCCCGCCGTGTACAACGCCGCGAACGAGGAGTGCGTGAGCGCCTTCCTCGACGGACGGACGGGATTCCTCGACATCGTGGACACCGTCGAACGTGTGCTCGGCGAGCATCACGGCGATGACGGCGAGCTCACGCTCGAGGCAGTGCTCGAGGCCGAGCGGTGGGCACGCAGGAGGACCCGCGAGGTCCTCGCTGCCTCCTGAGGGAGCAAAGATCCCCCTCCGCCTCTCTGGAAATCTTCAGGGGGCGGCGGCATCATGATCCATCGACAGGGGCACCGCCGCCGGCCCCTGCCTCATCCCCGGAGCCACTGCGGCTCCGGCCCCGTGCACAGGAGATCAGATGGCCTACCTCGCCGGCGTCCTCGTCATGGTCGTCGCCGTCCTCGTCTCGATCGGGCTCCACGAGCTGGGTCACATGGTCCCGGCAAAGCGGTTCGGCGTGCGGGTGAGTCAGTACATGGTCGGATTCGGCCCCACGGTGTTCTCCCGTACCCGGGGTGAGACGGAGTACGGGATCAAGGCGATCCCGCTCGGTGGCTACGTCCGGCTCGTGGGGATGTACCCCCCGGGCGACCCTCGACGCGCGCGCAGGACCGGCCGCATCGCGCGCCTCATCCAGTCGGCGCGCGACGCGAGCGCGGAGGAGATCCACCCCGGCGAGGAGGGGCGGGCGTTCTACAACCTCTCGGCGCCCAAGAAGCTCGTCGTCATGCTCGGCGGGCCGTTCATGAACCTTGTCATCGCCGTCGTGCTCTTCTCGGCCGTCGTCGTGGGGTTCGGGGCGATGGAGCCGTCGACGACCGTCGCCCGCGTCTCGGAGTGCGTGCTGCCCGCGGACGCGCCGGCGGACGCGGAGTGCACCGCGTCCGACGTGCCCGCCCCCGCCGCGGCGGCGGGCATCGAGCCCGGTGACACGATCGTCGCCTTCGGGGGTCAGGACGTCTCGTCGTGGGACGAGCTCGTGGACCTCATCACCGCCTCCGGGGGACGCAGCACGGAGGTCGCTGTCGAGCGGGACGGCGAGATCCTCACGATGACGGTCACCCCGGTCGTGGCCGAGCGCCTCGTCCTCGACGAGGAGGGCCAGCCCGTCGAGACCGCGGACGGGACGCCTCGCACCGAGGAGGTGGGGTTCCTCGGCGTCGGTCCGACGGACGAGCTGCAGCCCCAGCCGATCACCGTCGTCCCCGGGATGGTGGGGGAGCGGCTCGCGATGACCGTCCAGGTCATCGCCACCCTCCCGGAGCGGATGGTGGACATCGCGGAGGCGGCGTTCGGGGACGCGGAGCGCGACGAGACGTCCGTCGTGGGGGTCGTGGGTATCGGGCGGTTCGCAGGTGAGATCACCTCCGCCGACGTCGACGGGTACGGCCCGGCGCTCATGACGGCCGACCTGCTCATGATGGTCGCGGGCCTCAACCTCGCGCTCTTCGCGTTCAACCTCGTCCCGCTGCTCCCGCTCGACGGCGGCCACGTCGTGGGGGCCCTGTACGAGGGCGGGCGTCGGCAGGTCGCGCGCCTGCGGGGGCAGCCTCGTCCAGCGCCGGCCGACACCGCCCGGATGATGCCCGTCGCCTACGGGGTGTTCCTCGTCCTCGGAGCCATGGGGGCTCTGCTCATGTACGCGGACATCGTCAAGCCGATCCGGATCCTGTGAAGGTTCGAGGGACGTCGGTCCGGTCGGCGGGCCTACGGCGGCAGCCGGACCGCGGGAGGTGGATACTGGTCGGGTGAGTGTTCCTATCAGTCTCGGCATGCCCCAGGCCCCGGTCCCTGTCCTCGCCCCTCGGCGCCCGACCCGAAAGATCAAGGTCGGCAAGGTGGACGTCGGCGGCGACGCACCGGTGAGCGTCCAGTCGATGACGACCACCCCGACGACCGACATCAACGGGACCCTCCAGCAGATCGCCGCCCTCACCGCCGCCGGGTGCGACATCGTGCGCGTCGCCGTTCCGAGCTCCGACGATGCTCTCGCGCTGCCGGCCATCGCCAAGAAGTCGCAGATCCCCGTCATCGCGGACATCCACTTCCAGCCGAAGTACGTCTATGCGGCGATCGACGCGGGATGCGCGGCCGTGCGCGTGAACCCCGGCAACATCCGGAAGTTCGACGACCAGGTCAAACAGATCGCTGACGCTGCGCGTGACGCGAACGTCTCCATCCGGATCGGTGTCAACGCCGGTTCGCTGGACCCGCGACTGCTCGCGAAGTACGGCAAGGCGACCCCTGAGGCTCTCGTCGAGTCGGCCGTGTGGGAGGCGTCCCTGTTCGAGGAGCACGACTTCCACGACTTCAAGATCTCCGTCAAGCACAACGACCCCGTGATCATGGTGCGCGCCTACGAGCTTCTCTCGGAGCGCGGTGACTGGCCGCTGCACCTCGGCGTCACGGAGGCCGGCCCGGCGTTCCAGGGGACGATCAAGTCGGCGACGGCGTTCGGTGCGCTCCTGTCGAAGGGCATCGGCGACACGATCCGCGTCTCGCTCTCCGCACCCCCGGTGGAGGAGGTCAAGGTCGGGATCCAGATCCTGCAGTCCCTCAACCTGCGTCCCCGCAAGCTCGAGATCGTCTCGTGCCCGTCGTGCGGGCGTGCCCAGGTGGACGTCTACACGCTCGCCGAGCAGGTGACTGCCGGTCTGGAGGGCCTCGACGTGCCGCTGCGCGTCGCTGTCATGGGCTGTGTCGTCAACGGCCCGGGTGAGGCGCGGGAGGCGGACCTCGGTGTCGCCTCGGGGAACGGCAAGGGCCAGATCTTCGTCAAGGGCGAGGTGGTCAGGACGGTGCCCGAGCACCTCATCGTGGAGACCCTCATCGACGAGGCGATGCGGATCGCCGCGACCATGGAGCCCGTCGACGGCCCCGGGGGCGGCGCAGTCGTCTCCGTCAGCTGAGGCGCACCTCTCGTGCGCGTCGAGCCACCCGCGGTGACATGGCGGGCATGAAGGGGGCGGGAACGGCCAGCGGCGCGTCCGGGGTGCGGATGCTCACGGAGGCTGATCTCGGCCGTGCGCTCGAGGTCTGCGCCGTCGATCCGGTGGCCTCGGTCCTCGCGACCACCCGGATCGAGGCGGCGGCCGAGCAGTCCATCGCCCGGTCCGGCGGCCAGGTGTGGGGTTTTCCCGCGGACGGACCGATCGAGGCGGTCTGCTGGTCCGGGGCGAACCTCGTCCCCGTCGTGCCGGGTGCGGAACCTGAGGCGCTCGACGCCTTCGCCCGGCAGGCGATGGTGCAGGGACGCAGGTGCTCGTCGATCGTCGGTGCTGCCGACGCTGCGCTCGGGCTGTGGCGGCGGCTCGAGCCGATCTGGCCCGCGGCACGCGAGGTCCGCGCGAACCAGCCGTCGATGATGATCACCACCGACCCTCTCGTCGTCCCCGACGACCGCGTGCGGTACTCCGAGATGACGGACTATCCGGTGCTCCTGCCCGCCTGTGTGCGGATGTTCCAGGAGGAGGTCGGATACTCACCCATGGAGTACTCCGCGAGCGCGTACGAGGACCGTGTCCGTTCGCTCATCACCGGACGCCGATCCTTCGTCCGTGTCGAGACGACGGACGGCAGGAGCATCGACGCGGACGGCGTGCGGGGCCTCGACCGTGCCCCGGAGGTCGTCTTCAAGGCGGAGATCGGGGCGGCGAGCCGCGGCGTGGCGCAGGTCCAGGGCGTGTGGGTCGCGCCGCACCACCGGGGTCAGGGCTACTCCGAGTCGGGCATGGCTGCTGTCGTCGCGACCACGCGGCGCGACATCGCACCGGTGGTCTCCCTGTACGTCAACGACTACAACGATCGCGCGCTGGCGGCGTACCGGCGGGTGGGGTTCGAGCAGGTGGGCACCTTCGCGACGGTCCTGTTCTGACCGGTGCTCCTGCGGGTCACGGGCGAGCGTCCAGAACGACTACGCTCGTGCCATGCTTCTACGCCTCTCCACGCTGTTCCTGCGCACCCTCCGGGAGGACCCGGCGGACGCCGAGGTCGCCAGCCACCGCCTGCTCGTCCGTGCCGGATACATCCGCCGGGCCGCGCCAGGGATCTACACCTGGCTCCCGTTGGGGCTGCGGGTGCTCGCGAAGGTCGAGGCTGTCGTCCGCGAGGAGATGGAGCGTGCTGGTGCCCAGGAGGTGCACTTCCCCGCGCTCCTGCCTCGTGAGCCCTACGAGGCGACGAACCGGTGGACCGAGTACGGCCCCAACCTCTTCCGTCTGCGTGACCGCAAGGACGCCGAGTACCTGCTCGCGCCGACCCACGAGGAGATGTTCACCCTCCTGGTGAAGGACCTGTACTCCTCGTACAAGGACCTCCCGGTGACGCTGTTCCAGGTGCAGACCAAGTACCGCGACGAGGCGCGCCCACGCGCGGGTCTCATGCGTGGCCGCGAGTTCATCATGAAGGACGCGTACTCCTTCGACCTCGACGACGCCGGACTGGCGGTCTCGTACCAGGCCCAGCGTGACGCCTATGAGCGCATCTTCACGCGCCTGGGTCTCGAGTACGTCATCGTCGCCGCGACCTCGGGCGCCATGGGGGGCTCGCGCAGCGAGGAGTTCCTCACCCCGATGCCCATCGGGGAGGACACCTTCGTCCGCTCACCCGGTGGCTACGCCGCGAACGTCGAGGCGGTCGTCACCCCGGTCCCGGAGTCGGTCGACGCGAGCGACGCGCCACCTGCGCACGTCGAGGACACTCCCGGGACGGCCACGATCGAGAGCCTGGTCGAGCTGGCCAACGTGCGGCACCCGCGCGCCGACGGGGTGGCGTGGACGGCGGCGGACACCCTCAAGAACGTCGTGCTCGCCCTGACCCACCCGGACGGCAGCCGCGAGGTCGTCGTCGTCGGTCTTCCCGGCGACCGGGAGATCGACCTCCGCCGCGTCGAGGCGGCGCTCGCTCCGGCGGAGGTCGAGCCGGCCGGCGACGCCGACTTCGCGAAGCACCCCGAGCTCGTCAAGGGATACATCGGTCCTCGTGCCCTCGGGCGCACGACCACGGGGGACGAGACCGCGGTGCGGTACTTCCTCGACCCCCGGGTCGTTCCGGGCACCCGGTGGATCTCGGGCGCAGACGTCCGCGACCAGCACGTGTTCGACCTCGTCGCGGGGCGCGACTTCCGCGCGGACGCGACGATCGAGGCCGCTGCCGTGCGGGCAGGAGACCCCGCGCCGGACGGTTCGGGCCCGCTCGAGCTCGCCCGCGGGATCGAGATCGGCCACATCTTCCAGCTCGGCCGCAAGTACGCGGAGACCCTGGGTCTCAAGGTGCTCGACGTCAACGGCAAGCAGGTGACCGTGACGATGGGCTCCTACGGTGTCGGGGTGACCCGGGCGCTCGCCGCCATCGCCGAGGCGCACCACGACGAGAAGGGTCTGGCGTGGCCGGTCCAGGTCGCGCCGGCCCACGTGCACGTCGTGGCGACGGGCAAGGACCCTGCTGTCTTCGAGACAGCGGAGTCGATCGCCGGGACGCTGTCCGCGCGGGGCGTCGAGGTCCTGTTCGACGACCGTCCGAAGGTCTCGCCCGGCGTGAAGTTCGCGGATGCGGAGCTGCTGGGCGTGCCGCTCGTCGTCGTCGTCGGGCGTGGGCTCGCGGACGGCGTGGTCGAGGTCCGTCCGCGCGTCGGGGGCCAGGCTGAGCAGGTCGCCGTGGAGTCTGCCGTCGATCGGATCGCCGAGCTCGTCGAGTCGCTCTGACGCTCTCGGCACGGGCCCCCTCGGGGCGCCTGCGACCCGGCGGACCCGTGCCGAGAGCGCGTTACCCCTGCGCGGCCTGCTCAGGCAGGCCGGGGAACGCGAGGACGGGCGATCCCCATGCCCGCGCTGCGGCGTAGCTGTCGACGAGGAGGTCGAGCATGGGGGCCCGGTTCGCGGCATCGACCCGCCCGACGAGAGTCGCGTAGGTCGTCGTGAGGGTGTCTTCGACCGACCGCGCGAGGGCGGCGGCACCGTCGGGGGTGGACACGGCGGTCACGGGTAGCTGGTACGCGGCCCGCCGGGGATCGCGCGTGGTCCCGTCGAGTGAGGCCAGCGTGGCCCACGCCTGGCCACGGTCCCGGTGCGTGCTGGCGCGGGTGATGGCGAGCCCCCGCACGGCGTCGGACGACCAGGCGGCGACGACCTCGTGGGCGTAGCCCGCGGAGTCTTCGCTCCGGACGAGCACGGCGAGCTCCTCGAGCCCGACGTCGAGCGGGAGGGTCGCCGGCTCCTGCGTCGTGAACGTCTCGGGCACCATGAACTCGACGCCTGTCGATGCCGCGAGGTCCCGCGCGCTCTCGAGCTGGGACGCGGCGATCGACGCGTACAGGCGGGCGAGGCCCCCGTCGAGCGGTGTCGCGAGGGACCCGCGGGCGCGGGCCGACGACTGGGTGAGGAGGCCCACGACCGCGGCGGCGTCAGCGGGCTCGGACGGGGCGTCCTGCGGGGGAGGCGTGGAGGTGCCGGACGGGTCGACGCCGCCGGTGTCGTTGGTCACGGTGCCGGGCTCGAGCGACGTGTGACCGTCCGCGGGAAGCGCGCTGTCTGCGGGATCGGCTCCTGCGCCGTCCGCGACGTCGGACGCGCCGCCGAGAACCGTCAGGTGCTGGTCCGCGAGCAGCAGGACCTGGTCGAGCGCGCCGGCGGAGGGGTCCTCGGCGGCGAGCGGGAGTCGCGCCTGGGTCGCGGCGTCCCGGACCGCGACGACGTCCGCGACCATCGCCTGGCGGGAGACCTCGTCGGCGTCGAGCACGAGGGCGGACGGCGCCGGGGTCTCGAGCCGCAGACCGCACCCCGAGACGCCGAGGAGCGCGACGAGGGCGCTCATCCCCGCCGCGAGCACGCGGCGGCGGGTGCTGGCGCCGGGACCTGTGGGCGCGGCAGCAGACCGGGCGGGCACGCGGGGAAGGTTCATCGTCCCCGATGATGCCACGTGGCGCCGTTCCCGTGGGTCCGACGCGGTCCACCCGAGACGCCCCGGGGTGGGCACGGATCCCTCGCGGTGCGCAGGACGGCTCGACGAGGCGAGGGGACGGCCGACGGCTCTGCACTCGGTAGACTGCGTGCAGAAACAACTGCACACCGGTCTCATCCATGCCCGGTGGGCTGTGGACCCGACAGGAGTGAAGTGATGGCAGCAATCACCGCGGACCAGGTGGCGAGTGCGGTGCGCCCGGCCGTCGAGGACGCCGGGCTGTTCCTCGAGGACGTGAAGGTCGCGCCGGCCGGTTCGAAGACCGTCGTCCGGATCACGCTCGACCTCCCCGAGGACGAGACAGGGTCGCTGGGTCTCGACCGCGTGGCCGAGGTGTCCCGCGTCATCTCGGACACGCTCGACGAGCGGGGCACGGTGCCCGGCGTCTACACCCTCGAGGTGTCCACGCCAGGGACCAGCCGGCCGCTGACCGAGCTGCGGCACCTCAAGCGCGCCCGCACCCGGCTCGTCACGCTGGACCTCGAGGACCGGTCGACCGTCACCGGCCGCATCGTCGAGGTCGACGGGCAGACGGTCGTGCTGGACCCGGGCGGGCGCCGGATCGATGCTGGCGCGATCCGGAGCGGTCGCGTCGAGGTCGAGCTCAAGCGTGCCGCAGAGCTCGACGAGGACGCGTTCGTCCCGCTCTCGCCCGACGACACAGACGAAGAGGCCTGACATGGACATCGACATGACCGTCCTGCGGATGCTCGAGCGCGAGAAGGACATCAGTCTCGACGTGCTCGTCTCCGCCATCGAGCAGGCCCTCGCGCTCGCGTACCAGCGCACGCCGGACGCGCACCGGACGGCACGCGTCGAGGTGGACCGGCGTTCCGGCCACGTGACCGTGTGGGCCCGCGAGGAGATCGAGACGGAGGGCGAGGCGCTGCCCGCGGCGGACGGCGAGGAGGCCCCGGCGCCGGTGGTGCGTTCGTTCGGGCCGGAGTTCGACGACACGCCGAGCAACTTCGGGCGGATCGCCACCTCGACGGCACGCCAGGTCATCCTGCAGCGCCTGCGGGACGCCGAGGACGACCAGATCCTCGGGCAGTTCCGCGGGAAGGAGGGCGAGGTCATCGCCGGCGTCATCCAGCAGGGCCACGACCCGCGCAACGTCCTCGTGGACATCGGGGGCACCGAGGCGGTGCTCGGAGCGCACGAGCAGGTGCCGACGGAGCGGTACGTCCATGGTGAGCGCCTGCGCGCGTACGTGCTCGACGTGTCCCGTGGGATGAAGGGGCCGTCGATCACCTTGAGCCGTACCCACCCCAACCTCGTCCGGAAGCTCTTCGAGCTCGAGGTGCCCGAGGTTGCCGACGGGTCCGTCGAGATCATGGCGATCGCTCGCGAGGCAGGGCACCGCACGAAGATGGCTGTCCGTGCCCGGGTGTCGGGTCTCAACGCCAAGGGTGCATGCATCGGCCCGATGGGCCAGCGCGTCCGTGCCGTGATGGCGGAGCTGCACGGCGAGAAGATCGACATCGTCGACTTCAGCGACGACCCGGCGCGGTTCGTGGCCAGCGCTCTGTCACCCGCGAACGTCAGCTCCGTCACGATCGTGGACCCGGATGCCCGGGCCGCTCGTGTGGTCGTCCCGGACTTCCAGCTCTCGCTCGCGATCGGCAAGGAGGGCCAGAATGCCCGTCTGGCCGCCAAGCTCACCGGATGGCGGATCGACATCAGGTCGGACGGTGGCGCGCCCGACGACGACGCCGCGACATCTCCCGGAGCGGAATAGGTCCCGATCTGTGGGCGGGCGCGGTAGAGTAGTGGAGTCTGGGTCGCGACTGCGAGAGTCTGCGCCTGTTCCCCTGTCGTCCAACGATGCCTCCGCTGTCTGCGAGGGGCGTGTCGGACCGGTGCGGACATGCGTGGGGTGTCGAGGTCGTGATTGCCAGGAATCTCTGGTCCGGTTCGTGATAGACCGGTCTTCGGGGGACGACGGCTCGCCGCTCGTCCTGCTGGCGGACCTGGATCGCTCCCTCCCGGGGCGTGGAGCCTGGCTCCATCCCCGGACCGTCTGTGCAGAGCTCGCGGTACGTCGCAAGGCGTTTCCTCGTGCGCTGCGCTCGGCAGTGGTCGTCGATCCGGATCAGATGAAGGAAGCGTTGGGGTCCGTGCCCCGCGTCAGCACGACACGTCGACAAGGAAGCGGGTTCGAAGCCGATGGGCGCCCGATGAGTACTCAGCGATGAGTTCCCAGTACTAACGACGGTCCTCCCTGCCTTGGGTGGACCAAGACAGGAGAGTTGTGGCTAAGGTCCGCGTCTACGAGCTCGCAAAAGAGCTCGGGGTGGAAAGCAAGACCATCATGACCAAGCTGACCGAGCTCGGTGAGTTCGTCAGGTCAGCATCATCAACCATCGAGCCCCCCGTGGTTCGCAAGCTCCGGGACGCGTTCCCGGCCCCGGCGGCAGAGAGTGCGCCCGCGAAGCCGGCTGCGCGCAAGCCTGCCGCGCCGCGGTCCGCGCAGCCCGCCGAGGCGGCGCCCGCCGAGCAGGTCCCCGCGCAGGCGTCTCCCGCGCCGGCGCCCCCCGCAGAGGCGGCTCCCACGCAGCCGACCGCGGACGCGCCAGCGCACGCTGCTCCCGCAGCAGCGCCCGCTGCCTCCGCAGAACCTGAGGCAACCCCCGCACCCGCCGCACCGGCGCCCGCTGGCCCCCGGCCGAGCGCGCCGACCCCCAAGGCTCCGCCTGCTGCGGACGCTCAGCGCGCCCCCAAGGCTCCCGGTCAGGGGTCCGGCGCACCGCGCACGGGCGCGCCGCGTCCCGGGAACAACCCGTTCGCCACGAGCCAGGGGATGCCGCGCTCCGGCGCGCCGCGTCCCGGGAACAACCCCTTCGCCACGAGCCAGGGGATGCCGCGACCGGGACAGCGTCCCGAGCGCACGGAGAACGTCAACCCCGCGGCGGCTCAGGGCAACACGTCCGAGCGGCCCGGCGGGCCCCGCCCCGCTGCTCCGCGTCCCGGCGGTCCGCGCCCCAACCCGGGCATGATGCCCGGTCGGAGTGCTGCTCCTCGTCCGGGTGACCGAGCGCCTGCGGGCGCCGGACGCCCAGGAGGCGGTGGTGGCGGCGCACGCGGCGGCTTCGCCGGCCGTCCCGGTGGCGGTGCTCCCGGTGGTGGCGGTGCGCCGGGGACGGGCGGCGGTTTCGCTGGTCGTCCCGGCGGTGGTGGCCGTCCGGGTGGCGCGGGTCGTGGAAGCACGCAGGGCGCGTTCGGTCGCGCAGGCGGCCGTCCCGTCCGTGGACGGAAGTCGAAGCGCGCGAAGCGCCAGGAGTTCGAGCAGATGCAGGCGCCGTCGCTCGGTGGCGTCCAGGTGCCCCGCGGGAACGGCAGCACCGTCGTGCGGCTGCGCCACGGCTCGTCGCTCAACGACCTCGCCGACAAGATCGACGCGAACCCCGCGAGCCTGGTCACCGTGCTGTTCCACCTCGGTGAGATGGCGACCGCGACCCAGTCCCTCGACGAGGACACGTTCGGCACGCTGGCCGCGGAGCTCGGCTACGTCATCGAGATGGTGTCGGCCGAGGAGGAAGACCGCGAGCTGCTCGGTGGCTTCGACATCGACCTCGAGGCCGAGCTGGCCGAGGAGGGCGACGAGGAGCTCGAGGCACGTCCGCCCGTCGTCACCGTCATGGGTCACGTCGACCACGGAAAGACCCGCCTGCTCGACGCGATCCGCCAGACGGACGTCGTCTCCGGGGAGGCCGGTGGCATCACGCAGCACATCGGTGCCTACCAGGTGCACCACGAGCACGAGGGCGTCGACCGTGCGCTGACCTTCATCGACACCCCGGGTCACGAGGCCTTCACGGCCATGCGTGCTCGTGGTGCCCAGGTCACCGACATCGCGATCCTCGTGGTCGCTGCGGACGACGGCGTCATGCCCCAGACGATCGAGGCGCTCAACCACGCACAGGCGGCCAACGTGCCGATCGTCGTGGCGGTGAACAAGATCGACAAGGAAGGCGCGAACCCCGACAAGGTGCGCCAGCAGCTCACGGAGTACAACCTCGTCGCGGAGGAGTACGGCGGCGACACGATGTTCGTCAACGTCTCTGCACGCCAGGGGCTGAACATCGACGAGCTGCTCGGTGCGGTGCTCCTCACGGCTGACGCCTCGCTCGACCTGCGGGCCAACCCGAACAAGGACGCTCGCGGTGTCGCCATCGAGGCGAACCTCGACAAGGGGCGCGGTGCGGTAGCGACCGTCCTCGTCCAGTCCGGGACCCTGCACGTCGGTGACTCGATCGTGGCCGGTACGGCGTACGGACGTGTCCGTGCGATGTTCGACGAGCACGGTGTGCCCGTCGAGGCGGCGACGCCGGCCCGCCCGGTCATGGTGCTCGGTCTGACATCGGTGCCGCGTGCCGGGGACACGTTCCTCGTGGCGCCCGACGACCGCACTGCTCGCCAGATCGCCGAGAAGCGTGAGGCGGCCGAGCGTGCTGCCCTCCTGGCCAAGCGCCGCAAGCGCATCAGCCTCGAGGACTTCACCCAGGCCCTTCAGCAGGGCAAGGTCGAGACCCTCAACCTCGTCCTCAAGGGCGACGTGTCCGGTGCTGTCGAGGCACTCGAGGACGCGCTGCTCAAGATCGACGTCGGCGACGAGGTCGAGCTGCGCGTCATCCACCGCGGCGTCGGCGCGATCACGCAGAACGACGTCAACCTCGCCACGGTGGACAACGCCGTGATCATCGGGTTCAACGTCAAGACGGGTGAGCGGGTGGCCGAGCTGGCTGACCGCGAGGGAGTGGACATCAAGTTCTACTCCGTCATCTACCAGGCGATCGACGACGTCGAGGCTGCGCTCAAGGGCATGCTCAAGCCCGAGTACGAGGAGGCCCAGCTGGGCACCGCGGAGGTCCGCGAGATCTTCCGCTCCTCGAAGTTCGGGAACATCGCGGGTTGCCTCGTGCGGTCCGGCACGATCCGTCGCAACACGAAGGCTCGTGTGCTGCGTGGCGGTGCCGTCGTGCAGGACAACCTCACCGTCGAGTCGCTCAAGCGGTTCAAGGACGACGCGACCGAGGTCCGTGAGGGCTACGAGTGCGGTATCGGTCTCGGGTCGTTCAACGACCTGCGGGTCGACGACGTGATCGAGACGTTCGAGATGCGCGAGAAGCCGCGCTCCTGAGCACCACCCGTGGCGGGGCGCCCACCGGCGCCCGCCACGAGCCCGCGGGGCGGGGAGGAGAGGAGTCTCCTCCCCGCCCCGCGGGCTCTCCCACACCTCCACCAGGTCCAGGAAGGAACTGACATGGTCGACCACCCGAGGGCCCGCAAGCTCGCTGAGCGCATCCAGGTCATCGTCGCGCAGATGCTCGACACGAAGATCAAGGACCCGCGTCTGGGCTTCGTCACCGTGACGGACGTCCGCGTGACGGGAGACCTGCAGAACGCGTCGGTGTTCTACACGGTGCTCGGCGACGAGGAAGCCCGGGCCGGTACCGCGGCCGCGCTCGCCAGCGCCCGCGGCGTCATCCGGTCCGAGGTCGGCAAGCAGACCGGGATCCGCCTCACGCCGACGATCGAGTTCTTCCTCGACTCGGTCCCGGAGAACGCCGCGAGCTTCGATGCCGCACTGCTCGACGCCGCGCGCCGGGACAAGGAGCTCGCCGAGCTCCGGGCCAACGCCCGCTATGCCGGCGACGAGGACCCGTACCGCAAGCCCGTCGTTGACACGGACGACGAGACGGACGTCGAGAGCCGCGAGACCGCTGACAGCGGTGACAACGAGCGGTGACCCGGCCTGACGCAGCAGGCCCGCGGCCGGACCGTGACCGTCCCACCGCGCCCGACGGATTCGTCATCGTCGACAAGCCCCAGGGGTGGACGAGCCACGACGTCGTCGGGCGCGTGCGTCGGCTCGCCGCGACGCGCAAGGTCGGGCACGCGGGGACGCTCGACCCCATGGCGACGGGTGTCCTCGTGCTGGGCATCGGCCGTGCGACGAAGCTCCTCACCTATGTCGTCGGCGAGGACAAGGAGTACCGCGCGACGATCCGCCTCGGTCAGAGCACGACGACCGACGACGCCGAGGGCGAGGTCGTCGTCGCTCGAGGTGCGCAGGGCGTGGACCGCGACGCGCTCGTCCGGTCCGTGGCCGCGCTCACCGGGTCGATCCAGCAGGTCCCCAGCGCCGTCAGTGCGATCAAGGTCGACGGGCGACGGGCATATGCGCGCGTACGCGCGGGGGAGACCGTGGAGCTCGCGGCGCGTTCCGTCACGGTCTCCCGGTTCGACATCGACGCTGTCCACGAGCGCCACGCGGACGACGATGCGGGCACGGTGGTGCTCGATCTCGACGTGACCGTGGTGTGCTCGTCGGGTACCTATGTCCGGGCGCTCGCTCGCGATCTCGGCGACGCCCTCGGGTGCGGAGGCCACCTGACGATGCTGCGCCGCACGCGGGTCGGTGGATACCTCCTCGACCATGCCGCGACGCTCGACCAGATGGCCGAGCAGGTCGACGCGGACGGCAGGCTCGCGGTCATGCCGCTGGTCGACGCCGCACGCGCGAGATTCGACGTCCGGCAGGTGACGGAGGACGAGGTGCGTGACCTCGGCCACGGCAAGCGTCTCGTCACCGGTGGCGGGCCAGAGGGCGCGCTCGTCGCAGCGGTCGCGCCCGGTGGCGAGCTCATCGCGCTCGTCCGGGAGACCGGGAAGGACGCGCGCCCTGTGCTCGTGTTCGCCCCGGCGTGAGCCGCGAGCCCGCGCCCCGGGACCCGGGCGTCGTACGGGAGTGCGGGCCAGCCGTCCTGATTCTCTCTGCCCGGACGCCCCGTGGCAGTCTTGACCCTGCGGCGAGCGGCCGCGACATCGTTCGGTAGGAGTAGGTGTGCAGCACTGGAGTGGTCTGGGCGAGGTGCCGGAAGGCTACGGCCCCTCGGTCGTGACCCTCGGGAACTTCGACGGCGTGCACCGAGGGCATGCCCTCGTCCTGTCGACGATCGTCGAGCGAGCGCGCGCCACGGGCGCCTGCGCGGTGGCGGTGACGTTCGACCCGCATCCCGCGCAGGTGCACCGTCCTGACGAGGCGCCCCCGCTCCTGTCCGGGATCGCGGACCGGCTCGAGCTGCTGGCGCAGACGGGTCTCGACGGCGTCCTCGTCCTCGAGTACACGCTCGAGCTCGCGCGCCAGACGCCGGAGGAGTTCGTCGTCCGGCACCTCGTCGAGGCGCTCCACGCCACCACGGTCGTCGTCGGACGCGACGTGCGGTTCGGTGTCGACAACTCAGGGTCTCTCGAGACGATGCGGGAGCTCGGAGACGTCTACGGCTTCGATGTCGAGGTCATCGAGGACCTCGGCCGTGCCGGGGACGCGCGATGGTCGTCGACGGCCGTCCGCGGTCTCCTTGCGTCGGGCGACGTGCGCGCAGCGGCGGAGATCCTCGGACGCGACCACTCCCTGCGGGGCGTCGTCGTGCACGGGGATGCCCGGGGCCGCGAGCTGGGCTTCCCGACGGCGAACCTCAGCCAGGACGCCGTGGGCATGGTCCCGGGGGACGGTGTCTATGCCGGGTGGATGCGGCGGCCCGCCGTCCTCGCAGCCGGCGCCGACGACGGGGTGCTGCCGGTGGCGATCTCCATCGGCACCAACCCGACGTTCGACGGCGTCGAGCGCCGGGTCGAGGCATATGTGCTGGACCGGACCGACCTCGACCTGTACGGCGAGGAGATCGTCCTCGAGTTCGTCGAGCGGTTGCGCCCGACACTGCGGTTCGACGGGCTCGAGCCGCTCGTCGCGCAGATGCACATCGACGTCGCGCAGGCACGCGAGGTGCTCGGTGTGGCCACCGCCACCGATCCCTCCGGGAGATCCCCCGCGTGACGCCGGTGGACCTGGCGTTGCGCGCCCGGGGGTTGCTCGTGGGATACGGGTCGACCCGCGTCTGTGCGCCCGTCGACCTCGAGGTCGCGCCGGGGGAGCTCGTCGCCGTGATCGGACCCAACGGCAGCGGCAAGTCGACCGTCCTGAGATCGTTCCTCGGCACGCTCGAGCCGCTCGGTGGGGACGTCGAGGTGCTCGGTCGTCCCGTGGACGAGCGTGAGCGCGAGTTCCGGGCGGCGGTTGCTGGCGTGCTCGACGCGGACGCGTACTTCCCAGGGCTCACGGTGCGGGAGCATCTCGTGCTCACTGCTCGTGGTCATGGCGTACCCGCGGCGGGTGCGCTCGTCGATGACCTGCTGGACCAGTTCGGTATCGCTGAGCAGCGGGACGTGGTCCCCCAGACACTCTCGTCGGGTCAGCGGCGACGGCTGCTCCTGGCAGCCGGGTTCGTCAGGCCGCGTCAGCTGCTGGTGCTCGACGAACCGGAGCAACGTCTCGACGTCCGGATGCGTGGCACCCTCGCTCAGATGCTCGTCGAGGAGGCGTCCGCGGGAGTCGCCGTGATCTTCGCGACGCACGACCCGACGCTCCTCGGAGCGACCGGTGCCGAGGCCCTGCACGTCGCGGACGACGTGTGTCGACGGCTCGGCAACTCGGCAGCGCTCGAGGCGCTCGAGGGCGGCGCATGACGCTGCTGCGCCCGACGCACGACCCGCAGGAGCAGCTCACCGGACGCGAGGTCCGCCAGCTGACGGCGCGGGCGGCCTCCGCCGGTGCCGACGCCGGCCCGGGTGAGCTGCTCACCAGCATCGGCTACGCGGTGGTGTCGATAGCGATCTCCATCGGCCTCGTGATCGGCATCGCCGACGTGGTGCGGGGGACCCTGACGACGGACACAGCGACGCACGGCAACCTGCCGGCGGAGACCGTAGGCCTCATCGGGATGCTCGCGCTCGTCGCGGCCGCTCTCGGTGGCGCGGTGCGCACGGGACCCGTGGGTGTGTCGTCCGCGGGCGCATCCTGGTGGCTGGCCATGCCGGTCGATCGCCACGGGCTGCTCGCCGCGAGCTTCGGGCGGGTGACCGCGACGTGGACGGTCGGCGGTGCAGCAGCGTTCGTCGTCGTCGATCGGATGACGGGCGTGGCGGACGTCCTCACTGCCGCGCTCCTCGGGGCGACGAGCGGTGCGGTCGTCGTCGCCCTCGCCGGGCTCGCTCAGCCAGCGGCCCGGTCGGTCGAGCATCTGGCGCGCTGCAGTGACGTCGCTCTGGGGGTCCTGCCCGTCACCGGCGTCGTCCTCATGCTCTCGGGGGACGCTCCCTCGGTCCCGCTGGCCGTCGAGCCGCTCCTCGTCGGCGCAGCACTCGTGTGCTCGCTCGCGCTGCTCGTCCCCTGGTGGCGACGCCTGGACCTCGTCGGCAGTGCCGTGCTCCGCGCTCGCAGCGCGGTGACCGAGCAGGTCTCGGTGGCCTTCCTCTCGCTCGACGTCCAGAGCATGGCACGGGTGCTGTCGGACGCCGTCGGAGAACGCACGACGTTCCGCAGTCGTCGCCTGACGACCGTCCGGGGACCTGTGTCGGCCCTGCTCGTCGCCGATCTCGTCCTCCTGAGCCGTCGTCCCCGCGCGGCGGCGCGGGCGCTCGGGCTCGGCGCCGTCATCCTCCTGGCGCAGCAGGTCCCGGCGATCGACGGTGGTCTCGCGCTCGTCGCGATCGTCCTGCTGGTGGCGCTCTCCGCTGCCAGCGCCGGTGCCGAGGGTGCGCGCGCCGCGGACATGGTCCCCGCGCTCGACGGCCTCCTGCCGCTCTCAGCGCGACGCACACGCCTCTCCCGCATCATCCTCCCGGGGTTGTGCGCGGCAGCCTGTCTCGCTGTGGGCCTCACGCCGGTGCTCACGGACCCCCGATGGATCCTTCTGATCGCCGCCGCGGCACCCACGTTCGGCGCCGCGGCGGTGCGCAGCGCCTACCGGGTGGCCCCGGACTGGTCCGGTCCGCTGCTGGCGACCCCGGCAGGCGCGGTCCCGACCGGTGCGTTGTCGCTCATCACGCGTGGCCCTGACGTCGCCATGCTCTGCGGTATCCCGCTCGGGGTCGCACTCGTGAACGGCGCGTCGTCCTGGACTGTCGTCGCCCTGCAGACCGGCGCGTCCGCCGTAGCGCTGGCGATCGTCAGCAGCGTGGGGGAGCCGACGAGCGGACCCGGGACGCCCGCGGAACCCTGCTAGACTTACACCGCCGTCTGAACGGCCGCGGACACAGAGAGCTCGGGTGGACATGCCCCGGAGCGCCGCGCAACGACTGACACAAGGAGAGCCGTGCCCCTCGACACTGCCACGAAGCAGCAGATCATGACCGAGTACGCCACCACCGAGGGCGACACTGGTTCACCCGAGGTCCAGATCGCGATGCTCACGCAGCGCATCAAGGACCTGACCGAGCACCTCAAGGAGCACAAGCACGACCACCACAGCCGTCGTGGTCTGCTCCTCCTCGTCGGTAAGCGCCGTCGCCTCCTGGGTTACCTGCAGAAGGTCGACATCAACCGCTACCGCAGCCTCATCGAGCGCCTCGGCCTTCGTCGCTGAGGATGCTCCTACCAGCCCGGATCCCTCGTGGGTCCGGGCTGGTTCAGTCTCACTGAACGTCCTGCACAACCCAGCACAGCACCGGTCCGCTCGTCGCCCTCGTCCGGTCCTCGGTAGTGGCTCACGGAAGCAGCGCAGACGCTGCACCAGTCCGTGGACCTCGATCGAAGACCGTCAGGTGATGGACGCGGACCCTTTGAGAAACGGAGGGCACCCGTGGAGGGTCCCGAGATTGAATTCACCGAAGCAGTGATCGACAACGGGCGCTTCGGCACCCGCACCGTCCGCTTCGAGACCGGGCGCCTCGCGCGCCAGGCCGCCGGATCGGCCGTCGCCTACCTCGACGGCGAGACCATGCTGCTGTCGGCCACGACGGTCGGCAAGCACCCCAAGGACCAGTTCGACTTCTTCCCGCTGACGGTGGACGTCGAGGAGCGGATGTACGCCGCGGGACGCATCCCCGGCTCGTTCTTCCGCCGCGAGGGACGTCCCAGCACCGAGGCGATCCTCGCGTGCCGCCTCATCGACCGTCCGCTGCGCCCCACGTTCGTCAAGGGTCTGCGCAACGAGGTCCAGGTCGTCGTGACCGTCCTCGCCATCCACCCGGACGACGCCTACGACACCCTCGCGATCAACGCCGCGTCGCTGTCGACGCAGCTCTCCGGCCTGCCCTTCTCCGGTCCCATCGGCGCTGTGCGCATCGCGCTGGTCGATGGCCAGTGGGTCGCGTTCCCGAAGTACTCCGACAAGGAGCGGGCCGTCTTCGACATGGTCGTCTCCGGCCGTGTCGTGGGCGACGACGTCGCGATCATGATGGTCGAGGCCGAGGCGACGGACAACGCGTGGAACCTCATCAAGAACGAGGGCGTCGCAGCCCCGACCGAAGAGATCGTCGCCGAGGGTCTCGAGGCGGCCAAGCCGTTCCTCAAGGCGCTCTGCGAGGCCCAGGCCGAGCTCGCGGCGAAGGCCGCGAAGCCTGTCCAGGAGTTCCCGCTCTTCCTCGACTACCAGGACGACGCCTACGCCGCCATCGAGGCGGAGGTCTCCAACGACCTCGCCCAGGCGCTGACGATCGGCGACAAGCAGGCACGCGAGGCTCGTCTCGACGAGATCAAGGCCGCTGCGATCGGCCGGCTGCAGGACGGCTTCGACGGCCGCGAGAAGGAGCTGTCGGCCGCGGTCCGCGCCGTGACGAAGAAGCTCGTGCGTCAGCGTGTGCTCACGGACGGCGTCCGCATGGACGGCCGCGGGCTCGCGGACATCCGCACCCTCTCCGCCGAGGTCGAGGTTCTCCCGCGCGTCCACGGCTCCGCGATCTTCGAGCGTGGCGAGACCCAGATCATGGGCGTCACGACGCTCAACATGCTCCGCATGGAGCAGCAGATCGACTCGCTCGGCCCGGAGACGCGCAAGCGGTACATGCACAACTACAACTTCCCGCCGTACTCGACCGGTGAGACCGGCCGCGTGGGCAGCCCCAAGCGTCGCGAGATCGGCCACGGCGCACTGGCGGAGCGGGCTCTCATGCCCGTCCTGCCGTCCCGCGAGGAGTTCCCCTACGCGATCCGCCAGGTCTCCGAGGCGCTCGGGTCCAACGGCTCGACGTCGATGGGCTCTGTCTGCGCCTCGACCCTCTCGCTCCTCAACGCCGGTGTGCCGCTGCGCGCCCCGGTCGCGGGCATCGCGATGGGACTCATCTCCGACACCGTCGACGGGAAGCCGCGCTACGCGGCCCTGACGGACATCCTCGGAGCTGAGGACGCCTTCGGTGACATGGACTTCAAGGTTGCCGGTACGCGCGAGTTCATCACCGCGATCCAGCTCGACACCAAGCTCGACGGCATCCCCGCCTCGGTGCTCGGTGGCGCGCTCACGCAGGCGCGTGACGCCCGCTTCGCGATCCTCGACGTCCTCAACGAGGCCATCGACGTGCCCGACGAGATGTCACCGCACGCCCCGCGCGTCATCGCGGTGCAGGTCCCGATCGACAAGATCGGTGAGGTCATCGGCCCGAAGGGCAAGATGATCAACCAGATCCAGGAGGAGACCGGCGCGGACATCTCCATCGAGGACGACGGCACCGTCTACATCGGTGCGGTCGACGGCCCGTCCGCCGAGGCCGCGCGCGCGGCGATCAACGCGATCGCCAACCCGCACGTCCCCGAGATCGGTGAGCGCTTCGTGGGAACGGTCGTCAAGACGACGTCCTTCGGTGCGTTCATCTCCCTCTCCCCGGGCAAGGACGGACTGCTGCACATCAGCCAGATCCGCAAGCTCGTCGGTGGCAAGCGTGTCGAGAACGTCGAGGACGTCCTGTCGATCGGCCAGAAGGTCCAGGTCGAGATCGGTGAGGTCGACCCCCGTGGGAAGCTCTCGCTGCACGCCGTCGTCGAGGAGACCGCGGACGCCTCGGGCGAGGGGACCAGCACCGAGCAGGCTGACGCCTGACGTGCCCTGGAACCTTCCGCTCCACCCCTCCGGTGCGCCGGAGAACGAGCTGACTGCCGGGCAGGACGGTGCGACGATCCGTCGTTCCGTCCTGCCCGGCGGGGTTCGGGTGCTCACCGAGCACATGCCTGGCCTGCGGTCCGCGACCGTCGGCGCGTGGGTGGGTGTCGGCTCGCGGGACGAGACGAGCGGTCACCACGGCTCGACGCACTTCCTCGAGCACCTGCTGTTCAAGGGCACCCAGCGTCGGTCGGCGATGGACATCGCCGAGGCCTTCGACGCCGTCGGTGGCGAGGCGAACGCGGGCACCGGGAAGGAGCACACGGTCTACTACGCCCGTGTGCTCGACTCCGACCTGCCCATGGCGGTCGACGTCATCACCGACATGATCACCTCGGCGCGGATCGACGAGGACGAGCTCGAGACCGAACGCGGGGTCATCCTCGAAGAGCTCGCCATGAACGACGACGACCCGTCGGACGTCGTCCACGAGGAGTTCGCGTCCGCGGTCCTCGCTGGGCACGCGCTCGGACGTCCGATCGGCGGGACGCCCGAGGCCATCCGTGCGGTGCCGCGTGAGGCCGTGTGGGAGCACTACCAGTGGCACTACCGTCCCGAGACGCTCGTCGTCTCCGCCGCGGGCGGCGTGGACCACGACGTGCTGTGCGCGCAGGTGTCCGAGGCGCTCGTGGCCGGGGGCTGGAACCTCGCGGACGGGGCCGTTCCCCGAGAGCGCCGCGACGCGAGCGACCTGCTCGGGCTAGGGACGGTCCCGGTCGAACGGACCATCCGCCGCAGCGTCGAGCAGGCGAACGTCATCGTCGGTTCGACAGGCCTCTCGGCGACGGACGAGCGCCGGTTCATCCTCTCGGTGCTCAGTGCCGTGCTCGGCGGCGGCATGTCCTCCCGTCTGTTCCAGGAGATCCGTGAGAAGCGCGGTCTCGCGTACTCCACCTACTCCTTCGCGTCAGGTCATGGGGGTACGGGCACGTTCGGGCTCTACGCGGGATGCGCGCCCGCGAAGATCGACGAGGTGACCGCTCTCCTCGGCACCGAGCTCGAGCGGCTCGCCGATTCCGGGATCACGGCCGCAGAGCTCAGCCGGAGCATCGGCCAGCTGTCCGGTGGGCTCGTCCTCGGCCTCGAGGACACAGGGTCCCGCATGAGCCGGCTCGGCAAGGCCGACCTCGTGCACGGTGAGCTGCTCGGCATCGCCGAGACGCTGGAGCGGATCCGTGCCGTGACGGCCGACGAGGTCCAGTCGCTCGCGAAGGACCTCGCGTCACGCGCCCGGTCGATCGTGCGCGTGGGGCCGTTCGAGGACTGAGGATCGGGTGCTGGGATTCGTCACGGGGATCGGCCTGGCGGGTGCGGCGGGCCTCAACGCCTACATCCCGCTCATCCTCGTGGGGGTCCTGGCGCGGTTCACCTCGTTCGTCGCCCTGCCTGATGCGTGGGCATGGCTCACGGACGGCTGGCTGCTCAGCGGGCTCGCGGTGCTCCTCGTCGTCGAGGTCGTGGCAGACAAGATCCCCGCTGTCGACTCCGTCAACGACGTCGTGCAGACCGTGGTGCGGCCGGGTGCCGGGGGAGTGGTCTTCGGCGCCGGCTCGTCGTCGCGCACGTTCGCCGTGGACGACGCCGCGGACGTGCTCGCCACCGAGCGCTGGGTCCCGGTGGTCGTCGGACTGCTCATCGCCCTCGGCGTGCACCTGCTGAAGTCGAGCATCCGTCCCGTCGTCAACGTCCTCACCCTCGGGATCGGGGGTGCCGTCGTGAGTGTGGCGGAGGACGGTGCCTCTGTCGGCCTCACGGTGCTGGCCGTCCTCGCACCCGTGATCGCGGTCCTCGTCCTCGTGCTCGGCGTGGTCGTGGCGGTCCGGTTCTGGCGGCAGCGAGCCCGCGCCCGACCACCGGGCGCCGCGGTCGGCTAACGCGCGACGAGGCGTGCCCCCGACGCGCCGAGCCTGTGACGCGACGCGGCGACCGCGACGGCAGCGCCCGCAAGAACGGGTACCGATGGCGGCTCGGCCGAGATCACGGCGGTGACGACGAGGACCACGACGCCCGTACCGACGAGGACGGCGGCCTGGCGCGGTCCGTCGGCACAGGTCCAGGCGACCGCTACCGCCAGCAGGGCGACGGCGAACGTGCCCGACTGCAGCCCGTACCAGTCGACGTCGTACCACCCCATGACGAGTCCGAGCCCCCCGACCGTCGAGAGACCGACGAGGCCGACGAGGCTCACGACCGCGACGAGCGCGACGGCAGAGCCAGCGCGGGCGAGGTCGGTCCCGACGCCCGAGGGGACGACGTGGACCTCGCGCGGCGGGGTGCTCCTCTCCGGCGCCTGGCGGCGATGGATGTCCAGAGCGACGGCGGTGGGACCTGACCACAGCGCGAGCAGGAGCACCGCGGGCCCCCCGAGGATGACGAGGACCGAGGTGGTGCCCCCGAGCCCCGCGGGACCAGGTCCGACGAGGCCGGGCCAGCCCAGCCAGAAAGGTGTCCACGCGTCGGCCGGCCCTGCGACGAGAGCACCCCAGACGAGTACGCACCAGAGGGCGAGAAGTCCGCTGACGCCGACCGGGAATGCCCACCAGCGCGTCCCACGGTGCAGTGCACCGAGCGCTGCTGCGCTCGCCAGCAGGCTGAGAGCGAGGACGTCTCCCAGGAACGGGGTGAGGAGATCCCGCGCGCTCCACGGGTCGGTCTGCCCGAGGTGCTCGGAGAAGGAGTCGAGGTACGCGAGGGAGGTGTAGCACACGGTTGCCACGGCGGAGGCGACCACCGAGCTCGCCGCAAGGATGCTCGTCCGTCGCCGTGCCCTCCTCGGTGCCATGTGCGGCGTATCGGCAGTGCTGGCGCTGATCTTGAGTCTCTCGTCGTGCGTGCCGGAGCGCACCGGCGAGGTGCAGGTCCGTCGCGGGGCACCGGATAAGATCGGCCGGTGATCCCAGCCGCCTGTGCCCCCGACCCCGCCTCTGACCCCGACGCTGCCGCCGGCTCCGCATCTGCGGCCGGCCCGCAGGCCCGACGGCTGCGGGTCGCTGTTCTCGGGGCGGCTGGTCGGATGGGCAGGACGGTCTGCGCCGCGGTGGACGCCGCGCCGGATCTCGAGCTCGTGGCACGGTACGACGCGGGCGACGACTTCTCGGTCGTCGCGACCAGCGGCGCTGACGTCGCCGTGGACTTCACCGTCCCCGGCGTGACGGAGTCCAACGTCCATGCTCTCCTCGACGCGGGGATCCACGCTGTCGTCGGGACGACCGGGTGGGACGACGCGAGCCGTGCGCGCGTCGCCGCGCACCTCGCGGAACCGGCGACCGCGCGGGCGGGTCTCGGTGTGCTCATCGCCCCGAACTTCGGGCTCAGCGCGGTGCTCGCGATGACGTTCGCCGCCCGCGCTGCGAGGTACTTCGAGTCGGCCGAGGTCATCGAGCTGCACCACCCGGACAAGGTCGACGCGCCGAGCGGCACCGCGCGGCACACGGCCGCAGCGATCGCCGCGGCCCGGCGCGAGGTCGGTATCGCCGAGAGCCCCGACGCCACGCAGACCGGCTTCGAGGCGCGGGGCGCCGACGTCGACGGGGTGCGGGTGCACGCCGTGCGGCTCCGCGGCCTCGTCGCCCACGAGGAGATCCTCTTCGGCAACCCCGGGGAGCAGCTGACCATCCGTCAGGACTCCTTCGATCGCGTGTCCTTCATGCCCGGCGTCCTCCTCGCCGTGCGCGAGGTCGTCTCGAGACCGGGGTTGACCGTCGGCCTCGAGAATGTGCTCGACCTCTCGTGAGCGTCGGCCGCCGGCGGGCGCTGAGCATCGTCGGGCTCGTTGCGCTGGTCCTCGTCCTGCTCGTCTTCTGCTGGCAGATCGTCGGGTACGCCCGTGCACTCATCGGGACCGGCGAGACCGCTGCGGTGGGCATGGGAGTCGCAGCGTTGGTGTTCCCCGTGCTCGCCGTCGGGCTGTTCGTCCGGGAGTGGCAGCTGGCCAGGACCGTGCAGCGGATGGCCGACGCGCTCGCGGCGCGTGGGGAGCTGCCGGTGGACGACCTTCCACGCTCCCCGGGCGGTCGCATCGACCGTGAGGCCGCGGACGCGGCGTTCCCGGGCGCCCGGGCCGCCGTCGAGGACGCGCCGGAGAGCTGGGCGGCCTGGTACAACCTCGCCTTCGCCTACGACGCGGCGCGCGACCGCAAGCAGGCGCGCGCCTGCCTGCGCAGGGCGGCCTCCCTCTACCGGGCCGACCGCCGCGGACAGCCCTAGATCGCCGCGGACCACCGGGCCTCGCGCACGTCGCGGACACCGGTCGCGAGCGTCCTCACCCGACCGTCCGGACCGAGGCCCGCGCCGGCCAGGAACTGCTCACGCCCGAGGTCGCCGTCGAGCACCCATGTGGCGACCGACGTGGCGCCGTCGCTGCGCAACCGGTCGACCGCGGCGGAGAGCAGCCGTGACCCGTGCCCCGCCCGTCGTGCCTGCGGGCGCACCTCGAGCGCGACGAGCTGGCCCGGGCTCACCGCGGCGAACCCGACGACGTCCGCCCGCTCGCAGGCGACGAGCACCGCGAAGCCCGGCCCGGGAGGTGCGGTGATGGCCGCACCCCACTGCTGCCGCATGCGATCCAGGTCGAGGGCGTCGAGCGTGGGGGTGCCGAGCACCTCACCGTGCGACGTCCGCCAGGCGGTGAGCTGGATGTCACCGAGGGCCACCTCGTCGCCGGGGACCGCAGGGCGCACCGAGACGTCGGCGGATTCGCTGAAGAGAGCCATGTGTCGACCCTACCGGCGCAGCACCCGAGAACCTCGGCCACCGGGGCCACCGGGAGGGAACGGTCAGAGAGCGACGTAGACCGTCTCGAGGTACTCCTCCATGCCCGCCTCCCCGCCCTCCCGACCCAGGCCCGACCGCTTGAGCCCTCCGAACGGCGCGCTCGCGTCCGAGACGAGTCCCCGGTTGATCCCGATCATCCCCGCCTCGAGCTCGGCGGAGAGCATGAGTGCTCGCTCGAGGTCACGGGTGTAGGCGTAGGCCACGAGCCCGTGCTCGGTGCCGTTGGCGAGGGCGATGGCTTCGTCGTCGTCGTCGAAGGTGAGGATCGGCGCGACCGGCCCGAACGTCTCCTCGCGCACGACGACCGCGTCCGGGAGGACGTCGGTGAGCACGACGGGCGCCGTGAAGAAGCCCGGGCCAGCCGGCGGCGGGGCGCCGACGTGCACGTGCGCGCCGTCGTCGACGGCCGCCTGCACGACGCGCTCGACCGCGTCGACCGCGCGACGGTCGATGAGGGGGCCGACCGTCACCCCCGGTTGCATGCCGGCGCCCACCACCAGCTCGTCGAAGGCGGCGCAGAGCCGCGCGGTGAAGTCCGCAGCGACAGACCGGTGCACGAGGAACCGGTTCGCGGCGACGCACGTCTGCCCGGCGTTGCGCATCTTCGCGGCCATCGCGCCCGAGACGGCGGCGTCGAGGTCGGCGTCGGCGAAGACGAGGAACGGCGCGTTCCCGCCGAGCTCCATCGAGGTGCGCAGCACACCCCCGGCGGCGCCCCGGAGGAGCTCGGTCCCGACGCGGGTGGATCCGGTGAAGGACAGCTTGCGCAGCCGTGGGTCCGCGAGCAGGGGGCGCGTGAGTGCGGCGGCCGACGAGGTCGGCACGACGTTGAGCACGCCCGCGGGCAGGCCCCGAGCGACGAGCTCGGCGCGCACGAGCTCGGCCAGGTACAGGGTCGTCAGCGGCGTCTGCGCGGCGGGCTTGACGACCACGGTGCAACCGGCGGCGAGGGCCGGTGCGATCTTGCGGGTGGCCATCGCGAGCGGGAAGTTCCAGGGTGTGATGAGCAGGGCCGGGCCGACCGGGCGCCTGTGCACGACCTGCCTCCCGCCCGCCGCCGCGGCGCGGACCGATCCCGGGGCGCGCACCGCCTGCTCGGAGTACCACAGGAGGAACTGCGCCCCGTAGGTGACTTCGGCGCGAGCCTCCGCGAGCGGCTTGCCGCACTCAGCAGTGATGAGCGCGGCCACGGTGTCCATCCGCGCGACGAGCGTGTCGAACACTGCCCGCAGGACCTCCGACCGCTGTCGGGGGGACGTCCCGCGCCACGCGCGGGCCGCACCTGCTGCCGCATCGAGCGCCCGCGCTCCGTCGTGCGGGTCAGCGTCGGCCACCTCGGCCAGGGGCTCCTCCGTCGCCGGGTCGACGACGACGAACGTGCGCCCGTGCTCGGCAGGCGTCCACGAGCCGTCGACGAGGATGGCCCGCGGGAGGTCTGCGAGATGTGCCTGGTCTGCGTGCGTCATGCTCCCAGTATCCGAGCCGAGGCCTGCGGTGGCGCGAGAAGCGGGGGCGGGTCGGGTCCGCGGGCCCGGGGAGCGTCCTAGGATGTCCGGGTGACCACTGCACCCCCTGCCGCCCCCGTCGATCATCAGTACGAGGACCTTCTCGAGCTCGTCCTCACGACCGGGACGCGCAAGTCGGACCGCACGGGGACGGGGACGCGGAGCGTGTTCGGCCACCAGATGCGGTTCGACCTCTCACGCGGCTTCCCGCTCGTGACGACGAAGCGCGTGCACCTGCGGTCGATCGTCGGCGAGCTCCTGTGGTTCCTGCGCGGGGAGTCGAACGTGCGATGGCTGCAGGAGAACGGGATCCGGATCTGGAACGAGTGGGCGGACGAGGACGGCGACCTCGGGCCGGTGTACGGGGTGCAGTGGCGGTCGTGGCCCACACCCGACGGCGAGCACATCGACCAGCTGTCCCGGGTGCTGGACACCCTGCAGAGCAACCCGGACTCCCGCCGGATGATCGTCTCCGCCTGGAACGTCGCCGAGCTCGACCGCATGGCCCTCATGCCGTGCCACGCGTTCTTCCAGTTCTACGTGGCGGACGGCAAGCTCTCCTGCCAGCTCTACCAGCGCTCTGCCGACCTCTTCCTCGGGGTGCCGTTCAACATCGCGAGCTACGCGCTCCTCACGCACATGGTCGCCCAGCAGGCGGGCCTCGAGGTGGGGGACTTCGTGTGGACCGGCGGGGACTGCCACATCTATGACAACCACGAGGAGCAAGTCCGCGAGCAGCTGGGCCGCGTCCCGTTCGCCTTCCCGCGCCTGCGGCTGCGGCGAGCCTCCTCGCTGTTCTCCTACGACTTCGAGGACGTCGCGGTGGACGGGTACGAGCACCACCCGACGATCACCGCACCGATCGCCGTATGAACGCCGATGGGTCGCACCCGGCGGGGTGCGAGCACATGGTGCTGCGTCCCGGCGAGGTCGGTGTGGTCTGGGCGCAGGACCGGCACGCCGGCGTGGGTGCGGACGGTCAGATCCCGTGGCGGGTGCCCGAGGACCAGGCGCACTTCCGCCGTCTGACGTCCGGGGCGGCGGTCGTCATGGGACGGGCGACCTGGGAGTCGTTGCCGGAGCGGTTCCGGCCGTTGCCGGGACGCGAGAACGTCGTGCTCTCCAGCGCGCCCGGGTACGACGCACCCGGAGCGACCGTGGCGACGGACCTGCCGGCGGCGCTCGCCCTGCACGCAGACCGGCCCGTGTGGGTCATCGGCGGGAGCCGGGTGTGGTCCGAGGCACTGGACTGCGCGCGGCTCGCGGTGGTCACGTACGTCGACACGGTGGTGGACGCCGACACCCACGCTCCGGCGTTGTCCGCGCAGTGGACGGCCGTGTGCTCGATCCCGGCCGCCGGGTGGACTCCGTCGTCGAGCGGCCTCCGGTTCCGCATCGAGGCGTATCGACGGGCGTGACGGCCCTGCCCCGGCCTGACGCAGGGGCGGCGCAGGTGACCTGCTAGGTGTGGGCACCGGAACCGGTACCGCTCCGGGCGCGGTACTTTTGCACCCATGGTGCTTCCCTCTTCGCCCGCCCAGCCGTTCGGCACGCTGCTCACGGCCATGGTCACCCCGTTCACCGCCAGCGGCGCGGTCGACCTCGACGCCGCGGTGTCGCTGGCGCGGTACCTCGTCGACGAGGCCGACCATGACGGCCTCGTCCTCAACGGCACGACGGGGGAGTCGCCGACCACGCACGCTCCCGAGAAGGCGGACCTCGTGCGGGCGGTCGTCGACGCCGTGGGCGACCGCGCGACCGTCGTCGCGGGCGCCGGGTCCAACGACACCGAGCACTCGGTACGGATGGCGGAGCAGGCGGCTGAGGCTGGGGCCGACGGTCTGCTCGTCGTCACGCCGTACTACTCGCGGCCCTCGCAGGACGGCATCGTCCGGCACACGACCGCCATCGCGGACGCTACCGATCTCCCCGTCATGATCTATGACATCCCGGGGCGCTCCGCGGTCCGACTTGCCCCGGACACCTACGTCCGGCTCGCCGCCCACGAGAAGATCGTCGCCGTCAAGGACGCCACCGGGGACGTCTACGGGGCGGTCCAGAACATGCGGCGCACGGACCTCGCCTGGTACAGCGGCGATGACGCGCTCTACCTCGCGTTCCTCGCTCATGGCGCCGCCGGAGTCGTCTCCGTGATCGGACACGTCGCCGGACCTGAGCTCGCGCGGGTGGGCGTCGCCTTCCGCGAGGGCCGCACCGGCGACGCGGCCGCGGCCTTCAGCGACCTCGTCCCGGTGATCGACGCGATCATGGGGGAGGGGCACGGGGTCGTCATGGTCAAGTCCGTGCTCGCGGGCCTCGGCCTGCTGCCGGAGCAGACGCTCCGTCTGCCCCAGGTTCCGGCCACCGCCGAACAGGCCGTGCGGGTGCGGGAGGCCATCGACGGGGGCGGGCTGGGCGTGCTCTCGCGCGCGATGAGGTGAAGTTTCTTCGCGTTACCGACCATTCGCCTACGAGATGGGGACTTGTGCCCACCGTGCGGCCCTGAGAACGCGACGCCGGCGAGTAGCTCCCGTGTAGCCTGAGCGACGACTTCACGCATCTGTGGGGTGACGAAGCGCCCGCAGATGCGTGCATGCACCTGTGCTCACTGCGATCGGAAGGGGCCGTCATGGCTGCTCGCTTCAACCCACCGCCCGGATGGCCGCCAGCTCCCGAGGGGTGGACCCCGCCTCCCGGATGGAACCCGGACCCGTCCTGGCCGCCGGCGCCCCCCGGCTGGCAGCTGTGGATCGACGAGGGTGCACCGGGTGCCGGCGCGCCGGACGTCTCGCGCTTCGCCGGCTCCGACAACGCGCCGACCGAGGTGTTCTCGGCGCAGGGTGGCGTGAACTCGAACGACCCCTCGAAGACGGCGACCTTCCAGCCCGGTTCGTTCGGCGGACCGCCCCCCGCGGGCCCCGGTGGACCCGGGTTCGGCGGCCCCGGCGGCCCCGGTGGATGGCAGCAGCCCGGGCAGCCCGGTGACGGTGCCCCCAAGGGCAACAAGGGCTGGCTCATCCCCGTGATCATCGGCGTCGTCGCGCTCCTCGCGATCCTCGGCATCCTCTTCGCCACCGGCGTGTTCGGAGGCGACGACGAGCCCGAGAAGGAGCCGACGACCAAGACCGAGAAGTCGGAGAAGCCGACGGACGAGCCGACCGACGAGGACGAGCCGACGGACGAGCCGACCGACGAGGACGAGCCGACCGACGAGCCGACCGACGAGGAGACGGACGACACCGCGAGCGGCTCCAACGGCACGCGGAGCGACCCGCTCGCCGTGGACGAGGTCGCGACGGTCATGGACTGGACCGTCTCGATGAGCGCTGCCAACCTCGACGCCTGGGCTGAGATCTCCACCGGGATGAGCGAGTACATGGTCGACAGCTACGCGCCCCTCGACGGCGAGACCTACGTCATGGCTCCGGTGAACGTCACCTACACCGGAGACGACCGGTCCTCGCTGTCGGACCTCGACTGGGTGTACGTCGGCGCCAACGGATCGACGTACGACGACCCCTGCGGCTACGCGACCCTGCCGAACGAGGTGGATCGCTACCAGGAGCTCTACACGGATGCTTCCGCCTCCGGGAACATCTGCGTCACGGTTCCGAGCGACCAGGTGTCGGGTGGCGTCTGGCGCGTCTCGGCCTGGGAGGACTACGACGGTGAGTACGAGGCGTACTTCGCCACGCAGTGACCTGAGCACCTCCTGACGGACCTGGTCCGTCAAGTTGCACCCGGGTGAAGCACGCAGGAAGGCCGGCAGCGTCGCTGCCGGCCTTCCTGCGTCTGCGGCCGCGGTGCCCGCCGCGCGGTGCCTCCCGGGGGCGCGAGCACCCCGTGCGGGCGAACACACGACGGTGAATCCGCGAGATGCCCGTCGGAGCGGACTAGATTGGCACCATGGCAACCCGTGCGACCTCGACGTCACGTCCGCGATCCGCGGGACGTGGGAAGGCCGCCCCGCCCCGGGCCACGAAGGCGCCCGCACCCGGCCCGGGACGCTCGGCCCCCCTGCCGGTGCGGGCAGTACGGGGTGCGTGGATGGGCGTGGCGCACGTCGTCGGCGGCACCGCACGGCGCGTGGGTCGCGACGCACGCGAGCTGGACCCCGCCCACCGCCGGGACGGTGTCGCGTTCCTCCTGCTCGCAGCTGCCCTCGTCGTCGCTGCCCGGGAGTGGTGGGGCGTGCAGGGCGCCGCGGCCGAGGCGGTGCACGTCGTCGCGGCGGGCACCTTCGGCAGCGTCGCAGTGGTGCTGCCGCTCGTGCTGCTGGCCGTCGCAGTGCGGCTCATGCGGCACCCGGACCGGCAGCGTGCGAACTCACGGGTGAGCATCGGGCTGTCCGCGATCATCCTGGCCGTCTGCGGAATCCTGCACATCAGCGGCGGTCGGCCGGTGCCGGCCGAAGGCTATGAAGGTCTCCGCAGTGCAGGCGGGATCCTCGGATACCTCGTCGGCCACCCGTTGGCCACCGGGCTGAGCGGGTGGGTCGCGGTGCCGCTCCTGCTGCTGCTCGCCTTCTTCGGCGTTCTCGTCGTGACGAAGACTCCCGTCCACGCCATCCCGGACCGCCTGCACTCCGTCTATGCGCGACTCACCGGGCACGAGCCGCTGGAGGACGCGACCGACGACGAGCAGGACCTGCGGCTCGCTGAGGGCGTCCGTCGGCACGACGGGACCGACGACGAGACACCGGTCAAGGCTCCGCGGTCCCGCCGGATCTCTCGTCGGGAGCGGGCTGTGCAGGCCGAGGTCGCGGCCGAGGCCGCTCGTCTCGAGGGTGGTTACGTGGGCGACGAGGCGTTCGAACGCGCCGCGGCCCTCGAGCGTGAGCTGCACGAGGGCGGCGACGACGCGGCGGAGACCGCGGTCCTCGGGGACCGCGCGCCCACCGCCGGGACGCACATCCTCCCGGCTGCTGGCCCGCCCGAGGCTGAGACGGTGCCGCTCGACGCCGCGCCCGCGCCCCGCGACCTCCCCCCACCCCCACCCACCCCGGTACCACGGGGCGAGCAGCCGATGCTCGATGGTGACTCCGTCTACCTCCTGCCCGACGAGGACATGCTCGTCAAAGGTGCACCGCACAAGGTGCGCTCCGCAGCGAACGACCGCGTCGTCGAAGCGCTCACGGGGGTGTTCGAGCAGTTCGGGATCGCGGCGAAGGTCACGGGATTCACACGTGGCCCGACCGTCACGCGCTACGAGGTCGAGGTCGGACCGGGTCTCAAGGTCGAGCGCGTCACCGCGCTGAGCAGGAACATCGCCTATGCGGTGGCGAGCGCCGACGTCCGCATCCTCTCGCCCATCCCGGGAAAGTCCGCCATCGGGATCGAGATCCCCAACACCGACCGCGAGACCGTGGTCCTTGGTGACGTCCTGCGCTCAGGTGTCGCACGGCGCAGCGATCACCCGATGATCATCGGCGTCGGCAAGGACGTCGAGGGCGGATACGTCGTGGCGAACCTCGCCAAGATGCCGCACATCCTCGTTGCGGGCGCGACGGGCGCCGGCAAGTCGAGCTTCGTCAACTCGATGATCACCTCGATCCTCATGCGTGCCACGCCTGACGAGGTGCGGATGGTGCTCGTCGACCCCAAGCGCGTGGAGCTCACCCTCTACGAGGGGATCCCGCACCTCATCACGCCGATCATCACGAGCCCGAAGAAGGCCGCCGAGGCCCTCGAGTGGGTCGTCCGGGAGATGGACGCGCGGTACGACGACCTCGCCCTGTTCGGGTTCAAGCACATCGACGACTTCAATGCCGCGGTACGCGCGGGGAAGGTCAAGCCCCTGCCGGGGTCCGAGCGCAAGATCGCTCCGTATCCGTACCTTCTCGTCGTGGTCGATGAGCTCGCTGACCTCATGATGGTCGCTCCGCGGGACGTCGAGGCCTCGATCCAGCGGATCACGCAGCTGGCGCGAGCCGCCGGCATCCACCTGGTCCTCGCGACGCAGCGACCGAGCGTCGACGTCGTGACCGGGCTCATCAAGGCGAACGTCCCGTCCCGGCTCGCTTTCGCGACGTCGTCGCTCGCGGACTCACGGGTCGTGCTCGACCAGCCGGGTGCGGAGAAGCTCGTCGGCCAGGGAGATGCACTCTTCCTCCCGATGGGTGCATCGAAGCCCATCCGTGTGCAGGGCGCCTGGGTGGGGGAGAGCGAGGTGCACGCGGTCGTCGAGCACGTCAAGGCACAGCTCAAGCCCGTCTATCGTCAGGACGTGGCCCAGGTCGCCACGAAGAAGCAGGTGGACGAGGACATCGGCGACGACCTCGACCTTCTGCTGCAGGCTGCTGAGCTCGTCGTCACCACGCAGTTCGGGTCCACATCCATGCTGCAGCGCAAGCTCCGGGTGGGTTTCGCGAAGGCCGGGCGCCTCATGGACCTGCTGGAGTCGCGAGAGATCGTGGGCCCCTCCGAGGGCTCCAAGGCTCGGGAGGTCATGGTCCAGCCGGACGACCTGGCGGGGACGCTCGCGCTCCTGCGGGGTGCCCCGCAGGAGCCTGCGGGTGACGGTGGCGACCCCTACGACGACATGAGTGCAGGGCTCCCTCCGGAAGCGGTCGACTACCACGACGGCGCCGACACCGAGGACGACGGCTGGACAGGCCCTGTCCGCTGACCGTGCGACCGGCCAGCCCGTCGCCGGAACCGTCCCGGTCCGCCACTACGCTGGAGTGGTGACCTCGCAGACCGCCTCGCCGTGGAACATTGCCAACGCCATCACGATGGCCCGCATCGCCATGGTCCCCGTGTTCGCCTGGGCTCTGCTGGCCGAGGGTGGGCACACCGTGACGTGGCGGCTGACCGCCGTGGCGATCTTCGTCCTCGCCGCAGCCACCGACCGGCTCGACGGGTACCTCGCCCGCAAGCGCGACCTCGTGACGAACCTCGGCAAGATCCTCGACCCGATCGCGGACAAGGTGCTCATCGGAACCGCGCTCGTCCTCCTGTCCTGGATCGGCGATCTCTGGTGGTGGGTGACGATCGTCATCCTCGCCCGGGAGCTCGGGATCACGGTGATGCGCTTCCTCGTCCTGCGGCACGCGGTGATGCCAGCGTCTCGCGGTGGCAAGCTCAAGACGGTGCTGCAGTCCGTCGCGCTGGGGGTGTACCTGCTGCCGCTCGACCACCTGCCCGTCGTCGTCACCTGGCTCGCGGCCGCGCTCATCGGTGCTGCTCTTGCCGTGACCGTCGTGACCGGGATCGACTACGCGATCAAGGGGTGGCGCGTGAGCCGGGGAGCGCGCGCACCTCGCGCCGGCGCGCCGGACCGTCTCGCCCGGTGAACGAGCACGCCGAACGGGCGCTGTCCCGGCTCGAGGCGCAGGGATGGACGGTCGCGGTCGCTGAGTCGTTGACGGGCGGCCTCCTTGCCGCCGAGCTCGTCGGTGTCCCGGGCGCCTCCCGCGTTCTCCGCGGGGGAGTCGTCGCGTACGCGACCGACCTCAAGGCGTCGCTGCTCGGGGTCTCACCCCGGCTGCTGGAGCGCCGGGGGCCGGTCGACCCGGACGTCGCGCTGCAGATGGCTCACGGTGTGCGCGCCCGGCTCGGTGCGACGGTCGGACTGGCCACGACAGGCGTGGCCGGACCGGGACCGCAGGACGGCCACGAGCCCGGGACGGTCTACGTGGCGGCGGCGAGCGCTGAGACGTCTCGCGTCGTGCGTGCGCTGCTCGAGGGCGATCGGACCGATGTGAGGGCCGCGGCGGTCGACCTCGCTCTCGCCCTCGTGCTCGACGTGCTCCCGGCCTCGCCGTCCTGATCACCCCGGGAACAATGCGACATGTGGTCGCGTTGCACAGGGTGTGATGATGATGCAGGCGAGTGATGGGCCGGTGGAGATGAAGAACCGGTCAAGGTTTGCTGCGCCCGCCCGTCCCGCACGGCGTTCTGCGGGACCGGCAGGGTACGGTGGGAACACGTCCGAATCGGCCAGCGCACCGCACGGTCCTGGGCGAACGGCACAAACGTTACACGAAGCACGGCACACGGGAGGAGGTCGCCACATGGTTGTACTACGCCGAGAGATCGGGGACGTACTGCGGGATGCTCGTCAGCGGCAGGGGCGCACGCTCCGTGAGGTGTCCTCGGCCGCGCGCGTGTCGCTCGGCTACCTCAGTGAGGTCGAACGCGGACAGAAGGAGGCGTCGTCGGAGCTTCTCGGCTCGATCTGCGAGGCCCTGGACGTCCCGATGTCGCTCATTCTCAGGGAGGTGAGTGACCGGATCGCCGTGGCGGAGGGTCTGCTCATCCCCGACACGGTCCCGGCCGACCTCGCTGCACTCGGTCGGCCGCACCCCGAACGCGGGCCGCGGCGCGATCTCCAGCCGGTCGGCTGACGCGAGCCTGATCGTGACCGCTGAGCCCCGGGCCCTCATGGCTCGGGGCTCAGTGGTATGCCCCGTCGCGCGGTATGTCCCGTCGCGCGCGGGGCGGCGTCTGGCACACGGGGCAGTAGAACATCGGCCGCTCCGTGGGCGGCTGACGCACCGTGCCCCGGAGCAGCGTGGTTCCGCACCGGTGGCACGGCTGGCCGTCGCGGGCGTGGACATGGACCCGGCGCCCACCGACGGGGCGCAGCACGCCCCGACGGAGATTGGCTCTGATCGTCAGGACGAGCAGCTCCAGGTCGACGTCCCCCGCCGGTGACCACGGCCAGAGGCGGAGCGCGAAGAGTCCCTCGGCCGCGAAGAGGGTACCGATGCCCGCGAGCACGCGCTGGTCGAGCAGGAGCTCTCCGATGGCCGTTGCAGCGAGGGCAGGCTCGTCCGCCACGCGTGCGAGGACACCGGGGAGCTGTGCGTCGAACTCGTCCGAGAGGATGTCCGGGCCGAGGTGTCCGATGAGCGCGTGCTCCTGGCTCGTCGGCACGAGGTCGAGCATTCCCAGCCGCGTCCCGATGCATGTCCAGGTCTCGTGGGCGAGCACGGCACGGACGTCGTCGCTCCGCCCGCCCGCCTCGCGACTGCCCGTCCGGGCGACCCGCCAGCTCCCGTCCATGCGCAGGTGCGTATGGAGGGTCCGGCCGTCGTCGAACGTCGTGAGGATGTGCTTGCCGTAGGCGCGGGTCGCGAGGACGCGCGCGCCGACGAGGTCGTTGACGGGGACGCGCGGCCACTGGAGCTGGGCACGGGTCAGACGCCGTCCCGAGAGCGCAGCATCGAGCCTGCGCGCGGTGAGCAGGACGGTGTCTCCCTCAGGCACCGGGACCCACCCGCAGGCCTGAGGGCGTCGCGGTAAACCCTGCCGCGAGCAGCGCGGTGAGCACTGCGGGTCGACCGACACCAGAGGCGCCGACGAGTGCGTCGCGGCCGTCGATCCGTTGGATCTGCACCCGGCCGGTACGGCTGCCACGCAGCATCCCGGCGAGGGCGGCGGTGGCGGCGGCCAGGACGTCGGGCGCGCTGTCGAAGGTCAGCAGGCTCCGTCCGCCGCGCTCGAGGTACAGGACGAGCCGGCCGTCGGCGAGCACGACGTGTGCGCCTGCCTTCCGGCCGGGCCGGTGCGTCCCGGTCGTGGTGGGTGCCGGTGCCGCCGGGGTGGTCGGTACCTGCGCGGACGGAGGGTCGACGGTTCCGGAGAGGCTCTGCGGAGCACCACCGCCGTCGGGCATCGAGGCACTGGCCGGCCATCCGAGCGCTGCGCCGTACGGGTTCGCGGGGTCTGTCGCCGCGAGCACGAGGGCGTGGGGTGGTGATCCGCGCTCCGCGGCCCGCGTGCGGTCGGCCTCGATCGTCCGCAGCTGGTCGACCGCGCCCGGCAGCGCGAACTGCGAGCCGCCGAGGTGCTCGACGAAGTAGCCGCGGCGGACCTGCCCCCCGGTCTCGAGCGCAGCGAGCACGCGGTAGATGGCGCCGTACTCGCCCGTGACGTTCTCTGCGGCGCTCACAGCACGCGTGAGGACGCCGTGCCGGTCGAGGAGCGTCGTCGCCAGGGCGTGCGCGCGACGTGTCGGATCGGCGTCCCGCGTGGGCAGGGCCGACCACCGTCCGCCGCCCACGCCTTCTGCTGCCCGGGCGGCGGGTCCGCCTGCGGGGCCCGCTCCCGCTGTTCCGACGAGCGGCGCGCTGCCGAGCCGGAACCGCGGGCGTCTGCTCGCCGACCGGGGCCCGGCGGTGGCGCGAGCCCGCGGAGCCGATCGCTGTCCGAGACGGGCGCGCAGCGGACCGAGGCCGTCGTTCGTCACCAGGCCTGCCCAGACGAGATCCCACAGCACGTCGAGCGTCGCGGGGACGGGCGCTCCCGCGGCGCCGGCGACCTGTGACAGGAAGAAGCCACCCGAGCCGCTGAGATGTGCCAGCACCGCACGGTGCAGGTCCGTGTCGCAGTCGTCCTGCGGAGCGAGCGGCGGGAGGGTCAGCGGAGCCGACTCTGTCAGGTGCAGGCTGATCACCGCGTCCTGCGAGCCACGGCTCCCGGGCAGTCGGTGGTGGCCGCACCAGAGGATCTCGCCTGCCGTCGTCAGCTCGTCGAGCATCGCCGGGGAGTAGTCGGTCACGCGAGCGGGCAGGATCTGGGACTCGAGGGCGGAGGCTGGAACGCTCGCGCCAGCCATCTGCTCCACCGCGCGGTAGAGCCCGTCCACGCCTCTCAGGCTCCCGACCGACTGCCACCGGGCGAGGAACGCTCCGAGCGTGTCCTGCGGGACGGGTTCGACCTCCGCACGGAGCGCTGCGAGCGACCGACGTCGCAGGGTGCGCAGCACCTCGCTGTCGCAGAAGTCCGCACCTGTCCCGCCGAGCACCTCGGGCCGCAGGCGGCCTCGCGCCAGCACCCCGGTCGCTGCCTGCCGCAGGAGCACCTCGGTGACGACGGCGACGCCCAGGCCGTAGTGCTGCGCAGCGTCGTGCGCGGTGAACGGGCCGTGGGTGCGAGCGAAGCGGCGCAGGAGATCGCCGAGGGGGTCCGGCACCGGCTCCGTGAAGGTCTCAGGCACGCCGACGGGCAGCGCGACCCCCAGGGCGTCGCGCAGCCGCCCCGCGTCCTCGATCGCCGCCCAGCGTTCGCCGCTGTCCCGGTCGACACCCGCGAGGCGTACCGGGATGACGCGCCGGGAGCGCTGGAGCTCCGCGAGCCATCCCGGGACGTCCTCGCGGCCGGTGGTGCGCGTCCGGCGCACGATCTCGTCCGTCGACAGCGGGCCCATCCGTCGCAGCAGCTCCCACACGTCTTCCGCGTGGCGCACCTGCCGATCGTCGGTGAGCCCGGCGAGCTCGCGCTCGGTGCGGACGATCGCGTCGGGGTCGAGGAGGTCGGCCAGCTCCGAGCTGCCCTCGAGACCGAGGATCTCCGCCAGGAGGTCGGGGTCCAGTGTCAGCGCTGCAGCACGACGTTCCGCGAGCGGTGCGTCGCCGTCGTAGATGAACTGCGCCGTGTAGCCGAACAGGAGGGACTGGGCGAACGGTGACGGTGAGGTGGTGGACACCTCGACGACACGGACCTGGCCGGCCTCGACCTCACGCATGAGCGCGGCGAGCGCGGTCACGTCGAAGTCGTCCTGGAGGCACTCGCGCACCGCCTCCAGGACGATGGGGAACTCGGGGTAGTCCGCGGCCACGCTGAGGAGCTGGGCGGACCGTTGGCGTTGCTGCCACAGCGGTTGACGCCGGTCGGGGCGTCTGCGCGGGAGCAGCAGCGCGCGGGCCGCTGCCTCGCGGAAGCGCGCACCGAACAGCGCGGACTGTCCGAGCGCGGCCTGGACGAGGCCGGCGACCTCGTCGGGATCGATGAGGAGGTCGGCGAGATCCATCGTCGCGCCCGGCTCGTCCGGCGTGCCGCTCGCCGCGGCACCCCAGGCTGCCGCGGCCGACAGGTCGTCGACGTCCGGCAGCCGCAGGACGATACCGTCGTCGGAGTGCATGGCTGCAGCGTCGATGCCGTAGCGGGCGAGCACGCGGCCAGCGAGGACGAGCGCCCAGGGAGCGTGCACCTTGGCACCCAGCGGGGAATGGATCACCACACGCCAGTCCCCGAGCTCGTCCCGGAAGCGCTCCACGACGATCGTCCGGTCGTCCGGGAGGGCTCCTGTGGCGGCCGTCTGCTCGCGGATGTAGCTCCGGAGGTTGTCCGTGGCCCACGCGTCCAGTCCGACCCACGGCGTGGTCTCGACCCCCACGGGCGCGCCACCGGACGTGCGCGCATCGCTCTCGGCGACCGCAGCACCTGCGGCGCGGACCCATCGCCCGATGGCACGACCGAGCTCGGCCGGCCGGCCGGGGGAGTCGCCCTTCCAGAACGGCAGGCGTCCGGGCACCCCGGGCGCCGGCGTCACGAGGACGCGGTCGTGCGTGATGTCCTCGATCCGCCAGGTGCTCGACCCGAGCGTGAAGGTGTCACCCACACGGGACTCGTAGACCATCTCCTCGTCAAGCTCGCCGACACGCTTGCCGCCGCGTTGAACGGGAGTCTCTGCGGTGCCGCCGTCGGTCGTGCCCGAGGCGAGGAAGACGCCGTACAGGCCCCGGTCAGGGATCGTGCCGCCGCTCGTGACGGCCAACCTCAGTGCACCGGGCCTGGCCGAGACACGGTCGGTGACCCGGTCCCAGACGATCCGTGCACGGAGCTCCCCGAAGTCTTCGCTGGGGTACCTGCCGGCGAGCATGTCGAGAACGGCGTGCAGCGCGCCTCTCCCGAGGGTCCGGTAGGGGTCCGCTCGACGCAGCACCTCCGCGAGGTCGTCGACCGCCCAGTCCTCGACCGCCACCATCGCGACGATCTGCTGAGCGAGGACGTCGAGCGGGTTGCGCAACGGTCGGAGGTCCTCGATGCGGCCGTCGCGCATCCGCTCGGCGATCACCGCGGCGGGAACGAGGTCTCCGCGGTGCATCGGGAAGACCACCCCGTGCGACGTCGCGCCCACCTGGTGCCCTGCGCGTCCGATCCGCTGGAGACCGCTGGCCACCGACGGGGGGCTGCCGATCTGCACGACGAGGTCGATGGCTCCCATGTCGATGCCGAGCTCGAGCGAGGACGTCGCGACGACCGCCGGGAGCCGCCCGTCCTTGAGTGCCGTCTCCGTCTCGGTGCGCTCGGCGCGGCTCATCGAGCCGTGGTGCGCCCGGGCGAGCAGCGGGGGCACCCCCGCGGCGGCTCCGGACTGCGCCTGGATCTCAGCGGTGTGCCGCTCCCCCTGGTCCGGGACGTCGGTGCCGTGGCGCTCCGCCCACACCTCGTTCATCCGGGAGGTGAGACGTTCGGCACCACGGCGCGAGTTGGTGAAGACGAGCGTCGAGCGGTGCGCGGCCACGAGGTCGACGACACGCTCCTCGATGTGGGGCCAGACCGACGGGCGGCGGGACGGGCCCGCCGCGGCACCGCTGAGGTCGCCCTCGGCGGACGCAGGACCGGGCGGCGCCGCGACGTGAGGAACGGCCCGCAGGTCGGCAAGGTCGGGAACCGGGACGACGACGTCGACGTCGATCCGCTTGGTCGCCGGAGGCTGCACGACCTGGACGGCGCGGCCGCCGTCCGTCTCCGACCGGCCTCCGGCGAGAAACCCGGACACGACGTCGACCGGGGAGACGGTCGCGGACAGGCCGACCCGTTGCACCGGGGACCGGGTGAGCGCGTCGAGGCGTTCGAGGGACACAGCGAGGTGCGCACCGCGCTTGGTGCCGGCGACCGCGTGGATCTCGTCGACGATCACGGTCTCGACCCCCCGGAGCCCTGCCCGGGCGGCTGAGGTGAGGATGAGGAAGAGCGACTCCGGCGTCGTGATGAGGATGTCTGGCGGGTGCGTCGCGAAGCGCCTGCGCTCGCTCGCAGGCGTGTCACCCGTGCGCGTTCCGACGGTCACCGCCCGCACCGGTGTGCCGAGGCGCGCGGCGGCCTGGCGGATGCCGGTCAACGGCGACCGCAGGTTGCGCTCGACGTCCGCGGCGAGAGCCTTGAGCGGGGAGACGTACAGCACACGGCACCGGAGGTCGCGGTCGGGCTCGGGCGCGTCCGGGTCGAGGAGCGAGTCGAGCGCCCAGAGGAACGCGGCCAGCGTCTTGCCCGAACCGGTGGGGGCGACGACGAGAGCGTGCTTGTCAGCAGCGACAGCCTCCCAGGCGCCGTCCTGTGCGGTCGTCGGCCGTTCGAAGGCACCTGTGAACCATGCCCGGGTCGCGGGGCCGAAGCGGCTGAGCCCGGCAGGGGGGGACACCATCGGGCCATTGTGTCCGGTGCGACCGACACGTGCCTGCGTGGCACCCTGGTGCTGTGCGATATCGAGAGTTCTGGCAGCTGGTGGACGAGGTCTTCGGCCCGGCCTACGGGCGGACGCTGGCCGCGGACCAGGTCCTCAGCGTGCTCGACGACCGCACGGCCGCGCAGGCCGTGGAGGACGGCGTGGAGCCGCGCGTCGTGTGGCACGCGCTGTGCGACGCGATGGACGTGCCCGACAGTGGACGGTGGGGCACGGACCTCCACCGCCAGGCGCCGCCCCGCTAGCTCGTCGCCCCGCTGGCTCGTAGCTCCGCTGCCCGTCGCCCGGTGAGCTCGTTGCACCGCGGAGCGTGCCGACCGCGTGGCGAGCGACTCGCCGGTACCGCGCTGTTGATCGAACGTGTGTTCGGATATGCTGGGAAGCACGTTGTGCACGAGGTTCGTCGTCCACAGGAGCCGCGAGGTCCCTGCCGGGTGTCGGTAGGTGCACGTAGCGTCGCCGACGACAACCGAGCAGCACCGTGAGCGCACGTCGCTCCCCGAGACAGAGGTGGCACACATGGCCGCACCAGCAGACCGCGAGAAGGCCCTCGAGGCGGCGCTCGCACAGATCGACCGCAACTTCGGCAAGGGATCCGTCATGCGGCTGGGGGACGAGGGGCGCGCGCCCGTCGAGGTGATCCCCACCGGGTCGATCGCGCTGGACGTCGCGCTCGGGATCGGCGGCCTCCCGCGCGGCCGGGTCGTCGAGATCTACGGCCCGGAGTCCAGCGGTAAGACCACCCTCGCGCTCCACGCCGTGGCCAACGCGCAGCGCGCCGGGGGGATCGCTGCGTTCATCGACGCCGAGCACGCCCTGGACCCCGACTACGCGAAGAAGCTCGGGGTCGACACGGATGCGCTCCTCGTGTCCCAGCCGGACACGGGTGAGCAGGCGCTGGAGATCACGGACATGCTCATCCGTTCCGGCGCGGTCGACGTCATCGTCATCGACTCCGTCGCGGCCCTCGTGCCCAAGGCGGAGATCGAGGGGGAGATGGGTGACAGCCACGTCGGTCTGCAGGCGCGCCTCATGTCCCAGGCGCTGCGCAAGATCACCGGTGCGTTGAGCCAGTCGGGAACGACCGCGATCTTCATCAACCAGCTCCGCGAGAAGATCGGCGTCTTCTTCGGTACGCCGGAGACGACGACCGGAGGCAAGGCGTTGAAGTTCTACGCCTCGATCCGTCTCGACATCCGCCGCATCGAGACCCTCAAGGAGGGCACCGAGCCTGTCGGCAACCGGACGCGTGTCAAGGTCGTGAAGAACAAGATGGCTCCGCCCTTCAAGCAGGCGGAGTTCGACATCCTCTACGGCGTCGGCATCTCTCGGGAGGGCGGCCTCATCGACATGGGTGTGGAGCACGGGTTCGTCCGGAAGTCTGGCTCGTGGTTCACCTACGACGGTGACCAGCTGGGGCAGGGCAAGGAGAACTCGCGCGGTTTCCTCAGGGACAACCCGGATCTCGCGAACGAGCTCGAGAAGCGCATCAAGGAGAAGCTCGGGGTGGGAGCACAGCTCGATGCCCCGGCCGACACGCCGCCCACCGCTCCTGCGAAGCCGGCCGCCGGCAAGGCCGAGACAGCAAAGGTCTCGTCTGCGGCAGGCAAGGCGAAGAAGGCCGACTTCTGAGCATGGTCCCGTCGGAGGCCCGACGAGACCGGCCACGCGACGACGGCCCGCTCCTCGCCCCGCTCACTCCTCACGAGGAGGAGGAGCGGGCCAGGGCGCTGGCACTCAGGGCACTCGCAGGCGCTCCGCGCACGCGGTCCCAGCTCGAGGAGCGGTTGGCAGCGGCGGACGTCGACGAGACTCTCAGCACAGCTCTCCTCGACCGGTTCGAGGACGTCGGCCTCATTGATGACGCGGCATATGCGCGTGCCGTCGTCCGGACCCGCTTCGCGGAACGTCACCAGGCCCGACGGGCGATCGCACAAGAGCTCTCCCGCAAGGGGATCTCTGCCGAGCATGCCCACGATGCGCTCACGCAGATCACCTCCGACGACGAGAAGCGTGCGGCCGACGAGGTGGCGCGGACACGTGTGCGGCGCACCCGAGGGCTGCCCGTGGAGGTACGCACGCGGCGCGCTCTCGCTGCCCTCGGTCGCAAGGGGTATCCACCGGGTGTCGCCCTCGCGAGCGTCCGCGCCGCGCTGGCCGACGAGGTCGGCAGTGCCGACGCCGGTGTGCCCGAGTACCTCGACGACCTGGACGCGTCCAACGGTGACTGAACCAGTACCCGGACGATAGTGAGAGAGCCCGACCTGCAGCAGTGTGTTGCTCGACGAGTCCTGGTCCGGCATCAGGGATGATGAACCATCACTCCACGACCCGGGGTGCAGGACCACACGGATCGCGACGAAGGCCAGGTGTACGGCTGTGACAGGTGAGCTGAGCATCCTCCTCGGCCTGCTCGGCGCGTCTCTCGTCGCGCTGCTGCTCGTCCAGGTCGCCCGCCGGGAGGCGGCAGCGGTCCGCGAGCAGGCAGCACGGGATGTCGAGGAGCTGCGGGCCGAGGTCAAGCGGCGCGAGGCCGAGTCGCAGGTCCGTCTGACAGAGATCCGGGAGGCCGAGCGTCACCTGGCTTCCGAGAGGTTGCGCGCCGACGCAGCCACGGAGAAGGCCGAGAACCGCCTCTCCGACGCCGAAGCCGTGCGACACGACGCGCTCGCCGAGGCTGCCCGGCTACGGGCGAGCGCCGTGGAGGTCCTCGAGCGTGCTGCCGACCTGTCCGCCGAGGAGGCCCGCGCACAGCTGTCGGCGGAGCTCCAGGAGAGTGCGGTGCAGGACGCCGCCGGTGTCATCAGACGAACCGAGGCCGCCGCTCGCCGGGACGCGGACCGGCGGGCGAAGATGATCGTGGCGTCCGCCGTCCAGCGGCTCGCCGTCCCCACCAGCACCCACGGAGCGCTCACCGTGCTCCCGCTCCCTTCGGAGGACATGCGCGGACGGATCATCGGCAAGGAGGGGCGCAACATCCGGACGTTCGAGGCGATCACCGGTGTGAACGTTCTCCTCGAGGACGACGCCGACACCGTCCAGCTGTCCTCGTTCGACCCCGAACGCCGGGAGGTCGCGGAGGTGATGATGCGAGAGCTCCTCGAGGACGGCCGGATCCACCCCCAGCGCATCGAGGCTGCGTTCGCCGCCGCTACCGCCGGTGCCGCGGCGCGCGCCGTCGATGCGGGACACTCGGCAGCCGAGCGGGCCGGCGTCGATCACATGCCGGCTGAGCTCATCGAGGCCATGGGGCGCCTCCGGCTGCGGACGTCGTTCGGTCAGAACGTGCTCGAGCACAGCGTCGAGGCAGCGCTCATTGCTGCGGCGATGGCCGCAGAGATCCAGGCCGACGTCGTCGCTGCGCGACGTGCCGCCTTCCTGCACGACATCGGCAAGGGGATCTCCGGGGACGGGACGCATGCTGCGCTCGGCGCCCGGCTCGCACAGGATGCTGGCGAGACCGCGGTCGTGGTCAACGCCATCGCGGCGCACCACGACGAGGTGGAGGCGCAGTCGGTGGAGGCAGTGCTCGTCCGTGCGGCCGATGCCTGCTCAGCGGCGAGGCCGGGAGCACGCAAGGACGACGCGGGGCACTACATCGATCGCATGCAGCGCCTCGAGGAGCTCGTCGCCGGGCACGCAGGCGTCCAGCGGGTGCTGGCGATGTCCTCCGGGCACGAGGTACGCGTCGTCGTCGAGCCCTCCCAGGTACCGGACGACAAGCTCGGCACGCTCGCAGCGGACATCGCACGCCACCTCGAGCGGGACCTCACCTACCCGGGGGAGATCTCCATCACCGTCGTGCGAGAGCTGCGGGCGACCGCCACAGCGGGCTGAGCGCGAGCGCCGGGCGACGCCGCCGGCGTCCTCACGTGACCGGCGTCCCGACGCTGAGCGGCGCGCGGGTCCGACCCGCGGTCCGACCGGACAGGCGGCGGGAGAGCAGCGTCGCGGCCGCGGAGAGCACGTAGTTGATGACGATGAAGATGAGCGCGGCGACGAGCAGGGTCTGCAGGATGTTGCTGTCGGCCGAGCCGAGGCGACGTGCCTCCTGCAGCAGCTCGGAGTACGTGATGATCGAGCCCAGCGCCGAGTCCTTGAGGACGACGACCAGCTGGCTGATGAGCGCGGGAAGCATCGCGATGAGCGCCTGGGGCAGCTCCACGAGCCGACGGCAGGCCTGCGAGGTGAGTCCGATCGCCAGACCAGCCTCACGCTGCCCCCGGGGAAGACTGTGCACTCCGGACCGGATGAGCTCGGCCACGACGCTCCCGTTGTAGAGCGTCAGGGCGATGACGACCGCGACGAGCGGGACGTCGGACGGGTCGAGGACCCGCATCTGCCCGAGGCCGAAGTACAGGAACACCATCATGATGAGCACCGGGACTGCTCGGAAGAACTCGACCACGGCGCCCGCGACGACACGGACGACCGCGATCTCCGACAGGCGGCCAAGGCCGAACACGACGCCGAAGATCCCGGCCCCGACCACCGCGAGGGCCGCGGCCCGCAGCGTGCTCATGAGGCCGGGCAGGAAGAAGTCCACCCATGCACGGGGCTCGATCAACGGTGTCCACTTGTCCGCGGCGAGCTGGCCCTCGTCCGCGAAGCGTCGCAGGACGAGCGCGAGGATGGCGGCGACGACAAGGACGCCGACGACGTTCCCGATCGCGATCGTGCGCCGTGCCCTGGGGCCCGGTGCATCAAAGAGGACGGACTGGTTGGTCACCGGGCCACCGCCAGCTTTCGGGACAGGGACGTGGTCGCGAGCCCGACCGGGATGACGATGATGACGTACCCGAGTGCGAACGTGAGGAAGATCGCGACGATGACGTCCGGTCGGTTCTCGATCATGGTGCGCATGAGTCCTGAGGTCTCCTCGACGCTCACCGCCGCAGCGACGGTCGTGTTCTTGATGAGCGCGATGAGGACGTTGCCGAGGGGGGCCACCGCGCCACGGAACGCCTGGGGCATGATGACGAGCCGAGCCGACGGCAGGAACCCGAGGCCGATGGCCCGCGCGGCCTCGGCCTGGCCGAGCGGCACGGTGTTCACTCCGCTGCGGATCGCCTCGCACACGAACGCAGCGTGGTAGACCGCAAGGCCCGCGACGGCGAGACGGAAGAAGTTCTCCGCGAAGTCGTCCGACAGGACGATCTTCAGCTGCCCCCAGACCGCGAGCGTGCAGAAGACGATGATGATCGTCAGCGGCGTGTTGCGCACGAGGGTCACGTACGAGGCGCCGAGCCACCGGAGGCTCGGCACAGGGGAGATGCGCATGAGCGCGAGCACCGTGCCGAGCACCAGGGCGGCGATCCCCGCGAAGAACGCCAGCTTGATGTTCATCCAGAACGCTCCGGGCACGTCGTACGAGCTGAAGAGTTCGGTGAACTGGTTCAGGTAGTCACCCAGCGGAGCTCACTCCTTCGGTCGGGCGTCGGCTCGGGCCCGGGTGTCCGGGCCCAGAGGGCTCACCGGCCGGGGGACCGGCCGGTGAGCCGGTCAGGCGCAGGCGTCGACGGTCGGAGGGTTGGAGTCCGCGTTCGCGGAGTACCCGGTGCCCTCGGTGTTGGCGGCCACGGCGGCCTCCCAGTCACCGTCGGCGATCATCTTCGTCAGCGCCTCGTTGACCGCTTCGCACTGGTCGCTGTCCTTCGGCAACCCGACGCCGTAGTTCTCGGTGGAGAACGGGTTGCCGACGACCTTGACCTTCCCGGCGTTGGCCGGCTGTGCGGCGAGGCCGGCGAGGATGATGTCGTCGGTGGTGACGGCGTCGATGGAACCCGAGGCGAGGAGCGTGACGCACTCGGCGTACCCCGGCTGCTCGACGAGGTTCGCCCCCTCGGCAAACTCGTCCTTGATCCGCTGGGCGGAGGTCGAGCCCGCCGCGGAGCACAGGTTCTTGCCGTCGAGGTCCTCCGGACCGTTGATGTCGGTGTTGTCGTTCGCGACGAGCAGATCCTGACCAGCGACGAAGTACGGCCCCGCGAAGGAGATCGTCTCCTTCCGAGCGTCGGTGATCGAGTAGGTCGCGAAGATCATGTCGACCTGACCGTTCTGCAGCATCGTCTCGCGCTGCGGCGTCGGGGTCTCCACGAACTCGATGTCCTCCTCGGCGTACCCGAGCTCGCCCGCCACGTATCTCGCGACGTCCACGTCGAACCCGGAGTACGTGTCGCCGTCCTTGAAGCCGAGGCCGGGTTGGTCGAACTTGATGCCGATCTTGATGCCGCCGCTCCCGTCGCTGCTCTCACCGCCGCCGTCGTCCGAGCTGCATCCCGCGAGTGCCAGGGCCCAGACCCCGACAAGAGCGATCGTCGTGATCAGGGGCCGTCGTGCCTGCCGCATGGTTCCTCCTTAGTCACGGCCAGCTGTGCGCCGTGCCGCGTGAACGGGTGTCGTGGGTCTAGTGGGTGAGGATCTTGGACAAGAAGCTCTTGGCACGCTCGGACGACGGATGGAGGAAGAAGGTCTCGGGCTCTGCCTCTTCGACGATCTCGCCGTCGGCCATGAAGACCACGCGGTCCGCGGCCTTGCGGGCGAACCCCATCTCATGGGTGACGACGATCATCGTCATCCCGTCCCGGGCGAGCGCCACCATGACGTCGAGGACCTCGTTGATCATCTCCGGGTCGAGGGCCGAGGTCGGCTCGTCGAAGAGCATGATCTTCGGCTGCATGGCGAGCGCACGCGCGATCGCGACGCGTTGCTGCTGACCACCCGAGAGCTGCGCGGGGAGCTTCTTCGCCTGCGACTCCACCCCCACCCGGGACAGGAGCTCCATCGCGAGGCGCTCCGCGTCCCCGCGGCTCATCTTGCGGACCTTGCGCGGCCCCAACGTCACGTTCTCCAGCACGGTGCGGTGCGCGAAGAGGTTGAACGACTGGAAGACCATGCCCACGTCGGCGCGGAGGCGGGCGAGCGCCTTGCCCTCCTCGGGGAGCTTCTCGCCGTCCAGCTCGATGACGCCCGAGTCGATCGTCTCGAGCCGGTTGATCGCCCGGCAGAGCGTCGACTTGCCCGAGCCCGACGGGCCGATGACGACGACGACCTCGCCGCGCGCGACGGAGAGGTCGATGTCCTTGAGCACGTGCAGGGCACCGAAGTGCTTGTTCACCCCGGTGAGGCTGACGAGGCTGTCAGCTGCTGGTCGGGGCTCCGACGTGTGGTCCGGTGGGGTCGTGCGACGCTCGCTCTCGGGCATGCCCTGAACGTAGGGGACATTTGTGTCGGACGCCATCGAATGGCGTAACAATCTGTTCACGTGACCGCCACACAACCGGGCACGCGCCGGGGGATCGAGCCGTGGGGCGCCGTATCCTGGGGTGTGATGTCCACGAACCTCCTGGTGCCGGGTGCGACCGCCCCCTCTGGTGCTGGCACAGCTGCCCCACCCGTCCCTCCGAGCGCCGACGGGCGGACCTACGTCGTCCGTACTCTCGGTTGCCAGATGAACGTCCACGACTCGGAGCACATGTCGGGGATGCTCGAGCGCGCGGGGTACCGGCGTGCGACGCCGGAGCAGGACGCTCGCGACGAGGCGGACGTCGTCGTCATCAACACGTGCGCGGTCCGCGAGAACGCGGCGACCAAGCTCTACGGCAACCTCGGTCAGCTGGCCTCGGTGAAGAACCGGCGAGCGGGGATGCAGATCGCCGTAGGTGGCTGCCTCGCCCAGAAGGACCGCGCGGGGATCGTCGTGAAGGCGCCCTGGGTCGACGTCGTGTTCGGCACGCACAATCTCGACGCGCTGCCGGTGCTCCTGGAGCGTGCCCGGCACAACGACGCCGCGCAGGTGGAGATCGCCGAGTCGCTCCAGGTCTTCCCGTCGACGTTGCCCACCCGTCGTGAGTCGGTCTTCGCGGGTTGGGTCTCGATCAGTGTCGGGTGCAACAACACCTGCACCTTCTGCATCGTCCCCCACCTGCGCGGCAAGGAGCGCGACCGGCGGCCGGACGAGATCCTCGCGGAGGTCCGGGCGCTCGTCGCCGAGGGGGCCATCGAGGTCACTCTCCTGGGACAGAACGTCAACAGCTACGGCGTGGAGTTCGGCGACCGCGGGGCGTTCGCCAAGCTCCTGCGCGCCTGCGGGGAGATCGAGGGGCTGGAGCGTGTGCGCTTCACCTCACCGCACCCCGCGGCGTTCACGGACGACGTCATCGAGGCGATGGCCCAGACGCCGAACGTGATGCCCCAGCTCCACATGCCGCTCCAGTCCGGATCGGACCGGGTCCTGCGCGCCATGCGGCGCTCCTACCGGGCAGAGAAGTTCCTCGGCATCATCGACCGTGTCCGCGCGAGCATCCCCGATGCCGCGATCACCACCGACATCATCGTCGGCTTCCCGGGCGAGACGGAGGCGGACTTCCTCGACACGATGCGGGTCGTCGAGCAGTCCCGGTTCGCCTCGGCCTTCACGTTCCAGTACTCCCCGCGTCCGGGCACACCCGCTGCCGACCTCCCGGACCAGCTGCCGAAGGCTGTGGTCCAGGAACGGTACGAGCGGCTCATGGCGCTCCAGGACCGGGTGTCGGCGGAGCAGAGCGCCCTCCAGGTGGGCCGGACGGTCGAGGTCCTCGTCACCGACGGCTCGGGCCGGAAGGACGGAGCGACCCACCGACTCACCGGACGGGCAGCGGACAACAGGCTCGTGCACCTCGCCGTCCCCGCGCACCTCGCGGTCGTGGGACCGGGCGGTGCGAGCGCGGTCGACCCGCGTCTGGCCGAGGACCCTGACCCGCTGCTGCCACGCCCGGGCGACGTCGTGACGGTCCAGGTCACCCGCTCGTCGCCGTACCACCTCATCGCCGACTCGGTGCTGGCCGTGGACCCGGACGACCGGGTGTACGCCGTCCGCCGCACGTCTGCCGGCGACGCGTGGGTCCGTCGGGAGCGGGTCCGGGTCGGGCTCGACCGGGAGGCGCACTCCCACGGGACCACGCCGCAGCAGACGTCGGTGCTCGCGAACCCGGCGAAGGTCGACCTCGGGCTCCCCACCGTCCGGCGGGTGTGAGGGCTCAGTCCGTGGGCGTGTCGCCCGCGTCCTGCTCGAAGTCGTCCCGGGACTCCGGTGGGAGCATCGCGGACACCGACGCGAAGAGCTGCACGGCCGTGCCGAGGCCGCAGCCCAGCATCTGGTTGAGCTGGTCGTCGGTAGCGCCGGGTGCGAAGTCCACGGACACCTCCGTGTACAGCGCAAGCCCGGTCGACTCCGTGCGGACGTAGGCCTTCGGCCAGATGCGTTCGCGGTTCCAGTCGTTGATCGTCTGGAGGACGGCTTTCTTGGCGTTCGGCGGGAGCGGCCGGTGCCAGCGCCCGCGGACCTGGAGGATCTCGTCCTGGGTGCCCAGCAGGAGGAACCAGAAGCGGTTGCCGTCCCACGTGCCGGTGATGTCGTCGTCCTCGTCGAACCGGAAGCTGTAGCCGCGACCGGTGAGGTACGCCCCGACGCGGTCGCGCGTGACCGGCGTCGGCAGGGGAGCGGGAGGCGCGGTGCGGGTGTCCGTCGCGCGTGCCATGAGGAGACGCTGCAGCCAGCGGGTCGGTGGGGCGGCGCTCACGGTGCCGTCCCCGCCGGGTCCACGTACAGCTCGTCGAGCGCGTCGAAGAGCATGGCGCCCGTGCTCAGCCCGCAGGTGAGCATCTGGTCGAGCTGCTCGTCGCTGGCGCCGTGCTCGAGGTCCACCGCGACCTCCCCGTAGACCTGGATCATCCCGTTGTCCCGGACCCGGAAGTACGCCTTCGGCCAGATCCGGTCGGTGTTCCAGTCGTTGCAGAACTCCAGGATCTCCTCCACCCGCTCGATGGTGATCTCCCGGTTCCACTGTCCCCGCACCTGGAGGATCTCCTGGTGCGTACCGAAGAGCAGGAAGTAGAAGACCCGGGAGTTCCACAGTCCGCCGACGTCACCGTCGGAGTCGACGAAGGAGGAGTAGCCGTACTCGGAGATCCAGCGCAGGAGCCTGTCCCTGGTGACGGGCGCGGGCCGCAGGGGTGTCTCGTCTGCCAGGGTCGACGCACCCAGCTCCCGTTCGAGAAGGAGCTCGACGTCCGTGCGGAGGTCGGCGTCCGACACGTGACGTGGTGCCCGGGCGATGGGTGCCCCGTGTGCGGCTCGCGCGCCAGATGCCGGCCGCGCGGACCAGCTCCACCGCCGATCCCTGAAGAACGCCATGAGGCAACCCTACCCGCGCCGCCCACGCAGCCCTCGCCTCACCGTGAGACGGTACCGTCGTCGAGTGCTCATCGTCGCTGTCGTGGGACCCACGGCCACCGGGAAGTCGGATCTCGCGATGGACCTCGCCGAACGCCTCGGCGCGGATCCTGCCGGGACCAACGAGATCGTCAACGCCGACGCCTTCCAGCTCTATCGCGGTATGGACATCGGTACGGCCAAGGTTCCGGTCGCCGACCGGCGGAGCATCCCGCACAGGCAGATCGACGTCATCGAACCGTCCGAGGACGCGTCGGTCGCGCGCTACCAGCACTCCGCCCGGACCGACGTCGCCGAGATTCTCGACCGGGGCGGCTTCCCCGTCGTGGTCGGAGGATCCGGGCTGTACGTCCGCGCACTGCTCGACGACATGACGTTCCCGGGGACGGACAGCGTGGTGCGGGAGGCCATCGAGGCACGGCTCGAGCGTGCGGGCACGCGTGCGCTGTTCGCCGAGCTCTCACGACTCGACCCGGCCGCCGCCGCGGCGATCGGACCCCGCAACGTCCGCCGCGTCGTCCGGGCCCTCGAGGTCATCGAGATCACGGGACGGCCGTACACCGCCAACCTTCCCCGGCAGGTCTACGTCCGCCCCACCGTGCAGATCGGTCTCGACTGCTCCCGGGACGTCCTCGACCGACGGGTCGCGGCCCGTGTGGACGCCATGTGGCGCGACGGGCTCGTCGACGAGGTGCGCTCCCTCGCGGAGCGGGGGATGGGGCGGACCGCCCGGCGGGCGGTCGGCTACGCCGAGGTCCTTGCCTACCTCGACGGGGCGACGAGCGAGGACGAGGCGCGTGAGGCGGTCGTGACGAACACCCGGCGGCTCGCCCGCAAGCAGATGGGATGGTTCGGCCGCGACCCGCGTGTGCACTGGCTCTCTGCTGAGTCCGACGACCTCGTGGAGGAGGCGCTGGCTGTCGTCCGTCGGGCAGGCGACCAGGGGCCCACGGCGGTCGCGGACACGCCCGTCCGCCGTACGCTGGGATCATGACGCACGCCGCCGCACCTGGCCTGGTCCACCCGGCAGAGCTCGACGTCGCGAAGGGGCACGGGACGAAGAACGACTTCGTCCTCATCGACGACCGCGACGACGACCTCGACCTCACCGACGAGCTCGTCCGGCTCCTGGCGGACCGGCGGGCCGGGGTCGGCGGTGACGGAGTGATCCGTGTCGTCCGGTCCGCGCACCTCGCCGAAGGGCGGGCCGTCCTGCGGCACGAGCCGGACGCGGAATGGTTCATGGACTACCGCAACGCCGATGGATCGATCGCGCAGATGTGCGGCAACGGTGTGCGCGTGTTCGTCGCCTTCCTCGAGGACCTCGGGCTCGTCGAGCTCGACGCGCGGACACCCGAGCTTGTCGTCGGGACCCGGGCCGGGGCGCGGCGCGTCCGCAAGGAGGACACCGGGTGGTTCGTCGTGGACATGGGTGCCTGGTCCTTCCCGGGGGGCGCCAGTGCAGTCGCGGAGGGGTTCGATGCCGAGGTCCGCGCCTACGGGTGCGAGCCCGCCGGCGCCGAGGTCGTCCGACCCGCGCTGAGCGTCGACCTGGGCAACCCGCACACGGTCCTCGCGCTCCCGACCCTCGCTGACCTCGAGCGCGCCGACCTGCTCCGAGCGCCGGACGTCGTGCCCGTCCCGCCCGAGGGGACGAACGTCGAGCTCGTCGTGCCCCTCGGTGAGGAGACGGGTGCGCACGGCCGGACGGTGGGGCGCGTACGCATGCGGGTGCACGAACGAGGCGTGGGGGAGACGCTCTCGTGCGGGACGGGTGCGTGCGCCGCCGCCCTCGCGGTGCGCGCGTGGGCGGGTGCCGCGGCTCCGGACGAGTGGCTCGTCGACGTCCCGGGCGGCACCGTCCGGGTGACGATGCGCCAGGACGGCCACGTCGAGCTCGCGGGCCCGGCGGTCGTCGTCGCACGCGGCCGGGTCCGTCTCGACCGTCTGCTCGCTGGCTAGGGTCGGACGACCTGCAGGACCCGGAACCCCTTCGCGCTGGCCACCCGGGAGACCGTGACGCCCGGGGAGCCGGTGTCCGGGCCTGCGGCCGGGGACAGGCTGGCGAACCGCTCTGCCAGCCAGGTCTGGAACGAGTCCGCCCCGAGGTTGCGCTGGACGACGAGGAAAGCCGACGCCTGCGGAGCCAACCGGGGGATCCAGCGGTCCATCATCGCGTGCAGCGCCTCCTTGCCGACCCGGATCGGCGGGTTGGACCACAGCGTCGTGAAGGTGACGTCGTCCGGCACGTCGTCGGGCAGGACCGCTCGCACCGAGGTCAGTCCCAGCCGCGCAGCGTTGCGACGGACAAGGTCGAGCGCGCGTTCGTTGACGTCCACGGCCCATACCGTGGCTGCCGGGTTGCGCAGCGCCATCGTCAGGGCGACCGGCCCCCACCCGCACCCGAGGTCGAGGACGTCGCCGGCCGGGGGAGTCTCGACCGTCCGCAGGAGCACCTGGGTGCCGAGGTCGAGGCGCCCGGGGGAGAAGACACCACCTGCGGTCTCCACCTCACGGTCCGCGCCGTCCAGGCGGACCGTGAGCAGGCGCCGCTCGTCGGAGGACGCCGGTCGCGCCGTGAAGTAGTGGTCCGGGCTCGTCTCGCTCACAGTGGGCCATCGTAGTCCGGGTGTGGCCGGAGCCGTCCTCCCTGCGCGTAATCACTTAGCGCGGGCAGCACCGGCATGGGACGCTTGAGTCCACACGACACCAGACAGACAGAGGGATGCATGACGAACAGTCACGAGCCACACAGCGGGACGTCGGACGAGCAGTTCGAGGCGACGGGCGCGGCTGTGGCTGACCCCGCCCCGCGGGCCGCCCGGGACATCGCGAGCGACGTCGTCGCGCGTGTGCTCGCGCGAGCGGGAACCGCTCGTTCGGAGGGAGGCACGGACCACTCCGTGCACGACGGGGACCAGCTCGACCTCGCGGAGCGCACGGCGCTGCGGCGCGTCGCTGGTCTGTCGACCGAGCTCGAGGACGTCACCGAGGTCGAGTACCGCCAGCTCCGTCTGGAACGGGTCGTCCTCGTCGGGCTGTGGTCCCGCGACATGGTGGACGCGGAGGTGTCGCTCCGCGAGCTCGCGGCGCTCGCGGAGACCGCGGGGTCCGTCGTCCTCGACGGTATCCTCCAGCGGCGCCAGAAGCCCGACCCGAGCACGTACCTCGGCTCGGGCAAGGCCGCCGAGCTCGCTGCCCTCGTCGCCGCGAACGGCGCGGACACGGTGATCGTCGACGGCGAGCTCGCACCGTCGCAACGCCGCAGCCTCGAGGACGTCATCAAGGTCAAGGTCGTCGACCGCACCGCACTGATCCTCGACATCTTCGCGCAGCACGCCAAGTCCCGGGAGGGCAAGGCACAGGTCGAGCTCGCCCAGCTCGAGTACCTCCTCCCGCGTCTGCGGGGCTGGGGAGACTCGATGTCTCGCCAAGCCGGTGGTCAGGTGGGAGGCGCCGCCGCGGGCATGGGCTCCCGCGGTCCTGGTGAGACGAAGATCGAGCTCGACCGGCGCCGGATCCGCGACCGGATGGCCAAGCTGCGGCGCGAGATCGCCGCGATGGAGCCGTCCCGGGTGACGATGCGCGCGGCACGCAAGCGCAACGCCATCCCGGCTGTCGCCATCGCCGGCTACACCAACGCCGGCAAGTCGAGTCTCCTCAACGCGCTGACCGGAGCCGGGGTGCTCGTCGAGAACGCGCTCTTCGCCACCCTCGACCCGACGGTGCGACGCACCCAGACCCCGGACGGGCGCGTCTACACGCTCGCGGACACGGTCGGGTTCGTCCGTTCCCTGCCGCACCAGCTCGTCGAAGCGTTCCGCTCGACCCTCGAGGAGGTTGCAGACGCCGATCTTCTCCTGCACATCGTCGATGCGTCCCACCCGGACCCCGAGGGCCAGATCGCGGCCGTGCGCCACGTCCTCGCCGACATCCCGGGGATGGAGGACGTGCCTGAGGTCATCGTCCTCAACAAGGCGGACGTCGCGAGCGCCGAGACGATCACCCGGCTGCAGAGCCGGGAACGCAGCACGGTGGTCGTCTCGGCGCGATCCGGTGAGGGGATCCCCGAGCTGCTCGACTACATCTCGGCGTCGTTGCCCCGTCCCGGTGTGTCCGTCGACCTCGTCGTGCCGTACGACCGGGGGGACCTGCTGAGCCGGGTTCACCTGGAGGGCGAGATCGATCACCTCGAGCACATCGAGTCAGGGACGCTCCTGCGTGGCCGCGTCGAGGACGGCCTGGCGGCGGAGCTGTCTGCGGTGGCCGTGCGCGGGTGACGCGGCGTGCGCGGCTGCGGTCGCGGTACACCCCCGCGTTCCTCGAGGACGCCGCCTCTGGTCCGCCCGGTGACCGTAGACTCACCCGGTGAGTTCCACGAGCACGCCCCGGCCGACGGCGACGCCGGACACGGAGGCCGTGCACGAGCTGCTCGACCTCGCTGTGGCCAGGTTGGGCGGCGCGCGGCGGGAAGGCCAGCACGTCATGGCGGCGGCGGTGGCGTCTGCGATGACGAGCGGCGAGCATCTCCTCGTCCAGGCCGGCACAGGGACCGGGAAGTCGCTCGGCTACCTCGTCCCCGCGGTCCAGCACGCCGTCCACAGCGCAGAGCGCGTCATCGTCTCGACGGCGACCCTGGCGCTGCAGCGTCAGATCATGACGCGGGACCTGCCGCTCGTCGCCGACACGCTCGCCCCGCACCTGCCGCGGCGTCCCCGGCTCGCACTGCTCAAGGGATGGCACAACTACGCCTGCCGCCACAAGATCGCCGGCGGGTACCCGGCCGACGACGCGGGCACCTTGTTCGACATGCCCCGCACGGACGGCCCCCCGGACCCGTTCGACGCTCCACCGGGCGCGTCCCCGTCGCGACAGGAGCAGAGCAGCGCCGGGCTCGCGCAGCAGATCCTCCGGCTGCGCGAGTGGGCGGAGGAGTCGGAGACGGGTGACCGCGACGACCTGACGCCCGGCGTCTCGGACCGGGCCTGGCGGCAGGTCTCCGTGAACTCCCTCGAGTGCCTCGGGCAGCGGTGCCCGCTCATCACCGAGTGCTTCCCCGAGAGGGCACGAGGTCTCGCTCGTGAGGCCGACGTCGTCGTGACGAACCACGCCATGCTCGGCATCGCTGCCACCGGGTCGCCCAACGTCCTGCCCGAGCACGCCGTCCTCGTCGTCGACGAGGCGCACGAGCTCCCCGACCGTGTCACGGCAGCCGCGACCGTCGAGCTGTCGGTCGCCTCCGTCGAGCATGCTGCGCGGCAGGCGCGGCGCCACGGCGGCGTCCTCACCACCGACCTGGACGCCGCGTCCGCCCAGCTCGGCGCGGTCCTCGCCTCCCTCCCGGCAGAGCGCTTCCCTGACGGCCTCCCGGAAGCGGCGCACGCCGCGGTCGCGGCGGTGCGCGACGCGGCGCGCGCGGTCATGAGCGAGCTCAAGCCCGACACGCCCACGAGCGGGGACGGCGGAGCTGCGAGCAGCGGTCTGAAGATGGCGTCCTCGAGCATGCTCGTCGTCTTCGAGATCGCGGAGCGGATGACGGGCGAGTCCTCGGAGTTCGACGTGCTGTGGTGCTCGCGCGCGGGCGAAGGCGGGTTCGGCGCGGGCATGTCCAAGCTCCATGCGGCACCGCTGGGCGTGTCCGGCCTCATGCGCACCGGCCTGTGGGACGAGAAGGTCGGGGTGCTCACGTCCGCGACGCTCGCGCTGGGGGACTCCTTCGACCCCATCGCCCGTTCGGTGGGCCTCGAGCCGTCGTCCGCCGTGCCGGGTGAGGCCAGCGCTGCGCCCGCGCCACGCTGGCGGGGAACGGACGTCGGGAGCCCGTTCGACTACCCGCGGCAGGGCATCCTCTACATCGCGAGCAAGCTCCCGGTGCCGGGCCAGCAGGCCACGACCGATGCTCAGATCGACGAGATGGCTGCCCTCATCACCGCGGCAGGGGGGCGCACGCTCGGTCTCTTCTCGTCGCGGCGTGCCGCGGAGCGCGCTGCCGAGCTGCTCCGCGAGCGTCTCGACGTGCCGATCCTGTGCCAGGGGGACGACCAGCTCCCGACGCTCGTCCGGCAGTTCGCCGAGGACGACGCCACCTGCTTGTTCGGCACGCTCTCCTTGTGGCAGGGCGTCGACGTGCCCGGTTCCGCCTGCCAGCTCGTCCTCATCGACAGGATCCCGTTCCCCCGTCCGGACGACCCCGTCAAGGCCGCCCGTGCACGCTACGTCGAGTCGCACGGCGGCAACGGCTTCATGCAGGTCTCGGCCTCCCATGCGGCGTTGCTGCTCGCACAAGGGGCTGGCCGGCTCGTGCGGACGACGTCGGACCGGGGGGTCGTCGCGGTCCTCGACCCGCGCCTCGCGACCGCCCGGTACGGGCCGTTCCTCGTCCGGACCCTTCCTGACTTCTGGCGGACCACCGACCGGGCGGTCGCCGAAGCGGCGCTGAGCCGACTCGCTGGCCTACCCTGACGTGAAGGGTCTCTCCGGCCCGCCCCAGTGACCAGGATCGCGTGGAGGAAGAATGACCGACGAAGAATCGCCCGAGATCGGCGAGACCGGCCCGATACCCGCCTCGGCCCGTCGCAAGACGACGAAGGTGGCGGTCGTGGGGGCTGGCGCGGTCGGTTCGACGATGGCCTACGCCGCTCTCATGCGGGGCTCCGCGCGAACCGTCGCGCTCTATGACATCAACAAGGCGAAGGTCGAGGCCGAAGCGCTCGACCTCGCGCACGGCATCCAGTTCATGCCGATGGCCGAGGTGCTCGGCTCTGACGACATCTCGGTCTGCGAGGGCGCGGACGTCATCATGGTGACGGCCGGCGCCAAGCAGAAGCCGGGCCAGACCCGGATCGACCTCGCCGAGGCCACGATCGGCCTCGTGTCGAAGATCCTCCCGCAGCTGCAGGCGGTCGCTCCGGACGCCATCTACGTCATGGTCACCAACCCGGTGGACATCGTCACGTACGCGGCCCTGAAGATCTCCGGGCTCCCCCCGACCCAGCTCTTCGGCTCGGGCACGGTGCTCGACTCCTCCCGGTTGCGCTACCTCGTGGCCGCGCACTGCGGGGTGGCCGTGCAGAACGTCCACGCGTACATGGCCGGGGAGCACGGCGACAGCGAGATCCCGCTGTGGAGCTCTGCATCCATCGGCGGGGTTCCGCTCCTCGACTGGAACGGTGTCGGCGGGGGCGGGCCGCTCACCCAGGAGGTGCGCGAGTCCATCGCCCACGAGGTGGTGCACTCGGCCTACCGGATCATCGAGGGCAAGGGCGCGACGAACTATGCGGTGGCCCTCGCGGGCTCGCGGATCATCGAGGCGATCCTCCAGGACGAGCATCGGATCCTGCCCGTCTCGACCCTGCTGGACGACTACTACGGCATCAGCGACATCTGCCTGTCCGTGCCGTCCGTCGTGGGACGCGCAGGCTGCACGGAACGACTCGCCGTGCCGCTGTCCCCGACCGAGATCCGGGGCCTGCAGCGCTCGGCCGCCGCGCTCACGCAGGTCGCTCGACGGTTCGGGTTCTGACCCACCACGCGCGCGCGTACGCACACCGCCCCGCGGCCCCGGAAGGGGTCGCGGGGCGGTGTGCGTACTGGCTGCGCGCGATGCGCGCCGGGGGCTTCGGCGGTCAGAGGCTGCGAAGGACCGACACGACGCGGCCGAGGATCGTCGACTCGTCTCCGGGGATCGGACTGAACGCCGGGTTGTGCGGCATGAGCCACACATGGCCGTCGCTGCGCTTGAACGTCTTGACCGTCGCCTCGCCGTCGATCATCGCAGCGACGATCTGTCCGTTCTCCGCGACCGGCTGACGTCGCACGACCACCCAGTCCCCGTCACAGATGGCCGCGTCGATCATCGACTCCCCGCTGACCCGCAGGAGGAAGAGGTCACCGTCGCCGACGAGCTGTCGGGGGAGTGCGAACACGTCCTCGACGACCTGCTCGGCGAGCACCGGGCCACCGGCGGCGATCCGGCCGACGAGGGGGACGTACGTGGCAGCGGGACGGGCATCGAGCTCGCCCTCGCTCCCGCCCTCCTCCCAGCTCTCCTGCTGCCGGGCGGCCGGGTCGTCGCCTGCGGGAAGGACGAGCTCCATCGCCCGTGGGCGGTTGGGGTCGCGTCGCAGGTATCCCTTGCGTTCAAGTGCCGTGAGCTGGTGCTTGACGCTCGAGGGACTGTTGAGGCCGACGGCGTCACCGATCTCCCGCATGCTCGGGGCATAGCCGCGGGCGTCGAGCGACGACCGGATCGTCTCGAGCACCCGCCGCTGGCGCGCACTGAGCCCGTCGGCCGGCTCGCTCGACGCAGCTCCCTGGCCGGGAGCGACGCTCTGCGCCGCGGCCTTGCTGATGTTCGTCACCACGAGGGTCCTCCGGTCGTCGTCCGCGCCCGTCGCGCGCCTGGTGGCCACCTGTCCGCGCCCGGTGTCAGTGGGTCGTGGTCGAGTGCGTCTCGACGGTTCTGCCTCAGCCTAGGGCTGTGCCGCCCACGTTTCAAACACATGTTCGAGCGTGTTGGGCCCGACCCCTTGCCATCTGGGGCGTCGTTCGTACACTTGTTCTACGAACATGTGTTCGATCGCGGGGTCCGGCTGACGCCGACCCGCGAACTGGAAGGAGCGATCATGGCGCACAGCACGAGCGCAACCGGGGCCCTGGCGGCCCGTCCGACGAGCGCCCGCACGATCCGGGAACCCGACCTCGTCCTCACGCGCCGCGGACGTGTCGTCCTGTGGATGCTCGCGGTGATGCTCGTGCTCGGGGGCGTGCTCCTCGGCGGGCGCGCGCTCGCAGGCGGACCGGGGGATCCCGTCGAGGTGGTGCCGTACACGATCGCCCAGGGCGAGACGGTGTGGGCACTCGCCTCCTCGGTCGCGCTGCCGGGGGAGGACGTGCGTGATGTCGTCGCCGACATCATCACCCTCAACGGGCGCAGCAGCGCTGCCTTGCAGGTGGGCGAGCAGATCCTCCTGCCCGTGCGCTGAGGGTAAGCACGTGCGCGGGCGGCCGGGTCCCGCGTAGGGTGGCACCGGACAGCGGGTCGATCGACGCTCGCAGTCGATGCTCAGGAGGCGCCCGTGCACTGCCCGTTCTGCCGTCACCCGGACTCTCGTGTGGTCGACTCCCGCACCTCCGACGACGGCGCCTCGATCCGGCGACGTCGCCAGTGCCCTGAGTGCAGCCGACGTTTCACCACCCTGGAGACCGCGAGCCTCTCCGTCGTCAAGCGATCCGGAGTCACCGAGCCGTTCAGCCGCGAGAAGGTTGTCAACGGTGTACGGAAGGCGTGCCAGGGGAGGCCGGTGAGCGAGGATGACCTCGCGCTGCTCGCACAACGCGTCGAGGAGTCGGTCCGCGCGACGGGAAGCGCCGAGCTCGACGCCTACGAGATCGGCCTGACGATCCTCGGCCCGCTGCGCGAGCTCGACGAGGTCGCGTATCTGCGCTTCGCGAGCGTGTACCAGGGGTTTGATTCCCTCGAGGACTTCGAGGCAGCGATCAACCTGCTCCGTGCTGAGCACGAGCAGGCCGCAGCGGCGGACAACGACGGCCCAGGCAGCGACCGGCACGACGACGAAGAGGAGGCCTCATGACGCACGACAGCGAGGACAAGGACACCGCGGCGGTCAGCGCGGACACGAAGGCGAAGTTCAAGGAGGCGCTGGAGCGCAAGAACGCAGCGCGCCACAGAACGAGCGAGGGCTCGTCGAACACCGGGTCGGTGCACTCCTCTGAGACCACCGGACCCGTGCAGCGCACGTTCCGACGCAAGTCGGGCTGAGTCCCGCTCACCGTCACAGGCCGTGGCGGTGCCTCCTGTTACTGCGCGCCCGCGACGACGAAGGGCCCGTACCGTGGTCAACGGTTCGGGCCCTTCGTCGTGTCCGGGGCCGTTCAGGCGCGCGCCTCGGTGAGGACGCGGAGCTTGATCGTCTGGTCCATGCCCCGCAGCGCCTCGATCACCGCTGCCTCGAGCGTCGACCCGACGTCCGTGACGACGTAGCCGATCTCCCCGCGGGTAGCCAGCAGCTGGCCTTCGATGTTCGTGCCGTGCTCGGCCAACGTCTTGTTCACCGCGGCCAGCACGCCAGGGGTGTTGCGGTGCAGGTGGGCAACGCGGGCGACCCCCGTGGAGTTCTCCAGCGCGAGGTTGGGCATGTTCACGCTGAGCGTCGTCGTGCCGGTGCGGACGTAGTCACGGATCTTGTTCGCGACGAACACCCCGATGGCTTCCTGCGCCTCAAGGGTCGAACCGCCGATGTGCGGCGTGAGGATGACGTTCGGCAGCCCGCGGAGCTCGGACTCGAATGCGTCACCCCGCTTCTTCGGCTCGTGCGGGAACACGTCGATCGCGGCACCCGCGAGGTGCCCCGAGACGATGGCCTCGCGGAGCGCGGCGGTGTCGACGACGAAGCCGCGGGAGAGGTTGAGGAAGACCGCCCCTCGCTTCATCTGCTGGAGCTGCGCGGCACCGAAGAGGCCGGCGTTGCCGCTGCGGCCGTCGACGTGGAGCGTGACGATGTCCGCGACGGCGAGGAGCTCCTCGAGGGTGTCCAGCCGGCGCGCGTTGCCGAGCGCGAGCTTCTCAGAGGTGTCGAAGAACACCACGGACATGCCGAGGTTCTCAGCGAGCACGGAGAGCTGGGTGCCGATGTTCCCGTACCCGACGATGCCCAGCGTGCGACCTCGCACCTCGTGGGAGCCCTCGGCGGACTTGTCCCAGACGCCGTCGTGCAGGGCCTTGTCCCGCTCCGTGAGGCGACGCGTGAGGGAGATGATCTCGGCCAGTGCGATCTCGACGACGGACCGCGTGTTCGAGAAGGGTGCGTTGAACACGGCGACCCCGTGGCTCGCAGCGGCGCGCAGGTCGATCTGGTTGGTCCCGATGCAGAATGCACCGATCGTCAACAGCTCGCTCGACGCGGCGATGACCCGCTCGGTCACCTGCGTCTTGGAGCGGATGCCGAGGATGTGGACGCCCGCGAGCGCTTCGATCAGCTCGTCCTCGTCAAGCGCCCCGGACCGGACCTCGACATCGATGCCGTGGTCCGCGAGGATCTTGACGGAGAGCGGGTGGACGTTTTCCAGGAGCAGGGCTTTGAGCACGTAGTCATGCTCCTCTCTCCTGCGCCGCCAGCCAAACGGGTCTTGTCACTCGGACATCGGCGTGCCCTGTTCGCGCATGCCCGGGGGGAGCTGCTCGGCGTGCACGATGCGCAGAGCCTGCGTCGGGCGGGTCATGGCGACGTAGAGGTCTGAGGCGCCGCCGGGGCCAGCGAGCACCTGCGCGGGTTCGACGAGGACGACCACGTCGAACTCCAGGCCCTTTGCTTCTCTCGGGCTGAGGACGGAGACCATGGCTGCGGACGCCTCGTCCGACGCCAGGGCTGCGCCGACGGAGTCCCGCGTCGTCGCGACGAGCGGTGCGGGTGCGATGACGGCGACCGTCCCGCCCTGGCCCGCGCGGTGCAGACGCGCGACGGCGTCCTGGGCCTCGCGGGTTGCCACCGGTACGACCTCGGCGGCGGGGACGGTCCGCACGACGAGCGCGTCCGGCACCTCGCGGGCCGAGGTGAGGGGGGAGACAGGGAGCCCTGCCTCGAGCGCCATCGCACGAGCGGCGGACGCGATGGTCTGCGGTGTGCGGTAGTTGACGGTGAGCTCGGCCAGGCGCCAGGAGTCCCGCAGGAGCGGGGTGAGCATGGCTGACCACGACCGGGCACCGGCGGGCGACGACGTCTGGGCCACGTCTCCCACGATCGTCATGGACCGTGTGGGGCACCGGCGCAGCAGCATCCGCCACGCCATCGCGGAGAGCTCCTGCGCTTCGTCGACGACGAGGTGAGCGAAGGTCCACGCGCGGTCCTTCGCGGCGCGCTCCGCCGTCGTGAGGTATCCACCACCAGCGCTGAACCGCTGCGCGAGCACCTCGGCGTTGACCATGCCGCCGCCACCGGAGCTCTCCAGCACCTGACGCGCGTAGTCCAGGTCGCGGGCACGTTCCTCCGAGTCGCGGCGTGCCTGCGCCCGGGCTGCCTGGTCGTCCTCGCCGAGCAGCTCTGCGGCCTCGTCGAGCAGCGGGACGTCGGCCTCCGTCCAGGGCGAGCCGGCGGGACGCGCGAGCAGAGCGCGCTCCGCGGCCGAGAGCCCCGGGGCCGCCTCCGCGAGCCGGTGAGGCTTGATGTAGAGGTCCTCGACGAGCCGTTGGGGGGTGAGGGGCATCCAGGCGAGGTTGAGCGCGATCCTGATCTCCCGGGTGGTCCGCAGCTCCTCGATGATCTCGCCGCGCTCGTCGTCCGCGAGGGGGTAGCGCATCTGCTCGACGTACTGGTCGGCCAGCCGGGAGAGCATGTCCCGGACGAAGGAGACGCGTGCGAGGTTGTGCGGCTTGCGGTGCCGACGCGCGCGGGCGATGGCGTCGCGCACGTCGCGTCGACGGACGACGATGTCGTGCCCGTCGACGCGCACGTGCACGTCGGCCTCCGGCACGCGCTGACGGGCCGCCAGAGCGCGACGGATCACGCCGGCGAGCTCGGGGCGCCCCTTGATCTCGGCGACCCGGGGGTCCTCGTCCCCACGCGCGCTGATGCCGGGCAGGAGGTCGGCGATCGTCGTGCTGACGACGCCGGTCTCGCCGAGCGAGGGGAGGACCTGGTCGATGTACCGCAGGAACGACTGGCTGGGCCCGATGAGCAGGACGCCGGAGCGCTCGAGGAGCCGGCGGTGCGCATAGAGGAGATAGGCGGCGCGATGCAGCGCCACGGCGGTCTTGCCGGTCCCGGGGCCGCCCTGCACGACCAGCGCGCCCTGCAGCTCTCCGCGGATGATCGTGTCCTGCTCGGACTGGATGGTCGCGACGATGTCACCCATCCGTCCGGTGCGGCCGGCCGTGAGTGCCGCGAGCAGGGCGCCCTCGCCGGAGAGCGCGAGCCCGGCCTGATCCTCGCTCGACATCTCGAGATCGAGGATCTCGTCCTCGATCCCGGTCACCCGCCTGCTGCGCGTGACGAGGTGACGGCGTCGGACGACGCCGTCCCGGTGGGCAGCCGTCGCCCGGTAGAAGGCCTGGGCGGCGGGGGCGCGCCAGTCGGTGAGGATCGACGTGTGCTCCACGTCGGTGAGGCCGATGCGCCCGATGTACCGCGGGGGACCCGCGTCGAAGTCGAGACGACCGAAGCACAGCCGGTCCTCGACGGCGTCGAGGAGCGCGATGCGGTCCTCGTACAGCGTGGCGAAGGCGTCACGCTCGCTCCGGTTCTGCGGTGACCCGCTCGGGCCTCCGCGCCGGACGTCCCGGAGTCGGCCGCGGGCGGCGGCGCGAAGCTCGTCCAGGCGTGCGTACAGGGCATCGACGGTCTGCTGCTCGAGGCTGACCTCAGCGGCCTGGTCGCTCACACGTGTCCTTCCGGGACGAGGGGATCGCGTCGTCAGCCGATCGCGGCCGTCCATTATGGCTGATCCGCGGTGACTCGTGCGCCGCCGTCCGTCACCGGGGGGAGGAGGAGCGCTCGCCACCGTTTACGATCGTGGGCATGCCCGACCCAGGAGACCCCGACGTGACAGCGCCGAGCGAGGAGGGGCCGGTCAGGGTCCTGCTCGTCGAGGACGACGACGGCGATGCCGTCCTCGTCGAGACGATGTTCGAGGACGGAGGCCTGAAGGTGCTCCTCACCCGGGCGCGCTCCGTCGACGAGGCTCTCGGCATGCTCGACGTCGACTGCGTGCTCCTCGACCTCGGGCTGCCGGACTCCGTCGGACTCTCCGGCGTCACGGCGCTGCGGGCCGCCCCGGAGCAGCCGGCCCTCGTCGTCGTCACCGGCCTGTCGAGCGTGGAGATGGGCGTCGCGGCCGTCGCTGCAGGCGCGCAGGACTATCTCGTGAAGAACGACATCGACCCCGACCTCCTTGCACGCTCCGTCCGGTACGCCGTCCAGCGCCGTCGCTCGGACGAGCAGGAGCGGACCATCTACCGCAACGCCGTGCGTGCGGAGGAGACCGCGCGCCTCGAGCGGGCGCTCCTCCCTCGACCGGTCGTACGTGACACGGGCCTCTCGATCCATGTCGGGTACCTGCCCGGAGGCAGCGGACTCCTGGGGGGCGACTTCTACGACGTCCTCGAGCGGCCGGACGGAAGTCTGGCCTGCATCGTCGGCGACGTCGCCGGGCACGGCCCGGACGAGGCAGCGCTCGGTGCCACGCTGCGCACCGCCTGGCGCACGCTCGTGCTCGCGGGGGTGCCGCTCGGCGAGGTGCTGTCGCTCGTGGAACGCGTGCTCGTCCACGAACGGGCACGGCCCGAGACGTTCACGACCCTGTGCCAGGTCGTCGTGGCTCCCGACCGGCGCTCGGCGGACCTGTACCTGGCCGGGCACCCGGCCCCGATCGTCCTGGGTGACGTGAGCACCCCGATGTCCGCCGAGGGGCGCGGGCCGGCACTCGGCATCCCGGTCGACGGCCGGTGGGAGCCGACGCGCGTCGAGCTGGGCGACACGTGGTGGTTCATGATCTACACCGACGGTCTCCTCGAGACGACGATCCTCGACGCCCCGCCGACGGTGCTCGAGGGGCCGGGCGTGCAGGTCGCTGCCCGCCTGGGTCTCGACGGTCTCCTCGAGGTCGTGGATGCAGAGCTCGCCGCGGGGACGGACGACCTCGTCGAGCGGCTCCTGCACCGCGTGCACTCGGCGCACGGGGGACGCCTGGCAGACGACGCCGCCGTGCTCCTCGTCGGCTGGCCTGGTCGTGGTGACGATGCCGCGGGCCGACGGACGGCGACGCTCGCGGACGCGGAGGAGTGGCAGTGAGCACGTCCGGAACCCCGACCGCCGACGCCGAGGCGTCGCCGACGCTCCGACACCACCTCGCCCGGATGCTCGGAGCGTCCGCTGCCGTGCTCCTCGTCATCGTGGCGTTCGCCGTGGTCGCGCTCGTGCAGGTCGTCAACTACCAGTCTCGTGTCACCGACTTCTACTTCCGTGCGATCGTCGCGGCCCAGGAGCACCAGGCATGGATCGACGACGCCCAGGTCGCGATGGACGCCTACCTCGTCACCGGCTACGAGCGCACGCTCGAACCGGTCGACGGAGAGAGCGGACGCCCGGAGAGCGTGCGGAGCGACGTGGTCCGCGAGCTCGGCAGCAACTCGGTGCTCGTCGAGTCTCTCGACGAGGCGTCGGCGACAGCGCGCGCCTGGGAGGACGACTTCGCCGACCCCGTCAGGGAGCTCGTGCGCGCCGGTGGACCGGACGCTGTGCCTGCGGACCTCCTCACCGAGGGGGCCACGCTCGGCGCCGAGGCCGAGAAGGCCGCCGACGCGTTCGTCTCAGGGCTGCGGGAGGCCCGCAACGATGCCGCCGAGACGTTGGCGTCGTGGACGCAGGCACTGTTCCTCACGGTGATCATGCTCGCGTTCGCCGGCCTCGTCGTCGGCCTGGCGCTCTGGCGGACTCTTCGTCAGCGCGTGCTCGAGCCGATCGCCGACCTCGCGGCGAAGGCCGAGACCGTGAGCAACGGGAATCTCGACCAGGCGGTCCGGACGCAGGCCCCGGGAGAGATCGCGGCGCTCGCCGGTGCGGTCGACACCATGCGCGTCGCCCTCGTCACCCAGATGGCCGCAGCGAGCACGTCCCGGGCCGAGATCGCCGAGGCGCACCGCCTCGTGACGGAGCAGGCCGAGGAGCTGCGCAGGTCCAACCGTGACCTCGAGCAGTTCGCCTACGTCGCGTCGCACGACCTGCAGGAGCCGCTGCGCAAGGTGGCGAGCTTCACGCAGCTGCTGCAGAAGCGCTACGGCGGCCAGCTGGACGACCGCGCGGACCAGTACATCGACTTCGCCGTCGACGGCGCCAAGCGCATGCAGCGCCTCATCCAGGACCTCCTCGGGTTCTCCCGGGTCGGGCGCTCGCTGGGTGACCCTGAGCCCGTCGACCTGGACGACGCCCTGGCCGTGGCGCTGGCGAACCTCGGCGAGACCATCGCGACGACCGGCGCCCGGGTCGACCGTGACCCGCTCCCGACGGTGATCGGCCAGCACGGGCTCCTCGTCCAGCTCTTCCAGAACCTCGTGGGGAACGCGATCAAGTTCCGGGCACCCGGCCGCGACCCGCACGTGCGGGTCGGCGCGCGCCGCAGGGACGAGATGTGGGAGCTGTGGTGCACCGACAACGGCATCGGGGTGGAGAAGCAGTACCTCGACAGGGTCTTCGTCATCTTCCAGCGTCTGCACGCCAAGGACGTCTACGAGGGCACCGGCATCGGCCTCGCGCTGTGCAAGAAGATCGTCGAGTTCCACGGAGGCGAGATCTGGATCGACGAGCCCACGCAGGTGGAGGCCGGCGACGACGACGCGAGCAGCCCCGAACGGACCGACGGGACCACGGTGCGGTGGACGCTGCCTGACGTCATCTCCACCACGATCGACGAGGCGGCTCCGGCCGGCTGGGACGTCGTCGGACCCCATGGCACGGGGGTGGCGGTATCCTCGTCCGCAGAGAGCGCCGAAGTGGCTGCGCCCGCCCGAGTCGACGGTCCGTCCGCGGATCGCAAGGAGAACATGTGAGCGACGTCACCCAGATCATCGAGGTTCTGCTCGTCGAGGACGACCCGGGTGATGTCCTCATGACCCAGGAGGCGTTCGAGCACAACAAGGTCGCCAACCGCCTCTCGGTGGTGAGCGACGGCGTCAGCGCGATGGAGTACCTCCGCAAGGAGGGTGGTTACGCCGGGGCGACGACGCCGGACCTCATCCTGCTCGACCTCAACCTGCCGAGGATGGACGGGCGCGAGGTCCTCTCCGAGCTGAAGTCGGATCCCGAGCTCCGCAAGATCCCTGTCGTCGTGCTCACCACCTCGGAGGCCGAGGAGGACGTCGTGCGCAGCTACTCCCTCTACGCGAACGCGTTCGTGACCAAGCCCGTCGACTTCGACCGCTTCATCGAGGTCGTCCGCCAGATCGACGACTTCTTCGTGTCCGTGGTGCGCCTCCCCTCTCGCTGACCGCGGGAAGAATCGGACCGCCGGGAGCGTTGTACCCCTCGGAGGTTCGGACCGCCAGCGCGGTCCGCGGACGACCAGCGACAGGAGACGTGTGGTGCTTGATCCTCAGGGGATCTACGAGGTGGACGCCGTGGTCGAGTCGGAGCTCGGGCTGCCGGCGACGGCGGGCGGCACCGGGCCCGTGCTCATCAACACGGTGCGGGGTCTCGTCGACGCAGGTGGGGTCGCCGGCACGGCCGCGACGCACCTGCTCGGGCAGGGGGACGCCCAGCGTCTTGTGACGTTCGACGTCGACCAGCTGCTCGACTACCGCTCGAGGCGACCGATGATGGTGTTCGACGCCCGGTCGTGGGCCGAGTACGAAGCGCCGGTGCTGGCGATCGATCTCGTGCGGGACGCCGAGGGCACCGCGGTGCTCGTGCTCCACGGCAGCGAGCCCGATGTGCAGTGGGAGCGGTTCGTCGAAGCGGTGTGCCAGCTCGTCGAGCGGTTCGCGGTGTCGTTGACGGTGTCGGCGTACGGCATACCGATGGGCGTGCCGCACACCCGCGCCGTGTCCTCGACGACCCACGCAACGCGCGAGACCCTCGCCGGGGCATCGGTCTCGTGGTTCGGCAGGGTCAAGGTGCCCGGCAGCGTAGCCAGCCTCCTCGAGCTCCGCCTCGGCGAGCGAGGTCGGGACGCGGTGGGGTATGCCATCCATGTGCCGCACTATCTTGCGCAGTCCGTGTATCCGCCGGCGACGGCGGCGGCGCTCACCCAGGTCGAGAGCCTCACCGGTCTGGCACTGCGCGTCGAGGAGCTCGCCCCGGCCGCGGACGAGGCCCACGAGGAGATCGCCCGTCAGATGCGTGAGTCCGAGGACGTCGCCGGGGTGGTCAAGGCGCTCGAGGAGCAGTACGACGCGTTCGCTCAGTCGGCCGCCCGCGAGAACCTGCTCGCCGACGCCACCGACCTGCCGACGGCGGACGAGCTCGGCGCGGAGTTCGAGAAGTTCCTCTCGCAGCACCGCGGCGACGTTCAGGGAAGCTGACCGCCCGCTTCCTGCGGGTCGCGCAGCTCCGGCGCCTGTCCGGCGAAGCGGCGGAGCTCGGGACCGAGGACGATGTGTGCCGGCACTGCGAGCGTGCGCAGACGCCGGGCCAGCGTCGCTGATCCGAGGAGCGGGTCCCCTGGCTCTCCGCCGGGGGCGACGAGCGCGAGGACGAGGTTGCCGTACCTGCGCGCCTTGAGCAGTGCGGGCTCGGAGACGAGGGCGAGCTGAAGGTCCGCCGTGCTCCCTGCGCCGGCCGCCGGGTGGGCGGCGTGCGCTGCGCGGAGCGTCGCAATCTCGGACCTGGCTGTCACGAGCGGCGGGCGGTCGGCGCAGTTGACGAGGTAGACCCCGCCGGGCCGGAGCACGCGGAGCACCTCCTCCCCGAACTCGCGCGTGAGCAGGTGCTCGGGAGTGCGGTCCCCGGCGAAGACGTCGCGGACGACGATGTCGGCGGACGCCGATCGGAGCGACGCGAGCTGGTCGCGCGCGTCTCCGGCGCGCAGGCGCAGCCGGGGCGAGCGGGGGAGGGCGAACCAGTCCCGGACCAGCTCGAGCAGGCGTCCGTCGATGTCGATCCCGATCTGTCGTGACCCCGGCCGGGCCGCGTCGATGTACCGGGCCATGGCGCACCCTGCGGCGCCGAGGTGGACGGCGTCGACCGGACCCTCGCGGACCTCGTCGATGATCGCGCACATGATCTCCATGTACTCGAACCCGACGTGCCGCGGATCGTCCAGGTCGATGAAGGAGCTGGGTGCACCGTTGACGAGAAGGGTGAGTGCCGTGGGGGCGTCCCGGTCGCGGACGATCTCCACCACCCCGTGGTCCGTGGTGACGGGTCCGGAGGGGAGGGGGGCCCGCGAGCCGGGTGTCAGTGGCCCGGTGGAGGATGCGGTGCGGGACGGGCGACGGGCCATGGAGCAAGCGTAGGTGGTCCGGACTGCTTGACAGTGTTCGAACAGGTGTTCGAGAATGAGCGGGGAGGTCATCATGGGCACGAGGGACAGAGGGGCGGTCGGGCGGACGCTCGTCGACGCTCCTCCACGCGGGCGGGCTCCCATCTCGCGCGCCTCCATGGAGATGCTCGGCCGCGGTGATGCAGAGCTGCTGGCCTCCCAGCTTGCGTCCGACCCCGCCGAGCGCTTCCTCCACGCGCACCTCGCGGCGCTCCGCATCGCGGGAGCCGCGCTCGCCGCAGCGGGAGTCCATCCCCCGCGGGGTCGCCCACGGAGCGCCTGGCAGCAGCTGCAGAAGGCGGAGCCCCGGCTCGCGGACTGGGCCGCGTACTTCGAGGCTGGCGCCCGGCTCCGAGCGGCTGTCGCTGCAGGACGCTCGGACATGGTCGACGATGCGCTGGCAGCGCGGTGGGTGGCTGCGGCTGAGGACTTCAGGGATGTCGTGAGTGCGCACCTCGGTGGCGACGCTGTCGCGGACGCTGGCTGGGCGTCATGATCCGACGAGGGGCCACGCCGTGAGCCGGGCGCCCCGGGCGCGCGACGCCCGACGGTCGTGGGGGGACGACGAGGACGGCTGCTCGATCCTTCATGTGGACATGGACGCGTTCTTCGCCTCGGTCGAGATCGCTCGTCGGCCTCATCTGCGCGGCAAGCCGGTGATCGTCGCAGGCTCCGACCGCGCGGTGGTGCTCGCAGCGACGTACGAGGCCAGGGCGTTCGGCGTGCGATCGGCCATGCCTGCTGCGATGGCACGACGTCTGTGCCCGCAGGCGGTCACCATCCCACCGGACATCGCTACCTACCGCGAGGTCTCGGGCCGCGCGATGGAGATCCTGCGGGACGTCACGACGGTCGTCGAGCAGGTGAGCGTCGACGAGGCGTTCCTCGACGTCTCCGGTGCGCGACGGCGGCTCGGACCAGCCGTGCACATCGCGCGTGCCATCCGGGAGCGGGTCTCCGGGGAGCTCGGGATCACGTGCTCGGTGGGTGTCGCCTCGACGAAGTTCGTCGCGAAGCTCGCGTCGACGCACGCGAAGCCCGACGGGCTCATGCTCGTCCCTCGCGCCGCCGCGGTGCCGTTCCTCCACTCGCTGCCGGTGGGCGCTCTCTGGGGAGTCGGAGAGAAGACGGAGCACAACCTGGCTCGGTGGGGGATCACGACGGTGGCGGAGCTGGCGCACTCGGACCGCGGCGTGCTCCGACAGATCCTGGGCGTCGCCTCCGCTGCGCACCTGCACGACCTGGCGTGGGGGCGCGACCCCAGACCGGTCCAGCCCGTCCGGCAGGAGCGCAGCATCGGTGGCGAGAGCACGTTCGCGCGCGACGAGTACGACGTCTCTGTGGTCGAGTCGAAGCTCCTCGAGCTGGCAGACAGGTGTGGTGCGCGTCTCCGCTCCCACGGGTTCCTCGCGCGCACCGTCAGCGTCAAGGTGCGCACGAGCGACTTCCGAACGCTCACCCGCTCCCGGACGCTCCATTCGCCGACGGACTCTGGCCGGGAGGTCTATCTCGTCGCGCGCCAGCTCGTCTCGTCGGTGGATCTGCGCGGGCTTCCGGTACGACTCGTGGGCGTTCGGGCGGAGGGGCTCGAGGTGCGCTCGCGGTCTGGTGTCCAGCCGACGCTGGAGGACGCGGTCGAGGACACTGACGCGCAGACGAGGTCCGTCGAGCTCGCGGTCGATCAGGTGCGCGAGCGCTTCGGGCACGGGGCGATCGGTGCAGGGGTGCGCCCGACCTCCTCGACTACCGTAGTTCGGGATGTGCAACTATCCTGAGAAGTGACACGGTCCGACCACCGAGAGCGCGGGGGTAGAGATGCCTCTGTCCGAATACGAGCAGCGTGTTCTGGAGCAGATGGAGCGAGAGCTCACGTCTGACGACCCACGGCTCGCCACGACGCTCCAGTCCTCGTCCCCCCGGTCGGGACTCCGCTACGTCGTCGCCGGGGTAGGGCTGCTCGTCGGCCTGCTGCTCCTCGTGCTCGGTGTCGCTCAGTCCGTTCCCTGGGTGGGCGTCGTGGGATTCGTCATCATGTTCGGAGCCGTGACGTACGCGTTTGCACAACCGAAGCGACCCGCGCCGTTGTCGGGGCCCACGGGGATCGTCGCCGGCGACGGAAAGATCGAACGACCGCGGAGCTCGGGCCCGCGCGGCAAGGGAGCCCGGCCGGGCAGCGCGACCTCCGGGCGGAGCCAGTCGTTCATGAAACGACTCGAGGAGCGCTGGGAGCGTCGCCGCGACGAGCGCGGCTGATCCCGACGCGGCGCCACGTCCCACGGCGACCGGACCCACGTCCGGCCGCACGACACGTACCACCCATGAGCCCTACCGCACTGCGGTAGGGCTCATGTGCGTCGTGGGTCCGCTTCCCGCCGCCCCACTTCCCTCCACCCTCGGGTCCCGGCGCTCCTGACGCGCCTGGGCGCCTGACTGTGCGGGCGCCCGTCGTGCGCGCGCCGTCGGGAGCCGGGGCGCCCCGGGCATCAGGCCTCGGCGGCCGCGGACCGCTGCGCGGCCGCAGGACCGTCAACGCCCTCCACCACGCCTCAGCTGCGTGACCTGCGCAAATGGCCCGAGAGTGGGTGAATTCTGCCCATGCTCTCGTTGCAGGTGGAGGAAAGTGGAGTACCGTGGGGATTGCTGGAGCAAAAGGAAGGGGTGCGGACAGTGACAGAACTGTTCGGCAGCGGCCCAGGCCTCTTGCTCGGCACGTACACACCACGTCTCGACGAGAAGGGACGCCTCATCCTTCCCGCCAAGTTCCGGTCTCGGCTGGCATCTGGGCTCGTCATGACTCGGGGGCAGGAGCGCTGCCTCTTCCTGCTGCCGATGGACGAGTTCACGCGCATGTACGAGCAGATCCGACAGGCTCCGGTGACGAGCAAGCAGGCGCGCGACTACCTGCGGGTCTTTCTCTCCGGAGCCAGCGACGAGGTGCCTGACAAGCAGGGAAGGGTCTCCATCCCGGCGAGCCTCCGGGAGTACGCCGGCCTCTCCCGCGACGTCGCCGTCATCGGTGCGGGCACCCGTGTCGAGATCTGGGACGCCGCCGCATGGGAGACCTACCTCGCTGAACAGGTGGACACCTATGCGGACACCGCGGAAGAGATCCTTCCAGGACTGCGGATGTGAGCGCGGCCGTCGGATGAGGCCTCCTCCCGCCCGCTCTGGCGCACTTCCCCGGTGCCAGAGGGACGCGGAGGGAGACCTGATCCGGCGGCCCGGACGATCAGCACGACACCATCCGACATGACCAGGGACAGGAACACGCCCATGACGAACGACGCCGGTGGGGATGCAGCACGTCCGACCGATGCGGCGGACCGTCATGTCCCTGTCCTGCTCGAGCGGTGCGTCGACCTGCTCGCCCCGGCGCTGAGCAAGCCCGGCGCCGTCTACCTGGACTGCACGCTCGGTATGGGCGGGCACACCCATGAGGTCCTGAGACGGTTTCCCGACGTCCGGGCTGTCGGCATCGACCGGGACCCGCAGGCGCTGAGCCTCGCGCGGCAGCGGCTCGCAGTGTTCGGCGACAGGTTCGTGGGCGTCCACGCGGTGTACGACGAGATCCCCGAGGTCCTCAGCGGCCTGGGGATCTCGGGAGCAGACGGGATCCTCATGGACCTGGGTGTCTCCTCCCTGCAGATCGACGAGTCCGAGCGCGGCTTCTCCTACGCGCACGACGCACCGCTCGACATGCGTATGGACGCGACCGCTGACCTGACGGCGGCGGATGTCCTCAACACCTACGACGAGCGCGCCCTCGCTCGAATCCTGCGTGAGTACGGCGAGGAGCGGTTCGCGGCGAAGATCGCCCGGTCGATCGTCGCGCGGCGTGCCACGAGGCCGTGGGAGCGGTCAGCCGATCTCGTCGATCTCGTCCGGGCCTGCATCCCGGCCGCGACGCGCAAGACCGGGGGCAATCCCGCCAAGCGCACCTTCCAGGCCTTGCGGATCGAGGTGAACGGTGAGCTCGAGGTGCTGGAGCGAGCGCTGCCGGCTGCCATCGAGGCCCTGGCCGTCGGAGGGCGCCTCGTCGTGGAGTCGTACCACTCGCTCGAGGACCGGCTCACGAAGCGCGCGTTCGCGCGGGGAGTCACCTCGAGCGCGCCACCCGACCTTCCTGTCGAGCCCGAGACGCACCGGGCCTATCTCCGGCTGCTCACCCGAGGAGCCGAGGAGGCCGACGAGGCCGAGCTCGCTCGTAATCCTCGATCCGCATCGGTGCGCCTGCGCGCCGTCGAACGTATCCGACCCACCCCCGACCACATGAAGACCCGTAGGGAGCGCACACCATGAGCCGTGCACATGCCGCTGCCGTACGCGTCACGTCGACCGACCGGTCGCCCGTCTCCCCGGTCGCGAACGAAGCGCCCCGGCTCCAGCTCGTCGAAGCCCCTTCGTACTCCCGCAGCCGGGTCCCCTTCGTCCTCCTGTGCATCGGGATCCTGGCCGCGGCACTGCTCGGTACGCTCGTGCTCAACACGGCGATGGCCAACGGGGCGTACGAAGCGCAGACCCTCCAGCGGGAGCTCGCGCGGGAGGCAGAGGTGGGGGACAACCTCCGCGCAGCGCTCGACGAGAAGAAGTCGCCGCAGGCACTCGCTGCGCGCGCTACGGAGCTGGGCATGGTCCGGTTCTACAACCCGGGGACGCTGCGGCTCGCCGACCAGACGGTGTACGGCGGAGCCCCGGCAGCAGGCGGCACGCAGTGACGGAGCGGCGACCGGAGCGTGGCGCCGGGGTGCCGCGCCCCACGGGCTCCCGCGGCGAGGGGGCGACGCCGCGTGGGCGGTCGCAGGCCTCGACGACCCGGCAGCCGCGCGCGGCCTCGGTCGCAGGGGGCGAGCGGACGGCGGGCACGCGGTCGGCGCGCCCCGCCGTCCGTCCACGTGCGGACGGTCCGACGACGAGCGCGACGGGACGCACGACGCCCAGGCCGACGCCGAGGCCGACCTCGGCCGCCCGTCAGCGCGACGCGCGGCCCGCACGGCCTGTCCGGGAGGATGGCGCGGCGTCGGGTCAGCGTGCGACGGACCAGCGGCCGGTGGCGAAGAGGTCGCCTCAGGCTCGACCTGCGGGGCCGAGCGCCCCCACGGTCTCTCGACCTGTCCCGGACCGGGTTCGCAGCCCACGTGTGGCAGCAGGCGACCCGCGTCCCGCCCGGAGCAGTGGTGCCGCACGTGCGGCGCGTACGGGACGCCCCGCGGACGGTGCACGCACCGGACGGACCGGTGCTCCCGCCGGTGCAGCGCGACCACGCGTGCGGAACGCTGCCGCGCCCGCCCGCACCGCGTCACGCGACGTGGCCGGCGGGCGGCCCCCACGGTCCGCCAGCGGCGGAGCCGACCGACGCGTCCTGGACCGGGTGCGCGCCGATCGTCCGCGCAAGGCGCCGGCGCCCGGCCACCCTGATCGGCGGATCCGCTACCTCAGCGTGATCGTCATGCTCGTGCTGGTCGTGTTCTCCGGCCGTCTCGTCTACATCCAGGGCTATCTCGGCGACGAACTCGCCGAGAAGGCCCAGGCGCTGCGGATCAAGCAGGTCACGATCCCAGCCGTGCGAGGAGAGATCACCGACGCGAACGGTGTCGTGCTCGCCACCTCGGTCACCCGCTACGAGATCTTCATCGACCAACCCCTGATCGCCGAGTGGGAGCACGAGGTGGAGGGCGCGATGGTCGGAGGAGCTCCCGAGGCAGCGCGTCTCCTCGCACCGCTGCTCGGCCTCTCTGCCCCCGAGCTCGCAGCGCAGATGGTCGGCGAGAACAAGCACAAGATCATCGCGAAGGACGTTGCTCCGGAGACGTGGGAGGCCGTCCGCGGCCTGGGGATCTCCGGTGTCTTCGGCACCCCCGACCCGAAGCGGTCGTACCCTGCGGGCACGACCGGGGGAAACCTCATCGGGTTCGTCGGGGCGGAGGGGACCGGCCAGTCCGGGCTCGAGTACGCGCTCGACGACGTCCTGTCGGGGACGCCGGGGCTGATGACGTACGAGCGGGGCTACAAGGGCCACCGCATCCCCACGGGCGAGCAGTCGACCGACCCGGCCGTGCCGGGTTCGGACGTGCGGCTCACGCTGGACAACGACCTGCAGTGGACGGCCCAGGCGGCCCTCGACCGACAGGTGGAGGCGATGGGGGCCGAGGGCGGGTGGGCCGTGGTGCAGGACGTGCGGACCGGCGAGATCCTCGCTCTCGCGGACGCGGGCTCCATCGACCCCAACGCGCCCGTCGGCTTCGGTGGCAGCAAGGCGACCTCGACGATCTTCGACCCGGGGTCGACCGCGAAGGTCATCACGATGGCCGCGCTCATCGAGACCGGGCTCGCGACTCCCACGACGCAGTACCAGGTGGGGGACAAGTACACGACCCCCAACGGCCAGCTCATCAACGACTCGCACCCGCACCCGGTGGAGAACTGGACGCTGACGGGCATCCTCGCCGACTCGTCCAACGCCGGCACGGTCATGGCCGGGCAGGACATACCCGTGCAGGTGCGCCACGACTACCTGACGAAGTTCGGGTTCGGTGCGCGGACCGGCATCGAGCTCGCGGGGGAGGAGAAGGGCCTCCTGCGCGACGCCGCCGAGTGGGACGGACGGACGCAGTACAACGTGCTGTTCGGCCAGGGGCTGTCGGTGACGGCGCTCCAGGCGACGAACGTCTTCGCGACGATCGCCAACGGGGGTGTCCGCACGACGCCGCACCTCGTCGCAGGGACGTCGTCGCCGGACGGTCAGTTCACCCCGAAGGAGGTGCCGGATCCCGTCCCCGTCGTCTCGGAGAGCACCGCCGACCAGGTGCTCAAGATGATGGAGTCCGCCGTCGTCGAGGGCACCGGGTCCAACGGGGCGATCAGCGGGTACCGCGTCGCAGGAAAGACCGGTACCGCGCAGATGCCCGACGGTGCCGGAGGGCTCGACAGGTACCTCGCGTCGTTCATCGGCGTCGCTCCCGTCGACGACCCCCAGCTGGCCATCGGGGTCTTCATCGACAATCCGACGGTCACGATCTTCGGTGGCACCGCCGCTGCTCCGGTCTTCTCCGAGCTCATGGCGTTCGGGCTGCAGCAGCGTGGGGTCGCCCCGACCGGGACCGCTCCTGACCTCTTCCCGGCGACGTGGTGACGGCGCTCACGGGCGTCCACGACCTCACGGGCGTCCACGACTCCGCCACCGGAGCGCGCGCGGCGTGCCCGAAGACCCGCGATAGATTGGCCCTATGACGTCCGAGCAGGGTCGCCTGCGACCCACCGCACGCCCTTCCCGTACCCTCGCTGAGATCGCGGAGGCTCTCCAGATCGCCGTAGGGGAGGCCGTCCCCGACGTCCGTGCGAGCGGTCTCGCGGTGGGCAGCGCCGACGTCCTCCCGGGCGACCTCTTCGTCGGTCTGCGCGGCCTGACGGCGCACGGCGCGAGGTATGCCGCGGCCGCCGTCGCCGCGGGAGCCGTCGCCGTCCTCACGGACGCCGAGGGGGCCGAGCTCGTCCGTGCCGCCGTCGCGGAAGGGCGGATCCCCGAGACGCCCGTCCTCGTGCTGCCCGAGGAGGCGGACGCCCGTCGGGCCCTGGGGGCGCTGTCCGCGTGGTTCTACGACGAGCCGGCATCACGGCTGGTCACGGTGGGTGTGACCGGGACCAACGGCAAGACGACGACGTGCTACTTCGTCGACGCGGCGCTGGGCCGGCTGCACGGCACGACGGCGATCGTCGGCACGATCGAGCTGCGGATCGGCGACGAGTCCATCGAGAGCCCCCGCACGACGGTCGAGGCGCCCGTCCTGCACGGCATCCTCGCGCTCGCCCTCGAGAAGGGCGTCAGTGCCGCCTCGATGGAGGTCTCCTCGCACGCCCTCGCGCTGGAGCGCGTCGCCGGGATGACGTTCGACGTCGTGGCCTTCACGAACCTGCAGCGTGACCACCTCGACTTCCACGGGGACATGGAAGGCTACTTCCGGGACAAGTCCCGTCTCTTCGCACCGGGCCTTGCCGCCCGTGGCGTCGTCTGCGTGGACGACGAGTGGGGTGTCCGGCTGGCGCAGGACGCGATGATCCCCGTCGACACGGTCGCGTCGCGTCCGGGCTCGCCCGGCTACGAGGCAGCGGACTGGACGGTGACCCAGGCGAACGTCGGGCTCGACGGTGTGGGCTCGGGTTTCGTGCTCACCGGTCCTGCCGGCGAGCGGGTGGAGGCGCGCAGTCCGTTGCCCGGCACCGTCAACGTCTCGAACGCTGCGGTCGCGCTCGTCGTCGCACACAGGGCCGGGGTTCCTCTCGACGAGGCCGCCGCAGGGATCGCTGGCTGCGCCGCGATCCCCGGGCGGATGGAACGGGTGGTCGAGCGCACACCGGACGGACCGCTCGTGCTCGTCGACTATGCGCACACCCCGGACGCTCTCGAGCTCGCGCTCACCGGTGTGCGGTCCATCACCCCCGGCCGGCTCATCATCGTGTTCGGATCGGACGGCGATCGTGACCGCGGAAAGCGGCCGCTCATGGGCGAGATCGCCGCCCGGCTCGCGGACGTGCTCATCATCACGGACGAGAACCCTCGCTCGGAGGTGCCCGCCTCGATCAGGTCGTCCATACTCGACGGTGCCAGGGCCCAGCGGCCCGGCGGAGCGGACGTCCACGAGGTGGAGCCGCGCCGCGCAGCGGTGGCGTACGGTGTGTCGCTGGCAGGCGCGGGCGACACCGTGATCATCACCGGCAAGGGCCATGAGCCTGTCCAGGAGATCGCTGGCGTGTTCCACCGGTACAACGACCGCGACGCGGTCCTGGAGGCGTGGGCCGCCCGCCGGGAGCTCTCCCGGCGTGGGCACGAGAACGACAAGTGACGGAGCGTTGAGTGATCGATCTGACTGCAGCACAGGTGGCCCACGCCACGGATGGTCGGCTCTCGGCCGCGGACGACGTCCGGGTCCATGGGCCTGTCGTGGTCGACTCGCGCAAGGTGGTGCCGGGCTCGCTGTTCGTCGCGATCCGCGGTGAGAAGTCTGACGGCCACGAGCACGCCGGCGCCGCGGTGGCTGCCGGTGCAGCCCTCGTGCTCGCGGCGCACGAGATCGACGGGGTGCCCTGCGTCGTCGTCGACGACGTCCCGGCGGCGCTCGGCCGACTTGCGGCGGAGCACCTGCGGCAGCTGCGGGAGGGCGGCGACCTGCGCGTCGTTGCCGTGACGGGTTCGGTCGGCAAGACGACGACGAAGGACCTGCTCGGGCAGGTGCTCGGAGGTTCCGGCGCCACGGTGACCCCTGAAGCGTCGTTCAACAACGAGATCGGCCTGCCGCTCACCGTGCTCCGGGCGGACCGCGACACGCGCTTCCTCGTGCTCGAGATGGGCGCGGCCGCGCCGGGCGAGCTCACGTACCTCACGGGCATCGCGCCCCCGGACGTGTCGATCGTCCTCGTCGTGGGCAGCGCGCACCTGGGCGGCTTCGGCGGGATCGAGGCAGTCGCGCGCGCGAAGTCGGAGATCGTCACAGGGCTCGCGCCGGGCGGCGTCGCCGTGCTCAACGCAGACGACTTCCGTGTGGTGGCGATGCGTGACCTCGCGCCCGGGCGGGTCGTGACCTTCGGGACGGTCCGCGACGCGGCCGTGGCTGCTCACGACGTACGCATCGATCCCCATGGATGCGTCTCGTTCGAGCTCCGGGCGGGCGGATCGGCCGCACCCGTGCGGATGCGCCTCGTCGGCGAGCACCACCTCACCAACGCGTTGGCCACGGCGGCCGCATCGATCGAGCTCGGGCTCCCCGTCCACGTCGTGGCCGAGGGGCTGAGCCGCGCGACGCCGGCGAGCCCGCACCGGATGGCCGTCACCGAGCGTGCCGACGGCATCACCGTCATCGACGACTCCTACAACGCCAACCCTGACTCCATGCGCGCCGCGCTCAAGGCGCTCGCGGTGGTCGCTGGACGCGAGCGGCGCTCCGTCGCCGTGCTGGGCGAGATGCTCGAGCTCGGGGAGGACTCGCGCGAGCAGCACGACGAGATCGGCCGGCTCGCCGTGCGACTGAACATCAAGCGGCTCGTCGTCGTCGGTCCCGGCGCGTCGGGGATCGCGGACGGCGCTCTGCAGGAGGGGTCCTGGGGCGACGAGGTCGTCGAGGTCGCCGACGTCGCCGCAGCCTCCGCGCTGCTCGCGGAGGAGCTGCGTCCAGGGGACGTCGTGCTCGTGAAGTCGTCGAACGGATCCGGTCTCTGGCGCCTCGGGGACGAGCTCGCGGGGGAGTCGGTCGCCCCGTGATCGCCGTCCTCGTCGCCGCCGGAGTCGCGCTGCTCGTCGCGCTGCTCGGTACCCCCCTGTTCATCCGGCTGCTCGTCCGGCGCAACTACGGCCAGTTCATCCGGCAGGACGGTCCGACGGCGCACTACACGAAGCGCGGTACGCCGACGATGGGCGGCGTCGTCATCATCGGCGCGACCCTCGCAGGATGGGCGGCCTCGGCCATCGTGCGCGGCGACGTGCCGTCGATGTCTGCGATCCTCGTCATCTTCCTCATGACCGGCCTCGGCCTCGTGGGCTTCCTCGACGACTACATCAAGATCTCGCGCCAGCGCAGTCTCGGCCTCTCCGCACGGTGGAAGATCGTCGGGCAGGGGGTGGTCGGCATCACCTTCGCGGTGCTCGCCCTGCAGTTCCCCAACGAGAACTTCCGGACGCCGGCCTCGACGAAGATCTCGTTCATCCGGGACACGAACCTCGACCTCGCCTTCGCGGGCACGACCGTCGGGCTCATCCTCTTCGTGCTGTGGGCCAACCTCATCATCACCGCGTGGTCCAACGCCGTGAACCTCACCGACGGGCTCGACGGCCTGGCGACCGGCGTCTCCCTCATCGTCTTCGGTGCCTACGTGATCATGGGCATCTGGCAGTACAACCAGAACTGCCAGTTCCTCAGCTCGGCGGGGCCCCGCTGCTACGAGGTGCGTGATCCGCTCGACCTGGCGATCGTCGCGGCAGCGATCGTCGGTGCGCTGTTCGGGTTCCTGTGGTGGAACGCGTCTCCCGCGAAGATCTTCATGGGGGACACCGGGTCGCTCGCGCTCGGCGGAGCCCTCGCCGGTCTCTCGATCCTCTCCCGGACCGAGCTGCTCGCCGTGATCATCGGTGGCCTGTTCGTGCTCGTCGTGCTCTCCGACGTCATCCAGATCGGCTTCTTCAAGATGACCGGCAAGCGGGTGTTCAAGATGGCGCCGCTGCACCACCACTTCGAGCTGTCCGGGTGGGGCGAGGTGACGATCGTCATCCGGTTCTGGATCATCGCAGGGCTGTTCGTCGCGCTGGGCATGGGCATCTTCTACGCGGAATGGATCACCCGGCTGTGACAGACCTCGCCCGGTCCCGCGTCCTCGTCCTCGGTCTCGGTGTCACCGGTCGCGCCGTCGTGGCTGCGCTGGACGGGCGGGCCGCCCACGTGCGGACCGTGGACGCCCAGGCGCCCGACGCGGACCTCGCGGACCCGAGCGAGGTCGACCTCGCGGACGTCGACCTCGTGATCGCCTCTCCCGGGTGGGCGCCCTCCTCGCCCGTCCTCGACGCCGCGTCCCGGGCGGGGATCCCCGTGTGGAGCGAGATCGAGCTCGCCTGGCAGCTGCGCGTCCCGGCGGCGAAGGGGGAGCCGGCGCCATGGTTGGCCGTCACCGGGACGAACGGCAAGACGACGACGGTCGAGATGCTCGCGTCGATCCTGCGCGCGGACGGGCGCGCCACGGCCGCTGTCGGCAACATCGGGCGCCCGCTCGTCGAGGCGGCCCTCGATGCGACCCTCGACGTCCTGGCGGTCGAGCTCTCCAGCTTCCAGCTGCACTACACGCACTCGATGTCCGCGCTCGCCGGGGCGGTCCTCAACGTCGCGCCCGACCATCTGGACTGGCACGGTTCCCTCGACGCCTACGCCGAGGCCAAGGGGGTCGTGTACCGGAACGCGCAGGTCGCATGCATCTACAACGTCGCCGATGCGCGGACCGAGCAGCTCGTCCGTGAGGCGGACGTCGTCGAGGGGGCACGAGCCGTCGGCTTCACCCGGGGCGCTCCTGCCCGGGGACAGCTCGGCGTCGTCGACGGCATCCTGTGCGATCGCGCGTTCCACGCGGCGCAGGATGACCCGGCGCGGCACCGCAGCGCCGCTGAGCTGGCTACCCTCGACGACCTCGGGCACCTGGCCGGGCCCGACGGCCGGGTGCCGTCGCACGTCGTCGAGAACGCGCTGGCGGCCGCGGCGCTCGCCCGTGCCTACGGGGTCGAGGCGCGCGCCGTCCGGGACGGGCTGCGGGCGTTCTCCCCGGGTGGACACCGCATCGAGACGATCGCCGTCCGGGACACGGGTGACGGCACGACGGTCGCGTACGTCGACGACTCCAAGGCGACCAACGCGCACGCGGCGTCCGCGTCCCTCGCGGCGTTCCCTGCGGGGTCCGTCGTCTGGATCGCCGGCGGTCTGCCCAAGGGGGCGACGTTCGACGAGCTCGTGACCGAGCGGGCCGACAGGCTCCGGGCCGTCGTGCTCATCGGCGTGGACCACAGCGAGCTGCGTGAGGCGCTCTCCCGACACGCGGCGCACGTCCCCGTCGTCGAGGTCGATCCTGGCGACACTGGGACGGTGATGCAGCGTGCCGTCGAGACGGCCTCCCACCTGGCCCGGGCCGGTGACACGGTGCTGCTCGCGCCCGCGTGCGCGTCGATGGACCAGTTCCGGTCGTATGCCGAGCGTGGTGAGATGTTCGCGCGCGAGGCCCGCCGGCTGGCGGGCACGCAGGGCAGGTCCTGAGCGTGGCCGGGTCGACGGTGAGGACTCCACGGACCGCGCCGCCACCCGTGCCCTCCCGCGAGAAGGGCACGGCCGCGGCGCGTGGGCGTGAGCGGGTGGGTCTCCGCGAGGCGTGGACGGCCCAGTGGGACAGCGCGGTCACGAGCTACTACCTCATGATCGGGGCCACGACGCTCCTGCTCGTGCTCGGCCTCGTCATGGTGCTCTCGAGCTCCGCGGTCGATGCTCTGCAGGAGGGCGAGTCCGCGTACTCCGTGTTCCTCGACCAGACGAAGTTCGCGCTCATCGGCCTGCCGTTCATGATCGCCGCGGCACACCTGCGTCCGTTCTTCTTCAAGCGTGTCGCATGGCTCGGCCTCTTCGGTGCGATCGGTCTCCAGCTGCTCATCTTCACCCCGATGGCCCGAGGCGTGATGGGCAACACCAACTGGGTGTACCTGGGCGGTGGGATCACGATCCAGCCGTCAGAGCTCGCCAAGGTCGCGCTCGCGGTCTGGCTCGGGGTCGTGCTCGGCCGCAAGACGCCGCTGCTCGGGAACTGGAAGCATGCCTTCGTCCCGGCGGTGCCGATGGCAGGGCTCGTCATCGCGCTCGTGCTCGGCGGGAACGACCTCGGCACGGCGATGGTGCTCATGCTCCTCGTCGCCGGCGCGATGTTCGTGGCGGGAGTGCCGGGCCGGATGTTCGCGGTGGCTGCCGGCGGCGTCGTGCTCGCCGTCGCGGCCCTCGTGCTCAGCTCGAAGAACCGCATCTCCCGGATCCTCGCGACGTTCAGCGGGGAGTGCGACGTGACGAGCGCCTGCTACCAGGTCCAGCGGGGGCTCGAGGGGCTGGGCACGGGCGGCGTGACCGGTGTCGGGCTGGGTGCGGGTCGAGAGAAGTGGTCGTACCTGCCGGAGGCGCACAACGACTTCATCTTCGCGGTGATCGGGGAAGAGCTCGGGCTGCTCGGAGGGCTCCTCGTCCTCGCGCTGTTCGCGATCCTCGGCGTCGGGATGGTGCGCGTCGTGCAGCGGCACCCCGACCCCATGGTCAAGGTGACCACCGCTGCGCTGGCCTGCTGGATCGTCGGTCAGGCGCTCATCAACATCGGTGTCGTGACCGGGCTCATCCCCGTCATCGGCGTCCCGCTCCCGCTCGTCTCCGCCGGCGGGTCCGCCCTCGTGGCGACGATGCTCGCACTCGGCATCGTCATCGCGTTCGCGCGGGACGAGCCCGGCGCCCGGGAGGCCCTCGCGACGCGACCGAGCGTCGTGCGCCGGTCGATCGCCGTCGTCGGGCGCGCCACGCAGAAGGCGCGCACCGGCCCGAACCGCACCACAGAACGAGGATGATCGACGTGACCAACTCTGTCCTGCTCGCCGGTGGCGGCTCCGCAGGCCACGTGAACCCGCTCCTCGCGGTCGCCGACGAGCTGCGGCGCCGTGACCCCGAGCGCACGATCACCGTGCTCGGGACACGCGAGGGCCTCGAGGCCGAGCTCGTGCCGGAGCGCGGTTATGCGCTGCGGTTCGTGCCCCGCGTCCCGCTGCCCCGACGACCGAGCGGTGCGTGGCTCCACCTCCCTGGTCGGCTCCGTGCCGCCGTGCGTGCCGCCGGCGCAGCCATCGACGACAACGACGTGCGTGTCGTCGTGGGGTTCGGAGGGTATGTCTCGACGCCCGCGTACCTCGCCGCGCGGCGGCGGGGTGTGCCCATCGTCGTCCAGGAGCAGAATGCCCGGCCCGGGTTGGCGAACAGGCTCGGTGCCCGCTGGGCTGCCGAGGTCGCGGCGACGTTCCCCGGGACGCCTCTCCGGGGCGCGACGGTCACCGGCCTGCCGTTGCGGCGGGAGATCGCGGACCTCGTCGCCGCGCGTGCCCTCGACGGCCACGCGGCGCGGGTCGACGCTGCTGAGCAGCTCGGCCTCGACCCGGCTCGGCGGGTGCTCGTCGTCACCGGGGGGTCGCTCGGTGCGCAGCGGCTCAACGAGACGCTGGCCGCCGTCGCGGCGCGAGTGACGGGGGCCGGCATCCAGGTGCTGCACCTCACAGGTCGCGGCAAGTCCGCTCCGGTGCGCGCATCGCTGGAAGGGCTGCCTGCCGAGCAGGCTGCGCTCTACCACGTCCAGGAGTACCTCTCGCAGATGCACCTCGCGTACGCGGCCGCGGACCTCGTGGTGTGCCGATCGGGCGCCGGGACGGTCTGCGAGCTCGCTGTCCTCGGTCTGCCGGGTGTCTTTGTCCCCCTGCCGGTGGGCAACGGGGAGCAGCGGCTCAACGCGGAGCCCCTCGTCGGGGCGGGCGGGGGGGTGCTCGTGAGCGACGACGACTTCACACCCCAGTGGTTCGAGGCGACGGTCCTGCCCCTCCTCGCGGACCCTGACGCGTTGGCTGCCATGTCCGCCGCAGCCCTCGGCGTGGGGGTCCCCGATGCAGCTGCGCGGGTCGCGGACCTCGTCGAGCGCTCTGCCGGACGGGGGCGGGCATGAGGACGGCCGCGTCGGTGGACGGCCTCGCGCTCGAGGATCTCGGCCGGGTGCACCTCGTGGGGATCGGGGGAGCGGGCATGTCGGTCGTCGCTCAGCTCCTGGCCGCCGAGGGGGTGCCGGTGCAGGGCTCGGATGCCCGGGCCAGTGCCGTCACGGCCACCCTGGGATCGAGTGGTATCGATGTGTTCATCGGGCACGATGCGCGCAACGTCGCCGGCGCCACGACTCTCGTCGTCTCGAGCGCGGTGCGGGAGTCCAACCCTGAGCTCGTCGCCGCACGTGCGGCGGGGGTGCGGGTGCTGCACCGGTCGGACGCGCTCGCCCTGCTCATGGCAGGACGACGCTCGGTCGCCGTGGCGGGCGCCCACGGCAAGACGACGACGTCTGCGATGACGGCGGTCGTCCTGCGGGAGTGCGGTCTCGACCCGTCGTTCGCGATCGGCGGGTCGGTGCTCACCGAGGACGGTCCGCTGCCCGGTGGGCACCTGGGCCGGGGAGACACGCTCGTCGCGGAGGCCGACGAGTCCGACGGCTCGTTCCTCGCCTACCGCCCGACCGTCGCGATCGTGACGAACGTCGAACCGGACCACCTCGACCACTACGGCACGACCGAGGCGTTCGAGCGCGCCTTCGAGTCCTTCGCCGGGAACATCGAGCCCGGCGGACACCTCGTGGCGTGTGCCGACGACGCCGGCTCCGCAGCGCTCGCCGCGTCGTGCGCGCGCCAGGGCCGCAGCGTCCTCACCTATGGGACCGCGGCCGACGCCGTAGCGCGGATCTCCGGCTACACGGTGACCGCCGGAGGTGGCTCGAGCTTCACGGTGACCCTGGCGCCGGGCCTGCCGTCGTGCGCCGACGGCGATGAGGTCACGGTCCGTCTGCGTGCACCGGGTGAGCACAACGCACGCAACGCGACCGCTGCCCTGCTGGCGGCGATCGCGCTGGGTGTGGAGCCTGCGGCCGCGGCACACGCGCTCGGGGCGTTCCGGGGCACAGGTCGACGCTTCGAAGCGAGGGGCGAGGCTGCGGGGGTGCGGGTCGTCGACGACTACGCGCACCATCCGACGGAGGTGGCTGCGCTTCTGCGCGCTGCACGGGGGATCGCGGGCGACGGCCGGATCCTCGTGCTCTTCCAGCCCCACCTGTACTCCCGGACGAGGATCTTCGCGACCGAGTTCGCCGAGGCCCTCGAGCTGGCTGACGACGTCGTGGTGTGCGACGTGTACGGCGCGCGCGAGGACCCGGACCCGGCGGTGGGACCGGAGCTCGTCGTCGACCGGATGCGGACCCCGGGGCGCGGGCACGTGGTCGCCGACCGCGTCGCCGCCGCCCAGTACCTGGCTGCGCGCGCCCGCCCGGGCGACCTCGTCCTCACGGTCGGGGCCGGTGACGTGACGGAGCTCGGCGACGTCGTCCTCGACGTGCTCAGGGTGCGGGCGGATGGCGCTGCGCCGGGCGCACTGGCTGGGGGGCCGGCCTCGTGAAGCCTCCCGTCGCACCCCGCAGGCCGGTGCCGCCGCGACCGCGCCCGGCCGCTCCGGCGACACAGGGCGCCGAGGAGGGTGTGCGCCGCGGCGACACGAGCGGGTCCGAGCCGTCATCGCGCCAACGTCCGCCCGCGCCCCGTCCGCCCGCGCCGCGCCCGCCCGTACCGCGCCCACCTGCGCCCCGCCAGAGATCGCCTCGGCCGGGTGCCGCGCCCGACGGGGGGCGGGGCGGCACGGCGTCGGGCTCGGTTCCGGGCGCTGCGCCGGTGCCGGCCGAGCGCCGTCCGGCGACGCCGCGGTCCACCGCTGCGCGCACCGCGCGCCCAGTTCCTGGGCCCCCGACGGGTGCGACGTCGACGACCGCTCCGCGCGGCTCGCGTGCTCTCGTGGTGCCGCCCCCTGCGGGTGCGGTACCTGCCAGCGGCAAGATCTCCGTGCTCTCCACCGGGATGGCTGAACGCCTCGCGGAGCAACGGTCCATGCGGCGGCACAGGCTCGTCCGGCGGGTGCTGCTCGCCCTTGTCGCGGTCCTGCTCCTCGCGGGCGCGGTCTGGGCGGTCTTCTACTCCGAGTTCCTGAGGTTCGATGCATCGCGCGTGACGGTGAGCGGGACCGGTACGTCGGTGGATGCCGCTGCGGTGGCGGACGTCGTGGCAGCGCAGGACGGGACGGCTCTGGCGTTGGTGAGCACCGGCGGCCTGCGCGACGAGCTGCTCGCTGTGCCCAACGTGCGAGACGTCACGGTACGACGACAGTGGCCTGCGGGCCTTGCCGTGACGATCGTCGCCCGTGAGCCGGTCGCAGCGGTCCCGGTCGACGGGGGCGTCGCACTGCTCGACGAGGAGGCGGTCGAGGTCGACCGGGTTGCTGAGGCGCCGCCTGAGCTTCCGGTCATCAGCATCCCGCTCACGGGTGACGACCGTCGGACGCTCGATGCTGCGCTGGCGATCCTGCGTGCCCTGCCGCCTGAGCTCAGCGCAGAGGTCGGGGGGATCACGGCGACGACGCAGGATGCGGTCACCCTGACTCTTCGCGACGGCGTCGTCGTCGAGTGGGGGAGCTCCCAGGACTCTGCGCTGAAGATCCGTGTCCTGCAGACGTTGCGTGGGGCGGAGCAGACAGCTGGCGCGCAGGTGTTCGACCTGTCGGCTCCGACGTTCCCCATCACCCGGTGACGGCGGTCCGGGCCGCTCGGAGCGCGCGGCCCGCCGTCGGGGGAGGACAGCCTGGGGAACTCGTTCGCCGACACGCGGCGGAGGTCGTTGATAGGAGACGGTTGCCCGCATAGCGTCACGCACAGACAGCCTGACATAACTATAACCCTCTACTTGAGGGTGAGGGTCCAGGGTCCCGAGATCGAGAGGCACGGACGTGACAACTCCGCAGAACTACCTAGCAGTGATCAAGGTGGTCGGCATCGGCGGCGGCGGGGTGAACGCCGTCAACCGGATGATCGAGGTCGGCCTCAAGGGTGTCGAGTTCATCGCGATCAACACCGACGCCCAGGCGCTGCTGATGTCGGACGCCGACGTCAAGCTCGACGTCGGACGTGAGCTGACCCGTGGGCTCGGCGCCGGCGCCGACCCCGAGGTGGGCAAGAAGGCCGCCGAGGACCACGAGGAGGAGATCGAGGACGTCCTGCGCGGCGCGGACATGGTATTCGTCACCGCCGGTGAGGGCGGCGGGACAGGGACGGGGGGCGCACCCGTCGTCGCGCGGATCGCCCGTTCGCTCGGCGCCCTGACCGTGGGGGTCGTGACCCGGCCGTTCACCTTCGAGGGGCGTCGGCGCGCCACCCAGGCGGACGCAGGGATCGAGGCGCTGCGCAACGAGGTCGACACCCTCATCATCATCCCGAACGACCGGCTGCTGTCGATGTCGGACCGTAACGTGTCCGCGCTTGACGCCTTCCACTCGGCGGACCAGGTCCTGCTCTCAGGTGTCCAGGGGATCACGGACCTCATCACGACACCCGGACTCATCAACCTCGACTTCGCCGACGTCAAGTCCGTCATGCAGGGTGCGGGCAGTGCGCTCATGGGCATCGGCTCCGCCCGCGGAGACGACCGCGCGGTGCAGGCTGCCGAGCTCGCCATCTCCTCACCGCTGCTCGAGGCGAGCATCGACGGTGCGCACGGCGTGCTCCTGAGCATCCAGGGTGGCTCGGACCTCGGTCTGTTCGAGATCAACGAGGCAGCGCGCCTCGTCCACGAAGCAGCCCACCCCGAGGCGAACATCATCTTCGGAGCCGTCATCGACGATGCCCTGGGCGACGAGGTGCGCGTCACCGTCATCGCCGCCGGGTTCGACGGGGGAGCGCCGCTCACCCGCAAGGACTCGCGGGGCACCGGTCGCGTCGCGAGCGCTCCTGAGGCGCCCGCTCCTCCCGCGCCCGCACCGGTCCCGGTGCCCGCGAGCAGGGCTCCCCAGGCGCCGGTCCCGACGACCACGGGCGCGCACGCGCTGGCCCGGCCCGTCGTCCCCCTGGACTCCGGCTACGACACGCATGACGCCGGGCCCGTGGACCCGGCGGGGCAGCCGGTGTACGTCGAGCACCAGCAGGGCACGGCGACGGCGCAGCAGCAGGCGACGCCAGCATTCCTGTCGACCGATCCCGACGCCGTGCAGCGGACCGGACAGCTCGAAGTTCCTCGGATCTTCGACGAGGAGCCGCCCCGCCGTCGTGCGGAGGAGCTCGACATCCCGGACTTCCTCAAGTAGGTCGGATGGGTGACGGTCGTGAGGACGCCCGGTCCGAGGTCATCGACATCGACCTCGGGCCGGGTGTCCGCGCCTTCTTCACCACCCGCCACGGCGGCGTGTCGAGCCACCCGTGGTGCTCGCTCAACCTCGGGACGAACGTGGGGGACGACCCGGCAGCCGTCGCGCGGAACCGGGAGCGGGTCGATGTCTGGGCCGGTGCACCTGTCTCGTATGCGACGCAGGTGCACGGTGCGGCCGTCCTCCGTGTCGACGAGCCACCGCCGACGTCGGCGGGAGCGCGCGGTGATGCCGACGGGATGGTCACGTCACGCCGCGGCGTGCCACTCGGGGTGCTCGTCGCGGACTGCGTGCCCGTGCTCCTCGCCGACGCGGCGGCCGGAGTCGTGGCGGTCGCGCACGCCGGACGCGCCGGGGTCGTCAGCGGGGTCGTCGGAGCCGTGGTGGCGACGATGGTCGACCGGGGAGCGCAGCTCGACGAGATCGTCGCCGTCGTCGGCCCGTCCGTCTGCGGCTCCTGCTACGAGGTGCCGCAGGACATGGCCGACTCCGTCGTGGCGCGCGTCCCGGCTGCGCGCTCCCGCACGAGGGCGGGGACGCCCGGGCTGGACCTCCCGGCCGCGGTCCGCGCCCAGGCGCGGGAGGCCGGCGTGCGCGACGTGCGCGACGTCCCCAGGTGCACGATGACGGATGAGGACCTCTTCTCGCACCGCCGGGCCACAGCGGCCGGACGGACCACCGGCCGCTTCGCGGGCATCATCGTCCTTCCGCCCGGCCGCGACGGATGACGCATGGTGGACGGGCGTCTGCCGGATCAGCCACGGGCGCCGGGCGTGTCGACCGGTGGGTTCCGCACCGCTGGGCTAGCGTGGGCAACGCGTCAGCAGCCGGGCAGCCGGGCGAGTCCGCTGACGATCCCGAGCAGGAACGGAGAAATGGCGATGGCCGGAGCGCTGCGCAAGACCATGCTGTACCTAGGCCTCGCTGACGATCGAGGCGAGGTCGTGAATGACAGCTACGACGACTATGACGACTACGACGAGGTAGGAGCTGACGTGCCGCAGGAGTACGAGGCCCAGGTCACGCCCATCAACCGGTCGATGTCGCGTCGCGAGGCGCCTGTCGCTCCCGTGCCGCCCCTGGAGCTGCGCCGGATCACCACGGTGCACCCGCGGTCGTACAACGACGCACGGGTCATCGGCGAGGCCTTCCGCGCCGGGACCCCCGTCATCATCAACCTCTCCGACATGGACGACGCCGACGCAAAGCGGCTCGTCGACTTCTCCGCCGGTCTGATCTTCGGCCTGCACGGTGCCATCGAGCGGGTGACGAGCAAGGTCTTCCTGCTCTCGCCCGAGCACGTCGAGGTCTCGGGCGAGGAGCAGGCCGCCGAGAAGTCGAGCGTGCCGCGTGCCGGCTTCTACAACCAGAGCTGACGCGTGATCTGGGAGTTTCTCGCATTCCTGTGCCTCGTCTTCATCATCACGCTCCTCGGGCGCGCGGTGTTCGAGTGGGTCCAGGTCTTCTCGCGCGACTGGCGTCCGAGGGGCGCGATGCTCGTCGTCGTCGAGGCGATCTACACCGTGACCGACCCGCCGCTGCGGTTCCTGCGGCGGGTCATCCCGCCGTTGAGCATCGGACCGGTGCGGCTCGACCTCGCGTTCCTCGTGCTCATCGTGGCCACGAGCTTCGTCATGGGGTTGTTCCGTGCCCTGGCGACACTATGAGCGAGGAGTCGGCCGTCCCCTGATGTCGACGAGCGTCGACACCTCACCGACCCCTCCCGGGCGCGCGGACCTGCGAACATCCGCTAGCGTGACCCGTGGCGGTCGGTGTTCATGACCGAAGAGACCAGCGCAAGTATTCGAGGTGAAAACGATGGTGGCACTGCTCACAGCAGATGACGTCCTGACCAAGAAGTTCCCGGCGACCAAGTTCCGGGAGGGCTACGACGTCGTCGAGGTGGACGACTTCCTCGACGAGGTGCTCAACACTCTGCGGGAGCTCTATGCGGAGAACGACGACCTGAAGGCAAAGCTGGAGGCCTCCGAGCGTCGTGTCGCGGAGCTCAGCCGCGCGAACGCGCAGCAGCAGCAGGCCCCGGCTGCACCGGTGCAGAAGGCGCCCGAGGAGCCGACGCCGGCTCCCGTCGTGGCTCCGGCGCCGGTCGCCGCACCCGTCACCGCGACCGCAGCCGCGCCGCGCGAGCCGGAGATGGCCACGGGCATCATCCAGATGGCCCAGAAGCTGCACGACGACCACGTGCGCGCCGGCCAGGAGGAGGGCGACCGGCTGATCTCCGAGGCGAAGGCCGAAGGATCGCGCATCGTTCGCGAGGCCGAGGAGACCTCGAAGCGCACGCTGTCCCAGCTGGAGCAGGAGCGTTCGCTGCTCGAGCGCAAGATCGACGAGCTGCGAATCTTCGAGCGCGACTACCGGACCCGCCTGAAGAGCTACCTGCAGAACCTGCTCGGAGACCTGGACAACCGCGGGAGCGCCCTTCCCAACGCTCGCCCGGACGGCCAGGGCAAGCAAGGCATCTGAGCCACAGCTGGACTGGCGGTCGTACGCCGACTGCCGGAGCCGGTGCGAACACGAGCGCAGCCGCTGCACGCGGTTCCGCGGACCTGTGCGCACCGGCTCCGGTGTATCCACCTCTGCCACATCTGATGAAAGAAGCCGCGATGTCGACTCGTGACGCAATGAGCACCGCTCCAGCGAAGGAGCGGTTCCCCAACCTGGCGCAGGACGTCCGTCACTTCGTCGTGCGGGACGGCGAGACCTCGTGGGAGGTGGCGGAGATCGAAGCCCTTGCTGACGAGCTCATCGCCGAGCACGGCAGGCTCGAGAACGAGCTCGTGAGCGCTGACCATGAGCTCTCCGACCTGCTGCGCAACTCCGGCGACGGGGCGGGTGACGACCAGGCAGACTCAGGCTCGTCGGCGCTCGAGCGCGAGCAGGAGCTGACGCTCGTGAACAACACGCGCGACCTGCTCGACCAGAATTCGCGTGCGCTGGCGCGAATCGGTGCGGGCACCTACGCGGCGTGCGAGTCGTGCGGGCAGGCCATCGGCAAAGCGCGGTTGCAGGCTTTCCCGCGGGCAACGCTGTGCGTCGTGTGCAAGCAGCGCGAGGAGCGTCGCTGACGGTCCCACCAGACCGGGGGAGCCGTCCGGTCCTCCAGGCGGACGACCGGACGATGGAGACGGCCGTGACAGAGGTCGCTGCTCGGACGTGCGAGACTTCAACGGTGATGTCTGAGACTGCTGACGACCCCGCCCTCGGCCACGAGGACACCCCTGCGGATCCCGCCGCGGCGCCGAGCCGGACCACCTCGAACGAGGACGGCGGCGCGCCGACGTCCGGGTCGGGGGGGCGTGGTGCTGGCCCGCTCCTGCGGATCGGCGCTCTCGCCGTCGTGGTGCTCGTCGTCGACCAGCTGACGAAGATGTGGGCCGAGTCGACGCTCACGTCCGGAGCCGCGGCAGAGCCTCTCCTCGGCGAGCTCGTCCAGCTCCGGCTCATCTACAACTCCGGTGCGGCGCTGTCGCTCGGCAGCGGGATGACGTGGCTGCTGACACTCGTCGCCGCGGTGGTCGTCGTCGCCGTCGTCATCATGGCGCGGTCGGTGCGATCCGTGCCGTGGGGTGTCGCCCTCGGACTCGTCCTCGGCGGGGCAGTCGGCAACCTCGTGGACCGGCTGTTCCGGGCCCCGGGCTTCCCCGAGGGTCATGTCGTGGACTTCATCGACTACGGCCCCTTCGTCGGGAACGTCGCCGACATCGCCATCGTTGCTGCCGCCGTGGGGATCGCTGTGCTCACCCTCCTCAACGTGCCGCTGGACGGTGGTCCGCGGAACCGCGCCGGTGCCGGTGCCGGTGCCGGTGACGGGGTGGAGGACGAGGACTGATGGGAGAGCTGCGCGCGCTCCCGGTGCCTGACGGGCTCGCGGGGGAGCGGGTGGATGCCGCCCTGGCGCGCATGCTCGGACTCTCCCGGACCGTCGCGGCGCAGGTCGCCGCCGAGGGCGGCGTCCGCCTCGACGGCGCGACCGTCGGCAAGTCGGATCGTCTGCACGCCGGCGGCTGGCTCGAGGTCGAGCTCCCGGGGCCGGACGCGCGGCCGGGCCCCGAGGTCGTCGCCGAGCCCGTGCCGGGGATGTCGATCATGTATGACGACGACGACATCGTCGTCGTCGACAAGCCCGTCGGCGTCGCTGCCCATCCGTCCGTGGGGTGGACCGGCCCGACCGTGGTCGGCGCGCTCGTGGCTGCGGGCTACCGGGTCTCGACCTCGGGTGCCCAGGAGCGGCAGGGGATCGTCCACCGGCTCGACGTCGGGACCTCCGGGCTCATGGTGGTCGCCAAGAGCGAGCACGCGTACTCCGTGCTCAAGCGGGCCTTCAAGGAGCGGACGGTGGAGAAGGTCTACCACGCGCTCGTCCAGGGTCATCCCGAGCCGACGACGGGCACCATCGACGCGCCGATCGGTCGGCACCCGAGCGCCGACTACAAGTTCGCGGTCACAGCGTCGGGCAAGCCCTCGGTGACGCACTACGAGGTGCTCGAGATGCTCTCTGCCGCGTCGCTCGTCGAGGTGCACCTCGAGACCGGCCGCACCCACCAGATCCGGGTGCACTTCTCGGCGCTGCGCCACCCGTGCGTCGGCGACCTCACGTACGGCGCTGACCCGAGGCTCGCCGCGCGGGTCGGGCTCTCCCGGCAGTGGTTGCACGCGCACCGGCTCGGCTTCGAGCACCCGGCCACGGGCGCCTGGGTCGAGGTGACGAGCGAGTACCCGCAGGACCTTGCGGACGCCCTCGAGGTCGTGCGCGATGTCTATCGCTGACGGGCAGCCTCCGGCGCGCACGGAGGCCCTCGACGTCGTCCGGGTGGCGACGCGCGAGCAGCTCGAGGCTGCGTGGCACGTGCGGACCGAGGTGTTCGTCGTCGAGCAGCGGGTACCCGTGGAGGAGGAGATCGACGCGGCCGACACCGATCCGACGACCACGCACGTGCTCCTGGTGGCACGCGACCAGGTCGCCGCTGCGGGGGAGCTCCGCGGGGCAGACGCGCCCGGCGGCGCGGAGGCGCCTGGCCAAGCGGCGGTCGCGACGGGGCGGGTCCTGTGGGATCCCGCTCACCCGGGTGTCGTGCACATCGGTCGGGTGGCCGTCCGTGCGCCGTGGCGGGGCACGGGGACGGGTGCGCGGCTCATGACCGAGCTCGAGCGCGTCGCGCTCGCCCAGCACGCCGTCGACGGGTCGGTCAGGATCGAGCTCAGCGCCCAGGAGTCGGCCGCGGGGTTCTACCGCCGCCTCGGGTACGTCATCGGTGACGACCGTTACCTCGACGCGAACATCTGGCACCGGGACGCCTGGAAGGTCGTCCGCGCGACTTAGACTCGTCGCATGCCGTCTGCTGTCTCCTCGACGTCCGAGGACTTCGTCCACCTGCACGTGCACACCGAGTACTCGATGCTCGACGGGGCCGCGCGGCTCGGAGACCTCTTCGAGGAGACGAAGCGCCTCGGTCAGCGGGCCATCGCCACGACGGACCATGGGTACCTCTTCGGTGCCTACGACTTCTGGAAGCAGGCGACCGACGCGGGCGTGAAGCCCATCATCGGCGTCGAGGCGTACGTCACACCCGGGACGAGCAGGTTCGACCAGACGCGGGTCCGCTTCGGCGAGAAGGGCCAGGAGGCCGACGACGTCTCGGCGCGCGGCGCCTACACCCACCTGACGATGTGGGCACGGAACAACGACGGGCTGCACAACCTGTTCCGCATGAGCTCCCTCGCCTCGCTCGAGGGGCAGCTCGGCAAGTGGCCCCGGATGGACCGCGACCTGCTCTCGCGGTACGGCTCGGGCATGGTCGCCTCGACCGGGTGCCCCTCCGGCGAGGTGCAGACCCGGTTGCGCCTGGGCCAGTACGACGAGGCCGTCCGGGCGGCTGGCGAGCTGCAGGACATCTTCGGCAAGGAGTACTTCTACGTCGAGCTCATGGACCACGGTCTCGACATCGAGACGCGCGTGTTCAAGGACCTCATGCGCCTGTCGCAGGACATCGGTGCGCCGCTGCTCGCGACGAACGACCTGCACTACGTCAAGCAGGAGGACAGCGACGCGCACGACGCACTCCTGTGCATCAACTCCGGCTCCACCCTCGCGGACCCGGACCGGTTCACGTTCGACGGCGACGGCTACTACGTGAAGTCGGCCGCGGAGATGCGGCGCACGTGGGCGGAGCTGCCCGAGGCCTGCGACAACACGCTGCTCGTCGCCGAGCAGTGCGAGGTGTCGTTCAACACCTCCGCCAACTACATGCCGAACTACCCCTGCCCGCCGGGCGAGGACGAGACCTCGTGGTTCATCAAGGAGGTCGAGGCCGGGCTGCGGTACCGCTACCCGGACGGGATCTCGACCGAGGTGCGCGAGCGGGCGGACTACGAGACGCGGGTCATCTCGCAGATGGGGTTCGAGGGGTACTTCCTCGTCGTCGCCGACTTCATCAACTGGTCGAAGAACAACGGCATCCGGGTCGGTCCGGGGCGTGGCTCCGGTGCCGGTTCGATGGTCGCGTACGCGATGCGCATCACGGACCTCGACCCCATCCAGCACGGTCTGCTGTTCGAGCGGTTCCTCAACCCTGACCGCGTCTCGATGCCCGACTTCGACGTCGACTTCGACGAGCGCCGGCGCGGCGAGGTCATCCGGTACGTCACGGAGAAGTACGGCGAGGACCGCGTCGCGCAGATCGTCACCTACGGCACGATCAAGGCCAAGCAGGCTCTCAAGGACTCGAGCCGGCTGCTCGGGCTGCCCTACGCGATGGGCGAGAAGCTCACGAAGGCCATGCCCCCGGCCATCATGGGCAAGGACATCTCGCTCACCGGGATCTTCGACCCGGCGGACAAGCGCTACAACGAGGCGGAGGAGTTCCGCCAGGTCCACGCCACGGACCCCGATGCGCAGCGCGTCGTCGAGCTCGCCAAGGGCATCGAGGGGCTGAAGCGCCAGTGGGGTGTCCACGCGGCGGGCGTCATCATGTCGAGCGACCCGCTCATCGACATCATCCCCATCATGCGCCGTCCGCAGGACGGCGCCGTCATCACGCAGTTCGACTACCCCAAGTGCGAAGAGCTCGGGCTCATCAAGATGGACTTCCTGGGGTTGCGGAACCTCACGATCCTCGACGACGCCCTCGAGAACATCGTCATGAACGGCAAGGAGCCGGTCGAGCTCGAGACGCTCACGCTCGACGACCCCGCGACGTACGCGCTGCTCGGACGTGGAGACACGCTCGGGGTGTTCCAGCTCGACGGCGGCGGCATGCGGACGCTGCTCAAGCTCATGCGTCCCGACAACTTCGAGGACATCTCCGCCGTCGGTGCGCTGTACCGACCAGGCCCCATGGGCGCCAACTCCCACACGAACTACGCGCTGCGCAAGAACGGCGCGCAGCCGGTGGTGCCGATCCACCCGGAGCTGGAGGAGCCGCTCCAGGAGATCCTCGGCACGACGCACGGCCTGATCGTGTACCAGGAGCAGGTCATGGCGATCGCGCAGAAGGTCGCCGGCTTCACGCTCGGTCAGGCGGACATCCTGCGTCGCGCGATGGGCAAGAAGAAGAAGTCCGAGCTCGACAAGCAGTTCGAGGGCTTCTCCGGCGGGATGGTCGAGCGCGGGTACTCGATGGCCGCCGTGAAGGCGCTGTGGGACATCCTCCTGCCGTTCTCGGACTACGCGTTCAACAAGGCGCACTCCGCCGCGTACGGGGTCGTGTCCTACTGGACGGCGTTCCTCAAGGCGAACTACCCCACCGAGTACATGGCGGCGCTGCTCACGAGCGTCCGCGACGACAAGGACAAGTCGGCGCTCTACCTCAACGAGTGCCGGCGCATGGGCATCACGGTCCTGCCGCCGGACGTCAACTCGTCCTCGGCGAACTTCACCGCCGTCGGCACCGACATCCGGTTCGGACTCACCGCGGTGCGCAACGTCGGCGCGAACGTCGTCGACGCCGTCGTCGCGACGCGCGAGGCCAAGGGCGACTTCACGTCGTTCACGGACTTCCTCGACAAGGTCCCGGCCGTCGTGTGCAACAAGCGGACCGTCGAGTCCCTCATCAAGGCAGGAGCGTTCGACTCTCTCGGGCACACGCGGCGGGCGCTGCAGGTCGTGCACGAGCAGGCGGTCGACTCGGTCATCGGGGTCAAGCGCAAGGAGGCAGAGGGGCAGTTCGACCTCTTCGCCGGGTTCGGCGGGGACGACGGCGCCGACGACGGGATGTCGTTCAGCGTCGACATCCCCGACCTGCCGGACTGGGACAAGAAACAGCTGCTCGCGTTCGAGCGGGACATGCTCGGGCTCTACGTCTCCGACCACCCGCTCTCCGGCCTCGAGCACGTGCTCCAGCAGGCCGCCGAGGTGTCGATCGCCACGCTGCTCGCCGACGACGCCCGGCCCGACGGCTCCACGGTCGTCATCGCGGGGCTCATCACCTCGCTGCAGCGCAAGATGTCCAAGCAGGGGAACCCGTGGGCGGCGGTGACGATCGAGGACCTCGACGGCGGTGTCGAGGTGATGTTCTTCGGTGAGACGTATCTCGCGTACTCGACGATCCTCGCGGAGGACCAGGTCGTCGTGCTGCGGGGACGTGTCCGACGACGCGACGAGACGATGCAGCTCCAGGCCATGGAGGTGTCGCTGCCCGACGTCTCGGCCGTGGCGGACGCACCCGTGCTCGTCACGCTCGCGGAGTCCCGGTGCACCCAGCCGGTCGTCGAGGGGATCCGGGAGATCCTGCGGACCCACCCCGGGGTCACCGAGGTGCACCTCAAGCTCACGACACCGGGCCGCGCCAAGGTGCTCCGCCTGGACGACAACCTCCGGGTGGAGCGCACGCCGTCCCTGCTCGGTGACCTCAAGGCTCTGCTCGGGCCGGGGTGTCTCGCCCCGTGACGCCCGCTCGGCGGTTCCGTGTGGTGCCAGCGGCCTACGTGTTCCTTGTCAGGGACGAGCCCGGACCATCGGTGCTGCTGCAGCTGCGCCGCGGCACGGGCTACATGGACGGGCACTGGGCGGCGGGCGCCGCTGGGCACGTCGAGGAGGGCGAACCCGCGGACGCGGCCGCATGCCGCGAGGCGTTCGAGGAGCTCGGCCTCCACCTGAGCCCGGACCGTCTCGCACCGGTGACCGTCATGCACCGGACGAATGCCGGCATCGGGCCGGACGAGGAACGGGTCGACTTCTTCTTCGCGTGCAGGGAGTGGGACGGAGAGCCGCGCCTCCGCGAGCACGACAAGGCGGCAGACCTGCGGTGGTTCCCCCTCGACGCACTCCCCGACCCGGTGGTCCCGCACGAGCGCGCGGTGCTCGACGCCCTGGCCGTGGGGACGCCACCGTCGTTCATGTCCTTCGGCTTCGCGGCTCCGCAGGAGGTCGACGGCCCGCGCCCGCACCGCGAGGCCGCCCGGCCACGTCACGCCTAGACTCGGACCTCGTGATCCACCTGACCCCAGAGCAGCACGTGTTCCTCATCGAACGGCACCTCGCCACCCTGACGACCCTGCGCGCCGACGGCAGCCCGCACGTCGTGCCCGTGGGCTTCACGTGGGACCCGGAGACGGGCCTCGTCCGGATCATCACGAGCGGCCCGTCGGTCAAGGCCCGCAACGCCGCTCGGCCCGGACCGGGCGGGACGGCGCCGCGGGCCGCGGTCTGCCAGGTCGACGGCGGCCGCTGGATCACGCTCGAAGGGCCCACGCGGGTCTCGGACGACCCTGACCGCGTCCTCGACGCCGAGCGCCGCTACGCGCGCCGGTACAAGGAACCGTCCGTCAACCCGCGCCGCGTCGTCATCGAGATCACCGCCGACCGGGTCATGAGCTCGAGCTACATGCAGCGCTGAGGACCGGTTCAGCCGACCGTGGCGCTCGCCCTGCCCGTCGGGGAGTCGACCTCGACGACGTCACCCTTGCGCAGCTGGCGGCCCCGCCGGGTGTCGACCTCACCGTTGACGCTCACCTCACCGTCGGCGATGAGGTCCCTCGCCTGCGCACCGGACTCGGCGAGGCTCGCGAGCTTGAGGAACTGCCCGAGGCGGATGACGTCGTCGCTGATGGGAACGGTGCTCATGGAGACCATTGTCGTCCCCGGGGAGCATGCGCGAAAATTCCTCGGCAGCCGCCCTGCCGCCGCCTAGGATGGAGGGGTGATCAACCGACTCGACCTGCGCGGTCGCTCCCTGTCAGCCCGTCAGCTCGTCGCCGTGCTCCCGCGCCCCCAGCTGCGTGTCGCGGACGCCGCCGAGCGCGTGGCACCGATCATCGCCGGCGTGCGTGCCCGTGGTGCGGCTGAGCTCCGTGATCTCGCGGAGCGGTTCGACGGGGTCCGTCCGGAGCACCTGCGCGTCCCGTCGGCTGCCCTCGAGGCAGCGCTCGCGGGCCTCGACCCCGAGGTCCGCAGCGCGATCGAGGAGTCCATCTCCCGCGTCCGGACCGTGCACGCGGCGCAGAAGCCCGCTGGCTTCACCGTCGACCTCGCCCCCGGCGCCCGGGTCCGGCAGCGGTGGGTGCCGGTCGGTCGGGTGGGGCTCTACGTCCCCGGTGGGCTTGCCGCGCTCGCCTCGTCGGTCGTCATGAACGTCGTCGCTGCTCAGGAGGCCGGTGTGCCCTCCCTCGCGGTGGCGTCCCCGCCGCAGAAGGAGAACGACGGTCTCCCGCACCCCACCATCCTCGCCGCGTGTGCACTCCTGGGCGTCGACGAGGTGTACGCCGTCGGCGGTGCGCAGGCGGTCGCCATGTTCGCGTACGGCGCGAGCGGCAGCGAACCCCAGGACGGCGCGGTGCTGTGCGAGCCGGTCGACGTGGTCACCGGTCCCGGCAACGTCTACGTCACGGCAGCCAAGCGTGCGGTGCGGGGCGTCGTCGGGATCGACTCGGAGGCAGGAACCACCGAGATCGCGGTGCTCGCCGACGGCACCGCCGACCCGGACCACGTGGCGGCGGACCTCATCAGCCAGGCCGAGCACGACCCGTCGGCCGCATCGGTGCTCGTCACGCCGAGCGTCGAGCTGGCCGGTGCGGTCGAGGCCCGCCTGGACGGGCGCGCCGGCGTCGCGGCCCACTCGGCGCGGATCCTGCAGGCCCTGTCCGGCCCGCAGTCGGGGATCGTCATCGTCGACAGCGTCGACCACGGCATCGAGGTCGTCAACGCGTACGGGGCCGAGCACCTCGAGATCCAGACGGTCGACGCCTCGGCCGTCGCTGACCGGATCACGAGCGCCGGGGCGATCTTCGTCGGTCCGTACTCGCCCGTGTCCCTCGGTGACTACATGGCGGGCTCGAACCACGTGCTGCCGACCGGGGGATGCGCGCACTTCGCGTCCGGGCTCGGTGTGCACAGCTTCATCAAGGCGGTGCAGGTCATCGAGTACTCGCGTGAGGGCCTGGCGGAGATCGCCTCGAAGATCGTCGCGTTCTCGCGCGCGGAAGACCTCCCCGCCCACGGCGAGGCCGTGCAGGCGCGCTTCAGCTGATCCGGGCGACCGCCCAGGCTGCCGCGGCAGGGAGCGCCGCGAGCACGGAGACGTGCCCGTCGTCCGGACGCTGCCACAGCTCGGCTGTCGGCAGCGTCCGCGCGAGCCAGCGGGAGTGCGACACGGGCACCACCCGGTCCCGCATGCCGTGCACGAGAAGCACGGGTGTGCGGAGAGTCGCGAGGTCGAACCCCCAGTCGCGGACGAACGCCACGTCGTCGTCGACGAGCCCGTCCACGCCAGCCTCCTCGGCACGTCCGGAGTCCTGCCCCAGGGACGCCCAGGTGCTCCCGAGCATCGCCCAGTCCGCGTCCGTGAAGGAGCGCGGGTCGAACTCCTCCTCCGCGGCCAGCGCAGCACGCGCCTCGCGCCCGGCGCACGCCGCCCGGAGCGCGGCGTCGGAGTGCATCCCGGCGAACCAGTCGATGGACGCCGTGATCGGCGCGAGCCCGGCGAGGCAGACGGTGGCGCGCACCCGGTCCGTGAGCAGCGCGGCGCACGCGAGTGCGTGTGGACCGCCCCCGGACGCTCCGAGCGTCACGCACGTGCGGACGTCGAGAGCGTCGAGCACGGCGAGGACGTCCAGGGCCGCGGAGGCGACATCACGTCCGGGGGACGGTGTGGAGCCCCCGTAGCTCGGTCGCCCGTACGACACGACCCGCGCGTCGAGGGCCTCGGCCGCGGCCACCACGGGCGGCAGCAGGGCACCCGTCTGGGGCGAGCCGTGATGCCAGAGGATGGTTGCTGTCGCATCCTGCGGCCCCGCGGCGTGCGCCCGCAGGACGCGCCCGTCGGGCAGACGGATCTTGTGCTCGGTCATGCCGTGGCTCCCGTCGGACGGTCGGGTGCTGCCCCCCTGCTATGGTGCGCCGCGGGTCACCGTTGCGCCAGCACGAGCGGGACGACCTTCGCGGCACCGGCGTCGCGCAGCAGTCGCGTCGCGACGGCGAGCGTCCATCCGGAGTCCACGTAGTCGTCGACGAGCAGGATCGAGCGGCCCGCGAGCCCGGCGAGCGCGGCGGGGGCGAGCTCGAGCGCGAGGCGCTGGTGCACCGCTGCGAGGCGCATGGCGGAGTTCACGTCGTGCCGTGGAGGATCCTGGTGCGCCGGAACGGGTCCCACCGTCCCGACGAACGGTTTGCCGAGGTATTTCGCGAGGCCCTGCGCGAGGTGTATGACGAGCACGGGCCGGGTGACGGACCGCAGGGCGACCACCCCGTCGACGGCGGTGCCCTCGGGCCAGGCGTCGAGCACCTGGACGGCGGCCCTGCGCAGCGCCACCGGGACCTCGCCGTCCGCGCGCTCGGGAGCGAAGAGCTCGCGCAGGGGCTGCGACCAGCCGAGCCCGTCGAGGCGCGCGACCGCGCGACCGGCTGCGTGCTGGGCGGCGGGCGGGATCTTCCCCTGGAGCTCGATGCCGAGAGAGGCCATCCCGGACGGCCACATCTTGCGCGGCTCCACGACGACGCCGGGCGTGTCCATGGCCCTGCGGGCCTGTGCGACGTGGTCGGTCGAGGGAGCAGCGGGCAGGGTCACCCCACCACAGGTGTCGCACCGCCCGCACCGGGTGCCCGGGACGAGCTCCGGGTCGTCGAGGGTGGCCCGCAGGAACGCCATGCGGCACTCGTCCGTCGTCACGTAGTCGACCATCGTGGCCTGCTCGGCGAGCCGCGCCTGCTCGACCCTGCGGTACCGCTCCGCGTCGTACGTCCATCCCCGGCCGGTGGACTCCCACCCCCCCTTGACGCGCTTGACCGCCCCGTCGACGTCGAGGACCTTGAGCATCATCTCCAGGCGGGAACGTGTGAGGTCGACCTGGGTCTCGAGGAACGGTGCCGACAGGGTGCCGCCGCGGGCCAGTGCGTCGAGGGTCGCGCGGACCTGGTCCTCGCGGGGGAACGCGAGGGACCCGAAGTACTCCCAGATCCGCCGGTCCTCCTCGCCGGGCAGCAGCACGACGAGTGCCTCGTCGACGCCACGGCCGGCGCGCCCGACCTGCTGGTAGTAGGCGATGGGGGAGCTCGGTGCCCCCATGTGCACGACGAACGCGAGGTCCGGCTTGTCGAAACCCATCCCGAGCGCGGAGGTGGCGACGAGCGCCTTCACCCGGTTCGCCTTGAGGTCGGCCTCGAGCGCCTCGCGCTCCGTCGGGTCCGTCCGGCCGGTGTAGGCCGCCACCGGGATGCCTGCCTCCTTGAGCTGGGACGCCACCTGCTCGGCGACGGACACGGTGAGGCAGTAGACGATCCCGGAGCCCGTCGTCGAGCTCAGCAGCTCCATGAGCCACGCGACGCGGCTGGGTTGGTCCGGCAGCCGCAGGACGGCAAGGTGCAACGACTCGCGGTCGAGACCGCCTCGCAGCACGAGGACCTCGGTCCGGGCGTCGTCGCCGGCGATCTCGAGCTGCTCGGCGACGTCCTGGGTGACGCGTGCGTTGGCCGTGGCGGTCGTGGCCAGCACCGGGATGCCTTCCGGCAGCTCGGCGAGCAGCGTGCGGATGCGGCGGTAGTCGGGGCGGAAGTCGTGCCCCCAGTCCGAGACGCAGTGCGCCTCGTCGATGACGACGAGACCGGCGTCGGCCGCGAGGCGTGGAAGGACCTCGTCGCGGAAGGCGGGGTTGTTCAACCGCTCCGGGGAGCAGAGCAGGACGTCGATCTGACCCGCGGCGATCCGCTCGTGGATCTCGTCCCACTCGGTGACGTTCGCTGAGTTGATCGTCGCGGCGCGGATACCCGCCCGCTCCGCCGCCGCGATCTGGTCCCGCATGAGCGCGAGGAGGGGCGAGACGATGATCGTCGGCCCTGCGCCGCGAGCGCGCAGGAGCGCGGTGGCGACGAAGTACACGGCGGACTTGCCCCACCCTGTGCGTTGGACGACGAGCGCTCGTCGCTGCTCTCGCACGAGGGCGTCGATCGCGGTCCACTGGTCGTCCCGCAGCACTGCGTCGCTGCGCCCCACGAGGCGCTGCAGGGCAGCCTCGGCCTCGCCCCGCAGGTCCTCGTCCGGACCCACCGTGACCCGGGGGCGGGCGGCTGTCGCTCGCACCGTCGGTCGATCTGTCCCGGGCGTGGACGGTCCGGTGGTGCGTGCCTGGCCGGACACGTCCCCCGGACGGTGGTCGTCGGGGTCCTCGAGAGCGGGCTCGTCGAAGTACGGGACGTCCGCGTACGGGTCGTCGGAGGCCGTCGTCCGTCGTCGGTCCGTCGCCGGGTCGGGGGCGTGGGTCGGTCGTGCCGTCATGTCTGTCTCCGGACGAGTCGTGGGGGCGGCCGGCTCCCGGCGCGGAGCCGGGTCTGCTGCGGGTGCTGGTGTGCTCGGCGCAGGCTCGGTGGGCTCGGGGGTGACAAAGCCCGGCGTCTGCCAGGCGGGCGCCGGCGACGCCCTGTGCTGCGCCTCGTCGTCCGAGGCCCGGGCGTCGAACGACGACGCCCCCCACCCCGGCCCGTCGTCGATCATGGGCCGGCGCCGGGGGGTCGACGGGAGCTTCGACCAGTCGGGCTCGATCCCCCACCGCTTCGGCCCGCGCTGCCGCGGCGACGAGGCGGCCGGGGGAGTCTCGGCGTCGTCCGCAGGGGTCGGTTCACCGGGTGAGGTCATGGTCTCCAGCCTACGGAGCGTGCGCCCTGGTCGACGACCCCGCCGCGCAGGCTGTGGACGCAGCTATCGCCTCGACACGCTCAGTAGACTGGGACGGTGACCCCGCCCTCCCTCTCGTCAGCCGCCTCCGCGCGTCCTGCAGCCGAGCGACCCTTCCGGCTGCCCGTCCGTGACGGCATCGCCGGCATGGAGCCCTACGGAGCCCCGCAGCTGGACGTCGCGCACCTGCTCAACGTCAACGAGAACCCGTACCCGCCGGCGCCCGACGTCATCGAGACCATCGCGCGCGACGTCGCCGTCGCGGCCGGCACCCTCAATCGCTACCCGGACCGCGAGTTCCTGGGGTTGCGCGGCGACCTGGCCGACTTCCTCGCGACCGAGTCCGGCGTCCGGGTGGCGCCGGAGCAGGTGTGGGCGGCCAACGGGTCCAACGAGGTCATGCTGCACCTCATGCAGGCGTTCGGGGGTCCGGGACGTACGGCGCTGTCGTTCGCGCCGACCTACTCGATGTACCCGGAGTATGCACGAGACTCCCTCACGGCGTGGGTTGCGGGCCCGCGCGAGCCCGACTTCACGGTCGACCCCGAGGTCGCCGTCGCCACGATCGCCGAGCACCAGCCCGCCGTGATCCTTCTCACGAGCCCCAACAACCCCACGGGAACCACGCTGCCGCTGTCCACGGTCGAGGCGGTCTGCGAGGCGGCGCTCGCCGTGGACCTCGACGGGGCGGCAGCGGTCGTCGTCGTCGACGAGGCGTACGCCGAGTTCCGTCGCTCGGGCGTGCCGTCGGCGCTCGAGCTCCTCGACCGTTACCCCAACCTCGCCGTGAGCCGCACGATGTCCAAGGCCTTCGCGCTGGCGGGTGCGCGCCTGGGGTACCTGGCGGCGTCCACGGACCTTGTCGACGCCCTGCGCGTGGTCCGGTTGCCGTACCACCTGTCCGCGGTGACCCAGGCGGTGGCGCGGGCGGCACTCAAGCACTCCGGGGCACTGCTCGCCCAGGTCGACGCGTTGCGGGTCGAGCGCGACGAGACCGTCGCGTGGCTGCGGGCCCAGCGCCGCGGCGGGCAGCCGCTCGTCGTGGCGGACACCGACGCGAACTTCGTGCTCTTCGGCAGGTTCGACGACCGTCACGCCGTGTGGCAGGGTCTTCTCGACCGCGGCGTGCTCGTCCGTGAGACCGGGCCCGAGGGCTGGCTCCGCGTCTCTGTCGGAACCCCGCAGGACATGACCGCATTCAAGGAAGCACTCGTGGAGGTAGCAGGACTGTGACCGCTGACCAGACGGCCCGGCGCGCTGCGCGCATCGAGCGCACGACGAGCGAGTCGAGCGTCCTCGTCGAGATCGACCTCGACGGGACGGGTCGCACGGAGATCTCCACGTCGGTCCCGTTCTACGACCACATGCTCACCGCGCTGGGCAAGCACTCCCTCGTCGACCTCACGGTCCGCGCCACGGGCGACACGCACATCGACGCCCACCACACGGTGGAGGACGTCGCCATCGCGCTCGGCGAGGCGCTCCGTGTCGCCCTCGGGGACAAGAGCGGCATCGGACGCTTCGGCGACGCCACCGTCCCGCTCGACGAGGCCCTCGCGCAGGCGGTCGTCGACGTCTCGGGCCGCCCCTACCTCGTCCACACGGGCGAGCCGGCTGGTCAGGAGTACCACCTCATCGGCGGCCACTTCACGGGATCGCTCACCCGGCACGTCCTCGAGTCGATCGCGCACCACGCGGGGATCTGCATCCACATGCGCGTGCTCGCCGGCCGCGACCCCCACCACATCGTCGAGGCCCAGTTCAAGGCCCTCGCGCGCGCTCTGCGCGCCGCGGTGGAGCCCGACGCACGCGTCGTCGGCATCCCGTCGACGAAGGGCGCGCTATGAGCGCCCCGACGCCGGACCGGCCCGAGGCCAGCCCACGCATCGCGATCCTGCTCACCCAGATCGCGACCGCCGAGGCGCTCGCTGCCGCCTGCGCCGTGCACAAGGCGCAGGTGGATGCCGTCACGTCCCCGATCGGCGCGTACGCGGTCTGCCGGGACCCGGAGAGCGCGCCCGCGATCGCGGCGGCTGTCTCGACCGTGGCGCGATCCGTCCCCCTCCTCCTCGTCGAGGCCGAGGGCGGCCAGATCCGTGCGGGCCAGTGGCTCGACGGCACGCGGACCGGTGACCTCGCGCCGGGACTCGTGCTCGACGGCGCCCCCCACGAGTTCGAGGACCTGCTCCTCGGTGCCGTCTCGGTCCACGACGTCGAGGGTGTCGTGTCGAGCGTCGGGATGTCCCGCTGGAAGGCGATGCGGTCCTTGACCGCCACCGCACGAGCAGCCCGGGGGAAGCGGTGAACGTGACAGGGAAGAAGGTCGTCGTCCTCGACTACGGCTTCGGCAACGTCAGGTCCGCTGTCCGTTCGCTCGAGCGTGCCGGAGCGACCGTCGAGCTCACCGCGGACCCGCGTGCCGCAGGGGAGGCCGACGGCCTCGTCGTTCCCGGGGTGGGGGCGTTCGCGGCGGTGATGCGGGGCCTCGATGCCGTCAGGGGCGGGCAGATCATCGAGCGCAGGCTCGCTGGCGGACGTCCCGTCCTCGGCATCTGCGTCGGGATGCAGGTCATGTTCGACGCGGGCGAGGAGCACGGCGTCCACGCGGACGGCCTCGCCCAGTGGCCCGGGGTCGTCGACCGCCTCGAAGCGCCCGTGGTGCCCCACATGGGGTGGGACACCGTGGACGTGGCCGAGGGCTCGGTCCTCTTCGAGGGCATCGAGGAGGAGCGGTTCTACTTCGTCCACTCCTACGCGGCGCGCGACTTCACGCTGGGCGCCGGAGCCGCGCACGACGACCGGTTCCGCCCTCCGCTCGTCACGTGGTCCGACCACGGGGGTCGGTTCGTCGCGGCCGTCGAGAACGGCCCGCTGTCGGCGACCCAGTTCCACCCCGAGAAGTCGGGGGACGCCGGCGCGCAGCTGCTCCGCAACTGGATCCGCACGCTCTGACCCGACCGTGAGCCGCACCCGGCCCGGCGACCGTCCGTCCTCGGCCCCGCGGCTCTTCCCCCGGTGTGCCCCCTCGGGCCGCCACCGCTCGTCTCCGTCCAGCCCGTACCCACGGTCCCCGAGAGGATCCACCCACCATGTCAGACCGCCTCATCCTGCTCCCTGCTGTCGACGTCGCCGACGGACAGGCCGTCCGGCTCGTCCAGGGGGAGGCCGGCTCCGAGACCTGCTACGGCGACCCGCTCACCGCGGCGCTCGACTGGCAGGACGGCGGGGCGGAGTGGGTGCACCTCGTGGATCTCGACGCCGCGTTCGGCCGTGGGTCGAACGCGGAGCAGCTCGCGGAGGTCGTCGGCCGGCTCGACGTCAAGGTCGAGCTGTCCGGCGGTATCCGCGACGACGAGTCGCTCGCGCGCGCACTCGCGACGGGATGCGCTCGCGTGAACCTCGGCACGGCGGCGCTGGAGAACCCGGAGTGGACCGCACGGGTCATCGCCGAGCACGGTGACGCGATCGCCGTGGGTCTCGATGTCCGCGGCACGACCCTTGCCGCCCGTGGTTGGACCCAGGAGGGTGGAGACCTCTGGGAGGTGCTCGACCGCCTCGAGGCAGCGGGGTGCCCCCGGTACGTCGTCACCGACGTGACGAAGGACGGGACCCTGCGCGGCCCCAACATCGACCTGCTCCGCGACGTCAGCAGCCGCACGAGCTCCCCGGTCGTCGCGTCCGGCGGGATCTCCAGCCTGCTCGACCTCGAGGCGCTGCGTGAGCTCGTCCCCGCGGGGGTCGAGGGCGCGATCGTCGGCAAGGCGCTCTACGCGGGCGCGTTCACCCTTCCGCAGGCGCTCGACGTCGCAGGGCGTCCGTGACCGACGACGCACAGCCCTCCGGCCGGGCGCTGCCCGGCGCCTCACCGTTCGCCGGTGACGACGGGTCGGCTGATCCCGCACTCGCCGCGACGCTCGACCACTACGCGCGGGGCGAGGCGACGCTCGCCGAGGTGGTGACGCGGCTCGCTGCTGCCCGCGTGCTCGTCCCCGTGCTGGCCGAGCTCGAGGCGAGCGGGGCCGGTGACCACGGCTTCGAGGTGGACAAGGAGGCGTCAGCGGGCGTCGTCGCGCTGCAGTCCGCAGACGGTCGTCAGGCGCTGCCGGTGTTCTCGAGCGTCGCCTCGATGGCCGCCTGGAGCCCTGCGGCACGTCCCGTTCCGGCGGACGCCGCGCGTGCCGCGCTGTCCGCGGTGGAGGAGGGCTGGGCGCTGCTCGTCCTCGATCCGGGCGGGCCGGTGAGCGTGGTCGTGCCGCGTCCGGCGGTGTGGGCCATCGCCCGGGGGCAGCGGTGGACGCCGGCCGTCGCCGAAGGGGTCGTGGACCCGGAGGTCGCTGCCGCGATCGCCGAGGCCGTCGGTGCCGTGCCCTCGGTCGTCCGCGTGCGTGCCGACGTCGGGCGGGGCGCCGAGGTCGCGGTGGTGCTCGGGATCGACGGGGGCCTCACCCGGGGGCAGCTCGATGCCGTGCTCGCCGAGGTCAACCAGGCGCTCGGCGCGAGCACGGTGATCAGCGAGCGGGTCGACTCGCTCGAGCTGCGCGTCGGGCGTGCCGACCGCGCCTGACCGGCTGCCTCAGCAGGTCGGTGGGGTCTGTGCTGCGAATCCGGCGTCGTCGTCCAGCAGGCCGCGCAGGGTGCTCACGGGGACGACGTAGCTCTGACCCTGGCCGTTCTTCGCGTAGACGACTCCGATGACCCGCCCCTCTTCGTCGAGCGCCGCGGAACCCGAGCTGCCTGGCTCCACCGGCGCGTCCGTGAGGAGCACCTGACCGAGGTTGGCGTTGAGCGGGTCCGACGTGTAGGCGATGACCGCGCCCTTGGTCGCAGTGAGCTGCCCCCCGTTGGGATAGCCGACGACGGTGACGTCGTCACCGGGCTGCGGGTCCTCGACCGCGAGGTCGGGGTACGCGTCCAGGTCTTCGGTCGTGCGGACGATCGCGAGATCGGCGAGATCAGCCGTCCCGGAGTTCGTCACGTCGACGTCACGCCCGTCGTACGTGCTCAGCTGGATCTGCGTGCTGCCTTCCACGACGTGCTTGTTCGTGATGAGGGTGCGGGCGTCGATCGCGAAGCCGGTCCCGCGCACGACGCCGTCACAGCTGACGTTGCGGATCCGCACGGCCATCTGCTGCGCAGCGTCGAACCCGTCGGCCGAGAGGTTGCCCTGGCCCTCAGGAGCCCCGGGGGCCAGGCTCGGCACCACGGTCTCGGGCATCGGCGGCGGCGCGTCGGGCAGGATGCCGCACGCGGTGCAGGCGGCCAGTGCGACGACCGCTGCTGCACGCGAGAGGACGGCCCGGGGGAGAGCGGCGGCGCCGGTACGGCGCGCGGTGACTGTCACAGCTCCGCCAGGTCGTCCTGGAGCGAGTTGTAGTCGTCCACCGCCGCTGAGCACACCGACTCCGCCTGGTCGACGGCCGTCTGGACGGCCTCGGGGGTCGTCGCGTCAGGCTCCGCCATGAGGTTGAGGAGCGTGTTCTGGGCCGTGATGCAGTCACCGAGGGCGGCCGAGACGTCGAGCGCGGTCTCAGCGACCTCCTGGACGTCCTCGGCGATGATCTTCTGGCTCTCCCGGTCGTCTCCGACCTGGGCCTTCTCGTCGGCGAGCTCGGTGATCCTCGTCTGCGCGGTCGCAAGCTGGTCCCGCACCGTCGTGAGCTCCGCCGTCATGCCGCTCACGTCGCCGGTGAGCTCCGCGACCTCGGCGCCGAGGGCCCGCGACTCCGCCTCCCACGCGTCGCTGCGGTCCGCCCACCGGACCGCGAGGTATCCGACGTAGGCGCCGCCGGCGAGGGCGAGCACGAGAAGGACCGACAGCACCCAGAGCCCGGCACGTGCACCTGGCCGTCGCCGGACGCGGCGCGCCCGGACGCCGAGATCCCCGGCGTCGCGGCGTCCGTCCGCCCCGGCACGTGCGGCATCCTCGGGCCGCGGAGCGTGGACAGGCACGGGAAGGGCGGGGTCGGTCCCGCCGAGGTGCACGCTCACGGGCGCGGACACCGGGATGTCGAAGCTCGGTCTCGCCGCAGGAGGATAGTCCGCCGGGACGTCCCTCGCCCCGTCGTCGCCGTGGTCCCGGGCGGGGCGCTCGCCGGCCCAGGGCGAGGGGTCGGTCAACTCACGGCCCCGGTGAACTTCTCGCCCGGGCCCTCACCCGGAGCGTCCGGGTAGATCGACGCCTCACGGAACGCGAGCTGGAGCGAGCGCAGCCCGTCGCGGAGCGAGCGTGCGTGCTGGCTGCCGATGTCCGGCGCCGCTGTCGTGACGAGCGCGGCGAGGGCGTTGATGAGCTTGCGTGCCTCGTCGAGGTCGAGATGCCGTCCGGCGTCCGCCTCGTCGGCCAGCCCGCACTTGACCGCGGCGGCGCTCATGAGGTGCACGGCCGCGGTCGTGATGACCTCGACGGCCGCCACGTCCGCGATGTCACGGATCGCCTGCGGCGCGCTGTGCTCGTGGGGTGCGGGCTGGCGGGGGTCGGTCTGCTCGGAGGTCATGGCCCCATTGTCACAAAGTCGGGGTGCTGCGGTCGACCGTGAACACCTGCGGCTACCCGCCGAGCCGCGTGACGTCGCGCACGGCGCCCTTGTCGGCGGAGAGCGCGAGCGCGGCGTACGCCCGCAGTGCGGTCGAGACGCGTCGTGGCCGCACGGTCCGCGGTACGTATCCAGCGCCCGCCTCGATCGCTGCTCGACGCTCGTCGAGCACGGCGTCCGGGACGTCGAGGTGCATGGTGCGCGAGGGGATGTCGATGACGATCGTGTCCCCGTCCTCGACGAGGGCGATCGCTCCGCCGGACGCCGCCTCGGGGGAGACGTGGCCGATCGACAGCCCCGACGTCCCGCCGGAGAAGCGTCCGTCGGTGATGAGCGCGCAGGCTGCGCCGAGGCCCCGACCCTTGAGGTAGGACGTCGGGTAGAGCATCTCCTGCATGCCCGGTCCGCCACGGGGGCCCTCGTACCGGATGACGACGACGTCTCCGGGCACGATCCGTCCGGAGAGGATCGCCTCGACGGCGTCCTCCTGGGACTCCACGACGACCGCCGGGCCCTTGAACGTCCAGATCGACTCGTCGACGCCCGCGGTCTTCACGACGGCGCCGTCGGGCGCGAGGTTCCCGCGCAGGACGGCGAGCCCGCCGTCCGCGGAGTAGGCGTGCGCGACGTCGCGGATGCACCCGTTCGCGGCGTCGGTGTCGAGGGAGTGCCACCGCTCCGACTGGGAGAACGCGGTCGCGGAGCGGACGCAGCCGGGCGCGGCGTGGAAGAGCTCGACGGCCTCCGGGGAGGGGGAGCCGCTGCGGATGTCCCACGCGGTCAGCCACTCCTTCATCGACGACGAGTGGACGGTCGTCACGTCCTCGTCGAGCAGCCCGGCACGGTAGAGCTCGCCGAGGATCGCGGGCACACCGCCGGCGCGGTGCACGTCCTCCATGAGGTAGATCCCGTTGGGTGCGACCTTGCTCAGGCACGGCACCGCACGGGAGCGCTCCTCGATGTCGGTGAGCGTGTAGTCGAGCCCGGCCTCCTGGGCGGCTGCGAGCAGGTGCAGGACGGTGTTCGTCGAGCCGCCCATCGCGATGTCCAGGGACATCGCGTTGTCGAACGCGGCGCGCGAGGCGATGCTCCGGGGCAGCACCGACTCGTCGCCGTCCTCGTAGTACCGGCGCGTGATGTCGACGACGGCCCGTCCCGCGTCCTCGTAGAGGCCGCGCCGCGCGGTGTGCGTCGCCAGGACGGAGCCGTTGCCGGGGAGCGCGAGGCCGAGGGCCTCGGTGAGGCAGTTCATCGAGTTCGCGGTGAACATGCCGGAGCACGAGCCGCACGTGGGGCAGGCCGCCTCCTCGATGCGGGCGATGTCGGCGTCCGAGACGTCGTCGGCGACCGCGTCCGCGATCGCCGAGACGAGGTTGAGCCGGGTCCGCACGGAGCCGTCGACGAGGACGGCCGTGCCGCCCTCCATGGGCCCGCCCGAGACGAAGACCGTCGGGATGTTGAGCCGCAGCGCTGCCATGAGCATGCCGGGGGTGATCTTGTCGCAGTTGCTGATGCAGATGAGCGCGTCCGCGCGGTGCGCCTCGACCATGTACTCGACGGAGTCGGCGATGAGGTCGCGCGACGGGAGCGAGTAGAGCATCCCGTCGTGGCCCATCGCGATGCCGTCGTCGACGGCGATGGTGTTGAACTCGCGCGGCACCGCGCCCGCCGCCTTGATGGCGTCCGAGACGATGCGTCCGACGGGCTGCAGGTGGGTGTGGCCGGGCACGAACTCGGTGAAGCTGTTCGCGACGGCGATGATCGGCTTGCCGATGTCCTCCCGCTCGACGCCGGCAGCGCGCAGGAGGGCGCGGGCGCCGGCCATGTTGCGGCCGTGGGTGACTGTGCGGGAGCGGAGTGTGGGCATGCTCGCAGTCTCCCCGACGGCGGGCATGCCCGGGAAGACGGTCCGGATGCTAGTACTGGCACTACTAGCATGAGCGCGTGACCACCCAGGAGCAGCGCCACGAGCTCGGAGCGCTGCTGCGGGCCCGGCGGGGGCAGCTCGCCCGGGCAGACCTGGGGTTGCCGGCGGTCGGACGCGGACGCACCTCGGGCCTGCGGCGCGAGGAGGTCTCCTACCTCTCCGGAGTCTCGGTCACCTGGTACACCTGGCTCGAGCAGGGCCGCGACATCCGTCCCTCCCGGCAGGTGCTCGACGCCGTCGCGCGCACCCTGCGCCTGTCAGCGGCCGAGCACACGTACGTGCTGTCGCTCGCCGGGTATGCCGCACCCTCCGCGGTGCCGGATGCCGTGGACGCGACCGCGCCGGGCCACGTCCGGCGCCTCCTCGACTCGCTCGACTCCTCACCCGCGTTCGCGATCGCCCCGGACTGGAGCATCGCCGCATGGAATCCTGCCTACGCGGCGCTGTACCCGAACGTCGCGGTCGTGGCTCCGGGCGAGCGCAACCTCCTCTGGCTCGTGTTCACGGATCCGTACGTCCGTGAGCTCCTGCCCGCCTGGGACGTCGACAGCCGACGGTTCCTCGCCGAGTTCCGTGCCGAGGTGGGGCCTCACCTCGGCGCCCCTGCGGTGGCCCGGCTCGTCGCGCGGCTGCACGACGCCAGCCCGGAGTTCCGCGAGGGGTGGCTCAGCCACGACATCGAGGGCTTCGCCTCGCGCGAGCGGCTGTTCCACCACCCCCGCGTGGGGCACCTGCACCTCGAGCAGCACACGCTCACGCCGGCGGACCACCCCGAGCTGCACATCGTCGTCTACACGCCTCTCGACGACGGCATGACACCGACGAGGCTCTCGACGTTGCTCCGTGCCGCATGAGGATGATGACGACCCGCCGGTCGTGCTAGAGTCAGCAGTCGACCGACCGCTCGACCACCTGCTGCCCGCCCGGAAGTTCCCGGGAAGGCGTCAGAACGGATGAGCGGTGCACAAGTGGAGTCCATCCCACCCGAGTCTCGATCGCTCACCCATGGTGACAACAGAGTCCGGGTTCCGGTCCGAGTCGACCGGACGCTCGCGCGTCCGAGCGACCGCGTCGAGCATCGACGTACGCGTGAGCGTGCGGGACGCTCGGGCATCGGATTGCTGGCCCCCACCCTGTGCTCAGGGATGGGGGCCTTTCTCATTCCCGACGGAACTCCCACAAGTCTTGAGGAGCATCACATCAGCGAGCCTCGCATCAACGATCGGATCCGTGTCCCCGAGGTCCGGCTCGTCGGCCCCGCAGGGGAGCAGGTCGGCGTCGTCCGCATTGAGGTCGCCCTGAGCCTTGCCCAGGACGCGGACCTGGACCTCGTCGAGGTCGCCCCTGACGCACGCCCGCCGGTGTGCAAGCTCATGGACTACGGCAAGTTCAAGTACGAGTCGGACATGAAGGCCCGTGAGGCGCGCCGCAACCAGGCGAACACCGTCCTCAAGGAGATCCGGTTCCGCCTGAAGATCGACCCGCACGACTACGGGACGAAGAAGGGCCACGTCGAGCGCTTCCTCAGCGCCGGCGACAAGGTCAAGGTCATGATCATGTTCCGCGGGCGTGAGCAGTCGCGTCCGGAGATGGGTGTCCGGCTCCTGCAGCGCCTGGCCGAGGACGTCTCGGAGCTCGGCTTCATCGAGTCCATGCCCAAGCAGGACGGGCGCAACATGATCATGGTGCTCGGCCCGACGAAGAAGAAGGCCGAGGCCAAGAACGAGCAGCGCCGTCGCGCACAGGAGGCGCAGCCCGCGAAGGCGGAGCGTCCTGAGCGTCCGGCGCCCGAGCCTGCCGAGGAGTCCGGACCGTCGGACTTCGAGGCACAGGTCGCCGTCGCCCAGGCGGAGGTGCCTGTCGCCAGCGCCGCGCCCGCCGAGGCGCCAGCCGCAGCACCCGCTGCTGCGTCGCGTCCCGCGCCCGCGTCGCGTCCGGCCCAGGCCTCGCGTCCCGCACCTGCTTCGCGTCCCGCTCCTGCCTCGCGTCCGGCGCCGGCCTCACGTCCTGCGCCTGCGTCGAGGCCTGCTGCTCGACCCGCTGCTGCTGACCCCGCGAAGCCCGTGGAGGCAGCGAAGCCCGCAGAGGCAGCGAAGCCGGCAGAGGCAGCGAAGCCGGCGGCGGCTCCCAAGCCTGCAACGCCGCGTCCGACCGCCAAGCCGGGAGCTGCTGCGAAGCCTGCTGGAGCCCCACGGCCGGCAGCACCCAAGCCCGCTCCGAAGCCGAGCGAGTAACGACCACCTGACGAGGTCCTGGACCTCACCGGTTGGAGCCCACCGGCTCCGCCCGCACGACGTCGGATGTCGACACGACACCCGACCCGACCTGAGGAGAAACGGCAGCCATGCCGAAGAACAAGACGCACTCCGGCGCCAAGAAGCGATTCCGAACCACGGGCACCGGCAAGATCATGCGCGAGCAGGCCGGCAAGCGCCACCTGCTCGAGCACAAGTCGAGCAAGGTCACGCGCCGACTGTCCTCCGACCAGGTCGTCAGCCCCGCAGACGTCAAGAACATCAAGAAGATGCTCGGCAAGTGACTCGTCCCGGCCGGGCCCGTGAGGGCCTGCGCCGACCGATTCACCTTCCGACCCCAACTGCAAGGAGCATCACGTGGCACGCGTGAAGCGGGCGGTCAACGCCCAGAAGAAGCGTCGTACAACTCTCGAGCGCGCCAGCGGCTACCGCGGCCAGCGCTCGCGTCTCTACCGGAAGGCGAAGGAGCAGGTCACCCACTCCCTCGTCTACTCCTACCGTGACCGCAAGGCGCGCAAGGGAGACTTCCGTCGGCTGTGGATCCAGCGCATCAACGCTGCGGCACGCGCCGAGGGCATGACCTACAACCGCTTCATCCAGGGCCTCAAGGCTGCCGGCGTCGAGACCGACCGCCGCATGCTCGCGGAGCTCGCGGTGAGCGATGTCGCAGCGTTCAACGTTCTCGTCAAGGTCGCCAAGGCTGCCCTGCCCGAGGACGTCAACGCTCCCCGGGTCGCGGTCTGACCCTGTCGGACGACGAGCGGGACCGCCGTGGTACGGCGGGACGCGACGACACACACAGAACGCCCGGACGATGATCGAGCTGACGAACCCCCGCAGTGAGCGGGTCCGTGCAGTGCGCTCGTTGGCCGGGCGTTCTGCGCGTGCCCGGGCCGGGCGCTTCCTCGTCGAAGGACCGCAGAGCGTGCGCGAGGCCGTGCGGTTCGCCGCAGACCGCACCCGCGCGGTGTACGTCGGGCAGACGGCACGGGACCGGTACGCGGAGATCGTCCGCGAGGCACGCGGTGCCGGGCTCGCCGTGCACGAGGCGACCGACGAGGTGCTGTCCGCGATGAGCGACGACGCCCAGGGCCTCGTCGCGGTCCTCGACGTGGCCCGGCACGGGGCGGCCGGGCTCGATGCCGTGCTCGTGGGTGCGCCCCGGCTCGTCGCGGTGCTCGCACACGTGCGTGACCCCGGGAACGCGGGGACAGTCATCCGGGCGGCTGATGCAGCGGGCGCCGACCTCGTCGTGGTGACGTCCGAGAGCGTCGACATCCACAACCCGAAGGTCGTCCGGTCGACGGCGGGCTCGCTCTTCCACCTGCCGGTGGTCGCGGGCGTCACGCTGGACGAGGCGTGCACCGCGCTGCGCGGCGCCGGCATCACGATCCTTGCGGCCGACGGATCGGGTCAGCTCGACCTCGACGAGCTGCTCGACGCGGTGGACCGCCGGACCGGCGGACCGGGCCCCGACGGTGTCGGTGGCGCCCAACCGTCCGGCGCCCTCCCGGACCTGGGCGCGTCGACTGCGTGGGTCTTCGGCAACGAGGCGTGGGGCCTGCGTCCTGAGGACCGCGCCCTCGCCGACGCCGTCGTGCGGGTGCCCCTGCGCGGACGTGCGGAGTCGCTCAACCTCGCGGCGGCAGCGACGGTCTGCCTGTACGCGAGCTCCCGCGCTCAGCGCTAGGTCTGCGCGTCGGGGACCGGCGGGCCACGCTGGCTAGAATCGTCGTGGCCGCTCGGTCGCCCGTCCGCACAAGCCTGGAGCTGAAGGCACGTATGTCTACCCCTGCCCCCGCAGATCCGTCCGCCACGTCCGGAGCGCCGCTCTCGCCGCTCGACCCGGACGCCGTCGCCGCCGCGGTGGACGCGGCGACCGCCGCGATCGCGGCCGCCGCGGACCTCGATGCGCTCAAGGCCGCGAGGATCGCGCACACGGGCGATCGCAGTGCCCTCGCCCTCGCCAACCGCGAGATCGGCCGGCTCGCCCCGGCCGACAAGGCGGCGGCCGGCAAGCTCCTCGGACCCGCGCGCGGACGGATCGGCAAGGCCCTCGCTGCCCGGCAGGTCGAGCTCGAGGCGGAGCGTGACGCCCGGGTGCTCGTCGAGGAGTCCGTGGACGTGACACTGCCGGTCGAACGACGGGCTGCGGGCGCGCGCCACCCGCTCGAGGCGCTGCAGGAGCGCGTGAGCGACTTCTTCGTCTCGATGGGCTGGGAGATCGCCGAGGGCCCCGAGGTCGAGGCCGAGTGGTTCAACTTCGATGCGCTGAACTTCGGGCCGGACCACCCCGCCCGCCAGATGCAGGACACCTTCTTCGTCGCCGGTACCCCGGGGGACGACGGCTCGCAGCCGCAGGACCCGCACCTCGTCCTGCGCACGCACACGTCGCCGGTCCAGGCCCGGACACTCCTCGAGCGTGAGCTGCCGGTGTACATCGCGTGCCCCGGCAAGGTGTTCCGCACGGACGAGCTCGACGCGACACACACCCCTGTCTTCCACCAGGTGGAGGGCCTCGCCGTCGACAAGGGCCTGACGATGGCGCACCTCCTCGGCACGCTCGACCACTTCGCGCGGGCGATGTTCGGGCCCGAAGCGCGCACGAGGCTGCGTCCGTCCTTCTTCCCGTTCACCGAGCCGAGCGCCGAGATGGACCTGTGGTTCCCGCAGAAGAAGGGTGGCGCCGGCTGGATCGAGTGGGGCGGCTGCGGGATGGTCAACCCGAACGTGCTGCTCGCCGCCGGGATCGACCCCACGGTCTACTCCGGGTTCGCGTTCGGCATGGGCATCGAGCGGACCCTCATGCTCCGGCACGGCATCGCGGACATGCACGACATGGTGGAGGGCGACGTCCGCTTCTCCCAGCACTTCGGAATGGAGCTCTGATGCCGTACATCGCCCTCGACTGGCTCGCTGAGCACGTCGAGCTCCCGGACGGCCTCACCGCCGAGCAGCTTGCCGCCGACCTCGTCCGCGTCGGGCTCGAGGAGGAAGCGGTCCACGGTGCTGCCGTGACCGGCCCGCTCGTCGTGGGCCGGGTGGTCTCGCTCGTGGGTGAGCCGCAGAAGAACGGCAAGGTCATCAACTGGTGCCAGGTCGACGTCGGTACGCACAACGACCGTGACGAGTCCGGGGCGCCGACCGTCCCGCGGGGCATCGTCTGTGGGGCGCACAACTTCGTGGCGGGTGACCTCGTCGTCGTCGCGCTGCCGGGCGCCGTGCTGCCCGGTCCCTTCCCGATCGCCGCACGCAAGACGTACGGGCACGTCTCGGACGGCATGATCTGCTCGGAGCGCGAGCTCGGCCTCGGGGAGGGGCACGAGGGCATCCTCGTCCTGGACCCGGCGGCGTACGCGGCGAGCGGGGTCGAGCTGGAGCCGGGCGCGGACGCGGTCGCCCTCCTCGGGCTGGGCGACGAGATCCTCGAGATCAACGTCACCCCGGACCGCGGGTACTGCTTCTCCATGCGCGGTGTGGCCCGCGAGTTCTCCCACTCGACGGGTGCGGCGTTCACCGATCATGGCCGACGTCCGGACGTCCCGACGGCGACGCCGTCCGGCTTCGTCGTCGAGGTCGACGACACGGCTCCCGTCCGCGGTGAGGTGGGGTGCGACCGGTTCGTCACCCGGATCGTCCGTGGTGTCGACGCCGCACGTCCCTCGCCGGCCTGGATGCAGCGCCGTCTCACCCAGGCGGGGATGCGTCCCATCTCGCTCGCGGTCGACGTGACGAACTACGTCATGCTCGACCTCGGCCAGCCCCTCCACGCATACGACCTCGCGACGCTCGTCGCGCCGTTCGTCGTGCGGCGCGCCGCACCGGGGGAGCACCTCGTGACGCTCGACGGCGTCGACCGGTCGCTCAGCGAGGAGGACCTCCTCATCACGGACAGCGCCGGGGGGCGCGGTGCCCGCGTGCTGGGTCTCGCGGGCGTCATGGGTGGGGCCGAGACGGAGGTCTCGGCCACGACGACCGACCTCCTCGTCGAGGCCGCCCACTTCGACCCGGTGTCCGTCGCGCGCACCGCGCGCAGGCACAAGCTCCCGAGCGAGGCCGCCAAGCGGTTCGAGCGGGGTGTCGACCCGCGCCTGCCCGCCGTGGCCGCGCAGCGCGCGGTGGAGCTCCTCGTCGAGCTCGGTGGAGGTGTCGTCGACGATGCCGTGAGCGATCTCGACGCCGTGACGCCTGCGTCCACCATCCGTTTCTCCCTCACCGACCCGGAGCGCCTCGTCGGGGTCCCGTACCCCGAGGAGGTCGTCGTCGGGACGCTCGAGACGATCGGCTGCGTCGTGGGTCCGGTGACCGACGAGGCGACGCGAACCGTCGAGGTCGTCCCGCCGTCGTGGCGCCCGGACCTCGTCGGCTCTGCTGAGCTCGTGGAGGAGGTGGCGCGGATCACGGGGTACGACCAGATCCCGTCGATCCTGCCCGTGGCACCCCCCGGCCGCGGGTTGACCCGCGGCCAGACGGCACGACGCTCGGTCGCGCGCGCCCTCGCGGAGGACGGGTTCGTCGAGACCCTCAGCTACCCGTTCGTGGGGACCGACCAGGACGATGCGCTCGGCCTGCCTCCGCAGGACGAGCGACGCCGTGCCCTGACGCTCGCCAACCCGCTGTCGGCGGAGCGGTCCCGCATGCGGACGAACCTCCTCGTGACGCTCCTCGACACAGCGCGGCGCAACGTCGCGCGCGGTACGACCGACCTTGCGGTCTTCGAGCTCGGGCTCGTCACGCTCCCGCGGGACGGGGCCAGCGTGGCGCCTCAGCTGCCGGGTGGCGCGCGCCCGTCGGACGCCGAGCTCGCTGCTCTGCACGCCGCCGTGCCCGCCCAGCCCCGTCACGTCGCGGGTGTCCTCGCCGGCCAGCGCGAACGGGCGAGCTGGTGGGGCCCGGCGCGTCAGGCCGACTGGACGGACGCGCTCGCGGCAGCCAGGCTCGTCGCCGAGCGCGTGGGGGTCGACGTCGCCGTCGAGCGGGACACCGAGCGGGCGCCGTGGCACCCCGGGCGGTGTGCTCGTCTCACGCTCGCTGACGGCACCGTCGTCGGGCACGCGGGGGAGCTGCACCCGAAGGTCGTCGAGCAGCTCGACCTCCCCGCCCGGACCGTCGCGTTCGAGGTGGACCTGGACGCGCTCCTCGCTGCAGCGCCGCTCGAGCCCCGCCAGGGTGCGGTGGTCTCGACGTTCCCGCTCGCGAAGGAGGACCTGGCGCTCGTCGTCGACGAGAGCGTCACCGCGGGTGCGGTCTTCGACGCCGTCCGGGACGGTGCGGGAGACCTGCTCGAGGAGCTTCGGCTCTTCGACGTCTTCACCGGCGAGCAGGTGGGCGAGGGCAAGAAGTCGCTCGCGTTCTCGCTCCGGCTGCGGGCGGCTGACCGGACGCTCACGGCGCAGGACACAGCAGCGGTCCGGGACGCAGCGGTCGCGGAAGCGGCCCGTCGCGTCGGCGCGACGCTGCGGGCCTGAGGGCCCCGAGGTGTCGTTCGTCGGGTCACGGCCACGGGTGCTGAGCATCGCGGGCACCGACCCGACGGGCGGCGCGGGGATCCAGGCTGATCTCAAGTCGTTCGCCGCCCATGGTGCGTACGGCATGGCCGTGGTGACGGCGCTCGTCGTGCAGAACACGCGAGGTGTGCGGTCCTCGCACGTCCCGCCCGCACAGCTGCTCGCGGACCAGCTCACCGCGGTGAGCGACGACGTCATCGTCGACGCCGTGAAGATCGGCATGGTCGCCACGGCAGCGAACGCACGGGTGATCGCCGAGTGGCTCGGTGAGGTCGGTCCTCCGGTGGTCGTCGTCGACCCCGTCATGGTGTCCACGAGCGGACATCGCCTGCTCGACCCGGACGGTGAGGACGCGCTCCGGGCACTCCTGGGGCATGCCCATCTCGTCACACCCAACCTCGACGAGCTCGCGGCGCTGCTGGGTGAGTCCTGTGCCACGACGTGGGACGCGGCGGTGGCGCAGGGGGGACGGCTGCTCGAGCGCTGCGGGACGAGGGTCCTCGTCAAGGGCGGGCACCTCGAGGGTGGCGCGAGCCCTGACGCGCTCGTCAGCGCGGACGGCGTCGTGCAGCTCGACGGCGCCCGGGTCGTCACGGAGAACACGCACGGCACGGGATGCTCGTTGTCTGCGGCGGTCGCCGCGCTGCGGCCGCGCCGCGCGACGTGGGAGGACAGTGTCCGAGCCGCCAAGGACTGGCTCGGGGGGGCGCTCGCCGCGGCGGACGCGTTGCAGGTGGGCGGCGGCCGGGGGCCGATCGACCACTTCCACCACCTGCTGCCCGCGGAGCCTCCGGTGGCCGGCAGCGGTCAGTCCGTGTAGCTGCAGTCGTACCCGGGTGGGAACCATCGCAGGGTCGTCGTGACGTCGTCGACCCGCGAGCCCGCAGGGGCGTCCGCGTAGCACTGCGCCCTGGACTGGTCCATCCCGATCTTGGCGTACACGACGGCGCTCAGCGCGGAGACGACGAGGATGAGCACGGTCAGGGCGACCCGAGCTCCTCGGGACGGCCCCGGTCCCTGGTTCTCGTACCCGCCGTCAGCCCAGGAGTGGTTCATGGCACGAGGGTAGCGGCACGCCCGCCCCCTGTTGTTGGTATAGAACTCGGGTCTGTGTATGGTTATGCATATGACGTTCAGGGTAGCGGTGGCGGGTGCCAGCGGGTACGCGGGGGGCGAGATGCTCCGGCTCCTGCTCGCGCACCCCGACGCAGAGATCGGGGCGCTCACCGCCCACTCCAACGCGGGAACCCCGCTCGGGGCGCACCAGCCCCACCTCCGGCCCCTCGCGGACCGGGTGCTCCTCGACACGACCGCAGAGCACCTCGCCGGTCACGACGTCGTCGTCCTCGCGCTGCCGCACGGCGCGTCCGGTGAGATCGCCGCCCAGCTCCCCGACGACGTCCTCGTCATCGACCTCGGAGCCGACCACCGGCTCGTGGACCCCGCCGCGTGGGCGGACTTCTACGGGTCGGAGCACGCAGGCACGTGGCCGTACGGGCTCCCGGAGCTCCTCCACGTCGCCCCGGGCGACGGGCCGTACACCAAGCAGCGCGAGCTGCTCGTCGGCGCGCGCCGCATCGCGGTACCCGGGTGCAACGTCACCGCCGTCACCCTCGGGCTGCAGCCCGGGGTCGCTGCGGGGATCCTCGATCCCCAGGACCTCGTCGCCGTCCTCGCGGTCGGGTACTCCGGGGCGGGGCGCACCCTCAAGCCGCACCTCCTGGCATCCGAGGCGCTCGGTTCTCTCCAGCCGTACGCGGTCGGTGGCTCGCACCGGCACGTGCCGGAGATCGAGCAGAACCTCCGCGCCGCCGGCGCCCGGGACGGCGTGAGCATCTCCTTCACGCCCGTCCTCGTGCCGACGTCCCGCGGGATCCTCGCCACCGCCACGGCGCGTCTGCTGCCCGAGCACGACGCGATCAGTCCGGCCGACCTGCGCCTCGCCTGGCAGCAGGCCTACGACGGGGAGCCCTTCGTCGAGCTCCTGCCCGAGGGGCAGTGGCCCACGACCGCGGCGACCACGGGCGCGAACACCGCCCTCGTCCAGGTCGCGCTCGACCAGCGTGCCGGTCGCGTCGTCACCGTCACGGCGATCGACAACCTCGTCAAGGGCACGGCGGGTGCCGCCGTGCAGTCCATGAACATCGCCCTGGGCCTGCCACAGACCCTCGGCCTGACGACGGTGGGAGTCGCCCCGTGAGTGTCACCGCAGCGCAGGGGTTCCGGGCGGCAGGGGTCGCGGCCGGGCTCAAGTCGACCGGGCTGCCGGACGTCGCGGTCGTCGTCAACGACGGCCCTCTCGACGCGGCCGCGGCCGTCTTCACCACGAACCGGGTCTTCGCCGCCCCTGTGGCCTGGTCGCGCCAGGTGGTCGCCGACGGCCGGGCCAGCGCCGTCGTCCTCAACTCCGGCGGGGCCAACGCGTGCACCGGCCCGGAGGGCTTCGGGGACACCCACCGCACCGCCGAGCATCTCGCCGGAGCGCTCGACGTCTCGGCGGGTGACACGCTCGTGTGCTCCACGGGACTCATCGGCACGCGGCTGCCCATGGACGCGCTGCTCGCCGGGGTCGACGCCGCGGTCGGCGCGCTCTCCGTGGACGGTGGCGCCGACGCCGCACGGGCGATCATGACGACCGACAGCGTGCCCAAGACCGCCGTCGTCAGTGCGGGCGACGGGGATGCGACATGGACGGTCGGCGGGATGGCCAAGGGAGCGGGGATGCTCGCGCCCGGGCTCGCGACCATGCTCAGCGTCCTGACGACCGACGCCGTGGCCGATGCCGCGACTGTCGACGCCGCGCTGCGGTCAGCGACACGGTCGACGTTCGACCGCGTCGACTCCGACGGCTGCATGTCGACGAACGACACCGTCATCCTGCTGGCCTCCGGTGCGAGCGGCGTGACCGTGGGCCTCGAGGAGCTCTCCCGCGCCGTCACCCAGGTCTGCGCGGACCTCGCACGTCAGCTCGTCGCGGACGCCGAGGGTGCGAGCCACGACATCGCGGTGCGCGTCGTGGGTGCTGAGCACGAGGACGCCGCGGTCGCGGTCGCCCGCGCCGTGACCCGCTCGAACCTCTTCAAGGCCGCCGTCTTCGGCAACGACCCGAACTGGGGCCGGGTGCTCTCCGCGGTCGGCACCGTTCCCGAGTCCGTGGCGGCGTTCGACGCTGCGCGGCTCGACGTGTCGATCAACGGCGTCATGGTCTGCCGTGCAGGGGGAGTCGGGGACGACCGTGACCTCGTCGACCTGTCCGCGGGGCGCGAGGTGCACGTCCTCGTCGACCTCCACGCGGGACCTGCCGAGGCGACCGTCTGGACCAACGACCTCACGCACGACTACGTCCACGAGAACAGCGCGTACTCCTCATGAGCACATCCACGACCGACCTCAGCCACATCGACACCGCGGACCTCGACCCCGCGCAGAAGGCCGAGGTCCTCCTCGAGGCCCTGCCATGGCTGCAGCAGTTCAACGGTGCCCTCGTCGTCGTCAAGTACGGCGGCAACGCGATGATCGACGAGCGCCTCAAGGCGGCGTTCGCCCAGGACATGGTCTTCCTGCGCCAGGTGGGGCTGCACCCCGTCATCGTGCACGGCGGCGGTCCCCAGATCTCGGAGATGCTCAGCAGGCTCGGGATCGCGAGCGAGTTCAAGGGTGGTCTGCGCGTCACCACCCCTGAGGCGATGGACGTCGTGCGGATGGTGCTCACGGGCAAGGTCTCGCGTGAGCTCGTCGGGCTGCTCAACGCCCACGGTCCCCACGCGGTGGGGCTCTCCGGCGAGGATGGCGGCCTGCTGCGCGCACGCCGGCGGCACGCGACGGTCGACGGCGAGGCCGTGGACGTCGGTCTCGTGGGCGACGTCGTCGAGGTCGACCCCCGTGCGGTGCAGGACCTGCTCGATGCCGGGCGCATCCCTGTCGTCTCGACGATCGCCCCGGACATCGCCGACCCGACCCAGGTGCTCAACGTCAACGCGGACACGGCGGCGGCGGCGCTCGCCGTGGCGCTGCGGGCCAAGAAGCTCATCGTGCTCACGGACGTCGAGGGCCTGTACACGTCGTGGCCGGACAGGTCCTCGTTGGCCAGCCGGATCACCGTGTCTGCGCTCGCGGAGCTCCTCCCGAGCCTCGAGTCGGGGATGGTGCCGAAGATGGAGGCGTGCCTGCGGGCCGTGCGTGGTGGTGTGCGCCAGGCGCACGTCATCGACGGTCGGGTGGCCCACGCCGTCCTCATGGAGGTCTTCACGGCCCGGGGGATCGGCACCATGGTCGTCCCGGACAGCGACGGGCGCCTCGCCGGGACGACGACGAGCTCCATCCCGATCGTCCCCGCACACGTCGTGCGCGCCCCGAGCACCACGGTCCCTGCGCCCGCAGGCGAGCATCTTGCACCCCCCGCACCCCCCGCACCACCGAGCACGGACGGAACGACGTCATGACCGAGACCATCCGGACGACCACGTCCACCCTGGCGGCCGACGGCGGGGCAAGCACCGCGTGGACCCAGCGGTACACCGCGTCCGTCATGGACACCTTCGGTCCTCCGCAGCGGATCCTCGTGCGCGGCGAGGGTGCGTACGTGTGGGACGCCGACGGCAAGCGCTACCTCGACCTCCTCGCCGGCATCGCCGTCAACGCCCTGGGCCATGCGCACCCGACGCTCACGGCCGCGATCAGCGCACAGCTCGGCACCCTCGGGCACGTCTCGAACTTCTTCGCCACGCCCACACAGGTTGCGCTCGCTGAGCGGCTCCTGGAGCTGGCGGGCGCGTCCGAGGGCTCCCGGGTCTTCTTCACCAACTCCGGTACCGAAGCCAACGAGGCAGCGTTCAAGATGGCGCGTCGCACCGGACGTCCGCGCATCCTCGCCCTCGAGGGTGCGTTCCACGGACGGACCATGGGGGCGCTCGCGCTCACCTCGAAGGTCGCGTACCGGGAGCCGTTCGAGCCGTTGCCGGGTGGGGTCGAGTTCCTGCCCTTCGGTGACCTGGATGCTCTCGAGGCAGCCTTCGCCGACGGTACCGGTGCGGACGTCGCGGCGTTCTTCATCGAGCCTGTGCAGGGTGAGGCCGGGGTGCGTTCGCTGCCCGCCGGTTACCTCGCCCGTGCGCGGGAGCTCACGGCCGAGCACGGTGCGCTCCTCGTCCTCGACGAGGTGCAGACGGGTATGGGCCGTACCGGTGCCTGGTTCGCTCACCAGCTCCCGCTCGTCGGGGAGGGAGTGGTCCCTGACGTCGTCACGCTCGCCAAGGGTCTCGGGGGCGGGTTCCCCATCGGCGCCGTCGTCGCGTTCGGCGAACGCGCGGCGACGCTCCTGGCGCGTGGGCAGCACGGCACCACCTTTGGCGGGAACCCCGTCGCAGCGGCTGCCGCGCTCGCCACGATCGGTGTCATCGAGCGGGACGACCTGCTCGCGAGCGTCACGGCCGTCGGTGAGCACCTGCGGACAGCGGTCGGCGCGCTCGGGCACCCCCTCGTCTCGTCGGCGCGCGGGGTCGGCCTGCTCGTCGCGATCGAGCTGACGGACCCGGTCGCGCCCGCCGTCGCGTCCCGTGCCCTGGATGCCGGCTTCATCGTCAATGCCGTCAGCCCCACGGCGCTGCGTCTCGCCCCGCCCCTCATCCTCACGCGTGAACAGGCCGACGACCTCGTGGCCTTCCTCGGCTCGCTGCCCGCGACCGCGTCCGAGCTGCTCCCCGGTGAAGCGTCATGACCCGCCACTTCCTGCGCGACGACGACCTCTCGCAGGCGGAGCAGGCCGAGGTGCTCGAGCTCGCGCTCGAGTTCTCCCGGGACCGGTTCGCCCGGACTCCGCTCAGCGGCCCGCGCGCCGTCGCCGTGCTGTTCGACAAGCCGTCGACCCGGACCCGGGTGTCCTTCTCCGTGGGGATCGCCGAGATGGGCGGGTACCCCCTCGTCATCGACGGGGTCGGGTCCCAGCTGGGTCGCGGCGAGGAGGTCGCCGACACGGCGCGGGTCCTCGACCGGCAGGTGGCCGCCATCGTCTGGCGGACCTTCGGGCAGGAGCGCGTCGAGGCGATGGCCGCAGCGAGCAGCGTCCCCGTGGTGAACGCCCTCACCGACGAGTTCCACCCGTGCCAGATCCTCGCTGACCTTCTCACCCTCGCCCAGCGCAGGGGCGGTGTCGGCGCGCTGCCCGGCCTGGCGCTCGCCTACCTCGGTGACGGCGCGAACAACATGGCGCACTCCTATCTCCTGGGGTGCGCGGTGGCGGGGATGCACGTGCGTATCGGCGCGCCCGTCGGCTTCCACCCCGACCCGTCCGTCGTCGCCGACGCCCAGCGCATCGCGGATCTCACCGGTGGTTCGGTGCTCGTCACCGACGACCCGGCCGAGGCGTCACGAGGCGCGCACGCCCTGGCGACGGATACGTGGATCTCGATGGGGGACGAGGACGAGGCTGCGGACCGCAACGCCCCGTTCGTGCCGTTCCAGGTCGACGGCACGCTCCTCGCGCTCGCGGCGCCGGACGCGATCGTCCTGCACTGCCTGCCGGCATACCGTGGCAAGGAGATCACCGCAGAGGTCATCGACGGCCCGCAGTCAGCCGTCTGGGACGAGGCCGAGAACCGCCTGCACGCCCAGAAGGCGTTGCTCTCGTGGCTCCTGGAGCGGTCGTGAGCCTCGGCCCCGGCCCGGTGCGTTCGCTTCCCGCCACCAAGGCCGCCCGCCACGCGCGCATCGTGCACCTGCTCCTGCGCGAGCAGATCCACTCCCAGGCGGAGCTGGCACGGGCGCTCGCCGAGGACGGCCTGCACGTCACCCAGGCCACGCTCTCCCGGGATCTCATCGAGCTCCGCGCCGAGAAGGTGCGCACGTCGTCAGGCGTGCTCGTGTACGCCGTGCCGGGGGAGGGGGGCGACCGCTCGGTGCAGGCGACGACCGACGCGGAGTACCTCGCCGCCCGGCTCGCGCGCCTGTGCGGAGAGCTCCTCGTCTCCGCCGAGAGCTCGGGCAACCTCGTCGTGCTCCGCACCCCGCCGGGTGCCGCACAGTACCTCGCGTCGGCGATCGACCACTCGGTCCTCGCCGGCGTCCTCGGCACGATCGCCGGGGACGACACCGTCCTCGTGATCGCCCGCGCCGTCGACGGCGGTGACGAGCTCGCAGCCCGTTTCGTCGCCCTCGCCAGCGACGCCCCCTGATCCTCCCCGACCGACCGCCGGGCGCCGAGGGCGCACCGGTGGATGACACACTTGACCAGTACACAATCGTTGAGAAAGAGAAGTGCCATGACTGAACGCGTCGTGCTCGCCTACTCGGGCGGCCTGGACACCTCCGTTGCCATCGGCTGGATCGCCGACCGCACCGGCGCCGAGGTCATCGCCGTGGCCGTCGACGTCGGCCAGGGCGGGGAGGACCTCGAGGTCATCCGCCAGCGTGCCCTCGACTGCGGCGCCGTCGAGGCGTACGTCGCGGACGCCCGCGACGAGTTCGCGGAGGAGTACTGCATGCCGGCGCTGCGCGCCAACGCGCTGTACCTCGACCGGTACCCGTTGGTGTCGGCGCTGTCGCGTCCGACGATCGTCAAGCACCTCGTCCGCGCCGCCCGGCAGTTCGACGCGCAGACCGTCGCGCACGGCTGCACCGGCAAGGGCAACGACCAGGTCCGCTTCGAGGTGGGCATCACGTCGCTCGCCCCGGACCTCAAGTGCCTCGCACCTGTCCGTGACCTCGCGCTGACCCGTGAGAAGGCCATCGCGTACGCCGAGCAGAACAACCTGCCGATCGCGACGACCAAGCACAACCCGTTCTCGATCGACCAGAACGTCTGGGGCCGTGCTGTCGAGACGGGCTTCCTCGAGGACATCTGGAACGCGCCCACGAAGGACGTCTACAACTACACGGACGACCCCACGTTCCCGCCGGTCGCGGACGAGGTCATCATCACGTTCGACAAGGGCATCCCGGTCGCTCTCGACGGTGTGGCCGTGACGCCGTTGCAGGCCATCCAGGAGATGAACCGGCGTGCCGGTGCGCAGGGTGTGGGGCGCATCGACATCGTCGAGGACCGTCTCGTGGGCATCAAGTCGCGGGAGATCTACGAGGCGCCCGGTGCGATCGCGCTCATCGCGGCGCACCAGGAGCTCGAGAACGTCACGGTCGAGCGCGAGCAGGCGCGGTTCAAGCGCCAGGTCGAGCAGCGCTGGACCGAGCTCGTCTACGACGGCATGTGGTTCTCCCCGCTCAAGCGTTCGCTCGAGACCTTCATCGACGACACGCAGCGGTACGTCTCGGGCGACATCCGCCTCGTGCTCCACGGTGGCCGGGCGACCGTCTCGGGCCGACGCAGCGAGTCGAGCCTGTACGACTTCAACCTCGCGACGTACGACGAGGGAGACTCGTTCGACCAGTCCCAGGCGAAGGGCTTCATCGAGATCTTCGGTCTCACCGCGAAGCTCTCCGCGGCACGCGACGTGAGGTTCGGCAACGGTGTCGACCTCGGTGCGGGCAACCTCGGGTCGACCGGTGCCTGAGCAGGACGCGACCCGGGTGAGCCTGTGGGGCGGCCGGTTCGCCGGCGGCCCCGCCGAGGCCCTCCAGGCGTTGTCGTTGTCCACGCACTTCGACTGGCGGCTCGCGCAGCACGACATCGCGGGATCCCGCGCGCACGCCCGCGTGCTGCACGCAGCGGGGTTGCTCACCGAGGCTGAGCTGACGGACATGCTCGCCGCCCTCGACGTGCTGTCCGCCGACGTGGAGTCCGGCGCGTTCCTCCCGGTCCCCGCGGACGAGGACGTGCACACGGCTCTCGAGCGTGGGCTCATCGAGCGGGCCGGCGCAGATCTCGGGGGCAAGCTGCGCGCCGGGCGGTCACGCAACGACCAGATCGCGACGCTCGTGCGGATGTACCTGCGGGAGGAGTCGCGGACGATCGCGCGCCTCGTGCTCGACGTCGTCGACGCACTCGTGGCACAGGCCGAGGCGCACCCCGGGGCACCGATGCCGGGCCGCACCCACCTGCAGCATGCCCAGCCCGTGCTGCTCGCGCACCATCTGCTGGCTCACGCCTGGCCGTTGCTGCGCGACGTCGACCGCTTCATCGACTGGGACGTGCGTGCCGCCCGGTCGCCGTACGGATCGGGTGCGCTCGCAGGATCGTCGCTCGGGCTCGACCCCGAGGCCGTCGCGGCCGAGCTCGGCTTCGACGGTTCTGTCGAGAACTCGATCGACGGGACCGCCAGCCGGGACGTCGTCGCGGAGTTCGCGTTCGTCTCCGCGATGCTCGCCGTGGACCTCTCGCGGTTCGCGGAGGAGATCATCATCTGGAACACGAAGGAGTTCGGCTTCGTCCGGCTCGACGACGCGTTCTCGACGGGCTCCTCGATCATGCCGCAGAAGAAGAACCCGGACGTGGCAGAGCTCGCGCGCGGCAAGGCGGGACGAGTGATCGGCGACCTCACGGGGTTGCTCGCCACGCTCAAGGGCCTGCCGCTCGCATACAACCGTGACCTGCAGGAGGACAAGGAGCCGGTCTTCGACCAGGTCGACACCCTCACCGTGCTGCTGCCGGCGTTCGCGGGGATGGTGCAGACGATGACGTTCGACACCGAGCGCATGGCTGCGCTGGCGCCCCAGGGCTTCTCCCTCGCGACGGACATCGCCGAGTGGCTCGTGCGTTCCGGTGTCCCGTTCCGCGTCGCGCACGAGGTGGCCGGAGCGTGCGTCCGGGTGTGCGAGGAGCGCGGCATCGAGCTGTGGGACCTGAGCGACGACGACCTCGCGTCGATCTCGGAGCACCTCACGCCCGCTGTGCGCAGCGTGCTCACGGTCGAGGGGTCGCTCGCCTCCCGGGACGCCGTCGGCGGGACGGCACCGGCGCGCGTCGCCGAGCAGCTCGACGAGGCGAAGGTCCGCGCCGCAGAGTTCCGGTTCTGGGCGAACAGCTGACCGCGGTGTCGCTGCTGGGGGCGGGCACGGCGCGCGGAGCTGCGGCGTGACCGTCCCCTCCGGCGTCCTCGAACGGCTCGTCGCGGTCCTGCGCTCTGTACCGGCAGGCCTGGGTTCGACGCGGCTCGTGCTCGTCGACGGTCCGGCGGGTTCAGGCAAGACCACCCTCGCCGCGCAGCTCGGTGCGGTGCTGCCCGCGTCCGTCGTCCACATGGACGACCTCTACGAGGGATGGACCGGCATGGACGAGGGTGTCCGCATCCTGTGCGACGAGGTGCTGGCGCCCCTCGCGCGCGACCGGCCCGGGACCTACGCGCGCTACGACTGGTCGACCGGCCGGCGGGCCGAACGCCACACCGTGCTGCCCGCCGAGCACCTCGTCGTCGAGGGCTGCGGATCGGCGTCCCGTGCCGTCGACGTGTTCGCGCCGTTCATCGTCTGGGTGGAGGCGGACGATGCCCTGCGCCTGCGGCGCGGGCTCGCCCGTGACGGTGACGCCGCGCGGAGCCACTGGGAGCGTTTCATGGTCGTCGAACGAGCACACTACGCCGCCAACGCGACCGCGCAGCGGGCACATGTGCGTCTCGACGGTGCGGGGGCCGTCTGCGGCTGGCCGGACGCCGAGGTGCGCGAATGAGCGGTGTCCTACCCCGGTCCTGGTACGAGCGCGACGCCCTGGAGCTCGCTGTCGCGTTGCTCGGCGCGCTCGTGACGACGACGGGGCCCGACGGCACGGTGACGGCCCGGATCACCGAGGTGGAGGCGTACCGCGGCGACCGGGACCCGGGTTCGCACGCATTCCGCGGTCGAACGCCCCGCAACGCGACGATGTTCGGTGAGCCCGGACGCCTCTACGTCTACCGGCACATGGGTCTGCACTCGTGCATGAACGTCGTGGCAGGAGAGGTCGGCGCCGCTTCCGCGGTCCTGCTGCGTGCCGGCGAGATCGTCGAGGGGGCCGACGTGGCGACGGAACGTCGGCTCCGCCGCGGGGTGGTCCGTCGGCCCGAGATGCTCGCGAGCGGTCCAGCGCGCCTCACGGTGGCTCTGGGCATCTCCCACGAGCTCGACGGGGTCGATGTGACGGATCCCCGCGGCAGCGTGGTGGTGCGGGCCGGGCGGGTCCTGCCCGGCTCGACGATCGACACCGGCCCGCGGGTCGGTGTCGCCGGTCCGGGTGGGGACGGTGCGGTCTATCCGTGGCGCTTCTGGCTCGCGGGTGACCCGACGGTCTCCGTCTTCCGCCCCGGCGGTCGACGGCCGGCCGCCCCCGGGCGCGGCGCCTGAGGGCGCGCGTTCTCCCGGAGCGGGTCGGCACGGCAGACTAGGCGGGTGCGTCGCACGAGATGGCGCCGTGGGAACCGAAGGAGAAGCAGTGAGCAACGTGCTGGACGAGCTGACGTGGCGTGGTCTGATCAGTCAGACCACGGATCTTGAGGCGCTACGTGAGTCTCTCGAGGCCGGGCCGGTGACGTACTACTGCGGTTTCGACCCCACGGCGCCGAGCCTGCACCACGGACACCTCGTGCAGCTCGTCGTGCTCAGGCATCTCCAGCTCGCCGGGCACCACCCGATCGCCCTCGTCGGTGGCGCGACGGGGCTGATCGGCGACCCCCGGATGTCGGGGGAACGTGTGCTCAACTCCCGCGAGACCGTGGCCGAGTGGGTCGGGCGCCTGCAGGCGCAGATCTCCCGGTTCCTGTCGTTCGAGGGTGACAACCCTGCGGTCATGGCAAACAATCTCGACTGGACGGGTTCCCTGTCGGCGATCGACTTCCTCCGGGACGTCGGCAAGCACTTCCGTCTCGGCACGATGCTCGCGAAGGAGACGGTCGCCCGGCGGCTCAACAGCGAGCAGGGGATCTCCTTCACCGAGTTCAGCTACCAGATCCTCCAGGGCATGGACTTCCTCGAGCTCAACCGGCGGCACGGCTGCACGCTGCAGACCGGCGGGAACGATCAGTGGGGCAACCTGCTCGCCGGTGTCGAGCTCATCCGCAAGTCGGAGCAGCGCACGGTTCACGCGCTCGCGACCCCGCTCATCACCAAGGCCGACGGGACGAAGTTCGGCAAGTCGGAGGGGGGAGCCGTGTGGCTCGACCCCGAGATGATGAGTCCGTACGCCTTCTACCAGTTCTGGGTCAACGCCGACGACGCCGACGTCGTGGGGTGGCTGAAGATCTTCACGTTCCGCTCAGCTGAGGAGATCGAGGCGCTCGCAGCGTCTGTCGTCGAGCGCCCGGCTGCCCGGGAGGCGCAACGCGTCCTGGCGCGGGACGTGTGCGAGCTCGTCCACGGCAAGGAGGCCACGGACGCCGCGATCGCGGCGAGCCAGGCGCTCTTCGGTCGGGGTGATCTCACCGAGCTGGACGAGGCCACGCTCGGTGCGGCGGTCGCGGAGCTGCCGTCAGCTCCTGTGCAGGTCGGAGACCTCGTGGTCGACGCGGTGGTCGCCAGCGGCCTCGTGGCCTCCAAGGGTGCGGCTCGGCGCGCCGTGGCCGAGGGGGGCGTGTACGTCAACAACGTCAAGGTCGAGGACGCGGACGCTACCGTCGCGGCGGGGGACCTCATGCATGGTCGGTGGGCCGTGCTGCGACGCGGAAAGCGCACGCTCGCGGTCGCCGTGGCGGGATAACGAGCGCTTAGGACCGGGCGCGTGCGCCAGCGCTTCGTCGCTGGCGCCCGAGCGCGGAGCGCCGCCCGACGGCGATCCGCCCCGGCGCCGGGGCGGATCACCCGGGACCTCGCTTGACGATCGCGTTCATGTCGACGTAATGTTCTGGACGTCAGCCCGACTGGGAGGAACAGACACCACTGCGAAGCTCGTTACGAGCCGGCGAAGTGGCTGGTCCCGGGGTTGGTACCCACATGGTGATGGTGCGCGCGGACGTGGTTCGCGGGTGTTGTAGTGTGGGGTTCTGGTTCGAACTGGTGTTCGGTTGTCCGTGAGGATGAGCGGATGGGGTTCGGGTCGGAAGTGGCCGCTGAGGTGGTCTTCGGTGTGTGGCTCGGTCCGGGAGGGCGGGGTTGGACAGCGGGGGTTGGTTCGGTTAGGCTGGAGAGGTTGCCCCGAGAGCAGGCCGGTTGGTCTGGTTGAGGTGAGCGTCCGTTCCTTGAGAACT
>NZ_JCAQIF010000002.1:0-567501 GCF_059621145.1 Sanguibacter sp. Z41_6 | reverse complement strand
GTTTTATCCCCCCCTGGGCTGGGGGGAAGGGGGTCCACGTCCCCACCTCCCCCCCCCCAAAAACCCGCGCCTCTCTTGGGCGAAGGGAAACCACCCCCCCAGGGCCGGCCTTCTGCGTCTGTCGATGTGCTGTGAGCACGGCCAGCAGAGGGCGGACTGTGGGCACGGGCCGACGCGCTCTTTCTCATCCGACGGAGCATGCTGGGTGTGTGCGGTGAGCACACCGCGCGTGCCAGCCGGGAGGACGCGTCATGAGCCCGTCGACCTATCCCGTCCGGGTGGACGCCCACCTCGACCCGACGCTCAACCGGTGGCTGTGGCTCGTGAAGTGGCTGCTGGCCCTTCCGCACTACGTGGTGCTCGTCTTCCTGTGGCTGGCGTTCGCCGTCCTCAGCGTGGTCGCCTTCTTCTCGATCCTCGTCACCGGCCGCTATCCGCGCCCGGTCTTCGACTTCAACGTCGGGGTGATGCGCTGGAGCTGGCGCGTCACCCACTACACCTACGGTGTGCTGGGTACCGACCGATATCCGCCCTTCACGCTGGCGGACGTGCCGGACTACCCGGCCCACCTCGGGGTGGAGTACCCCGAGCGACTCTCCCGGGGTCTCGTGCTGGTGAAGTGGTGGCTGCTGGCGATCCCGCACTACCTCGTCCTGTCGTTCTTCGCTGGCGGCAGCGTCTACCTCGCCAACGAGGCGACGGCCAACGGGCAGGACTCGTGGACGTGGGCCAGCGGGCTCAACGGGCTGCTCGTGCTCATCGCCGCTGTGACGCTCCTGTGCAGCGGCCGGTACCCGACGTCGATCTACGACCTCGTGCTCGGTATGAACCGGTGGATGCTGCGGGTGGGCGCGTACACGAGCCTCATGACGGACCAGTACCCGCCCTTCCGGCTCGATCAGGGTGGCGACGACCCGGGCACCGTGCCGGCGGTGCCCGGACCGGGCGGCACGCGGTAACCGCGTCCACGGGGGGCGCCGCGGCGCGCACCGTCGCGGTCGTCAGTCGAGCACGTTCACCGCCCGGGCCACGACGAGACCGGTGATGACCAACGACGTGACGGCCTGCGCGGACATCACGGCCTTGGCCCACGGCACCAGCGGCATGACGTCCGTCGGGCTGAACGCCGTGGCGTTCGTCAGCCCGAGGTAGAGGTAGTCGAAGAACAGCGGTCGCCAGCCCTCCGGGCCCACACCGGGGTTGAGCTGCTGCGGGAAGGCGAGGTCGGGGGTCTGGGGCATCCGTTCCGCGCGCGCAGCGGACCCGCCGCAGTCGAGCTCGAAGTAGAGCAGCGCGCAGGCGATGACGGTGCCGAGCCAGACGCACCCACCAGCCTGCAGCAGCTCGGTTGCCGAGTCCGTCTCCGGACCGTCCGTGAGGAGGTCCTGGACCAGCTGGACGGTGGACCACACGGCCCCGAGCGACAGCACGGAGATCAGTGCTATCGATGCCACCCGCAGCTCGGTGGTGCGCCGCGAGATCGTCCCGGGGTCGCCCGCGAGCAGCGACACGAGCAGCAGGCCGGAGATCGTGGGGAGCACCCAGGGCTGGGCCAGCCGGAGGCTGTCGGGGAGTGCGACGGTCAGCGCCATGGCGACGACGACGGCAGCCGCCATCGGCCACCGCGTCTCGTCGTACGCCTGGACGGCGTCCTCCGAGCCGGGGTCAGGGGTCATGGCAGGGCCTCACCCCTGACCCCGGCTCGGGATGACCACCGGTCACACCGTTGAGGTCCGACGGCATCAGTTGTGGTGGAAACCACTGCCTTCCTCGGCCGACAGCGGCACCTTGGGCCCGTGCTTGTCCAGGATCTCCAAGGATCGGCGGTAGTCGTCGAGGAGCAGGGAGGCCATGTCGCGGCTGAAGTCGTGCCGGACGAGGATGCGTTGGATGGCGAGGTCCTCCCGGTGCGGCGGCAGCGTGTATGCGGGCACCTGCCATCCGCGGGTGCGGAGCCTGTCAGCCAGGTCGAAGAGGCTGAAGCCGTGGTCCACACCCTCCTTGAGCTTCCAGGTGAGCCCGGGAATCCCACCGCGCCCGTCGTAGATCATCTCGAAGGGGCCCATCTGCGCGATCTCGTCGGCGAGGTAGCGCGCCGTCTCGTACCCGGCCTCATGGATCTTGCGGTACCCCTCTCTGCCCAGGCGGAGGAAGTTGTAGTACTGCGCGACGATCTGCCCGCCCGGGCGGGAGAAGTTCAGCGCGAAGACGGCCATGTCCCCGCCGAGGTAGTTGACGTGGAAGACGAGGTCGTCGGGAAGGTCCTCGGCGTCTCGCCACACGACCCAACCGACCCCCAGGGGCGCCAGGCCGAACTTGTGCCCCGAGGCGTTGATCGACTTCACGCGCGGCAGGCGGAAGTCCCACAGCAGGTCCGGCTCCACGAACGGGGCGATGAACCCGCCGCTGGCCCCGTCGACATGCATGGGCACGTCGAGGCCCGTGTCCTCCTGGAGCTTGTCGAGGGCCGCCGCCACCTCCGCCACGGGCTCGTACTGGCAGGTGAAGGTGACACCGAGGGTCGGGACGACACCGATCGTGTTCTCGTCGACCCGCTTGAGCACCTCCTCGGGGTTCATGAGCAGGCGGTCACCCTCCATCGGGATCTCGCGGTGCTCCACGTCCCAGTAGCGGGTGAACTTGTGCCAGCAGATCTGCACCGGTCCGGTCACGAGGTTGGGCCGGTCGGTCGGCTTCCCCTCGGCACGGCGCCGTTCCCGCCACTTCCAGAGCAGTGCCATCCCGCCGAGCATGGCGGCTTCGCTCGACCCCGTGGTCGACGTCCCCATGGTGTTGGCGGCGTCGGGACTGTTCCAGAGGTCGGCGAGCATGTGCACGCACCGGCCCTCGAGCTCGGCGGTCTGCGGGTACTCGTCCTTGTCGATCATGTTCTTGTCGACGGACAGTGCCATGAGGTCGTTGATCTCGGACTCTACCCAGGTCTGGCAGAAGGTCGCGAGGTTCTGGCGGGAGTTGCCGTCGAGCATGAGCTCGTCGTGCACGACCTGGTAGACGTGCCGTGCGACGTGCTCGTCCTTCGGGAACCGATACTTGGGCATCGCGACCGAGAGGTCGTTCGACGCGAAGACGTCGTCCTCCAGGGCGCCTCGGACGGAGTCCTTGTTGTGCAGCATGGATGTTCTCCTCGGTTCAGCGCGTCCTCGCGCAGGTCGGTCTCTGGTGTATGGAGCTGTGCGGGTCGAGCTACGGGATGGGGATGGTCTCCCCTGTCTCGAGGTCCTCGATGACGTCCTGGAACGCGTCGACCTTGTCGGGGCAGTAGGTCTCGACCACCGCGAGGTCATAGGCGACGACGCTTGGATCGAGGATCACCCGGCGCAGGTTCCCGGAGTTGTTGCCGAACTGGGACAGCGACAGCTCCTGCTGCAGCTCGCCGACGTTCTCGCAGCTCACGCCGCCGTCGGTGCCGTAGAGGGCAGCAGCCGTTGCCGTGTCGAGCTCCGGCAGGCCTGCTTCGGCGAGGCTCTCGTTGAGCTGGTCGGCCAGCTCTTGTGCCTCGTCCGCGTCGGGATCGGTGGCGGTGCCGGCAGGTGTGCAGGCGCAGAGCGCGGCACCCACGACGACCGCGAGGCTTGCGGCCCGCAGGGTGGCGCGGTGGGCGGCTCGGGGACGCTTCGTGATCATCATGGGACTCAGGCCTCCTGAGCTGGTGCGTCGGAATGTGTGTGGTCCGGCGAGGCCTCGATCTTCCACTCCGGCTTGCGCACCTTGTACAGGACGAACGGCCAGACGCCGAGGAGGACGATGCCCGCCAGGAGGATGAGGATGTAGACGCCCTGGGGCGTCGCACCGGCGTTCCCGGACGGCTCGACGAAGCCGAGGAGGAAGGCGGCAGCGCTTCCGAGGAAGCCGATGGTCCCGACGAGGGTCATGGCCGGGGTACGGAAGCCGCGCTTGACGTCGGGGTGCGTACGACGCAGCCGCATCGCTGCGAGGAACATGATCATGTACATGATCAGGTAGAGTTGGACCGCCATCGCGGTGAGGATCCAGAAGACCGACTGCACCGACGGGAGCACGGCGAACAGCACGGCCATCGCGGTGACGATCAACCCCTGGACCATCATGATCGGGACCTGCATGCCCTGGCTGTTGGTGCCCTGCAGGCGGGGAGGCAGGTAGCCCTCCTTGCCGACCATGAGGAGACCGCGGCTCGGTCCGGGAATCCATGTCACGACCGACGCGAGGATCCCGACGACGATGAGCAGGGCCATGACCGTGGTGCCCCAGGGGATCCCGAGGTGGTTGAAGAAGACGTCGAACGCCTGCAGCACACCTTGTGTGAGGTTGACGCTCGATCCGGGGACCCCGACGGAGATGGCCAGCGTCGGCAGGATGAAGACGAACAGGATGAGGACGACGGACAGCACGATCGCCTTGGGGAACTCGATGCTGGGCCTGCGCATCTCCGTCACGTGCACGGCGTTCATCTCCATGCCCGCGTAGGAGAGGAAGTTGCTGACGATGAGGACGATGGAGGCGAGTCCGGTGAACGTCGGGAACCACTGCGCGTCGCTCACCGGTGCCAGGTGGGAGCTTCCGCCGTCCGTCATGAAGATGACGGCGAAGACGATCAGGGCGGCTGCCGGCACGATCGTGCCGACGATGAACCCCCAGGTGCCGACCTTGGCGAAGGCGCTCACACCGCGTGTGGCGATGAGGGTCGAGAACCAGTAGACGATGAGGATCACGAGCCCGGTGAAGATGCCGGAGTTCGCGAGGCCAGGGTTGAACACGTAGGCGAGCGCGGAAGCGAAGAAGGCCAGTTGCGCGGGGTACCACGCGACGTTCTGCATCCACTGCTGCCAGATGGCGAAGAAGCCGAGGCGGTCTCCGTAGGCCTCCTTGACCCAGACGAACACACCGCCCTTCCATCCGCTGGCCAGCTCGGCAGCGACGAGAGCCACCGGGACCATGAAGAGGATCGCAGGCAGGACGTAGAGGAAGATCGACGCCCACCCGTAGGCAGCCATCGCGGGTAGGCCGCGGACGCTCGCCACGGCCGTGGCGATGAGTATGGCCATAGAGGTCCAGCTGATGAATGAGCGGCCCGGCGCCGATCTCTGCGACGCCGGGGGCTGACCGTCTGCACGAGTAGCCATCTCCACACCTTTCGCTACGTGCCCTGGCCGGCGAGGTAGGTGCCGGTCGTTCCGTGGTAACACGTTCTAGATTCGCATAACGTGCTGAAGCACGCACCCGGAACATTCGGGACATCTACGGCGCGTCGACCGATCTGGTGCTCTACTGAAAGTCGACGGGATAACCGTCGGTCGACGCGTCAGCGTCGACCCTTGTCGCCGCTGAGGGGCGTGGTCACGTGAACTGGTGGGTCAGTGTCATCTTCCGGGCCATCCCGCTGGCCATGATGGCGGTCTGTGTGGGATACGGGCTGGACGTCTGGACCGCGGGAGAGGCCTCCGGCAACATCGTGGCCGGGCGCGTCGTGACGTTCCTCGGTGCCATCTGTCTCTGCCTGTTCTGCACCGCCGCGACGATCATCCGTCAGCTCATCGGCCGTTTCGATGCCGTCGACCGGGTGGTGTACCCCGCGCTCGGGTTCCTCGCCGCGGTCGGCACCGCGACGTACGGCATCGTCGTCTTCGCCGGCGCTTCCGGTGACGGCCAGGACCCCTACTACGTCGCGGGGCACGTCGTGCTCGGACTCGCCCTGATCTGCGGGTGCATCGCCACCGTCGCCACCGCCTCCACGAAGTTCTCCCTGATCCCGGCCAACTCCGCGCGGCCGCCAGGGGACGACGCACCGCCCGCGCAGGCGTTCTCCCGCGGGACCGCCGCCCTGCTCGCGGCGCTCCCCGTGATCCTGGCCGCGGTCGCCTGGGGGGTGGGGATCACCAACCTCGTTCTGCCCGCGTCCCCGAGCAGGTTCACGGTCGGGCACGTGGTCTGCGGACTCGCGATGATCTGCACGAGCCTCATCGGCCTGGTGTGGAGCATCCTGCGCCAGGTGCAGAACTCCTACAGCCCCAGGGACCGGGTCGGGTGGCCCTGGCTCGTCATCGTCATGGGCGTGGTCGGCATGGTCTGGGGTGTCCTGCTGCTCATCGTCGACGACGAGCCCTACTACAGGACGCCCGGGTTCGTCATGATCGGACTCGGACTGGTCTGCTTCAGCATCCTCAGCAAGGTCGGGCTCCTCGCGCTCGTCTGGCGTCGGACCTTCAGCCTCGCCAACCGGGTGCCCCTCATCCCCGTCGTGACGGCGCTCGCGTGCCTGTTCCTCGCGGCATTCGTGTTCCAGGCGGCCTTCACAGATCCGAGCGTCTTCATCGCGGCGCACGTCCTCGTGGGTCTCGGCGCGATCTGCTTCACGCTGTACTCCATCGTCTCCATCCTGGAGAGCGGCACGTCCTCGTCGGGGTGACCGCAGGACCGGCCAGTGCGCACACCGCACGCGCACGCTGTCCGGAAAGCCCGCAATGTTCCTCCGAGACGTATCGTTCGGGAATGGACCAGTCACGCGCACCCGGTCGGTCGCTGGGCACTCTGGCGCTGACCTTCGTCGCCGTCGGGGGAGTCGTCGGCTCCGGGGTCCTGTTCGCCCCGCTCTTCGCAGCACAGCAGGCCGGGCCGGCCGCGGTTCTCGCGTGGCCGATCGCGGGTCTGATGTTCGTGACCGTCGCGCTGGTCTTCGCGGAGGTCTCGGCGATGCTCCCTGTCGTCGGGGGACTGGGGCTGCTGCCCACCTTCAGCCACGGCCCGGGCGTGGGTGTCGCCATCGGCTGGGTGGCATGGGTCGGCTACGTGACGGCCGCGCCCATCGAGACCCAGGCGATGCTCGAGTACGCGAGCAACGAGCCGGTGTTCGACTGGCTCTTCGTCGCGGACTCGGCGGCGAACGGACAGAGCGGGTTGAGCGTGCCAGGGCTAGCCGCCGCCGCCGTCGTCCTCGTCGCATTCACGGCGCTCAACGCGTTCGGCGTCGCGCTCTTCGCCCACGTCAACACGGCCCTGACGTGGGCCAAGCTCCTGATCCCTGCCCTCGTCGCCGTCGCACTCCTCACCCGCTTCTCACCCGAGCCGATCCGCTCCACGGGCTTCGCTCCCGAGGGGATCGCGGGAGTGCTGAGCGCCATCACGAGCGGAGGCGTCGCGTTCGCCTTCCTCGGGTTCAGGCACGCACTCGACCTCGCGGGCGAGGCACGGCGCCCGCAGCGGACGATCCCCGTCGCGCTCGTCGGCGGCATCATCATCTGTACGGTGCTCTTCACGCTCCTCCAGCTCGGATTCATCGGTGCGACCGACCCCGCTGACCTCGATCGCGGCTGGGCAGGTCTGGACCAGGGGGGCGCCAACGGACCCCTCGCCGCCGTGCTGACCGCACTCGGCATGACGGCGCTGGCGCGACTCCTGGTCGCCGACGCCGTGCTGGGCCCCTTCGGTGCAGGACTCGTCTCCACGGCATCGACCGGGCGGCTCGCGGTGGCGGTCGCGAGCAACGGCCTGTTCCCACGCTCGGTCGCCCGCTTCTCCCGGCACCGGGTACCGGTGCGAGCAATGATCCTCAACCTCGCCGTCGGTCTGGTGCTCCTGCTCGTGTTCCGTGATGGCTGGGCGGAGCTGCTGTCCTTCAACTCGGGCGCCGTCGTGCTGTCGATGTGCCTCGGGCCGGTCACCGTCGTCGCGCTCCGCCGCCAGGTGCCGGACCGGCCTCGACCGTTCCGGCTCCACGGTGTGTCCGTCCTGGCGCGGGTCGCTTTCGTCGCGATCAGTCTGATCATCTACTGGACGGGATGGGAGACGATGATCAAGCTGACCATCCCGATCGCCGTCGGGGTCGCCGTGCTGGGTTGGCGCTTGGTCCGTGAGCCGTCCCTGCGGCGGTCGCTCGCACTGCCGTCGCTCGTCTGGCTGGGCCCCTACTACGCCGGACTGCTCACGATCACGTTCCTCGGGCGGTTCGGAGGGGGCCGCGAGGTGCTGCCCCTCGGCGTGGACATGCTCGTGGTGTCCGCCTTCGCACTGGCGCTGTTCGGATGGGGAGTGCGGTCCGCGCTGCCGGCCGCCGCAGCGGCTGCCGCGGTCGCCACCGTCCCCATGGTGAGGGTGGACCGACCCACGTGACCACGCCGTGTGCCGGGCGCGGCAGCGCGCCGCGCCGCGGCCGTTGCTGACGTCCGAACCGCAGGCCGCAGCGGACCTACCATGGTCGCCATGGCACAGATACGCAATGACGCGACCCCTGCCCTGCCCACCGCCGACATCGCCGCACACCGTCCGCTCGACCTCCGAGCGGTACGGCTCACAGGCGGCCCTCTCGCCGCCTGGCAGTCCCTCAACGCCGAGGCGACGATCCCGCACTGCATCCGTCAGCTCGAGACCTCGGGCGTCATCGACAACCTGCGCCGCGTCGTGGGGGAGTCGGGTGCCGAGTACCGGGGCTTCGTCTTCGCCGACTCCGACCTCTACAAGGTCATCGAGGCCGTCGCGTGGGAGATCGCGCGCACGGGCACCACCGCCCACGACGCATGGCTCGACGACGTCATCGCCCTCGTCGCCCGCGTCCAGGAGCCCAGCGGTTACGTCATGAGCTGGATCCAGGGTGTGCACCCCGAGAAGAAGTTCGCGGAGCTGCACTGGACGCACGAGATGTACGTCCTGGGGCACATGGTCCAGGCGGCGGTCGCCCTCGACCGGGCAGCGGGCCGCTCCGACCTGCTCGACATCGCCCGCGCGTTCGTCGACCTCGTCGACCGCCGGTTCGGTCCGGGGCGGGACGACGGCATCTGCGGTCACCCCGAGATCGAGACCGCGCTCGTCGAGCTCTACCGCCACACCGGCGAGCGTCGCTACCTCACGCTCGCCGAACGCATGATCGACCTGCGCGGGCGCGGGCTGCTCCCGGTGGGCGGTCTGGGTGCCCGCTACTACCAGGACCACGCGCCGGTGCGCGAGGCCCGCGACGCCGTCGGGCACGCGGTGCGGCAGCTCTACCTCAACGCTGGTGCGACGGATGTCTACCTGGAGAACGGTGACCCCACGCTCCTGTCGGCGATGGACAGCCAGTGGGCCAGCGCGCACGAGCGCAAGATGTACATCTCCGGTGCGTTCGGGTCGCGGCACCGCGACGAGGCCTTCGGCGACGACTACGAGCTCCCCAGCGAGCGTGCCTATGCCGAGACCTGCGCGACGATCGCCGACGTCCACTGGACGTGGCGGATGCTCCTCGCCGGTGGTGCGGCAGGCGCGGCCCGCTACGCGGAGACCATCGAGCGCGAGGTCCACAACGCGCTCGCGGCCGCGGTAGATGCGTCAGGCACGAGGTTCTTCTACTCCAACCCCCTGCAGCAGCGTCCCGACCGCTACTCCGAGGAGAACGCGCCGCGGGAGCGCACGACCTGGTACGCATGCGCGTGCTGCCCGCCGAACATCGCCCGGACCGTGGCGCAGATGTCCGCGTACGTCGCCTCGACGACGACCGACACACTCTGGTTGCACCAGGTCGCCGCCGCCGAGATCGACCTGCCGGCGCACCTCGGTGAGGGGGTGCTGCGGGTCGAGACCGACTACCCGGCGAACGGTTCCGTGGTGGTCACGGTCGACGGCCGCGTCACGCCCGGGTCGCGCCTCGCCGTCCGCGTCCCCTCGTGGTCCTCCACGAGCGCCCTCACGAGGTCCGGAGGGGCGTCCCCCGACGTTGAGGCACGCCTGAGCGACGACGGCTACGCGCACGTGGACCTCGTTGACGGCGCGACGTACCACCTCGAGCTCGACCTCACCCCACGGTGGACACGGGCTCACCACCGCGTCGACGCCGTGCGGGGGTGCGTCGCGCTCGAGCGCGGGCCCCTCGTCTACTGCATCGAGCAGGCGAGCATGCCCGACGGTGCCGTCGTCGACGACCTCGCCGTCGTGCCGAGCGCGCCGGTCGAGGTGCGCGACACAGACGTCAGCCTGACGGTCACGTCCGCGAGCTCGGAGGGCCTCTACGCGGCGTCCGACCCGCAGCCCGCGCTCCCAGCCGGCGATCGCGCGACCTTCACGGTCCGCGCCATCCCCTTCGCCACGTGGGGGAACGCGACGCCCGGTGCGATGCGCGTGTGGATCCCCGTCGCGCCGGCCGGAGTCTGACGGCGGCGGACTGCGCGTCGCCGACGGCGCGACCACACGGGCGGTGGCGACGAGGGACGCAGTTGACCGCATCCCTCGTCGTCGCCGAGGCGCCGGTGACCCCGCTCCGGCGAGAAGATCGTCCGGGAGCGCCTGGAGGAGTGTCGCATCCTGCAGGAGCACGAGGTTCAATCGAGCTCGCCGTGGAGCACCGCCGACGACCTCGCCGGCACTCATCACCTGGAGCCGTCGTGACCACCACTCCATCCCTGCCGGGTGAACGCGTTCCCCTCGACGAGGCACGGTGAGCCTCCGGGACGTGCAGCGCGCGTACGGGCGACGGGCACCGGAGTACGCGGAGCGTCTGGGCAGGATGGATGCGGTCGCCCGACCGGACCGTGAGCTCGTGCGCTCCTGGGCGCAGGACCTCGACGGCCCGGTGCTCGATGTCGGGTGCGGCCCCGGCCACTGGGCCGCCTACCTGCACGAGCTCGGCACAGACGTCACCGGGATCGATCCGACCCCAGAGTTCGTCGCTCACGCGCGAGCGACATACCCGGCGGTCACGTTCCGTGCCGGCCGGGCCGATCACCTCGACGTCCCTGACGCGACGCTGGGCGGTGTGCTCGCCTGGTACTCACTCATCCATGCGGAGCCGGCCGACGTGGCGGCGGCGCTCGTCGAGTTCGCCCGAGCCCTCCGTCCCGGGGGCGGGCTCGTCCTCGGGTTCTTCGACGGTCCGGCGTTCGAGCCGTTCGAGCACGTGATCACCACTGCGTACCGGTGGCCCGTCGATGCTCTCAGCACTCTCGTCGGGGAGGCCGGGTTCGCCGTGACCGAGACGCACACCCGCGCCGATCCTGGTGTCCGCCCGCACGGTGCGATCGTCGCGACCAGAAACCCGGGATGAGCGAACTCGTCGCGAGCGGTTGCTCTAGCGGTCCGAGGGGCGACCGAGGCCACTGATCATGACGTCGAGCAGCAGCGCCTGGTCGCGCCTGCGTCCCAGACGGACCGCGTACTCGACTCCGCACACGAGTCGCAGGATCTGCTCGATCGAGATCTGCGGCCGCACGAGCCCTTCGCGGATGGCGGCCTGGAGCGCGATACCGGCGGACCGCTGAAGCTCCTCGCGCAGCGCGCGCACCTCGGGGGAGACGTTGTCGGCGGTGAGCAGCTCCTTCATGCCGTCGTGCGCCAGCTGCACCTCGGCGACCCTTCGGACCAGGACGAGGAACGGCGCGCCGCCACCAGGGGACCGCGCAGCCTCACGTGCCGCCGCGACGAGCTCTTCGAGAGCATCGAGATTGAGCGCCTCGAGCAGCGAGGTCACCGTCGGGAAGTGTCGGTAGACGGTTCCGACGCCGAGGCCGGTGTCACGGGCGAGGTCGTTGAGGCGGATGCTGTCCGACGGGCGTCCGCGCGCCGCCTCGAGGATGCGGGCACGGGAACGAGCGGCGTCGGATCTCAGTGCGGCCATGACCTCATCGTAGGCGAATCGGATAGCGATTCCGGTTGTGTTAGCGTAACCGGACGACCTATCCACTTGGAGCGATCATGACCTGGAACCCGCGCCAGCTGCCCGACCTGAGCGGCCGCGTGTACGCGATCACCGGCGCGACCGCGGGCATCGGGTACTTCGCCGCCGAACAGCTCGCCGCAGCGGGTGCTGAGGTCGTGCTGGTCTCACGGTCGTCGGCGAAGCTGCAGCAGGCCAGCGAGGTCATCGCCGAGCACGCGCCCGGCGCGGTCACGCGCCACGTCACCGTCGATCTCACGTCCCTGGCGTCGGTTGCTGCGGCGGGCGACGAGCTCGGTGCGCTCCCGCGCCTGGACGGGATCTTCCTCAACGGCGGTCCGATGCAGCTCTCCCGCAGAGCACGCACCGCGGACGGACTGCCCCTGATGCTCGGCGCGCACGCGGTGGCGAACGCCGCGCTCGTCGCACAGATGCTTCCGTTCCTCGGCGGACGCACAGGGGAGCGGCCGTGCCGCATCGTTCATGCGTCGACGAGCTACGTGCAGCGATTCCACGTGAGCGTGGCTGACGTCGACCGCACGCCACGCACCGCTATCGGGGCGTACGTGAAGGCGAAGACGATCACCGAGGTCTTCGCGTTCGAGCTCGATCGCCGCCTCCGAGCGGCAGGTCTCCCGCTGGCGTCGATCGTCACCCGCCCCGGCATCGCGGTCGACGCGAAGACGCCACGCCGTCCTGGGATCCGCGACGAGTCGGTGCCGCGCCGGCGCAACCCTTATGCGCGTTGGGCCCAGGGCAAGGACACCGCGGCGTGGTCAGGCGTCCGCGCGCTCGCGGACCCGCACGCCCTCGGGGGCGAGTACTACGCACCAGCCGACGGCGCGCGCGGGGAGCCGGTGCGCGTCCAGCCGGACTCGGCCACGGCATCTCCCGCTCCCGAGGTCGTGACGCGGGTCTGGTCTCGCCTCGCTGAGCTGAGTGGCACCGACACCTTGCTGCGGCTCGCCAGCGACGACCTCAGTCGAGGACGTTGACCGCTCGGGCGACGACGCGACCGGACAGGACGAGCGATGTGGCGGCCTGGATCGACATGACGGCCTAGAGCGTGACATCCGCGTACGAAGCATGCTTGTCGGGAAGGGCGCGAGGCCGTTGCGGCTCGCACCACCGAGCGCCATGGCAGGAGACTGACACCATGACCGTCCGACCCGAGCTCACCACCACGCCCGTGACCCCCGACCTCGTGCGAGGCGCGCTCGAGCTCGAACGCACCGAGCACGGCCTGCGCCCGCACCGGTTGCCCGCGTGGGCGCGGGTGCAGTGCCCCGACCCGCAGCTGCTCATGGCCGAGTCGCACCCGTCTGGTGTTCGCCTTGCACTGCGTACTGCGGCGACGGTCCTCGAGCTGGACACCGTGCCCACCCGGACGGGGTATGCCAACGCGCCCGCCCGCCCCCCGGGCGTCTACGACCTCCTCGTCGACGGCCGGCTCGTTGCCCAGGCTGTCGCCGAGGGCGGCGTCCTCGTCACCATCGACATGGTCACCGGTGCGGCGACACGCACGGACGGCCCGGATGCGACGCTGCGCTTCGTCGACCTGCCGGACGGCACCAAGGACGTCGAGATCTGGCTGCCCTACAACGAGGCGACCGAGCTCGTCGCACTGCGGTCCGACGCGCCCGTCTCGCCCGTGCCGCCGTCGTCCCGGCCGCGGTGGTTGCACTACGGCAGCTCGATCAGCCAGGGTTCGAACACGACGCACCCGACCGGCACGTGGCCCGCCCTGGCGGCGGCCGCCGGGGGAGCGGAGCTCACCAATCTCGGGTTCAGCGGCAGCGCGCTGCTCGACCCGTTCGTCGCCCGCGCCATGCGCGACGCCCCCGCCGACCTCATCAGCCTGAAGATCGGCATCAACCTCGTCAACGCCGACGTCATGCGTCGGCGAGCGCTCGGCCCGGCCGTGCACGGCTTCCTCGACACGATCCGCGACGGCCACCCGCACGTGCCGGTCGTCGTCGTCTCGCCGCTCTACTGCGGCATCCACGAGGACACGCCGGGGCCAGCGGCGTTCGACACAGCGGCGCTCGCTGAGGGCAAGGTCCGGTTCCGCGCGACCGGCGACCCGGCCGAGCGGGCAGCGGGCAGGCTCACCCTGACGGTGATCCGGGAGGAGCTCGCGCGCGTGGTCGAGCAGCGTACGGCGGACGACACGCGCTTGTCGTACCTCGACGGCCTGGACCTGTACGGTGCGGACGACGCGCAGGAGCTGCCCCTGCCGGACGGGCTCCACCCGGATGCCGCCGCGCACCGGCGCATCGGGGACCGCTTCGCCCGCTTCGCCTTCGGAGACGGTGGGCCCTTCGCCTCCGAGCACCGCTGAGCCGGAGGGGTCGCGGCGAGTGGGTCGCCGGCGACGTCTCGACGTCCTCAGCAACCCAGGTTGCTCGTCGTGGTTGAGCAACGTAGGTTGACACCATGTCGTCACCCGAGGTCGCTGTCGTCGCCGCGGACACCACGGACCCGCGCGCGGGTCTGCGTGCGGTCGCGTCCCTGCGACTGCTCACCGAGTCCCTCGAGCTGCGCCAGGTCGAGGCTGGGCTCCGGGCCGGCATGAGCTGGCAGGAGATCGCCGACGCGCTCGGTGTCACGCGCCAGGCCGTGCACAAGAAGTACGCCAAGCGGATCGACCCATCCATCGACGTCCCCAGGAGGAACAGAACATGAGCAGGCTGACGGGCGCGATGGTCCTGAGCCAGCAGGTCTCGATCACGGCGCGGGAGGAGGCCTCGCGATGGGGTCACCCCGCGATCGACGTCGACCACGTGCTGCTCGCCCTCGTCGTGAGCAACGGTCCTGCGGGCCGTGTGCTGCGGGAGGCTGGCGTCGATCTCCCGGCCGCGCGCGATGCCGTCGAAGGACTGCACCGGGACCGTGTCGCCAGCCTGGGGATCGCTGTGCCGGTGAGCGAGCCGGGTGCGATCACCGACGCCGCGACGGGAGACGTCGACTGGTCGCCCCGTGCGCTCGCGATCCTGCGCGGGCTGTCCGACTACACGACCGACCTTCCGCTCCTGCTCGCGGTCCTCGACGAGCCGTCGGGGCTCGCGCTCTCTGTGCTCGAGCGGCTGGGGATCGACGGCGACGAGGTCCGGACAGCGGCGCATGCTGAGGGCGACCACGCTGTCGGCGGGAGAGCGGACCGCGCGGTGCCGGGGCGCGAGTGGTTGTGGTCCCGGCACGACGGGTTCATCCCCGCACCCCTCCACGAGGTGTGGGCCCTTCTTGCCGACCCCGCGCGCCGGCCCGAGTGGGACGGCTTGGTCGAGCGCGTCGAGCCGGTGGGCACGGACCGCTGGGACCTGTGGCACGTTCGCGAGGACGGCGACGAGGTCGGCGACCCTCGCGCGCGGCTGCGGGAGGTCGAACGCATCGAGGATTCGCGCATCGTGTGGGAGATGACCTTCCTCCGCCAGGGCCGCCCGCGCACCCAGGTGCACACCGTGGAGCTTGCCGCGGCCGACGGGAGCACGGCGATCGAGCTCACGCTCCAGGTCCGTCGGCGCACGGGCGTGCGAGGCATGGTCCAGCGTGCGCTCGGGCCCTTCGGGCGCTTCCTCTTCCGTCAGCTCCTCATGCAGCAGGTGGCCGGCGTCTCCCGGTGCTTCCGCTGAGTCGTCGCGACGACGCGAGGGTAACCCTTGCCATAACGTGAATGGTCATTCATCCTTAACGTGAACAGTTACTCACGTTAGGGGATCGTCATGACCACGAAGGTGGCACTCGTCACGGGGGCTTCATCAGGGATCGGGCGTGCCGCAGCGCTCGAGCTCGCGGACCGGGGCCTCACGGTCTACGCCGGCGCACGGCGCACCGACCGGATGGAGGACCTGCGAGCGCACGGGATCAGGCCGATCGCGCTCGACGTCACGGACGGCGCGTCAGCACACGCGACCGTCGCGACCATCGAGCAGGAGGCCGCACGGCTCGACGTGCTCGTGAACAACGCCGGGTACGGGTCCTACGGGGCCGTGGAGGACGTGCCACTGGAGGAGGGCCGCAGACAGTTCGACGTCAACGTCTTCGGCGTGATCCGCCTCGCCCGGCTCGTCATCCCGCTCATGAGACACCAGGGGAGCGGACGCATCATCAACGTCACCTCCGTCGGCGGCAAGATCCACACCCCGCTGGGTGCGTGGTACCACGGCACGAAGTTCGCCGTCGAAGGCATGAGCGACGTGCTCCGGATCGAGCTCCGGAGGTTCGGGATCGACGTCGTCGTCGTGGAGCCCGGGACGGTCCGGACCGAGTGGGGGGACATCGCCGCCCAGCGACTGCTGGAGACCTCGGGGGAGGGCGCCTACGCACAGGCGGCGCACGAGGTGGCGGCGACGTTCACCGGACGCCTCGCGGAGCGCGCATCCGACCCGTCGGTCATCGCGAAGACCATCGCCGCAGCAGCGACGCGCTCACGTCCACGGACCCGCTATGCGGCCGGCCACATGGCCCGTCCTGTCCTCGCGCTCCGCCGGATCCTGCCGGACCGCGCCTTCGATAGGCTCGTCCTCGGAAGCATGACGTAGGCGACATCCGCCGGGAACGAGGGAGAGCGATGCGCGCGGATGCACGGCGCAACCAGCAACGCATCCTGACAGCCGCTCGCGAGCAGATCGCCGCGCACGGCCAGGACGTCTCGATGGAGCAGATCGCGCGGGCTGCGGGCGTCGCCGTCGGGACGCTCTACCGGCACTACCCGACGAAGACGGACCTCGTCCAGGCGATCCTCGCCGAGCACTCCGCGGACATCCTCGCCCGCGCCGAGGAGGCCGCCCGGACCGCCACCGCACCAGGCGACGCGATGACCGCGATCGTCACGCTGCTGACCGATCTCCTGGCGGAAGCCGCGCAGAACCTCGCGCTCAAGGCGGCTGCCGCCGGCCTCGGCGCCGAGAACGCTGCGGGCGACCAGGCGGACCGGGGCCGGGCAGCGATCGAGACCCTCCTGCAGGCGGCCCGGACCGACGGGCACCTGCGCCCGGACACCACCGTCGATGACATCTACCTCATCATGACCACGGCGCCCACCGCGCTCGACGAGCCGAGCCGCACCAGGTGGTTGGAGATCGTCCTAGCGGGGATACGCGCCCACTGACGGCGGACCGGGACGTGCACGAGTGGGCGCACACTGCATAGTGGTCCGATGCAGCTCTACTCGGCGCTCCCGACCGCACGCATCCGCCAGCTCCTCGCCGACGTCCTCGCCGTCGGTCTCATCGTCGTGTTCGTGCTCCTCGGGCGAGCCGCGGACGCGATGATCAGCGGGACCTCCGCGATCGGGGTGACGATCGAGGACGCGGGCACGTCCTTCGAGGGGCACATGATCGACGCCGCCGAGGCCCTCGGTGAGGTGCCCTACGTCGGCGACGACGCCCGCGCGCCCTTCGACAGCGCGAGCGGCGCGGGCGCACAGCTCGCGCAGACCGGCCGCGACCAGCAGGAGTTCGTCCGGACCGCCGGCACCATCACGGGCCTGGCCGTCGCGCTGTTCCCCTCCGTGCTCGTCGCCCTCTTCTGGCTGCCGGGCCGGATCCGCTTCATCCGACGTGCCCGACAGGTCCGCGCCCTCGCTGCGCGGCCCGACGGACGGGAGCTGCTCGCCGCCCGCGCCGTCGTCGAGGCACCACCGCGTGCGGTGCTCGCCGCGGGACCTGACGTCGTCCAGCGGTGGCGCACGGGTGACGCCACGGCGATCTCTGCGCTCGCAGACCTGTCGATGCGTACTGCGGGCGTCAAGGCCGCGCGGTCCGCGCCGCGCACCCAGGGTCCCGTTCCACCTCCTCCGAGCTAGTGGTCCGGACCCGTCGGGATGTCAGGCTGCTGCGTCCTCCGACGTGCCGCGCCGTACCCTGAGCGACGGAGATCCACCCGAGAGGACCGCAGGAATGAGCCTGATCAGGCTGCACGACGTCAGTGTCCGGTACGACAACACCCAGATCCTGCGGGAGGCGTTCTTCCGGCTCGATCCCGGTGACCGCGTCGGGCTCATCGGCAAGAACGGGTCGGGCAAGACGACGATCCTCAAGCTCGTCCTCGGTCAGGTGGAGCCCGACAACGGCACCGTGACGCTCGAGAACGGCGTCCGCGTCGGGTACTTCTCGCAGTTCTCCTCCCTCGACGGCACGGCCACGATCACCGAGGTGCTCCATGAGCTGTTCTCCGACATCAAGGCCGTGGAGGCCGAGCTCGCTGACATCGACGCCGCCATCGCCACCGACTCATCCGACCCCAGGGCGCTCGACGCGCTCATCACCCGGCAGGCCGCACTGTTCGAGGAGATGGAGCGGCTCGAGGGCTGGGACTACGAGCGCCGCATCGACACGGCGCTGACGACCCTCGGCTTCGACGAGGCACACCGCACGTGCCCCATCGATGCGCTCTCCGGTGGTTGGCGCAACCGTGCCGCGCTCGCCAAGATCGTCCTCGAGCGCCCCGACGTCCTGCTCCTCGACGAGCCGACCAACTTCCTCGACGTCGCCGGCGTCGAGTGGCTGGAGACATGGTTCCGCGACTTCCGCGGGGCCGCGATCATCGTGTCCCACGACAGGGCGTTCCTCGACGCCGTCGTCACCCGCATCATCGAGGTCGAGAACTTCCACCTCCACGAGTACGCCGGGAACTTCGCCGAGTACGTCGTGCAGAAGCAGTTCCGGCTCAAGACCCTCGACGCACAGTTCGTCCACGAGTCCGAGCTCCTCGCCTTCGAGGCCGAGGGCATCGCCGACCGCCGGGAGGCCGCCAAGGCCGCGAACCGCAAGCTCGGCAACCAGCTCGCGAAGATCAAGAAGGCCCGTGCCCCACGCCCCGTGGACCAGATCATCACGGAGATCTACGGCGGCCTGCACGTCAAGGACTCCCTGTGCCGCGTCGAGGGCCTGACGAAGTCGTACGGGGACAAGACGTTGTTCGTGGACCTCGGGTTCGAGATCAAGCGCGGCAACCGGATCGTCGTCGTCGGGCACAACGGCAGCGGCAAGACGACGCTGCTGCGCGTGCTCACCGGCGAGGAGCAGGCCGACGCCGGGGAGGTCGTCTGGGCGAAGGGCACCAACGTCGTGTCCTACAACGCCGTGCTCGACGACCTCGACCCCGCCGACACCGTGAGCCACGCCGTGAACTCCATGCCCGACTCGCTCGCGCTCACCGCCACCCGCAAGTCGGTCAACCGGTTCCTCACGATGTTCCAGTTCTCCGACGCGGACCTCAAGCAGAAGATCGGGAACCTCTCGGGAGGGCAGCGGGCGCGCGTCGCGATGGCACAGTGCCTGCTCTCCGGGGCGTCCGTGCTGCTGCTCGACGAGCCCACGAACCACCTCGACCTGTCCAGCACCCAGGTGATGGAGCGCGCCCTGCAGCACTTCCCCGGTGCGGTCGTCGTCGTGAGCCACGACAGGTTCTTCGCGGACAAGGTCGCGAACCGGCGCCTGGTGTTCGGGGCGGATGCCGCTCTGCCGGGCGCTGTGGAGATGCGGGTCGCCTGACGAGCGGCCCGCGCGCGTGCCGGGTCCCGTTCCCGGGAAGCGCGGTGGGGCAGTCCCCAGCATGATGGCCTCTGCACCCGACACGAGGAGACACGCATGGACGAGGCAACCTTCTGGGCACTCATCGACGAGACCCGCGCTACCGCTGGCGGTGACCCCGAGGCGCACGTCGAGGCTCTCCGCGGGATGCTCACCTCGATGCCCGTGGGCGACGTCGTCGCCTTCGGGGGAGTGATGTCCGGCCTCGCCAGCGAGCTGTACACGTGGGACCTCTGGGGCGCGGCATACGTCATCCTCGGCGGGTGCTCGGACGACTCCTTCATCGACTTCCGGCACTGGGTCATCTCGCAGGGACAGGACGCCTATCGGCGAGCGGCGACAGCCCCGGACTCCCTCGCGGAGATCCTCGAAGGCGATGCGGACGAGAGCATCGGCGACGGCGAGGGGTTCATCTACGTCGCGGCGGAGGTATGCGAGCAGCAGACCGGCCAGGACATCTACAGCGCACCCGGCGCGGCCATCGTGCCGTCCGTGACGTCGGCCGAGCCCACGGGCGAGCCCTTCGACGAGGACGAGGAGTCGCTCGGCCGCCGCTACCCGCGCCTGAGCTCGCTCTTCCTCTGACCGGGACGGGGCCGCTCGTCTGTGCTGTGCGGCTCATGCAGCGGGCAGGTCCGCGGTCAGCCGCCCGGGCAGTCACCCGTCGTGCCGAAGCAGGCTCCGGGCTCCTTGATGGGCATTGGGACATCGTCGGCATAGCTGGTGAGACCGGAGACGATCTGGGCGGTCTCCTCGTGCCGGGTCGGCGTCAGCCCATCGGGGCACGTCACCTCGTCCGTGGTGACGTGCCCGCGCTCGCCGACGGTCCCGTACGGCGAGCCCACCGTCGCGACGATCCGCACGCACGCCCCGAAGATCTCGTCGCCGTAGGAGCCGTCCGGCTCGATCTCATCCACCGCGATCGCCACGACGACCGTGATGCTGTCGTCGTCAAAGCTCGACTGACTCTCCTCAGCCAGGCGGGCACCGACGAACTCCTCCACCGCCAGCTCCCCGGTTGCCTCCGGGGCACGGGAACGCACGGCGAGCATTTCCCTGTGCAGCCACCGGGCGACGCTCTCGACCTCGGACAGGACCTCCTCACCGGGCGCGGCGATCCGTCGACCGTCGTCCTGCGCGCACCCGGTCAGGGCGAGCGCCGCTGCCAGCGCGACCAGGACGGCGGCTCGGGCAGCTGCGGACCGACGCGGTCGGCGCCGAAGGTGGTGATGACCGTACATCTCACTCCCGCGCCTCGGCCTGGTGGGTGTTCTTGATCAGTGGCGCGGCTCCGCACGCGAACGGAGCAGCACGGTGAGAGTACAGGTCAAACCGGACATCCAGGTAGGGGAGTGGCCCGCAGTGAAAGGCGGTGGGGCGCCCGACCGGCGCGCCAGCCTCGTCCGGCGGGTGCGCTCATGCTCGGGTGACTCACCGCGCGTGCACGACCTCCGTCGGCTGGTCCAGGACCCCACCCGACACCGGTGAACAGAGGAGCGCGAGGGCGAGGACGTTGACGACGACGGTCAGCCAGAACACCCGACGGAAGCTCACCTTCGACGTCTTGTGCCGCAGGACCTCCTGAGCGACGACGGCACCGGGCCACCCGCCCAGCAGCCCGAGGATGAGGAGCGTGCTCTCCCTCGTCCGCCACCTGCTGCTGATCGCCGCGCGCTTGTCCGCGGCGTAGGCGGCAGCGTAGACAAGGCTCCACGCGACGTACCACCAGACGAGCCACGCAGGCAGGGACCACACCTGGCTGACGACGAATCCCACGACGACGATCGCCGGGATGCTCCACCTCGCCATGCGTGGACGGGACGACGGTCGCGACGATCGCGCTGCCCGCTCGCGTGCGGCTGGGTGGCGTCCGGGTGTCATTCCCGCAGGGTGGGCGCGGATCGCCTCGGGGCGGCCGTCGCGCCCGGCGCCGGTCTCGAACCCGACGGCTGCGCCGACCGAGGGGCGCGCTGCTGTCCGTGGAAACGCGGTGGCGTGGACGAACAGGTCAGGACCGCCGGACTCCGGGCGGATGAAGCCGAGGCCTCTGTCGTCGTTCCACCTGGCGAGGGTCCCGCTGCTCAGTGTCGAGGGTCGAGGCACGCGCAGAGCGTACAGGCGGGAGGCGGTGGTCGTTTGTCCACAGATCGGCGACGGGATGGCTTTCGTGGCTTTCTACCCCCTAGGGTCTGGCGCATGACTCTGCTCGACGCGCGGCGCGGCGCTCTCGTTCTCCTCGGATGCCTCCTCGTCGTCGGCGGGTGCACAACTGACGAGGAACCCGAACCGGCACCGACCTCGAGCACGTCGAGCCCGATTCCGACGACGGAGCCGAGCGAGGCGCCGGTCATCGAGCCCCCCGAGAAGCCGGCGGCCATGGCCAACGACGACGAGGCGGGAGCGCGCGCGGCGGCGGAGTACTTCTTGGAGTTGTACGCCTACTCCTACCAGTCCCGTGACGTTCGGCAATGGTCGGAGATGAGCGATCCGGAGTGTGATTTCTGCGTGGCGGTGGTTGCAGCGGTCCAGGAGCAGGAAAGCGCTGGAAGCACGTATGTGGGAGGGGCGATCACCTGGGCGCTCGACCCGTCGGTTGAGACAGCGCCAGACACGGGTCGAAGGCGCGTAGTTGTCGCAGCGACCCAGGCGCCACTCTTGCGTCAGGACAGCACGGGTGCTGTGTTGGAAGACGCCCAGGCCAAAGACTTGGCGATATCTGTGTATCTCTCCTTCGAATCCGGTGGCTGGCTCGTGCGCGCAGTGACGACAGAGAGTTGAGGACGTGAACCTCGGTGCGCTGTTCGTGATCCCCTTGCTCCTGCCGTTGGGCTTCGGCGATGAAGAGGCGACGACCAGCGCTGGTCTCGTTGACGACGAAGCGGTGATCGAAGCGTGGTGGAAGCAGACGCCGCGAGGCACGGTTGGTTCCTCCGCAGCGGAGTCGAACTACACGTTCTCCTCCTCGAGCTGTGGTTTCGACACATTCTGGGACGGCGACTACTCCGGGATGGCCGAGTGTGGAATGCGGGGCATCCAGGAGCGGGAGGACTGTGTCGCGGCCGAGCAGGAGTTTCAGTTCGACCCCACTGACCTCAGCGTCCGTCAGCCGGATGGCACCTGGTCGGACCCGGAGCTGGCTTCGGTCTTCACGTGCGCCGCGGATGCCATACCCATCACCGTGACGGAGGCGGACTTCCGTTCGCTGCCGCTCGCAGCGTCGTCGATCTCGGTGGGCCCGGAGGGTGGCTGGTTGCCGGTGAACATGGTCGTCGCCGTCTATGCGAGCAGCGACGCGCAGGTGCTTCCCACGACCGTCCTCGGGCAACCGGTCCTTGTCCGCGCCACGCCGACGCAGTATGCCTGGGACTTCGCGGACGGGAGCGCACCGCTCGTCACGACCGACCCGGGTGCCGCCTTCCCCGACCACACCGTCTCGCACGCCTACTCGCGGGCGGGGGACTACGTCGTCACGCTCACCACCACATGGGCAGGAGAGTTCTCCGTCGACGGCGGAGCCACATATACGGACATCGATGGCACGGCGACGACCACGTCCACCGCACCGACTCTGTCGGTCACGGAGCTGAGGTCCCAGCTCGTCGACGGTCTCGTCACCTGAGAGCGGGCAGAATGCAGACGTGACTCTCGACCCCATCGCCCGGCTGCTCGCCGACCCGCCGGACCTGCCCGTCCGCGCCGGTCTGGCCGAGCTCGTGCGGGTCGTCGGGGATCGCGGCGTCGCCGTCATGCAGGCACCGCCCGGCACCGGGAAGACGACGCTGGTGCCACCCGCCCTCGCCGCAGGCGTCCCGGGCAGGGTCATCGTCACCCAGCCGCGGCGCATCGCCGCCCGCGCTGCGGCCCGCCGACTGGCGCAGCTCCTCGGCGAACCGGTCGGGCAGACCGTCGGCTGCACCGTCCGGGGCGAGTCCGCGACGAGCGCGGCCACCCGCATCGAGGTCGTCACCACGGGGATCCTGCTCCGGCGCCTGCAGCGCGACGCCGAGCTGCCCGGCGTGGGCGCCGTCGTCCTCGACGAGGTGCACGAGCGCCAGCTCGACGCCGACCTCACCCTCGCCCTCCTCGTCGACGTCCGGGCGAACCTCCGCGACGACCTCGCCGTCGTGGCCATGTCCGCGACCGTCGAGGCCACCCGGACAGCAGAGCTCCTCGGTGGCGGCAGCCCGGCCCCCGTCATCGAGGTTCCCGGCGCCCTGCACGACGTCGAGACGCGGTGGTGCCCGCCACCGCCGCGCATCAGCGCCCTGGACGACCGCGGGATCACGCCCGCGTTCCTCGACCACGTCGCCGCCACCGTCCGCCGTGCCCTTGACGAGCGCACGGGGGACATCCTCGTGTTCGTCCCCGGTGCCGGGGAGGTTGGTGGCGTCACCCGGCGCCTCGCTGGCGTCGACGCTGACGTCCGGCCGCTGCACGGGCGGTTGCCCACACGCGACCAGGATCTTGCCCTCCGTGCCGGGCCGCGGCGTCGTGTCGTCGTCTCGACGGCCGTCGCTGAGTCCTCGCTCACCGTGCCCGGGGTGCGCGTCGTCGTGGATGCCGGGCTCTCGCGCGAGCCGCGTGCGGACCACCGGCGCGGTCTCGCCGGTCTCGTCACGGTCCGCGTGAGCCGCGCCGCGGCGGAGCAGCGCGCCGGGCGCGCCGGGCGGGAAGGACCGGGCGCCGTCTACCGGTGCTGGTCGCCCGAGGACCACGCGCGCCTGTCGGCGCACCCGCTGCCGGAGATCGCCACCGCCGATCTCACAGCCTTCGCTCTCGAGCTCGCCTGCTGGGGCAGCCCTGACGGCGCGGGGCTCGCGCTCATGGACCCGCCGCCCCAGGCGGCGATGACGGTCGCGCGGCAGACGCTCGTCGGGCTCGGCGCCGTCCGACCGGACGGCACCGTCACCCCGCGCGGCCGGGACATCGCCGCGGTCCCCGCCGATCCCCGCCACGCGCGCGCCCTCCTCGACGGCGCAGACGCCGTCGGTCCGCGCCGCGCCGCCGAGGTCGTCGCGATGCTGTCCGACGACGCGCGCAGCCCGGGTGGCGACCTCGGCGCGGACCTGCGCACCCTGCGCCGGGGAGGGCGTGACGCCGCGACCTGGGCCGCGCAGGTCGACCGCCTGCGCCGAGCCGTCCCGCGCAGCACGAACCCACGCACCGCTGGGTCCGGCGGGCGCGGTCGTACCGGCCCATCCGCAGGCACCCCTCGGGGCGCCGGGGAGCTCTCGGACGACCTCACGGTCGGGCTCGTCGTCGCCCTCGCGCACCCCGACCGGATCGCTCGGCGTCGCCCGGGCGGCACGACCTACCTCATGGTGTCCGGGACGGGCGCCGCCCTCGCGCCCGGGTCCCCGCTCAGCGGCTACGACTGGCTCGCCGTCGCAGATGCTGACCGGACCGCCGGGCGCCGCGACGCGACGATCCGCAGCGCCGCCCCCCTCGACGAGGACCTCGCTCTCCTCGCCGCCGGGTCCGCGCTGCGCGAGGACGACGACGTCTCCTGGTCCGACGGGCGCGTCGTCGCCCGCCGCACGACGTCGCTCGGCGCCATCCCGCTCACCTCCGAGAACCTCGCGACCCCGCCGCGGGACCGGATCGTCGCGGCCGTCCGTGACGGCCTCGAGCGCGACGGCCTCGCCGCGCTGCCCTGGCGAGACGGCGCGGTCCGCCTCCGCCAGCGCATGGCGTTCCTGCACTGCGCGATGGGCGCACCGTGGCCCGACGTCTCGGATGCCGCACTCCTTGCCGACCTCGACACCTGGCTCGGTGACGACCTCGCCCGCATCCGCCGCGCACGCGACCTCGAGCGCATCGACGTCCTCGCCGCGCTGCGCCGCCTCCTGCCGTGGCCCGAGGCAGGCCGGCTCGACCAGCTCGCCCCGGAGCACCTCCCGGTCCCCAACGGTCGGCCAGCACGCGTCGACTACTCCGGGGACCAGCCCGTGCTCGCCCTCCGTGTCCAGGAGGCGTTCGGGTGGTCGGCCGCCCCGGCGCTCGCGGACGGACGGGTGCCCGTCCTGCTGCACCTGCTCTCGCCGGCGCGCCGTCCCGTCGCGGTGACGGCGGACCTGCGGTCGTTCTGGGCGACCGGGTACACGCAGGTGCGCGGTGAGCTGCGGCGCCGGTACCCGAAGCACGCGTGGCCCGAGGACCCGGCCCTGTGGCGGCCCGGCGGCGCGTGAGTACGTTGGTCCCATGGCCAGCGAAGCGACCGTCCTGCCCGTGCCCGGACCCCACGGTGAGCGCGAGGTGCGGATCTCGAGCCCCAGCCGCGTGCTGTGGCCGGACCGCGGGATCACGAAGCTCGACCTCGCGCGGTACATGATCGAGGTCGGGGAGGCGTTCGTCGCCGCGAACGGCGACCGGCCGCTGTCCCTGCAGCGCTTCCCGGGCGGGATCGACGGGGAGCAGTTCTTCTCGAAGAACCCGCCACGCGGCGCCCCGGAGTACGTCCGTTCGGTGCCCGTCGTCTACCCGAGCGCCCGGTCTCACCCGCAGCTCGTCATCGACGAGCCCGCCGCCGCGGTGTGGGCGGTGCAGATGAACACCGTCGTGTTCCACCCGTGGCCCTCGCGGGCAGACGACTCCGACAACCCTGACCAGCTGCGCATCGACCTCGACCCCCAGCCCGGAACCGACTTCGACGACGCCGTACCTGTCGCCGTCGAGCTGCGGAGCGTCCTGGAGGAGGTCGGCCTCGAGGCGTTCGTCAAGACGTCAGGCAACCGCGGGCTGCACGTGTTCGCACCGATCGAGCCCGTCCACGAGTTCCTCGACGTGCGCCACGCGGTCATCGCCGCCGTCCGGGAGCTGGAGCGCCGGATGCCGGAGAAGGTCACGACGAAGTGGTGGAAGGAGGAGCGCGGTACCCGGATCTTCCTCGACTACAACCAGGCCAACCGCGACCGCACGATGGCCGGGGCGTACAGCCCGCGTGCGCTCCCGCACGCCTCCGTGTCCTGCCCCCTCACGTGGGACGAGCTCGAGACCGCGGACCCGACGACGTTCACCATCGAGACCGTGCCGGACCGCCTGCGGACGACGGGTGACCCGTGGGCGCGGATGCACGACCACGCCGGGACGATCGACGAGCTGCTTCGTTGGTGGGAGCGAGACTGCGCGAACGGCCTCGGCGAGCTGCCGTTCCCACCGGACTACCCGAAGATGCCGGGGGAGCCGCCGCGCGTGCAGCCCAGCCGGGCGCGCAAGCACGACTAGCCCGCGTCCGCACCACCGGGGCATGTCTCCTCACGTGCAGCCGGGCTCGGGTGACAGACTCGTCAGGTGGCGGGATTTCATCATGTCGAGGTGTGGATCGCGGATGCCGAGCAGGCGCGAGCGGAGTGGGGCTGGCTTCTGAGGAGGTTGGGATTCGCTCTGGATGGCGAGTGGCCCGGCGGGCAGTCCTGGAGTGCCGGCGGTGCGTACCTCACGCTCACGACGTCACCGAACCTGTCATCCTCCACGCACGATCGACGCCGCGCAGGAGTGAACCACATCGCCTTCATGGCGAGCACCGAGGCCGCGGTCGACACGATGATGCACGACGCGCCCGCGCATGGCTGGCAGCCGCTCTATGCGGATCGTTACCCGCACGCGGGTGGAACAGACCACTATGCGGGCTGGCTCGAGAATGCCGCCGGGTTCAAGGTCGAGATCGTCGCTGACCTCTCCTGAGCCCAGGCCCAGGAGAGGCCCCGGCTGCGGCCGGGCGGTGTGGCAGTGCAGATGAGGGCCCTGGGTTGCGCTCGGACGCCCACCGACCCTGGTGGGCGGCGGGCGTCCGAGTGGAGCGACTGCGCGGGACTACGCGTCGCCGAGCAGTGCCTGGGTATCGCCGCGGCGCCGGCGGGAGACGACCACGGCCGCGGTACCGACCAGCAGGAGCAGCCCGCCTGCGAGCACCAGCCCCGAGACCGCGGACCCCGTCAGCGGGAGGTCGTCCGAGCGGCCACCGGCCGCTGACGCGTCACTGGCACGTTCCGCGCCGCCAGCACCGCTCGCGGTCCCGCGACTGTCGGTGACGTCGAGGCCGTTCCCGCCGTTGGTGCCGTCAACACCGTCCGGCCCTGTGGTGTCGGGCACACCAGGTCCACCGGGCTCACCCGGTCCGCCAGGTGTACCGGGCTCCCCGGGCTCGCCGGGAGTACCGGGGTCAGCAGGTGTGCCGGGCTCCTCGGGCGCTACGGCCTCGCCCGGCCAGCTCACGAGCTGCTCGTCACCGTCGTCGGTCACCTTCTCCACCGCGATGCGGTTGATCGTGTACGCGCTGCCTCCGCCGCCGCCACGGATGCCGATGTTGCCGATGAGCCCGTCGGCCGGCTGCGACCCGTCGAGCGTGATCTCCGTGACGAGGTCGTAGGTGCCCATGTTGACCATGCCGTTGTTGAAGTACGCGGGGATGGTCGTGGCGACCTGGTCGGCCGAGTACGGGTGGTCGTTCACCGCCGCGCCGTCCGCGCTCGTGTAGCCGCCGTTGGTGTTGTCGCCGAGCCACCGCACCCGGAACGCCGTCGTTCCCTGTGCGGTGACGTTGACGGTCAGTCGGTAGGTCGCGTCCGGCTCGGGCCGGAAGGCCACCTCCTCGTCATCCGTCGTGGACCACGGCCACACCGATGCGTCGTCGCCCAGGATGATGTTCGCGCCGGTCCAGGCGTCCCCGGCCGAGGTGTGGAAGACGTGGATCCCGGGAACCGGCTCGTGCTCGTCGCCGGCGCCCGGCACCTCGACGTACTCGTGCGTGGCGAGGAACTCCGAGGGGTACAAGATGCCCAGCAGCGCGAGCTTCGCCCGACCGTCGTAGTCGTACGGCATGGCGAACTCGCCACCCCGCCACCCGGTCTGGACGTCGCGCACGCCTGCCAGCTTCACCGCGGTGATCACGTGCGGGTTGCTCGTCGTGTTGGCCGGCCCGGCAGCGTAGTCGCGGTAGATCTCGAACAGCTCGGCGTACTTCATGCCCTGGTTGTTCTCGGCGGCGGGCGTCAGCTCACCGGGAGGCACGCCGATGTCCATCTCCGTGATGTTGATCTCGATGCCCTCGAGCGTCGCGAAGAGCTTGATGTTCTCCTCGACGGCCTCGGCGTCGGTCGACAGGTTGTAGTGGCCCTGCATGCCGATCACCTCGATGAGCGGCTTGCCGTCGGGTCGCACGCCGGCGTAGCGCTCGTTGATGTCCTTGACCATCTCGTAGACGACGCGCGCCTTGGCCGGGGAATCGAGCCCGAAGTCGTTGTAGACGAGCTTCACGTCCCATCCGTTGGCGTCGACCACCTCGGCGGCCCGCAGGAAGGCGAGCTCCACCCAGTCAGCGCCCAACGCCTGGTACCAGCCCTCGCCCTTGGCCAGCGAGCCTCGCCAGTCGGCGGGGTCCGCGGTGCCCACCGCCTCGTTCACGACGTCGATGGCCACGAGGCGGCTCCCGTAGCGTTCGAGCACGGTCTCGACGTGGGTGTTGAGGTTGTCCAGCGCCACGGTGCGGTCGAACGTGCCCGGTTGGCCGAACCTGGCCGGGGGCGCGTCCCACATCCACGTGGGTGTCTGGGAGTGCCATGCCAGGGTGTGCCCGTAGAAGAGCAGGTCCGGGTTCTCCGCCGCGTGCAGGTCGAGGGCCGCGTCCGCGGCGTCGAAGGTGAACACGCCCTTGTCCCGTTGGGTGCTCTCGGGCTTCATCTCGTTTCCCGGGGTGTAGGACGCGTAGTTGTAGATCAGGCCGTCCATCTCGCCTCGGCCGAAGATGCCGAACGAGAAGTAGTCCTTGTAGGCGTCCTTCATCGCCGGGTAGTGCTCGAACGTCTGCCCGCTGGGCGGGAGGGCTGGCTCAGCGGCCGCGACGACCTGGCTGCCGGCCCCCACGGTGGTGAGTGCGACCATCCCCGCGAGCAGGGCTGTCATGACGGCACGAGGTGCACGCTCGCGGCCGGGCTCGGTCGGTGTGGCTCGTTGTCGATCGGACACAAGGATTCCTCCGGTGATCTCCCTGGTGCGCGGCCCTGCGCAGCCCGGGTCAGCGCAACGCGTGCTTCGTTGCAAACGTTGTCATTGCGTGTCATATCACCCTAGGGCGCACCAGCAGCGGGGGTCAAGGGGCGCTGGCCGAAATGCCGGGCTACGCGAGCACCCGGTCGAGGTCGTAGGCGACGGGAGTCTCAAGCTGCTCGTAGGTGCAGGACCGCGCGTCGCGGTCGGGCCGCCACCGCAGGAACTGTGCGGTGTGCCGCAACCGGTCACCCTCCATCTGGTCGTACCGCACCTCCACGACACGCTCCGGGCGCAGCGGCACGAACGCCGTGCTCCGGCCCGAGGAGAAGCGGCTGCGTTCGGTCTCCGCCGCGACGACCTCGCCGTCCTCGTCGCGCAGGACGAACGGCTCGAGCTCCTCGACGAGCTCGAGCCTGCGCTTGTCCGTAAAGGCTGACGCGCCACCGACGTTGCGCAGCCCACCGTCGGCGTCGTACAGCCCGAGCAGAAGAGAACCCACGCCGCGCCCCCTCGCGTGCACGCGGTAGCCCAGGACGACGAGGTCCGCCGTGCGGTGGTGCTTGATCTTGAGCATGACGCGCTTGCCCGGCGCGTACGGCGCCTCGAGGGGCTTCGCGACGACGCCGTCCAGCCCGGCGCCCTCGAACTCCACGAGCCAACGACGCGCGACATCGACGTCGTGCGTCGTCTGGCTCAGGTGGACCGGGGCGCCGACCCCGGCCAGCAGGCCCTCCAACGCGGCGCGGCGCTCCCGCAACGGGGCGTCGAGCATCGACTCGTCCCCGCGGGCCAGCAGGTCGAACGCGACGAACGACGCCGGGGTCCGGCTCGCGAGGGTCCGCACCCGGCTGGCAGCCGGATGGATGCGTTGGGACAGAGCGTCCCAGTCGAGCCGCTCGGCTCCCGGCTCGCCGCTGCGCAGGACGATCTCGCCGTCGACCACGCACGGGCCCGGCAGCAGGCGGGCGAGCGCCTCGACGAGCTCAGGGAAGTACCGGGTGAGCATCTTCGACCCACGGCTGCCGATCTCGACCGACTCGCCGTCGTAGTAGACGATCGCGCGGAAACCGTCCCACTTCGGCTCGTACAGCAGACCCCCGTCGACCGCGTCCGGCTCCGGGACCGCGGGCACCGCCTTGGCGAGCATGGGGGAGACCGGGGATGCGGGCGAGACGAGCACGGGGTCCATGCAGCCGATCCTGCCGTACCTGTCCGGCGCCGGCGCGTCAGCACCCCGGACGGTCGGCCGTGTCAGTCCCGGACCTGGCGGTTGCGCATCTGGCTCTGCAGCACGTAGCTGCGGATGCGCTGCGCGACGGCCTCGGACGGCTCGTACACGACGACGACCTCGGCGGGGTACCCCTCGATCTGCGGCAGCAGGCGCAGCACGTGACCTTCGAGGTCGAACGTCTCACCGCCGAGAACGATCTGCAGCGACACCGTGTCCTGGGGGAGGAGGTCGGGCGAGGGGAGCTGCAGGCGTGCGCCGCGCTCGCTGACGTCGGCGACGGTGCCGTGCACCGTGTGCGGCTCAGGCGCGTCGACGGGCGCCTCCTCGGCGTCGGCCCCGGGGCGGGCGGTCCGCGTGACGCTCACCGGTTCCCCGCCGCCGCCCCGCACGTACCGGCGGTCCTGGGTGATGCTCACCTGGCCGTCCGTCTCGAGGTCCCACTGCAGGCCCCCGTCGGTGCGACGGCCCAGGAACACCGACCCGATGCTGTGGCGACCACGGGCACTGTGCCAGCGCACCGTCACCGGCGCCCCCGGGGCCGGGAGGTCGCTCAGCAGGACGTCGTGCGGTGTGAAGACGCTGATGCTGTACCCGTCGGTCCGGTCCACCCACGTGGTGTAGGAACGGTCCGCGGAGGTAGCGACCTCCACCTGGTGCCCGACCGGGGGCGTGGCCCACCGCGTCACGAGCTGCCCCCAGGGCGCACAGTCGTCATGTCCATGCCATCGGCCACCGTCCTCCCGGGATTAGCAGCCCGCGAACGCTGGTTCACGGCAGGACCAGGCAGAAGGGATGCCCGGCCGGGTCCGCGTAGACGCGGAACCCCTCCTCCGCGCTCGACAGGTGCCGTGCCCCGAGCGCCAGGACGCGCTCTTCAGCAGCGTCGATGTCCTCGACCTCGAGATCGAGGTGGAACTGCTGGGGACGGGCCGGGTCCGGCCACTGCGGGGGCACGTGGTCCGGCGCGTGCTGGAACGAGAGCTTCCACCCCTGGCCGGAGTCGAGGTCGATCCAGTCCCCGTCCTGGCGCATCCGGGAGAAGCCGAGGAACGCCTCGTAGAACCGCGCGAGAGTCTCGGTGTCGGCGGCGTCGAGGACGACGGAGTTCAGGCGAGCGATCATTCCCTGATCCTGCCGCGCGGCTTCCTCCGACGCCAGCCCCCCACGCGTATCTGTGCGCAGGCACGTGCCCGGGCACGGTCGTACGCTGGCCGGACTGTCTGCGGAGGTCCCATGAACACCACCAGCTCGTCCCAGTCCGAGCCGCACGCGTCCGAGTCCAGCGCCTGGTCTGCCGACGACATCCCTCCTCTGGACGGCAGGCGGGTCGTGGTCACCGGAGCCAACAGCGGCATCGGTCTCCAGACGTCGCTCGCGCTCGCGGCCCACGGTGCCGAGGTGACAATGGCCTGCCGTGATGCCGCTCGTGGGCGTGCGGCGGCCGACCGCGTGCGACGCGTGACGGGGTCCGACGCCGTGGAGCTCGCCCGGCTCGATCTCGCAGATCTCGCCTCGGTCCGGGAGTTCGCCAGCGCGTGGGAGGGGCCGCTCGACGTGCTCGTCAACAACGCGGGCGTCATGGCCGTGCCGCACTCGCGCACGGCCGACGGGTTCGAGATGCAGCTCGGCACGAACCACCTCGGTCACTTCGCGCTCACGGGTCTGCTGCTTCCTGCGTTGCGGCGTCCGCCGGCGGCACGGGTCGTCACGGTGACGAGCAGCGCCCACCGGTTCGGCCGCATCGACCTCGACGACCTCCAGGGGGAGCGACGCTACGGCGCGTGGCGGGCGTACGGGCAGAGCAAGCTCGCGAATCTCCTGTTCACCCGTGAGCTGGACCGCCGGTTGCGGGCGCACGACGAGACGATCGCGGCCGTCGCGTCGCAGCCGGGCCTCGCGGCGACGAACCTCTCCGCGAGCGTCGAGTCGCGCTCGCTCGTCTCACGGTTGATGGCGGGTGCGTTCCGGCTCGCGGAGCGCAGGATCTCGCAGACCGACGCGGCGGGCGCCCTGCCGACGCTCTACGCGGCGACGATGCCCGACGTCGTGGGCGGCGAGTACTTCGGTCCGTCGGGTGCGATGCAGAACGGGCCGACGACGCGTGAGACGCCGTCGGCCCGCGCACGTGACGACGTCATGGCCGCGCGCCTGTGGGCGGTGAGCGAGGAGCTCACCGGGGTGCACTACTGAGCGGCAGCCGCCTGCTCGTCGAGGACCGTGGTGGCGTCGGTGACCTCGCCGATGAGCTCCTCGAGGATGTCCTCGAGGAACAGCACGCCGGTCGTGCGGCCCTGCGCGTCGAACGATCGCGCGACGTGCGAGCCCGACCGACGCATCGTCGCCAGGGCGTCCTCGAGCTCGGACTCGCGGTACACGGCGGCGAGCCGGCGGATCCGCTTCGTCGGGACGGGCGCCGTGAACTTCTCCGGGGAGGACAGGCTCAGCACGTCCTTGAGGTGCAGGTAGCCGGTGGGTGCGCCTGACTCGTCACTGACGATGTACCGGGAGTAGCCGTGCTCGGAGACGGCGTGCTGGACGTCCGCGGGTGTGGCGCCCGCGGGCAGGACGACCATGTCGTCGATCGGCACCTCGACGTCGAGCACCCGCTTCGCGGTGAACTCGAACGCCGCCGAGAGCGTCCCCGAGGTGTCGTCCAGGACGCCCTGACGGGTGGACTGCTCGACGATGTTCGCCACCTCGTCGAGCGTGTACGTGCTCGTCGCCTCGTCCTTGGGCTCCACGCGGAACAGGCGAAGGACGCCGTTGGCGAGAGCGTTGAGCGTGAAGATCACGGGCTTGAACACGCGCCCGACGAGCACGAGCGGCGGCGCGAGGATGAGCGCTGCACGGTCCGGCACCGAGAACGACAGGTTCTTGGGCACCATCTCGCCGAGGACGACGTGCAGGAACGTCACGAGGATGAGCGCCGCAGCGAACGCGATGACGCTGATCGCATCCTCGGACAGGCTGGTCGCGGCGAGCGGGATCTCGAGGAGGTGGTGGATCGCCGGCTCGGCGACGAGGAGGATGAGCAGTGAGCAGATGGTGATGCCCAGCTGGCTCGTGGCGAGCATGAGCGTGGCGTGCTCCATCGCCCACAGGGTCGTCTTGGCAGCCTTGCTGCCCTGCTCGGCGCGTGGCTCGATCTGGGAGCGCCGCGCCGAGATGACGGCGAACTCGGCGCCGACGAAGAACGCGTTGACGGCCAGCAGGACGACGAGCCACAGGAGCCCTGGCAGATACTCGCTCATGAGATGTCCTCGCTGATCCGGTCGACGACCGCGTCGTGCTTCGCTGTCCGCTCGGCGGCGGCACCGGTGGCCGCAGCCGCTGCGGCGTCGGGCGCCTCCGGGGCGGGCAGGTGGGGGATGAACCGCAGGCGGTCCACGCGGGCGCCGTCCATCCGCTCCACCCGGATGACGCCGCCCTCGACCTCGACCTCGTCCCCGACCTCGGGCATGCGGTCGAGGCACTCGACGACGTATCCGGCGACGGTCTCGTAGTCGCCGTCGTCGGGGACGTGGACGTCGGCGCGCTCGAGGAGCTCGTCGGGGCGCAGGCTGCCCTGGAAGGACACGGACCGTCCGGTGCGCAGGACCCCGACCCGGGTGCGGTCGTGCTCGTCCTCGAGCTCTCCGACGATCTCCTCGACGAGGTCCTCGAGGGTGACGAGGCCCGCGGTGCCGCCGTACTCGTCCGTGGTGATCGCGATCTGGAACCCGCTGCGGCGCAGGAGCACGAGCAGGGTGTCGACGCGCATCGACTCCGGCACGTAGGGCGGGTCGACCTTGAGCTCCTCGGCGAGGACGGACTCGCGTTCGTCGAGGGGGATCGCGAACGCGTGCTTGACGTGCACGACGCCGATGAGGTGGTCGACGTCCTCTCCGACGACCGGGAACCGGGAGAAGCCGGTGGAGGTCGCGAGGTCGATGATCGTCTGTGCCGTGTCGTCGGCGTGCACGGTGGTCATGAGCACGCGGGGGGTCATGACCTCCGAGGCGTCGTGCGCGGAGAACCGCAGCACCCTGCTGAGGAGGACGGCGTGGTCCTCGTCGAGCATGCCCTTGAGCGCCGAGCGGCGCACGAGCGAGCTGAGCTCCTCGGCCGACCGCGCCCCGGAGAGCTCCTCCTTGGGGTCGATGCCCAGGCTGCGGATGATCGCGTTCGCCGTGTTGTTGAACAGCAGGATCACCGGCTTGAACACGGTGGTGAAGAGGGTCTGGAAGGGGACGACGGCCTTGGCGGTCGCGAGCGGCAGCGCCAGGGCGAAGTTCTTGGGGACGAGCTCACCGATGACCATGGAGAAGAGGGTCGCGACGAGGATACCGAGGACGCTCCCGACGGCGGTCAGTGCCCCGTCCGGCAGACCGGTGGCTTCGAGGGGCGCGCGCAGGAGTGCGCTGACAGCCGGCTCGAAGGTGTACCCGGTGAGGAGTGTGGTGAGGGTGATGCCCAGCTGCGCGCCGGACAGGTGCGTCGAGGTGATGCGCAGGGCGGCGATGGTGCGTCCGAGACGCTTCTCGCCGCGTTCCTGACGCGCCTCGAGGTCGCTGCGGTCGAGGTTGACGAGCGCGAACTCGGAAGCCACGAAGAGGCCGGTGCCGATGGTGAGGACGAGGCCGATCCCGAGAAGGATCCATTCGTTCAACGGAGTGCCCCCTCGTGACCGAGCGCCGGCCGGCTGGCCGTGCGTTCACGACGGGGCGTGGGACTGTGGGAAGGAGGGTCGTCCATAGTCTGACGATCCTATCGCCCCGTGAGCCATCCGTCGGGGCGGGCGGCGTCCGGTTCGTTCCAGTTGCCGGGTCCGTGGGTGAGCCGCACCCTTGGTGGGTTCCTGTCGGTCATCTGGAGGTTTCCATGTCACAGCGCAACACCCTCTCCCGCATCGCCCACGACATCGGTCTCGCTGCCTGGTTCGGCGGTGCACTCATGGGGGCCGTCGGCCTCAACGGCGCCGCTGCGGCGGCGAAGGACCCGACAGAGCGGCTGCGCCTGTCCTCGCTCGGCTGGGCCCGGTGGACACCCGTGGTCGTCGGGGCCGTCGGCCTGCACAGCCTCGGCAGCCTCGGACTCATCGCGGGCAACAAGAAGCGTCTCGACGCGCAGCCCGAGGCGCGGTCCAACACGGCGATCAAGACGATCGTCACCGTGGCCGCGGCAGCCACGACCCTCTACTCGGGTCTCGTGGGCAAGAAGCAGGCCGCGCACGCCGGTGAGGGTGCGAAGGGCGCGACCGAGGCGTTCGCGGGGAGCTCCTCGGAGCTCGAGTCGGCGCAGAAGCAGCAGGCGACCCTGCAGTGGATCGTCCCGGTTCTCACCGCGGTCCTCGTCGCGCTCGCGGCGCAGCAGGGCGAGCAGCAGCGTGAGGCGCGCACGCGCCGCTAGGCCGACCACGCGCCCGCACCGGGCGTGAGAGACGGGACGGGCCCGTCACGCGGTATGCGTGACGGGCCCGTCGTCGTCCTGTCAGACGGTGGTGGGACGGTGGTGCTCATGGCAGCCTGCGACGTCCCGGACTACTCGAAGCTCGTCGTCAACCGTGGCGAGTTCCGGCCATCGACACCCATCGATCCGCCGCGCCCGGTGCTCGTGCGGACCCTCACCTACGGCGGCGAGGTCGAGACCCTCGTGCTCGAGGCCGTGGGGACCGCGCGCGGCCACGTGTGCGTCAACCAGTCCGTGCACGGGTGGCCGTCGTGGAAGGCGTGGATCCCTGCCGCGGAGTGCCGCCCCGTCTAGCGGGCGCAGGCCCCTGGCGCGTGGAGCGGCCCGCGAGGCCGGTGCCGACGCGAAGGGTCGAGCTACGCGGCGACGCGGACCTCGGCCCGGCGGCTGGCCTCGAGGTATCCGCGGCGCTCGGCCCAGCGGTCGAAGACGATGGTGCAGAACGGCGGGATGGCGGCGACGAGGCCGACAACCTGCGTGCGCAGCGGCCAGCGGTACCGCACGCCGACGACGATGGTCATGAGCACGTAGGCGATGAACGCCCCACCGTGCATGGGCCCGAAGATGTGGACGCCGATCTCGCTGCCGCTGCCGAGGTACTTCACCGCCATGCCGGCGAGCAGTCCGGCCCAGGTGAAGGCCTCGAAGATGGCGACGATGCGGTAGACGAGGGGGAGGGCGCGATCCATGCACCGACCCTCTCACGCACGACGAACGGGACGGCAATCCTCGCGGTGTGCCTTGCGCCACGCCGCACCAGGTGGCACCGTGCGGGCGTGACCACCCCCTCCCCGCACACCGTCGCTGCCCGCACCGCCGTCCCCGACGCCGCAGCGGTGCCTGACCCGCTGCCCACGGCCGCCGTGCGGTACGTCCTCTTCCCCGGGCGCCACCACCTCGTCACGAGCTTCCAGGTCGCGTACCTGCGGGCGTTGCTGCGCGGCGAGGTGACGGACACGCGGGGCGTCGCGGTGACGTGCTCCCCGGACGTCGAGCTCGTGTGGGCGGTGACGTCGGCGACGCACTCCGGTACGCGCCGCAACCCCGTCCCCGCGCACCGCCGCGAAGCGCTCATCGAGCGGGTGTCGGTCGCGGAGGACCTGCCGTCGGTGGTCGCCCCGATCGCCGACGTGCCACCGAGCGACCGGTTCGCCCGGACCGTCGTCGCGGGTGTGGAGGCGACGACGGGCATCACGCTGACCCCCCAGACCACCGTCGTCGCGTGCTCGACCCCGTCGGTCGCGGCTCTGTATGCCGCGGAAGGTTTCCGGATCGCCCCGGTCGAGGAGGGGCACCCCGACAGCCCGGCGCGTCCGTGGGACGTCCTCGAGCTGCTCGCGGCGGACGACCCGAGATGGCGGGAGCTCGCACACCCGCAGACCGTCGCGTACGTCGACCGCAACCGCCTCGCCGGGGCCATCCGCCTCGTGCACCACGACCCGACCGTCTCCGCGGAGGGGGACCTCACCGAGACGCGTGACTACGGCACGTACACCGCGGACTTCGACGGTGCGTCCGACCGCAAGTGGGCGCAGGTGGCGCCGTACGTGCAGCCCGGCCGTGTCGTGGACCTCGGCTGTGCCGCCGGCGGACTGCTCGAGCGCGCGGCGCGGGCCACGGAGCTCGGGGAGTCGGACCTCTACGGTGTGGACGTGTCCCGGCACCTCGTCGCCGAGGCCGAGCACCGCAAGGCCCAGGGAGTGTTCGCCAACCCCAACGTCTTCTTCGCGCAGCGCAACCTGCTGCGTGCCCCGGTGTTCCCCGAGGCCACGGTGAACACGACGCTCACTGTGGCGCTCACCCATGAGATCTCGAGCTATGGCGCAGGGGTGCCGGACCTCGAGCAGCTCGCCCGGCGCATCTACGAGCACACCGCACCGGGCGGGGTGTGGGTGTGCTCGGACGTGCTCGGGCCCGACGACCCGGACCGCCTCGTCCACCTGCGCCTGGACGCCTCCCCGCGCAGCGACGGCCCGGCGACGACGTACGCGCCGGTGGACCTCTCCGGCTGGTCGGCGCCCGACGTCGCCGCGCACGTCGCGTCCTTGTCTCCGGCGGACATGCTCCGCCAGTTCTCCCGCGACTTCCCGGCGCTCTCCGGCGGCCGCTGCGACGTCCGCTGGCTCGCCGCCGGCGAGGCCGAGGGCACAGAGGAGGCAGCGGACGGCCCGCGCCGGACGGAGGTCGCCGAGCTGACGTTGCGCGCCGCCATGGAGTTCCTCTACACGCGCGACTACACGGAGAACTACCTCTCGGAGTGCCACGAGCGCTTCTGCGACATGACGTACCCGGACTGGGTCGGGCTGCTCACGGCGGCGGGCTTCACCCTCGAGCCCGGCAGCGGTCCGTGGCGCAACGACTGGCTCGTGGAGAACCGGCTGTCTGTCGGGGCCAGCCTCACGGATGCCCGCACCGGCGGGGACGTCCCGTGGCCGGACACGCACGTCCTGTTCGTCGCGCGCCGCCCGGTCACCGCCTGACGGACGGGGCCGCCGGGCGCGTCAGGTCCATCGCATCGCGTACACGGACGCGAGGGCGGGGCCGGCCGCACGCAGCGCTGCGGTGAGCGCGCGCTCCCGCACGACGAGCGCTGCGCCGCTGATCGGACGCCCCAGGCGCATGTTGAGCTCGGACTGCCGGGCGGCCCGGGCGGCGCGACCCAGACGCTCGCGGCTGAACCGCTGTGCGGCGCCGTCGTCGAGCGACCCGCGTGCGACGCCGTCGGCGAGGAGCGGGGCGAGGGCCACGGCGTCGAGCCAGCCGAGGTTCATGCCCTGCCCGCCGATGGGGCTGATCTCGTGGGCGGCGTCCCCGACGAGGCTCACGCGACCGCGCACCATGTGCTGAGCGGCGCGGCGCCGGGTGGTGAAGTCGCTGAGCATCGTGCAGGTCGTGGGATCCACCTGGACCCCGGTGCGGTGCGCGACGATCTCGGCGAGGTCGTCCGCTGTCGGCGCCCGTCCGGCGCCGGTGGACGTGTACGTGGCGTGCGGCGTGCCCATCGTGTGCACGACGAACCTGCGCACCCCGCCGGGCAGCGGGAAGGACTCGACGACGCCGTCCGGCTCGAGGGAGACGACGGCGTCCGCACCGGCGCCGGTGCTGTCGGTGACGTCCCCCATGAGGTAGGTGTCGGGGTACGTGCGGGACGCCGTGGGGATGGCCAGCAGGCGCCGCACGGCGCTGCGGGCACCGTCGGCGCCGACGACGAACCGCGCACTCTCCTCGAGCACGCCGGCCTCGGTGCGCCCGGTGACCTGGACGTGCTCACCGACGTCGCGGATGTCGTCGACGGTGACCCCGCGGGTCAGCGCGTCGGGGGCGAGCTCGGCGAGGCGCTGGGTGAGCAGGCGTTCGGTGCGGAACTGGGGGAGCGCGGCGACGAACGGGAAGTCCGGGACGCGCGCGAAGGTCACCGTCCCCAGGCTCCGCCCCCGGCACATCCCGAGCCCGCGCCGGACGAGGAGGGCCTCGTCGAGCACGGCATCGGTGATGCCGGCCGTGCCGAATGCGCGCAGCGACGGTGCGTGGATGCCGATCGCGCGGGACAGGGCGGCGGGCTGCTCGCGCTTCTCCCACACCGCGACGTCCAGGCCGCGGCTGGCGAGCAGCGTCGCGAGGAACAGCCCGACCGGTCCGCCGCCGACGACGAGGACGTCACGCATCGCTCTCCCCGGCGGTCACGCTCCCGACGCTGTCGTCCGCGCGGACGCGCTCGGCGACGTCGTCGGGGTGGTCCGGACGGTCGGGTGCGCCGTCCTGGAGGAGCAGGACGCGGTAGGGATGCTGCGTCTCGACGCGCCACCCTGGTGCGACGGCGGCGAGCTCGTCGCGGGTGTAGCTGCGGCGGATGGACAGCAGCCCGTCGTGGCGGATGAAGGACCCCCGGGACAACGGTCGTGCTCCGACCCAGAACGCCCCGTAGGCGATGCGGCTGCGGGCGATGTCCGAGTGCAGCACGAGGTGTCGGGCGAGCGAGCTGCTGTCGGCGAGGAGCACGTCGAGCTCGTCCGCGGTGAGGTGGTGGAGCACGTGGTTGGACACGACGACGTCGAACCGCGCCCCCTCGGCGACGAGGTCCGAGCTGAAGGCCTGCCGGAACCGTAGGCCCGGCACGGGTGGCAGGGCGCTGGCGTAGGCGTGAGCGCGGTCGTCGGGGTCGATCCCCGTGATGTCGAGCCGCAACCCGTCCCGCTCGGCCCACCGCGCGAGGGCGCGGGGCACGTCACCGCCGCCGTACCCGATGTCGAGCAACGTCGTCGTCCGGTCCGCGGACAGCAGTGGGCGCAGCCGGCGCACGTACGTCCGGCGCCACCCGGACACGAGCCGGTTGACGAGCCCGAACTGCTCGTAGGTGCGGCGCAACGCGACCGGGTCGCACGCCGGGTCGTCCATGAGCTCCGTGGCCCGCAGGTCCCGCACGGAGAGGTTCATGGGCGGCGCGGGGTTCATGTGCGCTGCGGGGTTCACGTCGTGCGGCGCGTGAGCGTCGCGGACTCCACGGTGAGACCCGGACCGAAGGCCATCGCGCAGACCCGCCCGGCTCCGGCGGTCTCTGCGCCTCCCGGGACGTCGTCGACGCCGTGGAGGATGCGGCGCAGGATGAAAAGGATCGTCGCGCTGGACATGTTGCCGTTGACCCGCAGGGTCTCCCGGGACGGCCGCATCTGGGCGTCTGTGAGGCGCAGGGTGTCCTGCACCTTGTCGAGGATGCTGCGCCCGCCGGGATGCACGGCCCAGTGCTCGATCGCGGTGGAGGGTTCCTCGTTCGCCCCGGGCACCGTCGCGAGCAGCGGGGTGAGCGCGGCGGTGATGTGCTCCTCGATGATGTGGGGGACGTACCGGGAGAGCACCATGTCGAAGCCGAGGTCACCGATCTTCCACGCCATGTCCTGCTCCCCGACGGGGGTGAGCACGGTCGTGTGGGTGTCGAGGTCGAGGACCGTCGCGCCGCTGGGCGCGGGGCGTCCGGTGACGATGGCGGCCGCGGCGCCGTCGGCGAACACGGACGCCGCGACGATCGTGTCAGGGTCGTCGGAGGTCTGCAGGTGCAGCGAGCACAGCTCGATGCTCACGACGAGCACGACCGCGTCGGGGTCGGCCGTGCAGAAGTCGTGCGCGGCCCGCAGGGCGGGGAAGGAGCCGTAGCAGCCCATGAACCCGAGGTGGAACCGCCGCACCGCCGGGTCGAGGTCGAGCCCCCGTACGAGCACGTAGTCCGGTCCGGGCGCGTAGAACCCGGTGCAGGAGATCGTGATGACGTGCGTGATCTCCGCGGCGGTGATTCCCTCGGCCGACTCCACGGCGCGCCGTGCGGCGTCGAGGATGAGCTCGGGGGTGCGCTCGATGTAGATGTCGTTCCGGGTCCCCGTGCTGGGCCCGAGGATCGTGCCTGTCGTCGCGTCGTAGAAGACAGGTGCCTGGCCGCCGGCAGAGGTGTCGCCCGCGACGCCGCCTGGTGCGCTCGCGGCCGGTGCGGCGAGCGAGGCGAGGTCGTCGAGCACGGTGTGCCGGGTGTCGATCGCGGAGGCGTCGAAGGCGGCGCGGGTCAGCCGCTGGCCGAGCCGGCTCGAGCTCAGCTGCGACGCGAAGACGTCCCGGGCAGCGGTCTGCGGGACGATCGTGGCCGGGACGGCGGTCTCGATGGATCGGATGCTGATGGGCATGGAGCGACCCTAACCGGCGGTGTTGTCCGCCGCGCGGTGCGGCGTCCGGGCGTCGACATGCCGCGCGCGGGCGAGGATGTTCGTCGCCATCGACGGGAAGATCACGCTGTGGAAGGGGACGACCGCCCACCAGTAGAGCTTCCCGGCGAGGCCGCGGGGGAGGTAGATGGCGCGCTGGCGGTAGCGGGTGCCGCCATCCTCGAGGGGCTCGGCGGTGAGCTCGAGCCACGCTCCGCCGGGTACACGCATCTCGGCGCGCAGCCGCAGCTGGCGCCCACGGTCGATGTGCTCCACCCGCCACCAGTCGACGGCGTCCCCGACGACGAGGTGGTCGGGGTTGCGTCGTCCGCGGTTGTGCCCGGCGCCACCGACGATCTTGTCCGCGATGCCGCGGATGACCCACGCCGCGGGCAGCGAGTACCAGCCGTTCTCGCCACCGATGCTCTCGATGACCGTCCACACCGCGGCCGGGGGGACGTCCGTGGTCCTGGAGCGGTCGTCGACGTACACGGTGCGCCCGGCCCAGTCGGGGTCGCTGGGCAGGGGCTCGTAGGGCTTGCCGCTCGTCGCGCCGGTCCACGACGTCTCGACGGCGCCGTCCTCGATGTGCCCGAGGGCGAGGCGCACGGCGGACCGGTAGTCGGTGAGCCCTTCGGCCGGTGGCGGGACGTAGGTGTCGATGTCTCGTTCGAGGGTGACGGCGTCGTGCTGGAGGGACTGCACGAGCGGCACGGCCATGGAGTGCGGGATGGGGGTGACGAGCGCGACCCACCACCCGGCGAGCCGCGGCGCGGGCACGGGCAGGGCGTAGATGCGCCGGGTCTGCAGGCCCGCCTCGTGGGCGTACCCGTACATGAGCGCGGCGTAGGTGAGCACCTCGCGGGACCCGATGTCGAAGGTCCGGTTGACGTCCTCGGTGATGCCCGGCGCCTCGACGAGGTAGTGCAGCACGTCTCGGATCGCGATGGGTTCGATGCGGTTGGTCACCCAGCTGGGCGCGGGCATGAGGGGCAGGTTCTCGGTGAGGTGACGGATCATCTCGAACGACGCGGACCCGGAGCCGATGACGACGCCCGCCTGGTAGACGATCGCCGGGACGGGGGAGTCGAGGAGGATCTGCCCGACGGCGGTGCGGGAGCGCATGTGCGTCGACAGCTCGACCCCGTCCGGGTGCAGCCCGCCGATGTACACGATGCGCGAGACGCCGGCGGCCTCCGCGGCGTCGGCGACGAGGTGCGCGGTGCGCCGCTCGGTCTCCTCGAAGTGCCGCCCGGAGCCCATCGAGTGCACGAGGTAGAAGAACGTGTGCACGCCCTCGCACGCAGCGGTGGTGTCCTCGAGCGAGGTGAGGTCACCCTCGACGATCTCGACGTCGTCGCGCCAGGGCACGACGTCGAGCTTGCTCGGGGTCCGCACGAGGACCCGCACGCGGTACCCGCGGGCAAGCAGCCGCGGGACGAGCCTGCCGCCGATGTAGCCGGTGGCGCCGGTGACGAGGACGCGCTCGCGGACAGTCATCTGCCGAGCGTACGGCCGCCGTCCGGCACCCGCCCGAGCGCGAGACGCCGGCGGTGGGAGGCCGCCCGGGTGCGAGCCCGCTCGCGCCCAGCGCCCGCTACCCGCGGTCGTGACCCGAGCGCCCGCCGGTGCGCCTCCCGGAGCCCGTGCCGACAGCAAGGACACCGACCGCCAGGAGCACGGCTGCTGCTGCGGCGAGGGATGCCACTCCCGCTCCCGTCCGGGCGAGGCTCCCGTCGCGCGGCCCGGCTGCCGCCGCGGACGCACCGCCCGGGAAGGTCGTCCGCACGGGCAGGTCCATGTACTGGAAGTCGGCGCTCGCGGTCCCGTCGGGCGTGACGAGCGTGAACGTCTCGAACCCTGCGGTGCACGGGGGCGTGATGAACATGGCGCGGTCGCGCGACTCGTCGACGACCACGTCGTCGGCCGGCACGAGCACCCCGCAGATGACCACCGACGTCTGCCCGGGTGCCAGCCCCTCACCGGAGACGAGCACGCTCGAGCCGCCGTAGGCGGGCCCTGCCGGGGGAGCGACGTCGGTGAGCTCCGGCGCCGGCGACGCCTGCCGCTCGGGGCCGTCCAGCGCATAGCGCAGCGGGGCGGACGCGACCGTCCCGACGGTCACCACGGCCACGGCGCCTGCGCCGTCGGCGTGCCCCTCAGCGAGGTCTCCGGTGCCGGGCCCGCCCGCGCCCGAGCCGGCTGCTGGTGCCACGGCGACGAGGGTCGTGGGACTGAGGACCCGGACGTCCGTCGCGCTCGCCCCCGCGATCGTCACCCCCGTCGCTCCCACCTCGAACCCGGTACCCAGCACGAGCAGGGTCTGGCCGCCCGACGCCGCACCGCTGCCCGGCGTGATCGACCGGATCTTCGGCACCGTGCGGTACGTCCACGCTCCGGGTGCGGTCGCGTCGGCGACGGGGCCGACGACTTCGACGTCCGCCGCTCCGGGCATACCGGCCGGTGCGCGTGCGGTGAGCGACAGGCCGTCAGGCGCGACGGCCAGGTCTGTCGCCGCGACGCCGTCGATGAGCACCTGGCTCGCGCCGGTGAGGTTCGTCCCGGTGAGCGTGAGGAGCGTCCCGCCTGCCGTGGGACCATCGCTCGGGCTCAGTGTGCTGATCGTCGGTGCGAGGTGGCCACCACCTGCCCCCTGGGCGGTGCCGTCCGTGCCCGGCGCGGTGCCGTCCGGGCCCCCACCCGGTGCGGGCACGTCAGGCTCGACGCCAGGCACGGACCCGCTCCCGCTCGGCGCGCTGCCGGACTGGGGGCCGGTCCACGGGGTCGTGCTGGGCGGCGTCCCGGGGACGCCGGCGGGCGTCTGACAGGACGCCTCCGCGAGAGTCACGGATCCAGCCGGCACGACGACTGCCGCCCCGGACGCGGTCCCCGTGACCTGGAACGTCACGACGAGCGACGCCGCACGGACCCCTGAGGGTGATTCCTCCTCCACCGACGCCACGCTCGCACCGAGCCTGGCATCGGTGGCCCCCGCGACACTGACCGCCACCGGCGGGACCGCCACCGCCACGCCGCCAGCGAGAGTGCTCGCCGCCAGCACCGTCCCGAGGACCACGAGGTCGACGGCGTCCGTGCTGGCCGTGCCGCCCGCACCCGTGACGCAGCGCGCGTCCGCGGTGGCCGACCCGGCCGTCACCGCATCGACACCGAGCAGCTCGAGGTCGACGTCCGCGACGCTCGCCGTCGCTTGCGAGCTCGTCGTGCCGCGGGTCGCGCTCGCCCCGAGCGCGCCGGCGCTCGCAGTGACGCCGGTGGCGTCGAGGTGGAGGTCCGGGACGGCTGGTGCGTTGGTCCCGGGTGTCGCAGGCGCGGCGACGGGGTTGTCGGCGCGCCCGCTGAGGACCTCGGAACCGAGGAGCTGGGCCTCGAGGTCGAGCCGGACCGCCGAGGCGGATGCGTCTCCGGCCGTGCTGGCCGCGGACCCGGTACCGCTCCCCGCACGCACGACGGGCGCAGATCCGGCAGGTGGCGCCCCGAGCGCGGGGACGCACGTGAGGGCCGTGATCGTGGCGACTGCACCGATCGTTCGCATGCAACGCTGAGCGAGTCTCATCGTTGGTCCCCCCACGACGCAGCTGCTGGGCGCCGCGTGGCGCCCCGGTGTTCCTGTGTGAACGAGTCACGTGTGTGGGGCGACCTGAGCGGGGATGCGTCACCCGCTCGTCGGTGATGGCGGTCGGGCCCGGGGAGACGTCGGGCTGGACCTCGGGGTGGGAGACGGGAGGTGGCGGCCGCACCGACCTACCCCCGTGGTCGGTGCGACCAGCCATCCCCGCTCGTGCCCCCTGCTACGCCGCGTACCCCCCGGCTACCGTGGCGTTACTAGCACTGTGACCCCGATCACAGGCCGTTGCAAGCGGTCAGACATGGCCAGCGGGTGAATTTTCAGACGCCGCGAGGACGCACTGTCGCGGCTATCATCTCGACCGCTGGCAGCAGCTGCTCGAACGCCTCCGCGTACACGCTCTCGCTCCGGCGGTAGGGGTCGATGACGTCGTCGTCCTCGGCGGTTGCGGGGTGCAGGCCGCGCTGCCCGGCGGCCAGCGGGAGGAGCGCCCGGAGGCGTTCTGCGGCCGTCCCGTCGGGCAGGGCGTCCGGCCCGACGGCGGCGGCCAGGCGCGCGAGCTCCCGCACCGTGAAGGTGCGGCGGACAGCGCCCGGGTAGAGGTCGACGATCGCTGCGCGGTGCGCGCGGGTGAGGGCGAGGACGAGGTCCGCGTCGCGCAGCATGTCCGGGGTGAGCTGACGGGACGCGAAGGCGTCCGGCGACACGCCGACGGAGGAGACGAGCGCGGCCATCTCGGTGGGCATCGCCGCCCCGACGACGGCGGACGTCCCCGCGCTGCGGACGCTCACCCCGGAGTCGGGCCCGAGGCGGGCGGCCAGGACACGCTCGACGGCGGGGGAGCGGCAGATGTTTCCGGTGCAGACGGCGAGGACGGAGAAGTCGGTGGGCACGCGGGGGTCTCCTCGGAGAAGGTGGGGACGGGAGTGGCGCAGACGTTCAGCTGGGGGCTCCAGTGTGTCGTATCACCGGGGGTGTCCTGAATCCACCGATAGACTCGCGGCGCCTGCCGGTCGGCGAGGACGGGCGTGCCGACACCTTGGAGGAACCGCGTGACGCAGGACAGCCCCCACCGCAGGGACGGCTCCGTCAGCCCCGACAGCACGGACGCCCCGGCGGTGTGGGAGGGGTGGGACACGGCCGAGCCGGCTGGGGCCGCGGGGACGCGGCGGGCCTCCCGCGGCGCGGCGCGGCGCGGACGCAAGCGCCGCAACCGCACCGGCCGCACCGTCGGCTACGCGCTCCTCGTCGCTGTGCTCCTCGTCGTCGCGGGTGGCGTGTGGCTCGGTGTCGATGCGCTGCGGGCCAAGGGGGAGCTCGAGACGGCGGCCGACCTCGTGAGCACGCTGCAGGAGCAGGTGGTCGCCGGGGACCGCGACGCGGCCCAGGTGACTCTCGCCGAGCTGCAGGACCACGCGGCGACAGCCCTCGACTCCACGCACGGCCCGCACTGGTCCCTCGCCGGAGCGCTGCCATGGGCGGGACCGAACGTCAAGGCGGTGCAGGTGGTCAGCGAGGTCGTCGACGACCTCGCGAGCGACGCGCTGCCGGGCCTCATGGACGCGACCGACCTCGTCGACCCGTCCGCCTTCTCCTTGGCCTCGGGCAGGATCGACCTCGCCCCGCTCATCGCCGCGGAGCCCGCGGTCGTCGCGTCGGACGCCTCGATCCAGGACTCGCTGCACCGTGTCGCGGGCATCGACACGACGGCGCTCCACTCCCTCATCGCAGGACCCGTCACGCAGCTCGAGGAGCAGGTCCGCGCCGTCGCGGGCACGACAGCGACGGCGGCCAAGGCCGTCCAGCTGCTGCCCCCGATGCTCGGCGCCGAAGGCCCCCGCGAGTACCTGCTGCTCGTGCAGAACAACGCCGAGCCGCGCGCCACCGGCGGCATCCCCGGGTCGGTGGTCAAGCTGCGTGCGGACAACGGCGCAGTCGAGGTCGTGGAGCAGCGGTCGGGTCAATCACTCGGGAATCTGCCGGCGCCCGTGCTGCCGCTGTTGCCGGTCGAGGACACCTTGTTTGGTGAAGACTTAGCCGCGGACATGCGCGACGTGACATTTACACCGGACTTTCCCCGGACCGGGGAGATCGCTCGGACAATATGGACTCAGTACGTGGGCGGCGAGATCGACGGGGTGTTCTCCGTGGACCCCGGGACGCTCGCGCTCGTGCTCGGTGCGACCGGGCCAGTGCCGCTCACGCCCGGGGACGTTGCGGATTCCGTCGGGGGGCAGCTGACGAGTGAGAACGCGTCCGATGTTCTGCTCAACACGGTGTACATGGTCCTCGACGACCCCGAGGAGCAGGACGCGTTCTTCGCGGCCACGGCGGCGACGGTGTTCGCGGGGATCATTGCGGGCCAGGGTGACCCCGCTGCTGCGGTCGAGGCTCTCGCGGAGGCCGCGCGCCAAGACCGCCTTCTCGCGTGGTCGGCGCACCCGGAGGAGCAGAGTCTCATCGCGGGCACGGTGCTGAGCGGGGAGCTGCGCGGGGACAACGGGGACTCACCGGTGGTCGGCGTCTATTACAACGACGGCTCGGCCGCGAAGATGGGCTACTACCTCTCGAGCGACGTAATTGTGGCTACGCAAGAGTGCAGGGTCGATGGCACCCGTGCCGTCACGGTCAGCGTGACGCTCACAAATACGGCCCCCGCCGACGCGGCGACTCTGCCGCCTTACATCACCGGGGCCGGCATCGCTGTTCCTGAGGGCGAGGTGCGGACGAACGTCCTCGTCTATGCACCGACCGGCGGAACTGTGGCGGGGATTCGTCTGAACGGCGAGAACACGGGTGTCACGGCCCAGGCTCATGAAGACCTCACGGTGGTGGGCAAGACGATCCAGCTCAAGCCGGGGGAGGCGGCGACCATGGAGTACGACCTGGTTACCGGTGCGCAGCCCGGGGAGATCGACGTTCGCAGTACGCCACTCCGCGACGGGCGGGTGACGTTTACGGACGGCACTACCGTGTGCGCGTGAACGCGACTAGATTGAGCGCGGAGTCTCGCATGTATTGCTGTGACACTAATCTGATAAACCGATCCCTTGGGGGAAACCTATGACTCGTCGTACTGCGCTCGTCGCCGCTTCCGTACTCGCCCTGCTCGCTGTCCCGGCTACGGCTCTCGCTTATGAGGCACCCGGGATCGATGTCACGGTGACGGACCCGACGCCGGCCGTCGGCGAGGCGATCACCGTCTCTATCGCTGGGGCGGAGCCGGGCGGCCAGGTCACCCTGACGGTCACCTCGAACCCCGCGTCCATCCCGAACGACGCCATCACGATCGCCGGCACGAAGTCCCTGCCGAAGGCCGCGGATGCTGCGGGCGTTGCGACGTTCTCCGTGTCGTTCTCCCAGGAGGCCACCTACACCGCTGTCGCCACCGATGCGGCTGGCAACATGCTGGGTGACGCGATCCTCGTCGTCGGGGGTGGCGCTGCTGCCGCTGGCGAGCAGGCTTCGGACGGTAGCCCGCTGCCCGTGACCGGTTTTGACGGGACGCAGTTGGCACTTGGCGCGGGAGCGCTCCTCGCTGCTGGAGCGGGAGCGGTGTTCGTCGCTCGCCGCCGCGGTACCAACTGATCGAAGAGCTCCCGTGCTGATCTGATCAGCTGAACGGCTGAGGGCCGGAACTCCAATGGAGTTCCGGCCCTCAGCCGTTGGGTAAGGCGTGACTAGTCGCACTGACCCGTCAGGTCGGGTACGCGGCCGGCTGGCGAAGCGCCTTTAAGTGCTGTGTCGCCGCGGTGATGATTGTAGTGGTACAGCAATTTGGAGTAGGCAGCGGCGCGTTTGGTTTCTGAGGCGTAGGGCTAGGCGTGGGCCATTCTTCTTGGAGCGTTCAGTTGAATCGCTCGACCTTTCCGGTGGCCTGGGGTCGGTAGGAACGGGTCACCTCGTGCTTGATCTGCGCGTCGGCCAGGAGCTGGTTGAACAACTTTGATCGGTAGCACGCGCCGTTGTCGGTCAACACTCGCTTGACGGTGATCGCGCGCACTGCGAAGTACTCCAGTGCGCGCGCCATAGATGCCGTCGCGGTTTCCTTCTTCTCGTCGGTCATGATCTCGGAGTAGGCCAGGCGGGTGTGGTCTTCGACGGCGTGGTGGAGGTAGGCAAAGCCCAGGTTCGGGCGGCGCGGCGCCCGGGGACCTTGAGGGAGCGGCTGGGGTCGCGATGGAGTGAGCGGTTCGTTCTTCCTGGATCGAGACCCCAGGACCTTCTGCCCGCGGCCGTCGGGAAAGTGTCCGAGCCTCTCGATGCCGACGCGGATCAGTTCCCCCGCTCGTCCTCGTAACGCACGATCGGGCGGCGTCGGGCCCGCATCGGGTGCCGGTCTCCGGGTCGGTCCACCGCAAATGGCAGGCACCGGTAGCGGGTGAAGATTCGGTGGACGGTTAAGACACTTAACTCCGGGTGGTAGGCGATCCTCGTCGCTTCCCGCCGGCGGGACACCCGCAGCGCCACGACCCGCCGCTCAGTACGTATCGGGGTGCGGTGCGGGCACGTGTGCGACGACGGTTTGACCGGTTCACCATGCCTGCCACGTCTTGCTCGCGGTATCGCCTGGCCCACCGCGCCGCGCTGGTCACCGACACCCCGAAGCGTTCCGCGGCCGGGCGCAACGGTGAACCGTCATCGACGACACGCCGGGCCAAACACAGGCGAACCGTCGGGACAGAAAGCGCAAGCGTGAGACATGAGGACCCCCAGGATCTCGGTGTAGAAGCCCTCGACAGCTCCACACCTCCCCCGGAGGTCCTCACCCGTTCAAGCCCAACACGCCGCGCTGTACGCAACCACCGGGCTCAGTACAACTAGTCGTTGATCGGACCGCCCGGCCAGCGGTTCGCAGATGTCGGTTCTTGTTCTTTCAAAAGAGTGTCGAGTGAAGCCGTGGTATCGGCGTCTGCCATTCGGCGGCGTGATGTCCCGGTGGACGGCGCTGCCCGGGTTACGGGCGCGGTCGCCTTTTCGGCTTTGGGACGAACGCCGCGCGCACTGCGTGTGGCGTTCGTTCTGCGGGCTGTCCCTCCCTTGCGCGCGTCCTTCGTGCTCGACGCGTCGAGGGGGGAGTAGTCGTAGTACGCGTAGGAGTCGCTCTGTTTGCGCTCGAGTCGATTGAGGACGACGCCGAGGGTTCGCGCTCCGACTGTTTCGAGTGATCCCATCGACTCGCCCAGCTGTTGTCGCGTCAGCGTGTTGGCGCCAACCACGACCAGAGCACCTCCAGTGAGCCGAGCAAGGATTGCGGCGTCCGTGACGGGCAACAAGGGGGGCGTGTCGATCAAGACGACGTCGTATTCAGCAGCGAGTTCCTCGAGCAGGTTCGCCATGGTGTTAGATCCGAGCAACTCGCTCGGGTTGGGAGGAACCTGTCCAGATGGGAGGACATGCAAGTTTCCGTTGCCCCACGGCTGTACGACATCGGCAACCGTTGCCCGACCAATAAGCACGGTTGTCAGGCCGACATTCCCCTCGAGGCCCATGTACTCCGCCACCGATGGTCGACGAAGATCAGCGTCAACAAGCACGACTCGAGAGCCAGCGTCGGCGAGGCTGATTGCTACGTTGATCGACGTCGTCGACTTCCCCTCGCCTGGAAGCGAGGAAGTGATGACGATCGTCTGTGGGCGACCTGCGATGTCTAGGAACTGTAGATTCGTCCGGAGACGACGGAACGCCTCCGCGCGCAAACTGTGTGGGTGCGTCTGAACGATCAGCGGGTGATCTGGCGCGTCGTCGTCGTAGCCGATGGTCGCAATCACCGATGCGTCTGTTACGAGCTTCACATCGGACTCGGAACGAACTTTTGTATCAAGTGCCTCGCGGAGTACCGCATATCCGATTCCGAGCGCCAAGCCGATCAGGAGCCCGAGCGCAGCGTTCAACTGCAAGTTGGGCGAAGATGGCGACATGGGCGCTGTCGCCGAGCGGACTGTGCTGATCTTCACCGGCGAGACGTCATTCTCAGGTTTCTCTAGAGCCGTGACTTCCGTCGCCAGACTGTTCGCCGTAGCGTTCGCGATGTCGCTCGCGCGCTGCGGATCGCGGTCAGTGGCGGTGATGTTTATAAGCACGGTATCGATAGGTGAATTCGCAGAGATCGACTGCGCCAAGCGGTCGGGCGTCGTTGCCAGGCCGAGTTGTTCAATGACCGGAACCAGCACACGCGGGCTGACCACTAGGTCCGTGTACGACTTCACCTGCCGCTGCGTGAAACTGCTACCTTGCGCAAGATCAGACGTCGTCCCACCCGTTCGCACGGAGACGAACACCTGGGCTCGGGCGTCGTACATCGGTGTCGACACGGCCGTCGCTGCGACTGCGCCCCCGAGGGCTAGCAGTGTGATTAGCGAGATCGAGGTCCATCGTTTGCGCAGGACTCGCAAGTAGTCTTGAAGTTCCACGTTCGATGCTCCTCTGTTCGTCGTGCTCGCAGATCCAGGACATCTTCTCATGGCGAGGGCGCTTACTGGGCCCGTCATCCTGATCTTCGTCCGGGGTGAGCATCGGGCAGCTTGCATCCGTCGTACGGCATAATCAGCGGAGCGGAGCGGTTGGTCCTGGCCGACCGCTAAGGGGGTGGAGGCGCAGTGGGATCGACTGTGGAACCAAGCAGAGCGAGCGAGAACGTGATTCATCCGTCCCCAGATCGAAGACAGAGTGTGAACGATTCGGTCGTGCCGACCATAGGACTTCCTCGATGGTGGCGAAAGTACGGCAAACGAATCCTCGTCACTGACGCGGCGGCGATCTACGTTGGCATCCTCGTCGCGTACATCGCTCGGATTGGGAGCGCCAATATTACGGCCGTCAACGGCGAGTTTTCCCCTAGTTACTTTGTCGTTTCGATCGCTATCATGTGGGCTTGGCTATTTGCCTTGGTTGTCGGGCGCACGCAAGACCGGCGTCTGGCCGGCGCGGGCCCTCTGGAGTATCAGCGCATTTTCTCAGTCAGTTGGCGGCTCTTCGCGAGCATCGCCGTGATCGCCTACATGTTTCGAATGGAGATCGCGCGCGGGTACTTGGGTATCGCGTTCCCTCTTGGACTCATGCTTATCCTTTTAGGGCGTTTCTCTTGGCGCCAGTGGCTCAACCGCCGACGCGCCCACGGAAAACTGCAGGCGCTCGTGATTATCGTCGGCCATCGAAATAATGCCGCATTCTTGGCTCGGGAAATGCAGCTTAATCCCCTCGCAGGCTTCAAGGTGCTCGGGGTGTGCGTCCCCCGGGCCGAGCTTCCCGGGGATGCGCTTGAAGGAGTCGCGGTACTCGGCGCCATGGAGGATGCGTCGGAACTGGCCATTCGTCTTGGAGCTGATGTCGTTACGGTGGTGGGATCGGACGCCATCACCGAACAGACCGTGCGCAAACTGGGTTGGGCTCTCGAGGGCAGCGGAATCGACTTGGCTCTCACGATTCCGCTTCGAGACGTATCCGGTCCGCGGGTGATGATGCAGCCAGTCAATGGTCTTCCGCTCGTCTACGTCGAAGAACCGCGCTTCACTGGCCCGAAATATGCACTTAAAGCGATCGTTGACTGGCTGCTCGCTTTTGTGATCACGGTCATTCTGTCCCCGTTGCTCCTGTTGATTGCGGCGTGCGTGCGATTTACCAGCCCGGGTCCGGTCCTCTATCAACAAAAACGAGTCGGTGTCCGTGGAAGCGTCTTCACTATGCTGAAGTTTCGATCCATGTATGCGGATGCCGACGAGCGGTTGGCCGAATTGCGTCACTTGAATGAAGGCAACGCCGTCCTGTTTAAGATGCGCAACGATCCACGGGTCACCGTTGTCGGACGAGTTCTACGACGTTTCTCCCTCGATGAACTACCCCAACTGCTCAATGTACTGCGCGGCGACATGAGCCTCGTTGGCCCGCGGCCGCCCCTTCCTCGTGAGGTGCAGCTCTATGAGAACCACGTCCACCGGCGTCTCCTCGTCAGGCCGGGAATTACGGGCCTGTGGCAAGTGAGCGGCCGTTCGGATCTGACGTGGGAGGAGAGCGTTCGTCTTGATCTCTACTATGCAGAAAACTGGACAGTTTTCGGTGATATTCTCATCCTCGCGCGCACTGCGAGAGCGGTGTTGTCCAGTTCTGGTGCCTACTGACTCCACGCGTTCCAGCAGACAGAAGCCGGGTGTGTCAGCGGTCGGTCCGGGTCAGCACTGAGAGCATGACACTGGTCAGCTCGGTTCAGAGGCCGTGGCGCATTGACTTCGCCAGCACACGCACCAGTTGTTGTGGGTCATGAGATTGGTGACACGCTGGGGAGGGTGCGCGCGGGGAAGGGGTAGGTCCCGGACCTCCAGGATGGGAGGACTCCTACATCCGCCTGCTGGGAGGACCTACTCCTGATGACCCACGCTAACGCGCCGTTGACCCCGAGGCGGGCGTCGCTCGTCTCGCCGGTCACGAAGTGACTGCGCCCCCTCGAAAGCAAGCACAAGTGGCTGGCCCCCAGATCCACCTCGAGCTGACCCGTGAAGGCACGAGATCTCACATGTGACTGTCGGGCGCGGGTTGCGCCGGTTGGCGATCTCGCGGCGCCGGGACATCGACACTGAGGGCGCCGCCGACCGGGTCATCAGGCGGATCGTGGTGCGGTATTCCGGGCACTTGGTCCACCTGGATGCAAAGAAGGCCGGGCGGATCCCCAACATGGGCGGCTGGCGGGTTCACGGCCGCGGGTACCGAGCTCCTAACCAACGAGGCCGCCGTGGCCACTATCGGCTTTCGGGCTCGGGGAGAGGCTCTCTGCGCCCGGAATGGGCCTCAGAAGCACAACACGCCGTCGCCTTCGACGTCTGGAACATCCGCTACAACTATCATCGACCTCACTGCAGTCGTCGACAGGCCCCCATCCCCATGCCTCCGAGCGGGCGTCACCAACGTCATGACACCCAACACCTAGCACAGTCCATACGAAGATATGACTTGAAGGGCACCGACGGCCGAACGGCCAGACTCAACGGCCCGATGAAAAATCGAGGCTAGAATCGTGCAATGTTTCCCTATGTTCTGGTGAGTCTCGGTGTGCCTGCAGTTGCGAAGGTCGGCTCAATCAAGGGGCTGCGGCTACTGGGCTGGCTACTCCCTGCTGCGATACTCGTAGTTTTCGCTGGTGTGCGTAGCAGCGAAGTCGGCACTGATGTGCGGATGTATGAAAGATTCTTCGCGATTACCGATAAGCAATCATTGGCGGACACGCTCGCGCAGATACCCCAGGAACCAGGCTTCGTCGGGCTCATGTTTTTGACGCGCCAGTTTACTGACGACTTCGCCATATTTTTGACACTTTGCTCTATACTTACGGTTTATCCAGTCGTGGTCGCCGTTCGACGCGTCAGCAGTATGCCGACATTCTCTCTTTTCTTATTTGTAACGCTATCCTATTATCCGCTCTCATTTAATGCCGTCAGACAATCGATCGCATGTTCATTGGTTCTTCTCGCAGAAACTTACCGGTACGAAAAACGTTGGCTGTGGATGCTCTTGACAATTATTGCGCCGCTCATCCATGTTTCGGCGCTGGTGGCCAGCGTGGTCATCCTAGCCGTGCGTATGTCGAACATACGTATCGTGCCGCTATTCATCACTCTGATCGCGTTAGCCTTGGTCAGCCTACCATTGGTGCGGCTTTCTGCGGTGGCTAACCTGCTGAACAGACTGAACGGCCGTTACATTGAATATATCGACAGGGGCGTTGGGGCCGGGTTCGGGACTATACTATCCCTCGGTGTTCATGTGCTGATTGCGTTGTTCTGCCTGGTCATGGCTCGCCGTGCTGGCCAAGTAAATGCCTCCGGCGCGACGTACGCAAGCCTTTATGCAATCACAATTCCGATCATGGCGGCGGCGGTCTCTGTTGTGACGATTGCCCGTCTAGAGTCATACTTCGGCATTTTCGCGATTCTGGCCATCCCGCAGGCATTGGAGACGGCGAAACGGCGCACCGCGTGGACCGCGACGATAGCAATCGCCGCCTTCGCGTTCTACCTCATCTATGTCATATCGTATAACGAGATCGTCCCTTATCAGGTTGCCGGAGCCATTCCAGGAGTCACCTCTTGAACTGTAAGCCGGGAGTTTCGTGTACGGATGGTCAACTGGTTTTGGTTGATGGTTCTGGTGTCCCGACCGCCGCGGCGATGGCCTCGTACTAGGTCGGCGCTTGCGCATGAGGCGCTCAATGGTGCAGCGAGCCACGGACACCTGGCATCGCAGCAGTTCGGCGCGGACATTCCGCACGCCGGAGAAGCCGTAGTTGTCACTGTGGATCTGAGCGATCTGCTCGTCGAGCCCGCGGTCGCGCACGGTCCGGGCAGCCTCAGGGTGACTTGGCCGCGTAGTAAGTACTCGGCGCGATCTTCGCGGGCGTATTCTCGAGGTCCTCGCAGATCGACTGAACGCGGAACTCCATCTCTTGCTTGCCGACGAACTCGGCTTTCACCTGCGTGGCTGGTCCAGCTCCGCAGCGAAGAAGGACGCCGCGGACTTCAAGATCGCGTTCGCCCGTTTCAGTTCGCGGTTCTGCCGCTCGAGCTCAGCCATCCTCGACGCGTCATCGCTCGTCGTGCCCGGACGCAGGCGCCCACGGCTCTCAGCGCGCTTAAACCACGTGCGTTACGTCTCGGGATCAATCCCGAGCCGATCGGCGAACCGGGCCGAGCCTCGGCATCCTGACGCGCATCCATCGCCATCCGCGTCGCACGCTCACGCAACTCAGCGGGGTACTTCGGTGGTACAGCCATGGATCTGATCCTTCCGGGTCTTCGATGTCTCCATCAAGATCGGTGAGGTTCAAACCTCATGATCCGTAACGCCTAGGAGTGTAATCAAAGGACCGGGCTACGCCACGCCGTGGCCCACCGCCACGGCCGATACCGCCCTCGGCTGTGCCACAGGTGCCGATGTTAGGCTGACACCGAGACACGTCCTTTATCGCCGATTCAGGGGCTGCAAGTAAATGAGGCCTCAAATGCCTGATAGGAATAGCGCCTATGTATAAGACGATTGCGTTAATCGTCCCATACTATGAGGCTGGGGAGTCGCTTACGCGATCCTTGGCGACCGTAGAGCTTCGTTCAGACGACATGATAATCGTAGTGGACGATGGCTCGGTGCGTCTTCCCGCGAGGAATTTCTGCCCCTCGCGCGTAGGGGAAACGGAGGTCAAGCTCGTTGAACTCGCGAAGAATATAGGCATCACCGGCGCCTTGCAGGCTGGTATCGCACAGGCTCCGAGAGACGCGGAGTACCTAGGGCGGCTCGATTGCGGAGATCTTTGTTCGCCCAGCCGATTTGAGATGCAGCGACAACTCCTGGATCAGCAGCCACTCGTCGGGATCGTCGGTACTTCGGTGGAGTTTGTCACACCAGAAGGCAGGTTTCTCTACAAGCATTACCTGCCCACGGAGGATTCTGGCATCAGGCGCTACATGAGAATCAACACCGCGTTCACCCACCCCGCGGTCGTCTTCCGGGTAGCGGCATATGAGGCGGCCGGTGGGTACTCTGAGAGTTACCCCGCGGCCGAAGACTATGCATTGTTCCGCTCGATGTTGAAGAACTGTCAGGGTGCAAACCTTGGAGAGGTCCACGTGTCCTGCTTGACATCTGCCGATGGGATCTCGGACAAGAGGCGTCGTCGGCAGATACTCACGCGCCTGAAGGTGATGCGGGAGCATTTTGACTGGCACCCGATTGCTTTTTACGGCATGTTGCGCGCAGTCGTTCAACTTGCCACACCGCGCCGTTTCACCAGTGCGGTAAAGCGTCTCACCTCGAGCAGGGTCGCGGTCTAGACATTCTGCTTTCATGATGTTGGCGTCGAGCTTAGGGTTTGGCTCCGAGCTGCGGAGTGGGGCCCATGGTGGTTCTGGCGGATTCTCGATGGCACAACGAAGTGACAGTTCTTCTCAGTCCGCGATTGCGAGCTGGATGGTCTCGATGGGTTCGTACTCGACGGGTGTGATGCGTCCGAGTCGAGCTTGGGGTCGGCGATCTCAGGTAAGTCCGATTCGGGTCCCGTCCGTGATGCCCAGCCCACCGCGGTGGCTGAGCGCTTGCGCCGGTGTAGGCGTTCTGTGTCATGACGTTGGTGAAGCACTCGGAGGCGTGAGGCTGGGGGGCTGGTCGCCGGCTGCAGTGTGAGGTCGATGATAGTTGTATTGGATGTTCCAGACGCCGATGGCGGCGGCGCGTTGTGCTTCTGAGGTCCATTCCCGGGCGTAGAGAACCTCCTCGGCCGGGGCGCGGTTGGAGCGAGCCACCTTCCCGTTGTGCGTTGGGGTAGGCCCGATCCGCTGGTGTTTCGCTGATCGAGCGGTTGAAGCCCTTGGCACGATATTTCGATCCGTCGTCGGTCACGGGCCGCGTGATGCTGCCGGTGCCGTGTACGGCGAAGAACACCCCTGCTGCGCCCAGAATGCGATCGTGGTGGCGGTCTGGTTGGGCAGGTCCTCGGTGTAGGCCAGTCAGGAGTGCAGCTTCTCTTCCGCGGTGAAGGTGCATGAGCGAAGTGCGCCGCAGCGCGGGGCGGCACTGCGTTGGCCTACTCCAGCGATCGAATGCGCCTCCTCGCTTCGCGTAACTCGGCGGACTTCTGGCCCTGACGTCGGGACTTTGTCGTCCACGGCGTCAGGGGCATGCGTCCGGTTCTGCAGAAACGACTCACCGATGCCGAAGTTATGTCGATCTGCTCGATCGGCGCAAACCCACCCGAGCCTCAGCTGTGAGGTCATCGCATAGAATCCTGGAACAGCCGTCGTCTCGAAGGACGATTCGTTTAGGCGCTGACTAAACAGTTCAAGACCTATCGAGCCCTACTCTCCGATTGCGCGGCTTGCGATTCGACCGTGAATGACCGCATCCGCCGCCGGAACCAAGCCCACGAGAGCCCATATTTCAGGAGGCTGCCGGTAAGCGCACAAATGGCACCTATCAAAAATCCAGACGCACCCATCGACGCAGCGAATCCGGTTGCCACGACCGAACCCAGGAGCGCGACTCCCACGAGGGACATTTGCGCGCCGTAAGAATTCGCCGCCAGTAGCGCTGCACCCAGCAGGAAAGTGCCTGGGTTGAGCACGGCCGCAAACGCGACGAGCATAAGCTCATACGGCACAAAAGCGAACTGAGCACCGTATATAATCTCGAATGCTCCGTTCCCGAGTGTCCCGGCGATAACCACTGCCACGAGCCCAGCGGACATAACCAGAGCATTGCCGCGTCGCACGCTCCGCTTGACGGATTCGGACTCGCCGGAGCACATCTTGGCGTGATAACCACCGAGCACGACCGACTGTAACGATGCGCCTACGAGCGAACCTGCTGTAATCATGTACGCCACACCCGCAAACCGACCGACATCATGCACCGTGCCGAACATGCCGACGGCCCAAATAGGAATACTGACAACGAGGCCAGCCAGCACCAGACCGACGCAGATTTGCCAGCAGTTGGCAGCAATCCTCCCCATGCGCTTGGCGGAGCCTGTAAACACATAACCCCCGCGCTCCCACCACGCGGCTATCTCCCGCGCGTCGACCGCCAAGGCCACTGCGAACGTGAGGATCGATCCTAAAGCTGAGGCGAAAACAATCCAAACGCTAGATAATCCCAGAGCGGCAAATGTTGCTGCAGCGGATATGGTGATCAATCCGTTCGCTGTCATCAGCATACCGAACGGAATTAGCCGTTGCTGACGCTGCCAACGCGCGTACCAGATGTCAGTCATCGAATCGGCAGCCTTCATGACTAGAACGGCGAGGACGGTGCCAGTATCCAGTCTCGCGACCATGCCGAACGACAGTAGGAGTGCGCTTGCAACTAATACTCCGACTATGCGGAACACGAAGAAATCGGCAAAAGAGGGAGAGTTTGGAAGGGTGATATATCCGTTCCGCAGCCCCCAATTAGCCGCGGTAACTAACGGTGTTGCCACCGCGAACAGCAGTACAAAAGTGCCCGCGTCCCCACTCCCGCCGACGCGCGCGACTAGGAGGAAAACGATCCACTGCGCAAGCGGTGCCGCGAAAGTGCCAAACATCACCAGGAGCGCGGGAAGCCCTCGTTGCTGCCTCTTGCCTCTCATAGGGGTTGCTCTCCGAACGCAAGTGAAGGTCGCGTGGTCACGAGATCCCGCTGCCCTCCGACCGGTGGTGTACGAACGTGTCAGACGCGGGGCGCAGAGGTGAGCGCGCGACACGATGGCCGGCTCTGGCGTAGCCCACGGCGATGTAGGTGATGACATCCTCGGCTTCTGAGATTCCCGTGAGTGCGCGGAGCTTGTCGGTCTGTGCGTTCACCTGTGACCAGTTTAGAAAGCAGGTCCCTAGCCCGTGCGCATGGCACAGCCACACCAAAGACATCGCGAAGAGCCCGCCATCGATCCATCGTTGGTTCCGTTCGCCCGCTCCGACGAACGCCGAGCGCCGCACCGTAACGACAAAGACACCGGGCACCGTGTGCCCGAACCCGCGATTTCCGTTCTGAAGCGCGAGCACAGCGGCCAACTGGTCGGGATCGTCAAAGTAGTGCGCTCGGTAGCTACGGCGGTTGCAAACCGAGGGAGTCGTAGATGCCTCCTCGACGATGCGCCGGATGAGGTCGATCTCCACACGGGCATTCGGATCGAAGTTGCGCACGCTATGCCGAGATAGAACGAAATTAGAAATCTCCTCCGAGGGGTAAGCGCGACCGTGCCAGTTACTAACAGGAGTCACAACGTCCGATATCTCACCGGTAGCGTTGTATTTCTCTAAAGCATCGACAGCCGTGCGTGCCAACTTCACGCGCTCAGGTGCAGTTCCGGAATTCTGAGCAATTCTCGATAGCTCGTCAATCTCAGGCCGTTTCGATGCACCGTACGGTCTTTTCGGATTTGGAAACGACGCGCCCTTCTCGATACCGTGATATGCGAGCGTAAGGCGGGATTCCAGGCACTCGCGCTCATCCTGGCCCTTGCGAGCCTTCCCTTTACCATAATGGTACAAAGTGCTGCGGTTGTAATCACGGTAGTCGCGAAAGAACTCACGCGCTGTCGCAATACGGCGATACGCACGCACCAGCGGTCTCGGCGCCTGTGCGCCCAGGCGCTCTTTGAGACTAGTCACTCGTTTCCTCCATCATGGCACTGAACGGTTCGAGGCGTCTGCACCATCTCGGCAATATAGCGGCGCACCTTCTCCTGCTGCTCCATGAGCTGGGCGGTGCGATCTGGCATCGCATCGAACTCGCGCACGACCGCCACCGCTTCGCTCGGTGAATTGACACGCATGCTCTCCAGGTCGAACTGGCTAAGTAATGAATCGAGGCGACCGCTGTACTTTGGCGGTCGAACTGCCACCAAACGCGTGTCGAGGTTAAGCGCGAACGCCGCACCATGAAAAGAATCCGAAACCAGCACGGATGCGTCGCGAATCAAGGAGACGAACTGTTCCAGGCTCGGGCGCATGACCGTCTCGGCGCCGCGCCCGCGGAACGTGGTCCAGTATTCCATGCGGACCACAGGTAGACCCAATTCGCGGCCGACTGCTAGCGCGGCTTCTTGTACAATTGGGCTGCTGTTGAGCTGGTAGACGAGCACGTATCCAGCGGACCGTGCAGGGGTCTCTCCTGCGAACGCGCTCCAGTCTGCACCCGCCACCGCCAACGTCGGATCGAGGTGGCACACCGCGGGCAGGCCGAGCGAAGTCAGGTACTCCGCCGCTGCCTCCTCACGTACGGAGACACCGGCGAAGGCGCTGAGTGCGTCAACGAGACGTTCTTCTTCCCACGCTGGAAGGCGGTCCATCCCGATTGAAGAGGCCAGGCTGAATTTGGTTGCCCCGTTTGGCGCGAACGATAGATAGTATGGCCGGTTATCAGAATTTGCTTCCAAGTTCCAAACTTGATCCGAACCCACGCAATAACGTGTGCTGTCCGACCACTCGTGACTAGCGAGTTCGGCGTAGGAATTGAATCGCTCATCAGTCAGTTGGAGTCGCGTGTGCAGGAAGTTCTCAAAAACTGCGCCGCGAGCACGCGCACCGTGCGCTCGGAACGCTCGATACGCGGTGTCCTTCGCCAAGCCGGTCACGCCAGGAGCCTTGAGTCGGTACCCGCGCGCGCTATCGCGCACCCCCGGCTGCCGGTAGTCGATCGTCGCGCAGTTGCTTCCCGCTGCGTTGATCAACGCCTGTGTAGCATATGCCTGCAAGACGGACCCATAATTTCGTATGGCGTGGCGAGTTATGGTTAGTGTATCGTTCATCGAAACAACTCCTTGGTTGTTGGTGGAAATTGGCTTTTTTTCTCTCGAGCGTATAGTTGGTTGAGAGCTGCACTGAGCGCTTGATCGCTCATTCGAAGTAGTAGCGACTTGTTCGCTTCCCTGGCTTTCCGCGCTGAGTCGGGTACAAGAACTACCTCCCGTACCCGGTCGGCAAGCTCGGCTGGCGACGAGGCAAGAATCAGACCCGTCCCGGCTAATGCGTCAATCGATCGCGCGACGATCGGTACGTCGCAATTTGCAGCGTCGAGCACGCTGATCGGGAAGCCCTCGTAGGCTGCCGTGTGTACGTAAACGTCACTCGCGACCAATGCGGCCGTGATTTCTTCGGGGTTCAGCCAACCCGTGACGCGAACTCCCGCGGATTCTAGAGAAGATCTGTCACCCGGATTCCCGTCGCCAATCCACTGGAAACGGGCGCGCGGAAAATGCTCCTTGAGCAGTAAGACCACTTCCCGAAAGTAGGACGGGTCTTTTTGAGGGGTTATCCGACCGACAGTGGATATAAGAATGCCGTCTTTTTTGTACGCTCCTGCGCCGGCATGAGGCACGCTCGGCGTATTAGGAACGAATACACAGCGCGCAGCGAGATTTAGCTCCCGAACCAGGTTGTATTCCTGTGCGCTCAGAACGCCAAATTTGTGCGTTCGCACTGCTAGCATCCTCTCAGCTGCGCGGAATGCGGCACGAAGAACGGCAGGGGCGGCAGGGTCCGCGTGTTTAAAACAGTGAGGCTCGTACACCACTGGCGTCGTCAATTTTTGCACCCGTGTATACACGCCTGCCCAACTCGAGTGCGCATGGACGAAGTCCGGGTCGATTTGCTTCGTGGCTTTCCGAACTATTCGAACGCGTGCGATGAATCCGGAGGGAAGAGGGTTGATAGTAGCCCATCCATCCGATTGCGACGGTACGCTGTTTCCGCTCCATAGCAGATGGTGCGTGGCGTCAGGCCGGGCTTTGACACGCGCAATCATCGCTTTCTCTACGCCCCCTCCGAAACATTCGGTGACGTGCAAAATGACGGCCACTTCTACGCCCCTTCCAAGATCAGTGCTGAAGGCTCTCCGAAGAGCGTCAGACCCTCCGCGTACGAGGCGTCCATCCGGATCCTTTCATTGGTACTGAGAACCGAACGGCCAGATACGTGCCGCAATCTCGTGAGTTCCAGGTTCGCCAATGGTACGCGGCCCGTCTACTTCCGAAGGCACGGTGGTGGCAGGTGCGGCCGACGCCCAGTGCCAGAAACCTGGCGAACGTGAGCACGATCAACACGTGGACTTGGCTCGGAGAAGAATCGCTGCGCATCCGGGCGTGGCCGACAGCGACAATCACGGCGATCACCAAGCGTTCACCAGCACGGATCCTCCAATGGACGGCCGCACGTGCCATCGTCGATCGACTGCCCAGCCAAGTGTGCTGACACACGGATGGAACACCCTCGCCTCCAGCACACCTCTCCCGGCTCACTGTGCGTGCCCGAACGATAGGTCGATGCTCTCATGACCGCGGGGCTGGACGTCCGGAATTGGTCATAGTGTGCTCACTCATAGGGAGTACGGTGCGAACGAAGATGCAGCCGTGACACTTCCCGTCGACCCACCCCCGTGCTGGTGAGGTTCGCTCCCGGAATCCACGAAATCGCCGTGCTGGTCGCGCTGATACGGCCGGCACCGTCGACTCGGCAACTCCCGCGCGATTTCGCGGTAGGGAGTGCTGCACGAATAGTTGACATCTGACGTGTGGTGCCTGCCGACGCTGCTGGAAGGGTGTGCATCATGCCAAGACCTCATCCCGATAAGTTCCGCAATGATGTCGTGGCGGTGGCGGTGGCGGTGGCGGTGGCGGTGGCGGTGGCGGTGGCTTGGGGATGCTCCGATCGAGCAGATCGGCAAGGACTTCGGCTTCAGCGAGTCTTGGCTGCACAACTGGAGGTACACCGCCGACAGCGAGGACAGGCGGCATCCTGCAGCGACGGTCAGTGGGTCGGCTGAGTTGCGTGAGGCGAGCAAGCGCGTTCGGTTGCTAGATCAGGAGAACGAGGTTCTGCGCCGCACGTCGGCGTACTCCGCTCAGGCGCACCTGCCAGGAAAATGAGTGACCGGTCGTGAGAGAGCTCGTCGCTGACGGGGTGCCCGTCGCGGTGGCGTGCTGGGTCCTCGAGCTCGCCCGACAGCCCTACTACCGGTGGCTGGCCGATCGATGACCGGTCTGGAATTGCGGCACGGCTGCAACTCGAGCATGCGCCCGGACCTCGTCCCAGACACCCGCGAGTTGGCCGTCTGGGCACAGAATCATGCGGGTGTCACCGACCTGTCCGGCGTATCCACCGCAGCGATGCCGGCTCTCAATACGTCTCGCTCGCGCTGACCGAACGCCTCGCATCCCTGGGATGCCCGCTTCGATCCGGACCGTCGGTGACGCCCACGACTACGCACTCGCCGAGTCGACGATCAGACTCTAAAACACTGACCTCAGCCGCCGCCGGGGCACGTGGCGGATCTTGGATGAAGTGAAGATCGCGACCCTGGCGTGGGTCGCCTGGTTCAACGATCGCCGTCTTCACACTGAGTTCGGCTCCGCCCCGCCCCGCCGGCAGAGCGTAAAGCCGACTACTACCGCCAGCAGTTGGTGACTACGCTCGTGACGACAAGAGAACCGAGCCTCCACAAAATCCGGGGCGGTTTTATCGTCCTGATGACCGTGCAGCGGCGCGGCGCGGCGCGGACTGGACCGAACGAGCCCTCGGAAGGCTCTGAGCGCATCCAAGGCCGAACCCGCGGAGTTGCGTATGCGCACCACGAGGTGGGGGCACCCGTCGCCGTGCAGGCCAGCCCTCCCGGCCCTACGCTCGACACCACACTCACCCCCATGGAGGACTCGCAGATGAAGACCAAGATCGCACTCATCGTCGGAGCCGGGATCGGCTACGTCCTCGGCACGCGCGCCGGCCGCAACCAGTTCGAGGTCATCAAGACCCGTGCCAACGAGCTGTGGCAGAGCGACTCCGTCCAGTCCGGCGTGAGCACCCTCCAGGAGAAGGCCGCCACCGTCGCCAAGGAGCAGGGCGGCGCACTCAAGGAGAAGGTCACCGAGGCCGTCAAGCACAAGAAGAACGACAACGACCCCGAGCTCACCGACGGCAACACCACCGAGCCCTGGTCCACGGACACCGGGTCCGGGCACGCCTGAGCATCGCCAGGACACAGAACGACGGGCGGGTGGTGTGCACTGAGCACACCACCCGCCCGCTCTGTTCAGGCCTGACTACACGCGTGCGCGCCGCGTGCGCAGCCCCACCAGGCCAGCGCCGAGCGCCACCATCACCAACGCGAGGCCGGCGCCACCCGCCGCAGTCATGCCCGTCACGGGCAGCTGCGCAGCAGTCGACGGCAACGTCACAGCAGGTGCGCCCGGTGCCATAGCGGAGACGGGAGTCGTCACCGCTCCCGTGACCGCGACGACCTCGAGCACGCCGTCGACGAGACCGCTTGCCGCCACGTCGGGAAAGACCTCGCCGTCGTACTGCAGCACGTACCCGCCGGGCGCCGTATCCGTCGGCACCACCAGCGTCACGTCATACGTCCCGTCTGCTGCGACCGTCACCGAACCCAGGAGCACCGAGTCCGCGCCCGGAGTCTCCGCAGCGACCGTCCCCGCGCGGAGCGCCAGGGTGAGACGCGTGCCGGGCCAGAAGCCCGCACCCGTCACGCGGACCGTCCCGCCGGGGGACACCTGTGAGGTGTGCAAGGTCGAGGACGACTCCACGACACCGATCGGGCCGACGCCCGCACTCGTCACCGTGGTCAGCTCCGTCCCGCTCAGAACGCCGAGGATCGCGACGCTGATCGTCGTCCCGTAGTCGTCCGCACCAGGCCGGTAGGTCGGGGTGCTGTCGCCGTCGATCGGCACACCGTCCCGCATCCAGGAGTAGACGAAGTGGGGAGCAGGCTCCCACGTCCCCGGGTGCGCGACGAGCGTGCCCCCGATCACGGGATCACCCGTGATCGTCGGCTGGCCGACCACCGTGAAGTCCGCCGCGCGCGGAACCGCTGGAGGTGCGATGTCCGCACCTCCCGGGGACGGGACAGCCTCACGAGGCGCCACCGGCAGCGCGGCACTGACGTCGGCAACGCCCTCGACACCGGGATCGGGCGCCGCGTCGAGCGGGTCGACGGTGCTCCCGTCGGGCGGGTCGAGGATCGGCGCGACAGCGCTCTCCCCAGGCACCGCGCTGTCGGCGGGTTCCACGATCGTGTCGTCGGCGGTGGCCGACGCAGCAGCGGAGACAGGGATGAGGAGAGCAACACACAGAGCAGCTGCCGCCCGCCGTCGGGCGATGGACCCCTGCGGAAACCTGGTCATCGGAGGACGACCTTTCTCGGAGATGAAGGTCGTGCTGCGCGCACAACCGAGAGGCAATCTAGGGCCTCAAGGTGTCCTTCGTCACCAACCCGAGAGAACTGAACGGACAGCACGCAGACGCGTCATCCGGAAGGGACACGGCCGCGAACTTCACCCGTCCGCGGATTCGGCTGCTCCGAAGCTCCGTTGATAACGTGAACGGCAGTAGCAAGGGGATAACAACATGTGGAACAGGTGGTTCGAGCGAGGCGTCGGCATCGTCATCGCCGTCCTCGCGATCACCGCCGCAGCTGTCCTGTGGTTCGTCGTCGCGGTGGACGCGCCCATGGGGGGCGGCGAGACCCGGACGGGCCTCCTGTTCGGCGTCTGGAACCTCTTCTACGACGCCGAGGCGCCCGCCACCCATGTCGTCGTCGGCGCCATCGCGCTGGCCGTGCTCCTCGCTGTTGCCGTCGCCGTCCTCGAACGACGCATCACCAACCGCTCGCGCCGCTCCACGAACGCGGCCCAGCAGCCCCTCGCACCGAAGATCATCATGACCGCCACCCGCGGCGTGTTCGCCGGACCCGTCACGGTCACCGTCCTCATCCCCGCGCACAACGAGGAGGCGTCGCTCGCCGCGACCATCTCCTCCCTGCTCACCCAGTCCCACCGGCCCGATCGGGTCATCGTCGTCGCCGACAACTGCACCGACTCCACCGTCGCCATCGCCCTGGGCGCTGGCGTCGAGGTCATCGAGTCCGTACACAACGCGCACAAGAAGGGCGGAGCCCTCAACCAGGCGCTCACGCACCTGCTACCCCAGCAGGGCGACAACGACCTCGTCATGGTCATGGACGCCGACACCGTTCTCGACGACGGATTCCTCGAAGCCGCCGTCCAGCGGTTCACCTGGGACCGCGCACTCATGGCCATCGGCGGGCTGTTCTACGGGGAGGACGGCCACGGCCTCCTCGGGCAGTTCCAGCGCAACGAGTACATCCGCTACGGCCGGGAGATCAAGCGCCGACGCGGCCGCGTCTTCGTCCTCACAGGCACCGCCTCCCTGTTCCGCCCCGCCGCCCTGCGCGCCGTCGCCGAGAATCGCGGGGGAGTGCTGCCCGGGACCCACGGCAACGTGTACGACACCACGGCGCTCACCGAGGACAACGAGCTCACCATCGCCATCAAGTCCCTCGGGGGGCTCATGATCTCCCCGGCGCAGTGCACCGTCGTCACCGAGCTCATGCCCACGTGGCGCGACCTCTGGGCGCAGCGCCTGCGCTGGCAGCGCGGGGCCCTCGAGAACATCGGCGCCTACGGGATCACCCCCCAGACCGTCCGCTACTGGGCGCAGCAGTTCGGCATCGGGTACGGCGTCATCGCCCTCGGCTCGTACCTGCTGCTCATCGTCCTCATGCTCGTGTCCGTCGACTTCTGGGTGTGGTTCCCGTTCTGGATCAGCATCGGCCTGCTCTTCATGCTCGAGCGCGTCGTCACCGTGTGGAAGGGCGGCTGGCGGGCGCGGATCCTCGCGGCCACCCTCATCCCCGAGCTGCTGTTCGACATGTTCCTCAACATCGTCTACGTCAAGGGCATCATCGACATCTCCCGCGGCGCGCAGTGCACCTGGAACCACGTGCACCACACGCCGACGCGCACCGACGCCCCGCCGACCGCCTTCGCGGGGGTGGGCTGACGTGCGCGGCCCCACCGTCCACGCCGGGATCTTCCTCCCCGCGTCCACGCTCCAGTCCGAGCTCTTCGCGGTCCTCGCGACCTTCGTCGCGCTCAACACGATCATGTACGCCGCGCTCGCGACGGCAAAGATCCTGCCGAAGATCTATCTCAGCGACTGGGTCCGCAGGAAGAACGAGCGGTCCGAGACACGCAGCATCTACCCCGACGCCCCCGTCGGCGGGCCTACAGCCACTTCTTCGACCGGAAGACGACGTACAGCGCCCCGGCACCGAGGACCATGAGCGCCAAGGACAACGGATACCCGTACGTCCAGTGCAGCTCAGGCATGTGCTGGAAGTTCATGCCGTAGACCGACCCCACGAGCGTCGGCACGAAGAAGATGGCCGCCCACGAGGAGATCCGCTTCATCTGCTCGTTCTGCTGCAGGCTGGTCTCGGACATGCTGCGCATCTCCTCGTTCTGCCGCTCACCGACGACCGTGGCGTTGACGGTGAGGGCGTTGAGGAGCACCGAGCGGAACCCGTCCGCGCGCTCCACCACCCGCACCACGTGGTCCTTGACGTCGCGGAGGTTGCGCTGCAGCTCCTCGTGCACCGCGTACTTCGACGCGCCCGCGTCCAGCGCGTCGAGCATGGCGAGGAGCGGGTGTGTCGCGCGCTGGAACTCCATGACCTCCCGGAAGAGCTGGTAGATGCGCCGCGACACCGCGGGATCCCCACCGAACAGCTGCTCCTCGATCTCGTCGATGTCGTTCTCGAGGCCCGCCACCACCGGCGCGTACTCGTCGACCACCTCGTCGAGGAGCGCGTACAGCACCGCCTGCGGGCCCATCCGCAGGAGCTCCGGCGTGGACTCCAGGCGCTGCCGCACCCGTGCGACGTTCGGGGCCTCCGCGTGACGCACCGTGACGACCACGCCGGGACCGACGAACACGTGGAGCTCACCGAACTCGACACGCTCGTCCTCGTCGAGGTAGCGCGCGGGCCGGAGCACCGTGAACAGCACGTCGCCGTACCGCTCGAGCTTCGGGCGCTGGTGCGCCTTGATCGTGTCCTCCACCGCCAGCGGGTGGATGCCGAACTCCTGCGCGATCGACTCGATCTGCGCGCGATCCGGGCGGTACAGACCGATCCACGCCATGCCGTCCCCGGCCCGCACCGCCTCGTAGGTGAGGTCGAGCGATGCCGGCGCAGAGTGTCGGTGGCCGTCGATGTAGACGGCATTGTCGATGATCGTCACCGCGCGACGCCCGGGATGATCCCGTCTGACGCGATCTGGGCGGCGACCTCGTGCAGCTTGACGTTCGTCTCCTGCGACACCCGGCTCAGCACCGCGAAGGCCTGGACCGCGGTGACGCGGTACCGCTCCATGATGATGCCCTGCGCCTGACCGATGACGTTGCGGGTCCGGATGGCCGAGTGCAGTCCCTCCTCGGTCTCGGCGGACGTCAGTGCCAGCATCGCGACAGTGGCGAACATCGTCGCGATCGGGTGGGTGTCCTCGCCGAAGGCATCGACCTCGCGGGAGTACAGGTTGAGGTGCCCGTGGTGCGTCTTCGCCGTGTACAGCTGGATCGCGAGGAGGCTCCGCATCCCGAGGTTGTCGGCGACCCACCGCCCCCACCTGGGCCAGCGAGCGTCATGGCGCAGGTCCCGGGACCGCACGAGCTCCGCGTCCTGGAAGGGTTCGAGGCTCGGACCCTCGTCGAGCTCGCGCTGCATGCGGTCGGCCTCCGCGACCCAGTCCGCGGACGGGGCTGCCGTGCGCACCGTCGCCGGCCGGGCCACGAGGACGACGCCCGCCGCCTCGCACCCCTCGACGAGCCGGACGGCGTACTCGACGGTCCCGTCGATGGTCTGCTCGACGTCGGGCTCCTCGGCGAGAGAGCGCGCGGCCTCGCTCACGCGCTCGACGAGCGGGCGCTTGTCGGTGACACCAGCAGGGTCGCCTGCGGTGTCCTCTACCTGTGCCATGCCGTCGTCCTCTCGTGGTGGATGCGCGCACGGGGCGTGGACCGCCGCCTCGCACGGAGCGCTCCATCCTAGGGCCCCACGCGGAACGTCACCGCGCCTCGACAGAGCACGACCGAGCATCCGGGCGTATCCTCGTCATGGGTCTAGAAAAAGGTCCGTGCAGTGCGCGATTTGCAAGGAGTACCCATGTCGCGCGGTTCCACGAGTACCGACCACGCCACGAGCAACCTCACCGGCCGATTCACCTTCGACGTCGCGACGAACCACTGGCAGTGGTCGGACGAGGTGTTCGAGATCCACGGGTTCGCGCCCGGCGAGATCGTCCCCACCGTCGAAGCGATCACGGTCCACGTGCACCCGGACGACAGGGAACGGGCGCTCACGTCCGTCCGCGCGTCGCTCCTCGGGAATCTCCCGTTCAGCTCCTTCCACCGCGTCGTCGACGGGCAGGGTCGCACCCGCAACGTCGTCGTCGCCGGAGAGGGGCACTGGGAGGACGGTGAGCTCGTCCAGGTCACCGGGTACCTCACCGACCTCACCGAGACGCAGCGTGCCCACCTCGAGCACGAGGTCCGCAACGCGGTGCAGCAGTTCCGCGCCCGCGCTGCGGTCATCGAGCAGGCCAAAGGCATCCTCATGCAGCACTTCGGCATCGACGACGAGAACGCGTTCGCCCTGCTGCGCGAGCAGTCCCAGCAGTCGAACATCAAGGTGCACAGCCTTGCGCAGCAGCTCGTGCAGTGCGCTGGCGACGAGCGGGTCGAGGCGCTCCTCAGCGTCTCGCGCGAGACCATCCGCGCCCGGGCGTCCCGCACCGCAAGCTACGTCTGACCGCAGCGCCGTCCCCCCGTGCAGGCCGCACAGGGGGACGGACGTCATCGGTCCTCGCTCCAGTTCTTCTGCCCGGCGCCGGTGAAGTCCAGCTCACGGTCGAGCACCGACGTCGCGATCGCGTCGAGCGACGCCGAGAGGGCGAAGGCGTGGGCTCGGAGCAGCGCGAGCGCGTCCGGTGCTGAGACACCCAGCTGGGCGATGACCATGCCCGTCGCCTGGTGGATCCTCGCGCGGTCCGCCCATGCCACGCTGCCCGTCGCCCCGAGCGATCCCGGGTCCTGCTGGAGGGCGGCACCGACGGCATCGGCGAGGAACTGCGCCTCCGCGCTCGGTACCGCACGCACGAACCCGGGCCGGCCGTAGACGGTGAGGACCCCGACGGTACGTGCCGCCGGACGCATGGGCAGGGAGTACAGAGCGAACGGTGCCAGCTCACCGCGGGCCAGGTCGTCACGCACCGTCGCGGAGAACGCCGCCCATCGCTCCTCTGCCGCCTGCTCGTAGTCGGCGACGACAGGATGGCCGGAGACGAACGCCTCGAACGCCGGCCCTTCGCCGAGGACCTCCTGGAGGTCCTCGAGGCGCGCCGCCAGCGCGGTCGAGGCACTCAAGGTCACCCGGTCCGGCGTCGCCACGCTCAGGGTGATGGCGCCACCTTCGGCACCGAGGATGCGTACCGCCCCCTGGCACAGCCGGGAGGAAAGAGGCTGCCCGAGCGGGCCCGAGGAGACGACGTCCGCGAGCTGGGCAAGAACTCCCGCTCTGTCGGCCATGTGCGCTGCTCCGTCCCCGGCCGGGCATCCCCGGTCGCCATCGTCCAATCTATGTGGCTGCGCGCATCTGCGCGCTCCAGCCCAGATTCCCGGCACGGATACCCGGCTCAGCCCCGCGGCGATACGATGCCCGGGCCTGCTCGCCCGCCCCATGGTGGGGACCAGCAGGACACGGGGCGACGACCGCCGCCCCGACACACACGCGCAAGGAGAGCTCATGGCGTTCTGGGACCAGCTCAAGTCGAAGACCGCGGAGATGAACGGTCAGCTGCAGACGAAGGCGAAGCAGTTCAAGAACAAGGAGTTCGCCGCCGGAAGCATGGCGATGTGTGCGCTCATCGCCGCAGCCGACGGCAAGATCGACCCCACCGAACGCAGCAAGACCGCCGGGCTCATCATGAGCAACGACGTGCTGTCGGTGTTCCCGCCCGCCGAGCTCCGTGAGAAGTTCGACTACTACTGCGGCAAGCTCGACAGCGACTACGACTTCGGCAAGGTCGAGGCCGTCTCCGCGATCTCGAAGCTCAAGGCCAAGCCGGACCAGGCCCGCGCCGTCTTGCAGATCGGCATCATCATCGGCGGAGCCGACGGCGACTTCGACGAGAACGAGCGCCGTGCCGTCAAGGAGGCGTGCTTCGCCGTGGGGATCGCCCCCGCCGAGTTCGACCTCTGACCGACCCGGCCAGCGAGCCCTAGGGCTCGAGCGCGGACCTCACCCGGACGGTGGCCTGGACATCCTCCAGCGCCACCGTCTTGGTGAGACCGGGATTGATGTTCTGCGCTGCGCCCGCACCGCTCGGCGCCGGGTGCGCAGCCGTGGCGGCCACCGGGTCCGGCGCCTGGGGCAGGGGCACGAGGGTCTCGACCGTGACGAACGACGAACCGAGCTCCGGCTCCGCGAGGTTCGCGTCACCCGTGAGCGCGAGGCGCACGGCAGCCCACGGGAGGTTCACCCCGGTGAGCGACGCCGCGAACATCCCTCCGGAGGGCCTCGTGTTGACCTCGAGGAGAGCGAGCTCGCCGCGCCACCACCGCAGCTGGGTGTTCGTGAGATAGGCGAGCTGGTAGGAGTCCACGACGCGGCGTGCGATCTCGGCGGCGCGCGGCGTGTCGTCGAGGAACGTCCGGCGTCGGCCCGCCTTCGCGCGCGGGAGCGCCGCGAGGGTCTCCCCGAACGGCGTCGAGAGGCAGTCGACGCTGATCTCCGGGGACGCCATGTACGGCATGACCATGAACCGTGGGACGTCCCTGCCCGCGGCCTCGGCTGCGCGCATCGCGGAGACGACCTCGTCGAGCCGGACGCGGTGCGCCGGGGCAGCGAGCAGGTCGTCGAGGTTCAGCGGGCGGTCGTCGAGCACCCGGAAGCCCTCCGCACCGACGCCGCTGATCGGCTTGAGGCACATCGCCTCGTCGGGCTCGAGCTCGGAGCGCAACGACGCGTACGCGGCCTCCAGCTCGTCCGCGCCGAGCGCCGTGCGCCACGGCGGCACGGGGATGTCGAGGGTGCGGGCGGACCGGTACGTCGCGTCCTTGTCGTCGAGCAGGGCGACCGACGCGGCCGGCGACGCGAGCACCCGGGTGCCGGCGGCGGCGAACTCCGCGCTGCGCTGCGCGATGGCAGCCATCTCCTTGCCGGGGAGCAGGACGTCGATGCTGTGCAGCCGGCAGAGCTCCAGGGCCCACTCGACGTACGCCTCTCCGCTGAGGTCCGGCTCCAGGAGCGCGACGTCCGCGGCACGCAGCACCGGTGACGTCGGGTCGGTGTGGGTCGCGAACAGGCGGACCGTGACGTTGTCCGGGTTGGAGCGCAGCATCTGGAGGAACCAGTAGCTCGTCGCATACGTGCGGTTGAGCCAGATGTGCAGGGGCCGGCCGGCCGGCAGCGCGGCGGCGAGGTCGGCCGCGTCCGGGTCAGTGTCGGAGACGAGGGAGAGAGCAGGGAACGACGCGGGGGCGAAGGTGGACAAGGCATCCTGATTCGGGGGCGTGAGGAGCTGGCGCAGGCCGAGCCGTGAGGGCAGGGCCGTGCGCTGGCAGAGGTGGAGGGACGAGCGGTCGCGTGCGGTCGCAACCCTCCCATTTTACGCCCCGGACCGGCACATCCGGGACCCCCTGCGAGGGTGACGTCAACGACCTCGGAGCTGTTCCTCGAACGGGACGAAGGACGCGAACGGATCGGTGAGGTCGGGCCCCTGCTCGTGGGACCGGACGAGCGCCGCGAACTCCTTCCCGGCGCGCTCGATGCGGTCGCCGAGCGCGCTGCCGGTGGCAGCCCCTGCGCCCCAGTCCTCGGACGCTGCGAACACCGCGGTCGGCGTCGTGAGCGCCCGGAGGTAGGAGAACAACGGTCGCATCGCGTGCTCGATCGCGAGGGAGTGGCGCGCGGACCCCGCCGTGGCACCGAGGAGGACCGGTGTCCCCACGAGCGTCTTGCTGTCGAGGACGTCGAAGAACGACTTGAACAGCCCGGAGAACGACGCGCTGAACACGGGGGAGACGGCGATGACGCCGTCCGCCGCGGTCACCGCGTCGATCGCCGTCTGGAGACGCGCTCCGGCGAACCCCGTGAGGAGGTTGTCGGTGATCTCGTGGGCGAGGTCACGCAGCTCCACCACCTCGAGCTGGGCGCTCGTGCTGCCGTCCACGGCGAGGGCGTCGCGCGTGGCGGCGGCGAGCCGGTCGGCGAGCAACCGGGTGGACGACGGCTGGCTCAGGCCGGCTGAGACGACGACGATGCGGCGGCTGGTCATGCGTGCTCCCCGACGGTCTCGGTGGTGGCGCCTGCGGTGCCCGAGGCCTCGTCCCGGCCCGAGCGCGCGGCAGCCACGCGGGCGCCGTGGGTCGGGGCGTCGGGGACGTGCGCCGGACGTCCGACGGCGAACTCCTTGCGGAGTGCCGGGACGACCTCGCCACCGAGGATCTCCAGCTGCTCGAGGACGGTGGCGAGCGGCAGGCCCGCGTGGTCCATGAGGAACAGCTGACGCTGGTAGTCCCCGACGTGCTCGCGCATGGTGGCGTACCGGTCGATGACCTCCTGGGGGCTGCCGACCGTGAGCGGCGTCTGCGCGGTGAAGTCCTCCATCGAGGGCCCGTGTCCGTACACCGGGGCGTTGTCGAAGTACGGACGGAACTCCCGCTTGGCGTCCTGCGACCTCGCACGCATGAACACCTGACCGCCGAGACCCACGATCGCCTGGTCCGCGCGCCCGTGACCGTAGTGCTCGAACCGCTGGCGGTAGAGCTCCACCATCTGCCGGGTGTGGCTGAGGGGCCAGAAGATGTTGTTGTGGAAGAACCCGTCGCCGTAGTAGGCGGCCTGCTCCGCGATCTGCGGGCTGCGGATGGACCCGTGCCACACGAACGGCGGGACCCCGTCGAGCGGGCGCGGCGTCGAGGTGAAGCCCTGCAGGGGAGTGCGGTGCTGGCCCTCCCAGTCGACGACGTCCTCACGCCACAACCGGTGCAGGAGCGCGTAGTTCTCGACGGCCAGCGGGATGCCGTCGCGGATGTCCTTGCCGAACCACGGGTACACCGGGCCGGTGTTGCCGCGGCCCATCATGAGGTCCATGCGCCCGTCGGTGAGGTGCTGGAGCGTCGCGTAGTCCTCGGCGATCTTCACGGGGTCGTTCGTCGTGATGAGCGTCGTCGACGTGGAGAGCAGGATGCGCGACGTCTGGGCGGCGATGAACGCGAGCGTCGTCGTGGGGGAGGAGGGTACGAACGGCGGGTTGTGGTGCTCACCGGTGGCGAAGACGTCGAGGCCGACCTCCTCGGCCTTGAGAGCGATCTGGATCGTCGCCTTGATCCGCTCGCGTTCGGTCGGGGTGCGGCCTGTCGTGGGGTCGGGGGTGACGTCCCCGACGGTGAAGATGCCGAACTGCATGGTCGCGCTCCTTGCCGGTGGGTCGGGCTCCTAGCCTAGTTTAGCCTTCAACTATTTGGGTGGCCGATGTATTCCGGCGCATGCGAACGGGAGACTGGCGGACATCGGTGATTGCTCAGGAGAAAAATAGTGTGCCAAGCACACTCGCAGCCAACTAGGGTCACCCCATGCACGAGACGCAAAAACCAGCAGGGACGAACCGGTATCCCGTGCCCGCCGTACCCCTGGCCGACGCCGAGCGGGCGTGGTGGGACCTGCGCGCCGAGGCGCTCAGCGCGGGCGCACGGTCGGAGGTGGTGCGGCTCGCCGTCGTCGTCGGACTGGCACGCGCCACGGGGGGCCGGTACGGAGACCTCCTGCGCTGCACCGTCGACGATGTCGCGCCGGACCGGGGGAGCGTGCAGCTCGCCCACGGCAAGCACCGCGTCGCGCGCGTCCACGAGCTCGACGACCCTGTCCGGCACGTGCTCCGTCGCTGGGACGACCAGCGGGCGACGCTCTGCGCAGAGCTCGAGGGTTCCGTCCCGCGCGCGCTGCTGCTCACGGTGCACCACACCCACGACAACGGGGTCACCGTCGCGGCCGGACTGCCGATCACCCGTCAGGGCCTCGTGCTCTCCTGGCGCCGCTACGTCCACCGGACGAACGCACGCACAGTCGGCCTCCGCCCCCCGCTGCCCACGCGGTTCGAGCAGCTGCGGCGCGCATGGAGCGAGGCGACGGCAGAGGCAGGCTGACGGTCGGCTCGTCGCGCGCCGACGTCCACAGACTGCGAGGATGGTCCTACCTCGAGGAGGAGGACGCGGGAATGATCTGGGTGCTTCTGTACGTGCTCGTGGTGGCCGGGTTCTTCGTCGTGCTCGACGTCGTCACGAGGCCATCGAGGCTCTTCGATGGCCGACAACGGCGTCGCCACCGGATCGCTCGCGCCGTGCGCAAGCACGAGCCGGTCGAACGGACCACGGACATCATCGACCCGTTCACCGTGCTCGCCGTGCAGTTCCGCCTCGCCGCCATGGCCGACGAGATCCAACGGATCGAGTCCGACCGGGCGTCCATGGGTCGCGCACACCACCTCCGGGCCAGTCAGCAGGCCTACGACAAGCTGCTCCTCCAGGCGTGCGCCCTCGCCGGCCTGGACGCGCCGGCATGCGAACCCGACCTGCGGGTTCCGAGCCAGTGGGTCCTCGACGCGGACGAGCGCATGCGGTCCGAGCTCGAGCTCGGAGCCCGCGGCTGGTCCTGGTGACGCTCCTGGTCCTGGCGACGCTCACTGCTTCGGGCGACGGAGCAGCACCTCGGGGAGCACGAACCACAGGCTGAACAGCGCCACCCCGACCGCTCCGGACACGGCGATCGCGACGCCATGGCCCCACGTGACGTCGAACAGCAGGAAGACGCATCCGGTGAGCTCCAGACCGAGCACGACCATCCCTGTCCGCGCGAGCCGATGACCGACGACGACGACGACAGGTGGGGGAGCCTCAGCCCGGCGGTACAGCGTCCGGTGCACCGCGACGGGGGCGACGATGAGCGCGACGGCGGTCACCGAGAGGATGACGAGCACGAGGAAGGCTGTGCGCTGGTACGGCTCGAGCGTCTCGAAGCGCTCGTGGAAGGGCACCGTGAGCAGGAAGCCGAGGATGATCTGCGCGCCGGTCTGGGTGACCCGCAGCTCCTGGAGGAGCTCGGTCCATCTGCGTTCGATGAGCTGCGGATCGACAGGCTGGTCCGGCGACACTGCCGGTACTCGCTGATCCATCAGGACCCCTCCGATCGTCGATGACAGCCGGTGGCTCCGACGGTCGCCGTGCCCGTGGCACGGCGACCGTCAGCAGCGCTACTTCGCGGAAGGCTTCTCCGCAGCGGCCTGGGCCTTCTTCGCGGCCCCCCGCTCGGTCGTGGCACTCGCGGTGCTCAGCGCGCCGCCCGCGGACTCGAGGTGCGCACGGACGAACCAGTGGAAGAGCTCGAGCTCTCCGAGGTGGCTGATGAGCAGGTCGTTCGTGACGTCGTCGATCTCCTCGACCGCCTCCGCCGCCTCACGGTGGGCGGTGATGACACCCTCGTAGACGGAATCGAGCGCCCCGAGGTGGGCGATGGCCGTGTCGCGGCCGAGGGAGTAGTCGTCCCATGTCCGCGCCGCCACGATCTGGCCCGGCGTGCCCAGCGGGGCACCACCGAGGGTCGCGATGCGCTCAGCGATGGCGTCGACCATCGCACGGACCGCCTCGACCTGCGGGTCGAGCATCTCGTGGACCGCGATGAAGTGCGGCCCGACGACGTTCCAGTGCACGTGCTTGAGCGTCAGAGCCAGGTCGTTGAGGGCGTGGAGGCGCATCTGAAGGACGTCCGCGACCTCAGCACCCTCCTCAGGGGTGAGCGACGGAACCGTGTACTTCGGGATGTGCTTGCGAGCAGCCATGGGCGTGTTCCTCCAAGAGACTCGAGGGTCAGTGACACAACACATCGTGCCCGCGACCGTCCCGTCCCGCAGAAGTTACGCCGTCGGTGAACCCCCGGTGCGCGGTCCCGTCCCTGGTCGCAGCCGCGGCAGCAGGAGCACACCGGCCAGCACGACGAGCGCTGCGCCCCCCGCCACGGCGAAAGCGACGTGCGACCCGACGCCACCACCGTCGCGGACGCTCGCAAGGGCCGCCGACACGAGCACGAGTGCCTGACCGACACCCTGGAACGCACCGAACCGCCGTCCCTCGCGCGCCAGCACCGCGAGCTCGACGCGCGACGTCGCCGTGGTGGCGACCGCGAACCACGAAGCACGCGCACACACGTGCAGGAGGAGCACAAGGACATGGGCGCGCCACGGGTACCCCGACGCCGGCGTGAAGAGGTACGCGGCCGCAGCAAGACCCGCGGCCGTCACGACGAACACGTGGTCCCCCTTGCGCAGGCTCCGCACACCCAGCACGAGGAGCGTGACGCACACGGTCACGAGCAGGCCGGGCAGCATCGCTGCCGTCGTGCCCGCGCAGACCACCGCGCTGATGCCGGTGACGAGAAGGACGACGTCGAACACCCATCCCGGCGCGCTCGGCCCGATGCCCAGCTGCAGCTGCGCGGCGGGCGCGTGGGGGCGGTCGTCCGCCCGCACGAGCTGCGTCGCGCGCTGCACGAGCCCTCGCCACGCCTGCACCGCGGCCTTCATCGCCGTGCTCCGCTACCGACGCGACGACCCGCCCGGACCACGGCACCGAGCACCGCGAGCGGGTCGTCGCCGGCCCAGCGCAGCACCGTGATGCCGGCGGCCCGCAGGGCGTGCAGCCGGTCCTCCCGGGCGACCGCGGTGAGACGCCACGCGTACATGTCCCGTTCCGTGAGCGCCCACGTGTCCTCGACGGGCAGCGTGTCGATCGCGATGACCTGGTGGCCGCCTGCCGACCACTGCAGCGCGGCGTCGTGCGCGTCGTCGTCGAGGAACGTCGAGAAGAGGTAGACGAGGGCGTGCGCGGGGATCCGCGGAGCACGCACCCGCGCCCGGGGCGCGCCGAACGGACGCGCCAACGCGATGGCGTGGAGCGTCCGGTCGAGGTGACGCTTGCCGCCCGACGACGGCAACGGGCTGTGCGGCCGGCCCAGGTCCTCGAACCCCACACGGTCGCCCGCCTCGACGACGGCACGAGCGATCGCACCCGACGCCTCGCGCGCGAGGTCGAGCGACGTCTGCTGGTCGGGGCGGGCCTGACGCAGGGCGCCCCACGTGGCGATCTCCGGGCCGACGTCGTCCCGCGAGTCGAGCACGAGGACGACCGACGCCTCGGCCGACGCGTACGTGCGCCGGACGTACAGGTGCTCCACCTCGGGTGAGCGCCGCGCCGTGACGCGCCAGTCGACGCGGCGCACGCTGTCCCCGCTCGTGAACCTGGCCACGTCGCGCATCTCGCTGCCGTCACCCAGCCGGCGCGACGTGTGCGGGCCCGTGAGCCCTCGCAGCTGGCGGGAGACCGGGACCTCGGCGATGCGACGCACCGCCGGGAGGACGAGCACGTGCTCGGGCTCGGCGTGGCGCGGCCCGCGGAACCACCCACCCTCGTCCGTCACGGCGATGACGTCGACCGTGAAGAGCTCGCGCACGCCCGTGCGGACCGACGGGGTCTCGAGCACGACCTCGCGGGTCCCGTCGATGGCGATGATCGCCTCCCGGCGAGCCGTGCCCGGGCTGGTCACGAGCACCCGCGCTGCGGGTGCGCCGGCAGGAGCCGTCACCGTGAGCGTCGCCTCGAGCCCGTCCGAGCGGACCGTCGTGCCCACGGCGCGGGTCGTGGCCACGATGTCGTCGTCCTCGGCCGGTGCCCGCCACCCACCCCAGACGGCGCTGAGCAGCAGGGGAGCGGCGACACCGACGAGCTCGGCACGGCCCGTGACGAGGCCGAGGACCGCGACGAGGAGACCCGCGACCGCCGACGCGCCGACGACGCGGTCGCGGTACCACGGGCTCACCGCGACTGGACGGGGACCGGTCACCGGCTCGGGACGGTGGACGGTCCGGCGACGTGGTCGAGCAGCCCGGTGACCAGCCGTTCGGTGCTCACCCCACCAGCCCACGAGCCCGGGCTCAGGGTGAGGCGGTGCGCGAGGACGGGGACGGCCACGGCCTTCACGTCGTCCGGGAGCACGTGGTCGCGGCCCGAGATCACCGCGAGGGCCCGTGCGACGAGCATGAGGTTCTGCGACCCACGCGGGGACGCCCCGACCTCGAGCTCCGCGAGATCCCGCGTCGCGGCAGCGATGTCCACGCAGTACCGCACGATGTCCGGGTCCACCGCGACGTCCTCGATCCCCGACTGCATCGCCAGCACGGTCGCGGGGTCGACGACGCGTGCGACGGCCGAGAACTCACGTCGGCGGTCGAGGCGGCGGGCCAGGACGTCGGTCTCGGCGTCACGGTCCGGGTACCCCACGGCGAGGCGGACCATGAAGCGGTCCAGCTGGGCCTCGGGCAACGGGTACGTGCCCTCGTACTCCACGGGGTTGGACGTGGCCACGACGTGGAACGGCAGCGCCAGCGGGTACGTCGTCCCGTCGATCGTCACCTGCCGCTCGGCCATCGCCTCGAGCAGCGCCGACTGGGTCTTGGGCGCTGTGCGGTTGATCTCGTCGGCGAGGAACAGCCCTGTGAAGACGGGTCCCGGCCGGAACTCGAACTCGCGCCGCGCCGGGTCGTACACCGAGGAACCCGTGATGTCCGCGGGGAGCAGGTCCGGCGTGCACTGCAGGCGTGCGAAGTCGAGGCCGAGAGCCGTGGCGAGGCTGCGGGCGGCGAGCGTCTTGCCCAGGCCCGGCACGTCCTCGAACAGCACGTGCCCCCCGGCGAGGATCGCCGCGAGAGCCACCGTGAGGGGTTCGCGCATCCCCACGACGACGGTCCCGACCTCGTCGAGCACCCGGGTGGCCAGGTGCGCGATCTCGGGGACCGCGAGGGCGTCGCTGGTCGCTGCGGGGTCGTGGGTGGCGGGTGCGTCGGTGACGGGTGCGTCGGTCATGTGCGGGTCCTTGTCGGTGGCGGGGCCGGGGCGATGCGTTCGAGGGCGTCGATGCACGTGCGGAGCTGTCGGACGTTCGGGGGCGCGCCGTGCAGCGTGTCGTAGACGTCGGCGCCGAGGAGCGCGCGGGCACGGTCGGCGTCGAGCGGGTCGTCGAGGTCGACGCTGTGGTGCTGCAGCCGTCCCGCGGCGATCGACCGCAGGGTGCGCAGGCCCTGGGACGTGACGTTGCCGTCGCGGCCGAAGAACGACCAGGACAGGGTCGCGACCTCGTCACGGGCACCCGCGCGGCGGACGCTGCGGTCCACCGGGAACCGCGCCCGGGTGCCGTGCTGCACGTAGAACGCAGCGATGGTGAACGCGGCGACACCGAGGACGAGCATGAGGGCGTGCCCGACGTCGTACCCGGCTTCCCGCTGGCCGATGACCACGAGGGCCGCCGCGACGGCGACCACGACGACGACCTTGATCATGTGCCCTCCTCAGCGCCGTGCGGGGGGACGGCGGGCTCCGGCGAGCCACCGAAGTCGGCTGTGAGCTGGACGAGCGCCCGCTCCGCGCGGTCGACGTGCGCGGGCGTGGCCGGCGTGCGGGTGAACCGGGCGAGGTGGTAGAGCGCGAGGAGCTCCTGGACCGCGGGCGGCGACGCAGGTGTGGTGTCGAGCACCGAGACCGTGAACTCGGTGGGCGTCTGCGACGGGATGCGCTTGGCGCCGCTGGCCTCCGCCGCTTCCTCGAGAGCGAGCCAGGCGGCGATGATCGCGTCCGTCGACGTCTCGGCGCCGCGGAGCCGGGCGGTGGCCTCCGTGACTCCCTCCTGGAGCACCGGCACCGAGACGAGGCCGGTCGGGGCGGCGACGACGCTTCCCGCGGAGCGCTCGGTTGCCTGCGAGCGCGAGGTCTGGGCCATCTCTCGGCGGACCCACGAGATGATCCGGGTGATGAGGAACGCCGCGAGGAGGAGCCCGAGCACGCCGGCGACGAGGAGCACGACGGTGCCCAGCGTCCTGGAGTCTCCCGTGGTCGCGTCGAGCTGCGTGAGCCCCTCCGGGCGCGCGGGCGGCGGCTCTGCGGGAACGGTCTCGATCGGCGCCGGCTCCGCGAGGGTGATGTCCCAGGGCCCGGCGAGGGTCGAGCCGACGGCCACGACGACGAGCAGCACCGCGGTGACGAGGACGAGGAGGAGACGGAACCCGTCCTGCGGCGCCCGCGCCGGATCGGCCGTGCTGCCGGGGCCCCGGGTGGTCTGTGGTGCGGTGACGCCCGCGCCGCTCATGCGTGCCCGCCGAGCAGTGCGACGGCGTGCATCCCTGCGACACCGGCGGCGAGGAACGCGGCGGGGTCGGCGGCGAGGGACCGCCCCATGGTCGAGAGTCCGACGGGGGTGTCCGCGAGCGCCTGCTGGAGGGCGTCGGTGGCGCCGACGGTGACGAGACGGTGGGCGGCGTCGGTGCGGGCGAGCGGGGCCACCTGGTCGGCGACGAGGGCGTCGAGGGCCGCGGCGTCCTGGTCGGTCGTGGTGAACGCGGCCGGTGCGCCAGCGAGGACGGGGACGACGACGTCTGCGGGGCGCAGGGCGACCCGTCCGTAGGCGGTGAGGGAGTGGTGGGAGACGCCGAGGTGGCGGGCGCGGGCGTCGGCGCCCGAGATGCGCAGGGACGCCACGGGGCGTCCGCCGAGCACGCTCACCGCGTTGACCGCCTCGCCGGCGGCGACGCCGGAGAATCCCCAGCGGGTGCCGGTGCCGAGGTTGCCCGGGCCCTGGGTCACGACGACGAGGTCGGCCTCGTCGACGAGGTGCGCGGCGAGGAGGCCCGTGTGCAACGAGACGGCTTCGAGGTCGCCGCCGAACGCCTGGCCGACGGTGATGCAGGTGCTCAGCCAGCCCGCGTCGCGCAGCCCGGCGACGGTGCGCGAGAACCAGGCGGGCAGGGCGCCGCCGTCGGTCATGACGTACGCGACGCGGGGGAGCGGCCGGTCGGCCTCGCGGGCCGCGAGCCGCGCACCGGCGACGATCGCGGGGAGCGCGGAGTGGAGGTCGGCGACGACGACGGGCATCCCGCCGAGGTCGTCGGCGTCCTGGAGCAGACCGTGGTGGGGGGACTCCTGCTCGTCGACGCCGAGCACCATCGTCTGCAGCGGCGTGTAGCGAGCCTTGACGAGGTGGCCGGGCTGCGGCGCGCCGTCGCCCGGCGGGGAGGGGACCGTCTGGTCGTCGAGGACCGTCTCGTCGTCGGGGAGCACCGCGCCGCCCGCGGGCTCCGCGGGAAGGACAGCGATGACGAGGGCGTACCCGCCGGTGCCGAGGCCGCGGTCGAGCGCCGTGGTGTTGAGCACGACGGTGTCCCCGAGCTGCGTGGGGCCGACGAGCCCTGGGTAGGCGAGCGCCCGCACGGGGCCCTGGGGAGCGACGTCGACCATGAGCTCCTGGGCACCGTCCCAGTGGCGCCCGAGCGCCACGACCCGACCGTTCCGCCACGTGATCACGCGGTAACGCTACTCGACGCTAGCGTTAGCAGTGATGCCTGCCCAGACGCCCCCCGCCGCCCGCCTCCTCAATCTCGTCATCGCGCTCATGAACACGCCGGTGCGGATGACGAAGGACGAGATCCGCACGTCCGTCGCCGGATACGACGAGGCGTCCTCCACGGAGGCGTTCGAACGCATGTTCGAACGCGACAAGGATGCGTTGCGGGAGCTCGGCGTGCCCATCCTCATCGTCGAGACGGGGTCCCACGCGACCGAGACCGGCTACCGCATCGACAAGGACGCCTACGCTCTCGCCGAGATCGACCTCACGCCCGCCGAGCTGGGCGTGCTGTCCCTCGCCGCGCAGTTCTGGCAGGACAGCGCCCTGCAGGTGGACACCTCGCGCGCGCTGACGAAGCTGCGGTCCGTGGCCGGCGCGGAGGAGGGCACCGACGCCGTCGCCGGGCTCGCACCGCGGGTCCGCCCGCTCGGCTCCGCCTACGAGCCGATCCTCGACGCCGTGGCCGCACGCCGGGTCGTGACCTTCACCTACCGGGCCGCGAGCACCGGCGAGGTCCGCACGCGAACGGTGGAGCCGTGGAAGGTCGCGGTGCGCGACGGCGGCTGGTACCTCGTCGGGTTCGACCGCGACCGCGGGGCGCCGCGGTCCTTCCGGCTCAACCGGGTCGAGGGGGCGGTGCGTGTCCGCGGCGTCCCCGGGGCCTACACGATCCCCGACGACGTCGACGTCGACGCCCTCATCGGGCGCGGCACGCCGGAGACGCTCGAGCACGCGCTGCTCGCCCTGCGTCCCGAGCGCGCGAGCGCCCTGCGCGCGCAGGCGACGGCGGTCACCGGGGGTCCGCGCGTCCCGGGCCGGGACATGGTGCGGCTGGCCTACGGGTCGCTGCGGGCCGCTGCACAGGACATCGCCGGGTACGGCGACGCCGTGCTCGTGGTGAGCCCCCCGGCACTGCGCGACGCGGTCGTCGAGCAGCTGCGGACCGCCGCGTCGTTCCCCGGACCCTCGGCCCGGACCAGCCCGCGCGGCACCCCCCGCACATCAGGGACCACCAGCGAAGGGAACCGTCGTGGCTGAGCGCGCGACCGAGCGGTTCGTCCGGCTCATCGGCCTCGTGAGCTACCTGGAGACGAGCGGGCCCGTGCCCGTCGAGGACCTCGCGCGACGCTTCGGTGTCACCCCGAAGCAGATCCTCGCCGACGTGGACACGCTGTGGATCTCCGGGACACCGGGCTACTGGCCCGAGGACCTCATCGACTTCGACGCCGACTCCTACGAGCGCGGCATCGTGCACCTCACCGAGTCCCGGGGCATGACACGGCCGTTGCGCCTCGGCACGCGTGAGGCGATCGCGCTCATCGCCGCGCTGCGCGCGATGCGCGAGGTCGTCGCGGTGTCCGGTGACGACGAGCAGGCGGCGGTCGTCGACGCTGCCCTCGCGAAGCTCACCGCGGCCTCGGGGGAGGCCGCGGCGGCGCTCGACGTGCGGCTCGCCGTCGACGGGGACCCGCAGGTGCTCTCGGCCATCCGCACCGCCGTCCAGACCGGGCGCCGTCTGCAGATCGAGTACGTCAACAACTCCGACGTCACCTCCACCCGCGTCGTCGAACCCATCCGGCTCCTGCCGTCCGACGACTTCACCTACCTGCACGCGTGGTGCCTGAGCGCCCAGGGGGACCGGACGTTCCGCACCGACCGCATCCTGCGCGCCGAGGTGCTGCCTGACCCCGTCTCCGACCGGGGGCGCGATGCCGCCGCCGGCGGTGACCACCCGGCGCCCGCCGCGTACCGGCCCGAGGGGGACACCCTGGCCGAGCTCGTGCTCTCCAGCCGTGCCCGGTGGATCGCCGAGCAGGTGCCCGTCGAGTCCGTGGAGAACCTCCCCGACTCGGACTTCCTCCTCACGCTCCGCGTCGGCAACCCCATGTGGCTGCGGCACCTGCTGCTCCGCAACGCCCACGACGTGCGGGTCGTCGGACCGGCCGAGGTGCACGACGACGTCGTGGCGGCGGCGTCCGAGGCGCTGGCCGAGTACGCGGCCCTCGCCGAGCTCGAGGCGAGCGGCGCGCTCGACTGACGCGCCCGTGCCCCTAGGCTGCTCCCATGTGGTTCTGGATCTGGTGCGCCCTCGTGCTCGGCACGGCAGCCCTCGCGTTCCTCGGCGCCCGGGACCTCTGGCGACGCACGAAGAGCGTCTTCGGAGCCGTCGGGGACCTCACAGCCACCCTGGGCGACGTCGCGGTCCGCGCCGAGAAGCTCGCGGCGCGGGGCCCCGCGACCACGCCCCGGCCCGTCGACGTCTTCGCGACGCCGGACGAGCGCGCCGCCCTGCGCGAGTCCCGACGCCGGGCCCGCACCGCCCGGACCCTGCGCCGCCGCGAACGTCACGCTGCGAGGTACGAGCGCTGGCGCACCATCGACCTCTGAGGCGCCTAGGATGGACAGACATCCCACGGACTCCGGAGGTCAACCATGGGCATGCTCAAGCCGGTTCACGTGCTCCTCTTCCTGCTCATCGTTCTCCTGCTGTTCGGTGCGAAGCGGCTGCCTGACCTCGCGCGCAGCGTGGGTCAGTCCTTGAAGATCCTCAAGACCGAGGTCAAGGACCTCGCCGACGACGACGTCCCGGTCACCCCGGCCAGCACCGTGCCCGGTGCGGTCCCGGTGTTCAAGGCCCCCGGTGCGTCCGCCACCTCGCCCGAGCCCGTCCACCTGCCCCCCACCGAGACGAAGCCCCCGGGTTTCGACGCCGACAGCGGGGTGCCAGCGGCCGGTACGGACACCATCAGCGGGTCTGAGGACGCCACACCCCCGAAGCTCTGACCGGCGTGGCAGGCACGGACAAGGTTCTCGCGCGCAGCCTGCGCCGGGCCGAGGAACGCGCCGAGCGCCTCGCCGCCCGCCGCCGGATGCCCCTGCGCGGCCACCTGCAGGAGCTCCGCCGTCGGCTGTTCCTCGCAGCCGCCGGGATCCTCCTCGGCGCCGTCGGCGGCTGGTTCCTCTACGACCCGGTCATCGCACTGCTCCAGGAGCCTGTCCTCGAGGCAGGCCGCGCACGCGACCAGCTCGTCAACCTCAACTTCAGCGGGCCGGCCACCGCGCTGGACATGAAGGTCAAGGTCGCCTTCTTCATCGGCGTCCTCGGCACGAGCCCCTGGTGGCTCTACCAGCTCTGGGCGTTCATCACCCCCGGGCTCACCGGCCGCGAGAAGCGGTACACCGTCGGGTTCGTGGGCGCTGCCGTCCCGCTGTTCCTCGCCGGCGCGGGACTCGCCTGGATCGTGCTGCCCTACGCCGTCCGCATCCTCACCGAGTTCCTCCCCGAGAACGCCACGAACCTCCAGGACGCACAGGTCTACCTCGGGTTCGTCATGCGACTGCTCCTCGCGTTCGGGCTCGCGTTCGTCATGCCCGTCCTCATCGTCGCCCTGAACTTCCTCGGCCTCGTCAGCGCGGCCACCTGGGCGAAGGGCTGGCGCTGGGCCGTCGTCATCGCCTTCGGGTTCGCCGCCGTGATGACCCCCACCCCGGACGCCCTGACGATGATCTTCGTCGCCCTGCCCATCTGCCTGCTCTACTTCGTCGCGCTCGGCGTGTGCGTCCTGCACGACCGCCGGGTCGCCCGGGACGCCGCCGAGCTCGAAGCCAGCCTGCGCTGAGCAGGCGGGGCGCACGCCGCGCCCCGCGTGAGCCCGGGTCCGGGTCCGGTGTGTGCCCTGGCCCGCGCCGCGTGAACGTGCCCGGTGGACGTGCCCGCGTCGGGGGCGGGTCCTACCCTGGGGGGATGGTTCCCCCCGCACGATCCTCCCGTTCCGCAGCCCGCTCCGCACGTGACGCAGCACCCGCGAAGAGCTCCGCCGCGGACGAGGGACCCGGCCCGGCCGAGCGGTACCGCCTCTTCCGCGAGCGCAGCGCGCGCGAGGCGAGCGAGCTGGGTGCGTTCCGACGGAGCCTGGACTTCGAGCTCGACGACTTCCAGATCGAGGCGTGCGAGTCCCTCGAGAAGGGCCAGGGCGTCCTCGTGGCGGCACCGACCGGCGCTGGGAAGACCATCGTCGGCGAGTTCGCCGTGCACCTGGCCATGACGAGCGGCCGCAAGGCGTTCTACACGACGCCGATCAAGGCGCTGAGCAACCAGAAGTACGCGGACCTCGTGCGCCGGTACGGACCGGAGTCCGTGGGGCTGCTCACGGGGGACACGACGATCAACGGCGAGGCACCCGTGGTCATCATGACCACCGAGGTGCTGCGCAACATGCTCTACGCCGACTCCCCGACCCTGCAGGGGCTCGGTTTCGTCGTCATGGACGAGGTGCACTACCTCGCCGACCGCTTCCGCGGCGCCGTGTGGGAAGAGGTCATCATCCACCTCGCGAGCGACGTCCAGCTCGTCTCCCTCTCGGCGACCGTGTCCAACGCGGAGGAGTTCGGGGACTGGCTCGAGATGGTCCGCGGCGACACGGCCGTGGTCGTGAGCGAGCACCGGCCGGTCCCGCTCAGCCAGCACGTCGTCGCCGCGAGCCGGGGCACGACGCCGGGCGGGATCCTCGACCTCTACGCGCACGACGTCGACCCCACCAACCCGGGGACGAACCCGCCGATCAACCCCGACCTGCTGGCGATCATGCGCCAGAGCACCGACCATCGGGCGCCGGGCCGGGGACGCGGGTACGGGCGCGGTGGCCGCGGTGGTGGGCCCGGAGGAGCGTCGGGCGGCCAGCACACCGGGCGGCGCGGGCCGCCCCGGTTCGCTGTCGTGGACCTCCTCGACGGCGACGGCCTGCTGCCGGCGATCTTCTTCATCTTCTCCCGCGCCGGCTGCGAGGGCGCCGTCACCCAGTGCTTGTCCGCGGGACTGCGGCTGACCACTCCCGAGCAGGAGGAGCAGATCCGGGAGATCGTCGAGGATCGTTGCTCGGCCATCCCGTCGGAGGACCTCGCGGTCCTCGGGTACTGGGGGTGGATCGACGCCCTGAGCCGGGGGATCGCCGCCCACCACGCCGGCATGCTGCCGCTGTTCAAGGAGACGGTGGAGCAGCTGTTCAGCATGGGCCTCGTCAAGGTGGTCTTCGCGACGGAGACGCTCGCCCTGGGCATCAACATGCCCGCACGGAGCGTCGTCCTCGAGAAGCTCGTCAAGTGGGACGGATCGAGCCACGTCGATGTCACGCCGGGGGAGTACACCCAGCTCACGGGGCGCGCCGGCCGCCGCGGCATCGACATCGAGGGCCACGCCGTCGTCGTCGACCACCCCGGGCTCGATCCCGTGGCGCTGGCGGGGCTCGCGTCGAAGCGGCTCTACCCGTTGAGATCGAGCTTCAAGCCGACGTACAACATGGCCGTCAACCTCGTGTCCCAGGTGGGCCGCGAGCGCGCCCGCGAGATCCTCGAGACATCCTTCGCGCAGTTCCAGGCGGACCGCGGTGTCGTCGGGCTCGCCCGGCAGGCGAACGCGCAGGCGGAAGCCCTCGAGGGCTACGCGGAGGCGATGCGCTGCGACAAGGGCAGCTTCACCGAGTACATGGGGCTGCGTCGGGCGATCTCGGCCCGGGAGGGCGAGCTGTCGAAGCGCGCGAGCAGCGAGCGCCGCGCGGAGATCGTCGCGTCCCTCACCGCGCTCTCGCGCGGGGACGTCGTCGAGATCCCGTCAGGTCGACGCGCCGGGTACGCCGTGGTCATCGAGCCCGGGCAGGACGCCGGGTTCGACGGACCCCACCCGCTCATCCTCACGAGCGACCGTCAGGTGAAGAAGCTCACCCTCGCGGACGTCCCGCAGGGGGTGCGCGTCGTGAGCAGCGTGCGGATCCCGAAGGGCTTCAACGCCCGGAACCCCGCGGCTCGCAGGGACCTCGCCGCGACCCTGCGCACCTCCCTCGGTGCCTACGCGGGCTCGACGGACGGCAGCTCACCGACGCGCGGGACGGGGCGCCGGGGCGGCAAGAACCGGGGCGCGGTCCGCGCGCGGACGACGGCCGGGGACGACGCAGAGCTCTCGCGGCTGCGGTCCGCCCTGCGCGAGCACCCGTGCCACTCGTGCCCGGAACGGGACGATCACGCGCGGTGGGCTGAGCGGTGGGCCAAGCTCGAGTCGGAGCACAAGGCGCTCCTGCGCCGGATCTCCGGGCGCACCGGGTCGATCGCCAAGGTGTTCGACCGCATCTGCGACGTGCTGGGGACGTTGGGTTACCTCGAGCCCGGCGACGACGGCGAGCTGCGGGTCACCGCTCCGGGAGCCACGCTGCGCCGGCTCTACGCCGAGAGCGACCTGCTGCTGTCCGAGTGCCTGCGCCGTGGCGCGTGGGCGTCCCTCGAGCCCGCGGGGCTGGCGGCCGCGGTCTCGACCATCGTCTACTCCGCGCGCCGGGACGACCGCGACGGGGACCCACGGATCCCGGGTGGCCCCACGGGGACGCTCGCCCGCGCGCTCGACGAGACCGTGCGCGTGTGGTCGGAGCTCGACGACCTCGAGGCCGCGCACCGGCTCGAGGCCACCGGCCCGCTCGACTTCGGTCTCGTCGAGGCCGTCCACCGCTGGGCGTCCGGACGGAGCCTCGACGCCGTGCTCAAGGAGACCGACTTCGCGGCGGGCGACTTCGTCCGGTGGTGCAAGCAGGTCATCGACGTGCTCGACCAGCTGACGAAGGCGGCGCCCGACGAGCGGATGCGGCGCTCGGCGGACCGGGCGATCACCGCACTGCGACGAGGGGTCGTCGCCTACTCGAGCGTCTGACACCGGTCTGGCATATCGCGCACAGGCGCGGTGGCGGTTCGAGCACAGCCGCAGTGTTCGACCACGGGTCCCGGTGGCGGCTCGGGCACAGCCGCGGTGGCGGCTCGGGCACAGCCCCGTGGCATATCGTGCTCGCGTGACCTCGACTCTCTACCGCAACGGCATCATCCACTCCCCGTCCGACCCCTTCGCCGAGGCGCTGCTCGTCGTCGACGGGGTCGTGGCCTGGATGGGCGCGGAGGACACCGCCGAGGGGCACGCCGCGCAGGCGGACCGCGTCATCGACCTCGCCGGTGCCCTCGTGGCGCCGGGCTTTGTCGACGCTCACGTCCACGTGCTCGAGTCCGCGTTCGCACGGCAGAGCGTCGACCTGTCCGTGACCGGCGCCGGTGCGACGCGTCAGCTCGCCCTCGAGGCGATCGCGGACCGCGCACGGGTCGACGCCGGGGGAGTCCCGCGGGCCGGCACGGCACCGACCGGCGGCCCGGACGGTGACCACGGTGTGCTCCTCGCCCACGGCTGGGACGAGTCGCACTGGGCGGACGCCCGCCGTCCGACCGCCGCCGAGCTCGACGTGCTCACCGGGGGCGCAGCCGTGTACGCGGGTCGCGTGGACGTGCACTGCGCCGTCGTCTCCTCACGCCTGGCGGACCTCGGCGGTCTGCGCGACCTCACCGGGTGGCACGACGACGGGTACGTCACCCTCGCCGCGAACGAGGCGGCGCGGGCCCTCGCCCGCCGCGTCGGTGAGCAGCGCCGCGCCGCCATGTACGCAGCGGAGCTGCGGCACCTCGCCCGGAGCGGGGTCGTCGCCGTGCACGAGAACAGCGCCCCCGGCATCGACACGCGGGACGGGTTGGCGACGCTGCTCGAGATGACCGCCGACCCCGCGAGCGGCTTCCCGCTCGTCGTGGGCTACCGCGGCGAGCTGTGCCGCACGACCGAGGACGCACAGGCCCTGCTGGCGGCCGTGCCGGGCCTCACCGGCCTCGGGGGAGACCTCTGCGTCGACGGCTCCCTGGGGGCCCGTACGGCAGCCCTGCGCGCCCCCTACAGCGACGCCCCGGACACGACCGGGAGTCTCCTGCTCACGGCGGACGAGATCCGCGACCACGTCCTGGCCGCCACGGGCGTCGGCGTCCAGCCCGGGTTCCACGTCATCGGCGACCGCGCCCTGGACGTCACCCTCGACGGGCTGCGGGCCGCCGCCGCGACGTCGGCCGCCGCCCGCAGTGCGATGCGGCGGATCGGGGTGCGCCTCGAGCACGTCGAGATGTTCGACGACAGCCAGCTGGCCACGCTCGTCGATCTCGGCGTCCGGCTCAGCCTGCAGCCCGCGTTCGACGCCCGGTGGGGTGGACCGCACGGGATGTACGCCGAGCGGGTGGGGGAGCGCGCCGCAGGGATGAACCGCTTCGCGACCCTGGCGTCGGCGGGGATCCCCATGGCGTTCGGCTCCGACGCACCCGTGACGACGTCGGACCCGTGGGAGCCCGTGCGTGCCGCCGTCCACCACCACGACCCCGCGCAGCGGATCTCCGCACGCGCCGCGTTCCGCGCGTCGACACGCGGGGCCTGGCGGGCAGCCGGGCTCGACCACACCGGTGCCGGGGAGCTGCGGGTCGGCAGCCCGGCGCACCTCGCGGTCTGGCGGGCCCAGCACGTCGTCGTGCAGAGCGGCTCCGCCGCGGTGTCCTCGTGGAGCACCGACGCCCGGTCGGGCACACCGCTGCTCCCGGACCTCGGCCCCGACGCACCCCGACCCACGTGCCTGCAGACGGTGCGTGACGGGGTGCCGATCTACGACACGTTCGACTGACGGGGCACCTGCTCCCGGACACGCCCGGGGGCACGTACTTCACCCGGCGTGTCGCACTTTTTCACCCGCTCCGGGTGAGGTAGATCACAGGTGGCGACCAGGCTCTGACCAGCCAGAAAGCCCCTGACCTGCACATTTCGTCGTTTGACACGATGGCGACCTGTGCGAGTAGGTTCATGAACGTGCCCCACGGGTCACGGGCGCGGCGGAAGCAGCTCCCGTGCGCAGCACTGGTTGGTCCGCGTGTTCAGTAGAAAACGTATGTCGCGCTCGCGCGACGTCGGCACGAAGGACACGCGGACCGCCAGCTGCGCGCACGACGAGGAGGGTGCCGTGGCCCACGGCACCGGAACCCGGACACCTGCTCTCCGAACCCTGCCGTCACAGCAGACGACCAGCGCCGTGACGTAATCTGCACGGGTGCTTCCCGGTCCCCTCCCTCGATGGCTGGCTCTGCTGCTCGCCGTCGCCGGCGGGCTCCTCACCGACCTCGCCTTCCCGGACGCCGGCATCTGGATCGCCGCCGTCGCAGGAGTCGCGCTCTTCTACCTCGCCGTGCGACGCGACGCACCGGCGTGGAACTTCCTCGTCGGGTTCGTGTGGGGGCTCGCGTTCTTCCTCCCGCACATCCGATGGGCGCAGTTCGCCGTGGGCGACGTCCCGTGGGTGGCGCTGAGCACGGCCGAGGCCGCCTTCGTCGGGCTCGTGGGTCTCGCGTGGACGTTCGTCCGACGCATCCCGCTCGTGTCACGCAACCACGCGGCGCACGTCGTCGCCTTCGCCGTGCTCTGGGTCGCCGCCGAGCTCACGCGCTCGCTCGTGCCCTTCGGTGGGTTCCCGTGGGGGCGCCTGGCGTTCTCCCAGTCCGAGTCTCCGGTCGGACGCCTCGCGTGGCTCGCCGGGACCCCGCTCGTCTCGCTCGCCGTGGCCGCGGCCGGCGTGCTCCTCGCGCTCGCCATCCTCGGAATCCGACGGCTCGACCCCTTCGAGGTCGGGACCTGCGCCACGGCTGCCGCAGTCATCATCGGCGTGGGGTTCCTCGTGCCGCTCGAGACACGAGCCGAGAACGGGACGCTGCGCGTCGGCGCCGTCCAGGGGAACGTCGCCGGAGAGGGCCTCGACGCCTTCGCCGAGCGTCGCGAGGTGCTGAACAACCATGTGCAGGGCACCCACGCCCTGCTCGACGGCGTCGAGCAGGGCGACCTCGACGTCGTGCTCTGGCCCGAGAACGGCACCGACATCGACCCGCAGGTCGACGCAGCCGCCGCTGCCGCGATCGACGGTGCCGCCCAGGCCGTGGGCGCACCGATCCTCGTCGGAGCGCAGGAGTACCCCGAGTCCGGCGGCCGCTACAACGTCTCGCTCCTGTGGGAGCCGGGCGTCGGGGTCGTGGACCGCTACGCCAAGCAGCACCCCGCGCCCTTCGCGGAGTACATCCCCATCCGCGAGCTCGTCCGCCCGTTCTCCTCCGCCGTCGACCTCGTCCAGACCGACATGGTCGCGGGCCAGGAGGTCGGCATCGTCGAGCTCGAGGCACCGCGGCTCGGACGCACGGTGGTCATCGGCGACGTCATCTGCTTCGAGGTCGCCTACGACGGCCTCGTCCGCGACGCCGTGGCCGCGGGCGCGGAGATGCTCGTGGTCCCGACGAACAACGCCTCGTTCGGCCCCACCGACGAGTCGACCCAGCAGCTGGCGATGTCCCGGCTCCGTGCGATCGAGACGGGCCGCACGACGGTGCAGATCTCGACCGTCGGCGTGAGCGCGATCATCGCTCCCAACGGCGCGACCATCGCTCGGACGGGCCACTTCACCGCAGAGCAGATGGTCGACTCCGTGGCCCTGCGTACGAGCATCACCCCGGCCGTCGCCCTCGGCCCGTGGCCCGCCTGGGCGGTCCTCGGCGCAGCGGTCGCCCTGCTCGTCGCCGCGATCGTCCAGCGGCCCCGGCCGGACGCGGCTGCCCGGACGACAGGACGCAGCACCACCCCGCGTGGTCGCGCGGCGGCGGTCGGCACGGGACGCGCGCGACCCGCGGTACCCGCACAGCGATCGACTGGCCGCGCGTCAGCGGGCTCCACGGCTGGTCGGGGAGCCCGACCGCGAAGCACGAAGCGCACCGGTGCGGGTCAGACAGGGCGCGCACGACCTGCGCCGAAGTCGTGATGTCGTCGGTGCCGGAGAACCGTCCCGCGTCGCCCGAGCCCGACCCCGGGCCCACGGCGTCAGCGCCCGCGAACCGTCGACGAGCCCTCGTGGTCATGCCCACCTACAACGAGCGACTCACGCTGCCCACGACCCTCGCAGGCCTGCGCGAGCACGCCCCGACGCTCGACGTCCTCGTCGTCGACGACGCCAGTCCCGACGGGACCGGGCAGCTCGTCGAGTCGCTGCGGGCCACCGACCCCCACCTGCACGCGCTGCACCGGGCGGGCAAGGACGGACTCGGGGCTGCGTACCTCGCGGGGTTCGCCTGGGCGCTCGACCGCGACTACGACGTCGTGGTCGAGATGGACGCGGACGGCTCGCACCGCCCCGAGGACCTCGCCCGACTGCTCGAACCCCTCGACGCGGTCGACCCGCCGGACCTCGTCCTGGGATCGCGCTGGGTGCCCGGGGGAGACGTCCTCAACTGGCCGGCCCGCCGGGAGTGGCTCTCGCGAGGGGGCAACACGTACGTGCGGTGGGCCCTCGGGCTGCCCCTCGGCGACGCGACCGGCGGCTTCCGTGCCTACCGCGCGAGCACGCTGCGCTCGCTCCCGCTGTCCGACGTCGCCTCCCAGGGGTACTGCTTCCAGGTCGACATGGCGTGGCGCGTCGCGCAAGCAGGCGGGCGGATCGTCGAGGTGCCGATCACGTTCGTCGAGCGCACGGCAGGGGAGTCGAAGATGAGTCGCGACATCGTCACGGAAGCCCTGTGGAAGGTCACCGCCTGGGGTGTCACCGCTCGGACGCGGTCACTGCGACGACTGCTGGGACGGGCCGCGGCGGGCGCGAGCCGGTCGCGGGCTCCGCGCTGACCACCGCACCAGTCCGCACGTCGCACCCGCTCGACCGTCAGGGTGCCGGAGACGCACAGATGCCCCGGACCGTCGTGGTCCGGGGCATCTGTCGGCGGTTCACGCGCTGCGGCGCAGCTTTCCCGCACGCAGGAGGGCGAGGCGCTCATCGAGCAGGTCCTCGAGCTCCTTCATCGTGCGGCGCTCGAGCAGCATGTCCCAGTGCGTGCGAGGAGCCTTGCCCGACTTCGGCTCGGGGCGGTCGGCATCCCGCAGGAGCGCCTCCTCGCCGCAGCGGCACTCCCAGACGACGGGGACCTCGGCCTCGGTGGAGAAGGGGAGGATGACCGTGTGGCCGTTGGGGCAGTCGTAGTGAGCCTGGAACCGGGGAGCGAAGTCGACGCCCTCGTCCGACTCCATGCTCTTGGCGCCAATGCTCATCCCACGCAAGGATCGGTCGGCCATAGGGTCCTCCAAGTTGTCTGCGGTACTGCTCGACCGGGGCCGGTGTGCCGGCGGTCGTGAGGGTGATGCGTCCTGCTGTCTTCAACGTCGTGCGGCCGCACCCTGTTCCACGGTGTGGTGAAGGTCTCGTGAACGCGTCGCTGTCGTCACGATGCTGGCTGACGCGCGGGACCGCATCCGAGAGGCGGAGCGGGCGGGCGTGCACAGACCTCGTGAGCCTGGCTGCGGAAGCGGGTGGGCAACCGCACCACTGTACCGCGTTCGGCCGACGAGCGACGGGGCGAGCGCACCTGCGGGCCGCCGCAGACGGGCCTCAGCCGGTCGGACCTCGGACCGAGCGGCACCGCGCACGGTCCAGGGTCCGCGCCCGCCCCTCACCGACGGCGACGACGGACCTCAGAGACCACCCCGTGGCGTCCGCAGCAGCCCAGAGGGCGGTGGCCCAACGTCGCTCGAACGCGCCGTAGTCGCCTCCGTCTGCCCGGACGATCGCCACGAGCGTCCGAGCGCCGGGGAAGTTGTCCCGGACGACGGTGCGCACGAGCTGCTCGATGGTGTCGACCGCGTCGCGGTCCGGGAGGACGGGGAGGTCCTCGAGGGGGATCGCGACAGGGAGCACCCGCTCGTCGTCACCCAGGAAACCGACCCACAACGCGGGTGGGCCCGCGGCCTCGGGGCCGACGAGACCCACGAGGTGGTCGAGGATCGCTGCGTCCGTCGTGAGCCGCGAGCCGGGTTCGGCGGGCGCGTGCCGGGCGGACAGGACCTCGAGCGGTCCGTCGAGGAGCGCGTGGAGCTCGAACGGGTCGGGGGCTGTGGCTCGGGAGCGGTCGGGGTCGGCCGCGCGGCGCACACGGTCGTCGTCATGGTCGTGGCTCGAGCCTGCGGAGGTCGTCGTCATGGCCGCGATCCTGCAGGCGTGGTGCCGGGCGATGTGGCGACTGGCGGTCAGCGGTGGACCGGCCCCGCGATCCACAGGGCCTCGTCCGCGAGAATCCCGGAGAAACCGCGCCACGCGCAGCATCGATGGTCGTCTATGCTTTGTGCATCGAGCGCGGCAGCACACAGGGGAAGAGACACATGCCCAGGACAGGCGAACCATCCACTCCGGGGCAACCCGACATCGCGCGGCCCAGCGGCGAGGTCGCGCTGGCACGCATGTTCCGGGCGCTGGGGGAGCCGACCCGGCTGCGACTGCTGTCGCTCGTCGCGGCGCACGAGAACGGTGAGGCGACCGTCCTCGACCTCACGGAGCCCACCGGTCTGCGTCAGCCGACCGTCTCCCACCACCTGAAGATCCTCACCGACTCAGGGCTGCTCACGCGCGAGAAGCGCGGTGTGTGGTCGGTGTTCTCGCTCGTCCCGGGCGCACTCGGTGCGCTGGGCCAGCACCTCAAGGATGCCGACGAGGCATGGACGTCGAACGAGCCAGCCGCCACCGACCCGACGTAGCACCGCGACGCTCCGCCGACCGTCAGGTGCGCCGTCGTACCAAGGGCTTCGACGCCTCGACGAGGACGAAGACGACGAACGCGAGGGCGACGATCATCATCCACTGGCCGATGCCGAGGGGCGCTGTGCCGAAGAGGTCGTGCATGACCGGCAGGTAGACGAAAGCGAGCTGCAGCGCGAGCAGTGCGAGGCACGCCCACCACACGGACCTGTTGCCGCGCAGGACGTCGACGGTGAGGCTCGAGCGGTCGAGGAACCGGCACGAGAACAAGTAGGCCATCTGCCCGACCGCGAGCATGGTCACGGCCGCGGTGCGCGCCTCCGCGAGGGCGACGCCGTGGTTCGTCTGCCAGTAGAACAGACCGAACGCAGCCGCACCGACGAGGACGGACGCGACAGCGATGCGCCGGAACATCGTGCCGTCGAGCAGGGGAGCGGCCGCATCGCGCGGTGGTCGGGCCATGAGTCCCTCCTCGGCCGGCTCGTTCGCGAGCGCGAGCGAGAGCGTGATCCCTGCCGCCATGTTGATCCACAGGACCTGCACGGGCTGGAGGGGGAGCGTGAGGCCGAAGAGCACCGCGACGAAGATGACGAGCGACTGCGCACCGTTGGCCGGGAGGAGGAACAGGACGGACTTGCGGATGTTGTCGTAGATCCGCCGTCCTTCTTCCACCGCGCGCTCGATCGTCGCGAAGTTGTCGTCCGCGAGCACCACGTCGGCAGCCTCCTTGGTCGCCTCGGTGCCCTTGATGCCCATCGCGACCCCGACGTCGGCCTGGGTCAGCGCCGCAGCGTCGTTGACGCCGTCACCGGTCATCGCGACGACCTGCCCGTGACGCTGCAGGCTCCGCACGATGCGCACCTTGTGGGTGGGGCTCGTGCGCGCGAAGACGGCTGTCCGGGGGACGACCTCCTCGAGCTCCCGGTCGCTCATCGCGTCGAGCTCGGCCCCGGTGAGCACGGTCGTGCCGGGACGCACGATGCCCATCTCGCGGCCGATCGCCACCGCCGTGTCGGCGTGGTCGCCGGTGATCATCATGACGTCCACGCCGGCGTCCTGGCACTGCGCCACTGCGACCACGGCCTCGGGCCGGGGCGGGTCGGCGATGCCGACGAAGCCCACGAGCTCGAGGTCCCCGCCGACCTCGGCGTCGGTGAGCGGACCGGCACCGCTGGCCGGGGCACCGCGCGCCCCGGCGAGGACCCGCAACCCGCGCGCCCCGATCGTCTCGATCTGCCGCAACCACAGGTCTCTGTCCACCGGGACGGGGCGTCCGTCGGCGTCGGTCTGGTACGTGCAGCGGTCGAGGATCCTGTCCGGGGCACCTTTGACGAGCAGGTGCGCGGCGCCGTGCGGGTCCTCGACGAGGACGGCCATGTACTTCGTGTCGGACTCGAACGGCAGGACCGCCCGTCGCACCCACCCGGTGTCGGCGAACCCGGCCTTGTGCGCGAGCACCCGCACGGCTCCCTCCGTCGGCGTCCCCGACAGGCGCCACCGCCCGGTCTCGTCCTGGGTGACGTGGGCGTCGTTGCACAGCGCCATGACTTCCGCGAGGGCCCGCAGGTCGCGCCTGTCGGCGGCTGTGACAGCTGCGCCGTCGGGCCCGAGGACCTGTCCCTCGTCCGCGTAGCCGGTCCCGGTGACGGCCAGCTCCTCGGCGGCGGTGCGGACCGTGCGGGCCGTCATCTCGTTCTGCGTGAGGGTGCCGGTCTTGTCCGAGCAGATCGTCGTCACGGCCCCCAGGGTCTCGATCGCCGGCAGCTTGCGGGTGATCGCCTTCCGACGTGCCATCTGCTGCACACCGAGCGCGAGGGTGATCGTCACGAGCGCCGGGAGGCCCTCGGGGACGGCGGCGACCGCGAACCCGATGGAGGAGCTCACGAGGTCCTCGATGGACCACCCGTGCACGAACCACCCGACGGCCACCATGACGACGGCGAGCACGAGGATGGCGAGAGCGAGCTGCTTGCCGAAGCGGTCAAGGGCTCGTGCCAGGGGAGTCGTGAGGGGCTCGGCCTCGGCGACCATCGCCTGGATCTGGCCGATCTCCGTCCTCGGCCCGGTGGCGGTGACGACGCCGACACCAGTGCCTGTCGTGACGAGGGTGCTGGAGAACGCCATGTCCGTGCGGTCGCCGAGCTCCGTCTCACGGTGCACGGCGTCGACGGACTTGGTCGTGGGGACGGACTCGCCCGTCAGCGCGGACTCGTCCATCTGGAGCCGGGTCACCTCGACGAGGCGCAGGTCGGCCGGGACCCCGTCACCCGAGCGGATGCGGACGCGGTCGCCGGGGACGAGCTCGGCGGCATCGACGCGCACCCAGGTGCCGTCACGCAGCACGTCGGCGGTGCGGGGGAGCATCGTCGAGATGGCGTCGAGTGCCTTGCGCGCGCGACCCTCCTGGACGAGGCCCACGACGGCATTGATCACGGTCACGGCGAGGATCACCCAGAAGTCCACCCACTGCCCGAGCACGGCCTTGAGGACGGCCGAGACGAGCAGCACGTAGATGAGGACGTCGCGGAACTGGTCGGCGACGGCGCGCCACCAGGGGCGCCGTGGTGGCGGCGGCAGGCGGTTGGCCCCGGCGACCGCCCGACGGCGGACCGCCTCGGCGTCGGTCAACCCGCCGGTGCCGACGTCGAGCGCCGCGAGCACGTCAGGGACGGGCACCGCCCAGGGCGCCGGCAGCGTCGCCTGTGCCGCATCGACATCCTCGTCCATCGCTGGACCGTCCTCTCGCTCGCCGGAGCACCGCGGTCGGCACGAGCTGCGAGGCGCAGCGAGTGTCCGTTCTGTCCAGCATGACCGGACCCCGGCGGTCTGGCGCGTCGACCCCTTCTGCGATGCTTCTCCGTCGCCGATAAGGTACGTTATGACATTCCGCCTACATCTGCGAGGGCGAGGACGTCCCCCGACGGGCTACAGAGCCGACAGCGCCCCGCCCGCGTGACGAAGCAGCCGACGGCCAGACTCCTCGTGTCCGCTCCTTCGCGGCGCCGCGCGCCGACTAAGGTCCCTCATGTGACCTCCGCAGAGAACAGCGCCGTCGCGTTCGTGCGCTCGACCATCAAACGCACGCTCATCGCCTACGCCGTCGTGCCGGTCGTGGCCGCATCGGCGATCGTCGCCATCGACCACTGGACGAAGCGCAAGCACTCGCGCAAGGCGATCTTCCCGCACGCCAAGCCCGTGGACGCCGTCATCGGCGAGTCGACGACGACCGTCTACACCTTCGGTGTGGAGCTGTACGAGGAGATGCTCCGCGCGATCGACGGCGCCGAGGACTACATCTTCCTCGAGACGTACATCTGGAAGAGCGACCCGATGGGTCGACGCTTCAAGGACGCCCTCATCGCCGCGTCCCAGCGCGGCGTCCGGGTCTACCTCGTCTACGACGGCTTCGCGAACCTCGTCGTCCCCCGTTCCTTCTACGAGTTCCCGCCGGAGATCGAGGTTCTGCGCTTCCCCGTCGTCCGCCCGAAGGTGCTGCTGGGGAACCTCAAGCACACCGGCCGCGACCACCGCAAGATCCTCGTCGTCGACGGCCGGGTCGGGTTCGTCGGCGGCTACAACATCGGGTCGCTGTACGCGACGCAGTGGCGCGACACCCACATGCGCATCGAGGGCCCGGTCGTGTGGGAGCTGGCGAGCGCGTTCATCGACTTCTGGAACCTCACGGGCATCCGCACGTCCGTGACGCTCCCCGACGCCGGTGTCCCGCCACACTGGGAACCGGACTTCCAGGCGGCGAGCAACGCCCCGGTGCGGCGCGTCTACCCCATCCGCAACATCTACCTCGAGGCCATCCGCCGGGCGACGAGCCACATCTACCTCACGCAGGCGTACTTCATCCCCGACCGGGAGCTGCTGCGCGCGATCACCGCCGCGGCCGAGCGTGGCGTCGACGTGCGGATCATCATGCCCGAGGCGTCCAACCACGTCCTCACCGACTGGCTGTCACGCGGTCTCTACTCCCAGCTCCTGCGCTCCGGCGTGAGCATCTGGCTGTACCGCAACGCGATGGTGCACGCGAAGACGGCGACCGTGGACGGCCGGTGGACGACGATCGGCACAGCGAACATCGACCGCCTGAGCCTCACGGGCAACTACGAGATCAACATGGCGATCTACGACAAGACCCTCGCCGGCCAGATGGAGCAGATCTTCGAGATCGACCTCACGAACTGCCGTCGACTCGACCTCGAGGAGTGGGAGCGCCGCTCACCGCTCGCGAAGATCGGAGAGATCGTCCTCACTCCCCTGAGCCCGCTCCTCTAGCCCCTCGCAGCACACAGCACGAGGGACGTGACAGGTCACGTCCCTCGTCCTGTGTGCGGTCCGGCGCTCTCAGGCCCGGCGTTCTCAGGCCTGGCGTTCTCAGGCCTGGCCTCTCAGACCTGGCGCTCCTGCCGGCCGACGTCGGCGATGGCTTCCTCGGGACGCGGCGCGACGGTCTCGTCGACCTCGAGCTCCGGGACCTCGTCGAACTCGGGGTGCTGGGCGTGGAGCGCCTCGGCGACCTTCGTCGCGCGGTCGTCGTCGGGCAGTTCGGGTGTGCTGGTCATCGTGTCTCCTCCGGTCGGTCTCCCCCACCGTAGGTGCCCCGGCCCACGCGCGCGACCTGCACGGACACCCGGTCCCACATGCCTCGGGGCACGACCCGACGGGTCGTGCCCCGAGGCTCACCCGTGGGCGTCAGGCGATGACGAGCACGAGGTCGCCGCCCTCGAGCTGCTGCACCGCACCGATGGCCAGCCGCTGCACCACTCCCCCGATCGGGGTGGTGATCGCTGCCTCCATCTTCATGGCCTCGACGGTCGCGACCGTCTGGCCCGCCTCGACGCGCTGGCCCTCCTGGACGACCGCTGTCACGGCCCCGGCGAACGGCGCGGCGATCTGGCCCGGCGTGCCGGGATCAGCCTTCTCCGCCGCGTCGAGGTCGACCTCGGCGTTGCGGTCGCGGATCTGGATCGGGCGGATCTGGCCGTTGAGCGTGAACATCACCGTGCGCATGCCGCGCACATCAGGCTCCCCCACGGCTTCGAGCCCGACAAGCAGACGCACGCCGCGCTCGAGAGCGATCTCGACCTCGTCGCCCGCCTGGAGACCGTAGAGGTAGCTCGACGTGTCGAGCACGCTCACGTCCCCGTAGGCCGCCTGAATCGCGAGGAACTCCTTGGTCGGACCCGCGAACAGCAGGTGGTTGAGCCGGTTCCGGCGGGCTTCCGACGATCCGTCGAGCTCGCGGCGATCCTCGTCGGACAGCGGCGTGACACCGCCGCGCACCGTCCGACCGGCGAGAGCCTTCGAGCGGAAGGGCTCGGGCCACCCACCGGGCGGGTCGCCGAGCTCACCCCCGAGGAAGGCGATGACAGAGTCCGGGATGTCGTAGTCCTGCGGGTTCTCGGCGAAGTCAGCCGGGTCCGCACCGCGTGCCACGAGCTGGAGCGCGAGGTCGCCGACCACCTTGGACGACGGCGTCACCTTGACGAGGCGACCGAGGATCCGGTCCGCCGCGGCATACGTGGCCTCGATCTGCTCGAACTGGTCCCCCAGTCCCAGCGCGATCGCCTGCTGGCGGAGGTTCGACAGCTGTCCCCCGGGGATCTCGTGCGTGTAGACGCGCCCGGTGGGTCCTGCGAGCCCGGACTCGAACGGTGCGTAGAGCTTGCGCACCGCTTCCCAGTACGGCTCGAGGTCGCACACGGCGCGCAGCGACAGCCCGGTGTCACGCTCGGTGTGCTCCAGGCCGGCGACGAGCGCGGACATCGGCGGCTGGCTCGTCGTGCCCGCCATCGCAGCGCTCGCGACGTCGACCGCGTCGACCCCGGCCTCGACCGCGGCCATGATCGTGGCCATCTGGCCACCGGTCGTGTCGTGGGTGTGCAGGTGCACGGGAAGGTCGAAGCGCTCCCGGAGCGCGGTGACGAGTGCGGTCGCCGCGGCTGGCCGGAGGAGCCCCGCCATGTCCTTGATCGCGAGGATGTGCGCGCCGGCAGCGACGATCCGGTCCGCGAGATCCAGGTAGTAGTCGAGGGTGTAGAGCTTCTCGTCCGGGTCGAGGAGGTTGCCGGTGTAGCACAGGGCCACCTCGGCGACGGCTGTCCCGGTCGCCCGGACCGCCTCGATGGCGGGGCGCATCTGCTCGACGTCGTTGAGCGCGTCGAAGATGCGGAAGATGTCGATGCCGGTCGCGGCCGCCTCACGGACGAACGCCTCCGTCACCTCCGTCGGGTACGGCGTGTAGCCGACCGTGTTGCGACCGCGCAGCAGCATCTGCAGAGCGACGTTGGGCATCGCGGCGCGGAGCGTCGCCAGGCGGTCCCAGGGGTCCTCGCCGAGGAAGCGCAGCGCGACGTCGTACGTCGCGCCACCCCAGGCCTCGACCGAGAAGAGCTCCGGCAGCTGGTGTGCCACGTACGGCGCGACGCCGGCGAGGTCGTAGGTGCGCACACGCGTCGCCAGGAGCGACTGGTGGGCGTCGCGGAACGTCGTGTCCGTGACCGCGACGGCGGTCTGCTCCCGCAGCGCTCGTGCGAAGCCCTCCGGCCCGAGCTCGAGGAGACGCTGGCGCGAGCCGGCTGGAGCCTCGGCCGCGAGGTCAGCCGTCGGGAGCTTCGCGCGGGGCACGATCGTCGACGGCAGAGGTCCGTGCGGACGGTTCACCGTGACGTCACCGAGGAAGTTGAGGAGCTTGGTCCCGCGGTCCGCGCTCTCCCGCGCGGCGAGCAGCTCCGGACGCTCGTCGATGAACGACGTGGACAGGTGGCCCGCGACGAACTCGGCGTCCTCGAGCACCGCCTGCAGGAACGGGATGTTCGTCCGGATGCCTCGGATGCGGAACTCCGCGAGGGCCCGGCGCGCTCGGCGCACCGCCGTCGGGTAGTCCCGCCCACGGCACGTGAGCTTGACGAGCATCGAGTCGAAGTGGCCGGAGATCTCCGAACCAGCGGTCGCGGTAGCTCCGTCGAGGCGCACACCGGCGCCGCCCGGGGAGCGGTAGGCGACGATCCGGCCCGTGTCGGGGCGGAACCCGTTGGACGGGTCCTCCGTCGTGATCCGGGTCTGCAGGGCGGCGCCGTTGACGCGCACGTCCTCCTGACGGATGCCGAGGTCCTCGAGGGTCTCCCCCGCCGCGATGCGCATCTGGGAGGACACGAGGTCGATGTCGGTGACCTCCTCGGTCACCGTGTGCTCCACCTGGATGCGGGGGTTCATCTCGATGAACACGTGCTGGCCGGCGCGCTCCCCCACGGTGTCGAGGAGGAACTCGACGGTCCCCGCGTTCTGGTAGCCGATCGACTTCGCGAACTTCACCGCGTCCGCGCACAGCGCGTCGCGGATCGCCGGGTCGAGGTCCGGCGCCGGGGCGATCTCGATGACCTTCTGGTGGCGACGCTGCACGGAGCAGTCACGCTCGAAGAGGTGGACGACGTTGCCCTGGCCGTCAGCGAGGATCTGCACCTCGATGTGCCGCGGCCGCAGGACGGCTGCCTCGAGGAACATCGTGGGGTCGCCGAACGCACTGTCGGCCTCGCGCATCGCGGCAGCCAGCGCCGCAGGAAGGTCCTCGCGGTTGTCGACGCGGCGCATCCCCCGGCCGCCACCACCCGCGACAGCCTTCGCGAAGATGGGGAAACCCACCTCGTCCGCGGCCGCGATGAGCTCGTCGATGTCCGCCGACGGCTTGCTCGAGGCGAGGACCGGGATCCCGGCCTCACGGGCGGCCTGCAGGGCTCGAACCTTGTTCCCGGCGAGCTCGAGGACCTCGGCGGGCGGGCCCACGAACGTCAGGCCCGCCTCGACGCACGCCCGAGCGAGGTCCGGGTTCTCCGAGAGGAAGCCGTACCCGGGGTAGACGGCGTCGGCACCGGCGTCCTTGGCGACGCGGATGATCTCCTCGATGTTGAGGTACGCGCGGACGGGATGCCCGGCCTCACCGATGAGATAAGCCTCGTCCGCCTTGAGACGGTGCTCGGAATTGCGGTCCTCCTTGGGGAAGACCGCGACCGTCCGCGCCCCCATCTCGTACGCAGCACGGAACGCCCGCACGGCGATCTCTGCCCTGTTGGCAACCAGAACCTTCGAGAACACCCAGCACCTCATCACTCGTCGTGTCCGGCCAGGACCGGCCTCTTCGCCCGGCCCGGGACGGTGCAACATCGAACCCGCCGCCCCGCGCACGGTGGCGTACGCGGAAGTCGCCTGCGATCTTCCCACGCCGGGCGAGATTCCTCCTCGGATCATCCACGTATCGGTCGTCGGGGACTTGTGGGATTGCGCACATGGAGGCACTAAGGTTCGGCGGGTGGCGATCCTCGGTGTCTGCAGTCTCAAGGGAGGCGTCGGCAAGACGTCGGTGACGCTCGGCCTGGCCTCCGCCGCGATCGCCGCGGGATATCGCACGCTCGTCGTCGACCTCGACCCCCAGGCCGACAGCACGCTCGCGCTCGGCGTGACGGGGGCCGCTGCGCAGGACGTCGCCGCCGTCCTCGACAACCCCGCCGGGTACGTGCTCGAGTCGGCCCTCGCGGCCTCGGCGTGGGAACCCGATCTCCTCGAGGTGGTCGTCGGGTCGGCGGAGTCTGCCCGTCACGACGGTCCGACGCACGGACACCGGACGGGGCGGCTCGCGACTGCTCTCGCGACGGTCACCGGCTACGACCTCGTCCTCGTCGACTGCCCACCCTCGTTGGGGGGTCTCACCCGACAGGGCCTCACCGCGTGCGAGCGTGCCCTCGTCGTCTCCGAACCCGGGCTCTTCTCCGTGACGGCGGCGTCGCGGGCGTTCCACGCGATCGACGACCTGCGCAAGGGACCAGCACCCGGCCTGCAGCCGCTGGGCGTGGTCATCAACCGGGTGCGGGCACGCTCCAGCGAGCAGGCCTTCCGCCAGGCGGAGCTGGAGACGATGTTCGGTCCGCTCGTGCTGGCTCCGGCCATCCCCGAGCGCGCCGCGCTGCAGCAGTCGCAAGGAGCGGGCCGCGCCATCCACGACTGGCCGGGCCACGCGGCTGCGGAGCTCGCCACCATCTTCGACGCGCTCCTCGCCCGGGCGATGCGCGCGATGGGAGTGGGGTAGGTCAGCCCGCCGAGCGCGACTGGCGACGCAGCGCGAGCTCGTCCGGGGCTCCCGGCACCGTGTCCGGGGTGACGGAGCCGTCCGCCCCGAGCCGCTCGCGCGGGAGGGAGGCGAGCGTCCCCTCGACCTCTCGCCACACGCGGCCGACGGCGATCCCGAAGACCCCCTGGCCTCCCTGCACGAGGTCGATGACCTCGTCCGCGGACGTGCACTCGTACACCGACGCACCATCGCTCATGAGCGTGATCTGCGCGAGGTCCTCGACCCCACGTTCCCGCAGGTGGACGACAGCCGAACGGATCTGCTGCAGCGAGACGCCGGTGTCGAGCAGACGCTTGACCACCTTGAGGACGAGGATGTCGCGGAAGCTGTAGAGACGGTGCGTGCCGGATCCGCTGGCGGTCCGCACGGTCGGTTCGACGAGGCCGGTGCGCGCCCAGTAGTCGAGCTGCCGATAGGTGATGCCTGCGGCACGGCAGGCCGTCGGGCCGCGATATCCGATCGACGCGTCGAGGTTCGGCAGGTCGTCACCGAAGAGCAGGCCCTGCGTCCGCGCTCCCCGTGGGAACCCGGTGTCATCGCTACCGCTCACTCTTGCCTCCTCTGAAGCATCACCACGGGACCGTGGCACTCGCCCGGCGGCACGTGCGTCTACCTCCATGGTGACACGCGGCTCTCGGGCTGCCAGCGAACGATGAGCACCGGTCGTGCGGAGTGCTCGTGCGGCCCGGTCGGGCCAGCGAGGTTGGCGGGTCACACGCTAGGGGTCGGCCCCTCCGCGGTCAACGACCGCGGCCTCGCGGGATCCGGCGTGTCGCACCACCGACGTCGGAGCCTCGACCCGGGCGTTCATCAGGGGGTGAAGTCTTCCGGAGTCACCCCGTCGAGGAACGCCCGGAACCTCTCGAGCTCCTCCACGTCGGGATCGGAGACCACCTCGAGGCCGACGAGTCCGACGACCTCGGCCGAGCAGAGCACCATGGCATTCTGGCGGACGGCCAGAGCGATCGCGTCCGAGGCGCGAGAGTCGATCCGCGCTCCTGTGCTCAGCACGAGCTCGGCATGGAAGATGCCGTCGTGCAGCGCGACGATCTCCACATGGTCGAGGGTGACGCCCACGGCGTCGAGGACCGCACAGATGACGTCATGCGGCGTCGGGCGCGGAGCCGGGACGCCGGACTGCCCGAGTGCGATCGCCCCGGCCTCGCGTGGACCCACGACGATCGGCACGACGAGCTCCGCGTCCGCGTCGAGAAGCAGGACGACGATCTCCTCGTTGGCTGCACGACGGCGCACTCCCAGCACGTCTACGGGAACCATGGGGACGTCGTCGGACATGTCTCCACCGTACGGCCAAAGCGGACGACCGTCAGGTGGTGAGGTCCGCGACCCCCTGGCGCACCCACGCCGTGTGCAGCTGGGCGCACATCTCACCCAGCTCTGCCGCCGTGACGGAGGCACGGGCGCGGGCGGACGTCGTGTGCTGACCGCGCAACGGAGCGATGGCCTGGTCGACGAGCGAGACCTGCCTGTCCGCCGCAGAACGCAACGACCGCAGGTGCCGGGACCCGATCCCGTGCTCGGCGAGACCAGCGGCGAGGACCGCGACCTGCCGGGCCGACGCGTCGAACTGACCGTCCGGTCCGGGCCGGAGGATGCCCGCGTCGACGAGCTCCTCGACGACGCCGACGTCCACGCCCGCGTCGTGCGCCAGCGTGGCGAGCGTCATCGACGAGGGAACGACGGCTGCCGGCTCACCGTCCCGGGTCACCAGGCGCGGGATGAGCGGCTGATCGCTTCCCGTGACCCCCGCGTCCAGCGCGGCGAGCTTGTCCTTGATGACCTTGAGGGGGAGGTAACGGTCACGCTGCTCGACGAGGACGAATCGAAGCCGCTCGATGTCCGCGGCGCTGTACTGCCGGTAGCCCGCGGCAGTCCGCACGGGCTGCACGAGACCCTGCTCCTCGAGGAAGCGGAGCTTCGAGTGGCTCACCGCGGGGAACTCGACCTTGAGGCTGTTGAGCACGTCGGAGATGCGCATCGACGGCGTGCGTGAGATCCCCTGGGGCCACGTCTCCCGCTCGCCGTCCGCACGCACCGGGTCAGCAGCTCGCGGCTCAGAGCTCACGGAGGACCGCGACTCCTCACGGACCGCGGCGACGAGATCGGCGTGTCGAGAAGGACGCGCTGCGCTCACTGGCCTGCCTGCGCCTGGCCGGACTCCGACCGGGACCGGGGGCTCGGGTAGTACCGCATGCGGTACTTGCCGATCTGCACCTCGTCGTTCGCGTGCAGGACGACGGACTCGATGCGGTTGCGGTTGACGTACGTCCCGTTGAGCGACCCGACGTCACGCACGACGAAGTCCTCGCCCTCGCGGACGAACTCCGCGTGCTTGCGGGAGACCGTCACGTCGTCGAGGAAGATGTCCGAACGCTCGCTGCGACCCGCAAGGGTGCGGTCCGCATCGAGCAGGAACCGCGACCCGCCACTGTTCATGATGAGCAACGCGGAGGTCGGCGGGAGCGCCGCGACGGCCGCCTGCTGCTCCGCGCTGAGCCCGACGCCGGGCGCGTCGTCGAACCGCAGTGCCGTGCCGAAGCTGATGGTCGTGTCGCTGAACCCGTGCGGCGCCCCAGGACCAGCGGCGGCCGACCTCTCGTCGGGGGTGTCGTTGATGCTCCTCATGCCGCCTCCTAGAACGTTCGCACGCCGGGCATCATCGACCCGCCGGTCCATCGGCTTCCGTTGCGCACCACCATAGTTCGTCATCGGGTGTTTTCTGAACCGCCTCGCCGACCTCTGTGCACCGAACCGGCTGGTCAGCAGGCCGCGGGGCGGCTCGACAGCACGGCCCGGGCCGCGGCCACGGATCGGTGCGGTGCGCGTCAGTCGTTCTCGACGGGCGTCGCGAACTCCGGCTCGACCGGCGTGCGCACGGACAGGATCTCGACCTGCTCGCGCTGCTTGATGCGTGTCTCGCCGCCCTTGCTCCGGATCGTCGCCATCGCACCTCCCGGGATCTCCACCGCAGGCTCCAGGGTGGAAGGATCGCCGATGACGGACCACGTGTACGGCTGGTCGACGGTCTCGCCGTCGATGACGATGCCGTCACCGGCGTCCGCGAAGTAGCTCGTGGTGACCATGCGGATGCCGTTGACCTCGATGGCCTCCGCGCCCGCGTTGCGGAGCTCCTCGAGAACGTTGAACAGCTGCGCCGCCCGGATCGGCTCGCCGTCCTCGCGGATCGTGATCTCGATCCCGGGCCCCTGCGCGGGCAGCCGCCCGGACAAGATGCCCTGCGTGATCGCCGTCTGCTCGGCGAGCTCAAGAGCTGCCTGCTGGGAGTCGCTGCCCGAGCGCAGCTCGAACTCGGTGTCGCGCAGCTCCGTGGCCTCCTTCGAGAGCTCCTCGGACCGGCGTGTCACGTCGTCGAGGATCCGCACGAGGTCCGACTGGCGCAGGTTCGCGAACTCGTCCTGGCTCGTCTGGCGCAGCTGCACGACGAGGGCGAAGCCCAGCACGGCGCAGAGCAGCGCGGCGAGGATCTGGGCACGGCTCGCCCGCGGCCGCAGGACGCCCCGCAGCCGCCGCCATGCGGATTCCGGCTCGCCCGTCATGCTTTGAACAGGTGGCGGCGGATCGAGGCCGCGTTGGAGAAGATCCGGATGCCCAGGACCACGACGACGCCCGTGGAGAGCTGACTCCCGACACCGAGCTGGTCACCGAGGAACACGATGAGGGCAGCGACGACGACGTTCGACAGGAACGAGACAAGGAAGACCTTGTCGTCGAACAGACCGTCGAGCAGTGCCCGCAGACCACCGAAGAGCGCGTCCAGGGCAGCGACCACAGCGATGGGCAGGTACGGCTGGAGATAGACCGGGACGGTCGGCTCGAGGAACAGCCCCACCGCCACCCCGATGATCAGTCCGAGGACCGGTATCACTGTGCACTCCCCCGCAACGTCGGATTCACGGTCAATTATCCCCGCCCGCGACCTGTGCGTAGAACAGTACCGTCGCGCTGCCCGCAGGAAGAGTGAGCTCGTCGCTCGGCGAGACCTTCGTCGTGATGCCGAACCCGCCGCGCAACGCTTCCATCTGTGTCGCCGCCGTCGACCTCGCATACCCCGTCTCGAGCGCGTTGCGGTCCCCCACGGCGGTGATCTCGTAGGGCGAGCTCACCCCCACGAGGTCGACGAGGATGACCTGGCCAGCGCTGCGGATCGCGGTCGTCGGCGTCAGACGGTGCCCGTCGACGGCAACGGCCTCGGCGCCGCTGGCCCAGAGCGCGTTGACGACCTGCTGGAGGTCCTGGTCCTGGACGTAACCGCGGGGGTCGTCGACGGCGTCCGGGCCGTCGTTGACCGTGACCGTGAGTCCCGGCCCTGTGACGGCGACGCTGCCCGTCGCGAGGGCGTCGCGTTCGAGGAGCTCGAGGAGCTCTGGGTCCTGCGTGGCGAGCACGGCGGCCTGCAGCGAGTCGATCTCAGCGCGGAGCTGGGCGTTGCGCGCGCTCGTGGCCTCCACCTCGGTGCGACGCTCGACGATCTCCTGCTCGAGCAGGGTCCGCGCGGCGAGCACGGAGGGCTGTGGTGCGCGGAGCTGGACGGCAGCGCTGGCTGTCGCGAACCCGAGAACCACCGCCAGCGCGAGCAGGCCCGCGGCCGCTGCCCGGGACCGGGGGGCGTCACCGCCCCGGGCGCGGCGCCGCGCGGCGTGCGCGTAGCTCGGGTCGAGAGGGCGGAGCATGACCTCGTTGAGCAAGGTCATCGACGCGTCGACGGGGGGCCGCGACCCCTGCGGCTCCTGCGCGCTCCGTCGTCCCTCGCTCACGGTGTGCTCGCTCACGGCGTGATCGCCGGCTCACGCAGCAGCGGGAGCGCCTGCTGGACGTACAACGCGCCCGCATACCAGTAGAGGCCGACCCCCCACAGCGCGAAGGCCCATCCCAGCACGGACGCGACGACGCCCACCGCGCCGGTCGACTCCGCCAGCAGCAGGAGCGGGAAGGCGTACAGCAGGGCGAACGTCGCGGCCTTGCCGACGATGTTCACCGGGAGCGGGCCGTGCCCGCGACGGGCGAGCCCCGGCGCCAGCGCGAGCAGGAGAAGGTCGCGCGAGACGATGACCACGACGAGCCACACCGGGACGATGTCCCGCCAGGCGAGCGCCACGAGGGTGACGAGGATGAAGAGGCGGTCCGCAGCCGGGTCGAGCATCTGCCCGAGCCGCGACACCTGATCGAGGCGACGCGCCGCGACGCCGTCGAGCCAGTCCGTGAACCCGGACACCGCCAGCACGACGAGGGCCCACACGTCGTGCCCCTGGACGATGAGGACCGCGAAGACGGGGACGAGCGCGAGGCGCAGGAGGCTGATGACGTTCGGGACTGTCAGGACACGGCTGCTCACGTGCTGCACTGGCGCCACGCCCGACCTCACATCTGTCGTCCCGGTCCCCCGTGGGGAGATCACGCCCATCTTAGGCCGGGACGTGCGGGGGGCGGCACGAGGAGTGCGTGGCGCGCCTGTGTTCCAGGTCACCAGGGGGGTGCTCGCGTCGGGGGACGGGGCGCGCTAGGCTTGCACAACTCCACGGAGTTTGTCGCAAGTCCCGCGTGTACGTGTGTCAGTGGCCGCCAGCGGCCCAGTGTGTGTTTTCGGGATAGCGACGCCGGATCGACCCAGCACGAGGGTCGACCACCGCTCCACCAACACCACTGAATGGTTGGCTTCTTCATGACGTCTTCGGACATCTCTGTGCCCACGCACGCCCTCAGCACGCCCGTCGAGACCGCCGCACCCGTGGCCACCCCGGAGCTTGCTCCCGCGGTGACGTTCGCGGACCTCGGCCTTCCGGCCCCGCTCCTCCAGGCCGTTCTCGACCTCGGGTTCACCACGCCGTCGCTCATCCAGGAGCAGGCCATCCCGGCCCTCCTCGCCGGCAACGACATCACCGGTGTCGCCCAGACCGGTACCGGCAAGACGGCAGCCTTCGGCCTCCCGATGCTCGCCGCCATCGACCCGAACCTCCGTCAGACGCAGGCACTCGTCCTCGCGCCGACGCGTGAGCTCGCGATGCAGGTGGCCGAGGCGATCGAGTCGTTCGCCAAGCACCTCCCCGGCCTCGAGGTCGTCCCCGTCTACGGCGGCGCGCCCTACCAGACCCAGGTCCGTTCCCTCCAGCGCGGTGCGCAGGTCGTCGTCGGAACGCCCGGTCGCGTCATCGACCACCTCGAGCGCGGCACCCTCAAGCTCGAGGGCATCCGCTTCCTCGTCCTCGACGAGGCGGACGAGATGCTGCGGATGGGCTTCGCCGAGGACGTCGAGAAGGTCTTCGGCGCGGCGCCGGTCGAGCGCCAGGTCGCCCTGTTCTCGGCGACCATGCCGCCCCAGATCCGCCGCGTCGCCCAGCACCACCTGCGTCAGCCGATCGAGATCGCCGTCTCGCGTCAGTCCTCCACCGTCACGGCCGTCACGCAGCAGTTCGCCGTCGTGCCGTTCCGTCACAAGATCGGGTCGCTCGTCCGCGTGCTGGCGACGTCCGACGCCGACGCTGCGATCGTCTTCTGCCGCACCCGTGGCGCAGCGGAAGAGGTGGGCAGCGCGCTCATCGAGCGCGGGATCTCCGCCGCGACGATCTCTGGTGACGTGGCACAGAAGGACCGCGAGAAGATCGTCGAGCGCCTGCGTGCTGGTTCGCTCGACGTCCTCGTCGCGACGGACGTCGCTGCGCGTGGTCTCGACGTCGACCGCCTCGGGCTCGTCGTGAACTTCGACATCCCGGGCGAGCCCGAGGCGTACGTGCACCGCATCGGCCGCACCGGCCGCGCCGGGCGCACCGGCGTCGCACTGTCCTTCGTCACGCCGAGCGAGCGTGGTCGTCTCAAGTCGATCGAGCGGACGATCCGTCAGCAGCTCGTCGAGATCGAGATCCCCTCCCCCGCCGACGTCTCCGCCTACAAGGTCCGCGGCGCACTGAGCAAGGTGACCGAGCGCCTCGAGGCCGGCCGTCTGTCGATGTACCGCGACCTCGTCCGCGAGTTCGTCGAGGCCAACGGCACGGACCCGATGGAGCTCGCCGCCGTGCTCGCGGCCCTGTCCGTCGGTGACGACGGCCCCAAGGCACGTGCCGAGGAGGAGCTCTTCGAGGCGCAGCGCGCCGAGGCCCGCGACACCCGCAAGCGGGACATGGAGCGGGGCAACGACCGTGACCGCGGTCCCCGCCGCGACAACGACTCGCGCGCACCGCGGGGCGCTCGTCGCGACGTCGCCGGGACGCGGTACCGCCTCGCGGTGGGCCACACGCACGGCGCCCAGCCGAGCGGGATCGTCGGCGCGCTGACGAACGAGGGCGGCCTCGCCGGGAAGGACCTCGGCAAGATCGACATCTTCCCGAGCTTCTCGCTCGTCGACATCGCCGCCCCGCTCGACACCGCCACGATGGACCGCATCTCTCGGGCACGTGTCGCCGGCAAGGCGCTGCGGATCACCGTCGACGAGGGTGGGCCCGTCTCCCGCGCCCCGCGCGCCGGCGGCCGGGACTCCGGACCCAGCTCGTCCTTCTCGGGCCCGCGGAACAGCGCGCCCTCGACGCGCCGTGACGACCGCAAGCCGCGCACGCACGCCGCGTACTGAGCACCGAGAGCTCGACGCACGACCCGACGCTCGTCGGTAGACCACGCACGCCGCCCGGCCGGGATCACCTGGCCGGGCGTCGTGCGTGTGCCGTCGACGCCCGGACGACGAGCGTCGTGGCGAGCTCGAAGTGGTGGGTCTCCGGACGCGTGCCGTCAGCGATGTTCAGCAAGGTCTGCACCGCCTGGCGGCCCATCTCCCGCATGGGCTGGCGCACCGTCGTCAGCTGCGGGAAGGTCCACACCGCGAGCGGTGTGTCGTCGAAGCCGACGATGCTCAGGTCCTCCGGCAGGCGCATCCCGCGTTTGTGCGCTGCCTCCATGACTCCGAGCGCGGACGTGTCCGAGCCCGTGACGATGGCTGTCGGCGGCTCGGGCAGGTCGAGCAGGGCCTCACCCATGGCTCGTCCGTCCTCGTAGCTGAACCCCTCGTGGCGGACGAGCGCGCGGTCCACGTCCTGACCCCACGTCGTCAACGCCGCCATGTGCCCGTGCAGCCGGTGCCCGCCGGGGCGCGACTCGGGCCGCCCGCCGGCGAAGCCGATCCGGCGGTGCCCGAGCTCGAGCAGGTGCTCGGTCGCCTGCATGCCCCCGGCCCAGTTGGTCGCGCTGACGCTGATGATCCCCTCGGTCGACTCCGACCCGGTGCTCACCGGGTCGATGACGACGAGCTGGAGGCCCGCGTCCGCGCACGCCTGCACCTGCGCGCGGGTCAGCGCGGTGGTCACCCCGATGACGCCCACGTGCCCCTGACGTGCCAGCGACCGGAACCATTCGGGGCGCAGCTCCCCGATCCCGGTCTCGCCGCTCACGTCCGTGCCGCGCGCTCCGGGAACGTGGGTGACGACGATGTCCACGTCCTGTTCCGCTCCGGCGCTCAGCAGACCCGACAGCACCTGCGCCGCGTACGGGTCGACGACGGCCGAGAAGACGACCGAGACGGACCGCCGGTGCTGCGCGACGCGGCTGCCGGTGGTCGGCGCGTAGTCGAGCTCAGCGATGGCGACCAGAACCCGCTCGCGGGTGGCGGCTGCGACGTCGCGGCGCCCGTTGAGGACCTTGGAGGCGGTCGCCTTGGAGACCCCGGCGGCCCGGGCCACGGCGTCGAGCGTGGGGCGAGAGGTGCGCTGCGTCATGCGAGGACTCGTCTCTCCGGCGGGCGAGGAAGTATCGAAACATTTTCAGGCACAGTCTACGAGTGCCACGGTGCAGGCTACGCCCTTTCGCGTAGTTGACCCGCCGCACCCGGGCGCCTAGTCTCAAAGCCGGACGACGCCATGAGTCGAAACAGATTCGACACCGGCCCGACGACGGGCTCCTGGCCGCCGCCTCCATCCGTCAACGTCGACACCGGGAGCCGCATGAGCAGTCGTCGAGTCCCCGGACGCCGCCGCGCAGACCCCACCGAGGTGGGCCCTCGTCTCCACTGACCGCAGCCCGCGCCGAATCCCCGCCTGCCCGACAGACTCAGCACCACCCCCGCACGCGACCACCGGAGTGATCACCATCAGCGACCTCGACCCCGCCTTCCCCAGCGCCGAGTGGCCCATCGCGGCCGCGATGCTGCCGTTCCCGTCCGCGCAGGACGCCACCGCCGACACCTGGCACGACCACCTCGCGGAGGTCGCGTTCGAGGGATTCACCGAGGTCGACGTGACGGACTCCTGGGTCCGCGTCGGTGACCTGGAGCCCTCTCGGCTCACCGAGCTGGCCGACGTGCTGCGCCACACGGGCCTGCGCCCCGAAGCGGTCTCAGCGATCCGCCGCAGCGTCATCGACCCCGAGACCGGCGACGACAACCTCGCCTACTCGCACCGCACGATCGATGCCGCAGCCGAGCTCGGCTGCTCCGTCGTGAGCGTCGGCCTGCACCGACCGCTCACCGCTGCCCAGCGTGAGGTGCTGTGGTTCTGGACGATCGACGGGCCGCGCGACGACGACTCCGCCGAGACCTGGCAGCTCGCGGTGACCCGTCTGCGTGAGCTCGGCGAGCACGCCGCCGACGCCGGCGTCGCGCTGTCCCTCGAGATGTACGAGGACACGCTCCTGGGCTCCGCGCAGTCAGCGGTACGCCTCGTCAACGACATCGCGCACCCGTCCGTCGGCCTCAACCCCGACCTCGGCAACCTGTTCCGTCTGCACCGCGACATCGAGGGCTTCGCCGCAGCGGTCGAGGCCTGCCTGCCCGTCTCGAACTACTGGCACGTGAAGAACTACCACCGCGACACCGACCCGTCGGGCGCGGTCGTCGCCGTCCCGGCCCCGATGTACGCGGGATCGATGAACTACCGGCAGGCGATCAAGACGGCGCTCGACGTCGGGTTCTCCGGGGCCTTCTGTGTCGAGCACTACGGCGGCGACGGCCTGTCCGTCATGGCCGAGAACCGCACCTACCTGCGCAAGATCCTCGCCGTCGCCACCGGTGAGGTCGCCCGGTCCAGCCGCGCGGGCGAGCAGGTCACGTTCGCCGGAGGTGCCCGATGAGCGCCCGCGTCGCGGTCCTCGGCCTCGGTGCGATGGGCCTGCCCATGGCCACGCACCTCGCCCGCACGTACGACGTCGTCGCGTTCGACATCAGCGCCGAGCGCCTGCGGCTCGCGCAGGCGGCGGGCGTGAGCCCCGCCGACTCCCCGGCGCAGGCCTGCAGCGACGCCGACGTCGTCCTCATCGGGGTCCGGGACGCCGCCCAGCTCGAGCAGGCCCTGTTCGGCGACGCCGGTGCAGCGCAGACGCTGCCTGCCGGCGCCGTCGTCGTGCTCACCTCGACGGTCGGCGTCGACGCCGCTCGCGCCGCCGAGGCCCGCCTGGCCGTGGGCGGGGTGCACCTCGTGGACGCGCCCGTCAGCGGTGGCCCCGTCCGCGCCGGACAGGGAGACCTGCTCATCATGGTCGGCGCGCCCGACGAGGCCGTGGACCGCGCCCGCGCGGTGCTCGGGTCGCTCGCGTCGACCCTCACGGTCGCCGGCGCCCGGGTGGGCGACGGACAGATGCTCAAGACCGTCAACCAGCTGCTGTGCGGCATCCACACCGCTGCCGCGGCGGAGGCGCTCGCCCTCGCGCACGCCCTGGGGCTCGACCTCGACGCGACGATCGAGGTGCTCGGCAAGGGGGCCGCTGCGTCGTTCATGCTCGCCGACCGCGGTCCGCGCATCGCGCAGCAGCTCACCGGCCAGCGGCCGGAGCTCCGCTCCCGCCTCGACGTCATCTCCAAGGACATGGGCATCGTCGCGCGCCTCGCCCGGGAGGCGCACGTGGCCACCCCGGTCGCGTCCGCCGCCGAACAGCTCTACCTGCTCGGCGAGGCACGCGGGCTCGCGGCGTCCGACGACTCCATCATCGCGACCACGCTGTCCGCCCCGGTCGCGGTGGACCCCACCGCGACCACGGAGGGCCGGTCATGAGCGTCCTGTCGAACGACCCGGCGCAGTTCGCGGACGAGGCGCTGCGCGGGTTCGCCGACGCCTACTCGGACGTCGTCACGCTCGTCCCCGGCGGCGTCGTCCGGGCAACCGCCACCCCGTCGGGCAAGGTCGCCGTCGTCGTCGGTGGAGGCTCGGGGCACTACCCCGCGTTCAGCGGGCTCGTCGGACCCGGGTTCGCCGACGGCGCCGTCGTGGGCAACATCTTCACGTCACCGTCGGCCGACGACGCCGCCTCGGTCGCCCGCAGTGCCGCGTCCGACGCCGGCGTGCTCATGCTCACCGGCAACTACGCCGGGGACGTCATGAACTTCGGCCTCGCGCAGCGACGCCTCACCGGCGAGGGCATCGACGCGCGCTACCTCGTCGTCACCGACGACATCGCCAGCGCACCGGCCGGCCAGGAGGACAAGCGCCGCGGGATCGCCGGCGACCTCACGGTCTTCAAGGTGGCCGCGGCCGCCGCGGAGGCCGGGTACGACCTCGACGAGGTCGAGCGGGCGGCCCAGCACGCGAACGCGCGCACCCGCACGCTCGGCGTCGCCTTCGACGGGTGCACGTTGCCCGGGGCCGACGAGCCCCTGTTCACCGTCGCGGAGGGCTCGATGGGCCTCGGTGTCGGCATCCACGGCGAGCCCGGCATCGGCGAGAGCCCCATGCCGACCGCGGCGGAGCTGGCCGCGGTGCTCGTCGAGCGCGTGCTCGCCGAGGCGCCGGAGCCCGGCCCCGCGCGCGCCGCCGTCGTGCTCAACGGACTCGGTCGCACGAAGTACGAGGAGCTGTTCGTCGTCTGGTCCACCGTCGCGCCGCTGCTGCGCGAGGCGGGCGTGACGATCGTCGCGCCCGACGTCGGCGAGCTCGTGACGAGCCTCGACATGGCGGGCTGCTCCCTCACGCTCATGTGGCTCGACGACGAGCTCGAGCAGCTGTGGACGGCACCCGCCGCGGCACCCGCGTACCGCAAGGGCCGGGTGACGGACGTCGCCGGACGCGGACCTGTGCGGGACGAGGCGGACGCAGTGGCCGCAGCCGCGCCGCCAGCCGCCGCCGTCGTGCCCGCCAGCGAGGACGGCCGCGCGCACGCCGTCGCCCTCCTCGCGGGGATGGACCGCGCCGTGACCGCGCTGGCGGACGCCGAGACGACGCTCGGTCGGCTGGACTCCTTCGCCGGCGACGGTGACCACGGCCGCGGGATGGTGCGGGGCAGCTCCGCTGCGCTCGCCGCCGCACGCGAGGTCGTCGAGGCGGGCGGTGCCCCCGGGGAGATGCTCACCCGCGCCGGACAGGCATGGTCGAGCCGCGCGGGTGGCACGTCCGGCGTCCTGTGGGGCGCCATGCTCGAGGCCGCGGCAGCCGTCGTCCCCGACGACGCCGCGACGTGGAGACGGTGGGACACCGACGCAGCCGGTGTCCTCGCCGACGCGGTGGGTGCGGCGATCGACGCGATGCGCACGCTCGGCAAGGCGGAGCCCGGCGACAAGACGATGCTCGACGCCCTCGGACCGTTCCACGAGGCGCTCGTCGCCAGCGCGACCGGCGCACGGGGTGTCGACGTCAGCTCCACGTGGTCGGATGCCGCTGCGCGTGCCACACAGGCCGCGGAGGCCACCGCTGCGCTGCGTCCCCGGCTCGGTCGGGCCCGCCCGCTCGCAGAGCAGAGCGTCGGCCACCCCGACCCCGGTGCCGTCTCGTTGGCCCTCATCGCGACCGCGGTGACGAGCACGTCGGGCAGCGACCCCCGATCCACCACCCCCCAGGAGGACGCATGACCGACAAGCTCCGGATCGTCGTCGGCAGTGACGACGCCGGCCTCACCCTCAAGGACCTCATCAAGGCCGCCCTGGAGAACGACGACCGCGTCGAGGTCGTGGCGGACGTCGGCGTGCAGGCGGACGAGGAGACGGCGTACCCGCACGTCGCCGTCTCCGCGGCACGGCAGGTCGCCGCCGGTGACGCCGACCGCGCGCTGCTCGTGTGCGGCACGGGCCTGGGCGTCGCGATCGCCGCGAACAAGGTCCCCGGCGTCCGCGCGGTGACCGCGCACGACAGCTATTCCGTCGAGCGCGCGGTGCTCTCCAACGACGCGCAGGTGCTGTGCCTCGGCCAGCGTGTCATCGGCACCGAGCTCGCGTTGCGCCTCGTGAAGGAGTGGGTCGGGTACCGCTTCGACACGGCGTCCGCGTCAGCCGCCAAGGTCGCCGCGATCGGCGAGTACGAGACCGGGGCCCTCGACTCCGGGTCCACGGGCGCCTGCTGACCGTCGGTTCACGCTGAGCACCCGGCGGCGCCTCGTCGCCGGGTGCTCAGCGGACAGGTTCGCGTCCCTCGCCGTGCGCGGCGACGAGGGTCGCGAGCCGCTCCGCCTCCCGGGACGCCCGCGCCCCGTCGGCACGCTGGACGGCCATGACCGCGCACGTGCTGCCGTCCGCGAGCTCGAGCAGCACCCACGGATCGCCCTCCCCGAAGACGACGCCGAGGATCTGCGGCCAGGCCAACGTGCGCGCCCGCACCGGGTTGCGCACCCGGATCCCCGTCGTGTCGACGTCGGCACGCACGGTCGCGAGGCGCCACAGGATCGTGCCCACGACGGCGACGAAGAGCACCATGCTCACGACGGTGCCGCGCGTGTAGCCGACGTCGTCCCCGGGGGCGACCCAGAGCAGGACCGCCAGCCCGCACACCGCGAGTGCGAGGACGGCGAGGCCCACGACGCGCACGAAGCGCGGCCGGAAGGGCTCGTACAGGTGCTCGACGCTCACGCGTGGGCGCCCCTCGCTCGCGAGGTCATCCCGGCTCGCCCTCTCCTCGTGGCGGTTGGAGTGTCAGATGCGGCAGGCGTGGATCGACGTGACGAGGATCGCGCGGGCTCCCACGTCATAGAGGGCGTCCATGACCTTGTTCGTGTCCGCACGCCGGACCATGGCGCGGACGGCGGCCCAGTCGCGGTCGTGCAGCGGAGAGACGGTCGGGGACTCGAGGCCGGGCGTGATCGCGACCGCGGCGTCGACGAGCTCGACGGGCACGTCGTAGTCCATGAGCACGTACGAGCGCGCGGTGAGCACGCCCTGGAGGCGCCGCGTGAGGGTCTCCAGACCGGCGGGGACGTCGGCGTCGCGGCGGCGGATGAGCACCGCCTCGGACTCGAGGATCGGTGCGCCGAAGATCTCGAGGCCCGCGGCCTTGAGCGTGGTCCCGGTCTCGACGACGTCCGCGATGACCTCCGCGACCCCGAGCTTCACGGAGCTCTCCACCGCGCCGTCGAGGTGCACGATCGCCGCGGGGGTCACACCCTGCTCGGCGAGGTAGGAGCCCACGAGGACCGAGTAGGACGTGGCGACCCGACGACCGTCGATCTGCGCGACCTCGGTGATCGATCCCGTCGGCGCCGCGAAGCGGAACGTGGACCGGGCGAACCCGAGCGGCAGGTGCTCCTCGGCGGCCGCCCCGGAGTCGAGCATGAGGTCCCGGCCGGTGATCCCCGCGTCGACCGTCCCGGCACCGACGTAGACGGCGACGTCACGGGGGCGCAGGAAGAAGAACTCGACGTCGTTCTCCGGGTCGGCGAGAACGAGCTCGCGTGTGTCACGGCGCTGACGGTAGCCCGCCTCACGCAGCATCTCGGACGCCGGTTCGGACAGTGAGCCCTTGTTGGGGACGGCAATGCGGAGCACAGGATCCTCGCGATCAGTGATGAGTGTGGGCGCCCGACGGCACCGCGTCAGAGGTAGGAGTAGACGTCCTCGAGGCTGATGCCCTTGGCGACCATGAGGACCTGCAGGTGGTACAGGAGCTGCGAGATCTCTTCGGCAGCCTCCGCGTCGCTCTGGAACTCGGCGGCCATCCAGACCTCGGCCGCCTCCTCGACGATCTTCTTGCCGATGGCATGGACGCCGGCGTCGAGCTGGGCGACGGTGCCGGACCCGGCGGGGCGCTCCACGGACTTGGCGGTGAGCTCTGCGAACAACTCCTCGAACGTCTTCACCGGGCAAGCCTAGTCGCCGACGCAGGTCCGACGGCACGCCTGACCACGGCGACGACCGGTCGCACCGTGCGGACGCTCCTCATGCGCGGAGCCCGCGCAGCGCGAGGACCGTCGCGATCGCGGCCTCGACGGCCTCGGCTCCCTTGTCCTCGCGCGATCCCTCGAGCCCGGCGCGGTCGATCGCCTGGTGCTCCTCGTCGACGGTGAGGACACCGAACCCGACCGGGACGCCCGTGCGGACAGCGACCTCCGTGAGGCCCATCGTCGCGGCCTGGCAGACGAACTCGAAGTGCGGCGTCCCACCGCGCACGACGACGCCGAGCGCCACGACGGCGTCCACTCCGGCGGTCGTCGCGGCCACCTGAGCCGCGACGGGCAGCTCGAACGAGCCGGGCACGCGGATCTCCGTGACGTCCGTGACGTTCGCGGCAGCCAGGGCGCGGCGCGCGCCACCGAGCAGTCCGTCCATGATGACCGTGTGCCACTGCGCGGCGATGACGACCACCCGCAGGCCTGAGCCGTCGACGGCGATCGTGGGTGCTCCTGCTCCGCTCATCGCGGGTCCTCCTGGGTGTCGGTGGTGGTGGTGGCCCCGTCGGTGGTCACGTCCGTGGTCACGGTCGGGATGGGCGGCTCGACGACGACCGTCTCGAGGCGGTGACCCATCGAGACCTTCTTCGTCACGAGGTACTGGTGGTTCTCGGGCGTGTGACCCACCTCGATGGGCACCGTGCTCACGACGTCGATGCCGCTGGCCATGAGGCCCGTCGACTTCGCGGGGTTGTTCGTCAGCAGCCGGATGCGCTCGAGGCCGAGGTCGGCGAGGATCGCTGCCGCGGCGCCGTACTCCCGGCGATCGACCGGCCACCCGAGCTCGAGGTTCGCCTGCACGGTGTCCAGGCCCGCGTCCTGGAGCTCGTACGCGCCGATCTTCGCGAGCAGGCCGATCCCCCGGCCCTCGTGCCCCCGGAGGTACACGACCGCGCCCCCCTCGGCCGCGACGGTCGCGAGCGACGCCTGCAGCTGAGGACCGCAGTCGCAGCGCAGCGACCCGAAGGCGTCCCCGGTGAGGCACTCGGAGTGCACCCGCACGACGGGCAGCGACTCGGCCCCCCGCGCGGTCGTACCCACCTCGCGCGGCACGAGCGCGACGTGCTCCGCCCCGGTCCGCACGTCGCGGTAGCCGTGGATGGTGAAGGTCCCGTGAGCCGTGGGCAGCTCGGCGACGGCGGTCGGCTGGACGCGCGCCGGCTCCGGGGCCGCGTCCTCGGACGCCACGACGGGGTCGTGCTCCCGGCGCCACGTGATGAGGTCCGCGATGGTGAGCAGCACGAGGCCCTCGCGCTCCGCGAGCACCCCCGTCTGCTGCATCCGCATCATCGTGCCGTCGTCGTTGACGAGCTCCGCGATCCCCGCGACCTCGCCGAGCCCTGCGAGCCGAACGAGGTCGACCGCGGCCTCGGTGTGCCCGGCACGGTGCAGCACTCCCCCGGCGACAGCGCGCAACGGCAGCACGTGACCGGGCCGGATGAGATCGACAGGCCCGGAGGCCGGGTCGGCGAGCACGCCGAGCGTCCGGGTGCGGTCGGCCGCGGAGATGCCCGTCGTCACGCCCGTCGCGGCGTCGACGGTCACCGTGTAGGCGGTGCGCCGCGGGTCCTGGCTGTGCGGAACCATGAGCGGCAGCTCGAGGGCGTCCGCGCGCGGGCCCGGCATCGGCGCGCAGAGGTAGCCCGAGGAGTGGCGGATCGTCCACGCCACCCAGTCGGTCGAGACGTTGGAGGCGGCGAAGACGACGTCTGCCTCGTTCTCCCGGTCGGGCGAGTCCGCGACGAGCACGGGACGGCCCGCCCGCAGCGCGTCGAGCGCCTCCTCGACGGTGCCGAGGTGGACCTCGGAACGGCCGGCGGTGTCGTTGTGCGCGGTGGTCATGAGCGGGCTCCCAGGAGTCGTTCTACGTACTTGGCGATGACATCGACCTCGAGGTTCACGGGGGCACCCGGTGCGAGGGCGCCGAGGGTGGTCGCCGCGAGGGTCGTGGGGATGAGCGAGACGCCGAAGGCGTCGTCGGACACGGTCGTCACGGTGAGGGACACGCCGCTGATCGTCACGGAGCCCTTCTCGGCGATGTACCGGGTGATCGTCGGCGGTGCCTCGAAGACGAGGTCGTCCCAGCGTTCCCCCGGCGTCCGGCTGCGGAGCGTGCCGACCCCGTCGACGTGACCCTGGACGATGTGTCCGCCGAGGCGCGCGTCGGCGCGGACCGCACGCTCGAGGTTGACCGCGTCACCCGCTGACAGCGCACCGAGCGCGGTCCGGCTCAGCGACTCCGGCATGACGTCCGCGGTGAAGGTGCCGTCCTGCGGCAGCGAGGTGACCGTGAGACACACGCCGTTCACCGCGATCGAGTCGCCGAGGGCGGCGTCGGAGGTCACGAGCGGACCGCGGACGGTGAGCACGGCGTCGCCGTGCGTGGCGTCCGGGGTGCGGATGTCCGCGACGGTCCCGAGCTCTTCGATGATTCCGGTGAACATGGTGATCCTCACTGTTCGGGGTTCGGTACGGCGCGGTCCGCGCTGCGGGCACGGCGGGCGACGACGAGCACGTCGTCCCCGAGCCGCTGCACGTCGGTCGTGCGGAACCGGTGGGCATCGTGGATGGACCGAGCGCCGGTGTCGGCGACGGCGCGTCGCCCGGAGCCGAGGAACGCGGGCGCGACGTAGGAGTGGATCTCGTCGACGGCGTCGGCGGCGAGGAAGGCCGCGGCCAGGCTGGGGCCGCCCTCGACGAGGAGGTGCCGGACCTCGCGCTCCGCGAGCACCGCGAGCACCTGCGTGACGTCGTGCGTGCGGATGTGGACGAGCTCCCCGCCGGGCCCCGTCAGCCGGGCCCCCGCCGGCAGGTCGCGGTGTCCCACGACGACGCGCAGCGGCTGGTGGGCGGCGAGCGATCCGTCGGACGCGCGGGCGGTGAGCGACGGGTCGTCGACGACAGCGGTGCCGGTCCCGACGGCGATGGCGTCGACCTCGGCGCGCACGGCGTGCGCGTGCAGGCGTGCGGCCTCCCCCGTGATCCACCGGCTCGTGCCGTCCGCCGCCGCGACGCACCCGTCGAGGGTCGTGGCCGTCTTGAGGGTGACGTAGGGCGTCCCACGCCGGACGGCGGTGAGCCAGACGCGCAGCAGCTCCTCCCCCTCGTCCTCGCGCAGACCGTGCTGCACGACGACGCCGTGCGAACGCAGGTACTCGGCGCCGCCGGTCGCGGCGGGGTTCGGGTCGCCGACGGCGTGCACGACCTCAGCGACGCCAGCAGTGGCGAGCTCGTGCGAGCACGGACCCGTGCGTCCCGTGTGGTTGCACGGCTCGAGGGTGACGACAGCGGTGGCGCCCCGGACGGAGATCCCAGCGGCGGCAGCGCGGGCGAGCGCGTCGGCCTCGGCGTGGGGGGTGCCGGCTCCGCGGTGCCATCCCTCGGCGAGGACGGTGCGCGCCAGGTCGGCCGGAAGATCCGGCGGCGCGATGGTGTCGTCGTCGCGGGCGGTGCCGTCGTCCCCGAGCAGCGGGGCAAGCAGGACGCACCCCACGCGGGGGTTGGGCCCGTGGGCCGGGCCGCGCGCTGCGAGCTCCAGGGCCCGGGACATCGCACCGTCGACGGTGAGACAGCGCTGCTGCGCGCGGTCGCTCAGCTGCGTCTGGTCCATGCGCGTCCTCCGTCCCGGGCTCAGCGCTCCGGGGTGAGGGTCGACGACGGGTCAGCGCAGCGCTGACACATCACCCGCGTGCCCGGCACGGACAGCCAGGTACGCCACGAGACTCTTCCCATCCGGACTTTGACCGTCGGTCCTGGAGTTCCACCAGGTCAACCACGCCGAGGCGTGGGTCGCGGACTATGACCGCCGGCTCGGATTTTCACCGACCCCAGAGCACGTGTAGTAATCGGTCCCACTATGCCACGGGGTCGCGCGGGGGCGGGAGCGCCACGACAGTGGCGCACGTCACGTCAGTGGATGTGGGCGCGCGCCAGGTCCCGCAGCGCGTCGATCTCCGACGGGATGTCCTGCGCGCCGTAGACGGCCGAGCCGGCGACGAAGACGTTCGCCCCGGCCTCTGCGGCGCGCGCGATCGTCGAACGGGAGATCCCGCCGTCCACCTGCACCCACACGTCGAGGTCCGCTTCGCCGATAGCCCGGCGTGCCCGCTGGATCTTCGGCAGCGTGCCCTCGATGAAGGACTGACCACCGAACCCGGGCTCGACGGTCATGACAAGGAGCATGTCGATCTCGGCGAGGAGGTCGACGAACGGCTCGAGCGGCGTCGCCGGCCGCAGGGCGAGGCCGGCACGAGCACCCAGCCGGCGGAGCTCGCGGGCCAACCGCACGGGAGCAGAGGCGGCTTCCGCGTGGAAGGTGACGGACTGCGCGCCGGCCTCGGCGTACCCGGGACCCCAGCGGTCCGGGTCCGCGATCATGAGGTGGACGTCGACGGGGAGCGGGCAGACCTCGACGATCCGTTGCACGACGGGCAGACCGATGGTGAGGTTCGGGACGAAGTGGTTGTCCATGACGTCCACGTGGGCCCAGTCGGCGCCGGAGATCCGGCCCAGGTCGCGCTCGAGGTTGGTGTAGTCGGCGGACAGGATGCTCGGCGAGATGAGAGGGTCCATGGCCCCAGCCTAGGTGTGCCGGGACCGACGCACCGGCCGGCTCGGGGCGGGCCGGCCGGCGACCGCCCGGTCAGGCGGGCGGCGCGAGGCGGCGCACCAGCGTGAGGTGCATCGCGTCCGTGCCGTGCAGGTGCGGCCACAGCTGGACGTCCTGGCGGTCGGCGAGGGGCATGTCGGCACCGGCGATGCCCGTGACGAGGTCGCGCGCGTCGAGGACCTCCACGGAGCCGGCCGGCAGGCCGCGCAGGACGTCGGTGACCACGGACCGGGTCTCCGCGAGGTGCGGCGAGCACGTCACGTAGGCGACGACGCCCCCGGGCCGCACCGCCTCGAGCGCGGAGGCGAGGAGCTCGCGCTGCAGCTGGGCGAGGACCGGCACGTCGCCGGGAGTGCGGCGCCACCGCGACTCCGGGCGACGCCGGAGCGCGCCGAGCCCGGTGCACGGCGCGTCGACGAGCACGCGGTCGTAGGAGGCGGGCTCCTGGGTACCGATGTCCCGTCCGTCCCACACCTGCACCCGTTCCACCGCGTCGGCGGGCACCGCGGCGAGGGCACGCTCCACGAGGTCCGCGCGGTGCGGTTGCACCTCGTTCGCGACGATCCGCGCGCCGCGGGTCCCCGCGATCGAGGCGAGCAGCGCGGCCTTGCCCCCGGGCCCGGCGCACATGTCGAGCCACCGCTCGTCCGGTCCCTCGACGGGTGCGTCGACGAAGGCGAGCGTGACGAGCTGGCTGCCTTCGTCCTGGACCCCGGCGGCGCCGTCGCGGACCGCCGCGATCGCTCCCGGGTCGGAACCCTGGAGCACGACGGCCGTCGGCGCGTACCGGCCCGGGACCGACTCGGTGCGGGCGCCGAGCTCTTCCGCGGAGATGAGTCCGGGCCGGGCGACGAGGGTCACCCGGGGTGAGGCGTTGTCGGCCTCGAGCAACGACCCGAGCTCTTCTGCCGGGCGCCCGGAGGCGACGAGGGAGTCGCGCAACGCCCGCGTGATCCACCTCGGGTGGCTGTCGACGACAGACATCCGGCTGATCTCGTCGGACTCGCGGCTCTCGATGATCTCGAGCCAGTCCTCGAGCTCGGTGCGGGCCACCTTGCGCAGCACGGCGTTGACGAGCTGCGCGCTCCCGGCGCCGACCCGCGCGCGAGCGAGACCGACGGTCTCGGAGACGGCGGCGTGCGCCGCCACCCGCATGCCGAGGACCTGGTGCGCCCCGAGCCGCAGGACGTCGAGCACCGGCGGGTCGATCTTCTCGAGCGGGCGGTCGACGCACTCGGCGAGGATCGCGTCGTACCGTCCGCGCATCCGCAGCGTCCCGTAGGTGAGCTCGGTCGCGAACGCGGCGTCGCGCCCGCTCATCCCCCGGGATCGCAGCATCGGCGGCAGGACGAGGTTCGCGTACGCGTCGGAGTCGGCCACCTGGCGCAGGACGTCGAACGCGACCGTCCGTGCGGGGTCGGTCCCCTTGCGCCGGTCTCCCGGCGCAAGGGCCGTGCGGTCAGCGTCGCCGCGGGATCGCGCGGCTCCCCGCTCGCGCCCCCGGGCGTCACGCCGGCCCTCGGCGCCGCTCATGCGGACACCTCCTGACCGAGGCGGAACCCGGGCTCGATGCGCGCACCACGCGCCCAGTCGCTCGCGGGCATCGGCCTCTTCCCGGCGGGCGTCACCTCGCCGAGCTCGACCGGGACGGTCGCGGTGCCGACGAGGACCTGGCGCTTCGTCGCGTGCACCTCACCGGGTGCGAGCGAGAGCTCCTGAGGAGCGCCGTCCGACGATCGGGGCGCGGAGCGGTCGTCCAGGAGCCGCACGGGCCCGATGCCCAACCGGGAGCCGTCCGGGAGGGTCGTCCACGCACCGGGCTCGGGGGTGCAGCCGCGCACGAGACGGTCGACGGCGTGCGCCGGATGGGTCCACGTCACGCGTGCGTCCTGCGGGGAGAGCTTCGCCGCGAGGCTCACGCCATCGGCCGGCTGCGGGACGGCGACGAGCGCTCCGTCCTCGAGAGCGTCGAGGGTCGCGACGAGGAGCCCGGCACCCGTGCGGGAGAGCCGGTCGAGGAGGTCCCCGGCCGTGTCGCGGGGTCGGATCGTCTCCGTGGCGGTGCCGAGGACGGGCCCGGTGTCGAGCCCCTCCTCGATCCGGAACGTACTCGCGCCGGTGACCTCGTCGCCGGCGATGACGGCCCGCTGCACCGGCGCAGCGCCCCGCCACGCGGGCAGCACGGAGAAGTGGAGGTTGATCCACCCGTGCTCGGGGATCCCCAGGACGTCGGCTGGCAGGATCTCGCCGTACGCGACCACCGGGGCACAGTCGACATCGAGCGAGGTGAGGAGCTCGACGAAGCCCTCAGAGCGTGGACGGTCGGTGAGGACGGGGATCCCCGCCTCCTCGGCCCGGACCCGGACCGGGCTCGGGGCCAGCTGGCGGCCCCGCCCGGCGCGGGCGTCCGCCCGGGTGAGCACCGCGACGACCTCGTGCCGGGAGTCGATGAGGGCCTCGAGGGCTGGGACAGCCACGGCCGGGGTCCCGGCGAAGAGCAGACGCATGAGGCCATTCTACGAGCCGGAGCACGGGCCCCCCGGTCAGAGCATCTCCTTGGGGTCGAGCATGACCGAGACGAGACCGGCTTCGCGCCGCGCGCTGGCGACGGCCAGCGCACCTGACATCGCGCGCGCCAGGTCCCGTCCCCGCGCGACGGGGACGCGGACGATCGCCCGGACCGGGGCCTCGAGCGCACCGCCGGTGCGCTCGGTCGCGCGGCGGGTCTGGCCGGGTCCCGGCGCGCCCCGGCGGTCGGATGTCTCGGGCAGCTCGACGGGTCCGAGGACGGAACCGCCCTCCGGGAGGGTCACCCGGGAGAGGAAGAGGGCGACCGCGTGGCGGTCACCGGTGACGGACGCGATCCGCACGGCGGGCGGCATCTGGAGCTCGACGCGCTCGTCGAGCTCCCGCTGGGCGAGACCCGCCGGGTCCCATCGGACGAGGGCGTTCGTGGGTGTGGGGGCGGCGTCACCGACGAGGAGGAGACGGCCACCGGCGGTCGAGGGCCGCACGAGCGCGCCGGCGGCCAGCCACCGGTGCAGTGCCTCCTGGTCGGTGTAGAGGCCGACGTGACTCGTGGACACCGCGGCGTCGAGAAGCACTCCCACCGCGTAGCCCGCCGCTGCGACCGGCTCCGCGCCCGGTGTCGCGACGACGAGGGCCGGAGTGTCGGGGACCTGGGCGATCACTCCCGCCGCTGAGCGCGCCCCGGAGACCCGCACGGGGACGCCGGGGAACGCCCGTCCCAGCTCCTCGGCCGTCCGGTCGCTGCCCACCCGCACCGAGCGCAGGCCCGTCGCCGAGCACTCGGGGCACCGCCACCCGCCCGCCAGGGCGCCGCACCAGGAGCACTGGGGCACGGCGTGCGCGCCCGAGAGTGCGAGCGGCCCGGAGCACACCGCGCACCGCGCTGCCGTCCGGCACCGCACGCACGCGACGACCGGGAGGTACCCGCCCCGGGGAACCTGGACGAGCACGGGGCCGCGGGTAAGCCCGGTGGAGATGGCCTTCCATGCGGCCCCGGGAAGCCGCGCAGCCCCCGCGGGACCCTCCCGGGCGACATCGACCGATGTCAATGGCTCGACGCGCGGCGTGCGGGCTCGCACGACGGCCCGCTCCGCCACGAGCTCGCGTGCCCAGCCGCTCACGACGAGCGCCTGCGCGTGGATCGAGCGGCTCAACGACCCCACGAGCACGGCGCACCCCGTCTGCTCGGCCCGCAGGGCGAGCACCTCGCGCACGTGCGGGTACGGAGCCCGGCGCTCCTGGTGCATCGGGTCGATGTCGTCCCAGCACACGACGAGACCGAGGCGGTGCACCGGTGCGAAGGCCGCCGCACGGGTGCCGATGACGATCGATGCCTCACCCCACAGCGCGGCGAGGAAGCTGCGGTACCGAGGGGTCGGCCCCAGGTCGGCGCTGAGCCGGACGAACGCCACGTCCGGCGCCGACTCCCGGGTGGGTCCGGCCAGCTCCGCCACGCCAGCCTCGACGAGGGCGGCGGCGAGCCGGTCCACGTCACGGGCATCAGGCAGCACGACGACGACGCCGCGGCCACCTTCGGCCACCGTCCGCGCGACCTCGGCCAGTGCGGCCGGCCACCCGGCGACGGGTCCCACGCCCGGCAGGGCGCTCCACACGGCGCGCGGGCAGTCGCCGGCGGCCAGGCGGGAGAGGAACGCCTCTCCCCCACGGATGTCCGACCATGCCGACGCGCCACGGCCCGGGGCCGCGTCACCGGTCACCCCGACGTCAGCCACCATCGCGCCGCTCTCGCGGCCACCAGCCGGGCCGGCGGGACGCGCGGGGGCCGAAGCAGGGACGGAGGGCACCTCCCCTTCGACCCGTGCCAGACGCGGGGGGACGGCCAGACGCAGCACGTCCGTGAGCGATCCCGCGTAGTAGTCGGCGACCCGGCGGCTCAGCGCGGCGATCTCGGGAGAGAGCACGACCTCGGGCGAGACGACGCGGCGCAACGCCACGAGACCGCCCTCGTGCGTCGTCCGGTCGGCGCGCTCGATGATGTACCCGTCCACGTCGCGCGGTCCGAACCGCACCTTGACGCGCACGCCCGGCAGCGCGGTCTCGGACAGCGCTTGCGGGACGGTGTAGTCGAACAACCGGTCGAGGTGGGGCGGGGAGACGTCGACGCACACGCGGGCGATGGGCAGGTGCGTCGCGAGCGGCACCCCCGTCTCGCTCCGCGGGGTGGTCGTGCCGCGCGCCGTCGACCCCGCGCCCATCCCGGGCAGGGTGAGCTGCTCGCCGGGATCAGGTGTCATCGCGGAGGTGGCGCCGGTCGTCAGATCGCGGCCTGCAGGTCCGCGACGCGGTCGGTGCGCTCCCAGGTGAAGTCGGGCAGCTCACGACCGAAGTGTCCGTAGGCGGCCGTCTGCTCATAGATCGGGCGGAGGAGGTCGAGGTCCCGGACGATCGCGCCGGGTCGCAGGTCGAACACCTCGCGGATCGCCGCGGTGATCCGTTCGAGCGGCACGCTCTCGGTGCCGAAGGTCTCCACATAGAGACCCACCGGTTGCGCCTTCCCGATCGCGTACGCGACCTGGACCTCGCAGCGGCGCGCGAGGCCGGCGGCGACGACGTTCTTCGCGACCCAGCGCATCGCGTAGGCCGCCGACCGGTCCACCTTGGAGGGGTCCTTGCCGGAGAACGCTCCTCCGCCGTGGCGGGCCATGCCACCGTAGGTGTCGACGATGATCTTGCGCCCCGTGAGCCCTGCGTCGCCCTTCGGGCCGCCGACGACGAACGTTCCGGTGGGGTTGACGATGAGCCGGTGCCCGGCGCTGTCGAGGTCGAGCTCGCTGAGCACGGGGGCGACGACGAGCTCCGCCACCGCAGCGGCGAGATCGTCCTGCAGCACCCCTGGGTCGTGCTGCGTCGACAGCACGACCGTGTCGAGCCGGACGGCACGGTCGCCGTCATACGCGATCGTCACCTGCGTCTTGCCGTCCGGACGCAGCCCCGGGATGATCCCCTGCTTGCGGACCGCGGCGAGGCGCTCGGCGAGGCGGTGCGCGGCGTAGATGGGCAGCGGCAGGAGCGTGGCCGTCTCGTCCGTGGCGTACCCGAACATCAGACCCTGGTCCCCGGCGCCCTGCGTGTCGAGCGGGTCGTGGTCGTTCGCGTCGATCCGCTGCTCGAGCGCTTTGTCGACGCCCTGCGCGATGTCCGGCGACTGCTGGCCGATGGACACGGAGACCCCGCAGGAGTCGCCGTCGAACCCGATGGCGGACGAGGTGTAGCCGATCTGCTTGACGACCTGGCGCACGATCGCGGGGATCTCGACGTACGCCTCCGTGGACACCTCGCCGGCGACGTGCACGAGGCCGGTCGTCACGAGGGTCTCGACGGCGACACGGGACGTCGGGTCCTGCTCGAGGAGCGCATCGAGGATCGCGTCGGAGATCTGGTCGCAGACCTTGTCCGGATGCCCCTCCGTCACGGACTCGGACGTGAAGAGGCGCAGGGAGTCAGTCATGAGCCAAGGATACGGTCTCGTCAGGGTCGCCCGGTGGGGCGTCCACAGTGGCTCACTGCCCCCGGAGCACGTCCACCACGGCGTCGAGGACGACGTCGGCGACACGGTCCTTGGTGCCGGCCGCAGAGGCCAGCACCGTGCCGTCGGGCCCGAGGATGGTCACCTCGTTGTCGGGGGTGCCGAACGCGCGTCCCCCGGAGACGTCGTTGACGACGAGCAGGTCGGCGCCCTTGCGGACGGCCTTGGCGCGGGCGTGCGTGAGCACGTCGCCGTCCGCGTCACCGGTCTCGGCCGCGAAACCGACAACGACCTGGCCGGCGCGCAGCCGGTCGGCTGCGAGCTCCGCGAGGACGTCCGGGTTGGCGACGAGCTCGATCGTCGGGACGACGCCGTCGGAGCGCTTCTTCATCTTGTGCGGGGCGGTGTCCACGGGGCGGAAGTCGGCGACCGCCGCGGCCATGATGATCACGTCGGCGGTCGGTGCGGCGGAGCGCACCGCGGTCCGCAGCTCCGCGGTCGTCTCCACGGGCACGACGTCGATGCCGTCAGGTGGCGCCAGCGAGGTGTTCGCGGCGACGAGCGTCACCTGGGCACCCCGGCGCCGGGCAGCGGCCGCCAGCGCGTGGCCCTGCATCCCTGTGCTGCGGTTGCCGAGGTAGCGCACCGGGTCGAGCGGTTCGCGCGTCCCGCCCGCGGAGACGACGACGTGGCGCCCCTCGAGGTCGCGACGTGGCTCGCCGACGGACGGTTGAGGCGCTGCGGGTGCGGACGGCTCGACGAGTGCCAGCGCGGCGGAGAGGATCTCTGCGGGCTCGGGGAGTCGACCGGGGCCGGAGTCCGCGCCGGTGAGCCGGCCGACGGCCGGGTCGAGCACATGGATGCCCCGGGAGCGCAGCGTCGCGACGTTCGCCCGGGTGGCAGGGTGCTGCCACATCTCCGTGTGCATCGCTGGCGCGACGAGCACGGGACAGCGGGCGGTGAGCAGCGTCGCGGTGAGCAGGTCGTCCGACCGTCCGGTGGCCATCCGCGCCAGCAGGTCAGCGGTGGCGGGCGCGACGACGACGAGGTCGGCCCCCTGTGCGATCGCGACGTGCTGCACCTGGGGCACCTCGTCGAAGACGCTCGTGCTCACCGGCTGACCGGAGAGTGCCTCCCAGGTCGGCGCACCGACGAACCGCAGGGCAGCGTCGGTCGGGACGACACGCACGCTGTGCCCGGCCTCGGTGAGGGCGCGCAGGAGCAGCACGGCCTTGTAGGCCGCCACTCCCCCGCTGACGCCCAGGACGATGCGCATACAGCTCGCCGTTGTCAGCGCTTCTTCGGAGAACCCTTGGGTGTCGGCTCGGTCGCCTCGATCGTCAGGAGTCCGGCGTTGATCTCACGCATCGCGATCGACAGCGGCTTCTCCTGGTGGCGGGTCTCGACGAGCGGGCCGACGAACTCGAGCAGGCCCTCGTGGAGCTGCGAGTAGTACGCGTTGATCTGGCGGGCGCGCTTGGCGGAGTACACGACGAGGGCGTACTTGGAGTCCGCACGCTCGAGCAGGTCGTCGATGGGCGGGTCGGTGATGCCGACGGGGGCGGCGACGGTTCCAGACACAGATGACTCCAGAGGATGCAGGGGCGGGACCCCGCGCTGCGGACGGTGCGCGGGCGGGGCAGTCAGTCCGCCAGTCTACCCGGCGGCGGGCCCTGGGGCGACGAGCCCCATGATCGACATGATCTCGTCCGTCGCGCGGTGGACGTCGTCGTTGACGACGACGTGGTCGAACTCGGGCTCGGCCGCGAGCTCCACGCGCGCTGTGGCAAGTCGCCGCTCGCGCTCCTCCGGGCCCTCGGTGCCGCGCCCGACGAGGCGCCGCTCGAGCTCCTCCCAGCTCGGTGGGGCGAGGAACACGAACCGGGCGTCGGGCATGCTCTCCCGCACCTGCCGCGCGCCCTGGAGGTCGATCTCCAGGAGCGCGGGAACGCCCTCCGCGAGCCGCTCCTCGACGGCCCGGCGAGGCGTGCCGTAGCTGTTCTGCCCGTGCACCACGGCCCACTCGAGGAGCTCGCCGCGCTCGACCATCTCAGCGAATCGCTCCGGTCCGACGAAGTGGTAGTGCACCCCGTCGATCTCCCCGGGCCGTGGGTCCCGTGTCGTGGCCGAGACGGACAGCCACACCTGCGGATACCTGGCGCGGATGTCCGCGGAGACGGTTCCCTTGCCGACAGCCGTGGGTCCCGCCAGGACCGTCAGACGAGCGGGCTGCGGTCCGGGGAGGGGCGAAGCAGAGATGATCAACCAAACCTTTCGATGAGGGCAGCCGCCTGGTGCGGGCCCAGTCCGCGCACTCGGCGGCTCTCGGCGATGCCGACCTCCGCCATGATGGCGCGCGCCTTGACCTTGCCGACACCGGGCAGGGACTCAAGCAGCGACACGACCTTGAGCTTCCCGATGACATCGTCGGTTCGACCCTGGGTGATGACGTCGGAGAGTGCCCCTGAAGAATACTTCAGACGGTTCTTCACCTCCGCCCGGGCCCGGCGTGCAACTGCGGCTTTCTCGAGCGCGGCGGTCCGCTGCTCAGGGGTGAGCTCAGGTAATGGCACTCCGGTCACCTTCTTTGGGGACGGACGGAAAACGTCTCTGTGAAACTAGCCACGTTTCCGCTGGTCGGCAAGGCGAACGCGAGTACCGAGCGCTCCGGCTGCATCGTCCGCCGCGCGACGCGCCGCCGCGAGCAGCGCGCGCGTGTCCGGACCGGCGCCCAGGACCCCGCGCGACGACGAGGCCAGAACCTGCGAACGGGCGTCACCGAAGACGGCCGCGAGCTCTGCCGACCCCGCGCCCTGGGCGCCGACGCCGGGGGCCAGCAACGGTCCCCCGACCGCGAGGTCGACGCCGGCGCGCGCTGCCGCGTCGCCGATCGTCGCACCGACGACGAGCCCCACGGACCCGAGCGTCCCCCGGGCGGCCGCCTCGGTGTTGAGCGCGGCGACCTCCGCCGCGATCGACGCCGCCACGGTCGTCCCCTCGGCCGTCCTCGCGTGCTGGACCTGCGGGCCCTGCGGGTTGGAGGTGAGGCACAGGACGAAGAGTCCGCGACCGCTCGACGCGGCTGCCTCGATCGCGGGCGCGAGCGACCCGAACCCGAGGAACGGGGACACCGTGAGCGCGTCGCCCGCAAGGGGCGACCCCTCGCGCAGGTACGCGTCGGCGTACCCGTCCATGGTCGAGCCGATGTCGCCCCGCTTAGCGTCGACGATCGTCAGCGTCCGCGCCGAGCGCGCGACGGAGACGACCTCCTCGAGGACCGCGACACCTGCCGAGCCGTGACGCTCGAAGAGCGCGGACTGCGGCTTGAGCGCCGCCACCTGCCCACCGAGCGCATCGAGGACGGTGAGCGAGAAGTCCCGCAGACCCCGGGCGTCGTCGGGGAGCCCCCAGGCGGCGAGGAGCCCGGGGTGGGGGTCGATGCCCACGCACAGCGGACCGTGCGCGGTCATCGCCGCCGCGAGCCGCTCACCGAAGGGCGCGGTCACCGCGGGGCCTCACCGAGGTCGTACTCCTGCAGGCTGCGCACGTCGAAGGGGCCGGCGAGGACGGCCTCGATGCCCTGGACCGCCGCCGCCATCTGGGCGACGGTCGTGACGATCGGCTTGTCGGCCGCCGTCGTCGCCGCGCGGATCTCGTAGCCGTCTGCGCGTGCTCCCTGCCCCGACGGGGTGTTGACCACCATCGCGACGCGGCCCTCGGTGATGAGGTCGACGATCGTCGGCTCTCCCTCGGCGCTGCGCCCCTCGGAGTACTTGCGCACCACGGTGGACTCGATGCCGTTGCGACGCAGGACGTTCGCCGTGCCGGCCGTGGCGAGGATCTCGAAGCCCAGCTCCGCGAGACGCTTGACCGGGAAGACGATGCCCCGCTTGTCGCGGTCGGCGACGGACACGAACACGGCACCGCTCGTGGGCAGCCCCCCGAACGCGGCAGCCTGGGACTTGGCGAACGCCGTCGGGAAGTCGACGTCGAAGCCCATGACCTCGCCCGTCGAGCGCATCTCCGGGCCGAGCACCGTGTCGACCGCGACGCCCTCGGTCGTGCGGAACCGCTTGAAGGGCAGCACGGCCTCCTTGACGGCGATCGGAGCGTCGAGGTCGATCGTCCCGCCGTCGCCGGTGAGCGGGAGCACGCCGGAGGCGCGCAGGTCCGCGATGCTCCGCCCCGCCATGACGAGCGCCGCAGCCTTGGCGAGCGAGACGCCCGTCGCCTTGGACACGAACGGGACGGTCCGCGACGCGCGGGGGTTGGCCTCGAGCACGTAGAGCACGTCGGAGACGAGGGCGAACTGCACGTTGAGCAGCCCGCGGACACCGACGCCCTTGGCGATCGCCTCCGTCGAGCGGCGGATCCGCTCGATCTCCGACTCGCTGAGCGAGACGGGCGGCAGGACGCACGCCGAGTCACCGGAGTGGATCCCGGCCTCCTCGATGTGCTCCATGACACCGCCGAGGAACATCTCCACGCCGTCGTACAGGGCGTCGACGTCGATCTCCATGGCGTCGTCGAGGAACCTGTCGATGAGGATGGGCGCGAGGTGGCCCCCCGCGAGGGCGACCTCCCCGAGCGCCCGCTCGACGTACCCGGTGAGCTGCTCCTCGCTGTACACGATCTCCATGCCGCGTCCGCCGAGGACGTAGGAGGGACGGACGAGGACGGGGTAACCGATCCCTGCCGCGACCTCGCACGCCTTGGCGAGCGTCGTGGCCGTGCCGAACGCAGGCGCGGGCAGCCCCGCCTCGGCGAGCACGCGGCCGAACTCGCCGCGGTCCTCCGCCGCGTCGATGGCCTCGGGTGACGTGCCGAGGATCGGCAGACCGGCGTCGGCGAGACGCTGTGCGAGCGCGAGCGGCGTCTGCCCACCGAGCTGGACGATGATGCCCTTGACGGGGCCCGCGGCGAGCTCGGCCTCGTACACCTCGAGCACGTCCTCGAACGTCAGGGGCTCGAAGTAGAGGCGGTCCGCGGTGTCGTAGTCCGTCGAGACCGTCTCAGGGTTGCAGTTGACCATGACGGTCTCGTACTCGTCCTTGAGGGCGAGCGCGGCGTGCACGCACGAGTAGTCGAACTCGATGCCCTGGCCGATGCGGTTGGGGCCGGAGCCGAGGATGATCACGGCTTCGCGCTCACGCGGGCGGACCTCGCTCTCGAGGTCGTAGCTCGAGTAGTAGTACGGCGTCTCGGCCTTGAACTCCGCCGCGCAGGTGTCGACCGTCTTGAACACGGGACGCACACCCAGGGCGCGCCGCACCTCGCGGACCGTCGCCTCACCGGCACCGCGCTCGCCGCGGATGCCCCGCAGGCTCGCGACCTGGGCGTCGGACAGGCCGTGGCGCTTGGCACGCTCGAGCACGACGCGCGTGAGGGCGTGGGCTGACGCGACCTCGGCGGCCACCTCGTTGACGAGCTGGATCTGGTCGAGGTACCACGGGTCGATCTTCGTCGCCTCGAACACCTGCTCGATGCTCGCGCCCGCGCGCAGCGCCTGCTGCGTCTGGACGAGACGGCGCTCTGTGGGACGCGCGATCTCGACGAGCAACGCGTCGAGCGCCTCACCGGAGACGGGCTCGCCGTCCCAGTGGAACTGTGCCCCGGTCTTGTCGATCGAGCGCAGCGCCTTGCCGAGGGCCTCGGTGAAGTTGCGGCCCATCGCCATGGCCTCGCCGACGGACTTCATCGTCGTGGTGAGCGTGTCGTCGGCTGCGGGGAACTTCTCGAACGCGAAGCGTGGGACCTTCACCACGACGTAGTCGAGGGTCGGCTCGAACGACGCCGGCGTGGAGCCGGTGATGTCGTTCGTGATCTCGTCGAGGGTGTACCCGACGGCGAGCTTGGCGGCGATCTTCGCGATGGGGAACCCGGTCGCCTTGGACGCCAGCGCCGACGACCGCGACACGCGGGGGTTCATCTCGATGACGACGACCCGGCCCGTCTCGGGGTGCACGGCGTACTGGATGTTGCAGCCACCGGTGTCGACGCCGACCTCGCGGATGACGGCGATGCCGATGTCCCGCAGGTTCTGGTACTCACGGTCGGTGAGGGTCAGCGCGGGGGCGACCGTGACCGAGTCGCCCGTGTGCACGCCCACCGGGTCGACGTTCTCGATGGAGCACACGACGACGACGTTGTCCGCCTTGTCGCGCATGAGCTCGAGCTCGTACTCCTTCCAGCCGAGGATCGACTCCTCGAGGAGCACCTCGGTCGTCGGCGAGTACTGCAGGCCCTGGCCGACGATGCGGCGCAGGTCCTTCTCGTCGTACGCGATGCCCGACCCGAGGCCGCCCATGGTGAACGACGGCCGCACGACCATCGGGTACCCGAGGTCGTCGGCGGCCGCGAGGGCCTCCTCGACCGTGTGGATGATCTCGGAGCGCGCCGACTCCCCGCCGCACTTCTCGACGACGTTCTTGAACTGGAGGCGGTCCTCACCCTTCTGGATCGCCGGGATGTTCGCCCCGATGAGCTCGGCCCCGTACTTCTCGAGGATCCCGGCCTCGTCGAGCGAGATCGCGGCGTTGAGCGCCGTCTGCCCGCCGAGCGTCGCGAGGACGGCGTCGGGACGCTCCTTCGCGATGATCGACTCGAGGACGTCGGTGGTGATCGGTTCGATGTACGTGGCGTCCGCGAACTCCGGGTCCGTCATGATCGTCGCCGGGTTGGAGTTGACGAGGATGACCCGCAGGCCCTCCTCCTTGAGCACGCGGCACGCCTGGGTGCCGGAGTAGTCGAACTCCGCGGCCTGACCGATGACGATCGGGCCGGACCCGATGACCAGGACGGAGGTGATGTCGGTTCTGCGAGGCACGGTCAGTTCTCCTTGTCGGACGTCATGCCGGGGGCGGTGCCAGCGGGGTCGGCGGACAGGCCGGCCGCGGTGCGCGCACCCGAGCTCATGAGGTCGAGGAATCGGTCGAAGAGGTACGCGGCGTCGTGGGGACCCGCGGCGGCCTCGGGGTGGTACTGCACGGAGAACGCGGGGATGTCGAGGCACTCGAGGCCCTCGACGACGTTGTCGTTGAGGCCGACGTGCGAGACGACGACCCGCCCGTAGCGGCCTCCGTCGTGCGGCGCGGTCGCCTCCTCGCCGATGGGCGCGTCGACGGCGAAGCCGTGGTTGTGCGAGGTGATCTCGACGCGTCGCGTCGCGAGGTCCATGACGGGCTGGTTGATGCCCCGGTGGCCGTACGCGAGCTTGTAGGTGCCGAACCCGAGGGCACGCCCGAGGATCTGGTTCCCGAAGCAGATGCCGAAGTACGGCAGGCGGCGGTCGAGGACGGCGCGCAGCAGCTCGACCTCGTGGGTCGCGGCGCCGGGGTCGCCGGGCCCGTTGGAGAAGAACACGCCGTCAGGTGCGAGCGCCTCGATGTCCTCGATCGTCGACGACGCGGGGACGACGTGCACGCGCACGCCGCGCTCGGCGAGGCGCTGGGGAGTCATCGTCTTGATGCCGAGGTCCACGGCCACGACCGTGCTCACCGGGTCCGTTCCCTCGAAGGGTCCGCAGGGCTCGATGACGTAGGCCTCGGGGGTGCTCACCTCGTTCGCGAGGTCGGCGCCGGACATCGACGGCGTCGCGCGCACATCGGCGACGAGGTCCTCGATGGACCGCGGGTACCCGTTCGCCAGCAGGTCAGCACCGGAGAAGATCGCGGCGCGCATGACGCCGCGGTCGCGCAGGTGACGGGTGAGGGCGCGGGTGTCGATGTCGCTGATGCCGACGACGCCCTGGGCGACGAGCTCGTCGTCGAGCGACCGCTCCGAGCGCCAGTTGGACGCGCGACGGGCGGGGTCGCGGACGACGTAGCCGCTGACCCAGATCTTCAGGGACTCGTGGTCCTCGTCGTTCACACCGGTGTTGCCGATGTGCGGGGCCGTCATCACGACGATCTGGCGGTGGTAGGACGGGTCCGTGAGGGTCTCCTGGTACCCGGTCATGCCGGTGTTGAAGACGATCTCCCCGCGCGTCGTCCCGACGGCGCCGTACGAGCGTCCGGCGAAGGTCCGGCCGTCCTCGAGGACGAGGAGCGCGGAGTCGGTCACCTCGCCGGTCGGCTTGGTCGCGTGCAGTTGCGTGGTCACTCGGACTCCTCGGGGTCGTTCTGCGAGTCGGGGATGTGTGTGCCGGCGGGTGTGCCGGAGGACTGGTGTGAGGTGAGGGACCCGACGGCGGCGACGAGCACCGCACGGTCGGCCCGTGCGACCCTGAGGCCGGTGTCGAGGAGCGTCGTCGAGCCGTCCGGCGCCGGTGTCGCCCAGCTGAGGACGACGAGACCGTCCTTGCCGACGTACTTGCCCGCCATGCCGGGGCTCAGGGTCACGCCGCGCACGGCAGCGACGGGCACGAACACGTCGGCCGCTCCCCCACGCTCGATGAGCACGCCGGCGTCGAACACCTGCACGACGGCGGAGGACCGGACACCCAGGTCCGAGGCGACGACCCGGGCGAGCCAGTCGCCCGACGTCGTGCTGGAGACGTACGTGGCCGCGATGGGCTCCGTGCGGGGCGCGCCGAGCGACGTCGCGGGCGGGACGGACGGCAGCTCGCCGACGAGGGACGCGGAGCGCCGTCCGCGGCGTCGCCAGCCGAGCCACATGAGGACGAGCATCGCTGCGCCGACACCGAGCATGATCGCGACAGCGACCGGCAGGGGAAGGTTCACGCCATACCGCCGGACTGCTCGACGGGCACGCCGTCGAGCACGGTCGCACGGCCACGCAGGAAGGTCGCGACGACCTGCCCGGGGAGCTCCCGACCGCCGAACGGCGAGTTGGCCGAGGCGGTGGCCTGCTCGGCGGGCACGACGACCCGCCGCGCTGCCGGGTCGACGAGCACGACGTTCGCGGGCTCACCGACGGCGAGCGGGCGCCCCTGGGGACGGTCCCCCTCGGTGATGCGGCCGATGCGTGCCGGCGCGGCGGACAGCACGCGGGCGACGTCGGCCCACGTCATCCGGCCCGTGTCGACCATCGTCTGCTGCACGATGCTCAGCGCCGTCTCGAGCCCGGTCATGCCGAAGGCCGCCGAGGCCCACTCGCAGTCCTTGTCCTCGCGCGTGTGCGGGGCGTGGTCCGTCGCGACGATGTCGATCGTCCCGTCCGCGAGGCCCTCCCGGACCGCCTCGACGTCAGCCTGTGTGCGCAGCGGCGGGTTGACCTTGTACAGCGGGTCGTAGTCCCGGGCGAGCTCGTCGGTGAGGATGAGGTGGTGCGGGGTGACCTCGGCCGTCACGTCGACCCCACGGGCCTTGGCCCACCGGATGAGGTCGACGGAGCCTGCCGTGGACAGGTGGCACACGTGCAGGCGCGAGCCGACGTGCTGGGCGAGCAGGACGTCGCGCGCGATGATCGCCTCCTCGGCGACCGCGGGCCAGCCCTGCAGGCCGATCTCGGCCGAGACGACGCCCTCGTTCATCTGCGCGCCCTCGGTGAGGCGCGGTTCCTGTGCGTGCTGGGCGATGACGCCGTCGAACGCCTTGACGTACTCGAGGGCACGGCGCATGAGGATGGGGTCCGACACGCACTTGCCGTCGTCCGAGAAGACGCGGACCTGCGCGGCGGACGACGCCATCGCGCCGAGCTCGGCGAGGTGCGTGCCCTCGAGGCCGACGCTCACCGCGCCGACCGGGTGGACGTCGACCCAGCCGGCCTCGGCGCCGATGCGCCACACCTGCTCCACGACACCGGCGGTGTCCTGGACCGGGGTCGTGTTCGCCATGGCGTGGACGGCGGTGAACCCGCCGACGGCTGCGGCCCGCGTCCCGGAGCGGATCGTCTCGGCGTCCTCGCGCCCGGGCTCACGCAGGTGGGTGTGGAGGTCGACCAGGCCGGGCAGCGCCACGAGTCCCGCGGCGTCGATGACCCGCGTGCCGTCGGGGACGGGGTCGTCCGACCACAACGTGCCTGCGGGGGCGATCTCCTCGATCACTCCCCCGGCGAGCAGCATGTCCACCGCGTCACCACCGAGCGGGTGCACGCCCCGCAGGAGGTACCGGTCCGTCGTCGTGCTGGGAATCATCACTGCCCTGCCCTCTCCTGCGAAACCTCGGTCGAGACGTCTCCTGCGAGCAGGAGGTAGAGCACCGCCATGCGCACCGCGACACCGTTGGCCACCTGCTCGACGATCACCGCGCGGGGCGAGTCGGCGGCCTCGGCGGAGATCTCCAGCCCACGGTTCATCGGGCCGGGGTGCATGACGATGGAGTGGTCCGGCAGCAGCCCGAGCCGGCGTGCGTCGAGCCCGTAGTTGCGCGTGTACTCCAGCGGCCCGGGGAAGAAGCCCCCGCCCGCGCTGCTCATCCTCTCGCGCTGGACCCGCAGCATCATCACCGCGTCCGGCTGCTGGTCGGCGAGCACCTCGTCGAGGTGGAACGACACGTCGCACGGCCACCGCTCGACGCCCACGGGAACGAGCGTGGGTGGGGCGACGAGCGTGACGTGCGCCCCGAGGGTGTGCAGCAGGTGGACGTTCGAGCGGGCGACCCGTGAGTGCAGCACGTCACCGACGATGGCGACGCGGACGCCCGCCAGGTCTGTGCCGATGACGGAGCCCGGGTCCGTGACGCCACCGGAGGCGTCGACGTGGCGTCGGATCGTGTACGCGTCGAGCAGCGCCTGCGTGGGGTGCTGGTGCATGCCGTCCCCGGCGTTGATCACCGCGGAGTCGACCCAGCCGGCGTGGGCCAGCATGTGCGGGGCACCGGACGCCTGGTGGCGGATGACGACGGCGTCGGCGCCCATCGCCTGGAGGGTCAGCGCGGTGTCCTTGAGCGACTCCCCCTTCGAGACGCTCGAGCCCTTCGCGGAGAAGTTGATGACGTCCGCCGAGAGCCGCTTCGCGGCCGTCTCGAAGGAGATGCGCGTGCGGGTGGAGTCCTCGAAGAAGAGGTTGACGACGGTCCGGCCGCGCAGGGTCGGGAGCTTCTTGATCTCCCGCGACTGCGTCGCCGACATCTGCGCCGCGGTGTCGAGGATACGGATCGCGTCCGCGCGCGAGAGGTCCCGCGTGGTGAGCAGGTGCTTCACGCCGCGCCTCCCGCCGGGTGGCTGATGAGGACGGCGTCGTGCCCGTCGGTCTCCTCGAGGAGGACACGCACCCGCTCCGTGAGCGACGTCGGGAGGTTCTTCCCGACGTAGTCGGGGCGGATCGGCAGCTCCCGGTGACCGCGGTCGACGAGGGCGGCCAGCTGGACGGCCCGCGGTCGGCCGACGTCGCTGATCGCGTCGAGCGCTGCACGGATCGTCCGGCCCGAGAAGAGCACGTCGTCGACGAGGACGACGACCTTGTCGTCGATCCCGCCGTCGGGCAGGTCGGTCGAGCCGATCGCGCGCGGCGGCTGGCGGTGGAGGTCGTCGCGGTACATCGTCACGTCGAGCGTGCCGACGAGTGAGGAGGCGTCGAGACCGGGCTCGACCTCCGCGATCCGCTGCGCGAGACGCTCCGCGAGCGGGGCGCCACGGGTGGGGATCCCGAGGAGGACGACGTCGGCGCCGCCCTTGTTCTTCTCGAGGATCTCGTGCGCGATGCGGGTGAGCGCACGGGCGATCTCGGTGGCACCGAGCACCTCGGTGGTCGAGGTGCTCATGGTGGCAGGGGCGGACGCGTCGTTCGCGTCGTGCCCGGAGGGCGTGACAGGGCCAGACGTCATCTGGCGACCTCCTTCTCCGCCTCACGGGACGGCTCTTAAAGGATGTCTTGCAGGATGCTTCACCCTACCGTCCTCACGGGCTTCGCCCGGCCAGGCGTCCGCAGGGCGGACCGCGACGGATCACTCCGGGTCGTTCTTGAGCACCCGCTCACGCACCACGCGGCGCAGCACCTTGCCGATCTGGGAGCGGGGCAGCTCCCGGACGATGACGAGCTGACGCGGCAGCGCGTACCGCGCCAGGCGCGTCTCGCACCAGGCGCGTACCGCAGCGAGGTCCACGGGGTTGGCGTCGGAGGCGAGCACGAGCGCCGCGACGACCTTCTCCCCCAGGTCCCCACCCGGGACACCGACGACGGCCACGTCGTCGACGCCCGGCATCTGTCGCAGCCACTCCTCGACCTGCGACGGGAAGACCTTGAACCCGCCGGTGATGATCATCTCCTTGATACGGTCCACCACCTCGACGAACCCGTCCTCGTCGACGACGACGACGTCACCGGTCCGCACCCACGTACGCCCGTCAGCCTCGACGAGGGACTCGGCGCTCTCCTCCGGGCGGGCCCAGTACCCGGCGAAGACCTGCGGTCCGCTGATGAGCAGCTCACCGCGCTCGCCCACCCCGACAGGCCGGGTCGGATCGTCCTGGTCGACCACCCGGATGTAGGTCGACGGGAAGGGCAGGCCGAGCATCCCCGGACGACGTGCCGGGGACAGCGGGTTCCCGAGAGCCACGGGCGACGTCTCGGTCATCCCGTACCCCTCGATGGCCAGGCCCCCGGTGACCTCCTCCCACGCCGCGGCGGTTGCCGCCGGCAGCGCCATGGCACCGCAGATCGCGTAGGCGAACGACGTGAGGTCCGCGTCCGCCGCCCGGGCCGCCGTCGTGAGCCGGTCGAGCATCGGCGGCACCGCGGGCAGGAACGTGCCAGGGATGCGCCGCTGCGCGGCCAGCACCGCCACCGGGTCGAACTTCGGGAACAGCACGAGCGTCGCCGCGATGCGGATCGCGTACGACAGGCACAGGGTCAACCCGAAGGCATGGAAGAACGGCAGGACGCCGTACACGACGTCGTGCGGCGCACCCGCGGCGGCGCGACGCTCCGCACCCGTCCACTCCGCCCCCTGGACCGCGTTGGCCACCAGGTTGCGGTGGGTGAGCATCGCCCCCTTGGGCGTGCCCGTCGTGCCACCCGTGTACTGCAGCAGGGCCAGGTCGGACCCCGCCGGGCGCGGGTGGTTCGCCGGCAACGGCCTGGCTGCCCGCACGAGCGTGCGCCACCGGGGCACGCTCCGGGGGACATCGGCACGCATCGATGCCCGCAGCTCCCGCGCTCGCCCGACGGGCAGGGACAGTGCCGCCCGCTTGAGTGCCGGCAGATCGCGCGACAGGTCGACCGCCACCACCGTGCGCACCGCCGTGGCGGACTGCACCTCGAGGACGCGCAACGCCGTGGGCTCCCAGCAGATCGCCACGACAGCCCCCGAGTCGGCGAGCTGGTGCTCGAGCTCCGCGGCAGAGTACGTGGGGTTGTGCTCCACCACGACCGCTCCGATCCGCAGCACGGCATAGAACGCGACGACGTGCGCGGCACAGTTCGGCAGTGCCACAGCCACCCTGTCCCCCGGGCCGACCCCGAGCCCGAGCAACGCCGACGCAGCCCTGGACACCTGGGCGGCGAGGTCCCGGTAGGTCGTGTGCCTGCCCATGAAGTCGAGCGCGACACGCTCCGGATGATCCCGAGCGGCACGGTCCAACGCATCGGTGAGGGGCTCGTCCGGCACCGTGACATCAGGCGCCACATCAGGTGCGTACGAGGACAACCAAGGGCGGTCGGCAGACGGCGTCATCACCCTGCCAGGCTAACCTACGCACCCGTAACTTTTGCTCACGCAGCCTCACCGGCCCAGTGTGCTCAAGTTTTTCCGTTCACTACCGATACTTGATCCATGCATGACACCACCACCGTCTGGATCGTCATGGCGCAGTGCGTCGCGGCCGGACTCGCAGCAGGACTGTGCGTCCTGCACACGGTGTGGCGCAACGACGAACGACAGCGACCGTCCGTGCACTGGACGCTCCTGTGGTCGATCAACCTCGCCGCCGTGTTCCTTCTCGACGCGCTCGCGGGTGCGACGCCCGCCGGACCCGTGCACCGGACGCTGGCGATCCTCGCCACCGCGGCCGTCGCGGGAGCGCTGCTCCTCGCGCTCCCGGTGGCGCGCTCCTTCGCCGAGGGGCCGAGCTACCGCTGGCACCTCATCATCGCGAGCGTCCTGTTCTCGGCGCACATCTTCCTCCTCACCGTGGGGATCGTCGGCACCCGCAGCGAGTCCCGCGAACCTGGCCTGCAGACGGTGCTCGACATCGGCACGTTCCTCCTGCCCGCCGCGATCGTCGGCAGCTACCTCGTCATGACGATCCTGCGGTCCCCGCGGCGTCACACGCGCAAGGCTCTCCTCGGGGCCAGCGCCCTGGCCGTCGCGCTGCTCACGGCGTCCTACCTCGTCCCCGTCCCCGCCGTCCGGGCGGCGCTGATGAGCACGTGGCTCATCCCCCTCATCGTCGCCCTCGAGATCCTCGCGCTGCGCCGCATCCGCGGCAGCCAGCACAGCGCCGAGCTGCAGAGCGTCATGCGCGACGCCCAGGGCAGGATCAGCAACCTCGCCTGGTACGTCAAGGACCCGCAGTCGTTGCTGCGCCGCGCCGAGGACGAGGCACGGTGCGTCCTCGGCGACACGTCCATCCGCGGCACCATCCGCCCGTTGTCCCGCGGCCGCTTCGTCACCGAGCTCGCGCCCGCCGACCGTGTCGTGACCGACGCTGACGAGCGCAGGTTCCTGCTGTCCATCGCCAACATCGTGTCGTCCGCCGCCGAGCGGCACGCGCTCGCGGACCGCCTGAGCAAGGCGGCCTTCACCGACACGCTCACCGGCCTCGCCAACCGCGCCGCGCTCGAGGAACACCTCATGAACGCCCTCGAGCGTGCCAACGTCGAGCGCACCCGGGTGGCGCTGTACTACGCAGACCTCGACGGGTTCAAGCGCGCCAACGACCAGTACGGCCACGCATGGGGCGACCACCTGCTCGTGCTCGCCGCGACCCACCTGCGCAAGATCGCGGGTGACGATGGTTTTGTCGCCCGCCTGGGAGGCGACGAGTTCGTCGTCGTCATGGAACGGGTCGGGCGGGACGACGAGCAGCTGGCGCTCGGTATGAGGTTCCGTGGCGAGTTCGAGTCGGCCACCACCACGCGCTCGATCCCGCGCATCAGCGTCGGTGTGACGACGTGGGAGCCCGGCGCGCAGGTCGACCCGGACGCGCTGCTGCGCTTCTCCGACACGGCGATGCTCGAGGCCAAGCGCAGCAAGCGTGGCGTCGTGGTCTTCGACCACAAGCTCGAGTCCCGCGTCGCCGCCGAGGCACGCTTGCGCCGCGAGATCGACGAGGCCGTGAACAAGGGCCAGTTCTGCGTGCACTTCCAGCCCATCGTCGACACGACGACGCTCCAGGTCCGTGGCCTGGAGGCCCTGGCACGCTGGGAGGACAACGGCCGGCTGCGCGAGCCGAAGGACTGGATCGTCTACGCCGAGGACTCCGGTCTCATCGTGACGATCGGCAACATGACCTTCCGCCGTGCCTTCGCCGCGACCGAGCGGTTCGACCTGCCGATCGCGGTGAACATCAGCGCACGCCAGCTGGCGGAGCCGAGCTTCCTCGACGATCTCTCCGACGCGTGGGGCGAGCGTGACTGGCGCCTGCTCACCATCGAGATCACCGAGAGCGCACTCCTCCACGACTCGTTGCAGTCGGCGAGCATCCTGTCCCAGCTGCGCACCAAGGGTGCCAAGATCGCGATCGACGACTTCGGCACGGGGTACAACTCGCTCGCGCGGTTGTCCTCGCTGCCGGTCGACATCCTCAAGATCGACCAGTCGTTCGTCCGCGACATCGCGACGCCCACCGGCCTCGCGGTGCTGCAGGCGATCGTCGCGCTCGCCCGGGCGCACGGCCTCGAGATCGTGGCCGAGGGTGTCGAGCGGGTGCACGAGCTCGAGGCCCTCGTCGCGCTCGGCGTCACGCAGGCGCAGGGCAACATGCTCGGCCGTCCCGCCGAGGCCGTGCCGAGCACCGTCCAGGCGACGACGGGGTTCTTCGTGCGCTGAGTCCAGCCGCGCACGGGCGAACGACACGAGGCTCCGACCCTTGCAGGTCGGAGCCTCGTGTCGTTCGCCGGGCGCAGTGCCCGTCTCCTGCTGTGTCCGGCTGTGGGCCTCAGCCGCGGATCGTCGGCTTGAGCTCGAGGATGCGGCCGAGAAGACCGTTGACGAACGCCGGCGAGTCGTCGGTCGACAGGGACCGGGAGAGCTCGACGGCCTCGTCGATGGCGACGGCGTCAGGGACGTCGTCGTTGAAGAGGATCTCCCACGACCCTATCCGCAGGAGCGCGCGGTCGACGGCGGGCATGCGGTCGAGCGTCCACCCGTGCGAGTAGGTCTCGAGCAGCTCGTCGATGCGGTCCTGGTTGTCCAGGACGCCTTCGACGATGTCGACCGAGTACTGCGGGAGCGACGACTCCGTCCCCGGCTCGATGACGCGGTCGGCGAGGAGGACGGCGGGGTCGAGCTGACGCTGCTCGGCTTCGAACAGGACGTCGAGCGCGCGCTTGCGCGCCTTGGTACGGGCTCCCACGTCAGTCGTTCACTCGGCCCAGGTAGCTCGAGTCGCGGGTGTCGACCTTGACCTTCGTGCCCTGCTCGAGGAACAGCGGCACCTGGATCTCGTGGCCTGTCTCGAGGGTGGCGGGCTTGGTGCCACCGGTCGAGCGGTCACCCTGGAGGCCCGGCTCGGTGTACGTGATCTCGAGGACGACCGACGGCGGGAGCTCGACGTAGAGGACGGTGCCCTCGTTCGTCGCGACCTGCGCGGTCTGGTTCTCGAGGAGGAAGTTCTTCGCGTCCCCGACCGTGGTCTCGGGGATGTAGATCTGGTCGTACGTGGAGGAGTCCATGAACACGTAGTCCGTGCCGTCCTTGTACAGGTACTGCATGTCGCTCTTGTCGACGCTCGCGGTCTCGATCTTCAGGCCGGCGTTGAACGTCTTGTCGACCGTCTTGCCGGACGTGACGTGCTTCATCTTCGTGCGGACGAACGCGCCACCCTTGCCGGGCTTGACGTGCTGGAACTCGATGACGGTCCACAGCTGGCCGTCGAGCTTGAGCACTGTGCCGTTCTTGATGTCGTTGGTGGTAGCCACGTTCGATCTTCCTGTCGGTGTTGACTGTCACGTTCACATTCGACTGCGGCCGGGGTCAGGCCGGGCACGAGGGGTCCCGGTGAGGGGCTGGCGCGCGTGGGCCGCAGGAGAGCGGAGGCCAGTCTAGCCTGCGGTGATCGCCCAGCGTCCCAGGAGGCCGAGCCCGCCCGCCCAGAGCATCGAGGCGAGGGTGCCGATGACGAACCGTTCGGACGCCTCGGGGTTGTCCCGCAGCTCCGGGTAGCGCCCCAGGCCCTTGACGGCCACGAGGATCGCGACGCCGGTCGGGTAGTTGACGAGGATGAGTGCCGTGATGGCGAGGCGCTCGAGGATGCCGATCCACGTCCCACCACGCAGCGCAGCGCGGGCGCGCAGGCTGTTGGGCCCTGCGTCGGCGGCCTGCTCGGGCGCACCGCCCGGCGCCTGCCCGGCCGTGACCTGCGCGGTCGGCTCGTCCGTGGCGGTCCGTGCGGCAAGGGTGAGGACCCCGCGCGTGACGTACCAGCCGCCGACGACGCTGACCGCCAGCACACCGATCACGATGGCGAAGATCGCCCCTGCACCCACTGGTCCGCCTCTCGTAGCAGCCGGGCCGCGAGGGGCCGGGCTGCCAGCTCTTCTGCCCACAGCGCGGAGCGCACCCGTTGGCTCACTGCCTGTTCGCTGATGCCGAGGATACGGGCCACGTCCTTCTGCGTCCTGCCGGGGCCGGGGTGCGCGGGTGTGCCGGTCGTCACGTCGGGGCGCAGGAGGTCGACGACCTCCCACCCCTGCGTGGTGCGTCGCTCGACGACGGCGCCCAGCAGGCGCAGCAGCGCCTCGACGTCGGCGGCGGTGGGGCTGTCGCTCTCGACCGCGACCGGCACCGCGGTGCTGCGGCCCTTGGCCCGGTCGACGGCCGCACGGGCGTGGATGAACGCCTGCCCCGAGGCTGCCCGGCTCGTCTCCGGGAGGGGTGTGGTGACGGCTCCGATCCCCAGGCCGGCGCGCCAGCCGCCGAGCCGGACGACCTCGAGGACGACGGTGAGGGTCGAGGCGGCGTCGTCGAGGACGGCCTGGACCTCGTCCCCGACCGTCCGCTCGAACGGGAAGCGGACGCCTGGGAGGGCGTTGAGGACCGGCGCGAGGCGGGCGAGGAGCTCGGGCACCTTGTCACCGCGGGAGGTGCTGCGTTGTTGGTCGACGGTGAGAACGAACATCGATCCAGGCTACAGGCTTGATTGCGGTCAATCAAGGCCTAGGGCTTGATTGGCTGTGAGGCGCGTCAGGGCGTGACGGTCCCGTCCGCCAACGCCGAGAGCGCCAGGCGGTACGAGTCGAACCCGAAGCCGGCGATCGTCCCGGTCGCCACAGCGCCGACGACGGACGTGTGGCGGAACTCCTCGCGCGCGTAGGGGTTGGAGATGTGCACCTCGACGAGCCGCAGGCCACCCTTGGTCACCTGCGCGGCGGCGTCCCGCAGGGCGTAGGAGTAGTGCGTGAAGGCGGCAGGGTTGAGCACGACGTCCGACCGGGTGTCGACGGCCTCGTGGAGCCAGTGCACGAGCTCAGCCTCGTCGTCGGTCTGACGCACCTCGACGTCGATGCCGAGCTCGCTCCCCCACCGCTCGCCCGCAGCGACGAGGTCCGCGAAGGACAGGGCGCCGTACACGTCCGGCTCCCGCACGCCGAGCCTGCCGAGGTTGGGTCCGTTGAGGATGAATGCACGCGTCATGGTGCTGGAGCCTAGTACGGCGGGGCCACGGCCCGCGCCGGGACCCCGACTACTCGATGAGCCCGAAGGAGCGGCGCTTCGCGGCCTCGGCGTTCTTGTCCACGGCGTCCACGGCGTGGAGAGCGCGCCCGGAGACGTACGCGACACGGAACAGGAACATTCCGACGCAGGCTGCGACGAGCGCGAGGACACCCAGGATGACGCTCCACACGGAGAACCAGGTGACGACCGCACCGACGAAGCACACGACCTCGACGGCGAACACCACGGGGACGACGCGCCGTGACCGGGCGGTCGCCTCACGCACCGTCGCGAGCTGCGCCTCGGTGACGGTGTCTGCCGCCGGCTGTCCGTAGGCCGGGTGGTGGGCCGGCTCGCCGTAGGCGGGGTGGAAGGACTTCTCGGCGCTCATGGGTGTCCTCTCAGAGGGAGACAGCACGGCTCGACGGCGCGTCGGCGCTGATCTCGGCGTACGCGGCGGCGAGGAGCGTCGGGTCGGGACCTTCGAGGCGCGACGGCTTCGCGATGTCGTCGAGGACGACGAACCGCAGGAGGTCCCCGCGGGACTTCTTGTCGCGTCGCATGACGGCGAGCAGCTGCTCCCAGCGGTCCCCACGGTAGGTCAGCGGCAGTCCGACGGAGCCAAGGATGGACCGGTGCCGGTCGACGACCTCGTCGCTGAGCCGCCCGGCGAGACGGGCGAGCTCGGCCGCGAAGACCATGCCGACCGACACGGCAGCGCCGTGGCGCCAGGCGTACCGCTCGACCTGCTCGATCGCGTGGGCGAGGGTGTGCCCGTAGTTGAGGATCTCGCGCAGCGACGCTTCCTTGAGGTCTTCGCTGACGACGCGAGCCTTGACGGCGACCGAGCGCTCCACGAGCTCCCGGACGACGTCCCGGAGGTGGTCGTCGGCGGTGGGCCATGCCTGGAGGGCGGCGGCGTTGGCCTCGACGAGGTCGAGGATGACGGGGTCCGCGATGAACCCCGTCTTGATGATCTCGGCGAGCCCGGCGACGAAGTCCCACTTCGGCAGGGTCTCGAGCGCGACGAGGTCGCAGAGCACGCCGGCGGGGCTGTGGAACGCACCGACGAGGTTCTTGCCCTCGGCGGTGTTGATGCCGGTCTTGCCGCCGACGGCCGCGTCGACCATCGCGAGGAGCGTGGTGGGGATGTGCACGACCTTGATGCCGCGCAGCCACGTGGCGGCGACGAACCCTGCGGCGTCGGTGGTGGCTCCCCCGCCGATGGAGACGATGGCGTCGCTGCGGGTGAAGTCGGAGGTGCCGAGGATCTGCCAGCAGAACGCGATGACGTCGATGGACTTGGCGCCCTCGGCGTCGGGGATGGTCGCCATGAGGGCCTCGTACCCCTGCGCGACGAGGTCCTCGCGGACGGCCTCCGCAGAGGCTTCGAGGGCTTCGGTGTGGATGACGAGGACCTTGCGGACGCCGTCGCCCAGCAGGCGGGGCAGGGCACCGAGGAGCTGACGGCCGATGACCACGTCGTAGGTGCGCTCGGCGGTGACGGTGACGACGGAGTGCGGCGGGGTGGTGGCGTCGGTGTCGGTCACGACTGGTCCTCGGGGTCGGAGGGGGCGGCAGGCGGTGTCTGGAGGGCGGCGACGATCTCGCGCGCGACCTGGCCGGTGCTCTTGCCGTCGGTGTGCACGTGGAGGGTGGCGATCCGCTCGTAGACGGGTCGGCGGGCGGTCATGAGCGACTGCCACTTGGCGCGGGGGTTGCCGAGGAGCAGCGGGCGGGCCTGGTTGAAGCCGACACGCGGCGCGACCTGAGCGAGGCTGACGTCGAGGAACACGATGGTTCCGCCAGCGGCAGCGTAGGCGGCGAGGGCGTCTTCGGTGTGGGGGTCGAGGATCGCTCCCCCACCGAGCGCGAGGACGCCGTCGTGGACGGCGAGCGCTGTGGTGACGGCTTCGCGCTCCAGGGCGCGGAAGTGGGGTTCCCCGTCGTCGACGAAGATGTCGGAGATGCTCTTGCCGGCGGTGGCCTCGATGTCGGCGTCTGTGTCACGCCAGCGGACGTGAAGGCGCTCCGCCAGGGAGCGTCCGGTCGTGGTCTTCCCGGAGCCGGGTGGTCCGATGAGGACGACGCGGGGTCCCGTCGGGGTGGTCATGTCAGCGTAGGAGCTCGGGGATGGACGCGAGGTAGGCGTCGGCGTTGCGGCGCACCTCGGCGACAGAGTCTCCGCCGAACTTCTCGAGGACGACGTCCACGAGCGTGAGGGCCACCATGGCCTCCGCGACGACCGCAGCGGGCGGAACGGCGCAGACGTCGGACCGCTGGTGCTGGGCCTTGGCGACCTCACCGGTGGAGACGTCGACGGTCGCGAGCGCGTGCGGGACGGTGGAGATGGGCTTCATCGCGGCACGGACGCGGACGATCTCGCCGTTGGTCATGCCCCCCTCGATGCCGCCAGCGCGGTTGCTCAGGCGGCGGATACGGCCGTTGGCGTCGCGCTCGATCTCGTCGTGCGCCTGCGACCCGCGGCGCGCAGCGGTGCGGAAGCCGTCGCCGACCTCGACGCCCTTGATGGCCTGGATACCCATGAGCGCAGCCGCGAGCTTCGCGTCGAGGCGCCGGTCGCCGTGCACGTAGCTGCCGAGCCCGGAGGGCACGTTGTACGCGAGGACCTCGACCACTCCCCCGAGCGTGTCGCCGTCCTTGTGGCACTGGTCGATCTCCTCGACCATCGCTGCTGACGTCGCCGGGTCGAAGCAGCGGACCGGGTCGGCGTCGAGCAGGTGGACGTCGTCGGGGGTGGGGACGGCCGCGTCCTCGGGAGCGAAGACGGGACCGATGCTCGTCACGTGGGACACGAGTCGGATGCCGACCGCCTGCTCGAGGAACTTCGCAGCGACCGTGCCCAGCGCCACGCGGGTCGCCGTCTCCCGGGCAGAGGCCCTCTCGAGGACGGGGCGGGCGTCGTCGAAGCCGTACTTGCGCATGCCGACGAGGTCCGCGTGCCCGGGACGGGGCCGAGTGAGGGGCGCGTTGCGCGCACGGTTGAGGAGCTCGGGGTCCACGGGGTCGGACGCCATGACGTCGACCCACTTGGGCCACTCTGTGTTGCCGATCTCGATGGCCAGCGGACCGCCCTGGCTCACACCGTGCCGCAGGCCGGCGAGGATACGCACCTCGTCCTGCTCGAACTTCATCCGCGCACCACGCCCGTAGCCGAGCCGGCGGCGGGCCAGCGCCGCCTGGATGTCCGAGGTCAGCACCTCCACACCTGCGGGAACACCCTCGATGATCCCCACCAGAGCAGGGCCGTGCGACTCACCAGACGTCAACCAACGAAGCATGGCTGCATCCTCCCACGGCGTACAGACGCGAACGCCGGGCGCCCGTAGAACGGACGCCCGGCGGTCGAGACATTGCTGACGCGATCGCGTAGCACCTACCGCGCCGGCAGGAGCGGATTCTTGCCTGGGCCTGGAACCGGGAGCTCCGTCGGGGCAGGAGACTCTTCGGCTACAGAAAGCCCGCGCTCGTCGAGCAGAACATACATCTGACCAGTGAGGACGAGAGACAGATCGCCGTCGGCGGTCGCGGGCGCTCCACCGGATGCCTCAGCTGCCTTCAGTGCATTCCCCTCGAGGCTCGTGAGAAGAACGAGTCGCGGATTCACCGTCTGCAACTCTGTGACGAAGGCTAGGACATTCTCGTACGCCCCGACCACGTCGATCGTTACGGGAACTTCGTGAAGACCGGGCAACGAGATGGCGGGCTCGGGAGGTACTGCGCTATCGGCCGCACCTTCCGCTGCGGGGTCAGCACTGGCTGCGCCTTCCTCGTCTACGGCCGGAGCCGCAAACTCGACCGGGATCGAGCTGCTCGTCGTCAGGGACAGCACCGTCACCCCATGGGCGACTGCGATGGTCGCGATGTCGCGCTGGAACTGACTGTGATCAAGGCTCGCGGGGATGTTCGCACGTAATGCCGCGAGTTCCGCCTTGTACGTGTCGATCTGCTCGAAGTCCGCTTTGAGAGTCGCGATCCGTCGGGCTTCGGACGCGTTCTGATCGTCCTGGGTCTCAGCTGTCTCCCTCGTGTCGCTTGCATTCGCGAACACCGGAGCGATGAGGAGGAACCACGCGGCCAAGAGGATCGTCAGGGCGAGCACCACCGTCCCCGTGATCCACGTGCGTGCTTTCGTCGACTGCATGGTCACTCCTCAATCTCAACGAAGCGGTTGGCGAGCGCCGACTCGTCGACCTCGATCGTGGATGTCATCGAGTAGTAGGGCACTCCCTCTTCCTCGCTCAACGTCGTGCTCTGCAGCGTCGGATCAGTAAATCCTGGGATGGAGTCGAGTCCGTCGAGCCACGCGGACCCGTCGGGCAACGTCGCCGATCGTGCGGTGAACGAGATCGATGCGATGCGGGGCCCGTTCAGCGGGTCACCCGCGACACCCAGGTCCTGCGTGGGCGAGGCCTGCGAGATCGCGAAGGACTCGATGCTCGTCCCGGGTGGAAGAACCGCAGCGATCGCGGCGATGTGCGGCGCCCAGGCCACTTCAGTCGACATACCGAGCAGACGAGCCCGCTCCACGTCGTTGATCGCGCCCAGCACCACAGGCACCTCGGCATACTTGACCTTCTCCGCGGCCAGGTCCGCGGATGTCTTCTGGGCCTTCGCGAGGTGCGCGTCCGCTTCCCGTTCTGTCAGCACGGCGAAGGCGTAGCCGAGACCTGCCAGCAGAACGGTGAGAACCAGAGACACTCCGAGCCAACGCTTCGTCCGCGAGAGGCCCCGCCCGGCGCGCACCTCCGGGGGGAGGAGGTCGACCTGCGGAAGTCGGGGGGCACCGAGGGGGGCGGACTTCGGGGACTTCTGACGTCCGGACTTCTCGAGTAGTGCGGTCATGCTGCAACTCCGTATGCGAGGCCGATAGGAAGCGCCATCCGGGACTCGAGCCCGGCGAACCGTTCTCGACCTCCGATCCCCTTCGAGACCGTGAGGGCGCCGAGCGGGTCTCCAAGGGTGACGCTGAGTCGGCTCGCACTGGCAAGGAACTGGCCGAGCCCGGGCAGGTGAGCACCGCCGCCCGTGAGGGCAACGACGTCGATCGGCGAGCCCGATCGCGAGCCGGCGTAGTAGGTGAAGGTGTTGCGTACTGCTTCCACGAGGTTCTGTGAGACGTGCGCCAGAGCTTCCGCGCCGTCCGCGTACTCGGGTCGAGATGTCATCCCGACGCCGATCTCTCGCTTGATGTTCTCCGCATCGTTGTTCGACACGCCGAGCCCCCGCGCAACTGCGTCGGTCGCATCCTGGCCGCCAGCCGGGAGCGCGCGTACGAAGCGCGGGACACCGTTGGCGACGATGACGACGTTCGTGATCCGCGCGCCGATGTCGACAAGTGCCACCGTCTTGCCGCCCAATGCACCCTGCGTCATACCCCGCAGGAGTGCGAAGGCGTTGAGGTCCACCATGACCGGTGAGAGGCCAGCAGCCTCGACCGCGAGGACGTTGGCAGCCACGGTGTCCCGCGCAGCCGCAACGAGCAACCCTTCGAGCACCCGTCCGTTGTCGCCCTCGAAGTCGTCGGTCGGGTAGAAGTCGAGGAGAGCCTCGTCCGTCGACATCGGGAGGAGGTCCTGGACCTGGAAGGGCAGGGACGCACGGAGCTGCGCCATGGGCATCCACGGGAGCGTGAGCTCACGAACCGCGACTCGCTGGTTGCCCACTCCGAGCACCACGTCTTTGGAGCTGAACTTGGCCCGGCTCCACAGCTCCTTGAGCGCGGCAGCAACGGCAGGCTGGTCAGCAACCTCGCCATCCCGGATCGCACCGAGCGGGAGCGGCACCTCGTCGTAGTTCGTCAGGGTCGCGGCGGAGCCGCCTGACCCGAAATCGACCTCGGCGGCACGAACAGCCGTCGTCCCCAGGTCGAGTCCGATCACTCGATGCTTCGCCACACTGGTCCCCTCTCGGCGCGAGATCTTCTCACTCTGTGCCGTATCGGCACCGAGAGACGGAGGATTAACGTCTCGTGGGGTGCTTTTGCGCGACGTTCACGACATGAGACCGAGGTACGCGCCCCAGAGGTGCTCACCACAACCGATCCCGACGACGGCACCGAGGATCATCCAGGGGCCGAAAGGAATGCCACTCTTCCGGTCCGCACGGCGAGTGGCCAACAGCAGCACCGAGAACACTCCGCCGAGGAGGAACGCGCCGAAGGCTCCGACGACGAACGCTCCCCAGCCCACCCATGCCAAGGCGAGACCGAGGATCCCCGCGAGCTTCACATCACCGAAGCCCATGCCCCCGGGGTAGGCCACCATTGCCACGAAGTAGAAGACGTAGAGGATCACTCCTCCGGTGAGCGCGCGGATCATCGCTTCCCAGTCGCCGTCGATCCAGCTGGCGAGCGCGAGGAGCGCCGGGAGGATGGCGTAGGCGGGCATCACGATGGCGTTGGGCAGTCGCTTGACGTCGATGTCGATGATGAACAGGGTGACGCTGACGGCCCCTAGGTAGAGAAACGCGGGAACTGCACCCGACAGCCCGAACCGCACGAGGACCAGCGCGAACACCGTTCCTGTCGTGACCTCGACCAGAGGGTAGCGCGCCGCGATCGGTGCCTTGCAGTCGCGACACCGGCCCCGCAGAGCGAGCCACGAGACGACCGGGACGTTGTCGCGCCCGCGCACTCGGTGGCCGCACGCCGGGCATGCACTCGGAGGTCGCACCACTGACTCGCCCCGGGGAACGCGCCAGATGACAACGTTGAGGAACGAGCCGATCACGAGACCGAGGACAACGACGCATGCGAGCGCTGCCCATGCGAGCGAGCCGTCGTCGATGAAAAGGTTCAGTTGTCCAGCTCCCGGTAACTATCGACGGTCGCGTCCTGCTCGATCGCAGGTGCGTTCCACTTCTGGTCAGGAGCGCTCGAGCACTCCGCAACGACCATGGTCGACCAGTTCGGCAGGTCGTTCTGCAGCGGCTCGCCCTTTGGACCGATAGCGAGGCATCGTCCATAGGAGTCCTCGAAGCGCCAGCTGGTCTGCTTGTCGCCGGTGTCCGCGCTACGGAACCAGGTGACGTCGGCCCCCGTGCATGCCGTGGTGAACGTGATGTACGCCGGTCCGGCGCCGGGCGCGGGGTTCGGCGGGGCGGTCTTCATGCACTGCGCGTTCGTTGAGCTGTCGCCCACCTTCACGGTGATCCGCTGTCCGTCTGTCCTTCCGACGAGCCCGCAGGTACCGTCCGCTCTCACCTCGCACGGCTCCGTGTAGTACCACCTGTGGTTCCACTCGATCGTGTCACCACCTACCAGCGCAGGATTCTGCTTGCATGGGTAGACAATCATGAACTTGTAATCGATCTTTGCAGTGGTCACGTCGGCGCACCGCCCGAACTCGGCGTAGTTCACGATCTGGTTGGTGGCCTTCGACGCAGCAGCAGCGCCCACTTTGGGACTGGGGGCGAAGGACGACCAGGTCGCGTTGTTTCCGCAGGCGCCAACCATGAGCTTGCGTCCGTTCGTGACGCTTGTGCCACTGGCGCCGGTGCCCAGGCAGAACTCCCAGTAGGGATTGCTTGTCCTCGTCGGGTGCTTGGTGCTGTCATTGGCTTCGTTCTGGACCTTGAACAGAGCCCCACCATGCCAGCTGTACAGCTGGCTAGAGCCGAGGGGCGTCGTCGTCGATCGCGGCTGGCACACCTGGAGCGTGGCGTTCACCTTCTTTCCCTGTCCATCGGGACGGCCACTGATGCACAGAGGTGTGGCCGTCAGGTCGGAGACGGACAAGTGGATCTTGTAGTCATCCTTCCAGCTCCACTGCTGACGTTCGTCGTTGCTGACGCAGTTCTTGGCATCGACGTAGGAGATCTCCGACCCAGCCTGCATCGTGTCCGCTTGGAGACAGAAGCCGTTGCCGAACGCGAAGATCGGACCACCCTGGATGTTCTGGTTCATCGTCTGGAACGTGTAGACCGACTCGAGGACCCGGTCGCCTGAGTCCGCGGCCCTGCCCGGAACAGTCGCGTCCGTTCCCCGTGATGAGATCACTGCGTAAGCAGGGACGGGTCGGTTGATCCGCTCACAGAACTTCGTGATCGCGTTCGCGGCTCGCCACGTCGCGTTCTTGGCGCGTGGGTCGTCCAAGAAGTACGTGACCGTCGCCGTGTACGCGTACTCGGCGGAATCGGCACTGACGGTGCCTGTAACCGTGCACGGCAGTTTTTTCGGGTCGCCGAGCACATCTCCGGAGATCTTGTGCTTGCTCGTCGCCGACCGAATCTGGCTCAGTGCCGCGTCGATACCCGCCTCGGCTGCGACGACGGTCCGGCTGTACTTCGCTCCGAAGAGCGTCGGCTTCACCTGGGAGACCATGACCCCGAGCATGAGAACGCTCAGCGATCCGATGACCATGATCAGCATGATTGCCGTGAGCAGTGCCATGCCGCTCTCGTCGGAGCTGCTGTCCTTGCGACCCCACCCGTCTCGACGACTTCTCATGAACGTCCAACTCCCTGGCATACGGGCGTGTCGCTACGACGATCGCCGTCCTTGTCTGTACGTGTGGCCGTCTGGTCCGTGGTGTTCCGGGCGACGAACAGTGCGTCCAGCTCAGCGCCCTTCCGAGCGTCGGGCCCTGCCGGCCCGGGGCCCACGTCGAGCACGACTCGCAGCTGTTGCTTCAACGTCACCGACATCTGGAAGGGACGCCTGTCAGGATCGCTGAGATCGTTCCGGACGTTCGTCGCCTCGGTGATCCACGGCTTCGGGCTCGGTACGAGGGCATCAACCCACGTCCGTCGCTGCAGAACTCCATTGGCGCCACCCGTGCCGGGCACGTAGCGCCACTGGGTGCACTGCGGCTGCTTGCCTCCGTCAACGGCGGTGATCAGGTACTCGACGTAGAAGGAACCAGCGCTCGCTCCCGTCCCATACCAGGGAAGGTTGATGGCGGACGCGTACCGGACGTCCCGGTCGAACCTCTGGAAGGCGCTCCGCACCTCGGTGCCGGCATCCGACACCGACTGCGCCCGCGCCGTGTCCTTCGTCATGACCACGACGCCCGCCATGAAGACAGCGATGATCACCGTGAAGATGCCCATCGCCACGATGAGCTCTACGAGCGTCATTCCCTGGTCCGAGTTTCGTGCGGACGGCCGCTCCTTGCCTCCGTGCTCCTCTGTCATGGTCATTGTCATGATTGACGGACCGTCACCGTCGCATAGGGCGAGACGTAACTGGTCTCCGGCAATCCAGCCATGGTCATGCGGATCCGATACTCGAAAGTGCAGGTCGGGTAAGACGTGACCGGGAAGATCCAGATCCATTCAGTGACAGCGTCGGGACGGGTCACTGCGAATATCCCGTTGGTCGCGTCGCTGAGCGTGACGGCCTTACAACTGGTCGCGCCCAGTTCGTACGTGAACCCAGTAGAGGCGGAGTTCGGGGCATTCCTCGCCTTCGCTGGAGTCACCGTCAGGTTCTGACCCGCGTTAAACCGGAACCCTTGATTGTCATCCGCGGCGGACGGGAACGTGATAAGAGTTCCGGTATAAGCATCGGCAGAAGCGACCTTGCCCGCATTCACCACGCGAAACTTGAAGGTTTTCACGCCCGCGAAGTTCGCAGCCCTCTGGAAGTAGAAGTCCGTCGCCGTTCCTTCGGTGCGGACCTTTCCGGCACTATCCACGAGCGTGAGCTGTCCAGGAACGGGTTCGATCCTGACGGTTTCACCAGCTTTCAGGCCGAAATCTAGCTGTACCGAAGTTCCGGCCGCGCTATTGCCCACCCCTTGCATGGGGGGGAAGAAGATGTCCGTGCCGGTGGGAGCGACGACGACGGGCTTGAACACGGTCACCGACACGGTCGCCACAGTCTCACTGATCCCCTTGGTCGGGTGCGTCGCGCTCTTCGGGTCCTGCACCCGGTAGCTGAACGTCACGGTCTGCGGAGCGACTCCAGGCTTCGCTGACACCCGGAGCTGTCCGGCCTCGATCACGGCGGTGACGTCCCCCGACTTCCCCTCTGGGCTCACCACGGGCTTGAGGTCCTCGTCGACGATCGTCAGCCCTGACGTCGGCGCATCGTTCGCGAGCACCGGGATGAGGATGCTTGAGCCCGCTTCGAGTTGGTAGCCGGAGTCGTTGTACGGCTTCGGGAGGATCGTGATCTTGAGATCGACGGGCGCCGTGGCTGGGTTGACTCCGTCGTTCAACGAGTACTTCACCGTCACCGGGCCGGAGTAGTTCTTAGGGACCTGATAACGGATCGCGCCCATCCCCGGGTGCGTCGTGACGACGCCCGCGATGCCCATCTGGCCGGCCAGCTCAGTGCCTGCAGGCGTGGGACCTGTCGTGATGGTGGTGGGGTTCTTCGTCAGAGGGATGCCCTCGAGCGCGGGTGGAAGGAAAAACTGTTCCTTCGGGTCACCGACCGTGTACGTGGCCTCAGACGCATAGGCGAAGAGACCCTCCGCGACATTCCACTCGGCATCTGAGCTCACGTCGATAAGCGTCGTCAGCACGTAGCTGCAGAGTCCGCCCTCACAGCGCTCATCCCCGCCCGGCTCCCACGTCACCACCACGACAGCGCGATACACCTTCACCATCGTGTCGGGCACTGATGCCGGAACCGTCGAGGTCATGCACTTGTCCTGGCTCCAGCTCGCCGCCTTCGCTCGGTAGCAGTAACCGATGTGCGTCGTGATCGCGAAGTCCATGTCAGAGACGGTCACCGAACTCGTCACGGGGATCGTCGCGGCAACCCCCGCCTTGGGGGCGGGGTCAAAGTCCTTGGTCGTCTCGCGGACGTAGTCAGGATTCGCGGCGTCCCACGCCACAGTGACGGAAGCCTCCGAGCGGTTGGCGAGCAGAGGGCTGAGCGTCGCACCAGCAGCTGGTCTCGGATTGATGGCTCGAACCCGTTCCATTGCCTGGGTAGCAACTGCCGCGGCAGCTTGCGTCCGCTGCAGGTGCGACGTGCTCTGCATCGTGTTCACGAAGAACAGGAGCGAACCCGCAGCCACCGCGCCGAGCAGCATCAGGGCGACGACGACTTCGATCAGCGAGAATCCGGAGTCCGGGCTCGCAACAGCGGCGTCGGACTCGACTTGCGAGCGTTCCGTGGCGGCGTGGTTCACCGGTTTCCTCTCGACTCGGCACATCTCTTCGTTGACCTATCGGCAGGTCGAGCACGTTCCTCAAGCGTTTGGACCCCACAGGCGCCTGTACCGCCGGAGGACCTCAGCGACCTGAGCCGAAGGTTCGGTTCTCGCCCCACACGAGCGGTTCACAGCGAGAAGCCCATCCGGCGCGGTGGCTGAACGGGCTTCTCGCTGAGCGGGCGCGCTCACCGCGCGCTAGCCGATGAAAACGGCGGTCAGGTGAAGGCTGGGCACGTCTGCTGCGTGGCGGGTTGCAACCCGCCCCCCTTGCTCGTGTAGACGATTCCGCCATTCGCTCTGTCGCCTTTGAATTGGCGCCGCGGATGCAGTACTGGTCCTTCAACGTGCTCATCGTGATGACGAGCACGTTGTTGCGCGAGAGGGTAATCGCCGGTCTGGTTCCGAGCTCGATCGTGCCAGCAGTTCCTTCCGCTGCGACGCACGCCTGATTGTCCACGTCGTACGGATCAAGCTCGCTCGCGACCGTGCGGATGTCGGCCTTGACCGAAGACTCGACGGCCTTCTTGCGCTGGCTCACGTACACCGCGATCGCGACCGCAAAACGATACCGATGATGATGACCAGGAGAAGCGCGATGCGCGTGAAGCCCTTGTCCTTCTCGTGAGGGGGCGAGTCTCATCGAGCACCACGAACTGCTGACCGAGCTATCGGACTCGGGTCATTTGAGATATGGGAACCCCATCGAAGCTGCACCGGCTCACGCGGACGGCGCTGAGGGAGGGAGGGGCCGGGAATCACAGCAACCCGCGCGCTCGGAGCGCGCGGGTTGCTGTGATTGTTTCCCGAGAAATGGCCAGACTCACGCTTCGAAGAACTTGCGCCAGTCTCTGGGAACTACGGTGTGCAGCTCGCAGTACCGGCCGACAGCAGACCGCCGCCCTTGCTGCTGTACAAGAGCCCCGCGGTCGCCGCCGCCTTGTCGCCCTTGGTGTTCGTCCCCTTGATGCAGTAGGAGTCCTTGGCCGTGTTGGTTGTCACGACGAGGACGTTGTCGGGCGAGAGCTTGATCACGTTACCGGTGCCGATGGTGATCGTGCCCGCCGTGCCTGTTGCGGCGAGGTACTCCTGCTTGTCCGTGTAGTACGTCTCGAGCTCGTTGGCGACCGTGCGCAGATCGGACTTCACGGAGGAGTCGACGGCCTTCTTACGCTGGTTCATGAACACCGGGATCGCGATCGCCGCGAGGATGCCGATGATGATGATGACGACGAGAAGCTCGATGAGGGTGAAACCCTTGTCCTTCTCGTTCATGGACTTGTGGATGCGAGCAATCATGCCCGGCCTCATTTCAGGATCAGATTCAGAGTCATATAAAAGAATGCGCCGCTGGTCTTCAGCAGTTCGCGTCGGCGTGCGTCGCATCATCGTCATCGGACGCCGGTTAGCCGACCATGAGTAGTCTCGTGCGACTTCACCCGGCATGCCCCCGCGCCTATCGCGTGCGGGTTCCTGTCGTCCAGAGGAGCGACAGGGCCGGCAGTCAGGCAGCAGATCGCAGGTAGCGCGGTGCAGCGATACGACTACAGAGATGTGTATCGCGGATCACGGGCACGCAGTGGCGGTCAGACCACCCGTCGTGCTGTTGTAGAAGATGCCCGGCGTTGCAGCCTTATCACCCTTCGTGTTCGTACCGGTGATGCAGTACCCATCGGTGCCCACGAGCTTGACGGCAACAACGTTGCCGGGGCTCAGGCTGACGTCGACGTTGTCTGGTGAGGCACCGACGGTAATCTTCGGCGTCGTCGCCGTGTTGGCCGTGACCGCGACGTACGCTTGCTTGTCGGTGTAGTAAGTCTCCATCTGGTTCGCGACAGTGCGGAGGTCGGACTTCACGGAGGAGTCGACGGCCTTCTTGCGCTGGTTCATGAACACCGGGATCGCGATCGCCGCGAGGATGCCGATGATGATGATGACGACGAGAAGCTCGATGAGGGTGAAACCCTTGTCCTTCTCGTTCATGGACTTGTGGATGCGAGCAATCATGCCCGGCCTCATTTCAGGTTCAGAGTCAGATTCAGATCAAGGAATACGCTGCTGGCCTTCCGCAACATGCATCAGCCTGCGTCGCACCAACGTCATCGGCGGCGGGAGCAAATATCATGAGAGTTTGCATGCCATTTCACCCGGAACATGCGAATCCGAACGCCGTCGGAGAGCCAGGGTGCATCGAAGGCAGACCATGTTGCCTGGATGGAGCGCTTCTTCGTCCCAATCGTGGATGTCCCGGCGCTCGCACTCTCGCCGTCAGCGCCCCAGGCGCGTTATGCGGTTGCTCTCACAATCCGCGAGCCGAGCACAGACGGGCCGGAGCGCGATCGCACTCCGGCCCGTCCGACCCCTGAGCTCGCCTCAGGAGCGTCCAACACCACTGTGAATCAGGAGCATGCCACGTCGGTGAGTCCGCCCGTCGCGCTGTTGTAGTAGAACGTCTTCGTCGCCTTGGTGTTCGCGCCGGTCAGGCAGTACCCGCTCGCGGTCGCCGTGCCATCGACGTCGTTGCCCGGGCTCGTCGTGACCGTCACTGCGGTACCGCCCGTTCCGATGACCGTGCTCCCGGGCGAGCCCACCGCGTTCACGTACGTCTGAGCGTCGGTGTAGTAGGTCTCCATCTCGTTCGCGACCGTACGCAGGTCAGACTTGATCGAGGAGTCGACGGCCTTCTTGCGCTGGTTCATGAACACCGGGATCGCGATCGCCGCGAGGATGCCGATGATGATGATGACGACGAGAAGCTCGATGAGGGTGAAACCCTTGTCCTTCTCGTTCATGGACTTATGGATGCGAGCGATCATTGCCCGGCCTCGTTTCAGGATCAGGATCAGAATCAGACGAAGAAATGTGTTGCTTGCGGTCCGCCGAGGGGCGTATGCGAGCGTCACCCTCTTCGCATCGGCCCCTAGGTCACAGACTTGAACACTCTTCGACTACTTCACCCAGAGCGAAGGAGCTCGCACGCTTGGCGCGTGCGAGCTCCTTCGATGATGCGTGTGCCAGTTAGCAGCTGGCGACCAGGCCGCCAGCCGTGCTGCTGTAGAACAGACCACCCGTAGCTGCCGCTCCGCCTGCACCAGCAGTCGTCGAGGCTTTGTCGCCCTTGGCGTTCGTCCCCTTGATGCAGTAGCCGTCGGCGGTGGTCGTCGCCGAGATGACATTCCCGAGCGTGACCTTCACAGCTGTGGTGCCGATCGTCACCGTGTTGTTCGTCGTCGTGCTGGCCGTCGGGGCCACGTACGCCTGGTTGTCCGTGTAGTAGGTCTCCATCTCGTTCGCGACCGTGCGCAGGTCGGACTTCACGGAAGCGTCGACGGCCTTCTTACGCTGATTCATGAACACCGGGATCGCGATCGCCGCGAGGATGCCGATGATGATGATGACGACGAGAAGCTCGATGAGGGTGAAACCCTTGTCCTTCTCGTTCATGGACTTGTGGATGCGAGCAATCATGCCCGGCCTCATTTCAGGATCAGATTCACTGGAAGGTGCTACCCCCTGCATATCGGCACGCCCCCTGCCCACCTGAGCGCCTCGGACCCGGTAGCCCGTGACTTCACCCACCTCAGGGGAGAGTGAAGTCAGCGGCCCCCGCGCATCCAGAGGCCGTAGCATCCCGGAGCCCGTCGGCACTGTCGTACACCCAGTTCTGCGAGGACTTCCCTCCACTGGCTTTGATTCCGGAGAGGCAGTAGGCGGATCCATCGAGGTGCACGGAGACGCGGACCCCGGGACTCAACCGGAGGTTCTCCAGCAACCCCGGCTTCGTGACCGACGCTTCCTCATCTGTGCGCAACGCCTCGACCGACCCCGCCACGAGCCGGAGGTCGCTCTTGATCGTGCTGTCCGCAGCGCGTTCCCTCTGGGACATCAGCACCGGCACAGCGATCGCAGCGAGTACCCCGAGGATCGCGATGACCACAAGAAGCTCGGTGAGCGAAAAACCGGCATCGGGCCGTGAGTCCTGACGCCCACGCACCCTCATTCGATGATGTCGAAGATGGAGAAGATCGGCATGTACATCGCGATGACCATCCCGCCGATCACAGCGCCGAGGACGACGATCATGAGCGGCTCGATGAGGCTCGTCAGCTGCTCTGTCGTCGCCTCGACCTCCTGGTCGTAGAACTCGGAGATCTTGCCGAGCATCGTGTCGAGGGCACCCGTGTCCTCACCCACGGCCATCATCTGCACAACCATGGACGGGAAGACAGGGTGCTGGGACAGCGGTCCGGTGAGCGATTGCCCTTGGCGGACCGACTCCTGGATGGCTTTGGTCGCGCGCTCGATGACGAGGTTGCCGCTTGTCTCCCCCACGATGTCCAGCGCCTGAAGAATCGGGACGCCGGCGTGCAGCATGGCGCCGAAGTTGCGGGTGAACCGCGCGACGGCGATCTTCTTGAAGAGGTTGCCGAAGACGGGAATCTTGAGCTTCCACGGGTCGAGCTTCTCGCGCACGGCGCGGTCGTTCTTGTGCTTGCTCCACCACGCGGCGAACACAGCCAGCACGACGACGACAGGGCCGGCGCCCCACTTGAGGCCGGTCGACATGTGCATGAGGATCTGCGTCGGCACGGGCAGCTCGCCGCCGAGCGACGCGAACATCCCCGCGAAGATCGGAACAATGAAGATGAGCATGCCGCTCGTCGCGAGGATCGCGATGACGAACACGACGACCGGGTAGGTCATCGCGGACTTGATCTTCCCGCGGAGCTTGACCTCGTCCTCGAAGTTCTCAGCGATCGACACGAGCACCTGGTCGAGGAATCCACCGACCTCACCGGCCTTGACCATGTTGATCATGAGGGGCGGGAAGATCTCCGGGTGCTTGCCCAGCGCCACCGAGAACGCGATACCGGTCTCCACATCGCTGCGGACCTCGGCGAGCACCTTCGCGAGCGGCTTGCTCTCCGTCTGCTCGGTGAGGATCGAGATCGCACGCAACAACGACAGACCGGCATTGATCATCGTGGCCAGCTGGCGCGCCATGATGGCAAGGTGCTTGAGCGTGACCTTCTCCCCGAACCCCGGGATATTGATCTCCCGCTGGAGGCCAGTGCTGCTCACCTCGGTGATGGAGATCGGAGCGACACCCATGATGATGAGCTTGTTCGCCACCGCCGACTGGCTCGGGGCCTCGAGCCGCCCCTTTGTGAGCTTGCCCTGCTTGTCCCGGATGACGTAGTCGTACGCCTTGGTCGCGGTGGCCATTACAGAGCCCTGTTCTCGTAGTTGGATCCGCCCATGTTGGCGTTCGCCATGCCGGCGCCGATCGCGCTCGTTCCCCTACCGGTGAGCCGGTTGAAGTCCGCGATGTGCTGGCACTTCTCCAGGCCGGTCTCGTACGAGATGCGTCCGGTTCGTGCGAGGTCGGCGAGGTGCTGGTCCATCGTGTGCATCCCGAGCTGGGCCCCAGCCTGCATGGCCGAGTACACCTGGTGCGTCTTGCCCTCGCGGATGAGGTTGCGGATAGCGGGCGTCGCGATGAGCACCTCGGTCGCGACGGCCCGCCCGGGCCCATCAGCACGCTTGCACAACGTCTGGCACACCACGCCCTGCAGCGCGCTTGCGAGCTGGGTCCGGATCTGCCCCTGCTGCTCGGGCGGGAAGACGTCGATGATGCGGTCGATCGTCTGCGCCGCATCCTGCGTGTGCAAGGTCGCGAACACGAGGTGTCCGGTCTCGGCTGCGGTCAACGCCACGGACATCGTCTCGAGGTCGCGGAGCTCACCCACGAGGATGATGTCCGGGTCTTGGCGCAGCACGTGCTTGAGTGCGCTGGCGAAGCTGTGCGTGTCCTGGCCGACCTCACGCTGGTTGATGATCGACTTCTTGTGGCGGTGCAAGAACTCGATGGGGTCTTCGACGGTCATGATGTGGTCAGCACGGGTGCGGTTCGCGAGATCGACGATCGACGCGAGCGTCGTCGACTTTCCGGAACCGGTGGGACCCGTCACGAGGACCAGGCCGCGGGCCAGACCCGCGAAGTTCGCGACGACCCCCGGGATACCCAGATCCTCGAGGGGCTTGATCTCGTAGGGGATCACGCGGAAGGCAGCACCGATCGACTCACGCTGCTGGTAGATGTTCACGCGGAACCGGGCGAGACCACGCACGGCGTAGGAGATGTCGAGCTCGAGGTTGGTCTCGAACTTCTCACGCTGTTTCTGCGTGAGGATCGAGTAGATCGACCGCTGCAGCCCCTCGGGCATGACCGGCCCGTGGCCCTCGAGCGGGAACAACGAACCGTCCCTGCGCACCATCGGCGCGGCGCCCACCGTGAGGTGCAGGTCGGACCCACCGGCCTCGACCATCGCGCGGAGCACAAGGTCGAGCTGGACGTCGCTCTCCTCCGCCTGGCGGCTCATCCCGATCCGCGTCGTCGACGCTGTCGGTGCGCGCTTCACAGCGGCCGGCGCCGCGGGTGCTTGTGCGGTCGGCTGGACCTGGGTCGCAGTCGGGGCCATCTGGCGTGCCGGGCTCGTGGACATCTGGTCGGCGAGGGACCGCCTCGCGGGGACGCCCGCGCCCTGCTGGAAGGGCGGGGCCGTCTGCGTGCGGTCGTCAGGGTCATGCGGCTGGAACGTCTGCCCGACAACCCCCGGCGCCATCGGGCCGCGCAACGTGGGATCGCCCGCCGGCACACTGAAGTTGTTCACAGGTCAGCCTCTCGCCTCAAGTCCCGCACGGATCGTCGCGACGCCTCCTTATCGGCTCAGGGCGGGGGTTCTTAAGCAACGACCCGGACAATCTCCTCGACGGACGTCTGGCCGCCGATAACTTTGAGCCAGCCGTCGTTGCGCAGGGTGCGCATGCCCTGCGAGATCGCGGTGCGCAGGATCTCCGCGGAGGACGACCCCTGCACGGCGTGGCGCTCGATCTCTTCGGTGACCCGCATGACCTCGTGCAGCGCAAGGCGACCCTTGTAGCCGGTCTTCGAGCAGGTTACGCATCCGACCGGGCGGTACAGGATCGGCTTCTCCTCCCCCGGGAGCCACGGAAAGCGCGCTGCCTCGAGCTCGAGGTCGCTCGGCTCGTACTGCTCCTTGCACTTGGAGCACAGTCGACGCGCGAGGCGCTGGGCGACGATGCAGTCGATCGCTGACCCCACGAGGAAAGGTTCGATCCCCATCTCCACAAGACGCGTCACTGCGGACGGTGCGTCGTTGGTGTGCAGGGTGGAGAGCACGAGGTGACCGGTGAGCGCCGCCTCGATGGCGATCTGCGCGGTCTCGTGGTCACGGATCTCACCGAGGAGCACGACGTCGGGGTCGGACCGCAGGATCGACCGCAGCGCTCCAGCGAACGTCAGGCCAGCCTTCGGGTTGACCTGTACCTGGTTGATGCCCGGGAGCCGGTACTCGACCGGGTCCTCGACCGTGATGACGTTGATCTCCGGCTTCGACACCGCGTTGAGGGTCGCATAGAGCGTCGTCGACTTACCCGAACCGGTCGGTCCGGTGACGAGGATCATGCCGTACGGCTTGTTGAAGGCCTCGGAGTAGACCTCGTAGTTCTCCTCCTCGAACGACAGGTCCCGCAGGTCGAGGCTCGCCGTGGAGTTGTCGAGGATTCGCATGACGATCTTCTCGCCCCACACCGTGGGCAAGGTTGCGACGCGGAGATCGATCTTGCGGCCGTTGTGTGTGATGGACATACGGCCGTCCTGGGGCTTGCGCCGCTCAGCGATGTCGATGTCGGAGAGGATCTTCACGCGGGAGGTCACGGCACCCGTGATGTTCTTCGGAGACCGCTGCATCTCGTGGAGCACACCGTCGATCCGGTACCGGACCCGGAGGTCGTGCTCTGCCGGCTCGATGTGGATGTCCGAGGCACGGTCGGTGATCGCCTGGCTGACGATGAGGTTGACGTATCGGACGATCGGCGCGTCGTCGTCCGTGGTCCCGACCATCCGGGAGAGGTCGACCTGCTCCTCACGGCTCTGCTCCTCGAACGTGCTCGTGAGGTCGTCCATCTCGCCGTCAGCACGGACGTACCGGTCGATGGCGCGCAGGAGGTCCTCGTGCGTCACCACGACGGGGAGCACCTGCAGGCCGGTGAGCGATTGGACGTCGTCCACGGCGAGGACGTTGCCCGGGTCCGCCATCGCGAGCTGCAGGGCGCCGTCCTTGAACCCGATGGGCAGCACCGTGTGTCGCCGGCACACCGCCCCGGGCAGCCGGCTCACGGCGGTCCTGTCCACGGGGTAGACATCGAGGTCGGCGAACTGCATGCCGACCTGGGCGGCGAGCGTCGCGACGAGCTGTCCCTCGGTGAGGACCCCGATGTCGACAAGGGCGCGCCCGAGGCTTGTCCCGCTCGTGACCTGCTCGTCGAGGGCAGCGAGGAGCTGCGTCTCGTCGACGAGACCTTGTTCGAGAAGAATCTCACCGAGCTGCTTCACTGCACTCTCCTCATCACCCGTCGTTGCACACGGCCGTGCGACGACGAGACTCACCTACCGTTGGTCGACATATCGGCAGGCGCGCCGCGGGTGATAAGGGTTCCGGCGAGGAAGGTCGTTCGTCAGGCGGTCATGGCGGCAGCCAGTGCCGCGGACATGACGTCGACCGGCGCCGTCAGGCCGGTCATGAGCCGCACCTGCTCGGCGGCCTGGTGCAGGAGCATCCGCTCTCCTCCGACGACCGCGCCGCCCCGCTCCCGCCAGGCCGCAGCGAGGGCGGTCGTCCGGGGCTCGTACGCCACGTCGAGGAGCACGCCTGCGACGGCGGCCGTGTCACGCTGACCTGCCGCGGCGATCTCCGTAGCGATGCTGTCCGCACCGTGGGGCGGCAGCGTCGAGACGACCACGTCGGCAGCTGCCATCGCCGTGGCCGCGTGCTCGAGCGTCCGGAAGGTCGGCGAGACCCCCATGCGGTGGGCCGCTCGTTGGAGCGCACCGGTGCGGCCCAAGGACCGGACGTAGACCTCCGCCCGGGGGTATCCGAGCTCGGCCAGCGCGGCGAGGGTCGACGACGCCGTCGCACCTGCGCCGAGCACGACCGCGGTGCCCCGTCCGTCACGCTCCGGCGCGAACGCACCCTCGCGCAGCGCCGCCACGATCCCGTGGACGTCCGTGTTGGCGCCCACCGTCGTGCGCACTCCCCCGGGCCAGCTGAGGATGACCGTGTTCACCGCTCCGGTGACGTCCGCGAGCGGATCGACGTGGTCGAGCAGGGGGACGATCGTCTGCTTGAGCGGCATCGTCAGGCTCAACCCCGCCCAGGACGGGTCGAGCCCCTCGACGAAACCCTGGAGCGCCTCCTCCTCGACGTCGACGGCCTCGTACTGCCATGCATCCAGCCCGAGCGCGGTATAGGCCGCGCGATGCAGGACCGGGGACAGCGAGTGCCCGATGGGATGGCCGAGGACGGCCGCACGCCGCACGTCGGTGGCTCGCGTGCTCACTCGCCGGTGTTCTCCCGGATCCAGTCGTAGTACAGCTGGGCGTTCTTGTCGTGCTCCGGCTTCGTCTCCGCGAACAGGGTCTCCTTCGTGTCGAGGTTGACCGTCACGAAGAAGATGTAGTCCGTGTCGGCTGGAGCCAGCGCCGCCTCGAGGGACTCGAGCCCGGGGGTGGCGATGGGACCGGGCGGCAGTCCCTTGTACTTGTACGTGTTGTACGGGTTGTCGCTGGCCCGCTCTTCCGCGGTCGTGGTCGCGTCGTCGCTGCCGCCGGCGTAGTAGTGCACCGTCGAGTCGAACTGCAGCATCATGTCGATCGCCAGGCGGTTCTCGATGACGCTCGCGACGAGCGGCCTGTCCTCGGCGCGACCCGCCTCACGCTCGACGAGCGACGCCTTCGTGAGGAGCACCTGGCGGTCGGGGCCCGCCGGGACACCGAGTCCGTCGAGCGTCGTCACCGTCCGCGCGACCATCTCCGTGACCATGGCGACGGGTTCGGTACCGAGCGGGAACTGGTACTGCCCCGGGGCCAACCATCCTTCGTAGCTCCCGTTCGCCTCTGCTGGCAGACCGGTCGCCGCGGTGTCTGCGATGGCCGCGACCACGTCGGCCTCCGGGACCGCTGTGAGCTTCGCGATCCTCGCGACGATCTTCTCCTGGTTGAAGCCCGGCGGGATGTCGACGATGTAGTCGGAGCGGTTCGCGACGTCGAGCAGCGCGGAGACCGCGTCGGCTGCCCGCATCTCCTTGAACAGGGTGTACGTGCCCGGCTGGATTCCCGCGGCATCAGGGTTCCCGTTGTACGCGATGACGAACGCCTGCTGCGAGGCGACGACTCCCGCCGCCTCGAGCGTCGTACCGATGGCCGCACCGGAGTCTCCCGCGTTGACGGTCACCGTCTGCTCGCCCGCGCCGGGCCCGGGGAAGTCGGCGACGTCGTCCTCGGACGACCCGGACCCCAGGCCGTCGAGACTGCTGAAGAAGTCGACCCCACGCGTCCAGACGAGGTACCCGCCAGCACCGATGACGACGATCGCGATGAGGACCGCGATGAGAGCTCGCCGCCTGCGGACTGCGGCCTTGCGCCGCTCCTCACGCAGGGCGCGCTTCTCGGAACGAGACAGCACGGCCTCGTCCGGGGCCTCCTGGGAGACCGACGGTCCCTCGAACAGATCGTTCACCGGTTGGTGCCTCCACGTATGTCACTCATCTGGCCTCTGCACCCCTGCGGACCCATCGACAACCTACTCCACGGTCCGCAGCGGGTGATATTCCCGTCCTCAGTCCACCAGCTCGCCTGCGCGCCGCCCCGAGTGTCGCTCGACATCCAGCGCGGACTGCAGGATCACCACGGCGGCGACCTGGTCCACCACCGCCCGGTGCTTGCGTCCTGCTCGGCCTGCAGCATGGAGCGCCTGGTGGGCGCTCACGGTGCTCATTCGCTCGTCAACCATACGCACCTGGACGGGCGTGACAGCCCGAGCGACCGACCTAGCGTACGCGCGGGCAGCAGCGGATGCCGAACCCTCCGTGCCGGACAGGTGCCTGGGCAGTCCGACGTACACGACCGCCGCGCCCCGCTCCGTCACCTCCCACGCTATCCGAGCGACGTCCGCAGGCACAGACCCGTCGCTCGGCAGAACACCCCGCGCGACGGTGTCCACGGGGGTCGCGACGAGCCCGTCGGGGTCGCTCGCCGCGACCCCGACCCGCACGCTACCGACGTCGATCGCCAGCCGGACGCCGCGCGTCAGCTCATCTGGACGGGCGGTCGAGGAGCCGCTCATGCCCCGAGCTGGGCAGCAACTGCGTCCCGGATGCTGCGCAACGCGTCCGGGAGGGCCGTCGCGTCCTGGCCGCCGCCCTGCGCCATGTCGTCCTTGCCACCGCCACCACCACCGAGCACACCGGACGCGGTCCGCGCGAGGGCGCCAGCCTTGATGCCGGCTGCACGCGCCGTGGCGTTCGTCACGACGACGACGAGGGGACGATCCTTACTCACGCCGGCGATCGCCACGACCGAGGCGGTCGCCTCACCGAGCCGACCGCGCACGTCGAGCGCGAGGGCCCGGAGGTCGTCCGCTGATGCGACGGCCCCGGCGTCGTGCACGACGACCCGGGCGCTCCCGACGCTCTCGGCGGACGCGACGAGCGAACCGGCAGCCGCGAGAAGCTGTGCCTGCCGCAGGGCCGCGAGCTCCTTCTCCGTCTCCTTGAGGCGGGTGAGCAGACTGCCGACACGGTCGGGCAGCTCGTCCGTGCGGACGTTGAGCAGCCCGGTGAGCTGACCGACGAGGGCGTGCTCCTTCGCCTGGAACCCGTAGGCCCCGTCCCCGACGAGGGCGTCGACGCGGCGTACGCCGGACCCGATGGAGGCCTCACCCAGGAGGGTGACGAGCCCGAGCTGGCCGGACCGCTTGACGTGCGTGCCCGCGCACAGCTCGCGCGACCAGTCGTCCCCGATGGAGACCACGCGCACCCGGTCGCCGTACTTCTCACCGAACAGGGCCATGGCACCGAGGGCACGCGCCTCGTCGATGTTCATGATCTGCTCGGTGACCTCGAGGTCCTCGGCGAGCTGGGTGTTCACCCGCTCCTCGATCTCGCTGAGCACTCCCTGCGGGACGGCCTGGCTGGCCCGGAAGTCGAACCGGATCCGGCTCGGTGCGTTCTCGGACCCCGCCTGGGTCGCGTCCTTGCCGAGCGACTCCTGGAGCGCCTTGTGGATCATGTGGGTGGCCGAGTGCGCACGGCTGATCGCCTTGCGGCGGGCGGTGTCGATCGTCGCCGTCCCGGAGTCACCGAGCGCGAGGGTGCCCTCGACGAGCCGACCACGGTGGACGGACAGGCCCTTGAGCGGTGCCTGGACGTCGTCGACCTCGACGGTCGCACCACCGTCGAGGACGATCGTGCCGTGGTCGGCGAGCTGACCACCGGCCTCCGCGTAGAACGGTGTCCGGTCGAGGATGACGTCGACGTTCGCGGGGGCGGTCGCCGCCGGTCCGGGCACGCCGTCGACGACGAGACCCACGACGGACGCACGGGAGGTGACGTCCGTGTAGCCGATGAACTCCACGGGGGCCGCGAGGTCTGCGCGCAGCGCCTCGTACGCGGCCTTGTCAGCGCCACCCGTGCGCTTGGACAGCGCGTCGGCGCGCGCACGCTCGCGCTGGGCCTGCATGAGGCTCCGGAACGCCGTCTCGTCGACGGTCACGCCGTGCTCCGAGGCCATCTCGAGCGTGAGGTCGATGGGGAACCCGTAGGTGTCGTGGAGCGCGAACGCCTCGTCGCCGCCCAGCAGGGGTGACCCCGTGGACCCGGCCCGCGCCTTGGCGCTCTGCACAGCGGTGTCGAGGATCGTCGTCCCGGCGACGAGGGTGCGCCGGAAGGCGTCCTCCTCGGCGTACGCGATCGATGAGATGCGCTCGAAGTCGGTGCCGAGCTCCGGGTACGAGGCCTGCATGGCGTCGCGGCTGGCGGGGAACAGGTGCGGGAGCGCCGGGTCCTCCACACCGAGCAGGCGCATCGCGCGCACGCTGCGGCGGAGCAGACGGCGCAGGACGTACCCACGGCCCTCGTTCGAGGGTCGGATGCCGTCGCCGATGAGCATGAGCGAGGAGCGGATGTGGTCCGCGACCACCCGCATCCGGACATCGTCGGTCGTCGATGCGCCATACCGCTTGCCCGAGAGCTCCTGCGCGGCGTTGATGACGGGGAACACCTCGTCGATCTCGTACATGTTGTCGACGCCCTGGAGGAGGTACGCGACGCGCTCGAGACCCATGCCGGTGTCGATGTTCTTCTGCTTGAGCTCACCGAGGATGGGGAAGCTGTCCTTGCCGCCGCCCTCGCCGCGCTCGAACTGCATGAAGACGAGGTTCCAGATCTCGATGTACCGGTCCTCGTCGACGACGGGCCCGCCCTCGGCCCCGTACTCGGGCCCGCGGTCGACGTAGATCTCCGAGCAGGGACCGGCCGGGCCACGTGCCCCGGTGGACCAGAAGTTGTCCTTCATGCCGCGCGACTGGATGCGCTCGTCGGGCAGGCCGGCGATCGACTTCCACAGCTGGCGTGCTTCGTCGTCGTCGTGGAAGACCGTCACCCAGATCGTGTCCGGGTCGAAGCCGTACTTGCCCTCGGCCACGGGGCCGGTGACAAGGTCCCACGCGTAGGCGATGGCCTCGGCCTTGAAGTAGTCCCCGAACGAGAAGTTGCCGTTCATCTGGAAGAAGGTGCCGTGCCGGGTCGTCTTGCCGACCTCCTCGATGTCGAGGGTCCGCACGCACTTCTGCACGCTCGTCGCGCGCTTCCACGGCGGGGTCTGCTGCCCGGTCATGTACGGGATGAACGGCACCATCCCCGCGATGGTGAAGAGCGTCGACGGATCCGGCGAGATGAGCGACGCCGAGGGCACGACGGTGTGGTCGCGCTCGGCGAAGTAGTCGAGCCAGCGCTGGCGGATGTCGGCGGTACGCATGAGGTTCCTTCGTCAGGAGCGGCTCTGGCGGGCAGAGCACGGGGTGTGATTCGAAAGTGCCGGGCACGCGGCACGGCACCGGTGTCAGAACGAGTAGCCGAGGGTGTCCTCGTCGTCGTCGTCCGTGACGGACGCCGGGTGCTGCGGACGCCCGGTGGTGTCTGTGCGACGGGAGTCGCGACGCGCACGCAGGTCCTCGACGCTGCCCTGGGACCGCGCGAGGAGCGCGTCCGCCAGGGCTGTCGCGCGCTCGTCCCGTGCCGCACGGAAGTCGGACGCGAAGTGCTGCACGACGTCCGACAGGTGTGCCGTGGTCTCCTCGACGGTCGCGGTGGCGCGCTCGGCGACGGCGGCCGGGGTGTAGCGACGCACGACCCGGCGGCCCTTGAGGATGACGGCGACGGTGACCGCGGAGCCGGTCGCGATCCAGAACAGGCGTGCCATCAGGGCCGCTTCCCGTCGGCGGGGACGCCGGTCCCCCGCATGCGGGACGCGGCCTGCCCGAACGCCTGGCGCACGCCGTAGGAGAACGCGGCCACCTTGACGAGGGGCGCGCCGAACGCGGCGGCGTACAGCCCGGTGAGTGCCGAGACGTTCTGGCTGACCTCGGAGGCCGCCGTCGTGATCTCGTCGACCTTGACCAGCTGTGTGTTCGCGCTCGCGACGGTCTGGGCCGACTCGTCGAGGATCGGCACGGAGTGGGCGGTGATCTCCTTGATGCTGGCCGTGGTGGTGTCGAGCACCCGGCCGAGCTTGACGAGGGGCACAGCCAGGAGGCCGACCAGCGCGACGAACGCCACGGCCGCGATGAGTCCAGCGATGTCACCGATCACACGAACAACCCCTTAGGTCTCGAGCACGGGCCCGACGCCGGGCCATGAGCACATCCGCGAAAACACTACCCGCTCGGCGGCTGGCGTCAGCCATGGGTATGGAGCTCCCGCCGCACCGCGCGTACGGGCGCGTGCCCGCCGCACATGCCGTGCACGCACGAACGCCTCGTCCCCGGGTGCGGGACGAGGCGCTCGTGACGGACGGGGTGCGGGTCAGCGCGAGTAGTGCTCGACGACCAGCTGGACCTCGCAGGTCACGGGGACCTCGGCACGCTTGGGCGCACGCGTCAGCTGGAACGACAGCTTCTCGAGCTGGACCTCGAGGTAGCCCGGGACGGCGGGGAGCACGTCGCGGTGCGCGCCGGCGGCGGCGACCTGGAACGGCGTCATGGCCTGGCTCTTCGGCTTGACCTGGACGGTCTGTCCGGGCTTGACCTTGAAGGACGGGCGGTCGACGATCTTGCCGTCGACGAGGATGTGGCGGTGCACCACGGCCTGGCGCGCCTGCAGCGTCGTGCGAGCGATGCCGGCACGGAGCACGAGGGCGTCGAGGCGGGTCTCGAGGAGCTCGACGAGCGCCTCACCGGTCAGACCAGGAGCCTTGCGGGCCTCCTCGAACGCACGGGCCATCTGCTTCTCGCGGAGGCCGTACTGGGCGCGCAGACGCTGCTTCTCACGAAGACGCACCGCGTAGTCGGACTCGGTACGGCGGCGGGCACGGCCGTGCTCGCCGGGCGGGTAGGGGCGCTTCTCGAAGTGCTTGACGGCCTTCGGGGTGAGCGCGATGCCCAGCGCGCGGCTCAGGCGAACCTGGCGGCGCGAACGGGTGACAGAAGACATGAAGCTACGTCCGTTCCTGATCGTGATGACGTCACACCCGCACGCGGAGGTGCGTGGGGTGCGGGACCAGCCGTTGGGGCAGCTGCAGCGTGCTGCGGCTCCCACGGGGCCGAGGTCCCAGGTGGTCGCCCCCAGATACTCATGGGGCAACCTCACGATTCTAGCATCGGCGAGCAGTCAGTCGGTCCCGCCCCGGAGGATCGCGCGCACGCGCTCCATCCGCTCCGTCACGCTGCGCTCGTACCCACGGTCGGACGGGACGTAGTACCGCGCCCCGACGAGGTCGTCGGGCAGGTACTGCTGCTCGGCGACGGCGTGCGGCGCGTCGTGCGCGTACCGGTACCCCTTGCCGTGGCCGAGCGCGGACGCTCCCGAGTAGTGGGCGTCCCGCAGGTGCGCCGGCACGCTGCCCACGCGGCCCGCGCGGACGTCCGCCAGGGCTGCGTCGATGGCCATGTACGCAGCGTTCGACTTCGGCGCGGTGGTCACATGGATGACTGCCTCGGAGAGGATGATCCGGGCCTCGGGCATCCCGATGAGCGCGACGGCCGACGCCGCGGCCATGGCGGTCTGCAGCGCACTCGGGTCGGCCATGCCGACCTCCTCGGCTGCCGCGATGACGATGCGCCGGGCGATGAAGCGCGGGTCCTCCCCCGCCGCGATCATCCGCGCGAGGTAGTGCAGTGCGGCGTCGACGTCGGACCCACGCATGGACTTGATGAACGCGCTGATGACGTCGTAGTGCTGGTCCCCGTCGCGGTCGTACCGCACGGCGGCGACATCGATCGCCCGCTCCATCGTCGCGAGGTCGATGAGCGCACGTGCCTCGTCGGGCTCGTCCGCGGCGCGGTCCGAGAGTGCAGCACCGGCGGCCGCCTCGAGGATCGTCAGCGCCTTGCGTGCGTCGCCGCCGGCGAGCCGCAGGAGGTGGTCCAGCGCGTCGTCCTGCAGCTCGACCGACCCGGCCAGACCCCGCCCGTCAGACACCGCGCGCAGGACGAGCGTCCGGACGTCGTCCGTCGTCAAGGGCTGCAGGGTGAGCAGCAGGGACCGGGACAGCAGCGGGGAGTTCACCGAGAAGCTGGGGTTCTCCGTCGTCGCCGCGACGAGGGTGACCCACCGGTTCTCGACGCTCGGCAGCAGGGCGTCCTGCTGGGACTTGGAGAACCGGTGCACCTCGTCGATGAACAGGACGGTCTCAGCCCCCCCGGTCGCCAGCCGACGTCGAGCATCCTCGATGACCGTCCGCACGTCCTTGACGCCCGCCGTCACCGCGGAGAGCTCGACGAAGCGCCGGGCGGAGCTCGTCGCGATGAGGTACGCGAGCGTCGTCTTGCCGGTGCCAGGTGGCCCCCAGAGGATGACGGATCCGGGCGCCGCCCGGCCGGAGCGGCTGTCCGCGGGCTCGACGAGCCTGCGCAGCGGTGAACCCGGCACCAGAAGGTGCGCCTGCCCGGCGACCTCACTGAGGGACGCCGGCCGCATGCGCACCGCGAGGGGTGTCCCCGGGCCCGCGAGGGGCACCCCGGCAGACCCCTGGGTGGTCGAGTCGAACAGGTCCATGAGGTCAAGGGTAGGTCTCGTGCACACCCTGCGTGGCAGGATGCGGTGCCGGGATGGGATGCTGGCCGCGTGTTTGAATCCCTGGGCCGACGAGTCAGCGCACACCCACGTTCCGCGATCATCGTGTGGGTCGTGCTCACCGTCCTGGGCCTGGCTCTCGCGGGCGTCGGGGTCGGTGGTGACACGCTCTTCGACCGGCTGGCCAGCTCGAACTCGGACGTCACAGGCTCCGAGAGCGCCGAGGGCTCCCGCATCCTCGACGAGATCAGCGAGGAGGGCGAGACGCTCACCCTCATGGTCGACGGCGTCGCACCCAGCGCCGAGGGGGTCGCCGAGCCGCTCGGCGCCGCGCAGGCGGAGGTGCTCGCCGTCGACGGCGTCGAGTCCGTGCTCGACCCGGTCATCGTGCCGGGCGGACCCGACAGCGAGATCGGTCAGCTCTTCACGGCACAGGACGGGAACGGCTTCCTCGTCGTCGTGAGCCTCGAGCCCGACCTCACCGCGGACGAGGAGTCCGCGGCCGTGAGCACGGTCGCCGAGATCCTCGAAGCCGTGCCGGCCGCGCTGCCCGGCGACGACGTCACAGGGATCGTCGGGGCGTCACCGCTCATCCTCGAGGCCATCACGGACCAGGTCGAGGAGGACCTCACCACCGGCGAGGCCATCGCGCTGCCGATCGCCCTCATCATCATGGTGTTCGTGTTCGGCGGCTTCCTCGCCGCAGCGATGCCCATGGCCGGGGCCCTCGCCTCGATCGGCGTCGGCCTCGGGTTCCTCCTCGCGCTCACGTACATCGTCGAGGTCGACGCGTCCGTCGTGAACGTCGTCACGCTCCTCGGCCTCGGCCTCTCGATCGACTACGGCCTCCTCATCGTGTCCCGCTTCCGCGAGGAGCTCGGTGACCTCACCGCCAAGGACGCCGCCACGGGCCGGGAAGGCGGCCGCCGGCGCAGCAGGTCGGACGCGCTCGTCTCCGAAGCGGTGGTCCGCACCATGGCCACAGCGGGGCGCACGGTGACGTTCTCCGCGCTCACCGTCGCGATCTCCATCGCCGGACTCCTGGTGTTCACACCCGCGATCCTGCGATCCATCGGGGGCGCGGCCCTCGCCGTCGTCCTCATCGCCGTCGCCACGGCGCTCACGCTCGTCCCGGCCCTGCTGCGGCTCGCCGGTCGGCGGCTGCTGCGTCCCGGCATCCTTGCGACCGTGCCGGTCGTCCGGACCATCATCGCGCGGACCGCAGACGTCCGCACCGACGACGGTGTCTTCTCCCGTCTCGCAGAACGTGTGCAGCGCCGCCCGGCGATGGTGGCAGCCGGGTGCGTCCTCGTCCTCGCGGTCCTGGCGACCCCCGTGCTCGGACTCCAGATGCGCAACTCCGGCATCGAGCTGCTCCCGGTGGACTCCACGCAACGCGTGTTCCTCACCCGCCTCGCCGAGCAGTATCCCGGGACCGCCGCCCCGGAGATCAGCGTCCTCGCGGCCGGCACGGCTGAGGACGTCAGCGGTCTTCGCGACGAGATCGCGGGGATCGACGGCGTCGAGTCGGTGACCGAGGCGTCCGCCCCGGACGGCAGCGACGAGTACGTCACCCTCGGGGTCGAGATCAGCTCCGGGGACCCGGGCGGGGAGCAGGCACTCGAGGTCGTTCGCGACATCCGCAGCCTCGACCCCGGGCTCGACACGTGGGTGATCGGGCAGGCCGCCGGTCAGGTGGACTTCATCGAGGCGCTCGGCGACCGCGTCTGGGCCGCCGTCGCCATCGTCGTGCTCGCGACGTTCGTGCTGCTGTTCCTCATGACGGGGTCCGTCGTCATCCCTCTCAAGGCGCTGCTCACCAACGCGCTGTCCATCGCCGCGTCCATGGGCGTGCTCGTCTGGGTGTTCCAGGACGGGCACCTGTCCGGGCTCCTCGGGTTCGTCTCCACCGGGGGCATCGAGACGTTCGTCGTCGCCCTCGTCATCGCCTTCGCGTTCGGGCTCGCGATGGACTACGAGGTCTTCCTGCTCTCACGCATCAAGGAGCTGCACGACGCCGGGAGCGGGGACGACGAGGCCGTGCGCGTCGGGCTGCAGCGTTCCGGGCGGATCATCACCTCGGCCGCGGCGATCATCATCGTCGTGTTCTCCGGGTTCGTCTTCGGGGAGCTGCTCGTCATCAAGCAGGTCGGGTTCGCCCTCGCGGTCGCGATCTTCATCGACGCGACGATCGTGCGGATGCTCCTCGTGCCCGCGACGATGACGCTGCTGGGCCGCTGGAACTGGTGGGCACCCGCCCCGCTGAAGAAGGTCTACGACCGGCTCGCGATCATCCACTGAGGCCCTGTCCGGGCACGTCCAGGCGTGCCATCCTGTGCGGATGGAATCTCGGGGGCGTCAGGGCGCTGCGAGCGGGGAGCCCGGTCCGGGTACGCCGTGGGTCCCCGACACCTGGGACGACTGGTCGCGCGTGGACCGGGACAAGCGCGAGCGGCGAGCCGTCGAGGTGGCGGTCCGTGCTCGACGCGCTGCGGCGGGTCTCGCCCACCAGGAGGCGATGCGGCAGTTCCGCACGGCGCTCGGACGGGCCGGGCTGCACACCGTTCTCGTCCTCGCCCCGGTCGTGGCCGGCTGGTGGCAGGTCCTCGCGGCGCGGGACGCCGCGATCGCGGCCGGTCTCGGCGACCGCTCGTTCGTGCCCGGCGGGCTCCTCCTCCTCGTCCTGACCTGCGTCGCAGGGGCCCTGCTCGTGCGTATATGGCAGCGAACCCTGCGCGCCCACCCTGGCCCGCTTCTGCTCGAGGTCATGCCCGACTCCCCCACCGCACGTCGGCACGGCGCGTTCACCGGCGAGACGGAGCCGCCGCGTCGCTGGTGACGACGCGCCGGGCCGTGCCCACGGGCCCCGTGCGGACGTCAGATGTGACGCCTGCCGGCTCTGGGGACCAGGGCCGCGGACGACGACGGGGCGTGCCCCTCGTGAGAGGAGCACGCCCCGTCGGGTGGTCGTCGACCCCGTCGCGGGTCAGCCCTCGGCGGGCGCCTTCGGCTTGGCGTCGACGCCCGCCTCCTTGCGCTGCTGCGCGGTGATCGGCGCCGGGGCCTGCGTGAGCGGGTCGAACCCGCCACCCGACTTCGGGAACGCGATGACGTCACGGATGGACTCGGAGCCCGTGAGCAGCGTGAGGATGCGGTCCCAGCCGAACGCGATCCCGCCGTGGGGCGGCGCGCCGAACGCGAAGGCCTCGAGCAGGAAGCCGAACTTCTCCTGCGCCTCCTCCTCGCCGATCCCCATCATCCGGAACACGCGCTCCTGGACGTCCCGGCGGTGGATACGGATGGACCCGCCACCGATCTCGTTGCCGTTGCACACGATGTCGTAGGCGTATGCGAGGGCCTCGCCGGGGTTCTCCTCGAAGGTGTCGATCCACTCCGGGGTGGGCGACGTGAACGCGTGGTGCACGGCCGTCCAGGCGCCCTCGCCCACGGAGACGTCGTCGTCCTCGCCGGTCGGCTTGAACAGGGGCGCGTCGACCACCCACACGAACGCCCACTCGTTCTCGTCGATGAGCCCAGCCTTCTTGGCGATCTCGAGCCGGGCGGCGCCGAGGAGCGCGCGCGCCTCGGTCGTCTTGCCCGCAGCGAAGAAGATCGCGTCGCCCGGCTTGGCCCCGGTCGCCTCCGCGAGACCGGCGCGCTCGGCGTCGGACAGGTTCTTGGCGACGGGACCACCGAGCTCGCCCTCGGCGGAGATCGTCACGTACGCCAGGCCACGGGCGCCGCGCTGCTTGGCCCACTCCTGCCAGGCGTCGAACCCGCGTCGCGGGGTGGCCGCTCCCCCGGGCATGACGACGGCACCGACGTACGGCGCCTGGAACACGCGGAACGGGGTGTCGCTGAAGTACTCGGTGAGCTCGACGAGCTCCACGGCGAACCGCAGGTCCGGCTTGTCCGAGCCGTAGCGGCGCATCGCCTCCGCGAACGTCATGCGTGGGATCGGCGTCGGGATGGTGTAGCCGATGAGGTCCCACAGGGCGACGAGGATCTGCTCGCCGAGCGCGATGACGTCGTCCTGCTCGACGAAGCTCATCTCGACGTCGAGCTGGGTGAACTCGGGCTGGCGGTCCGCGCGGAAGTCCTCGTCGCGGTAGCAGCGGGCGATCTGGTAGTACCGCTCCATGCCGGCGACCATGAGCAGCTGCTTGAACAGCTGCGGGGACTGCGGCAGGGCGTACCAGGAACCGGGCGCCAGACGCGCGGGAACGAGGAAGTCACGTGCGCCCTCGGGGGTCGAGCGCGTGAGGGTCGGTGTCTCGATCTCGACGAACTCCTGTGCGTCCAGCACGCGGCGCGCGGCAGCGTTCGCCTTGGCACGCAGGCGGATGGCTGCCGCCGGCGCGGGACGACGCAGGTCGAGGTAGCGGTGCTTGAGGCGTGCCTCCTCGCCGATCGTCTCGGTCCCCTCGAGTGCCGTCGAGACCTGGAAGGGCAGCGGTGCCGACTCGTTGAGCACGACGACGTCGTTCGCGACGACCTCGACCTCGCCCGTGGCGAGGTTCGTGTTCTCGTTGCCGTCGGGACGGCGGGACACCTCGCCGGTGACCTGCAGCACGTACTCGTTGCGCAGCGGGTGCGCGACGGCCTCGTCGCGGATGACGACCTGGGCCACGCCGCTCGCGTCACGCAGGTCGATGAAGGCCACACCGCCGTGGTCACGACGACGATCGACCCATCCCGTGAGGGTGACGGTCTGGCCGATGTGCTCGGCCCGGAGCGATCCGGCGGTGTGGGTGCGCAGCACAGAAGAACCCTTCAGAAGTGGTGTGGAGCCCCTGGGCGCCTCGGCGCACCGGAGTCCGGCATTCAGCGCCAAGTCTAGAGCGTCGGACCGACCCGGCCAGCATGCCCGGCCGGCACGTCCAGCGGTGGGCGTGCGGACGTGGCCGGCGTGCCCATCAGGCGGGTACCGACCGCGACCACCGTCCCGGAGCGAGCTCCTCGAGGAGCGAGAGGGTCTCGGGCTCCATCTCGCGCGATCCCGCGGCCTGCAACGCCTGGTCGAGCTCGGCGGCGGCGGTACGGACGCCGTCCACCCCGGCGCTGCGGTGCGCGACGCGGATCCGCTCGCGCCACAGCACCTCGGCGACCGGATCCACCCGGTGGCCGACTGCGAGCGCCGCGAGGGCCGCCGAGGGGTCGTGCGTGAGCTGCCCCTCGAGGACAGCGAGCCGGTGCGCGGCGGCGACGAGGCGATCGCGCGTGGGACGCTCGAGGCGCGCGCGGGCGAGCCACGAATAGCGGTTCGTCGGGCGTCCCGCGAGCAGCGCTCCTCGGGCGATGCGTGCGACGTCCCGCAGGTGGGCGCGCTCGGCCTCGGGGGTGGGGGCCTGCGCCGCCTGCTCGAGGCATCGCTCGACGACCGGCCAGTCGACGCGCACGTCGGGTCCGAGCTCGAGGAGGCCGCCGGGCGTCGTGCGCAGGCGCGCCTCGCCGGTGGCGTCCGTCCCGAGCCAGGCGCGTGCGCGGTCGATCGTCGCCGCGAGGACCTCCGGCTCGACGCCCCGTGGCCACAGGGCCGCTCCGAGGACGGTCGGGTGGACCCCCGGGTGCAGGGCAAGGTGCACGACGAGCTCGGTGAGCAGCTCGCGGCGTTCGGCGTCCACCGCACCAGGGGCTTCGACGAGGGGCGCACCGAGGACGCGGACGCGGACGGGCGCGCTCGCGAACGTCGCGGCGTCGGTCTGGCCCGCTCCGTGGACCCGACCTGCGCGGGGTCGTGTCCTCTGGGAGGCCGGGTCGCCCTCGTGGAAGAGCTCGCTGACGCTGCCGAGGGTGGCCTGCGAGAGCCGGTTGGCGGTGAGCTGCAGACCCAGCACGTCGAGGCTCACCTCACCGGAGGCGCCGACGGTGAGGGTCCACCGCGCGGAGGGTACGGGGCCGAGTGCTACGACACCGAAGGGAGACCGTCCGGCGCGGGTCAGCGCGTCCTGCATCTCGGTGGCGAGCCCGGCGTCGATCGGGCTCCCCACGACGAGGTAGTCCGGCACCCAGCGGTCCTCGCCGGTGAGCCGACCCCGCAGCACGTTCTCGTTCGCCGGGTCGGAGGTGCGGCGTGCCGCCCGCCTCAACCATTCCCGCACGTCGTCGTGTGCCTCGTACCGGTCCCCGCCGATGTCGGTGAGGCGCTCGGGCAGGTCGACACCCGTCACACGGAGCTCGTCCGACCAGGGGTTCGTCGCCAGCTCGGCGGCGATCGCGGTGACGACCTCACGGGCGGCCTGGGGGTCGCCGACGACGGCGATGACCCCCTGGGCGGCTTCGAGGTCCACGAGGACAGCGGCGTGCTCAGAGTCGTGTCCGAGCGAGACGAGCCCGGGGAACGGCGCGGCGGCGCGGGACTCCGGGAGTCGCGCGATGGCAGCGGTGTCGATGCTCCAGCGGCGGCCGTCGTCGAGCGCTGTCCAGGGCGCCGGGGCGAGGGGCTCGGCCGGGGCGAGCGCGAGCTCGACGGTGTCGTCGCCGACCCGGACGGCGTAGACGCCCGGCAGGGGCTGACCCGTCACGGAGGCGAACTGCGTGAGCGAGCGCAGGGTGCGGTCGAGCCGGTCGGTGCGGGCGGTGTCGGCGCTGGCGCGCAGGCCGACCTCGGCCTCGACCGCGGCGTCCGACGGCTCGATGGTGCGGCGGCGACGGCGGAGCGACTCGATGGCCGCAACGAGCGAGCCGGCGAGCATGCCCACTCCGAGCAGCCCCTGGGTGCTCATGAGGCCGGCCGGCCCCGCGTGCGCCACCGACCACGACTCGTCGGTCGCGGGCGCCTCGGCGACGACGTCGGTACTGCCGGCGCCGTCGTCACCAGCCACGTCACCAGCCACGTCGTCACCAGCCACGTCGTCACCAGCCACGTCGCCAGCGACGTCACCAGCCACGTCGCGGTCGATCGGTGGTGGCGTCCAGCTCGGCCCCGAGGGAACCTCTGCGGGCACCTCGGCGACGACAGCCGTGACCATCTGAACGCCGACCGCGTCGTCAGGCACGATGAGCACCCATCCGGGCTGGATGAGCCTCGCCAGGCTGAGCTCCTGCCCGTCGGGCTGCTCGCGTCCGGCGTTGAGGTCGAAGATCTCCTGGTACCGGCGCCCGTCACCCAGGGTGCGCTCGGCGATGTCCCAGAGGTTGTCGTGGTACCGGCCCTCGGGCGGTTCGACGACGTAGACATTCCGGCCGACGAGGTCGGCGGCCGTCTCCGCGGGGACCTCCATGTCGCCGATCCGGTACGTCGCCACGGCCGCAGCGCTCGTCGGCCCGGAGCCCTGTGCGGCAGCCTGTCCGGGAGCGACACCGTCCGCGGAGCGCGCGACCGGAGCGGCGTCCGTGGTGTGCTCGTGCTCGACGCTCGAGACGGACGTGGTCTGGTCCGTGGCCTGCAGGCTGGCCTGGGGCATGAGGGCTGTGGCGTTGCTCGAGACGGTCAGCACGAGCAGCACGGTCGCGACGAGCGTCCGCGCCGCCCGCTGGGACGGGCCCGCGAGCGGTACCCGCGCGGGCAGCCCCACCCCGCGGACCGCGGAGACGATCTCGACGACGACGCACACCGTGAACTGCAGCCAGGCGAGCCACACGACCCACAGGAGGATCGCGACGACGGCCTCGATCTCGAGCGCCTGCGCCAGCTGCTCACGTCCGGGCAGCGACGTCGGGATCGGCGGGGTCCCCGCGAGCCACAGGAGGAGCGCGGGGACGCCGACGACCAGTGCGAGCAGCGCCAGTGCGGCGCCCAGCGCAGCAAGCCGTCCGCGTCGCGGCTCGGAGCCCTGCGGCTCCTGGAACCGGCCGGGGCCGAACGACGTACGGGTGCTGCGCACCGGTGCCGAGGACGTCACGGACATGCTGTCTCCATTCCTTCACAGACGATCCCGCTCGCCGCCCGGGCGGTCGCGGTACCGCGGACGTCGAACTCACGAATGAAGATCACCGACAAGATCGTCGTCGGCATCGAGTCGTCGACCGTGACGGTGAACTCGTCCGGTCCGCCCCTGCTGCCGAAGGCGATCTGCGTGTAGCCACGGTCGGTGAGGTATGCCCGCGCGGCGCTCTCGGCGGAGGGCCGGTCGATCTGCGGTGTCTGCCCACCGCGGACCGCAGCGACGTCCAGGCTGTTGGCGCCCAGTCGCGCGGCATGCTCGGCGTCGTCGATCACGCGGAGGTGGGCGTTGAGCGCCCGTCCCCCGTCGATGACGAGCCCAGCGACGAGGAACAGCGCGACGACGAGCCCGAGGACGAAGACCGAGATCGATCCCTCGTCGTCGCTCCGGGCAGCGGCGACCGTGCGACGCACGATGATCATCCTGTCCTCCGGTACTGGTCGAGAGGGGCGGTGCTCGTGCCCTCGATGCGCACGACGCTGCCGAAGCCGAGCACGCCGAGGTCGCTCATCCGGGCGTCGCAGCCGACCTCGATGATGACCTCTCCGCCGGGGGCGAACTCGCCGCCGAATCCCGACACCGCGCAACCGGTCAACCAGGAGGAGGTCGTGCTCCCCTGCGTGACCACGCTCGCGGCCGCGGCGCGGGCAGAGGGGACGTCCCGCTCGAGGGACGCCGCCCGAGCGGCGTCCCTCGCCAGGGACTGCACGTCACCCTGTGCGGAGACGTAGCGGCCACCGGCGACGACGAGCAGCATGACGAGAAGAAGCAGGGGCACGAGGATGACGACCTCGACGGCCATCGAGCCGCGGTCCCCCGCTGAGCGCGGGACCACGACGCGTCCCGGTCGCCGGTGCCCGCTCACAGGTCACCCCGGAACGTCTCGAGCGGCGCCTGGGACCGACCCTCGACCCGCGGGGGCAGGCCGGGGACGAGCTCGATCGCTCGTCCCGAGACGGTGACCGAGACATAGAGCTCGTCCTCGCCCGCCGCAGGTGGGTCCCCGTCCGCATCCACGACGGCGACGGCGACGGCGACGTCGGTGAGCGTGCGTCGGCCGACCTCAGCGGCGAGGTCGAGACCACGCTGGCGCGCAGCCTCGAGGGCTGCAGGGGTGACGTCGCTCGTCCGCGCAGCCCGCGCCGTCTCGCGCGCGACGGCGCCCGCGACGGAGTTGCCGTGCCACGTGAGCGCGAACTGCACGGTGAGGAAGATGACGAGCATGAGGATGGGTGCGTAGAGCAGCAGCTCCACGGAGGATGCGCCGGCGTCGCCGCGGCGCAGCACGCCACGGCGTGCTGATTGTCGTCCGCGCATCCCTCCCCCTCCCCGCTCGTCAGCACGTCACACATGAACCTGCTCGCTACCGGCTACCCCACGCCAGGACGGGGGACGCCGCGCCACCCTCACGCGACATCCCCCCTGCGCCATCACGAGGGTGGCGCGCCGCTGCGCCCTCAGGTGCCGCCGTTACCGCCGCCGCCACCGCCACCGCCGCCCCCACCGCTGCCGGGCAGGTCGGGCATGTCGAGGGACCCGGCCTCGTCGTTGACCATGTTGTAGATCGCCAGGCCCACCGCGCCCGCGAGCACGAGGAGCACGCCGGTGATGATGACCCACTCGACGGCCGAGGCCCCGAGGTCCTTCGTGGAGCGGGCGATGTCGATGCGTCGTCGCAGGGTGAGCCAGGCCCATCCCACAGGTGTCGAGAGATTCATGTGTCGTCTCCTTGCGTCGTGTTCGTCACGGTCGTGCTCGGTCCGTCGGTCAGTATGTGGGTTGGTGCGTGTTCGTGCGGTTCGGTCCGTCCTTCAGTACCCGGTGACCTTGACGATCGCCGGGTAGATGAGGAAGACGAGGAAGCCGACGCACAGCAGCAGCTGCGCGACGAGCATGGACTGGGACTTCTCGCCTGCCTTGCCCTCGGCCTCGGCGAGCTCGCGGCGACGCATCGAGTTCGCGCGCGCAGAGAGCGATTCGCGGACCTTGGCACCGTCCTCGGCGACGAGCGCCAGCGCGGACGCCATGTCCCGCAGCTCCGTGATCCGCACCTCCTCGCCGAGCTCGCCGAGCGCGGACCAGGGTGTCTGCCCGTGCAGGCGCGCGGACTGCAGAGCGTTCCGCAGGCGCACCATCGCCCACCCGTCACTGAGCGCCGCTGCGCTCTGCAGAGCCTCCGGCACGCCACGGCCGCCGGCGAGGCTCATGGCGACGAGGTCGAGGAACGAGCCCACGACGTGCCGGAAGTCCCGCCGGCGGTCCTGCGCCCGGCCGTGCACGACGACCGTGGGCAGCGCGAGGCCGGCAAGCCCCCCGACGAGAGACGCGAGCGCGGGCACAGCGGGCTGGACCGAGCCGGTGAGCACGGCGAGCAGGGCGCCGAGGAACAGAGGTCCGAGGAAGCCGACGACCCCCGCGATGACGCTCGTGGCGACGTGACCCTCGAGAGTTCGACCGAGGATCGACAGGTCGCTGCGCAGCGCAGGGAGCTCGACCCCCCAGGCATTGAGCGGTTTCACGAGCCGCAGGCCGAGGTCACGGCGGAACGCCGATCCGCTCGCGCGCGGCGCGAGCGTCTCGGCAACTGTGCGCGCCCGGTCCTGGCTGCGCTGCAGGTCGAGCTGGGCGAGCGTCGCAGCCGGCTGGTTCGCGGGCGGCGCGAGCGTGAGCACCAGGAGGAGGATCCCGAGGCCCGCGACCGCCCCGGCGGCGAGGATGGCGGTCATCGTCCGGCCTCCGTCCCGCGCAGGACCGCCGCGGAGTCTGTCGAGTGCACGAGGAAGCGCTCGGGCAGCTCGACGCCGGAGAGACGCTTCATCCACACGAAGCCGGCTGCGAAGAAGCCCACGACGACGAGCAGCACGAGCTGCCCCGTCGGGGTGGTGTACGGCTCGACGTACTCCTTGTTGAAGACGGCGAGGAGCAGGATGACGGACACGGAGAAGATCATGACGATCTGCGCGGACTTGCGCGTCCCGCTCCGCCCGGCTCCCACGCGCTGGCGCATGTCGAGCTCCGCGCGGGCAGCGTCGGACAAAGAGCTGAGGACCTGCCGCAGGCCCGGTCCCCGCATCTTGGCGTTGAGGATGAGCGCAGCGACGACGAGGTCCGCGCTGGGGTCGTCGAGGTCGTCGGCGAACCCCTGCAGCGCGACCGGCAGCGGGACGCGCACGCGGAGCCGGTCGACGAGCAGGCGCAGCTGCGGCCGGATCGACGGCGAGGACGCGTAGAGCGTCGCGGGGATCGCCTGCTCGAGCCCGACGGCACCGGCGATGGTGTCTCGCAGCGACTCGATCCACGCCGCGAGACCCTCGACCCGCTGTGTCGCCTCACGCTCGGCCTTCCCACCCCCGAAGAGCATGGGCCAGGCCAGCACCAGCACGACGGCCGCCAACCCTGCGACGAGCCACTGGGTGAGGACGAGCACGACGAGGCCTGCAGCGCCCGCGGCGACGGTGCGCCGGCCGAGGCGATCGACGAGGTCGGACGACGAATGAACCGTCGGGACCCGCTCCGGCCGGGGCATGAACGCCACGACGAGCAGCACGACACCACCGCCGACGACGGCGCCGAGCGCGATGATGAGGAGCAGCGACGGTGTCATGTCAGCCGCCATGCCCGCTCATCGCCGGGGTGAGGTAGCCGGCCTCGAGGAGATCGTCCATGCACGAGATGGGGGCAGCAGGCATCCCCACCCCGTCCGGTCCGGGTGCGAAGACCTCGCTCGACAGGACACGCCCGTCGATCCCGTTGACCTCGCGGATGCTCGAGACGAACCGGCGGAGCTTGCCGCCACGGGTGAAGTCGTTCTGCTTCTGCACGAACACGACGAAGTCGATGGCTCCCGCGATGAGCATCTGGCTCGCCTCGAGCGGCAGGCGCTCCGCGGACTGGATCGCATACGTGGAGATCCTGTTGAAGACCTCGAGGGAGGAGTTCGCGTGGATGGTCGACAACGACCCGTCGTTGCCCTGGCTCATGGCGTTGAGCATCGTGACGATCTCGTCACCGAGGACCTCGCCGACGATCACGCGGCTGGGGTTCATGCGCAGGCTGCGTCGCACGAGCTCCGCCATGCTCACGTGGCCGTTGCCCTCGGAGTTCGGCAACCTCTCCTCGAACGCGACGACGTTGGGGTGCAGGTCGGGGAACTCCCCCAGGCCGAGCTCGAGCGCCCGTTCCACGGTGATGAGCCGCTCACCCGGCGGGATCTCGTTCGCCAGGGCACGCAGCAGCGTCGTCTTCCCCGCGTTCGTCGCGCCGGCGATCATGAGGTTCTTGCGCGCACCGACGGCCGCGGACAAGAAGGCCGCGATCTCGGGCGTGACGGACCCGTACCCGACGAGGTCGTCGAGCGCCACGCGTGACAGCCGCGCGCGGCGGATGGACAGCGACGGCCGCGCGCACACGTTCATCACGGCGGAGAGGCGGCTGCCGTCGGGCAGACGAAGGTCGAGCTGGGGGTTCGCGGAGTCGAACGGTCGGCTCGTGAGACCGGAGTACGCACCGAGGATCTGGACGAGCTCGACGAGCTCGTCGTCGCTGTCGGCCACGGGTGCGCCGCGGACCTCCCGGCCGTCGGAGTACTGGATGAACACGTTGTCGTACCCGTTGATGTCGATGTTCTCGACGTCGCGGTCCTCCAGCAGCGGCTGCAGCCGCCCGACGCCGAAGAGGGCGGCGTGGATCCCCGAAGCGATCTCCTCCTCCTCCGCCGGCGTGAGCGGCGTGCGACCGGCACCGACCTCGGCGCGCGCGTACCCGTCGAGGACCCGGCTGATGACCGCCCGGGCGAACTGGCGCTCGTCCTCGGTGGACATCGGCGGGAGACCAGCGGTCGCGTCGTCACGGCGCTGGCGCGCGAGGATGTCGGCGACGTCCTCACGCAGGGTGCGTACCAGTGCCTGGTCCACTGTGGCTCCTGACGGTCGAAGGGGAAGGGAGACGCGAAGTCTCAGGGATACGCCATCTGCTGGCGACCGGAGGCAGCGAGCTCCCGGATGGGCGTGACCACCCCACGAGCGCTGCGCACGAGGAGCGACCGGGCGATGCCGCGGCTGCGACGTCCGCACAGCACCTCGGCCGCCCGGGGATCGTCGGCGATGCGCCCCACGACGGGGACCGGGATCCCGCTGTGCGCGAGCAGCCTCTGCAGGTCGGCGGCCGCCTCCGTGTCGTTCCACGACGTTCGCAGCAGGACCCCGAGAATTGGAGGAGCCGGTTGGTCGGCGCCAGCGCTCAGGAGCCACCGCAGCCGGTCGCGCAGGTGCCCGTACGACTCGGTGGTGGGGGTGACGCAGACGAGCACGACCTGCGCCGCGGCGAGGACCGGCTGCACCGGCGTACCCGGGGCGATGCGTCCACAGTCGACGATGACGTCCGCCGGTGCGCTCGCGAGGGCGGTGGCGATGGTCGACCAGGCCGGACCCACACCGGTGACCTGCTCAGGCCGGTCGACGCCGAGCAGGACCCGCAGTCCTCCGTCGACCTGCTGGGACTGCTGCACGAGGGACTGCGGGGTGAGCCCGCGTCGGGCCTCCGTGGCCAGGGAGAGCAGACCCCGTTCCGGGTCGAGCGGGCGCCCCTGGGGGTCGCGGTGGCGGTAACCGAGGTCCCCGCCCGACGGGTCGCAGTCCGCGACGAGCACGTCGTCCGGCCAGACCGTCCCCAGCGCGACGGCCGTGGTCGTGACTCCGGGCGACCCCTTGGCGGAGGCGAGCGCGACGAGCATCAGTCGCCCTCGAGCGGCACGCCGCGGTCGACGAGCACGATCGTCAGCTGCTTCGCGGCGATGACGGCCGCGAGGCGGTCGATCTCCTCCGCCGGGTTCTCCGGGACGAGGAGGCTGACAGTCCCCCCGGACGTGCCGTCGAACTGGTCCGTGCCCGAGCTGAGGAACGACGAGACGCGAGCCTCGGGGTACAACGTCTCGCCGTCCGGGGTGACGGTCGAGATGAGTCGCACGACGTCACCCGGCTGGAGGCCACGCGCTGGCACGCGCCCGGCGTCCAGGGACGCTCCGATGGAGACGACGCCGTCGGCGAGGGCGGGGCTCGAGGTCACCAGGCCGGCGTCGAGGAGCTGGCCCGCCTCGATGGCGACACGGGCGTAGGAACCGACCACGAGGCCGGCCTCGTCCTCGGGGACGAGGCGCAAGCCCTCGGACGCGACCGGGGTCGTCGTGACGACGTCGGCGGTGATCTCCTGTCCGGCCGCGATGTTCGCGGAGGCGACGAGCACCGGCACGCGGTCGTCGACGCGGAGCGCCAGGAGTGCCGCGATCGCTGCTCCTCCGACGATGAGGAGGACCGCGAGCGCGGCGAGCAGCGGGCGCCGTTCGCGCGGAGCCGGAGGCAGCCGGTCGCTCTTGGCGGCCTTGACCGTCTTCGTGCTGCGGATCCCGCGGTCCTCGCGCTGGCGTCGGCGGTCGGCCGTCGTGGTCGTCGTGCTCATCGTCTGGACCTCTGGTTCGTCACGCGGTCGGTGTCCTGTGCTCGTCTGCTCGTCTGCTCGTCTCTCGCACGGGGGTGCGGAGCGATCCTTGTCGATCGACGGCGTGTCCGCGATGGGGAGGAATACCCATAAGGCCGCCTGGCGCACGCACGGAGGAGCTGGCGCACCACCGTGGGGTGGTGCGCCGGGCGTCCCTGGTGGGGCGTCAGACCGCCGCGACCCCGGGCCAGAGGTCCTGCGCCGGGGGCGCCCAGGTCGCGGGATCGGCGTCGACCTGCTCGCCGCTGCGGATGTCCTTCACCTGGTGCGGGCGGCCCTCCGCGGGTGGCTGGTCCTCCCCGCCGACGGAACCGGGCACAGCCGGGAACCAGACGTAGGGGATCCCCCGGCGGTCGGCGAACTTGATCTGCTTGCCGAACTTCGCAGCGGCCGGGGCAACCTCGACCGGGATCCCCCGCGCACGGAGAGCGGCGGCGACCGCGTCGGACTCCGGGCGGGTGTCCTCAGCCGTGACCGCGACGACGACGGCACTGGGGACGCTCCGGGTGGCGGTCACGAGCCGCGCCCCCAGGAGTCGGGACACGAGACGTGAGATGCCGATGGAGAGTCCGACGCCCGGGTACGTGTTCGCCCCGTCCGACGCGAGAGTGTCGTAGCGGCCTCCGGAGCAGATCGACCCGAGGTCCTCATGACCGACGAGCACCGTCTCGTAGACGGACCCGGTGTAGTAGTCGAGACCACGTGCGATCTTCAGGTCGGCCCGCACGACGCCCGGCGCACGGACGGCCGCGGCGTCCATGAGAGCGCCGAGCTCCGCCAGCCCCTCGTCGAGCAGCTCGCCCGCAGCGCCGTGGGCGGCGGCGAGCTCGCGCACCTGCGCGACGACGGAGGCGTCGGTCCCGGAGATCGAGGCCAGAGCGAGGCACGCGGCCGCCTGCTCGGCGGTCGCCCCGACCTCTGAGACGAGGGCGGCCCCGACCTTCTCGGCACCGATCTTGTCGAGCTTGTCGATGGTGCGCAGCACGTCGTCGACGGCGTCGAGCCCGATCCCGCGGTAGAACCCTTCCGCGACCTTGCGGTTGTTCACGAGGATCCGGACCTCCGGGACCCCGATGGAGCGCAGGGACGCGAGCGCCTCAGCCATGACGAGCGGCACCTCCACCTCGAAGTGGTACGGGAGGGACCCGGCACCGACGACGTCGATGTCCGCCTGGGTGAACTCGCGGAACCGGCCGTCCTGGGGGCGCTCGCCGCGCCAGACCTTCTGGATCTGGTACCGCTTGAACGGGAACGCGAGGTGACCAGCGTTCTCCAGGACGTAGCGGGCGAAGGGCACCGTGAGGTCGAAGTGCAGCCCGAGGGGCTGCTTGTCCGCTGCGGGGGCGTCGTCCTCGGCCTGCAACCGGCGCAGGACGTAGACCTCCTTCGAGGTCTCTCCCTTGCGCAGGAGCTGGTCGAGGGGCTCTGCCGCACGGGTCTCGATGCCCACGAAGCCGTGGAGCTCGAAGGTCCGACGGACGGAATCGAGGATGTGCTGCTCGACGATGCGGTCGGCGGGCAGCCACTCGGGAAAACCGGACAGGGGCGTGGGACGGGCCATAACCAGAGATCTTCCCAGATTCCGCGGCCGCGCCACGTCAGCGCCCACGGCCAGACTTCCCTAGACTGTCGGGAAGTCCTCCGACGCAGCGGTACCGCCGTGGCGTCGCAGTGACCGGCACGCCGATCGAGAACCGGCTCGTGGTCCTTCCCCGAGCAGTCGCTGACGTGCGTATCACGGCCACCCCGTGACACGTGCGCCATCATCCAAGGAGCTGAACCTGTGACCGAGAGCACCGACCAGACACCGGACGTCACCGAGAACGTCGTCGTGACACCGGCGGACGCTCCGGGCGCAGGTACGAGCGAGGCAGAGCCGGCGGCTGCAGCCCCCGCGCCGGCTCCTGCTGCTCGTCCGGTCCCCCGGCCCGTCCCGAGGCCGAGCGCGCGCCCGATGGTGCCCGCCGCGCAGGCTGCAGCTCCGGAGCGTCCGGTCGCGGCCATCCCCGACGAGCACGCCCAGACCCAGGCGGCCCTGGCGTTCGGGCGCGTCGAGGAGGACGGCAGCGTCTACGTGACGGAAGCCGCGGGCGAGCGCCTCGTCGGTCAGTTCCCGGGCGTCTCGAAGGACGAGGCGATCGCGCTCTACGTCCGGCGCTACCTCGACCTGCAGGCGAAGGTCGCCCTGTTCGAGGCCCGGCTCGGCTCGGCAGAGCTCACGCACAAGGAGATCGACTCGACGCTGGCGAAGCTCGAGGAGGAGACCGCTGAGCCCGCCGCAGTCGGTGACCTCGACGGCCTCCGTGCGCGCATTGCCGCGCTGAGCACCGCCGCCGCAGCCCGACGCGCCGAGCTCGACGCCGAGCGGACGGCCGCGAAGGAGGTGGCGCTCGCCGCCCGCACCGCGATCGTCGAGGCTGCCGAGAAGCTGGCGTCGACCGATCCCGCGAAGATCCAGTGGAAGCCCGCGGGCGAAGAGCTCCACCGGCTGCTCGAGGCCTGGAAGACAGCGCAACGTTCCGGTCCCCGCATCGACCGCCCCTCCGAGGAGGCGCTGTGGAAGCGGTTCAGCCACGCACGCACGACCTTCGACCGCGAACGCCGCCACTTCTTCGCCGAGCTCGAGAAGCAGAACTCGGGGGCCAAGGCGACCAAGCTGGCTCTCGTCGCCGAGGCCGAGCGGCTGGCGACGAGCACCGACTGGGGCGGGACGGCAGCGGCGTACCGCGATCTCATGGCGCGGTGGAAGGCTGCCGGGCGCGCGAACCGCAAGGACGACGACGCGCTCTGGACGAAGTTCCGTGCAGCGCAGGACACGTTCTTCGCTGCCCGTGAGGCGGCGAACGCCGCCACCGACGCCGAGTACGGCGAGAACCTCGTCGTCAAGGAGGCGATCCTCGCCGAGGCCGAGGCCCTGCTGCCCGTGAAGAACCTCGAGCAGGCGAAGGCGTCGCTGCGGGTGCTGCAGGACCGTTGGGAGGCCGCGGGCAAGGTGCCCCGTGGTGACGTCCAGCGCGTCGAGGCCCGCATGCGTGCGGTCGAGACGGCGGTGCGTGACGCCGAGCAGGCCAAGTGGACCCGCTCGAACCCGGAGACCCGCGCGCGGGCAGAGGGCGCGGCCGCTCAGCTCGAGACGGCGATCCAGGGGCTCGAGCAGGACCTCGCTGCTGCGCAGGCCGCGGGAGACACGCGGCGGGTCAAGGAGTACGAGGCGGCCCTCGCTGCCCGGCGGTCCTGGCTCGAGCAGATCGTCCGGGCCGCGGAGGACTCGAAGGGCTGACGCTGCGGGGGGCCGGTGTCCACAGGACCCGGCTCCACGCTGGCGCGCGGGGACCGCGCCGGTGCACTGTGGCGCCATGTCCACGACACCCGCCCGCAGCACCCGGCTGAGCCTCGCCGAGCTGCTCGCACCCCGGCCCGCGCCCACGCCACCCTTCACGCGCGAGCAGCTCGGCAGCCGGACCGCGTGGGACGCGCTGGTGCGCGACGGGGACCTCGTCGAGGTCCGTGACGGGTGGGCCGTCCCCGGCGGAACCCTCGTGACGCCCGCCGTCCGGGCCGCATCTCTCGCGTCGAGCCTCCCCCGGGACGTCGTCGTCGGCCGGGCCACCGCAGCCTGGGTGCACACCGGGCGTGTCCGTGCGGACCGGTTGTGCGTCCTGTACGCGGTGGGCGGCTACCGGCCGCGCTCGGGGCCGGGGCTCGAGGTCGCTCAGGCCACGGTGCGGCCGTGGGAGACCGAGCGTGTCGGCAGCGTGGTCGTCACGACCCCTGTGCGGACGGCGCTCGACGTCGCGACGTGGTGTCCGGACGGCACGGCCGTGCCCGTCCTGCGCGCGCTGCTCGCGCACGGTGTGGTCGTCGAGGACGCCCTCTCCAGGCTCGCGACGTTCGCGAACTGGCGGGGTGCCGCGCGCGCACGGGCCCGGCTCATCGCAGCGGGGCACGCGTACACCCCCACCGTCACGCGGTGACGCGCTTCTCCGCCATCTTGGACCCGGTGATCCGGTAGACGTCGAAGACGCCCTCGATCTTGCGCACCGCTGAGAGCACCGTGGCGAGGTGGGCGGGTTCAGCCATCTCGAACACGAAGCGGGAGACCGCGACCCGGTCTGTCGACGTCGAGACGGTCGCCGAGAGGATGTTCACGTGGTTGTCGGAGAGCACGCGCGTGACGTCCGACAGCAACCGTGAGCGGTCCAGCGCCTCGACCTGGATCTGCACGAGGAACAGCGTGTTGCCCCCGACGGTCCACTCGACGTCGACGATCCGCTCGGGCTGCGCCAGCAACGCTTCGACGTTGCCGCAGTCCTCCCGGTGCACGCTCACACCCTGTCCGCGGGTGACGAAACCGATGATGGAGTCGCCAGGGACGGGGGTACAGCACTTCGCGAGCTTGACCCAGATGTCCTCGACACCCTTGACGATCACGCCGGGGTCGCCGGTACGCGGGCGTCGCGCGGCCTGACCGGGACGAGCGGTCTCCGCCAGGTCCTCGGCGTTGCCCTCTTCACCGCCCATCGACTGCACGAGGCGGTGCACCACGGTCGCGGCGGACACCTGGCCCTCGCCGATCGCCGCGTAGAGCGCGGAGACGTCCGCGAACCGCATCTCGTGAGCCGTCGTGACCATCGACTCATGGGAGAGCAGGCGTTGGATCGGCAGGTTCTGCTTGCGCATCGCCTTGGCGATCGCGTCCTTGCCGTGCTCGATCGCCTCCTCGCGGCGCTCCTTGGAGAACCACTGACGAATCTTGTTCTTGGCACGCGGGCTCTTGACGAAGGTCAGCCAGTCCCGGCTCGGCCCGGCGGACTCGGACTTCGTCGTGAGGACCTCGACGACGTCGCCGTTGTCGAGGGCTGAGTCCAGCGGGACGAGGCGGCCGTTGACGCGCGCACCCATCGTGCGGTGGCCCACCTCGGTGTGCACGGTGTAGGCGAAGTCGACCGGCGTCGACCCGGACGGGAGCGCCACGACGTCACCCTTGGGGGTGAAGACGTACACCTCTCCCCCGCTGATCTCGAAGCGCAAGGAATCGAGGAACTCCGACGGGTCGGCCGTCTCCCGCTGCCAGTCGACGAGCTGCTTGAGCCACTGGAGGTCGCTGCCGCCGGAGTCCCCGGTCTTCGCGGCCTTGTCGGCCTCCTTGTACTTCCAGTGGGCCGCGACGCCGTACTCGGCGCGCCGGTGCATCTCGTGGGTGCGGATCTGGATCTCGACCGGTTTGCCCCCGGGGCCGATGACCGTGGTGTGCAGCGACTGGTACATGTTGAACTTCGGCATCGCGATGTAGTCCTTGAACCGGCCGGGCACCGGGTTCCAGCGCGCGTGGAGGGATCCCAGCGCCGCGTAGCAGTCCCGGACCGAGTCGACGAGGACACGTGTGCCGACGAGGTCGTAGATCTCCGCGAAGTCGTGACCGCGGACGATCATCTTCTGGTAGATCGAGTAGTAGTGCTTGGGCCGCCCGGTGACCGTCGCCTTGATCTTCGCTGACCGCAGGTCGGCCGCCACCTGCTCCCGGACGAGTGCGAGGTACTCCTCCCTCGCGGGCGCCCGCTCGGAGACGAGGTGGACGATCTCGTCGTACACCTTGGGGTAGAGGGTCTGGAACGACAGGTCCTCGAGCTCCCACTTGATCGTGTTCATCCCGAGCCGGTGCGCGAGCGGCGCATAGATCTCGATCGTCTCGCGGGCCTTGCGCTGCGCCGAGGCGGACGGGACGAACTTCCACGTCCGGGCGTTGTGCAACCGGTCGGCGAGCTTGATGACGAGCACCCTGATGTCCCGCGCCATCGCCACGACCATCTTGCGGACCGTCTCAGCCTGCGCGGCATCCCCGTAGGTCACCTTGTCGAGCTTCGTCACCCCGTCGACGAGCATCGCGATCTCGTCGCCGTAGTCCGCGCGGAGCTGGTCGAGGGAGTACTCGGTGTCCTCGACCGTGTCGTGCAGCAGTGCCGCAGCGAGGGTCGGCGGCGTCATTCCCAGCTCGGCGAGGATCGTCGCGACGGAGACGGGGTGCGTGATGTACGGGTCGCCGCTCTTGCGGAGCTGACCGCGGTGGGCACGCTCGGCGGTGACGTAGGCGCGCTCGATGATCGAGACGTCGGCCTTCGGGTGGTTCGCACGGACCGCACGCAGGAGCGGCTCGAGGGCGGGGGTCCCGACGGAGTGCCGGGCCCCGAAGCGCACGAGTCGCGACCGCACGCGGCTCGCCGAGCTGATCGGCACCGGACCGGTGGGAGGCGAGGGGGGAACCCATTCCCCGGTCCCCGTCTGCTTCGGTTCCGCGGGGTTGACCTCGCGCACCGTCTGGGAATCGGGGGTCGCGCGGCCGTCGGCGGAACTCTCGGCGCTGCGCTCCTCGTGGACAGGAGTCGCTGTGCTGCGGGTGTCGTCGCTCATGTGCGCCTCCTCGTACCCCGGGCATCGTTCACCGTCCCGAGAAGCACATCTTACGGTTCGGCGCGCAGGACTGACGACACGGAGCGGCCGGAGAGGCGGTCGCGTCCTCCGAGGCCCTCGAGCTCGAGGAGGAACGCGAGCGCAACGACCTCGGCCCCGAGCGCCTCGAGGAGTGCCGCGCCTGCCGCAGCCGTTCCTCCGGTCGCCAGCACGTCGTCCACGAGGAGCACCCGCGACCCGGGCGCGACGGTCCGTTCCCTGATCTCGAGGGTCGCCTGCCCGTACTCGAGGTCGTAGGAGTGGCTGTGCACCGGAGGCGGCAGCTTCCCGGACTTGCGCACCGGGACGAACCCGAGACCGAGGCGTGCAGCGAGAGCGGAGCCGAGGATGAATCCTCGTGCTTCCGTCCCTGCGATCAGCTGGACCTCCGGGGGTGTCATCTCGACGAAGGCGTCCACCGTGGCGCGGAACGCGTCGGCGTCGACGAGCAGTCCGGTGATGTCCTTGAACAGGATCCCGGGCGTCGGGTAGTCAGGGACGTCGCGGACGTACGAGGCCAGGTCCGCGACGGGACGCGGGCTGCCCGTGGCGGGGCTCACCGATGGCCCTTGCGCTTGCGCGGCTGGGCGCGATGGCCCTGGTGCCCGCCCGGCTGCAGCTGCCCTGTGTACCGGATCCCCGCGCCGGCGGGCTCGAGCCCGTCCACGTCGTCCGGGGTTCCGCCGGCGGACGGGGAACCACCGCCGGCCGGGGCTCCGCCGACCGCTGGACGACGGGCTGCGAGCACCTTGGCCGTGTGGTCGCGCACAGCAGGTTCGCGCTCGCGCAGCGTGACCTCGAGCGGGGTCGCGAGGAAGATCGACGAGTACGTCCCGACAGCCATACCCACGAACAGCGCGAGGGCGATGTCACGCAATGTGCCCGCCCCGAGCACGAACGCCCCGATGAAGAGGATGGCAGCGACGGGCAGGAGTGCGACGACCGACGTGTTGATCGACCGGACGAGCGTCTGGTTGACCGCGAGGTTGGCCTTCTCCGCGTAGGTGCTGCGCGACTGGACCTCGAGCCCTTCGGTGTTCTCGCGCACCTTGTCGAAGACGACGACGGTGTCGTAGATCGAGTACCCGAGGATCGTGAGGAAGCCGATCACCGTTGCCGGGGTCACCTCCCAGCCGATGAGTGCGTACACGCCCGCCGTGATGATGAGGTCGTGGAACAGCGCGATCATCGCCGCGAGTGCCATCCGCCACGCACGGAAGTAGAGCGTCATGACCCCCGCGACGAGGACGAGGAACACGACGAGGCCTGTGAGCGCCTTCTTCGAGACGTCGTCGCCCCACGTCGGTCCGACCATGGAGCTCGAGACCTGCGTCTCCGGGACGTCGTAGGCCTCAGCGAGAGCGGCACGGACGGCCGCGGTCTCGTCGGCGTCGAGCTCGGCGGTCTGCACCCGCAGGGACGAGGATCCCACGGTGGAGATCCGCGGGACCTCGGTGTCGTCGACCGTGGCGACCGCCTCCGCCGCAGGCTCCTGGCTCGTGGAGGAGACGCCGTCCACGGTGAACTCCGAGCCGCCCCGGAAGTCGATCCCGAGGTTGAAGCCCCGCGTGAGGAGGATGAGGAGGCTCGCGACGACGAGCACGCCGGAGACGATGTAGAACTTCCGGCGCTGGCCCACGATGTCGTAGGACGTGCGGCCGGTGTAGAGGTTGTTGCCCCACTGGGCGAATCCCACGGCCATCAGAGGTCCCCGTCCTTGCGCTCGTCCGCGTCGTCGACTGCTGGTTGCTCGCCCGATCCCTGCTCGGCGGCGAGGCTCTGCTCCTCGCGCAGGCGCGCGGCACGTCGCTCGGCGATGGTCATCTGCCGTCCATCGCTGCTCGCCGGCCCCCCGGACGTGACGAGCACCTTCGGCTCAGCCGCGGTGGTGGGTGCCTTGGTGGCGTCCTTCGACAGGGCGCTGCTCGCCACCCGGCCCCGGCCCGCGTACCGCAACCCGGGCACACCGAGCCGGCGCGGGTCCAGCCCGGAGGCCGGGTGACCGTTGCTGAAGAACTTCGTCTTCGCGAGGAGCTTCATCAGGGGGTGCGTGAAGAGGAACACGACGAGGATGTCGATGAGCGTCGTGAGGCCGAGGGTGAACGCGAACCCGCGGACCCCGCCGACGGCGAGGAAGTACAGCACGACCGCCGCGAGGAAGTTCACCGCGTCGGACGCGAGGATGGTTCGGCGCGCACGTTCCCAGCCGACGTCGACGGCAGACGCCAGCGACCGACCGTCCCGCAGCTCGTCGCGGATGCGTTCGAAGTAGACGATGAACGAGTCGGCGGTGATGCCGATGGCCACGATGAGCCCGGCGACGCCGGGCAACGACAGCCGGTACCCCTGTGTCCAGGACAGCACCGTGATGAGTCCGTAGGTGATGAGTCCGGCGACGAGCAGCGACGCGACGGTCACGAGACCGAGCGCGCGGTACTGGAAGAGCGAGTACACGACGACGAGGAGCAGGCCGATGACGCCGGCGATGAGGCCCTTCTCGAGCTGCTCGCTACCGAGCGTCGCTGAGATCTGGGCCTCGCTCTGCACCTCGAAGGTCAGCGGGAGCGCGCCGAAGTTCAGCTGGTTGGCGAGCTGGGTGGCGCTCTCCCGGTCGAAGGACCCCGTGATCTCGGCCCTCCCGTCGGAGATCACCACGCTGGAGTTGGGCGCGGAGATGACGAGGTTGTCGAGCACCATGGCGAACATGCCAGGGGCGGACGTGGGGGCCGCCGGGTTCCACATGTCGCTGCTCGGCAGGGTCGCCAGACGCGCGGTGGTCTCCGCGAACTTCTTGGTGCCCTCGGAGTTGAACTCGATGTTCACGGCCCACTCGTTGAGCGTCGCGCCCTGCTGGTTCGTCCGCAGGCCCGAGCTCGCGCTGGCGATCTCGGTGCCCGCGATCTCCATCGGGCCGAGGATGTACTTGGCCGAGCCGTCGACGGCGCACACGACCACCGGCTTGCTCGGGCTCGAGTCCCCACCGCCGACGAGGTTCTCGGGAGCCGTGCAGTCGAGGGCGTCGAACTCCGCGAGGAGCTCGGGGGTGACCTGAGCGATGTCGCTCGGGTTCGTCACCGCGGGCTCCGGAGTGGCGAACGGGTCGACCGTGGTCTCCTCCGACGGCTCCGCGGTGGGGTCCGCGCCCGCCGCGGTCTCGTCGGTCGGCACCGCGTCGTCGCCCGCGGCGACGTCCGGTGCCGGGTCGGTCACGCCGTCGCCGGCTGCCTCACCCTCCGTGGCCGCGTCGTCCGCACCCTCAGGGGTCTCCACGGCGGCGGGTCCGCCGAAGTACAGCACCGGGCGGAACTGCATCTGCGCAGACTCCCGCACGAGGTCGAGCGTCTCCTCGGACGGCGTCCCGGGGAGGGCGACGACGATGTTGCTGCCGCCCTGGCTCGTGATCTCCGCCTCGGCGACACCCGACGAGTCCACCCGCTGGCGGATGATCGCGATCGCCTGGTTGACGTCCTCGGTCGTCACCTCCTCGTTGTTCTCGGTGACGGGACGCAGGATGATCTGCGTGCCGCCCTCGAGGTCGAGCGCGAGCTTCGGGGCCCAGGACGCCTTCGTCTCCGGGTTGCTGATGAAGGTCCCGGCGAAGATCGAGCCGAAGAGGGCGAGGAGGATGAGCGCGAGTCCGATGAGCGGGCGGCTCGGTCGGGACTTCTTGCGGCTGGTGGTGGCCAACGGAGTGTCTTCTCTCATGCGCGCCGGCAGACACGGTTGCGTCTGCCTGTGGGGCGTCGGACGGGACGAGCGTCCCGGTGGTCTACGAGGCGGCGTCGTCCCGCTTCGGCTTCTCGATGAGCCCCGAGATGTCGTCCGGGACGTTGAACGCCTGCTTGTTCTCGATGTCGACCTTCGCGGGCGTGGCAGCGTCGCCCTCCGCGGTGGATGTGGCATCGATATCCGTCGATGGTGCGTCGACCTGCTTCGCGATCGCGGCGCGGAGCCAGCGGGAGGTGTTCCCCGGGGTCGTCTCGAGCGTGATCTCGTCGTCGGCGACAGCGACCACCGTCCCGAGGTAGCCCGAGGCGGTCATGACGTTGTCACCGGGCTTGAGGTTGTCACGGAACGACAGCGCGGCCTGCTGCTTCTTGCGGGAGCTGCGCGACATGAGGAACATGGCGCCGACAGCGATGACGAGGATGAGGATCATGGGGTCCATGACGGGGAATCACGTCCTGTTCTGCTCAGGGGAACTCATGGAGTCTAGGCGCAGGCACGCCCAAGACACTAACGCCCCAGGTACCCCAAAAGTGCCCGCCCGTGCCCACCGGTCCGGGGCGGGCCGTCACGAGAACAGCATCGGGTCCGAGGCGGGCGGGACGAGTCCGAGGTGCTGCCAGGCCGCCGGGGTCGCGACGCGGCCGCGGGGCGTGCGTCCGACGAGCCCTTCGCGGACGAGGTAGGGCTCGGCCACGGTCTCCACCGTCTCCGGTTCCTCGCCCACGGTCACGGCGAGGGTCGTCAGGCCGACGGGGCCACCTCCGAACCGGGTGCACAGCGCTGTGAGGACCGCGCGGTCCAAGCGGTCGAGACCGAGCGAGTCGACCTCGTAGACGTCGAGGGCCGCATGAGCAGCGCGGAGGTCGAGCGAGCCGTCGCCCCGGACCTGCGCCCAGTCGCGCACGCGTCGGAGCAGCCGGTTCGCGATCCGTGGCGTGCCCCGCGATCGCGAGGCGATCTCGCTCGCGGCCTCGGCCTGGAGCGGCGCGCCGAGGAGCCCGGCCGAGCGGGTGAGCACCCGCTCGAGCTCCTCGGCCGAGTAGAAGTCGAGGTGCCCGGTGAACCCGAAGCGGTCACGCAGCGGCGCGGGCAGCAGCCCGGCGCGCGTCGTCGCGCCCACCACGGTGAAGCGCGGGAGGCTCAGCGGTATCGCGCTGGCGCCGGCCCCCTTGCCGACGACGACGTCCACGCGGAAGTCCTCCATAGCGACATAGAGGAGCTCTTCCGCGGGCCGGGCAAGCCGGTGGATCTCGTCGATGAAGAGCACCTCGCCCTCGTCGAGCGACGACAGGACGGCGGCAAGGTCCCCGGCGTGCTGGATCGCGGGGCCGGAGGTGACGCGCAGCGACGCGCCGAGCTCGGCCGCGATGATCATCGCGAGGGTCGTCTTGCCCAGCCCTGGCGGTCCGGAGAGCAGGACGTGGTCGGGCGCGGCGCCGCGCCCGAGCGCAGCCTGCAGCACGAGGGAGAGCTGGTCACGCACGACGCGTTGTCCGACGAACTCGTCGAGGGTGCGTGGACGGAGCGCGGCCTCGGCTGCACGCTCGAGCTCGTCCGCCCCCGCGCCGGTCGTGCGTGCGGGCGTGAGGTCGAGGCCGAGGGCGTCGAGCTGGGCGTCGACGTCCGCGTCATCCACGGGAGCCGCCCAGCACCTTGAGGGCGGAGCGCAGCACCGTGGGCACCTCGGCCGCAGCCACCTCGGTGCTCCCGGCGTCCGAGAGCACGACGGCGATCGCGTCCTGTGCCACCTTTGCGGACCAGCCCAGGCCGACGAGCGCCTCGACCACCTGCTCCGTGTGGTCCCCTGCAGGCGCCGCACCTGCGTGGCCGTGTGCCGCCCCGGCGTCGCCGGCAGGTGCACCGAGCTTCCCGCCGAGCTCGAGGATGAGTCGCTGCGCACCCTTCTGCCCGATGCCGGGGACGCGCGTGAGGGCTTTGACGTCCTCCGCGGCCACCGCGCGCCTCAGGGCGTCCGGGGTGAGCACGGCGAGCAGGGCGAGGGCGAGCCGCGGGCCGACCCCGCTGACGGTCTGCGTCGTCTCGAAGATCGACCGCTCGTCGTCGTCGGCGAACCCGAACAGCGTGAGGGAGTCCTCCCGCACGACGAGGCTCGTGGCGAGCGTCACCGGGTTCCCGGTGCGCAGACCCGCGAGGGTGGCCGGGGTCGCATGCACGAGGTAGCCGATCCCGTTCACCTGGACGACCGCACTGTCCAGACGCACGGACTGCACGGTTCCGCTGAGTGACGAGATCACGCTGGTTCCACCTCTGACTCCATCGAGCGACGCGGTCGCGTCCCACCGGTACCGGCCCCGCAGGTGCGGAGCGTGCGAACACGTGTACTAATCGCTCACCGTACCAACCCTCAGCGGGTGCCCTTCGCCCGACGCGCCGCCTGCTCCGCGGACGCCCAGGCGCGCTGCGCAGGCGTGAGCTCGGACCGCTCGACGGAGTCGAGCAGGGCCGCGGGCCTCCACAGCTGGCAGATCGCCAGTGCCAGAGCGTCGGCGGCATCCGCCGGCCGAGGGATCTCGGCGAGCCCGAGGATGCTCGCGACCATCCGTTGCACCTGGGCCTTCTCGGCCCGCCCGTTGCCGCTCACGGCGGCCTTGACCTCGCTCGGGGTGTGCATCGCGACGGGTATCCCACGCCGCGCGGCCGCGAGCATCGTCAGCCCGGCCACCTGGGCCGTGCCCATGACGGTGGAGACGTTGTGCTGGGCGAACACCCGCTCCACCGCCACGACGTCCGGGCGGTGGCGGTCCAGCCAGGCCTCGACGACCTCGGCGATCGTGAGCAGCCGGCGATCGACGGACAGGTCCGGCGACGACGTCGCGACCCCGACGGCGACGAGCGCCGCCCGGCGCCCGGGCACGGAGTCGACGACGCCGATCCCGCACCGGGTGAGACCGGGGTCCACGCCAAGTACCCGCACTCCCCCGCCCTCCGGTCGTGCCCGTCGAACCGGACCGTTCAGTCGTTCTCGAGCTCGGCCATGACCTCGTCCGACGCGTCGAAGTTCGAGTAGACGTTCTGCACGTCGTCCGAGTCCTCGAGCGCATCGATGAGTCGCAGGACCTTGCGTGCTCCGTCGGCGTCCACCTCGACCTGCATCGACGGGTGGAACACGACGTCAGCGGAGTCGTACTCGATGCCCGCTTCCTGCAGGGAGGTCCGCACGGCCACGAGGTCCGAGGGCTCCGAGAGGACCTCGAACGACTCTCCGAAGTCGTTGACCTCCTCGCCACCGGCCTCGAGCACCGCTTCCATCACCGCATCCTCGTCGGTGCCCTCCTTGGGCACGATGACGACGCCCTTGCGGGAGAACAGGTACGCGACCGAGCCCGGGTCGGCCATCTGGCCACCGTTGCGGGAGAACGCCGTGCGCACCTCAGCAGCTGCGCGGTTGCGGTTGTCGGTCAGGCACTCGACGAGCAGGGCGATGCCGCCGGACGCATACCCCTCGTAGAGGATCGTCTGGTAGTCGGCCCCACCGGCCTCCTGACCCGAGCCACGCTTGACGGCGCGGTCGATGTTGTCGTTGGGGACGGAGGTCTTCTTCGCCTTCTGGATGGCGTCGAAGAGCGTGGGGTTACCGGCGACGTCTCCGCCACCGGTGCGCGCCGCCACCTCGATGTTCTTGATGAGCTTCGCGAAGAGCTTGCCGCGACGAGCGTCGACGACGGCCTTCTTGTGCTTGGTGGTGGCCCATTTGGAGTGACCTGACATGCGTTAGTACTCCTTGCGAACGATCGATACGAACATCTCGTGGACCCGGGCGTCGCCCGTGATCTCCGGATGAAATGAGGTTGCCAGCACAGAGCCCTGTCGAACCGCGACAATCCTACCGGCGGCGGGGCCGCCCTGGATGGTCGCGAGGGCCTCGGCCTTCTCGCCGACCTCCTCCACCCACGGTGCACGGATGAACGCCGCGTGGAAAGGAGGACCGTCGATGCCGTCGACCTCGAGGTCGGTCTCGAACGAGTCCACCTGCCGACCGAAGGCGTTGCGCCGGACGGTGATGTCGAGACCACCGACGGTCTGCTGGTCGTTCGTGCCGTCGAGCACGCGGTCAGCCAGGAGGATCATGCCTGCGCACGAGCCGTACACCGGCAGTCCGTCTGTGATGGCTGTGCGCAGCGGTTCGTAGAGGTCGAAGATGCGCAGCAGCTTGTCGATCGTCGTGGACTCGCCGCCGGGCAGCACGAGACCGTCGATCGCCGCGAGCTCCGCGGGCCGCCGCACGCCCGTCGTCCGGGCACCTGCGGACTCGAGGGCCGCGCGGTGCTCGCGGACGTCTCCCTGCAGGGCCAGGACACCGATGAGAGGATTCACGAGGAGACATCGTACGCGTGGGGGACATCGCGTCCGCACGCCGTGGGTCCGACCTCGCTAGGGTGGCCGCACGTCCCCCGCCCTGCCCCGCCCCGCCGTGGCACCCGCCCATGAGGAGCCGCTGTGTACCAGTCGCCCACACCGCCCGCGTTCCCGTACGGCCCGACGCCAGTGCGGCCCGGAACCCGCGGGCCGAAGATCCTCACGCTCATCGGCGTGGTGACGCTCGTCCTGGGTGCGGTCCTCGTCGTCGGCGCGGTCGGCCGCTTCACGGACCTCGTCCCCGACGGGTTCTTCGCCGCCGAGTCCGAGACGAACGCGTACGTGCGGGGCAGCATGCCGGTGCCGGGCACCGCCGACGTCGATGCTGTGGCGGACCGGCGGTACGGGGTCGTCCAGAGCGGCGGGACCCGGACGCTGCCGTCCGACGCTGTCACCGTGGAGGGCCCGGACGGCCAGGAGGTGCCGGTGGTGGCGCGCACCCGCTCGTCGCCGGAGGACAGCACCCCGTCCGCGGACAGCACGTCGTCCACCGACGTGGTGACGGTCGACGACATCGGGAGCTTCAGGACGCACGAGGCAGGTACGTACACGGTCACGGTGACGCCGCCCGCGGGCTTCGACGCGAGCGACGTCGAGGTCCGTGTCGTCGACGAGGAGTTCCTCGGGGACATCGCGGCTGACGCGGGTACCGGGATCCTCCAGCTCGTCGCCGGGTGTCTCGTGGGGTTCGTGGGGCTCGGGCTGACGATCGGCGGGGGCGTGTGGTGGGCAGTCCGCGCCGACGCACGCCGGCGCGCGGTGCCGCCCGGTGCGGTGTACCCGCGGCCCTACTGACGCGCCCGGCGCACGCGTCCCGTCCGTCCCTCGAGCGCAGCTACTCCTGCTCCTCACCGAGGTGGCGGACGGTCCCGTCCCACCCCTGGACGAGATCGGCGAGCAGGTCCGCGAGACCGCGAGGGAACACCTCCTCGGTCACCGCACCGAGCTCCGCCAGAGACATCCACGCCATGTCGTCGAGGAGGTCAGCCTCGAGGACGGTCCACCCCGCTCGCGTGAGAACCACGCTCGACGCGGCCCGTGCGAGGTAGAACGTCTCGTGCTGGCGGCAACGCGCTCGCGCGAAGTCGAAGACCGCTGACCGGGTGAGGACCGGACCGACGAGGTCAGCCTCCGCGAGCTCGATGCCGGTCTCTTCGCGAACCTCGCGGACGGCCGCGGCCGCGGACGTCTCCCCCGGGTCGATGCCGCCACCCAGGGTGAACCACCAGTGCCGGTCGGGTTCGTCCGCGTCGTGCCCGCGGACGAGCAGCACCCGGTCCTGCTCGTCGAGGAGCAGGACGCGGGCGGCGCTGCGTTCGAGCACACCGTCGGGGCCGGCCTCCCAGCCAGCGCCGGCGGCGGGAGTCACCAGCCGCGCTCGGCGAGGCGGTGCGGCTCGGGGATCTCCTCGACGTTGATGCCCACCATGGCCTCGCCCAGGCCGCGGGAGACCTTCGCGATGACGTCGGGGTCGTCGTAGAACGTCGTCGCCTTGACGATGGCCTCGGCACGCTGGACCGGGTTGCCGGACTTGAAGATGCCGGAGCCGACGAACACGCCCTCGGCGCCGAGCTGCATCATCATCGCCGCGTCGGCAGGCGTCGCGATGCCGCCCGCCGTGAACATGACGACGGGAAGCTTGCCCGTCCGCGCGACCTCCTTGACGAGCTCGTAGGGGGCGGAGAGCTCCTTGGCGGCGACGAAGAGCTCGTCCTCGGCCATGGACGTCAGGCGACGGATCTCCGCGCGGATCGTGCGCATGTGCGTCGTCGCGTTGGAGACGTCACCGGTGCCGGCCTCGCCCTTCGAGCGGATCATGGCCGCACCCTCGTTGATGCGTCGCAGCGCCTCACCGAGGTTCGTCGCGCCGCAGACGAACGGAGCGCGGAAGGCCCACTTGTCGATGTGGTTCGTGTAGTCGGCGGGCGTGAGCACCTCGGACTCGTCGATGTAGTCGACGCCGAGCGACTGCAGCACCTGCGCCTCGACGAAGTGCCCGATGCGGGCCTTGGCCATGACGGGGATGGAGACGGTCGCGATGATCGAGTCGATCATGTCGGGGTCGCTCATCCGCGAGACCCCGCCCTGGGCACGGATGTCTGCGGGGACCCGCTCGAGCGCCATGACGGCGACCGCTCCGGCGTCCTCGGCGATCTTCGCCTGCTCGGCGGTGACGACGTCCATGATGACGCCACCCTTGAGCATCTCCGCCATCCCGCGCTTGACCCGGGCACTTCCCACGATGTCCGTCGTACCGACCGCAGCAGCGGTTGTCTCAGCGGACGTGTTCTCACTAGGCACAGCAAACCTCACTCAGTCCTGCGTCGGGGGCGTCGGCTCGAAGTCGACCGTCGCGTCGCCCAATCCTACGCCGCGGGTGGTCCCACCGGTCCGGACTGACCACCTGTCGATCCGGGTCGGCGCAGCGCGCTCGGCCAGGCGTCGTCGAACTCCACCGTGCTGGGCATCTCGGCGTGCCCGGCGAGTCGCACGAGGCGGACGACCCCGTTGCTGCGCATGCGTTGCGCCTGCGCGACCGCCTCGTTGTGGAACCGGCGGGCGAGCTGGACGCGGTACCACGCAGCGGCGAGCGCCTCGAGGAGCTGGGCGCTGTGCAGGTCCTCGTAGAGGTCGGCGACCTCGTCCGGGTCCTCGAGGACGGTGCGCAGGGTCGCGGAGAGCGCGCTCTCCGCGGCCGTGCGGTGGTCTCCGAGCCCGGTCCCGAGTGCGCGCCCCACCGTCGTGCGGGACGGGCTGCGGTGCTCGACGGCGTCCTGGCGGGTGTCCGCCACGAGCTCCGCGAGGTCCGGTACGGCGACGACGAGCTCGCGGCGGCCCCCGTCGTGGCTGGACGCCTCGTGCGCGGCCTCCGCGACCAGCAGCGCGCTCACCGGGTCGAGCAGCCCCGAGGCCGCGAGGTCCTTCGCGGCGAGCGAGCGGCGGACGAGCTGCGCGTCGAGCGCGAGGCGCGACGCGACGACCTTGCGGTGCAGGCGGTCGAGCCGCGTCGCGGAGACCCAGATGAGCCACGCGACGAGCGCAAGGACGAGCGCGACGAGTACAGCGGTCTCGGACCAGGTCATTGCTCGACCTCCGTCCAGCGTCCCCGTCGCGAGCGGACCGAGGCGGGGTCCTCCTGGACACCGCCGAGCGCGCGGCTGGCAGCGAGCACCATCTCGTAGACGGTGAGGACCTGCCCGGTCACGCGCGACCAGTCGAACTGCTGCACCATCTCCTTCGCGAGGGCCACGCGAGCGGCCCTCGCGGGCACGTCTGCGAGAGCACCGACGACCGTGTGCGCGAGGGCGGCACTGTCCCCCACGGGGAAGAGGAAGCCTGCACGTCCGTCGTCGAGCACCCGGACGAACGCGCCGAGGTCGCTCGCGACCACGCAGGCGCCCGCGCTCATGGCCTCGACGAGGACGATGCCGAAGCTCTCTCCGCCCGTCTGGGGCGCGATGTACAGGTCGACGGAGGACAGCAGAGCAGCTTTGGCGTCGTCGGTGATGGCGCCGAGGAACTCGACCGCCGCCGCGTGGTCCCCGAGGTCCTCGAGAGCCTGCTGGTGTCCTTCCTCCCCGCGACCGGCGACGAGGAAGCGAGCCCCCGGGACAGCGGCGAGAATCGCTGGGATCGCGCCGGTGAGGACCGGCAGACCCTTGCGGGGTTCGTCGAGCCGGCCGAGGAACGCGATGGTGGGTCGGTCGGTGGTGCCCGTCCAGGCATCCTCCGGCGCTGCGGCCGCGAACGCGTCGACGTAGACCCCGTTGGGGATGACGACCGCGTCGCCCCCCATGTGCTCCACGAGTGTCCGGCGGGCGTCCTCGGAGACGGCGATGCGCGCCGAGATCTTCTCCAGGCTCGGGCGGACGAGGGGGTAGGCCATCTGGAGGGCGCGGGACCGGATGAGGGCGGTGTGGAACGTCGCCACGATGGGACCTTCCGCGATCCACAGGGCGAGCATGCTCAGGCTCGGAGTGACCGGCTCGTGGAGGTGCAGGACGTCGAACTGCCCCTCCTTGAGCCACCGCCGCACGCGGGCGGCCGTGCGAGGGCCGAACGTCATGCGGGCGACCGAACCGTTGTACTTCACCGGGACCGCTCGCCCGGCCGACGTCATGTAGTCCGGGAGCAGCGTGTCCTCGTCCGAGGGTGCGAGGACGGACACGACATGCCCCTGTGCCATGAGCGCCTCGGCGAGGTCACGGACGTGGAACTGGACCCCCCCTGGTGCCTCGAAGGAGTACGGGCAGACGATGCCCACGCGCAGGCGCCGGGTCGTCATGTCGCACTCCTCGCGACGGTCTGCGCGTACCGGACGGGATCGAGGTCGTCCACGAAGACCTTCTGGAGCATGTGCCAGTCCTCCGGGTGGTGCGCGATGTCGGTACCGAGGGCGTCCACCCAGCCCTGGCTGAGGGCCCGGATCTTCTCGGCGGACGTGCCGTGCTCGGGCTGCGGGACGGGTGGGTGGAAGTGGATGACGATCCCCCAGCGCGTCCCCGCGGCACGGCGGCGGGCGCCGGTGAGGCGCTCGTACCAGATCGCTGCCGGGAGGAGCGGGACTCCGCAGGACAGGGCGAGCGCCGCAGGGCCGGCGGCTACCCGGGCGCGGTGCCCGAGAAGGTCGACCTCGACGCCGTGGCGGCTGAGGTCCCTGTCGGCCAGCAGGCAGACGAGACGCCCCGGGACCTGGCAGGCCCGCATGAGCGTGCGGAAGACGCTGGGATCACCGGCCGTGAGGATCTCCATGCCGAGGTCTTCCCGGAAGCCTTTGAACTCCGTGTAGAGGGTCGGCGGCTCGAGCCGTTCGGCCACGGTGATCACGGGCGCGAGCCACGCGGTCGCGTAGACCCCGGCGAGGTCCCAGTTGCCCTGGTGCGTGAGCGCGACGACCGGGCTCCCGCTCCCCGCGAGCGCTCGGGCGAAGTTCTCGTACCCCGTCACGCGCACGCGGGAACGGATCTGCTCCTGGGTGGCTCCACGCAGCACGAACACCTCCCGGTAGTACCGCATGTAGGAGCGCATCGCGCGCCGGCTCAGTGCCCGCAGGTCCCGGTCGGTGCTGTTCGGGCGGACCTTGCGCAGATTCCGCTCGAGCTGACGCACGCCGTCGGTCCGCGCGACCCACGTGAGGTCGGCGCCGACGTTGGCCAGGGCTGCCAGCACGGGCGTCGGGACGCGGTGCGCATGGCGCCACGCGAGGTGGAAGAGCCGTCCGGCGTCGAGTCCCACGGCTCAGACCTCGGTGCCGGTAGCGGGGCCGAGGCCTGCCTGGGTCGCGGCGCTGCTGGACGCGGCAACCGCGTCCATCGCCTGGCGGCGCACCGTCGCCATGCGCTGGAGCACGGTGACGAGGCTCGCGAGCGCGAGCGCGGCGAGGGCGACGACGAGGGCGACCGCAGGGACCCCGATCCCGACGAGCCCAGCCATGACGAGCGACACGACGAGCCGCTCCGCACGCTCGGCGATACCGACGGCTGCGGTCATGCCGAGTCCCTCAGCGCGTGCTCGCGCGTAGGAGACGAGGGCGCCCAGGACGAGGCAGGCGAGCGCGGTGCCGGTCCCCCACGCGCTGAGGGCGCCGTCGTGGTGAACGAGGAAGTAGGCGACGAGCCCGCAGAAGATGGCGCCGTCGGCGACCCTGTCCAAGGTGGAGTCGAGGAATGCTCCCCAGCTTCCCGAGCGGCCAGCGAGGCGGGCCATCGTCCCGTCGAGCGAGTCGAGGAAGGCGAAGGCGCCGATGACGATCGCGCCGAGCAGGAGGTGGTCGGTCGGGAACGCCCACAGCGCCGTGACGAGCACGCCCACGGTGCCGAGGATCGTGATGGCGTCCGGGGAGACGCCCGCGCGCAGGAGCACCTTGGCGAGCGGCGTGAAGATCGCGGTCATCACGCCGCGGAGGCGGCTCAGCATGCGTCGTCCCCCTGGATGGTCGTGCCCTGCTCGGTCGTGCCCTGCCCGGTGGGGACCGTGGGGTCCAGCGTCACCCAGGCGGCAGCCAGCAGCTCCCTCGTCTGCGAGAGCAGCTCCGGGAGTGCCTTCGTCCTCGCGACCACCGGCAGGAAGTTCGCATCGCCCGACCACCGGGGTACGACGTGCTGGTGGAGGTGGGCGGCGATGCCGGCGCCGGCCACCGCACCCTGGTTCATGCCGAGGTTGAAGCCGTGCGCGTCGGAGACGGTGCGCACGGTGCGCATGGCTCGTCGGGTGAGGACGGCGACCTCGATCATCTCGTCCTCGGTGAGCTCTGTGTAGTCCGCGACGTGCCGGTACGGGCACACGAGGAGGTGGCCGGAGTTGTAGGGGTAGAGGTTGAGCACGACGTACGCGTGCTCACCCCGGGCCACGATCAACCCGTCCTCGTCGCTGCGCGCCGGGATGGTGCAGAACGGGCACTGCGCGCTCGTGGCGTCCTGCGGCTTGTCCTGCCCACCGATGTACACCATGCGGTGCGGCGTCCACAGGCGCTCGAGCCCGTCGGGTACCCCCGGGTGGTCGCTCGCGCGCTCCCGGTCCTCCCCCCAGAGAGCGCCGGGGGCGTCGTTCGCAGCGGGGCCGCTCACACCTGCGCCCGCTCCTGCACCGCTGCGACGATGCGCGCGACCGCGTCCGCGACGGCGACGCCGTTCTCCTGGCTGCCGTCGCGGAACCGGAAGGAGACGGCCCCGGCCTCGACGTCCTCGCCACCAGCGATGAGCACGAACGGGATCTTCTGCGTCGAGGCGGTGCGGATCTTCTTGGCGAACCGCTCCGTGCCGTCGTCGAGGTCCGCGCGGATGCCCTGCGCCCGGAGCTGCGCGACGACGTCCGCGAGGTAGTCGTTGAACGGCTCGGCGACGGGCACGGCGAGCACCTGGACGGGCGCGAGCCAGGCCGGGAACGCTCCGGCGTAGTGCTCCGTGAGGACCGCGAAGAAGCGCTCGATGGAGCCGAAGAGTGCGCGGTGGATCATCACGGGCCGCTGGCGCGTGCCGTCGGCGGCGGCGTACTCGAGGTCGAACTTCTCGGGGAGGTTGAAGTCGAGCTGGATGGTCGACATCTGCCAGGTGCGGCCGATCGCGTCCTTGGCCTGCACCGAGATCTTGGGCCCGTAGAACGCGGCGCCGCCCGGGTCGGGCACGAGGTCGAGGCCGGAGTCGGTGGCCACCTCCTCGAGCGTCCGGGTCGCTTCCTCCCACACCTCGTCGGAGCCGACCGACTTCTCGGGGTCGCGGGTCGAGAGCTCGAGGTAGAAGTCGTCGAGCCCGTAGTCGCGCAGGAGGTCGAGGACGAAGTTCAGGGCGTCGGTGAGCTCGGCCTTCATCTGCTCGCGCGTGCAGTAGATGTGCGCGTCGTCCTGGGTGAACCCACGGGCGCGGGTGAGGCCGTGGACCACGCCCGACTTCTCGTAGCGGTAGACGGTGCCGAACTCGAACAGCCGCAGCGGGAGCTCACGGTAGGAGCGGCCGCGCGCCCCGAAGATGAGGTTGTGCATGGGGCAGTTCATGGGCTTGAGGTAGTAGTTCTGCCCGGCCTTGCGCACGTTGCCGTCCGCGTCGAGCTCCTCATCGAGGTGCATCGGGGGGTACATGCCCTCGGAGTACCAGTCGAGGTGCCCGGACGTCTCGAAGAGCTGCTGCTTGGTGATGTGCGGACTGTTGACGAAGGAGTAGCCCGCCTCGGTGTGCCGCTTGCGGGAGTACTGCTCCATCTCGGAGCGGATGATGCCGCCCTTGGGGTGGAAGACGGCGAGCCCGGAGCCGATCTCGTCGGGGAACGAGAAGAGGTCGAGCTCCACCCCGAGGCGTCGGTGGTCGCGACGCTCGGCCTCGGCGAGTCGCTCGAGGTAGGCCTTGAGCTCGTCCTTCGTGGGCCAGGCGGTGCCGTAGATGCGCTGGAGCTGTGGGTTCTTCTCGCTGCCGCGCCAGTAGGCGGCGGCGCTGCGCATGAGCTGGAACCCGTTCCCGAGGAGCTTCGTGGACGGCAGGTGCGGTCCACGGCAGAGGTCCTGCCAGGCGACGTCGCCGTTGCGGCGGACGTTCTGGTAGATCGACAGTCCGCCCTCGCCGACCTCGACGGACGCACCCTCGGCGGCGTCGGCGCTCGAGGACTTGAGGCCGATGAGCTCGATCTTGTACGGCTCGTGGGCGCACTGGTCCAGCGCCTCAGCGTCCGTGACCTCGACGCGGCGGAAGGTCTGGCCCTCCTTGACGATGCGCATCATCGCCTTCTCCAGGGCTTTGAGGTCCTCGGGGGTGAAGGGCTCGGCGACGTCGAAGTCGTAGTAGAAACCGTCGGTGATGGGCGGGCCGATGCCGAGCTTCGCCGACGGGTTCACCTGCTGGACGGCCTGCGCCATGACGTGGGCGGCGGAGTGGCGCAGCACGGCCAGACCCTCGGGCGAGTCGATCGTCACGGACTCGACGACGCTTCCGGCGGTGAGGACCTCCGCGAGGTCCTTGAGCTCGCCGTCGACGCGCATGACGACGACGTCGCGCCGGTCGGCGAAGTGCTCGGTCCCCGTGGTGCCCGCCGTCACCATGGTCTCCGCGCCGTCGACGGTGAGGGTGACAGAAGGCTGTGACGCAGCGGGCGACTCGAGCACGAGGGACGTCTCCTTGAAGGGGCTGGGCGCACCCGTCGACTGAGGGTGCGCCCTCGATGTTACCGATGTTGGCCCGACCCCGGGGTCGGCCGGGTGGTTGTGGCGGAGTGCGCCGGGGAACGACGAAGGCCCGGGATCGTCGGACCCCGGGCCTTCGTCGTGCTGGTGGGCGATACTGGGTTCGAACCAGTGACCTCTTCGGTGTGAACGAAGCGCGCTACCACTGCGCCAATCGCCCGCTGAGCACCCGGACGTGCGGTGTTCGTGGACGATGCTAGCCGCTCAGTGCCCCGGGAAGCCAACCGGGCTCCCACCGGCGCGGGCTCACGGGTCGATGTTCTCCGCGACGTGCCGGTTGAAGAGCACCTGGGCCGCGAGCGTGAGCAGCCCCGGTGCGATGTCCTGGCCGTCGAGCGAGACGACGGGCACGACGTTGCGGATGCTTCCGGTGAGGCCGAGCGCCGCGCGGCCAGCGAGGACGTCGTCGAGCACCGTGAAGGGAAGCTCGTCCGGGCGCGCCTCGCGGACGGGCAGCCCGTCGAGCGCGGCCCACTCGAGGAGGAGCTCGCGGGTGATGCCTGCGAGGCACCCGGTGGACAGGCTGGGCGTGAGCAGCTCGCCGTCACGTTCGACGAGGACGTTGGAGCCCGTGCCCTCGCACAACGCGCCGAGCGTGTTCGCCATGAGGCCCTCGTCCGCCCCGTGCTCCGCGGCCCGGGCGAGGCCGACGACGTTCTCGGCGTACGACGTCGTCTTGAGTCCTGCCACAGCGGAGCGCTCGTTGCGCACCCAGGGCAGACGCACGGCACGGGAGGTCGCGGCCGGCGACGCGGGCCCTGCGGCGACGAGCACGGTCGTCGGGGCGTCCCCGCGCAGGGAGCCGAGCGGGCCGGCGCCGGCCGTGACGGTGATGCGCAGCCTGCCCGCAGCCATCCCCGCGTGCGCAAGGACCTGCGCGACGCCGTCGCGCACGAGCTCCTCGTCCGGCGGGCTGATCCCGAGGCCCGTGGCCGAGCGTGCGAGGCGGCGCAGGTGCCGGGTGAGCGCGAACGGCCTGCCGTCGTAGACGGCGAGCGTCTCGAAGACGCCGTCGCCGACGGTGAGGCCGTGGTCGACTGCGCTGACGGCGGGCTCGTCGGGCGACACGAGACGTCCGTCTGTCCACGTGAGAACGGTCATCCGATCAGTGTGCCGCAGATGCGAGCGCGACGAGCCGGTGAGCCTTGAGCTCGGTCTCCGCCCACTCGCGGTCAGGGTCGCTCCCCCACGTGATGCCCGCCCCCGTGCCGAAGTGCAGGTACGCGCCGCCGCCCGGGACGTGCGGGCTGTCCCGGGTCCACCAGAAGGTCCGGATCCCGACCGCGAGCTCGGCGGTCCCCGCGTCGCCGTCGATCCAGCCGACGGCACCGCAGTAGGGGCCACGCGGTACCGGCTCGAGCTCGGAGATGACCCGCAGGGCCGAGGACTTCGGTGCGCCGGAGACCGAGGCGGGCGGGAAGGTCGCATCGAGCACGCGCGCCCAGAGATCAGGGGCGGCGACGATGTCGGGGCGCACCGTGCCCGTGACGGTCGAGACGAGGTGCACGAGCCCGGGGTGCTCCTCGAGCGCCAGGAGCTGGGTGACCTCGACGCTGCCCGGTGAGCAGACATGGTGCAGGTCGTTGCGGACGAGGTCCGTGATCATGACGTTCTCGGCCCGGTCCTTGGCGGTGAGTCCCTCGGCGGTGCGCGCCGTGCCCTTGATCGGGCCAGAGGTCAGTGCCGTCCGACCGCCCTCCGCGGAGATCCTCAGGAAGAGCTCGGGTGACGCCGTGACGACCCACACCGGATCGAGACCGGACGCGGCCGGCACGTGGAGCACGCCCTGGTACGGCGCGGGGTTCCCCGGGGCGAGATGGTCCGCGAGCGCCCGGGCGTCCGGCTCGTCGTCCCCCTGCCCTGCCCACGGGGCGGCCATCACCCGGCAGATGTTCGCCTGGTAGACGGTCCCGTCGAGCACGTGCTTCCGGACGGCGCGTACCGCGTCCCGGTACTGCGTGCCGTCGAGCGACGAGGTCCACGAGTCGGCGGCCGGCCCGTGCCACCCGTCCCGTGCGGACGCCCGACCGGTGGTCCGCCGGACGTCGGCGAACCGCCAGGCCCGAGCCTTGCCCTCGAAGTCGGCGACGACGAACCACACCCCGTGCAGCAGTGCGTCGGGACGGGTCGCCACGTCGATCACCTCGACCGGTTCTCGGGCCTCGACGTCACCGAATCTCGCATATCCGTCCACGCGGGTAACGGTACCGACCCGTCCGAGCGACGCGACCGTGACCAGCGACAACGGGTTTTCCCTGGAATCCCGCCGATCAGGGCGGCACAGCGAGGGCCGGTTGGACTATCGGCGCTCAGGTCTATTAGAGTCTGGGACGCGCCGAAAACGCCGGGGAGAACTTCCCCGGAGTGATCGAAGCATGCGGACGTGGCTCAGTGGTAGAGCATCACCTTGCCAAGGTGAGGGTCGCGGGTTCGAATCCCGTCGTCCGCTCGGAGAGATTTCCGGGCAACCCCTGGAAGTGCTTCTCAGCGGTGGAGTGGCCGAGAGGCGAGGCAGCGGCCTGCAAAGCCGTCCACACGGGTTCGAATCCCGTCTCCACCTCGCACCGTCAGGCATGCAGCACCGCGAGCATGTCTGGCAGCACGAGCACCACCCGCAGTTGATGCAGGACAGCACGACGCTTGGGCGATTGGCGCAGCGGTAGCGCGCTTCCCTGACACGGAAGAGGTCACTGGTTCGATCCCAGTATCGCCCACCAGCAAGGCCCCAGGTCATCGACCTGGGGCCTTCGTCGTCCCCGCGGACGCGCAGCCGTTCCGGTCAGGATCGGGTTCATCTGGATCTCGGTCTGGGATCATCCTTTCGTGAGCAACGAGGTCAGCGCCGCAGAGGAGATCACATACCGACCAGCGGAGGCGAGGGATCGCGCCTTCCTGTTCGAGATGCTCGTAGACGCGTTCAACTGGCGTGAGGACCCAGACTTCGACCGGTCGCTGCTGGAGCAGCCCCAGATCGCCCACTACCTGATCGGGTGGCCAGCCGCCGGAGATGTCGGCGTCGTCGCCGAACGCGGCGGCGCGCCAGCGGGCGCGGCCTGGGCACGCCCGTTCAGCAGCGATGACCCGGGATACGGCTACGTTGCCGACGACGTGCCCGAGATCACGGTGGCTGTCGCCGCCGGCCACCGCGGTCGGGGCTTGGGGCGTGGGCTGCTCACCCACCTCATCGAAGCTGCCCGCGCGTCCGGCGCTCGAGGTCTGAGCCTCAGCGTCGAGGACGGCAACGCCGCACGGGGACTCTACGAGCGGATGGGCTTCACGGTCGTCGGGCGAGAGGGAGACTCCGACACGATGAGCCTGAGGATCGCGTCGTGATGGTCACCGGAGCGAGTCACGGACAGTGGTCGCTCCTGCGTCGGGCCGGTCGGCCTCAGCCCTTCGGGATGCGTCCCACGAGCTGGGGCAGGGCGCCGTCGCGCGCGAACACGGGCACGGTCGCCAGCGGTGCGTCGACGTCGATCCGCTGGCCCCCGTCGTGCACCTGCCCGGTGACGAGCGACGTCCACGTCGCCCCGGCGGGCAGCCAGACCGAACGTGATCTCACACCTGCCTCCATCACCGGGGCGACGAGCAGCGAGGGCCCGTAGAGGTACTGGTCGGCGATCGTCCAGGCCTGCGGGTCGTCGGGGAACTCGTGGGAGAGCCCACGCATGACGGGTTGGCCGTCGGTGTGCGCCGCGGCCATGAGCTCGCGGGTGTAGTCGCGCAGGTCCTCGCGCAGGTGGACGTAGTGGGACAGCACGTCGTAGACGGCGTCGCCGAACGACCACAGCTCGTTGCCGGCGCCGCTCGCGTTGCGCTCGGTCCCGTCGGCGGCGTGCACGGGGTGCGAGGGCGCGCGGTCGCCGTGCAGGCGCATGACGGGCAGGAACGTGCCGACCTGGAACCAGCGGACAAGGAGCTCGTGGAACGCGGGGTCGTCGGTGCGGCCACCGCCGAACCCGCCGATGTCCGTCGTGAACCACGGGATGCCGGCGGCGCCCATGTGCACGCCGGCAACCACCTGACGGCGCAGGGTCGCGAAGTCCGAGTGGATGTCGCCGGACCACACGAGGGCGCCGTACCGCTGGGACCCGGCCCACGCGCACCGCACGAGGTTGACCACCTCGGTCTCGCCGTCCCCCGTCTGTCCTTCCCAGAACGCGCGGGAGAACGCCTGCGGGTACAGGTTGCCCACCTCGAGCCCCTGCCCGGCGTGGTACCGGTAGGCGTCGTAGTCGTAGATGCCGTACTCGGGCTCGGCCTCGTCGAGCCAGAACAACCGGATGCCGTACCGGGCGTAGCCCTCGCGGCACCGGTCCCACAGGTATGCCCGGGCGCGCGGGTCGGTGACGTCGACGAACCGGCTGGGGCCGCCGAACCACATCTGCACGTCGATGCCGCGGTTGGTGCGCACGAGCAGGTTGCGCGCCGCCATGTCGGCGAAGTTCTCCGACTCGAACGACACCTGCGGCCAGACGGACACCATGAGCTCGACGCCCAGCTCGGCCAACTCGGCGACCATGGCGGCCGGGTCGGGCCAGAACTCGTCCTCGAAGCGGTAGTCGCCCAGGTGCGGCCAGTGGAAGAAGTCAGCGACGATCACATCGAGCGGCAGACCGCGGCGCACGTGCTCGCGCGCGACGGACAGGAGCTCTTCCTGGCTGGCGTACCGCAGCTTGCACTGCCAGAACCCGAGGCCGTGCTCGGGCATCATGGGCGCGTGCCCGGTCGCCTCGGCGTAGCGGGCACTGATGGCCGCCGGCGACGCGCCCGCCGTCACCCAGTAGTCGATCTGACGGCAGCTCTCGGCCGTCCACTCGGTGCGGTTGGACGCGAACGTCGCACGGCCGATCGCGGGGTTGTGCCACAGGAACCCGTACCCGGCGCTCGACCGCACGAACGGCACGCTGGCCTGGGAGTTGCGGTGCGCGAGCTCGAGCGTGCAGCCCTTGAGGTCGACGAGATCCTGCTGGTACTGGCCCATGCCGGTCAGGTGCTCGCCGTCCGGCGCCCGCAGCGCCAACCCCGCACGTACGCCGCCGCCCGGCAACGGCTGGTAGGTGCGTGCGCGGACCTTGAGCGCGCCACCGGAAGGCTCTTCAGCGAGCAGGAGCGTGCCCTCGTGGTCCTCGAACGCCAGGCGGCAGCTGTGCCTGATCGCCCCGCTCTGCCAGTCCTTGCCGCTGCTCGCGGTCGCCACCACGCGGATCCGACCGTTCGTCAGCGTCGCCGTCGTCCCGTCCACGACGATCGCCGCCCCGGCGTGCGCGGCAGGGTCCGGTGGCAGCAGGGCCCAGTCGGCGTCGACGACGTCGCCGAGGGCCGAGCGGACGCGGACGCTGTCGCGGCCCCACGGCTCGACGACGAGGGTCTCACCGTCACCCCGCCAGACGAGCGTGCTGCCGTGGACGTCGAACGGGTGTGTCACGGGGCTGCGTCCTGTCCGCACCGGCTGACCGGCGCTGATGCTCGGCGGCCCGGGCGAACCGCATCCTCATGCGCCGCGTCGGCGGTGCGCCACGCTGCGCAGCACTGCTGGTCGGCAGCACGATCGTCACCGTATCCCGTGCCGCGGTCGCACTCCCCCGCCTCCCGCCGGAGTGTCGTCGTCTCGAGGGGTCTCGCAGCTGTGCAGCCGGCGAGCGACGATCGCCTCGCGTGTGCGTGACTTGACGGTCGTGAGGTGCTGCAGGTCGGGAAGCTCGTCCGCCCTGGCCAGCTGGAGCTTCGGCAGGTCGGAGTAGTGCACGATGCCCCGGTCGACTCCAGCGGCGATCGCGGTCTCGACAAGAGAAGGGGTGAGGTAGCCGGCGAGGTCGACCGCACCGCCGACGGCGTGCACCGACCGGACGACGCCCGCGAGCAGGCGCGCGAAGCCGGGCACGGGTCCGGTCCGGAGGGAGGACCCTCGACGTCTCGCCGTGAGGAGGCTCGTGAGGTCGTTGGACCCGACGACGAAGCGCCGGCACCCGGCCGCGGTGAAGTCCTCGATGTCGACGGCAGCAGCCGGCGTCTCGATCATCGTCCCGACGACCACCTCGTCACCGAGGACCGCGTACACACGCTCCCGGAACCAGCAGAACTCGTCGACGGACGTGACGAACGGCGCGATCACCTCGAGGTTGGAGTACTGGCGCCGGACCTTCCCGACGGCGTGGAGCTCGGCGTCGAGGCTCTCGGGGAACGCCATGTGCCGTCGGACGCCACGCAGGCCCAGCAGGTCGTCGCCGTCCTCGTCGTCCGCGTGCTCGACACCGCGCAGGACGTTCGCCTCGGCCTGCGTGACCTCCATCGTGCGGTAGGTCACCGTCCCCGGGCAGCGCTCGCAGATGACGGACAGGTAGCGCTCGAGCTCACGACCGGCGAGGGGGTCGGTCGGGTACCGCAGGACGCCGCGGAAGACGTACTCGCCCCGGACGAGTCCGACACCTGCGAAACGGCTCAGCAGAGCGCGTGACGGGGACTCGCCGCTGAGCGCGAGCGACATGGGAAGACCAGCCGTGTTCATGGAGTCACTCTCTCGTTGGCGGACGTCACCTGCTGGCGCGCTCGTCGAGGCGCCGCACGGACTCGGCGACGGCGCCGTGAAGCATGAGCTCGAGGTCCCCGACAAGACGGTACGGATCCTCCACCATGCCGCTGTCGACCCACCGCAGCACGATCGACAGCACGGCCGAGGTGTAGAAGTCGACGACGAGCGCGCGGTCGGAGTCGAGTGCCGGCCCGCCGTCTCCCACCTCCGCGACGACGGCCTCGGTGACGGGTCGCATCTGCCCGAACAGGAAGTTCTCGAGGCCGGCCCGCCCGAGCCCGTCGAGCACCGCGACGGTCGAGGAGCGGTTGTCCAGCAGGTAGCGCAGCAAGCGGTGCAAGCCGTCAGCCCATGCGTCGGCCGTCGCCGAGACGTGCACCTGCTCCCGCACCTCCGTCTCGAACACCCACTGCCCCAGATGGCGGACGTCGCGGAAGTGGTAGTAGAAGGCCTGCCGCGTCAGCCCGCAGTCGCGGGCCAGCTCGCTGACGGTCACCTTGTCGAACGGCTGGGTACGGAGCCTGCGCTTGAGCGCGGCTGCCAGGAGGTCCCGGGCAGACGCCGACCGACCTGCCCGCGCGCTGTTCTGGCTCATGTCTCACGGTAGGCCGGTACCTGCACGGGCGCCCATGAGCAGGACGCGACGCACCCTCGAACGGTCCGGCTCGCCCGCCGAGAGAACTGGACATTCTGCCCAGAGTGTCCAGTGACGGACACGCCGCGGGTTCCTAACGTGGACACCACGGAGGCACGCACAAAGCGGCTGTAGGAGGAGGTCCTGTGTTTCTGTTCGAATCGATCCCTTGGTACTCGTGGGTGATGTGGGGCGTCGTCCTCGTGGCCCTTGTCGCCCTCAACGAGGTGACCCGTCGCTGGCAGTGGGCCGGGATCGGGTTCTTCGTCGCCCTGCCCATCGTCCTGACCCTGTTCGTCTGGCCGACCACCGCCGGTGCCGGGTCGTCGACCGGGACGTGGTTCCACTGGGTGAAGGTGTACTCGGCGCTCGCCGGCTGCATCGGGTTCATGGTGCTGCGGTACGTCCCGCGCCTGTCCCGCAACCGGTGGATGCTCCTGTTCCCCCCGGTGATCCTCGCGATCAACATCGCCGAGGCGGTCGTTCGTGACCTCCAGGTGGCAAACCTCGAGGGCGTCCACGACGGCGTGCTCATGGTCGGCGGCCCGTGGAACTACATGAACGCCGCCGCCGGGGTCCTCAACCTGCTCACCATCTGCGGCTGGGCCGGAATCATCGTGTCGCGGGATCGTTCGAAGGACATGATCTGGCCGGACATGATGTGGTTCTGGATCCTCGCGTACGACCTGTGGAACTTCGCGTACGTCTACAACTGCGTCGGTGACCACGCGTTCTACGCCGGTGCAGCCCTCCTGATCTCGTGCACGATCCCCGCGTTCTTCATCAAGAAGGGTGCGTGGCTGCAGCACCGGGCGCACACCCTCGCGCTGTGGATGATGTTCACGATGGCCGTCCCGACCTTCGTGTCGTCGTCGCCCTTCGCGGTGAGCTCCTCGCACGACCCGCGCGCACTGTTCGCTGTGTCGGCCCTGTCCCTCGCAGCCAACATCGCGGTGGTGGTCTACCAGGTGTTCGTCATCGTCACCCGGCACCGCAACCCGCTGCGCGACGAGCTGTTCACGCACCTGCGCCCGTACCGGGAGGTGCTCGAGGCCAACGCGCCGCTGGAGACAGGGCGCGTCCCCGCGCACACGCCGGAAGCGGCGCGGACGCCGGTCAGCGTCTGACTCCTGCCTCTCAGGGATGACGCAGTCCCAGGGCACCGAACGAGGCCCCGAGGATGTCCTCGGGGCCTCGTCGCGCACGTCTGCGGTCAGCAGCTCGGTGCGCTGCCCGCTGACACCCCTTCGTGTCAACGCACGGCCACGAGCCGGGCGACGTCGTGCGCCCCGGAGTCCTCTAGGCTGGGAGTCACCAGTTCCCTGACGCCTGAGCGGGACGGCTGGGTGTCGACTGATCTCTTCCCGGACACGGAAGAGGTCATCGATCCCGTGTCGCTCACAGCAGCACACCAGGAGGCAGGTCCGGAACGATCCGGGCGCCCCTCGTGCATGTCGGGAAGTGTGCGCCGTGTGCGGACGTGCGTCAGGTTCACGCCGCGAGCTGCACCTCGCGGCAGGGTGTCTGCTGTGCCTGATGTCGGAGGCGGCCCGGACCTCGGTGAGGGTGGCGCTGCTCGACCGAGGGACGTCCCGACCGCCGACCGGCGACGGGACGCTGTGAGATGTTCGTGCTGCGCCCCGGTCGGGGCGCGGATGCTTCAGAAGGAGGACATGTGGCGCGACGAGGCCAAGGACGGTCGGGAGGCACCCAGGGTGCCGTCAGTGCCCAGCGACGCCGGGCGCCGCGCCGCACAGCCCAGGGGCTCATCCCGGTGCTGGCCGACGTCGCCCGTGAGGTGGACGTCGCCGTCAAGCGCCCGCCCGCGAGCTCGACGGTGCGCACGAAGTTCCAGGTCGTCGCGCTGCTCGTGCGCGAGGAACGAGCCCGGTTGATGGCCGACGACGGTCTGACGACGTCTCGACGCGGCGAGGAGCTCAAGCGCCTCGACGGCATCGCGACCATGCTGGCCCGGACCGCTGCCCGGGACACGTCGCTGCTCGCGCTGCTCGCTGACGACGCCCGGGTCTCCGACTCCGCACGTGCCTTCAAGGCGACCGTGATGCGCGCTGGTGGGCTGGAGCCGACGGAGGAGCCGCCGCCCGTGGCGCCGACCACGCCGGCGCCCGCACCGACCGGGGTGGTCCCCCAGTCGGTGCGGGCCCGTCAGATGGCGAACCCCTTCCTCGCGCCGGACTACGCGGCTGCCGCCGAGCGTGCGGCGCCCCGTGCCCGCCGTCTGGCCGGCTGGGAGCTGCTCGAACCGCTCTTCCGGTCCTTCGAGCGGGCCGCCACGGGGGCGCCCGCCTGCATGACGCTGCCGGATCCCCGGCCGGTACCGTCTCCCCGCGGCCGGGAGGTCATGCCGCACCAGGCGCAGGTCGTCACCGCGACGGCCCGGGGCCACCGCACCTTCCTCCTCGCCGACGAGCCCGGGCTCGGCAAGACCGCCCAGGCGTTGCTCGCCGCGCAGGCGGCCGACGCGTACCCCTTGCTCGTGGTCGTGCCCAACGTCGTGAAGGTGAACTGGGCGCACGAGGTGGCACTGTGGACCCCGTCCCGGCGGTCCACCGTGGTCCACGGGGACGGCGACCAGATGGACGGGTTCGCCGACGTCGTCATCGTCAACTACGAGCTGCTGGACCGGCACGTCGGGTGGCTCGGCGACCTGGGCTTCCGCGGCATGATCGTCGACGAGGCCCACTTCATCAAGAACAGGACCTCACAACGGTCCCAGCACGTCCTCGCCCTCTCGGAGCGGATCCGCACCCGCGTCTCCCGGCCGTTGCTCATGGCTCTCACCGGCACCCCGCTCATCAACGACATCGAGGACTTCCGCGCGATCTGGCAGTTCCTCGGCTGGATCGACGACACGGGCCCGCTGGGCCCGCTCCAGGCGGCCCTCGAGGACACGGGGCTCACCCCGGCGGACCCGGGGTTCTCCTCGGCTGCGCGCGCGAGCGTCATCGACATGGGGATCGTGCGCCGCCGCAAGGCCGACGTGGTCGCCGACATCCCGGCGCGCCGGGTCGCGGACCTCGTGGTCGAGCTCGACGGCGCCGCCGGACGATCGATCCGTGCCGCCGAGTCCGCGCTCGTCGACCGGCTGGTCCAGCGCTACCGCACCGCCCTCGAGATGCGCTCCGGGGAGACCACCGTCGACGGGATCGACCAGGAGCTCGTCCGGCGGGTCGCGTCAGCGGAGCTCAAGGACTCGAGCTCGACGAGCGAGAACGTGTTCTCGATGGTCCGTCGGATCGGCCAGGCCAAGGCCGGGCTGGCCGCTGACTACGCCGCGCAGCTCGCCCGTAACGTCGGCAAGGTCGTCTTCTTCGCGAAGCATGTCGACGTCATGGACCAGGCCGAGCAGCTCTTCGCCGACCGTGGTATCCGGTACGCCTCGATCCGTGGCGACCAGACGCCGAAGGTGCGGGAGAAGAACATCGCCGCGTTTGTCGACGACCCGGACGTCTCGATAGTGGTGTGCTCCCTGACCGCCGCCGGTGTCGGGCTCAACCTCCAGGTCGCGTCGAACCTCGTGCTGGCGGAGCTCTCCTGGACCTACGCGGAGCAGACCCAGGCGGTCGACCGGATCCACCGGATCGGTCAGGCCGAGCCTGTCACGGCGTGGCGGATCATCGCCGCACAGACCATCGACCCGAAGATCGCCGAGCTCATCGACAGCAAGTCCGGGCTCGCCGCCCGCGCGCTCGACGGGGCGGACGAGGAGGAGACGTCGTCGTCGACCGTGCAGCTCGACGCGCTGGCCGGGCTGCTCACGGACGCGCTCGCCTCGAGCATCGAGGTGTGATCGACGCCGCCCGCCGGGTGACCGCCCGGCGTCGATGACGAGACGAGAGGTCCCGGGAGACCCCGGGACCTCTCGTACTCACGGCTGGGTCTCACGAACGACGAGATCGCGACGCAGACCGCAGGGTCAGTGCCGGAGCTCGTCGGCCCGGACGGACAACCGGACGACGTCACCCTCGACGCCCGCGACCTCGTCGCCGGCGGCGGTCCGCGACCCTGCGAAGAGCCCGGACATCTTCACCCGCACCCATCCGAGGCGCTCCAGACGGTCGTCGTGGGGGCGTTGGATGTCACGACCCTGCAGCGCCTCCATCGCCAGCGGGATGAAGCCGACCGGCTCGTGGAGCTCCTGGCCCTCGGCGGTCACCGCCTCCGGGTCACCGATGCTCACGTCGGAGACCTCACCGATCTCCTGGCCGTCGGCATCCACCACACGCATGCCCTCGGTGACGTGCGCGATGGGCCCGGGGTCGTTCACCGGAATCTGCGTCATCGTCTCTCCTCCTGGTCACAGTGGTCGGACCTCGCCCGCAGCACCCTGGGGACGCGGGCGTACGACCAGTTAACACGTGGTCGAGCCGGCCCGCCCGCGGCGGCATGCTCCACAGACTCAGGACCTGGTGCCGCGTCGGACAGAGCGGGTCTCACGCGCGGTCGAGGAACGCTCACCGGGACCGTTGGTCAGATCTCGTCAGGGTTGTCCCAGTCGTCGCCCGCGAGGATGGCGTCGCCGTTGCCGCGCCACCCGACCTCGCGCAGGTTGCGAGGCGCCCGGCTGGCGTCGCCGCCCCCGAGGACGTCGCCGGTGCCCTCAGGCTCGGCGTCGTCGTAGCGACCGTCGTGCTGGGTCTGGAGGTTCCGCCGGCTCTTGCTCGTCGCGGCGGGGTCCTCGGGAGTCGATGCATCGATGCTCATGGCTCCATCACACCAAAGACCCGCGACGGGCGCGAGCGGCGGCGCACCCGCGGTCGGACGCGTACCGTCCTCGGGGCCGCGAACCGTCCACGTACCGGTATGTGCCAGACGTCACATCCTCGTCGGGGACGGTTTAGAGCGGTTTGAGCCCTCTGTGCCGCGCATCACGTCGCTGGGAGGGCCCTCACGCGCTGCCCGGCATGACGGGGCACCGTTCCTGGTGCACTCTTTTGGCATGCAGATCTGGCCTGGACATCCCTATCCACTCGGCGCGACGTTCGACGGGAGCGGCACCAACTTTGCGATCTTCTCCGAAGCGGCGGAGCGCATCGAGCTCTGCCTGTTCGAGAGCGACGGTTCCGAGACCCGTGTAGAGCTCACCGAGGTCGACTCGTTCGTCTGGCACGCCTACCTCCCGGCGGTCCAGCCGGGACAGCACTACGGCTACCGCGTGCACGGACCGTACGACCCCGCCAACGGTCACCGGTGCAATCCCTCGAAGCTCCTCCTCGACCCTTACGCGAAGGCCATCGACGGCAGCGTCGACGGCGATCAGAGCCTCTTCTCCTACACCTTCGGTGACCCGGACAGCCGCAACGACGACGACTCCGCGGCGCACACGATGAAGTCCGTCGTCGTCAACCCGTTCTTCGACTGGGGCCACGACCGGCCGCCGAACCACGAGTACCACGAGAGCGTCATCTACGAGGCGCACGTGCGCGGCATGAGCCAGCAGCACCCGGACATCCCGGAGGAGCTCCGCGGGACCTACGCCGGGATGGCGCACCCGGCGATCATCCAGCACCTGGTGGAGCTCGGGGTGACCGCCGTCGAGCTCATGCCGGTCCACCAGTTCGTCAACGACTCCACCCTCGTGGAGAAGGGGTTGTCGAACTACTGGGGCTACAACACCATCGGGTTCTTCGCGCCCCACAACGCCTACTCGTCGTCGGGTTCCGCGGGTCAGCAGGTCCAGGAGTTCAAGACGATGGTCAAGGCCCTCCACGAGGCCAACATCGAGGTCATCCTCGACGTCGTCTACAACCACACGGCAGAGGGCAACCACCTCGGTCCGACCCTGAGCTTCCGCGGCATCGACAACTCGGCGTACTACCGGCTCGTCGACGAGGAGCCGGAGCACTACTTCGACACCACCGGCACGGGGAACTCGCTGCTCATGCGGCACCCGCACGTGCTCCAGCTCATCATGGACTCCCTGCGGTACTGGGTCACCGAGATGCACGTCGACGGTTTCCGCTTCGACCTCGCCTCGACCCTCGCGCGGCAGTTCCACGAGGTCGACCGGTTGTCCGCGTTCTTCGACCTCGTCCACCAGGACCCGATCGTCAGCCAGGTGAAGCTCATCGCCGAGCCCTGGGACCTCGGGGACGGCGGCTACCAGGTGGGCGGCTTCCCGTCCATGTGGTCGGAGTGGAACGGCAAGTACCGCGACACGGTCCGCGACTTCTGGCGCGGCGAACCAGCCACCCTGGCCGAGTTCGCGAGCCGGATCACCGGGTCCTCGGACCTCTACGAGCACACCGGTCGCAAGCCGATCTCGTCGATCAACTTCGTCATCGCCCACGACGGCTTCACGCTCGCCGACCTCGTGTCGTACAACGAGAAGCACAACGACGCGAACGGCGAGGGGGGCAACGACGGCGAGAGCCACAACAGCTCGTGGAACTGTGGGGCCGAGGGCCCCACGGACGACCCGGAGATCAACGCCCTCCGGCGTCGGCAGCAGCGGAACATCCTCGCGACGCTCCTGCTGTCGCAGGGTGTGCCGATGATCGCCCACGGTGACGAGATCGGCCGCACCCAGCACGGCAACAACAACGTGTACTGCCAGGACAACGAGCTCTCCTGGATGAACTGGGACCTCGACCGGGAGAAGCAGGACCTGCTGAAGTTCTCCCAGCAGCTCGTCCACCTGCGCCTGCGACACCCGGTGCTGCGCCGGCGGCGCTTCTTCTCCGGCGACCAGGACTGGTCGGACGACGCGCTCGGAGACATCGCGTGGCTCAACGTCGCGGGCGAGCCCATGCAGGACGAGGCGTGGAACGAGGGCCATGCGCGCTCCGTCGCTGTGTTCCTCAACGGCGAGGCCATCCCGGAACCCGACGTCCGGGGGCAGCGCATCGTCGACGACAGCTTCCTCATCCTGTTCAACGCCCACCACGAGGAGCTCGAGTTCACCCTCCCGGACGCGGAGTTCGGCAAGGAGTGGGTCGTGGCCTTCGACACCGCGGTGGAGGAGGTCGGCGACTCGGCGCCACTCGTGCAGACGACCACGCCTGTCGAGCTCCCGGTCCCGGGCGCCGGGATCGTCGAGGCAGGCGCCACGCTCTGTGTCGCCGCACGGAGCGTCGTCGTCCTCACGCGTCCGCCGCTGGAGGGCTGACGCACCTGCACGGCACAGGGCCCGGACGCGGAACCTCCGCGTCCGGGCCCTGACTCACCCCACTGCTCGGGTGGGGCCGAAGTACGTCATCAACTGAGGAGCACGCATGTCCCGCGAGTCCACCGAGCCTGACACCACCTCCCCCCTCGAGCGCGTGTCCCCCCGACGCCATCCCGCCCCGGGACGCGTCACCCCGACCTCGACCTACCGCCTCCAGCTGGGCGCCGACCTCACGTTCGACGACGTCGCCGACCGCGTCGCCTACTACCGGTCGCTCGGGGTCACACACCTGTACCTGTCCCCGATCCTCGCCGCCGCGCCGGGCTCGACCCACGGGTACGACGTCGTCGACCACGACCGGGTGAGCGACGTCCTCGGGGGGCGTGACGGGCTCGAGCGCCTGGCTGAGCGCGCCCACGCGGCCGGGCTCGGCATGATCCTCGACATCGTGCCCAACCACATGGCCGTCCCGTCACCCGCGTGGCACAACCGTGCGCTGTGGTCCGTGCTCACGAAGGGCCCTGAGTCACGGTTCGCGAAGTGGTTCGACGTCGACTGGTCCGCGGGCGACGGCGCACTGCTCATGCCCGTCCTCGGCTCCCGCATCGGGGATGTCCTCGCGTCAGGCGAGCTGACCCTCGAGGAGACGGAGATCCCGGGCACCGGCACGCAGACCGTGCTGCGGTACTACGACCACGTGTTCCCGGTCCGCGAGGGGACGCAGTCCCTCCCGCTCGCCGAGCTCGTCGACCGCCAGCACTACCGGCTGGCCCACTGGCGCGTCGGTGACGAAGAGCTCAACTATCGCCGGTTCTTCGACGTCGGGACCCTCGCGGCGATCCGCGTCGAGGACGACGAGGTGTTCGACGAGACGCACGCGCTCATCCTCGAGCTGCTCGAGACGGGCGTGATCGACGGCCTGCGCATCGACCACCCCGACGGTCTCGCCGACCCGAGCGGATACCTCGCGCGCCTGGCGGAGAAGTCGGGCGGTGCGTGGGTGGCCGTCGAGAAGATCCTCGCTGGCGAGGAGGAGGTGCCGCGTGACTGGGCAACCGTGGGTACCACGGGGTACGAGGGTTTGTGGCGTCTGCAGTCCACGTTCGTCGAGCCGACGGGCGAGGCTCGCCTCGCGAGCGTCATGCACCGTGTCACCGGGGACATCGGCGACGGCCTTCCCGCCCTCGTCGACGAGTCGAAGCGCGAGATCGTCGCCGGACCGCTGTACGCCGAGGTGTACCGCCTCACCGATCTCGCGGCGGCCGTGTGCCGGGACGACCCCCGCCTGCGAGACCACACCTGGCGGGCGATCAACGAGTGCCTCGTCGAGCTGCTCGTCGCCTTCGACCGCTACCGCGCCTACGTCGCGCCCGGCAGGGACACCCGTCGCGAGTCGGTCCAGGCCATGAACGACGCTGCGGAGGTCGCCCGCCGGCGGATCGGGGCGGAGCGGCGCGAGACGCTCGACATGCTCGTCGAGCTCCTGCTCTCCCGCGAGGTCGGCAGCGCCGGCCGGCTCCGCGAGCCGCGCCGTGACGAGCTCGTCATCCGCTTCCAGCAGGTCTGCGGGGCCGTCATGGCCAAGGGTGTCGAGGACACCGCCTTCTACCGGTGGATGCAGCTGACGTCTCTCACCGAGGTAGGTGGTGAGCCGGGGCACTTCGCGTTCAGCGCCGACGCGTTCCACGCGTTCGCGGAGCGTCTCCGCGTCCAGACACCGCTCGGACTCACCACGGGCTCCACCCACGACACCAAGCGCAACGAGGACACCCGCGCTCGCCTGGGCGTGATCTCGGAGGTCGCAGACGAGTGGGCCGCTCTCGTGGACGCCCTCCGCTCGCACACGGCGGCCTACCGCTCCACGCTCCTGGACGGCCGCACGGAGTACCTCATCTGGCAGACCCTCGTCGGGACGTGGTCCGACGACGGGCCCATCAGCGCGGACCGTCTCACCGCCTACCTCACCAAGGCCGTTCGCGAGGCCAAGTCCCTCACCACATGGACAGCACCTGACGAGGCCTACGAGAGCGCCGTCATGGATCTGGCGACGCGCGTGCTCACGGACCCCGTCGTCCTCGAGCTGCTCGCCGGCTGGGCGGCGCGCACGTCCGCCGCGGTGCGCGCGGCGAGCCTCGGCATCAAGCTCGTCCAGCTGACGATGCCCGGGGTCGCGGACGTCTACCAGGGGACGGAGATCTTCACCCCGACCCTCGTCGACCCCGACAACCGCCGCCCGGTGGACGCTGGCGCCTTGCACGGCGTGCTGGATCGCCTGGACTCCGGAGCACATCCGAAGGATCTCAGCGAGGAGAAGCTCCTCGTCACGTCGCGCGCGCTGCGCACGCGACGGACGTACCCGGCGGCGTTCGTCGGCCCCGAGGCCGGGTACCGCCCCCTGGCCGCGTCCTCGGGGAGCGCGCTCGCGTTCGCCCGCACCGAGGGCGACGCGGCTCGCATCGTCACGATCGTCACCCGCGGCGCAGAAGCGCTCGACCGGTTGGGCGGGTGGGGAGATCACACGATCACGCTGCCCGAGGGCCGGTGGGTCGACGTCCTCACCGACCGCTGCTACGCCGGCGGGCACCAACGGATCGCCCCGCTGCTCGAGGACCACCCTGTCGCACTGCTCGTCCCGGAGGCCGACGCATGAACACCACCGCTCCACTGAGTGCCCCGACCCCTCCCCCCGCTGCGACCGCCACCGCCACGACGAGCTGGGCGGCACGCGTCTGGGCACCGGACGCCAGATCGGTCGACCTCGTCCTACCCGTGCCCGGGGTGGTCGGATTCGGATCCACGGAGGACCCGCCCGCGCACCGGGTCGCGCTGGTGCGCGAGGGCGACGGGGGCTGGTGGACCGCACCCCCCGGAGACGAGGCGCTCCTCGCACCCGGGACCCGGTACGGGTTCTCCATCGACGACGGCCCGCCGCTCCCGGACCCCCGCAGCCCCCGTCAGCCGGACGGTGTGCACGGGCCGAGCCAGGTCGTCGACCTGGCGGGGTTCCCGTGGTCCGACGAAGCGTGGACGGGCACCGACGTCCGGGGCGCCGTGATCTACGAGCTCCACGTCGGGACCTTCACGGCCGAGGGGACGCTCGACGCCGCGATCGAGCGCCTCGGACACCTCAAGGACCTCGGGGTCGACGTCGTGGAGGTCATGCCCGTCGCCGCGTTCGACGGACGCTGGGGATGGGGGTACGACGGCGTGCACCTGTACGCCGTCCACGAGCCGTACGGAGGGCCGGCGGCACTCCAGCGGTTCGTCGATGCCGCGCACGCGCACGGGCTCGGCGTCGCGCTCGACGTCGTGTACAACCACCTGGGCCCGAGCGGGAACTACACGGGTGAGTTCGGCCCGTACTTCAGCGGAGCCCACGAGACCCCGTGGGGCGCCGGGATCAACCTCGATGCCGAGGGCAGCACCGAGGTCCGGCGATGGATCATCGACAACGCGCTGCGCTGGTTGCGGGACTTCCACATCGACGCGTTGCGTCTCGACGCCGTGCACGCACTCATCGACGACTCGACGCCGCACATCCTCGCCGAGCTCTCCGACGCGGTCGCCCAGCTCTCCGACGAGGTCGGACGGCCGCTCGGGCTCATCGCGGAGTCCGACGAGAACGACCCCCGCACCGTGGCACCCGTCACCGGGGGCGGGCGTGGCATGACGGCGCAGTGGGCGGACGACGTCCACCACGCCGTGCACACGTTCCTCACCGGGGAGCGGCACGGGTACTACTCCGACTTCGGTCCGGCGGAGGTGCTGCGCAAGGCATTCACCGGTGTGTTCGTCCATGACGGCACGTGGTCGAGCTTCCGCGGCAAGGAGTGGGGCGCTCCGGTGCCGCGTGACATCGATGCGCACCGGTTCGTCGTCTTCGCGTCCGACCACGACCAGGTGGGCAACCGCGCCCGGGGCGACCGCCCCTCGGACCAGCTCGACGCGGGCGGCCTCGCGATCGCCGCTGCGCTCATCCTCACCTCCCCCTTCACGCCGATGATCTTCATGGGAGAGGAGTGGGGCGCGTCGACGGACTGGCGCTTCTTCACGGACTTCCCCGACGAGGAGCTGGGTCGTGCCGTCACCGAGGGCCGCACGAAGGAGTTCGCCGGGCACGGGTGGGCAGAGATGTACGGGGAGGGCTTCACCGTCCCGGACCCCCAGGACCCACAGACCCGCGAGGCGAGCGTCCTGCGATGGGACGAGCTCGGCGAGGCACGGCACGCGGACCTTCTCGACTGGTACCGGGCACTCATCGCCCTGCGTCGGACAGAGCCGGACATCGCCTCCGGGGACCTCGAGACGTGCGACCTCGAGATCGCCGAGGGCTCTCCGCTCGTCGTGCTGCGGCGCGGGTCCGTACGCATCGCGATGAACGTCGGTGAGGGTCCCGTGACGTACGACCCAGGCACGACCGTGGACCTGCTCACCAGCTGGGGCGACATCACCCTCGCTCCTGCCGACCCCGGCTCCGGGTCAGCCGGCGGGGGGACGCGCGTCTCGCTGCCGGGCCGTAGCGTCGCCGTCCTCGTGAGTCGTCCGTGACCAGGTCGTCGGCGCCGCCGCTCGCCGGTCTGTCCGACGCGCTCCGCGCACAGCCCGGGTTCCGGCTGGCCGACCTCGATGCACGCAGCACACCGGGCTTCACGGGCGGAAAGGCTGCTGGCACGGAGCTGCTGCCCCTGTACGGCGAGCAGCTCTCGGAGCAGCAGGAGCGCCTCTTCGCCGAGGGCCGGACCGGTGGCCACCGGTCCGTGCTCCTCGTCCTGCAGGGGATGGACACGGCAGGCAAGGGCGGCATCGTCCGGCACGTCGTCGGCATGGTCGACCCCCAGGGCGTCCAGCACCAGTCCTTCGCTGCACCCACCGCGAAGGAGCTGTCCCACCACTTCCTCTGGCGGGTCCGCCGCGCGCTGCCCTCACCTGGTCACCTCGGCGTCTTCGACCGGTCGCACTACGAGGACGTCCTCGTCGCGCGTGTCCGTGGCCTCGTGCCTCCGCCGGTGTGGGCGAGCAGGTACGACGAGATCAACGCGTTCGAGGCCGAGCTCTCCGCATCCGGCACGACGATCGTCAAGGTGGCGATGTTCGTGTCCCCCGACGAGCAGAAGAAGCGTCTGGCAGCGCGCCTCGAGCAGCCGGACAAGCACTGGAAGTACGACCCGGCCGACGTCGACGGGCGCCTCGAGTGGCCGCAGTACCAGGAGGCGTACCAGGCGGTCCTCGACCGCACGAGCACCGACGCGGCCCCCTGGCACGTCGTGCCCGCGGACCGCAAGTGGTACGCGCGGCTCGCCGTCTCGCACCTGCTGCTCGATGCATTCCTCGGCCTCGGGCTCGGCTGGCCCCGGGCACAGTTCGACGTCGAGCACGAGCAAGCGCGCCTCGCCGCGACCTGAGCCTGTCGCAGGACACCAGACGAGCGGTCCGGCCACGTGCGGCACCGTCGGCCGCCGACAGTGACCTCTCGTGCGTCGATCAGGTGCAGCCTGGTCAGGCGGGCTGCTCCACGAGCTCGCGGCCGTCCTGGGCGAGCGAGCCGAGCCGGGACAGCGCGCGGTAGTACTTCTTGCGGTACCCCCCGCCGAGCATCTCCTCCGTGAAGAGATCCGTGCCCGCCCCTGAGAGCACCACCGGGACGTCGCGGTCGTAGAGCCGGTCGACGAGGACGACGAGCCGCAGCGCCGCCGACTGGTCCTCCACAGGGTGGACGCCGGTGAGGCCGAGGAGCGTCACGCCGTCGAGCAGGGCGCCGTACCGGCTGGGGTGCACGCGCGCGAGGTGCGCGAGCAACGCGTCGAAGTCGTCGACCGCCGCACCCGCGCGTCCCGCGGTGCTGGCGAGCACCGCGTCGTCGTCGAAGGTCGGCACCGCCCCACCGACCGAACGGTGGCGGTAGTCCTCGCCGTCGACGCGCATGACCTCGAAGCGAGCCGCGAGCGCCTGGATCTCCCGGAGGAAGTCCTCGGCGGCGAACCGTCCCTCGCCGAGCGAGTCCGGGAGCGTGTTCGACGTCGCAGCAAGGGCGACGCCACGGTCGGCGAGCTCGCGGAGCAGACGGGACATGAGGACGGTGTCCCCCGGGTCGTCGAGCTCGAACTCGTCGATGCACACGAGACGCTTCTCGGCGAGAGCGTCCACCGTGGCGCCGAAACCGAGCGCGCCGACGAGGTTCGTGTACTCCACGAAGGTGCCGTACGCGCTGTCCCCCGTGCCGACGGCGCGCGCGAGCGAGGTGAGCAGGTGCGTCTTGCCGACGCCGAACCCACCGTCGAGGTACACGGCCGGCGGCTGGGCCGGTCCGCGCAGCCGCCGCAACCATCCTCCGCGCGCACCCGTGAGCTGCTCGGCGACCGCGCGGAGCCGCTCGACCGTGGCGGCCTGGCTCGGGTACGTGGGGTCGGCGCGGTAGGAGTCGAACGATGCGTCGACGAAGTGCCGGGGTGGGACGAGGTCCTCGAGCAGCCGCCCTGCGGAGACGTCGGGGTGGACCGTCGTGAGATGCACAGGCGAGGAGGTCACAACTGCCGAGCGTACCGGCCAGCGCCTAGGCTGGGGCTGTGTCGATCACCACTCACCCCGCGTCCGACGGCGCCCTCCCGTCCGCCCTCGCCGAGCTCGTCGCGGAGTTCGGGGCGCTGCCTCCCGCGCAACGGCTCGAGATGCTCGTCGAGCTCGGGGACAGCGTCCGCGAGGTCCCCGACCGGTACCTCGCGCACCCCGAGCTCATGGAGCGCGTGGAGGAGTGCCAGTCCCCCGTGTACGTCGCCGTCGAGCGGGCGCCAGGTGTCCGCACGGTCACCCTCCACGTCCGGGCTCCACGCGAAGCCCCGACGACGCGGGGGTTCGCCGGGGTGCTCACCGAAGGACTCGACGGGCTCGACGCAGCGGCGGTGCTCGCGATTCCCAGCGACCTGCCGGCGCGCCTCGGTCTCGCCACGCTCGTCAGCCCGCTGCGGCTGGCGGGAATGGCGTCGCTCCTGGGCCGTGTGCAACGGCAGGTGCGGGCGCTCGACGACCCGGGCGCGTGAGCTCCGCGCGCTTCCCGGACCTCGATGTGCTGGTCGGGCGCTCCCGGCCCGGCGGGTCCGGACGCAGCACCCCCGGTCGCACCGACGACGTGGCCGGCGCACCGGTGGACCCGGGCGCGGTCCTCCCGTACACGACGGGCGACCCGGCGCTGTGCTCGTTGTACGCCTACCCGGACCGGGTGCGCGACGGCGTGGCCGTGGTCCGCGCGAACATGGTCACCTCGATCGATGGTGCGGCCTGGGGGGCTGACGGACGCTCGGGGTCGATCAACGGGGCCGCTGACCATCGGGTGTTCCGGGTCCTGCGCGCGCTGTCGGACGTCGTCCTCGTCGGTGCGGGCACAGCACGCGCCGAGCGGTACACCCCCCTGGCGGTCGACGGCGACCTCGCGCCGGCCAGGGCCGCCCGCGGGCTGCCGATGCACCTCCAGGTGGCCGTCGTCACCCGCTCGGGCGTGCTCCCGGACGCTCTGGCCCGGGCCACGGACGACCGGGCACCGTTCGTCCTCACGTCCCGCCGCGGTGCCCGGTCCCTCCCGGGGCATCTGCCCACCGAGCGGGTGCTCGTGCTCGGTGAGGAGGACGTCGACGTCGTGGCGGGAGTGGCCGCACTCGCCGGGTTCGGGCTCACGCGTGTGCTCTGCGAGGGGGGTCCCCGGCTCCTCGGGACCCTCCTTGCGGCGGGCGCCGTCGACGAGCTCTGCCAGACGACGAGCCCGCTCGTCGTGGGCGGGCCTGCCACGCGCACCGTGGTGACCGACGCCGAGCTGACGAGCACGGGCCGGCTGGATGTGCTCCTGCACTCGCACGGAGTGCTTCTCGCACGATGGGCGCTGCGTCCCGAGCCTGGAGAGCCGCTGGCCGATAGTGTGGCCGGGTGACCGACACCATCCTTGTCCTGACCGAAGACACCCTTGCTGACGTCGACGTCCAGCACATCACCGGGTTGTACCCCGGCGACGACCTCGACTACCGCGTGCTCGTCCCGGCCGACACCGACCGGAGCCTGCTCGGCGACATCCTCAACCACGTCGCCGCCGGGCAGTTCCGACAGGCGTGGGAAGACGCGACCCGTGACCAGCGGAGCCCGGGCCTCGCGCGCGCAGAGGCGTCGGAGCGCCTCGTGCGGAGCATCGCTGAGTTCCGGGCGCGTGGCTGCGAGGCCTCCGGAGAGGTCGTGTCCGACGACCCGCTCCCCGCTCTGCGCGCTGCGCTCGACGCGCAGGAGATCCGCGAGATCATCGTCGTCACCGACAAGCACCCGCTCGACGACACGTTCCGCCGTGACTGGGCGTCCCGGGCCCGTGAGGAGCTGTCGGTCCCCGTGCTGCACCTGTACACGCGGACGTCGCAGATCGGCTGAGCCGGGCTCCCGCACAGCGGGGACGCCCGGTGGGGCCCGGCACCCGCCGGGCGGGGTTCAGAGCCGCAGGCGGTGGCCAGCCCGGACGATCGTCCGGCGGGCCAGGACGTCGAGCGAGTCGACGTACAGGGGCTCCGCGAGCAGCTCGAAGTCGTCCGCGATGACCGAGAGCTCGGTGCACCCGAGGACGACGCTCTGCGCGCCAGCGTCCACGAGCCGCGCGACGAGCGCGCGGAACGCGTCGATGTCGACGGGGAGCCCGGCCTTGACCTGCTCGTAGATGATGCGCATGAGGCCCGCCTGGTCCTCGTCGTCGGGGACGACCGCCTCGAGGCCACGGGAGGCGAGCGCGCTCTGGTAGACGCCGGAGCTCACCGTTCCGCTCGTCGCGAGGAGGCCGACCCTGCGTGCGTGGGGCGCACGGGCCACGACCTCGTCCACCGTCTCTTCGATGATGCTCACCACCGGGACGGTGACGGCGGCGACGATCTCCTCGGTGAAGTTGTGGGCCGTGTTGCACGGGAGCACGAGGAACGCCGCACCGAAGGCCTCGAGCCGCCGCGCGTCGTCGGCCATGACCGGGCCGGGATCGCTCGCCGACTCTCCGAGGATGTACGCCGTGCGGTCCGGGATGGTCGCGTGGTTGAACACGACGAGGTCGACGTGGTCCTGGTCGCGCTCCGCAGCCGTGAGCCGCACGACCTTGTCGAGGAAGTACACGGTGGCGAGCGGGCCCACCCCACCGATCACGCCGACGAGGTCACGGGATGTGGGCTCGCTCGCCCCGTTCATGCCGACGCCGTCCGGCGCGCCGCGTCCCGCTCGGAGAGCGGGTAGAACCGGGCGTACTTGCGGAACTGGTTGAGCTGCGCGACGACCAGGTACGCGATCCGGCGGGGATCGGTCTCCGCGCGGTACCACAGCGGGTTCGTCGCGCGGCGGGACCGGAAGAGCCCACGGGTGCGCGCCTGCAGGGACACGTCCGCAACGTAGCGCAGAAGGAGCTGGCGCGGCAGGACCGTGTACAGGTGCTCGTCCGTGACCTCGAGCGCGCCGGGAGCACCGGGCAGGTCGTCCCGCTGCTCGATGTACTCCCGCACGTAGGGCTCGGCCGTGTTGCACCCGGCGGCCGTGATGTAGAAGTTGGACCGCCCCAGCCGGGGGTTGAGCTCGAAGAAGACGGTCCGTCCGTCACGCGGGTCGAACTTGAGATCGAAGTTCGCGTACCCGGTCCATCCGATGTGCTCGAGGAACCGGACGGCCTGGGCGACGACCTCGGGGGACGTCTGCGTGATGATGCCGGCGGGGTTGCCCAGCGCTCCCGGGGTGTGCTCCTCGAGGAGCACGTGCCCGAACGATGCGAACCGGACCCGGCCGGACCGGTCGCTGTAGCAGGTGAGGATCCGCATGCCCGAGTCGTCGCCGGGGATGAAGTCCTGGATGACGAAGTCGTCCCGGTATCCCGACGCCTCCACCCGCGCTAGCAGCTCGAGGAGCTCGGCGTGCGAGTCGACCGTGAAGACCTTCTTCTTCCCCGGGAACTCGACCGCGTGGTACGCCGCCGTGTTCCCGGTCTTCGCGATGACCGGGAACGTCAGGCCCGAGGTGTCGACCGCCTCTCCCGACCCCACGCGGTGCACGACCGTCGTCGGGTGCGCCAGGCCCAGCTCGGTGCACAGCTCACCGAAGCGGGCCTTGTCCGTGACGAGGTCGAGCAGCTCGACAGGGACGTACGGGATGACGAACTGCTCCTCGAGCTCCGACCGGTGCTCGACGATCTCCCGCACGAGCCAGTCGGCACTGCCGAGCAGGATCAGCCGCTTGCCCGGATGCTCGGACGCGATCCGCCGCAGGGTGGCGACGAGGACCGTGCCGTCGTCCATCCGCGGCTCGACGACGCTGTGCAGGATGCGCGAGTGCCGCACGAGCCCCGTCGACGCGCTCGAGACGACGACGGAGCGCACCCCGTAGGCCTCGTGGAACGTCCGGGCCAGGCTGTACGCGCCGATGTCCCCACCGAGGATGACGGGCTGGAGGTCTCGCGCGGCCTCGAACGTCGGCGCCTGTGTCACTGAGCGGTCTCAGACCGGTCGAGCGACCACTCGGTGTGGAAGGTCCCGGGCTTGTCGACCCGCTGGTAGGTGTGCGCACCGAAGAAGTCGCGCTGGGCCTGGATGAGCGCTGCGGGCAGGCGCTCGGCACGGACCCCGTCGTAGTAGGCGAGGGAGGACGAGAACGCCGGGACCGGGACCCCGTTGAGGGCAGCCTGGGAGACGATCCGACGCCACGCACCGACACCGTTGCCCACGGCGCCCGTGAAGTACGGGTCAGCGAGCAGCAGGGGGAGCTCGGCGTCGCGCTCGTACGCCTCGGTGATGCGGTTGAGGAAGCGTGCACGGATGATGCATCCGCCACGCCAGATCCGCGCCATGGCGCCTCGGTCGATGTCCCAGCCGTACTCCACGGACGCAGCCGCGATCTGGTCGAACCCCTGGGAGTATGCGACGACCTTGGAGGCGTAGAGCGCGAGCCGCACGTCCTCGACGAACGCGTCGCGGTCCTGCACGTCCCAGGTGCCCGTGTCCCCCTCGAGGACGCCGAGCGCCGCGGCACGCTGCGGCACCGAGCCGGACAGGGCGCGCGCGAAGGTCGCCTCCGCGATGCCGGTGATGGGCACGCCGAGGTCGAGACCGTTCTGGACGGTCCAGCGACCGGTGCCCTTCTGCTCGGCACGGTCGAGGATGATGTCGACGAAGGCCTTGCCCGTCTCGGCGTCGACGTGCTGGAGCACGTCCGCGGTGATCTCGATGAGGAACGACTCGAGGTCGCCGGAGTTCCACTCCTCGAAGATCTTCCCGATCTCCGCTGCAGAGGCACCCAGTCCCTGCTTGAGCAGGTCGTACGCCTCGGCGATGAGCTGCATGTCGGCGTACTCGATGCCGTTGTGGACCATCTTGACGAAGTGTCCGGCGCCGTCCGGTCCGACGTACGTGCAGCACGGCACGCCGTCGACCTTGGCGGAGATGTCCTCGAGGATCGGGCCCAGGGTCACGTACGACTCCCGCGATCCCCCAGGCATGATGCTCGGACCGTTGAGGGCACCCTCCTCGCCGCCGGAGACCCCGGTGCCGACGAAGTGCAGGCCGAAGCTCTTGAGGTACTCCTCGCGGCGACGGGTGTCGGGGAAGTGCGCGTTCCCGGCGTCGATGATGATGTCACCCTCTTCGAGGAGGGGGACGAGCTCTTCGATCACTGCGTCCGTCGGGCCGCCGGCCTTGACCATGATGACGACCTTGCGCGGCCGCTCGATCGAGGCGACGAAGTCGGCCATGGACTGGGACGGCAGGAACGTACCGTCGTCGCCGTGGTCCGCGATGAGCGACTCGGTCTTGGCGTAGGACCGGTTGTGCACCGCGACGGTGTAGCCGTGCCGCGCGAAGTTGCGGGCCAGGTTGCGGCCCATGACGGCCAGGCCGGTCACACCGATCTGCGCGAGTGCAGACATAGGGAAGTTCTCCTTGTTCGCCAGGGTGATGCTCGTCGACGGAGCGCGGACACGCCCTCCACAGTAGTGCGATCATCTCGGACGCTGCTGTCCGCGCGCCGGTCCGCTCAGATGTCGGACCTCAGCCGTAGTCTGCTGCCGTGATGACCGCCGACCAGACCGAGGCGCCCGCCGATTTCCTCCGGGCGCTGGGTTCGTTGCGCGCCGCCCGGCCGCGGCCGTTCCTGCAGCTGCGGGAGATCGACCCGCCCCGTTCGGTCGCACCGTTCGCCGCTGCCCTCGACGGTGACATCACCGCGGCAGAGCTCGAGGAGTCGGGTCAGGTCGCGTCGGGCAGGTTCGTCGTGCTGCACGATCCGGCGGGTCAGGAAGCCTGGGAGGGCACGTACCGTGTGGTCACCCTCGTCCGCGCGTCGTTGGACGTCGAGATGGGCGCCGACCCGATGCTGGGCGAGGTTGCGTGGTCGTGGCTCGAGGAGGCGCTGCTCGTCGCGGGCGTCCGTACCCGCGCGCTCGGCGGGACGATCACACGTGTGGTTTCCGAGAGCTTCGGCGTGCTCGACGGCCGACCGAGCGAGTCGGAGATCGAGATCCGCGCGTCGTGGACACCGTCTCCCGGGTCAGCGCGGGACAGGAGCGACGCCGCGACCACCGACCTCGGACCCCATCTCGACGCATGGGCGAGCCTCATGCTGGCGACCACCGGCATGCCCTCACCCCTCGACTCCGTGATGCCGCTCCCCCGGCAGCGCGGCCCGCGCGGGGTGGTCCGCCCATGAGCACGGGTGTCCCGCACGACGACGGTGCGTCCCTGGACCACCACACGGTCGACGCCGTCCCGGCTCGGCTCGATGTCACCGACCTGCCGGACGACATCTCACCCGAGGTCGTGCCCGAGCTCACGCTGCTCGTCGAGCCCGCGGACGGCGTGCCTCCGGTCCTCACGACGACCGCGGAGCTGTCCAGCGCTGCCCGCCGCCTCGCAGCGGGCAGCGGCCCTGTCGCCGTCGACGCCGAGCGGGCGTCGGGGTACCGGTACGGCCAGCGCACCTACCTCGTCCAGCTGAGGCGCGAGGGCGCGGGGACGTTCCTCATCGACCCGATCGCACTGCCGGACCTCTCGAGCATCTCCTCCGCCCTCGAGGGCACGGAGTGGGTGCTCCATGCCGCCTCCCAAGACCTGCCCGGGCTGCGTGAGCAAAACCTGCACCCGTCCCGGGTGTTCGACACCGAGCTCGGTGCGCGCCTGCTGGGTCTGCCGCGCGTGGGCCTCGCTGCGGTCGTCGCGGAGCTGCTGGGACTGGGCCTGGCCAAGGAGCACTCCGCGGTCGACTGGTCCACCCGCCCGCTGCCCGCGGAATGGTTGCGCTACGCAGCGCTCGACGTGGAGGTGCTCGTCGAGCTCCGGGACGTCATGGCGGCCCGTCTCGAGGCTGCTGGCAAGAGCGAGTGGGCGGCACAGGAGTTCGAGGCTGTCCGGCTGGCACCTCCGACGGCGCCCCGGGTGGATCCCTGGCGGAAGGTCTCCGGAGCGCACGCGTTGCGCGACCGCCGGAAGCTGGCGATCGTCCGCGAGCTGTGGCTCGCCCGGGACCGCCTCGCACAGTCTCGGGACACGGCTCCGGGCCGCGTGCTGCCCGACCGCGCGATCATCGCTGCGGCGCAAGCGATGCCTCGGTCCGTCGGCGAGCTGACGAAGGTCCACGCGTTCGGCGGGGCAGCCACCCGACGGCGCGCGGCCACCTGGCAGCGCGCCGTGGACACGGCCCTGGCTCTGCCGGACGACCAGCTCCCGGACACCCGCGGCCCCCGGACGGACGCTCCGCCGCCGCCGAAGGCCTGGGCGGACAGGGACCCGGACGCTGCTGCACGGTTGGCTGTCGCGCGCGCGTCGATGGCGCAGCTGTCCGAGGAGCACCAGGTGCCGCTCGAGAACCTCCTGCAACCCGATCTCCTGCGACGGGTGTGCTGGCGGCCACCTGCCGACACCTCTCTCGAGGGCGTCCGCGCGCGCCTCGCCGAGGGCGGTGCGCGTCCATGGCAGATCGACCTCACTGCTGGCCCCATCGCGGAGGCCCTGCGCGCGAGCGCCTGACGACCTCCTGAGTTCCGCGAGCGGCCGGCGTCCCGTGTACCAGCGTGCGCTCCGTGCGTTTTCCTGAGACGACCGGTAGCGTGTATCTCGTGCTTGTTACCCACGAGTACGTCCGGACACCGTCGTCCCCCTTTCAGGAGCCTCCATGCCCGCTGCAGCGCCCACCCCTGCTGTGACCTCCCGCCCCGCCATCCGTGACGTCGTCTTCGTCGAGGGGGTCCGCACCCCGTTCGGCAAGGCACGGCCCGACGGTCTCTACGCCGAGACCCGTGCCGACGATCTCGCGGTGAAGGCCGTGCGAGAGCTCCTGCGACGCCGCCCTGAGCTGCCCGTCGAACGCATCGACGAGGTCGCTCTCGCCGCCACGACCCAGACGGGCGACCAGGGACTCACCCTCGGACGGTCCGTCGCCGTCCTGGCCGGACTGCCGACCACGGTCCCCGGCTTCGCGATCGACCGCATGTGCGCAGGCGCCATGACCGCAGTGACGACCACCGCGTCAGCCATCGCCGTCGGGCAGCAGGACGTCGCTCTGGCCGGAGGCGTCGAGCACATGGGGCACCACCCGATGGGCTTCGACTCCGACCCCAACCCCCGGTTCGTCTCGGAGAAGCTCGTCGAGCCCAGCGCTCTCGTCATGGGAGCCACGGCCGAGAACCTCCATGACCGCTACCCGCACCTGACGAAGGCCCGGGCGGACGCCTACGCCGTAGCGAGCCAGGCCAAGTACGCCGCAGCCCTGGCCGCGGGGCACATCACCCCGGACCTGTCACCGGTCGCCGTACGCTCGGCGGCGCGTGGGTGGGGCCTTGCCACCGCGGACGAGCTCGCCCGGCCCGGCACGACCGTCGAGGACATCGCCGACCTCTCCACCCCGTTCCGCCCGGGCGGACGAGTCACCGCGGGCAACGCCTCCCCCCTCACGGACGGAGCTGCGGTCTGCCTGCTCGCTGCGGGCGACGTCGCCGCCGAGCTGGGCCTCCCCGCGCGGATGCGCCTCGTGTCCTACGGCTACGCCGGCGTCGACCCCGAGGTCATGGGCATCGGCCCCGTCCCCGCGACCGAACGCGCTCTGGCCAACGCTGGCCTGACGATGGACGACATCGGCCTGGTCGAGATCAACGAGGCGTTCGCTGTCCAGGTCCTCGCGTTCCTCGACCACTTCGGCTTCGCCGACGACGACGAGCGGGTGAACCCGTACGGCGGAGCGATCGCTGTCGGTCACCCGCTCGCCTCGTCGGGCGTGCGCCTCATGACGCAGCTCGCCCGGCAGTTCGAGGCGGACCCGTCCGTGCGCTACGGCATCACGACGATGTGCGTGGGGCTCGGCATGGGCGGCACCGTCGTGTGGGAGAACCCGCACCACGCCGACTACTCGGGCCACCTCCCCGCCGCCCTGTCTGCACCGACCGAGAGCTGAGGACCACTCATGACGAGCACCACGCAGCCCACCGCCGGCCAGACCGGTGCGCGCTCCGAGCGCGTCACGCACACCTTCACCCGCGACATCGCCCTGCCAGACGGCCGGACCCTCGCGCTCCTCACCCTCGACAACGGGCTCGACCACACGAAACCCAGCACGCTCGGCCCGGTCGGCATCGCGGAGCTCGACGACGCCCTCGCCGCGGTCGCCCGGCGGGCAGCGGACGGCGAGGTCGCAGCCGTGGCGGTCACGGGCAAGCCGTACGTCTTCGTCGCGGGCGCCGACCTCACTGCCGTGGGCTCCCTCGCTGACCGCGACGCCGCGCTCGGGCTTGCTCGCGCCGGGCACGCCGCGTTCCGTCGCCTCGCCGAGATGCCGGTTCCCACGTTCGCGTTCGTCAACGGCGTAGCGATGGGAGGTGGCCTCGAGCTGGCGCTGCACTGCACGTACCGCACCGCGGCCAGCGACGTCCGCGCGCTGGCGCTGCCGGAGACGTCCCTGGGCCTCGTGCCCGGCTGGGGCGGCTGCTACCTGGCGCCCCGCATCGTCGGTCTCCCCCATGCTCTCGACCTCATCCTCACGCGGCCTGCCGCGTCGAAGCCGTACACCGGCGCACAGGCAGCGGACATCGGGCTCGTCGACGTCGTGCTCGAGCCCGCGGACTTCCTCGAGCGCTCCGTGGCCTGGGCTGCCGGGGTGCTCACCGGGGAGATCTCGGCCCCCGCGCGCCCCGAGCTCCTCCCAGCGGACGAGTGGGCTGCGGCCGTGGCAGCCGCCCGTGAACGTGTCGACGCCGTCGTGCACGGTGCTCGGCCGGCCCCGTACCGCGCCCTCGACCTCCTCGCCGCGGCCCGCGACGCCGACGTCGAGGCAGCGTTCGAGGCCGAGGACGAGGCCCTCGCAGACCTCATCATGTCCGACGAGATGCGGGCGAGCGTCTATGCCTTCACGACCGTCAACGCCGCGAAGCGGCCCGCAGGGGCGCCTGACGCTTCTCGGGCGCGCCCGGTCACGTCCGTCGGGATCGTCGGCGCCGGGCTCATGGCATCGCAGCTCGCCCTGCTGTTCGCCCAACGGATGGGCGTCCCGGTGACGATGCGCGACCTCGACGACGAACGCGTCGAGGCGGGGCTCGCGTCCGTCCGTTCGACCGTCGAACGTCTCGTGTCGACGGGTCGCATGTCTGCCGACTCCGCCACGAAGGTGGTCGGCGCCGTCCGCGGTACGACGGACCTCGCCGACCTGGCCGGGTGCGACCTCGTCATCGAGGCCGTCACGGAGCGGATGGACCTCAAGAAGCGCGTCCTGGCGGAGCTCGAGGGCGTCGTGCGCCCGGAGACGGTCCTCGCGACGAACACGTCGGCGTTGTCGGTCTCAGAGATGGCCGCGGACCTCAAGCACCCGGGGCGGATGGTGGGGCTGCACTTCTTCAACCCCGTCGCCCAGATGCCCCTCGTCGAGGTGGTGCGTGCGGAACGCACGAGCCTCGAGGCGCTGGCGACGGCGTTCGCCGTCGCCACGACGTTGCGCAAGACGGCGGTGCTCGTCGCCGACCGGCCCGGATTCGTCGTCAACCGGCTCCTCGTGCTGCTCATGGGCGAGATCGTCGGCACGGTCGAGCGGGGGACCCCGGTCGAGGTCGCGGACCGCGCGTTGCGTCCGCTCGGCCTGCCGATGGGTCCGTTCGCGCTCTTCGACCTCGTGGGGCCGGCCGTCGGACTTCACGTCCTCACCTCGCTGCGGGAGGACCTCGGGGACCGTTTCCCCCGGTCCCCGGGTCTCGAGAAGATCGTCGCCGACCACACGCCGGTCGTCCTGCCACCACCGGCCCGCGGTGTCCCGGCGTCGGTCGATCCTGCGCTGCAGGGCGTGTTCGACTCGGTCGCGGGCGAGCGAGAGCCAGCACTCGACGAGCAGGGCGTCCTCGACGAGGTCCTCACGTCCCTCACCCGCGAGATCGGGTTCATGCTCGACGAGGGGGTCGTGTCGGGGCCGAGCGAGATCGACGTGTGCATGATCCTCGGCGCCGGGTGGCCCTTCAGCGCGGGCGGCATCACGGCGTTCCTCGACCGCGCCGGCTACTCGGAGCGGGTCCTCGGGCGGCGCCTGCTGCCGGACGGCGTCGCGAACGTCCCACGGTGACCAGGGTGGCCGCTCGTCTCGCCCGATGAGACGGGCGGCCACCGTTGGCGGTCGAAGAGTGCCGTTCTGAGCCGATCCGCGCCTTCTTGATGTCTCACGGACCGGGACGGCTATGGTGAGCGGCGGAGCCCTCCGTTAGCGTCGGCGGCGTTCATCCGTCCCGGCCGTCCCGGTTTGTACGCTCACCGGCGGCTGCACCAGCCGAGGAGCACCACCGATGGCACGCACCGACGTACTCGTCTCAGCCGACTGGGCAGAGGCCAACCTGCACACCCTGGGCGTGGTCTTCGTCGAGGTCGACGAAGACGTCTCCGCGTACGACAAGGGGCACCTCGAGGGCGCCATCAAGCTCGACTGGAAGCTCGACCTCCAGGACCCGGTCCGTCGCGACTTCGTCAACAAGGAGCAGTTCGAGGCCCTGCTGTCGGCCAAGGGCATCAGCAACGACGACACCGTCGTGCTGTACGGCGGCAACAACAACTGGTTCGCCGCGTACGCCTTCTGGTACTTCACGCTCTACGGCCACACGGACGTCAAGCTCATCGACGGCGGCCGCAAGAAGTGGGAGCTCGAGTCCCGTCCCCTCAGCGACGGCGTCGTGCCCCGTCCCGCCACGACCTACGTCGCGCAGGACCAGGACCTCACGCTCCGTGCGTTCCGCGACGAGGTCGTCGCGTCGATCGGTCAGAAGAACCTCGTCGACGTGCGCTCCCCCGAGGAGTTCGCCGGCACCATCCTCGGTCCGGCGCACCTCCCCCAGGAGCACGCGCAGCGGGGTGGGCACGTCCCCGGCGCCATCAACATCCCGTGGAGCAAGGCGGCCAACGACGACGGCACGTTCAAGTCCGACGAGGAGCTCGCGGCCCTCTACGGCGCAGCGGGCCTCGACACGAGCAAGCCGACGATCGCGTACTGCCGCATCGGCGAGCGGTCGAGCCACAGCTGGTTCGTGCTCAGCCAGCTCCTCGGCCAGGAGGACGTGAAGAACTACGACGGGTCATGGGTCGAGTACGGCTCCCTCGTCGGCGTCCCCGTCGAGCGCTGAGCCGCGCGGATGTCCTGCGCAGCCCCTGACCAGTCCCTGCCCTCCCAGGCAGCCGCCGGCGCCACGGTGATCGAGGGCACCGTGCGCTCCGCCACCGGGCCCGCAGCGGGTGCGTACGTCCGGCTGCACGACGCCACCGGCGAGTTCACCGCTGAGGTCGTCGCCAGCCCCGAGGGCGCGTTCCGCTTCTACGCGGCGCCGGGCACCTGGGAGATCCGGGTGCTTGCGCCCGGGGCCACCACCCGGGGGGAGGTCGTCGCCAGCACCGGCGTCACCCGCACGGAGCTCCTCCTGGCCTGAGCCCACATGCCGGTACGACGACGGCGCACGTCCCGGTGGACGTGCGCCGTCGTCGTACCGGCGAGCCGCGTCGTCTCGTCGAACCACCCGGCGTGAGCCGGATCGGTCAGATGAGCACGCGGTTCGTCGTGTGCTGCAGCACGATGCCGTTGCCGTCCGGATCCTCGAACGTCGCGAAACGGCCCCAGGGCTGCTCCTCGATCCCGCCGGCGAAGACGACTCCCGCCCCGGTCAGCCGGGCGATGTCGCCCTCGAGGTCGTCTGACTCGAGGACGATGCCCTTGACGTCACCCGGCTTCATCGTGGGCAGCCAGGTGACGAGCGAGATGGACGTGGACCCGCTCGGGGGCGCGAGCTGCACCCAGCGCATCCCGGGCGCGATCTGCTGGTCACCCAGGACCTGGAACCCGAGCACGTCCCGGTAGAAGTCCCGGGATCGGTCCTGGTCGGTGACGGGGACGGAGAACAACTGGATCTCGGTGATAGCCATGCGCCCACTCTGCCAGGACCGCGCAGCGCAGGCACGTCCGTCCAGCAGCTCCAGCCGCCAGAGCGTCAGTACACCGTGAGGCCGCGGACCCGGAACTGGTCCCGCACCCGCTCGGTCTCCTCGGTCGTCGGGGGCCGGGCGTCCTCGAGCTCGTACTGCAGACCGAGGGTGGCCCACTTGTCCTTGCCCATCTGGTGGAACGGGAGCACCTCGACGCGGGTGACGGACGACAGCGTCGCCGCATACTCGGCAACAGCTGCGACGTTGGCAGCGTCGTCGGTGAGTCCCGGGACCAGGACGAACCGGATCCACGTCTCGATCCCGCGCTCCGACAGCCGCCGGCCGAAGTCGAGGGTCGGGGCCAGCTCACGTCCGGTGACCCGCTGGTAGGTCTCCGGGTCACCCGACTTCACGTCCAGCAGCACGAGGTCGATGGTGTCGAGCATCTCGTCCGTGCACGCCGCGCCGAGATACCCGGACGTGTCGATCGTCGTGTGGATCCCGCTCTCCTTGGCGCCACGCAGGAGTGTCGCCGCGAAGGCCGGCTGCATGAGGACCTCTCCACCGGAGAGCGTGATCCCGCCGCCCGTCGCGGCGAACACGGAGCGGTAGCGCCGGATCCGCTTGAGCAGCTCGTCCGCCGTGACCGGCTCTCCGTCCTTCATCCGCATCGTGTCCGGGTTGTGGCAGTACAGGCACCGCAACGGGCAGCCCGCGAAGAAGACCGTCATCCGGGTCCCGGGGCCGTCCACCGCGGTGACCAGCTCCCAGGAGTGGATGGACCCGAGCTGCCCGGCCCGCATCTGCTCGAACTTCTCACCACGGTTGACCGCACTGACGTGGAGCCCGCCGGTGCCAGCACCGGACGCCCGACGCTCGGGAGCGTCGAAGTCCTGGTCGCGCAGGACGTCCCGCGCGACCGCGGGGTCCAGAGGCTCACAGCCTCCCACGGCGCCGACCGTCGCGGCGGGCCCCGTGCTCATGCGGTGTGGTGGAACGTCCGGGTGAGCACGTCCTGCTGCTGCTCGCGCGTCAGCTTGACGAAGTTCACCGCGTACCCGGACACCCGGATCGTGAGGTTGGGGTAGTTCTCGGGGTGCTCGATCGCGTCCTCGAGGGTCTCCCGGTTGAGGACGTTGATGTTCGCGTGGAACAGCCCCTCGTTCATGCCGGCGTCGAGGATCCCGACGAGGTTGCCCACCTGCTCGTCCTTGGTCCGGCCCAGGCCGCTGGGCGTGATCGTGTTCGTCAGGGAGATCCCGTCCAGGGCGTCGTCGTAGTCGAGCTTGGCCACGGAGAGCATCGAGGCGACCATCCCGTGGGTGTCCATCCCGTTCTCCGGGTTCGCGCCCGGCGAGAAGGGCTCACCCTTGCGGTGGCCGGACGGGAAGGAACCCGTGGCCTTGCCGTAGACGACGTTCGAGGTGATGGTGAGCACCGACTGCGTCGCCACCGCGTCACGGTAGGTCGGCAGCGCCCGGATCTTGTCCATGACGGTGTGCACCACGAGCTGCGCGATCTCGTCAGCGCGGTCGTCGTCGTTGCCGTAGACGGGGAACTCGCCCTCCGTGATGTAGTCGATCACGAGACCTGTGTCGTCACGGACCGGCGTGACCTTCGCGTACTTGATGGCGGAGAGGCTGTCCGCGACGATCGACAGCCCGGCGATGCCGCATCCGAGGGTGCGCAGGATCTCGCTGTCGTGGAGCGCCATCTCGATGGACTCGTAGGCGTACTTGTCGTGGCTGTAGTGGATGATGTTCAGCGCCTCGACGTACGTCTCGACGACCCAGTCGAGCATCGCGTCGTACTTGGCCCACACCTCGTCGTAGTCGAGCGGACCGTCACCCGTGATGGGCTCGAAGCCGGTGACGACCTGCTTGCCGCTCATCTCGTCACGACCGCCGTTGACGGCGTAGAGCAGGGTCTTGGCGGCGTTGACGCGGGCCCCGAAGAACTGCATCTGCTTGCCGACCCTCATGGGCGAGACACAGCACGCGATGGCGGCGTCGTCGCCCCAGTGCGCACGGATCTGCGCGTCGGACTCGTACTGGACGGCGGACGTCTCGATGCTGATCGCGGAGCACAGCTCCTTGTAGCCGCGCGGCAGCTTCTCGTCCCAGAAGATCGTGATGTTCGGCTCGGGAGCCGGGCCGAGGTTGCGCAGCGTCTGCAGGAGACGGAACGACGTCCGGGTGACGAGGGTCCGGCCGTCTTCACCGAAGCCCGCGTCGGACCACGTGGCCCAGTACGGGTCGCCCGAGAAGATCTGGTCGTAGTCGATGGTGCGCAGGAACCGCACGATACGGAGCTTGAGCACGAGCGCGTCGATGTACTCCTGGGCCTCAGCCTCGGTGAGGGTACCCTCCGCCATGTCCCGCTCGATGTAGATGTCGAAGAACCCGGAGAGACGACCGAAGCTCATGGCGGCGCCGTCCTGGGACTTCACGGCGGCGAGGTAGCCGAAGTACGTCCACTGGACGGCTTCCTGCGCGGTGGCCGCGGGGCGCCCGAGGTCGAACCCGTACTGCTCGCCGAGGTTCTTGAGCTTCTTCAGCGCACGGATCTGCTCTGAGTGCTCCTCGCGGTAGCGTGCCCAGCTCTCGGAGAACGGCTGGTCGGCGACGGAGTCCTTCGCGGCGATCTTCTCGGCGATGAGGAAGTCCACGCCGTAGAGCGCGACGCGGCGGTAGTCGCCGATGATCCGGCCACGGCCGTAGGAGTCCGGGAGGCCCGTGATGATGTGCGAGGAGCGGGCGGCACGGATCCGCGGGGTGTAGATGTCGAAGACCCCCTCGTTGTGGGTCTTGCGGTACTTGGTGAAGGTCTCGCGGACAGCCGGGTCAGGCTCGAGACCGGCTTCCTTGATCGCGGTCTCGACCATGCGCCAGCCACCGTTGGGCATCATCGCGCGCTTGAGCGGGACGTCGGTCTGGAGGCCGACGATGACGTCGTCGTCGTCGGAGATGAAGCCGGCCGGGAACGCGTCGATGTCTGCGGGGACATGGGTGTCGACGTCGAAGACGCGCTTCGCGCGCTCGACGGACAGGTAGTCCTTCTCCAGGGTGTCCCAGACCGAGAGGGTCTTCGCGGTCGGGCCCTCGAGGAACGACGCGTCACCTTCGTACGGGGTGTAGTTGCGCTGGATGAAGTCTCGGACGTCGATCGACTCCGTCCACGGTCCGCGGACGAACCCGCGCCAAGCATCGGGGGTGCTGGCACCTGCGGGGGTGATGCTGGTGCCGTCTGCTGTGGTGGTCATCGCCATCTCCTCGTTGCTGTCGAGCCTGTACCTCCACGCTATGGACGGAGGCGGCTCTCGTCGCGGGACTTTCGGCCCGCCCCCAGGCTACAGGGGTGTGCCGCGCGTCACACGATCCGCCCGGATCGGCACGAATGTCACCGTATCCGTACTGCGAGATCCCTCTTCTCGGCTGACGGACTCCAGCAGTAGCGTGCCGAGATGAGCAAGGTCTTCGACGCCATCGACACCGCACTCGCCGCATGGATCGGTGCGCAGCCCATGTTCTTCGTCGCGAGCGCTCCCCTCGCCGAGGACGGGCGCGTGAACGTCAGCCCTCGCGGGCTCGACTCCTTCTCCGTTCTCGGACCGCATCGCGTCGGATGGGTCGACCTCACCGGGAGCGGCATCGAGACGATCTCCCACCTCCAGGAGAACGGCCGGATCTGCATCATGTTCGCGTCGTTCGGGGCGCGGCCACGCATCGTTCGCCTGCACGGCACCGGTCGCGTGGCGTACCCGGGCGACCCGGACTTCGAGCTCGTCTCGCAGCAGCACCCCGCGCACCCCGGGACCCGCGCCGTCGTCGTCGTCGACGTCGGCCGGATCAGTGACGCCTGCGGGTGGGGCGTGCCGGTCATGGAGGTCGTCGAGGAGCGCGACCTTCTCGAGTCGTGGAGCACGAAGAAGGGTGCTGACGGGATCGCGACGTATCAGCGGGAGCGCAACTCACGAAGCATCGACGGGCTGGCGGGACTTCCCAGCCCGGGTCCGGGCTCCGTGGCCCAGTAGGGGCGTCACGGCGTCCGCGCGAGTGCGGCGGCGCCCTGCAGATCGACGGTGTGCTCAGTGCGCGAGGTCGTCGAGCACGTCGCGCGCGACGTCTGCCGCCGTGAGCCGGTGCGTCGCGATGATCTGGTCCCGGCTGGCATGGTCGAGGAACACCGTCGGGAGCCCCACAGCCCGCACAGGCGTGAGGACACGCGCCCGCGCCGCGTGCTCCCCGAGCAGGGCGCCGATGCCCCCCTCGGCGAGCCCGTCCTCGAGCGTGACCACGAGGTCGTGCTCGCCCGCGAGCTTGACGAGTGCGGGCGGGAGCGGCAGCACCCATGTCGGCGCGACGACCGTGGCCGTGACGTCGTGCGCGGCGAGGATCTCGCCGACCTCGAGCGCTGTCCCGACCATCGCCCCGATCCCGACGACGAGCACCCTGCGAGGCGACGTCGCGGTCTCGGCGGCCTGGGTGCGGGCGACGACGTCGACCCCGTCGACGACGTCGACCGCGGGGATCGCCTCGACGACCGGGCCCTTGGGGTACCGCACGACGCTCGGCGCGTCGTCGATGTCGACGGCGGCCCGCAGCGCGGACCGCAGTGTCTCCTCGTCGCGCGGTGCGGCGAGGTGCAGGCCCGGGACGATGCGCAGCATCGCCAGGTCCCACATGCCGTTGTGGCTCGCCCCGTCGGAGCCGGTGATCCCGGCGCGGTCGAGGACGAACGTCACGCCGGCCTTGTGCAGCGCGACGTCCATGAGGACCTGGTCGAAGGCGCGGTTGAGGAACGTCGCGTACAGGGCCACGACGGGGTGCAGGCCGGCGAACGCCATCCCGGCGGCAGACGTCGCGGCGTGCTGCTCGGCGATCCCGACGTCGAACGTGCGTCCGGGGAACTCCTTGCCGAACGGCGCGAGGCCGACGGGGGCGAGCATCGCGGCGGTGATCGCCACGACGTCCGGGCGACTGCGCCCGATCGCCACGATCTCGTCCGCGAAGACCTTCGTCCACCCGAAGCGTGACGGGGCGACCGGGAGGCCGGTCTCGGGGTGGATCTGACCCACGGCGTGGAAGCGGTCCGCCACGTCCTGCTCGGCCGGGCTGTAGCCGCGCCCCTTCTCGGTGATGACGTGCACGAGGACAGGCGCTCCGTACGCCCGGGCACGCGCAAGAGCACGCTCGACGTCCGCGATGTCATGACCGTCCACGGGCCCCACGTACTTGATCCCGAGGTCCTCGAACATCCCCTGCGGGGAGACGACGTCCTTGATGCCCTTCTTCAGGCCGTGCAGCGCCTCGTACGCGAGCCGGCCGGGCGGGCCCGACCTCCGCAACGTGCGCTTGCCCCAGTCGAGGAAGCTCTCGTACCCCCGCGTCGTGCGCAGGGTGTCGAGGTGGTGCGCCATGCCGCCGATGGTCGGCGCGTAGGACCGGCCGTTGTCGTTGACGATCATGATGAGGCGGCGGTCGTGACCGGCCGCGATGTTGTTGATCGCCTCCCAGGCCATGCCGCCGGTGAGCGCACCGTCGCCGATGACGGCCACGACGTGGCGGTCGTCGCGACCGCGCACGACGTTCGCCTTCGCGATCCCGTCGGCCCAGCTGAGCGCCGTCGACGCGTGCGAGTTCTCCACGACGTCGTGCTCCGACTCCGCGCGGCTCGGGTAGCCCGAGAGCCCGCCGCGGGTGCGGAGGTCGGCGAAGTCCTGGCGGCCCGTGAGGAGCTTGTGCACGTACGACTGGTGCCCGGTGTCGAAGACGAAGGTGTCCTTCGGGGACGAGAAGACGCGGTGCATCCCGATGGTGAGCTCGACGACCCCGAGGTTCGGGCCCAGGTGCCCTCCCGTGCGGGACACCGACTGCACGAGGAAGTCCCGGATCTCGGCCGCCAGCTCCGTCGCTTGCGCCGGGGTCAACCTCTGCACGTCGCTCGGTGACGTGATCGTCTCCAGCAGTCCCATGGTGCTCTTTCCTTGCGGGGCAGGCCCAGCATGCGTGGTCCACCGGTTCCTCGCGCATCGAGTGGATCGGCGCGTGCGGGTGACCACTCTATCTCCCGGGGCTGGACGGCGGGTGGAGAGGGCCGACGCGCACCGGTCACGGGTGCTTGGATGAGCAGATGGACACCACGACAGCCCACATCGATGACCTGTCCGCGTTCCTCGCGGCGTCCCCGTCCTCCTACCACGCAGCCCACGAGGTCGGGCGGCGGCTCGTCGCCGCTGGCTTCACACAGCTCGCCGAGAACGAGCCGTGGCCCACCAGGACGGTCCGTGGCTTCGTCGTGCGCGACGGAGCCGTGATCGCGTGGGTGCGGCCTGCCACGGCCGCCGCGACGAGCCCGCTGCGCATCCTCGGTGCGCACACCGACTCCCCCGGCTTCAAGCTCAAGCCCCGCCCGACGATCACTGCGCACGGTTGGCTCCAGGCCGGGGTCGAGGTGTACGGCGGTCCGCTCCTCAACTCCTGGCTCGACCGTGAGCTCGAGCTCGCAGGACGCCTCGTGACGCGCGACGGCGCCGAGCACCTCGTGCGCACGGGACCCTTCCTGCGCATCCCCCAGCTCGCGATCCACCTCGACCGCAGCGCGAACGAGGGGTTGACCCTCGACCGGCAACGCCACACGCAACCGGTCTTCGGCGTCGGTGAGCACGCTGACGTCGTCGCCCACCTCGCGTCACTCGCCGGCGTCGAGGCGGCCGATGTCGCCGGCTACGACGTCCTCACGGCGGACACCGCCGCCCCGGCGCGCTTCGGGCTCGACGCGTCGTTGCTCGCAGCAGGCCGCATGGACGACCTCGTCTCCGTGCACGCCGGCCTCGTCGCGCTCCTCGACGCACCCGCGGACGGCGAGCACACGAGCGTGCTCGCGGCGTTCGACCACGAGGAGCTCGGGTCCGAGTCGCGGTCGGGCGCGTCCGGACCGTTCCTCGCCGACGTGCTGGCCCGGTTGTGCGGCGGCTCGGAGAGCGAGCGGCTGCAGGCGTACGCCGCGTCGTGGTGCGTGTCGAGCGACGTCGGGCACTCGGTGCACCCCAACTACCCGGAGCGGCACGACCCCGCGAACCGCCCGCTCGCGGGGGGTGGCCCGCTGCTGAAGATCAACGCGAACCAGCGGTACGCCACCGATGCGCACGGTGCGGCGCTGTGGGCGCGCGCGTGCGACGAAGCGGGAGTGCCGATGCAGGAGTTCGTCTCGAGCAACTCGGTCCCCTGCGGATCGACGATCGGCCCGCTGACGGCGACGCGCCTGGGCATCCGGACCGTCGACGTCGGTATCGCTCTGCTGTCCATGCACTCCGCCCGCGAGATGTGCCACGTCGAGGACCCGGGCACCCTCGCCCGAGCGATCAGTGCCTTCTTCGCGGGAGCCTGACGCACCCTGTTCGTAGACTCGTCGACATGCGCTTCCTCGACGGCCACGTCCCCACGACCGACCTCACCTACGGCGACGCCTTCCTCGTCCCCTCGTACTCGGAGGTCACGTCGCGGTTCGACGTGGACCTGGCGACGACGGACGGGACGGGGACGACGCTCCCCCTCGTCGTCGCGAACATGACCGCCGTGTCGGGGCGCCGGATGGCCGAGACGGTCGCGCGCCGCGGGGGTATGGCCGTCATCCCGCAGGACATCCCCACAGACGTCGTCGCGGACGTCGTCGCCGGAGTGAAGTCGCGCCACACGGTCGTCGAGACCGCGGTGACGGTCACGCGGACCGACACCGTGCACACCGTGCTCTCGCTCATCGGCAAGCGGTCGCACGGCGCGGCGGTCGTCGTCGACGGGCGCCGCCCCGTCGGGATCCTCACGGCTCACGACTGCCTCGACGTCGACCGGTTCGCCCAGGCGCACCAGGTGATGACCACCGACCTCACGCTCCTCGACGCAGACCTCCTGGAGTCCGAGGAGGGACTGCGTGCGGCGTTCTCCCGCCTGCACGAGTCCCGTCGACGGATCGCGCCGGTGGTCCGGGACGGTGCGCTCGTGGGCGTCCTCACGCGCATCGGCGCACTGCGATCGAGCATCTACACGCCCGCCGTGGACAGCTCCGGTCGACTCCGCGTCGCCGCCGCGGTCGGCATCAACGGAGACGTGGCTGCCAAGACCGCGGAGCTCCTCGCCGCCGGCGTGGACACACTCGTCGTCGACACGGCGCACGGCCACCAGGAGAAGATGCTCGCCGCGCTCCGCGCCGTGCGGTCGGTGACGCCGGCGGTTCCCGTCGTCGCCGGGAACGTCGTCACGGCTCGGGGCGTCGAGGACCTCGTCGCCGCGGGCGCGGACATCGTCAAGGTCGGGGTGGGCCCGGGTGCCATGTGCACGACGCGCATGATGACCGCCGTCGGGCGGCCCCAGCTCTCCGCGGTGCTCGAGTGCGCGGCGCGGGCGCGTGAGCTCGGTACGCACGTGTGGGCCGACGGCGGCGTGCGGCACCCGAGGGACGTCGCGCTCGCGCTGGCGGCCGGCGCCTCGCAGGTGATGATCGGCTCCTGGTTCGCGGGCACGCACGAGAGCCCGGGCGACCTGCACGACGACGGCACGGGGCGCCTGTACAAGGAGAGCTTCGGCATGGCCTCGGCCAGGGCGGTCGCGGCCCGCAACGCGGGCGGGGACCCGTTCGACCGGGCGCGCAAGGCGCTCTACGAGGAGGGCATCTCCTCCTCCCGCATGTACCTCGACCCGCAGCGCCCGGGCGTCGAGGACCTCATCGACCAGATCACGTCCGGTCTGCGGAGCGCGTGCACGTACGCGGGTGCGTCGTCCCTCGAGGAGTTCGCGGAGCGCGCGATCGTCGGGATCCAGTCCGCGGCGGGGTACGACGAGGGTCGGCCGCTGCCCGCCGGGTGGTGACGGCATGACGAGACGTGCCGTGGGCAGCGGGCCGAGCAGCGCACCCGATGCGCGGGCGGACCTCCTGCGGGTGGTCCGGGACGGCATCGCGCTGCCCCCGCTCCTCGTGCCGGGGAGCGAGCCCGCCACCGGCGCACCCCGCCCGGCGGCGGTCCTCGTGCTCCTCGGCCGGCTCGACGACGTGCCTGCCGTGCACGGCACGGCGCACGTGCCCGCCGATCTTGATGTGCTGCTCCTGCAGCGCGCGCCTGCCCTCCGCCACCACCCGGGCCAGGTGGCCTTCCCCGGCGGCCGCCTCGACGTCGACGACGACGGCCCGGTCGGTGCAGCGCTGCGCGAGTCCCGCGAAGAGACAGGCATCGACACCGGTGGCGTCGAGGTTCTCGGGACGCTCGCGCCGCTCCCCCTGCCGTTCAGCAACCATCTCGTCACCCCCGTCCTGGGCTGGTGGACCCGCCCGAGCCCGGTGCGGGTGGTCGACGACGGGGAGACGGCCGCGGTCTTCCGTGTCCCCGTCGCCGACCTCGTCGATCCCGCGAACCGTGGGATCGGCGTCATGTCCCGCACCGGGCAGCGGTTCCTCGGGCCAGCGTTCGAGGTGGACGGGACGGTCGTCTGGGGCTTCACCGCCTTCGTTCTCTCCGGACTGTTCGACGCTCTCGGCTGGGCCGAGCCGTGGGACGAGCGTCGCCACATCGACGTATCTCGATGACGACCCGGGCCCACCTGCGGCGCGAGAGCTGACAGCGCGACTGGCGTCGTATCGCCAGACCTCGATGGCATTCCTCGCGCACGACGACGGGCGCCCACCATTGAGGTGAGCGCCCGTCGGCGTGCGGTGCGGAAGGTCAGCTCGTGACGAGCGACCGGAGCACGTACTGCAGGATCCCACCGTTGCGGTAGTAGTCCGCCTCGCCGGGGGTGTCGATGCGCACGACGGCGTCGAACTCGACGATGCCCCCGTCCGCCTTCGTCGCGGTGACCTTGACCGTGGAGGGCGTCGTGCCCTCGTTGAGCGCGGTGACGCCCGCGATGTCGAAGGTCTCCGTGCCGTCGAGGCCGAGGCTGTCCGCGGACTGGCCGGCCGGGAACTGCAGCGGCAGCACACCCATGCCGATGAGGTTCGAGCGGTGGATGCGCTCGAAGCTCTCGGTGATGACGGCCTTCACACCGAGGAGCGCCGTGCCCTTGGCTGCCCAGTCACGCGACGACCCGGAGCCGTACTCCTTGCCACCGAGGATGACGAGCGGGGTGCCCTGGGCCGCGTAGTCCTGCGCCGCGTCGTAGATGAACGACTGCTCGTTCGTCACGAAGTTGAACGTGTACCCGCCCTCGACGTTGTCGAGGAGCTGGTTGCGCAGACGGATGTTCGCGAACGTTCCGCGGATCATCACCTCGTGGTTCCCGCGGCGCGAGCCGTACGAGTTGAAGTCCTTGCGCTCGATGCCGTTCGCCGCGAGGTAGTCCGCAGCAGGCGTGCCGGGCTTGATCGCACCAGCGGGGCTGATGTGGTCCGTCGTGACGGAGTCACCGAGCTTCGCGAGCACGCGTGCGCCCGTGATGTCCGTGACAGCGTCCGGCGTCATCGTCATGCCCTCGAAGTACGGGGGCTTGCGCACGTAGGTGGACTCGGCGTCCCACGTGAAGGTCTTGCCCTCAGGGGTCGTCAGCGCACGCCACTGCTCGTCGCCCGCGAACACGTCCGCGTAGTCCTTCGTGAACATGCCGCGGTTGATCGACGTGTCGATCGTGCGCTGCACCTCGTCCGCGGACGGCCAGATGTCAGCGAGGAAGACGTCGCTGCCGTCCTCTGCCTGCCCGAGCGGCTCGTTCTCGAAGTCGAAGTCCATCGTCCCGGCCAGGGCGTACGCGATGACCAGGGGCGGGGACGCGAGGTAGTTCATCTTCACGTCGGGGTTGATGCGCCCCTCGAAGTTCCGGTTGCCCGAGAGCACGGAGACGACGGAGAGGTCGTGCTCGTTGACGACCGCCGAGACCTCTTCCGGCAGGGGGCCGGAGTTGCCGATGCACGTCGCGCAGCCGTAGCCGACGAGGTGGAAGCCGAGCTTCTCGAGATAGGGCCACAGCTCGGCCTTCTCGTAGTAGTTCGTGACGACCTTGGACCCGGGGGCCATCGACGTCTTGACCCAGGGCTTGGCGACGAGACCCTTCTCGACGGCCTTCTTCGCGAGGAGGCCGGCGGCGAGCATCACCGACGGGTTGGACGTGTTGGTGCACGAGGTGATCGACGCGATGACGACGGCCCCGTGGTCGATCTCGGTGACGGTCCCGTCCGCGAGGGTGACCGGGACACGCTTGTGCGGCCGCTTCGCGGCGTCTCCGTTCGGGACGTGCGCCGGGGCGTCGCTCTCGTCCTCGTGCTCGCCGGCGGCGATGGGGTCGGACGCGGGGAACGTCTCGGCGACCGACTCGTCCAGGCCGGTGAACGCCGCTGCCTCGTCGGCCCCGACGTAGTCGAGGATGGAGGTCGCGAAGGACTCCTTCGCGTTCGTCAGCTCGATGCGGTCCTGCGGGCGCTTGGGCCCGGCGATGGACGGCACGACGGTCGACAGGTCGAGCTCGAGGTACTCGGAGAAGACGGGCTCGGTGTACCGCTCGATCGTGGGGTCGTGCCAGAGGCCCTGCTCCTTGGTGTACGCCTCGACGAGCGCGAGCTGCTCCTCGCTGCGGCCGGTGAGGCGCAGGTAGTCCATCGTCACGTCGTCGATCGGGAAGATCGCGGCCGTGGAGCCGAACTCGGGGCTCATGTTGCCGATGGTGGCGCGGTTGGCGAGCGGGACGGCGGCGACGCCGTCTCCGTAGAACTCCACGAACTTCCCGACGACGCCGTGCTGGCGCAGCTGCTGGGTGATGGTGAGCACGACGTCGGTCGCGGTGACGCCTGCGGGGATCTGGCCCGTGAGCTTGAAGCCCACGACGCGCGGGATGAGCATCGAGACGGGCTGGCCGAGCATGGCTGCCTCGGCCTCGATGCCGCCGACGCCCCAGCCGAGGACGCCGAGGCCGTTGACCATCGTCGTGTGCGAGTCGGTGCCGACGCAGGTGTCGGGGTAGGCGCGCAGCACGCCGCCGACCTCGCGCGTCATGATGACGCGGGCGAGGTACTCGATGTTCACCTGGTGCACGATCCCGGTGCCCGGGGGGACGACCTTGAAGTCGTCGAACGCCGTCTGGCCCCAGCGCAGGAACTGGTAGCGCTCACGGTTGCGGACGTACTCGAGGTCGACGTTGCGCTGGAACGCGTCCGCGCGGCCGGCGACGTCGATCTGCACGGAGTGGTCGATGACCATCTCGGCGGGGGCGAGCGGGTTGATCCGCGTGGGGTCCCCGCCGAGCTCCGCGACGGCCTCGCGCATGGTCGCGAGGTCGACGATGCACGGCACACCCGTGAAGTCCTGCATGATCACGCGGGCGGGCGTGAACTGGATCTCCGTGTCGGGCTCCGCGGTCGGGTCCCACGAGGCGAGGGCACGCACGTGGTCGGCCGTGATGTTCGCACCGTCCTCGGTGCGCAGGAGGTTCTCCGCGAGAACCTTGAGGCTGAACGGGAGTCGCTCGGTCCCGGGGACTGCTGAGAGCCGGTAGATCTCGTACGAGGCATCTGCGACCTCGAGAGTTCCCTTCGACCCGAACGTGTCGACGCTGCTCACGTACGCTCCTTCTTCGTTGCGGTGACGGTCTCGCCCGACGCCCGGTGTCTCACGTGCGACGGCGGGCCCGTCTGGGGCTTGTCGTCCAGCCTACGGCCGGACCTCCTTCGCGGGAGGTGTGCGCCGTGCGCACGGCCCGCGAGCTCTGCCCCATCATACCGCATATATCTTGACGTCAAGATAGTTTGGGTGTCCTAACCGGACGTCCCCGTCGACGCCTGGCCCCCGCGCTCCTCCCCCGGACAGCACGAAGCGCCGGGAACCCGAAGGTTCCCGGCGCTCCGCCTGTCGTCGAACCAGAGGTCAGAGCCGGATGCGGTCCGGGTTGCTGACGGACACGAGGACCTCACGACCCCGCTCGGCTCCCTGGACCTGCTCGTTGTTCTCGTTCATCGCCATCTCCCCCCGAGTGGTGTGTCAGTAGGACAAGCCTGCCGCATATGGCGTTTCCTGCACGTCCACACAAGATGAACTGTCCGTTACGACATCCTCTCGCCGGGTGGGAGCCGCCCCTCCGTGAGCACCACCACACCGCGCCCCACCACGGCGTGGCCGGACCGACGGCTCGAGCGTGTCGGGCACCTACCGCGTGAGCACCGCCACGCACTCCACGTGGTGGGTCATGGGGAACAGGTCGAAGGCGCGGAGCTCGCCGAGCTCGTACCCGGCCTCCATGAAGTAGGCGATGTCGCGCGCGAGCGCCGCAGGATCGCACGCGACATAGACGATGCGCGACGGCGACAGGGCGACGATCTCGGCGACCACCTTGGCACCGGCTCCCGTGCGCGGCGGGTCGAGCACCACGACGTCGGCCCCGCCCACTGCCCCGTGCCCCGCCGTGCGCAGCACCCGGTCGACGGGGCCGTGGTGGATCTCGACCTGCTCGAGCTCGTGCACGTTGCGACGGGCGTCCTTGACGGCGCGCTCGTCGCCCTCGACGGCGACGACGCGTCCCACGATGCCCGCTGCCCGCGCGAGCGGCACCGTGAACAGCCCTGCTCCCGAGTAGAGGTCGACCACGGTCGCGTCGGTGAGGTCACCGCCGCCCCGGGCGGCGTCGAGGACCACCTGCGCGAGCAGCGAGGGCGCCTCGCGGTGCACCTGCCAGAACCCCTCGCCAGCCACGCGGTACGACAGCTCGGTCCCGTCGACGCGGACGGTCTCGGTGACCGCCCGGCGCGCGTTCGGGCGCTTGTCGAGGTGCCCGCCGCGGGACACCTCGCCGTCCACGAGGACGAGCGCACCCGAGCCGTTGGCCGGTGCCACGATCTCGATGCGGGTGCCGGGGCGCCACCGGCGGGTGAACACCTTCTCGGCCTGCGCGGCCGCGAGCACCTCCGCGGAGGCGAGCGGCATGGTGTGGAGCGGCATGATGTCGTGCGACCGGAACCGGCTCATCCCGGCCCGGCCGTCGGCGTCGGCGACGAGGTCGATGCGGGTGCGCCAGCCGAGCCCGCGGCGCTCGTCGTCCCCGGGAGCGGCCTCGACCACGACCTCGCGATCGATCTTCGCGAGCCGGGAGAGCTGCTCGGCGACGACCGCCGCCTTCCAGCGTCGCTGCCCGTCGAGCGAGACGTGTGCGAGCTCACCCCCACCGACACCGCCGGGCCCCGCCTGCGGCCAGGCCGACCGCACCCGGTCCGGTGAGGCCTCGAGGACCTCGACCGCGTCGGCGCGCCAGAAGGAGGACTTCTCGCCCGCCTCGGTGATCCGGGCATGGACGCGCTCCCCCGGCAGGGTGTGCCGGACGAAGATCACACGGCCCTCGTGGCGCGCCACGCAGTGACCCCCGTGGGCCACGGGGCCGACGACGAGCTCGACGAGCGGCGCCTCGGGCTCTGCCGCTGCGGCGGCGTCGACCGCGACGTCCCCCGCCGGGGTCGTCAGGGGCGGACGGTTGTCGTCCTCAGGGGTCGGAGCATCGGGACCGGGCACAGCAGAAGAGATAGGCACGCTCCCCAGTATCCCTGCTCGCACGAGCCGTCTCGCTCGTGGTCCGGTCCCACTACTGCGTGCGGCGCCCCCGCACCGCCGCCTGCGACGGGCGTCTCACCGCCCGTGCGGTGGCCTCTCAGGGACGCAGCTGCTGGCTCTCGTAGACGCCACCCTCGACGACGGACTGCCCCTCCGTCGACGCCAGCTGCCACGGCACGGATGCCACGACGACACCCGGCATGAACAGCAGCCGACCCTTGAGGCGCAGCGCGCTCTGGTTGTGCAGCAGCTGCTCCCACCAGTGCCCGACGACGTACTCCGGGATGTAGACGACGACGAGGTCCCGCGGGCTCTGCCGGCGGATCGACTTCACGTACCCGAGGATCGGTCGCGTGATCTCACGGAACGGCGAGTCGAGGATGCGGAGCGGGACGGGTAGCTCGAGCTTCTCCCACGCTTCGGTGGTCCGTGCGACGTCCTCGGCGTCGACGCCGACGGTCACCGCCTCGATGGTGCTCGGGCGCGAGGCACGGGCGTAGGCGAGCGCACGCATCGCGGGCTTGTGGAGCTTCGAGACGAGGACGATCGCATGCACCCTGCTCGGCAGCGCCCGCGACGCGGCGGGGTCGTCTCCGAGCTCGAGCTCCTTCGACACGGAGTCGTAGTGCCGACGGATGCCGCGCATGATCGCGAAGACGGCAGCCATCGCCAGGAGCGCGATCCAGGCCCCGTGCGTGAACTTCGTGAGGAGCACGATGACGAGGACCGTCCCCGTCATGCCGAAGCCGATCGCGTTGACGACGCGCGAACGCGTCATCCGCGCCCGCGCACGCGGGTCGGTCTCCGTACGTAGGTGGCGCGTCCAGTGCTTGACCATGCCGAGCTGGGAGAACGTGAACGACACGAAGACGCCGACGATGTACAGCTGGATGAGGCGGGTGACCTGCGCGTCGAACATCCAGATGAGCACGATCGCTCCGACGGCGAGCGTGATGATCCCGTTGGAGAACGCGAGCCGATCGCCCCGGGTGTGCATCTGGCGCGGCAGGTACCCGTCCTTCGCGAGGATGGACCCGAGGACCGGGAAGCCGTTGAACGCTGTGTTGGCCGCAAGGACGAGGATGAGCCCGGTGATGGCGGAGATGACGTAGAACGCGACGGGGAACCCGCCGAACACGGCTTCGGCGATCTGCCCGAGGACGGGGTGCTGGAGGTAGTCCTCCGGCAGCGGCGCACCACCGTCGGTGAGCTGGGTGTGGGGGTCTTCGGCGTAGTGCACTCCCGTGGCGCGTGCCAGGGCGAGGATCGTGAGGATCATCGCCGCCGAGATGCCACCGAGCAGGGCGAGGGTCGTCGCCGCGTTGCGCGACTTCGGCTTCTCGAACGCCGGGACACCGTTGCTGATCGCCTCCACGCCGGTGAGGGCGGCGCAGCCCGACGCGAAGGCGCGTGCGATGAGGAACGCGCCGGCGATGCCGACGAGCCCCTCGTCGAACCCGGGCTGCGCGACGAGCTCGAAGCTGGCGCTCTCGGACGGCGGCAGGGTGCCGGTCACCTGGCGCAGGAACCCGACGACCGCCGTCGCTCCGATGGCCAGCATGAACAGGTAGACCGGGATCGCGAAGAGCCGCCCCGACTCCTTGACACCTCGCAGGTTGACGAGTGTCAGAACCGCGATGAGGGCGGTCGCGAACGCGGCCTCGTGGCCCCGCAGGGCCGGGATCGCGCTCGCGGCGTACTGCGCGCCGGACGAGATGGACACTGCGACGGTGAGCACGTAGTCGACCATGAGCGCGCTCGCGACGCCGACACCCGCGGCAGGCCCGAGGTTCGTCGTGGCGACCTCGTAGTCCCCACCCCCGGACGGGTAGGCGTGGACGTTCTGCCGGTAGGACGCGACGACGGTGAGCAGGACGACGACGACGCCGAGGCCCACCCAGGGCGACACGGCCGTCGCCGCGAAGCCCGCGACGGCAAGCGTCAGGAGGATCTCGTCGGGGGCGTAGGCGACCGACGACAACGCGTCGGACGCGAAGACCGGCAGTGCGATCCGCTTCGGGAGGAGGGTGTGCCCCAGCCGATCGCTGCGGACAGGACGTCCGAGCAACAACCGCTTGGTGGCATCGACGATTTCGGACACGTTGAACAATGCTAGGCCCATCTGGACCGAACGGACCCCGCCGCAGGCCTACGAGTCTGCGGGCCGACCAGCGCGGTGTCCGCGGCGAGGAATGTCGCGTGGGATCCCACAGGGGTATAGCGTTCCGGGTTGTGCACTTCGTCATCATGGGTTGTGGCCGCGTCGGCGCCACGCTCGCCCAGTCGTTGGAGAACCACGGCCACTCCGTCGCCGTCATCGACCAGAACCCGGACGCGTTCCGGCGCCTCACTCCGGACTTCGGGGGCAAGAAGGTCACCGGCCTCGGTTTCGACCGTGACACGCTCCGTCAGGCCGGGATCGAGGACACCTACGCGTTCGCCGCGGTGTCCGACGGCGACAACTCGAACATCCTGGCGGCACGCGTCGTGCGTGAGAACTACGGGATCGACAACGTCGTCGCGCGCATCTACGACCCGCGGCGGGCAGAGATCTACCAACGCCTGGGCATCTCGACGGTCGCGACCGTCCGCTGGACCGCGGACCAGGTGCTGCGCCGGATGCTCCCCATGGGCGCGACCGACGAGTACCGCGACCCGTCGGGCCAGATCAGGCTCTGCCAGGTCGACGTCCACCCGGGGTGGCTGGGTCGCTCGATCCGGTCGATCGACGAGGCGAGCGGTGCCCGTTCCGCGTTCGTCACACGCTATGGCGACGGTGTCGTCGTCGGCCCGGGGACGGTCCTGCAGGAGAACGACATCCTCCACGTCCTCGTCCACACCGATGCGGCCGCGTCGATGGAACGGATCCTCACGCACGCACCCAAGCAGGAGAGCTGATGCGCGTCGTCATCGCGGGAGCAGGTTCCGTCGGCAGGTCGATCGCTCGCGAGCTCCTCGCGAACAACCACGAGATCACGATCATCGACCGCCAGCCGACCGCCATGCGGGTCGCGCAGGTCCCTGAGGCGGAGTGGCTGCTCGCCGACGCCTGCGAGCTCTCCAGCCTCACCGAGGCTTCCGTCGACGAGTGCGACGTCATCGTGGCCGCGACCGGTGACGACAAGGCCAACCTCGTGATCTCGCTCCTGGCCAAGACCGAGTTCGGGGTGCCCCGGACCGTCGCTCGGGTGAACAACCCGAAGAACGAGTGGATGTTCGACGAGTCGTGGGGCGTGGACGTCGCCGTCTCCACCCCGCGGATCATGACGGCGATGGTCGAGGAGGCGGTCGCCGTCGGCGACCTCGTGAAGATCTTCACGTTCCACCAGTCCGGCGCGGACATCCTCGAGATCACGCTCCCCGAGGACTCACCGCTCACGGGCCAGCGCGTCGGTCAGATCGTCTGGCCCGCCGACACGGTGCTCGCCGCGATCGTCCGCGGCACCCAGCCCATCGCTCCGAGCCCCGACGACACGCTCGAGGTCGGCGACGAGCTCCTCATCGTCACGGGACGGGACGCGTCGGAGAGTGAGCTGCACTCGCTCCTCGTTGGCGGATGAGCACCCAGGTCGCCCACAGCACGAGCGCCCAGAGCGGGATGCCCATGACGAGGCGGGCGGTGCCGAGCAGCTCGACCTCGTCGGCGTGGTACAGCGGCAGCTGGACGGCGAGCCGGATGCCGAACACGGCGATCCACAACCACGTCGCAAGTGCGTACCGCCGCAGGAGCTGTGCGTCCTCGCGCCATGCGGAGGACCACACGGGCGCGGCGCGTGCGGGCTCCTCCGCGGCGCTCTCGCCGGGAGCGGATCCCCGAGTCCTCGCCACCGGAGACGGCGAACCAAAGCCCGCCCGCAGGCCCTCGACGACGACGCCGACCGCCGGCCAGCGCACGAGGACGGTGACGAGGAGCACCGCGAGGTAGATCCCGTTCGTCCAGAAGCCGGGGACGAAGTAGTCGCTCGCTTCCCCGGACCGCGCTGCCCACAGCACGCCGATCCCGACGCCGAGCAGCCCGCCGAACGCCTGCGTGACCGGGGTCCGCTGTGCGAGCCGCACCACGACAGCAACGACGGAGACCGCGAGGGCAGCCACGAGAGGGGGCGTGAGCTCACGGGTGATGACGAACAGCACGACGAACACGAGCCCTGGCGCCATCGCCTCGACGAGGCCCCGGACTCCGCCGACGGACTCGCTGATGGAGAACTCGTCAGCCGTCAGCGCGCGCACGCCCTTGCCTGCGGGTGGCTCCGGAGCACTCTGGGGGGCTGTCACGTCGTCCTCGTGGTCACGATGGCTCACGGCTCACTCTCCCGGCCGCGCGCGCAGCTCGTACCGCGGGTTGTAGATGGTGCGCCGGCCGTTGCTCAGGCACACGAGTCCTTCGACGCGCACACGGCGTCCGGGTTCGATCCCGGCGATCTGTCGCCGCCCGAGCCAGACGAGGTCGATCGACGCCGACCCGTCGTAGAGCTCGGCCTCGAGCGCCGGCACACCCTCGCGTGGGCGCAGGATGACCGACCGCAGGACGCCCGACAGCGCTGCGCGCTCACGGGTGCGCACCGTCGCAGCGGCGCTGCACCCGACCTGCGCGCGAGAGTCGATGCGCTCCTCGTCGGCGGCCACCTGCTCCTGAGAGGCGAGCGCATGGTGCAGGGCGGTGCGCAGGCTCATCAGTGGATCTCGGTGATCTCAGGTCCCCGGCGGGTGATGTCGAGGTCCGGAGCCGCGGGGGCAGGAGTCGGCGGCACCTTCGCTCCTCCGGGAAGCGTCAGGGCGAGCAGGTCGCGGGGCGGGCGTGCGTCGTCGCCACGCAGGACCACGGTCTGGGCGAACACGCTCTCGAGGGCTGCCGCTGCCTCCACGTCGACGGCTGCACGGCCGCTGATGACTCCTCGGAGGAACCACCGGGGCCCGTCGTGCCCGATGAAGCGGGCGGGTCGGTGCCCCGTTCGGCCGTCCGACGTCCGCGCGGGCAGGCGGGCCAAGAGCTCACGGCCGAAGGGCCCGGGGACGTCGTCGACGGATCCCCCCTGCTTCGTCACCGACTCGGCGATCTCCGCACGGATGTCGTCCCAGATCCCGTCGGTCTTGGGGGCCGCGAAAGCCTGGAGCTGGAGCGACGACCCGTCGAGAGCGACCCCGACTCCTGTGACACGCTGCGTCTTCTGGTCGACCTCCATGCGCAGCTCCATGCCTGGGAGCCCCGGGAGCCACAGCGCACCGAGATCGACGCGCGGCCCTCGCTCGGAGACTTCGGACACGTCCCAGGGACCGGACGTCCGCTCGCTGGTCGGAGCACCTTCGGCGACGTCCCCGCCGGGCTGCGTGTCTCCCGTGTGCTGCTCGGGGTCGGTCGGTTGCTTGGAACCGCGTCGGAACAGCGCCACTGATCAGTCTCCTTCGGTGTTCACCGGGCAGGGCACGTCCACACTAGACGCTCCTGCGCGGTGCTCTGGACAACACACGCCACGTCCACAGTAGGCCGCGACCAGCGGCCTACGGACTACCTGTCCGCTGCTGGCGAAGCGGTCCAGCCGCCGCTCGATCCGAAGCCGCCCTCGCCGCGGTCCGAGCCGGGCAGCCGGTCCGCCTGCACGAACCGGGCGCGCGCGACCCGTTGCACGACCATCTGGGCGATCCTGTCGCCCCGCACCAGACGGACCGCCTGGGCCGGGTCGCTGTTGTAGAGGGTCACGCGGATCTCTCCCCGGTAGCCGGCGTCGACTGTGCCCGGGGCGTTGACGATCGTCAGGCCGTGCCGCGCGGCAAGTCCCGACCGCGGGTGGATGAAGGCGGCGTAGCCGTCGGGCAGGGCGATCGCCACGCCCGTGGGCACGGTCGCCCGGGCGAGCGGCGCCAGCTCGACGTCGACCGTGGTCACGAGGTCGGCGCCCGCGTCGCCCGGGTGCGCGTACGCGGGGAGCGGGACCTCGGGGTCGAGGAGGGTGATGAGAACTTCAGGAGCATCCGTGGTCACGGGAGACGACTCTATCGGGCGCTGCCGCGTGCTTCCGGCCGGCTGGCATCATGGAGGAATGAGTCGCCCTGCCCCAGACCACCCTGACGTCCCCTCCGCACTGAGCCGGCCCGAGGAGACACGGTCCGCGGCCGCTCCCGTCATGTTCTCCGAGCGCCTCGTCCCCGGTCCGGGCTCGTGGGTCGCGGTCGTCCTCTCCGCCATGGTCCTCGCCGCGGGGCTCGTTCCCGTGTCCGCCGCGGTCGGGTACGGAACAGGTGCGGCGATCGCCGTCGTCGGATGCATCCTCCTGTGGGTGTGGTCACCACGGGTGGAGGTCACGGATTCCGAGCTGTCTGCGGGGAGTGCCCGGATCCCGCTGAGCCATCTTGCGGCGCCTGTCGTCCTCGACCGCGCCGGTGTCTCCGAGCAGATGGGTCCCGCCTGGGATCCCCGGGCGTTCGCGTGCCTGCGTACGTCAGCCGGCGGAGCGGTGCGCGTCGAGGTGACGGACCCGCAGGATCCCACGCCCTTCTGGCTCGTCTCGAGCCGCAGGCCGGACGCGCTGGCCGCGGCCCTCGGACGGCACGGGTAGCGCTCCGGCCGAGGGCGGCGAGTGATGCGTGTCGCGCTGTCCCCCGGGTGGACGGACAGCGCGACGGGGTGGGTCGCTGTCAGGCAGCGCACTCCGAGCAGATCTGCTGGCCGTTCTTCTCCTCGGCCAGCTGGCTGCGGTGGTGCACGAGGAAGCAGCTCGCGCACGTGAACTCGTCGGCCTGTCGTGGGAGGACACGGACGGAAAGCTCCTCGCCTGAGAGATCGGCTCCGGGGAGCTCGAATCCTTCTGCGGCTTCCGTCTCGTCCTCGTCCACGACTCCCGAGCTCTTGTCAGACCGACGCGCCTTGAGCTCTTCGAGCGAGTCCTCGCTGAGGTCCTCCTCGGTCTTGCGGGGGGCGTCGTAGTCAGTTGCCATGTGTGGCTCACACTCCGTTGCAGGTGTTGTTCGGGTCCGTGGGCTCGGGGCCCCGGCGGGCGTAGCGGGTCGCGTACGCGTCTCATGCAGGTAATACCCAGGTTGTTCGTGGGTCGAGAAGGGATTGTGCATCATTTACCTGCGCGTCGCACATCCACCAGGCCGTGTCCTTGCTCACTCCTCCGGGCGCTCACGACAGCCGCGCTCCACACGGCTCGACCGGACCGCTCAGGCGCCTGCGTCGGCCCCGAGGTCTCCGAGGATCTCCGCGAGCGCTGCGACCTGCCCGGCCGGGCCCGCGACGGTCATGTCAGTACCGGCACGGCGGCCCCGGAGTCCCGTCACCACCCCGCCGGCCTCCTCGACGACGAGCGCTCCCGCGGCCATGTCCCACGGCTTGAGGCCGCGCTCGTACGACAGGTCGAGCCGCCCGTCCGCGACCATGCAGAGGTCGAGCGCAGCCGACCCGATCCGGCGGATGTCCCGGACGAGCGGCAGAACCGTGGTGAGCACCTCCGCCTGCGCCGCCCTGCGCGCGGACTCGTACCCGAAGCCGGTGCCGACGAGGCTCTGCGCGAGCGGCTTGTCCTCCCCGATCGTGAGGGGCTCACCGTCCCGTGTGGCGCCACCGCCCCGGGATGCGGACCACGTGGTGCCGGTCGAGACGTCGACCACGCACCCGGCGAGCGGGGTCCAGTGCTCCGGCACGGGCGGACCGGCCACGACAGCGACCGAGATCGCGAACGCCGGGATCCCGTAGAGGTAGTTGACCGTCCCGTCGATCGGGTCGACGACCCAGGTGAGCCCGCTCCGTCCCGCGACGTGCCCCTCCTCCTCCCCGAGGACCGCGTCGTCCGGTCGTTCGGCGAGGATGAGCCTGCGCAGCAGGTCCTCGCTGTCGGCGTCCATCTGCGTGACGACGTCGACCGAGGACGTCTTCGTCGACGCGACCTGTACCTGGCTCGGCCGCGTGCTGCGCACGAGCTCAGCAGCCGCGCGGGCGACCCGCTCGGCGAGATCGCGCAGGGCCGCGACGGCGTCGGGCTCGGGGAGGGCGGTCGGAGCGTTGGCATCGTCAGTCATGGATCCATCCTGCCCGACCCACGCGCGGTCGGGCAGGATGGCCGCGGCGTGGGACATCTGTGACGCGGCGCACCGGCGGAGGTCCGCGGGTCGAGCAGGTCGGGATGGCACCCTGACGTGTACGCAGGTGCCACAGGAGGACGCATGGTTGAGCAGGGTGCACGCGGGCTGCGGCTCGTCGGGCTGCACGACGACGGGGAACACCTCGTGCTGGCGGGACCGGGTGACCAACGGTTCACGCTGCCGATCACCGACGTGCTGCGCGCCGCGGTACGCCGCGATCGCCCACGGCTCGAGCACCTCCAGTCCCAGGCCGCCGGGTTCCTCCCCCCACGGGAGATCCAGGCCCGCGTCCGTGCCGGTCTGACGGCCGAGGAGATCGCCGCGGACGCGGGGATCTCCGTCGAGCAGGTGCGTCGTTACGAGGGTCCGGTCCTCGCCGAGCGTGAGTTCATCGCGCGCAGGGCCACCGGCACGCGGGTGGGGCGTGACACCGGCTCCCCCACGCTCGGCGACCTCGTCACCGATCGTCTGGCCGCGCGTGGCGTCGATACCGCCGAGCTCGTGTGGGACGCGGCGCGCCCCGAGGGTCACGGGTGGATCGTGTCGGTCGCGTTCGAGGTCGGGGGGCAGGAGCGCCTCGCCCGGTGGACCTTCGACGCAGCCGCGCAGTCGCTGCACGCCCTCGAGGACGAGGCGCGCTGGCTCTCGGAGACGGAGATCGTCGACGAGCCCATCCCCCGCCGGCACCTCGCCGCCGTGCGTGCCTCCGTGTTCGACGTCGAGGCAGACGCGATCCGCCCGGTCCTCGACGCCGTCGATGGACCGCCGCTCGCGGTCCATCGCCCGGACGCACACGACACCCCGTCGGAGCTCGACGTCACCTCCGCGCTCCTCGAGGACCTCCGGGAGCGCCGCGGCGTGCGTCATCAGCGTGCCGACGACGACGTCGCGTTCGAGGGCTTCGGCCCGCCCAGCGCCTTCCACCTCGACGTGCCGGGGCACCCCCGGCGGAGCGAGGACATCCCCGGCGCGCACCCCGTGGACGCGGACGAGCGGATCTCCGCGCGGGTCTACCCGATGCCGGGAAGCCCTCGCGTGGGCGAGCCGGTCGACACCGCCGAGCCGCACGACGCCGGACCGCCCGAGATGCAGACCGAGACCCTGGAGGCGCCGACCGTGACCGGAGCCGTCCCCGCGCAGTCGGGTCCGGGCCACGATCCGTCCCCGGAGGAGACGGGGCCGGTGCCCGCGACACGCGTCCGGCCTGCTCGTCGCTCGCGGTCGAAGGTGCCCAGCTGGGACGAGATCGTGTTCGGGGCGAAGCCCGAGTAGCTCGTGCTCAGACGCGCAGGGTCAGGCAGGGGACGTACATCTCCCGTGGCGTGAGCGATCCGTGGACTCCCAGCAGGTCGAGCGACTGCGGCGTCTGCGTGCGCGAGTCGACGACCGTGACCCCTCCGGTGGGCGCCACGACGACGTCGCCGATCGACGGCTCCACGTGTGCTGAGACCGTGCCGAACAGCCCTGCCGCGATCGCGTCCTCCTTCGTCACCACGAGTGCGGCGTCGCCGAGCACGTCGCGCCATCTCTCGACGATCGTCTCGACGCCGCTGCGCTTGCGGGCGTGGACGTGCAGCGCCCTCGGCTCCCCCGCGACGAGCCGCACCCCGTCGGACAGCCCCGGCGTCGTGGCCACGTCCCACCTCTGTCGCTCGTCGACGTCGACCATGCCGTGGTCGGCCGTGACGAGGATGAGCGTCCCGCTCGGCACGATCCGTGCGAGGCGCGCGAGCTCACGGTCGGCGCGCTCCAGCTCGTCCGCCCACTCCCGGGAGCGGGAGCCGTGGTGGTGGCCCACCTTGTCGACGTCACCCCAGTAGAGGTACACGAGCCCGGGAGCCATGAGCTCGTACGCGGCGGCGTCGACCCGGTCCGCGAGCGACTCGGCGCTGCGGTGCGATCCTCCACGGAAGGCCGCCCGGGTGAGGCCCGAGTCAGCGAAGCGCGCGGGACCGACGGAGGTCACGGGGATCCCCGCGGCCGTCATCCGCTCGAACATCGTCTCCTCGCGCTGCAGCTCTTCGGGGGGCTCGGCGCCGTCCCAGGAGACGAGGTTGGCGAGCAGGCCGGTGTGCGGGTTGCGGATCGTGTAGCCGAGCATCCCGGTCCGGCCCGGGGTGGTCCCCGTCCCGAACAGACCCATCGACGCCGCGGTCGTCGACGGGAACCCGCACGTCAGACGCACCGCATCGGGCAGGAGCGACCGCAGGAACGGCGCCCGGCTGCTGCCCTCGGTGAGGTTCTCCAGGCCGAGACCGTCCACGAGGACGACGCACACCCTGCTGACGGGCTCCAGGCGCAGCAGGGCACGGGAGCGCTCCCCCGCGCCGGACGGGTCGCTCACGCCGAGCGCTGCGGCGACGGCCGGAAGGACCGCGGAGAGGCTCGCACCGTCGTAGTCCGGCAGGACGAACCCGCAGCGTTCGGCCTCCGCGACGAACCCGCCGGCGACCAGGGGAGCCGTCATCAGCTCGTCGACCCCCGCCCGGCGGTCGCTGCCGACAGCGCCTTGGCGAAGGACACCGCGGCTCGCACCGCGTCCGCGCCCTCTGCCTGGGCGCTGATCCGCACGAGAGCGTCGTCGGTCGCGACCGATCCCGACAGCCCATGGTCGGCGTCGCACTGCGGGTCGGGGCACTGGACGGGTTCGAGATCGATCCGGGAGACCGCGCCCCATCCGATGGCGAGCGTCAGCTCGGCCGGCGCCTCACCGCTCACGTGCTTCTCGGGAGCGTTGACGACGTGCGTGAGGACGACCGACCGCACCTGTCCCAGCGGCACTGCCTCGGTCGTCGCGGCGGCACTCGCCCGGGGGTGCCCGTGCTCCTCGCCCTCGGCATGGTCGTCGACGTGCGCGAGGACGAGCCGGGTCGGGGTGAGGACGAGCACGGTCACGTGGCGGCGGACCTCGGCGGTGGCGAACGTCGTCTCCACGTGGACGAGGTGCGCCTCGACGACCTCGCCCGCGAGGGCGATGTCGAGGACATCTGCGACCAGCTCCGGGTAGTACCCGGCCCGGTCGAGCTGGCGGCGGAGGTCGGCACGGTGGTCAGCGATGGGTCGGGGCACGTCTTCATCCTAATCCGGTCTCCCGGGCGTCAGTCAGGTAGGACGCGCCTGAGACCATCCTTGCGGTTGGCGGCCCCCAGCGTGATCCGTGCGCCGAGCACGGCCACCCCCTCGTCGTTGGCGACCACGGGGTAGAGCTCGAGCGACCGGATCTCGGGGTGGTCGTCGGCCAGCTGCGAGACGCGGCCGATGACGTCCTCGATCGCGGCCGCGTCCGCCTCGGGCAGCCCCTTGTACCCGAAGAGCCGGGGCGCCGCCCGCACCGACCGCACCATCCGGGCGACGTCCCCGGTGGTGAGCGGTGGCACGCCATAGCTCACGTCGCCGAGGAGGTCGACGGCGTCGCCGGACAGGCCGAACGACACGACCGGGCCGTAGAGGAGGTCCTCCGTCGACCGGATGACGCACGCCACACCCGGGCGGGCCATGTGCTGCACCTCGAACGGGGCCGCCCCGGCCGTCAGCCGGTGCTCCGCCGGCAGGTGCTCGGCGAGCGTGCGGTGCATCTGCTCGAAGTCGGCGCGGAGCTCGGTCACGTCCTTGATGTCGAGCCGGACCCCACCCAGGTCCGCCCGGTGGCGCAGGGACTCCGCCGTGCTCTTGAGCGCGACGGGCCACCCGAGCAGCTCCGCGGCGGCCTCCGCCTCCTGCACGTCACGCACGGGGACGGCCTCCCACGCTGCGATGCCGTAGCAGCGCAGCAACGCGCGCGCCTCGCTCGGCGCGAGCTCCCCGTCGGGCCGGGACTCGACGATCGTGCGTGCACCCCCGACGTCGACGTCGTACTCGAGGGCGGTGCCGTGGTCGGCCGACCGCCACATCGCGTAACGCGTCACGGCGCCGAGGGCGAGGACCGCGTCCTCCGGGGTGGAGTACGCCGGGACGTGCGTGACGCGTCCGTCGGGACCGGTCGTCGTGAGCTCGGGGGTGATGCCGTGGAACCCGAGGATGCTCGCGACGGTCGGCCGTCCGGTCCGCGCAGCCGCGGCCGCCACAGCGGCTGCGAACCCCGCGACGTCGTCCCCGAGGACGGGGACGTGGACAGCCACGACGACGTCGCACGCGCCGTCGGCGAAGACGTCGTCGTACGTGCCTGCCGCCTGCTCCGGGTCGGCCGGTATCCCGGCCGTCACCGCCACCACGAGCCCCGCGGAACCCACCGCCTCCGCGACGATCGCCACGAGCGGTGCGGAGGTCGCGATGATGCCGACGCGCCGGCCGCCGGGCAGCGGCTGGTGGGCGAGCAGCTGCACGATGTCCATCATCTGGTGCGTGTTCTCGGCGCGGATGACGCCCGACTGCCGGAACATCTCTTCGAGCGTGCGACGCGGTGCACTCGTCGTGCGCACGGCATGCCCGGCGGGCACCACGTGCCCCGAGGTGCCCGCGGTCACGACGACCACCGGCTTGACGCTGCTCAGCCGCCGGGCGATGCGGGAGAACTTGCGCGGGTTGCCGATGGACTCGAGGTAGAGCCCGACGACGGTCGTGGCGTCGTCGTCCTGCCAGAACTGCATGAGGTCGTTCCCCGAGACGTCGGCGCGGTTGCCCGCCGACAGGAAGGACGAGATGCCGAGCCCGCGCCGGCGAGCGGTCGCCAGCACCGTGACGGCCATCGGCGCGGACTGGCAGAAGAGCCCGACCGTGCCGGGCGGCGGAAGGTCCGTCGTCAGGGACGCGTTGAAGCTCGCCGCCTCGCGGCGCGCGAACAACCCGTAGGACGCCGGCCCGACGACCCTCATGCCGGCGGCGTGGGCCGAGCGGACGAGCTCGCGCTGCAGACCAAGCCCCGCCTCCCCCGTCTCGGCGTACCCCGACCCGACGACGACGACGGCGCGGACCCCGAGTCCCGACAGCGCACCCACCGTCGCGAGGGAGTCGCTGGCCCGGACCGTGAGGACGGCGAGATCGACCGGCCCGGGCACCTCCTCGAGCGTGTCGTACCGCTCGAACTCGTCGATGGAGCCGTGCGCATCGAGCGCGTCCCGGACCGTCACGGCGGACAGCCCCACGACGATGAGACGCAGGTGCGCCCCGCCGGTCGCACCACCGCGCACCACCGCGCGGGCGAGCCGGGTCTCGTGCTCGTCCGGCGCGCCGTGGGCAGCGGCGACCACGACGACCGACCGCGGCGTGAAGAGCCCGTTCATGCTCCGCGCCTCGGCACGGTGCTCACGCTCGGCCATCACCTGCCGGGACCGCTCGGTGGGGTCGAGCCGGATGCTCACCGTGACGATCCCGTCGTCGACGTGCTGCGTCGTGTCGTAGCCCGCCTCGCGGAACACCCCGAGCATCTTGCCGTTCTGGGGCAGCACCTCCGCGGTGAAGCGTTGCACCCCGACCTCGCGGGCGGCCGCCGCGACGTGCTCGAGGAGGACCGAGCCCAGTCCGCGGCCCTGGTGGCTGTCGCTGACGTTGAACGCGACCTCGGCCTCGTCCGCAGCGACCCGGTCGAACCGCGCGACGCCGATGATCTCCTCGCCGCCGTCGGGCAGGGAGCTGACGGCGACGAGCGCCACCCGGTCCCTGTGGTCGAGGACGGTGAAGCGGGTGAGGTCCCGCGGTGACAGGTGCTCCATCGCCGCGAAGAACCGCATGTACGTCGAGCGTTCCGACTGCCCGGAGTGGAACCGTTGGAGCGCGTCACGGTCCTCAGCGCGGATGGGCCTGAGGTGGACGGTGCTCCCGTCCCGGAGCACGACGTCCGCCTCCCACTCCACCGGGTACGGGAACGGGTGCTCGCGCGTGCCGACGCTCCGGCCGTCGTCAGCGGGGCGGTGCTCTCCTGCGCCGTCAGCGGTAGTCACCCCCTCAGGCTAGGGCAGGTCCGCCCGTGGGCGGGGGCGCCACGTCCCCCGTGCGAAAATGTGGCGACCGCAGGACCCGCACAGCTGGAGGAGCCGCACCCGATGGCGCGTAGAGCGACCGGCGAGGATCGACCGCTCGATCCCGTCGCGGAGACGATCGTCGACATCGACGTCACGAAGGAGATGGAGGGGTCGTTCCTCGAGTACGCCTACTCCGTCATCTATGCCCGCGCACTCCCCGACGCCCGTGACGGGCTCAAGCCGGTCCAGCGCCGCATCCTCTTCCAGATGTACGACATGGGGCTGCGCCCTGACCGTGCCCACGTGAAGTCCGCGCGCGTCGTCGGCGAGGTCATGGGCAAGCTCCACCCGCACGGCGACACCGCGATCTACGACGCGCTCGTGCGGCTCGCGCAGCCGTTCTCGCTGCGGTTGCCGCTCGTCGACGGGCACGGCAACTTCGGGTCGCTCGACGACGGACCGGCAGCTCCGCGCTACACCGAGGCCCGGCTGGCGCCCGCAGCCATGGTGATGACCACGGGCCTCGACGAGGACGTCGTGGAGTTCGTCCCGAACTACGACAACAAGCTCACCCAGCCCGAGGTCCTGCCCTCGGCGATCCCCAACCTCCTCGTCAACGGCGCGTCCGGCATCGCCGTGGGGATGGCCACCAACCTCGCCCCGCACAACCTCATCGAGGTCATCGCCGCCGCCCGGCACCTCGTCGCCGACCCGGACGCGACCCTCGAGGACCTCATGCGGTTCGTCCCGGGACCTGACCTCCCCACGGGCGGCAAGATCATCGGCCTCGAGGGCGTCCGCGACGCCTACCGCACCGGCCGCGGGTCGTTCCGCACCCGGGCGACGACCCGGATCGAGAACGTCACCCCACGGCGCAAGGGCATCGTCGTCACCGAGCTGCCGTACCTCGTCGGCCCCGAGAAGGTCATCGAGAAGATCAAGGAGGGCGTGCAGAACAAGAAGCTCTCCGGGATCACCGCCGTCACCGACCTCACCGACCGGTCCCACGGCCTGCGCCTGGTCATCGAGGTCAAGACGGGCTTCAACCCCGAGGCCGTCCTCGAGCAGCTGTACCGGTACACGCCGATGGAGGACTCCTTCGGCATGAACAACGTCGCTCTCGTCGACGGTCAACCCCGGACGCTCGGGCTGCGCGAGATGCTCCGGGTGTGGGTCGACCACCGCATCGACGTCGTCCGGCGGCGGTCCGCCTTCCGGCTCGCCAAGCGCCAGGCGCGGCTGCACCTCGTCGAGGGTCTGCTCGTCGCGATCATCGACATCGACGAGGTCATCCAGGTCATCCGGTCCTCGGACGACACGGCCACCGCCCGCGCGCGGCTGCGCGAGGTCTTCGACCTCTCCGAGCTCCAGGCGGAGTACATCCTCGAGCTCCAGCTGCGGCGGCTCACCAAGTTCTCGCGCCTCGACCTCGAGAAGGAGCAGCAGACGCTCACCGAGGAGATCGCCGAGCTCATGGCGATGCTCGCGGACGAGGCGCGCCTGCGTGGCGTGGTGAGCCAGGAGATGGCGGACGTCGCGCGCGTCTACGGCACTCCGCGGCGCACGATCCTGCTCGACTCCGCCGGCGCGGGCGTGACCGGGGCGCCCGGCGCACCGACGAGCCGCGGCGCAGCCGTCCCGCTCGAGGTCGAGGACTCCCCGTGCTGGGCGATGCTCTCGGCCACGGGCCTGCTGGCGCGCTCGAGCGGCCCCGAGGCACCGGTGCGTGACGACCACCGGCACGCGCACGACGTCCTGCGGGGGGCGGTCCTCACGTCCGCACGCGCGGAGATCGGCGCCCTCACCTCGCGGGGCCGCATCGTGCGCGTCTCCGTGCTCGACCTCCCGTCGCTCCCACCCACGCAGGGTGCGCCGAGCCTCTCGGGCGGCGTACCGGCCGGGGAGGTGTGCCCGCTCGAGAAGGGCGAGTCCCTCGTGACGATCGTGTCGCTCGCCGACGACGCACCGCCGCTCGCGCTCGGCACCCGCTCCGGCGTCGTCAAGCGCGTCGCCCGTGGAGACGTCCCCGCGAAGGAGACGTGGGAGGTCATCGCGCTGCGCGACGGCGACGAGGTCGTCGGAGCGGCTCCGGCCGACGACGACGACGAGCTCGTGTTCATCAGCTCGGACAGCTCGCTCCTGCACTACCCCGCGAGCCTCGTGCGCCCCCAGGGCCGCACCGCGGCGGGCATGGCGGGCATCAAGCTCGCTCCCCAGCAGCACGTCGTGCACTTCGGTGCCGTGCGCGTGGGCGAGGAGCCGCTCGCGGTCGTGACCATCGCCGGGAGCGCAGACGCACTGCCCGGGACGCAGGCGGGCAGCGTGAAGACGACGCCGTTCGAGGTCTACCCGGCCAAGGGGCGGGCGACCGGCGGGGTGCGCTCGCAGCGGTTCCTGCGCGGCGAGGACACGCTCGTGCTCGCCTGGGTGGGCGCGGCGCCGCCGCACGCGACGGGCTCCGGCGGGCAGCCGATCGACCTGCCCGAGGCGGACCCCCGGCGCGACGCCTCCGGGGTCTCGCTGGCTGCCCCCGTGCACGCTGTGGGCTGAGACGAACCGTGCGCCCCGCCCGGTGCGGGCGGGGCTCGCCGGTGGTCTGCCCGGCAGGCGGGCACCAGCCCGGGGTCCAGACCCCGGAACCTAGAATCGCCTCATGCTCACCCCCCGCGCCGCCGCCCTGAAGTCCGCCATCGCCACCCGGGTGGTCGTCGCCGACGGGGCGATGGGCACGATGCTCCAGGCGCACGACCTCACGCTCGACGACTTCCAGGGGCTTGAGGGCTGCAACGAGATCCTCAACATCACGCGTCCCGACGTCGTCGAGGCCGTCCACGACGAGTACTTCGCGGTGGGGGTCGACTGCGTCGAGACGAACACCTTCGGCGCGAACTGGTCCAACCTCGGCGAATACGGCATCGACGACCGGATCTTCGAGCTCGCGGAGGCCGGAGCGCGGATCGCACGCCGCAGCGCCGACAAGCACGCGACGCCCGACAAGCCCCGGTGGGTGCTCGGCTCCATGGGGCCGGGCACGAAGCTCCCCAGCCTCGGGCACACGACGTACGCGCACCTCAAGGAGACGTTCGCCGAGCAGGCCGCCGGGCTCATCAGCGGTGGCGCGGACGCGATCCTCATCGAGACGAGCCAGGACCTCCTCCAGGCGAAAGCCGCGATCAACGGCTCGAAGCAGGCGATGGCCGCCAGCGGCACCGACCTGCCGATCCTCGTGCAGGTCACGGTGGAGGCCACGGGCACGATGCTCATGGGTTCGGAGATCGGGGCGGCGCTGACGACCCTCGCTGCGCTGGGGATCGACTCCATCGGCCTCAACTGCGCGACCGGGCCTGCCGAGATGAGCGAGCACCTGCGCCACCTCGCCAAGCACTCCACGGTCCCGGTGACGTGCATGCCCAACGCCGGGCTGCCGGTCCTGGGCAAGAACGGCGCGCACTACCCGCTCACTCCGGTCGAGCTCGGCGCGGCGCACGAGCAGTTCGTCAAGGAGTTCGGCCTCGGTCTTGTCGGCGGGTGCTGCGGCACGACGCCGGAGCACCTGCGGCAGGTCGTCGAGCGCGTCGGCGGGACCGCCGTCGTGCAGCGCTCCGCGCAGCCCGAGCACGGCGTGGCGAGCCTTTACACCCACGTCGACTTCGAGCAGGACGCGTCCTTCCTCGCCATCGGCGAGCGCACGAACGCCAACGGGTCCAAGGCGTTCCGGGAGGCGATGCTCGCGGAGAACTGGGAGGAGTGCGTGCAGATCGCCCGCGCCCAGACGCGCGACGGCGCCCACCTGCTCGACGTCTGCGTCGACTACGTCGGTCGCGACGGCGCGGCGGACATCCGCTCGCTCGTCTCGCGCCTCGCGAGCGCCTCGACGCTCCCGCTCGTCATCGACTCGACCGAGCCGGCCGTCATCCAGGCCGGCCTCGAGCTCATCGGTGGTCGCGCCGTCGTCAACTCCGTGAACTTCGAGGACGGGGACGGCCCGACGTCCCGCTACGGACGGATCATGCCCCTCGTCAAGGAGCACGGCGCCGCCGTCATCGCCCTGACGATCGACGAGGACGGGCAGGCCCGGACCGCGGAGGGCAAGGTCGCGATCGCGTCCCGGCTCATCGACGACCTCGTCGGCCGATGGGGCATGGCGGTGGAGGACATCATCGTCGACACCCTCACGTTCCCCATCGCGACGGGTCAGGAGGAGACGCGGCGGGACGCCATCGAGACGATCACCGCGATCCGTGAGCTCAAGGCGAAGTACCCCGGGGTGCACACCACCCTCGGCGTGTCCAACGTGTCCTTCGGGCTCAACCCGGCGGCACGCGTCGTGCTCAACTCCGTCTTCCTCCACGAGGCCGTGCAGGCCGGGCTCGACTCCGCGATCGTGCACGCCGCGAAGATCCTCCCGCTGTCGAAGATCTCCGACGAGCAGCGCCAGGCCGCCCTCGACCTCGTCTGGGACCGCCGCGAGTTCGACACCGAGGGAAACATGACGCACGACCCCCTCGCGCACCTGCTCGACCTCTTCGCCGGCGTCGACAGCGCCGCGCTCAAGGACGTCCGCGCCGCAGAGCTCGCTGCCCTGCCCCTCGGTGAGCGCCTCGAGCGCCGCATCGTCGACGGCGAGCTCAAAGGTCTCGACGCCGACCTCGACCAGGCGCTCTCCGAGGGCATGAAGGCCCTCGACATCGTCAACGACCACCTGCTCGCGGGCATGAAGGTCGTCGGGGAGCTGTTCGGCAAGGGCGAGATGCAGCTGCCCTTCGTGCTCCAGTCGGCCGAGGCGATGAAGACCGCCGTGGCGCACCTCGAGCCGCACGTGGAGAAGTCCGACGAGGCCGGCAAAGGCACGATCGTCCTGGCGACCGTGCGGGGTGACGTCCACGACATCGGCAAGAACCTCGTCGACATCATCCTCACGAACAACGGCTACACGGTCGTCAACATCGGCATCAAGCAGCCGATCGCCGCGATGATCGAGGCCGCAGAGGAGCACGACGCGGACGTCATCGGCATGAGCGGGCTGCTCGTGAAGTCCACCGTCGTCATGAAGGAGAACCTCGAGGAGCTCAACTCCCGGGGGCTCGCCGGCCGGTGGCCCGTGCTGCTCGGGGGCGCGGCCCTCACCCGCACGTACGTCGAGGACGACCTCGCGGAGGTCTACGACGGGGAGGTCCGTTACGCCCGGGACGCGTTCGAGGGTCTGCGGCTCATGGAGCCGCTCGTACGGATCGCGCGCGGCGAGGACCCAGGTTCCGTCGGTCTGCCGCCGTTGAAGAAGCGTCGCCATGCGACGGTGACCGTGACCCAGACGGCGGAGGAGGACCTGCCGGTGCGGTCCGCGGTCGCTACCGACAACCCGGTGCCCACTCCCCCGTTCTGGGGCACGCGCATCGTCAAGGGCATCCAGCTCGCCGACTACGCCGCGTTCCTCGACGAGCGCGCCACCTTCATGGGCCAGTGGGGCCTCAAGCCGTCGCGCGGCGACGACGCCCGGAGCTACGAGGAGCTCGTCGAGACGGAGGGCCGCCCGCGGCTGCGCGAGTGGCTCGACCGCATCAAGACGGAGGACATGTTCGACCCGTCGGTCGTCTACGGGTACTTCCCCGCGGTGTCCGAGGGCAACGACATGATCGTGCTCCACCACGACGGGCCCGACGGCGGCTCCGGCGGGGAGCCCGGCACGGAGCGCGTGCGCTTCACGTTCCCGCGCCAGCGCCGGGACAAGCACCTGTGCCTCGCCGACTTCGTCAAGCCCAAGGAGTCCGGCGAGATCGACGTCGTCGCGTTCCAGCTCGTCACCGTCGGCGCGAGCGTCGACGCGCACACCGCCAAGCTCTTCGCGGAGAACAAGTACCGCGAGTACATGGAGCTGCACGGGTTGTCCGTCCAGCTCACCGAGTCCCTCGCGGAGTTCTGGCACTCCCGCATCCGGGAGGAGCTCGGCTTCGCAGCCGAGGATCCCGCAGACCTCGACGGCATGTTCAAGGTCGCCTACCGGGGTGCGCGCTACTCCCTCGGGTACCCGGCGTGCCCGGACATGGAGGACCGCCGCAAGGTCATGGACCTCCTGCGCGCGGAGCGGGTCGGCGTGGAGCTGTCCGAGGAGCTCCAGCTGCACCCCGAGCAGTCGACGGACGCGATCGTGTTCCACCACCCTGAGGCGAAGTACTTCTCGGTATGACCGGCAGCACGGGCGGCGTCGGGAGCACCGCGGGCACCCCGGGATATCGGACCGCGCAGCGCCCCCGGTGGGCCGATCTGCCCGCCACGGTCCACGAGGCGGTCGAGACCCGGTCCGGGGCCCGCGTCGTTGCCGCGACGACCCAGGAGGCCGGTTTCACGCCCGGATTCGCGAGCCGGCTCCTCCTGGAGGACGGCCGACGTCTCTTCCTCAAGGGCGCTGGCCCTGCGGCCGAGGCCTGGCTCGTCGCGACCTACCGTCATGAGGCACGGCAGGTCGCTGCCCTGCCCCCGCACGACGCGCTCGTCCCGGGCCTCTGGAACGTCGACGTCGACGGCTGGTTCCTCGCCGCGTACGAGGACGTCGAGGGCCGTCACCCTGCGCGCCCGTGGCAGTGCGCCGAGGCAGCCGCTGTGCTCGGAGCGCTCGCGGATGCAGCGCGCGCGCTCACCCCGGTTCCTCACGGCGCCCGAGCTCCGTCGTGGGCCACCGCGCTCGCACCCTGCGTGGACGGGTTCGACGCCCTCATCCCTGTCCTCGGACCCGAGCGGTGCGCCACAGCCAGGGAGCTGGCGCTGCGCGTGCTCCGCGAGGCACCCCCCACGACGCTCTGCCACGACGACGTCCGCGACGACAACCTGCTCCTCGAGGCGGACGGTCGGGTGCGGCTCGTCGACTGGAGCCTCCCGATCGCGGCGCCCGCATGGTTCATGCCGGTGGTCGCCATGATCGCGGTCGCCGGGGACGGCCTCGACGCGGACGCGCTGCTCGCCGCCCACGACGCGACGTCCCAGGTGCCGGGCGACCATATCGATGGCGTACTCGCGCTGCATCTCGGGTACTACGCAGGGGTCGCCGAGCAGGACCACGTCCCGACCTCACCCTGGTTGCGCCGCCACCAGCGCTGGTACCGCGACGCGACGTTGGGGTGGCTCACGCGCCGACGCGGCTGGAACCTCACTGCTGCTTCTTGAGACAGGTACACCGCCGGCCTCCGCGCTGCCCGCACGTTGGACGAGCGGGCGCATCTCAGCCGAACGACGCCCGTCGCCGTGCCCGCGCGAACGTGCCGAGCACGGGCCGGCCGAGCAGCATGACGGCGACGACGTTCGTCACGGCGCGCACGGTGTCCCACGTGAACGTCGACGTCGTCGCGGTGAAGACTGCGAAGCGCCGCAGGTTCTCGACGAGCCCTCCCCCGGGCACGTAGGAGATCGCGGTGTCGCCGCCGAGCGCGAACGGCCAGAACCACAGGTTCATCAGGGCGCCGAAGACGTACGCCGCGACAGCGGCGTAGACCGCGAGCGCAGTGAGCTCCGCGCGGCCGCGGGGCGCGACGCGTCCGGCGAGCGCCTGGCCGAGGAGGCCTGCGCTGAGCCCGACCCACCCGCAGGCGAGCATCTGGAAGGGCAGCCACGGCCCGATGCCGGCCGTGAGGAGCGCTGACGCGAAGAGCGAGAGCGTCCCGAGGAGGAAGCCGAACACGGGGCCGAAGGAGTAACCGGCGAGGACGAGGAGGAAGAAGACGAGCTCGATCCCCCCCGTTCCGGCCCCGACGAGACGGAGCGCCGCGTTGACGGCGGCCAGCACGCCGAGCATCGCGAGGGTCCGTGGGTCGAACCCGTCCTGGCCGAGGTGGAGCAGCACGGCGAGAAGGAGGACGGGGAGCAGGACAAGCATGACCCACGGTGTGCTCGGTGCTCCGTCGGCGGGGAGCACACTGCCCACGAGCGGCCAGCAGAAGACGGCGATCCCGACGAGGCTCGTGGCCGCGAGCACGAGCGCAGCAGCCCGGGGCGACCGACCAGCCCGATCGGCCTGAGCAGCACCCCTGAGCGCCCCGACGGCGGTCATGGCGCGCTCGCTGCGCCCGGTGGCGCTTCGAGGCCGAGATCGCTCAGCAGCATCCACGGGCCGGGCGCGAGGATCTTCGCGATCTGGGGCGCGAAGGCCGGGGAGCCGGTGAGCATGGCCCGTGCGGATCCGTCGGCGACCACCTCTCCCTGTGCCATGAGCACGACGCGGTCGGCGACGGCGGCCGCGAGCTCGACGTCGTGGGTCGCGACGACCACGGCGTGGCCGTCGCGCGCGAGGGCACGCAGGGCGGCGACGAGTCCGTCCTTCGCGACGGGGTCGAGTCCCCGGGTGGGTTCGTCGAGGAGGAGCACCGGGGGTGGCGCGGCGAGCGTGATGGCGAGGACGAGGCACAGGCGCTCCCCCTCGGACAGGTCGCGGGGATGCGTGCCCGGCTCGAGGTCCGGGGCGAGCCGGGCGGCGAGCGCGGCGGTCGTGCCGGGGGGGACGCCGGCGTCCTTGTCCGACGCCGCGCACTCCTGCGCGACGGTCTCGAGGTAGAGGAGGTCGGCGACGTCCTGCGGCACGAGCCCGACAGCCCGCCGGGCACGCCGGGCGTCGACGGCCCGCGGATCGATCCCCCCGACGTCGACGCGGCCCGCATCGCGCCGGCCCGTGCCCTGCAGGGACCACAGGAGCGAGGACTTGCCGGAGCCGTTGCGTCCCATGAGTGCGACGACCTGCCCGCCGTGGAGCTCGAGGTCGACCGAACGCACTGCCTCGTGGGACCCGTAACGCACGCAGATGCCACGGGCGCGCAGCGCCACGGGGCCGGACAAGGGTGACGGCTCGGGCCGCACCGGCACCAGCGGGCCGAGCTCGGGCACGCGGCGTCGGGCGTCGCGGACCGACAGCGGGACGGGGTGCCAGCCGGCGGCCGCAGCGAGGCGCACCACGGGTGGGGCCACGGCGGTGCCGGGCAGGAGGACCTCGGGCGGTCCGCACCGGACAGAACCGTCCCCCACGAGCTGCACGACGGTGTCTGCGAGCTGCACGACCCGTTCGAGCCGGTGCTCGGCGAGGACGACCGTGAGGCCGAGGTCGTGGACGAGCCGGGCGATCGTCGCGAGCACCTCCTCGGCGCCCACGGGGTCGAGGGCCGACGTCGGCTCGTCGAGCACGAGGACCCGCGGTCCGCTCGTGAGGACGGCGCCGATCGCCACCCGTTGCTGCTGCCCGACGGACAGCGAGTCGAGCGGACGCTCTCGCAGCGCGGTGATTCCCACGAGGTCGAGCGTCTCCTCCACCCGGCGCCGCATCACCGCGGGGTCGACGCCCTGCTGCTCCATGCCGAACGCGAGCTCGGACTCGACGTGTGCGGTGACGAACCCGAGTGCCGGGTTCTGTCCCACGTAGCCCACGACGCTGGCCAGCTCCCGGGGCGGCACGTCTCGTGTGGAGATCCCGGCGACCCGGACCTCACCCGTCATCCGGCCACCGGTGAACCGCGGGACGAGGCCGTTGATCGTCTGCAGCAGCGTCGACTTCCCTGAGCCCGTGAGCCCGACGACGAGCGCGAGCTGACCCGCACCGATCGCCAGGTCGACGTCACGCAGGACCGGTGCAGCGCCCTCGTGGGCGAACGTCACGCCGGACAGGGCGATCACGGGCGGCTCGACGGGTCCGCGCGGCCCGGGCGCGCTCATGTGTGCCCCCGTGGTGCGAGTGCGACCGGCAGGCACGCGAGGAGCGCAGCGACGAGGCCGACGGCGGTGAGGTCGGGCAGCGTCCCCGGCGCCGGGTGCCGCACCGCGAGCGGGACGGCGACGAGCAGCGCTCCCAGGCTCGATGCACCGCTCGCACCGGTCGCGGTCGACCGCCACCCCCACGTGTGCGGACGGTAGACCGTCCGCCGGCGGGTCCGGTCGACGAGGGCCGCACCGGTCGCGGCGAGCACCGCGAGGGTGCCGAGCGCGAGCGGGGACCACCGGGGCCACGCGACGTCGAGCAGGGCGTAGGCGGCGAGCGCCACGGCAAGGACCGACGTGAGCACGAGCGTCGTCTGGAGGCGCTCCGTGCGACGTGCGGCGGCCCCGGCACCACCGTCGGCGGCGGTACCGGTGCCGGTGCCGGACGCACCCAGCCCGCGGACCTCCATCGCGGCACCGAGGGCGAGCGCGCGGTCCATCGCACCCTCGAGGACGGGCACGACGAGGCCCCGGATCCCGGAGCGGCCACCGCGCAGCCGCGCGGCACGACGGACGTCCTGGACGCTGCGGGTGAGGGCCGGGAACACCGAGACGGCGATGACCAGAGCCGTGGACACGCCCGCGAGCGCGGGCGGGGCGTGCTTGAGCAGGTCACGGGGGTCGGCGAGCGTGTGGGCCGCACCGACGGCGAGGATCATCACCGCGAGCTGCGCCCCGCCCGTGAGACCGCTGAGCAGCGCTCCGGCGGTCACGGTGCCGAAGAGGTCGAGCTGACCGAGCGACACCGTCGGCAGGACGAGGACGGCGTCGCCCCCTCCCGCGGCCGGGAACACGACCCGGAACGCGATGCGCAGCACGACGACGACCGCGGCGACGACGAGGTAGAGCCCGAACCCGGCGCCCGTGGCTGATCGCGGCCACGACACGACGACGACGCAGGTCACGGCGATGAGCAGCAGGAGCACGAGGACGTTGGTCGTCGACGACGCTGCCACGGCGAGCGCGGCGGCCCACAGCCACCACGCCCCGGGGTGCACGGTCATCGTCGGGCCGCACGGACGACGGCGACGGCGGCCAGCGCCACGAGCAGTGCGACAGCGACGAGCGGGACGGCACCCGGCCCACCGCCCTCGGTGACAGCGTTGCCGGCCGCGGGGAAAGCGTCGTCCTCGTGGCGCGGCTCGGCCGCTCCGTCCGCCGGGTCGTCGTCCTCGACCGCGAGCTCCGACCAGCCGGTCGGCAGGATGCGCGCCGTGGCTGCCTCGACGGAGACCCCCGGCGGCACCGCCTGCGCCTGGCCGACGGTGAATGCGAGGGCCAGTGCGTCACCGGGCGACAGGACGACCTCGGTCACGCCGACCGCCGCGTACGCCCAGCCCTGCGTCGCGCCCGACGACGCGGTCCACACGGACCAGTAGGCGGCCTGCGAGGGTGTACGAGCGCACGCCTCCCTCACGACGCCCCCCTCCGGGAGCAGGACGTCCTCGTCGCTCGCCGGACGGCCGGCGACGCGGCAGACGAACGCGTCACCCCACTGGGCTGTGCCGGCCACCTCGAGCCCGGCGCGCGCCAGGACGTCGGAGGCCGTGGTGTCGACGTCGACGTCGACGCACGCGAGGACCCCCTGCACCTGCTCGCTCGACGTCTCCGGCACCCGGGCGCCACCGAGCGTGGTGAAGTCGGCTACCACCGCGATGCCATCGCACGGCGTGCCTCCGGCCTCGGCCGACCACAGGGGCGTCGGCGAGGCGACCGGGCGGGCGCTGGCCGGCGCGCCGGCCACGACCGGCACGCTGAGCACCGAGATCCCGATCGCCGCGAGCATGCGCGGACCGCGCCTCATGTCACTCCCGGGCGCCGAGAACCTGGGCCAGCCCTGACCCGGACAACGCGAGGGTCGCCTGCGCGGTCGCGCGCAGGTCACCCTCGGGCGCCGTCCCTCCGTCGCCCTGGACGAGCGCGAAGGCTCCGGCGTCGGGTCCCTCGTCGATCGCCTGACCGGCGAGCCAGTCGCGCGCGGGGGCGGCATCCTGTGCCGCGTCCGCCAGGGCGGAGACGGCGACCGCCGTCGTGTTGACACTCGGCTCGGCGCCTCCCGCAGCAGCCCATGATGCTCCGCCGTCACTGTGCTCCTGGAGCCAGGACACGGCGCCGTCGACCGCCGCGTCGTTCCCACCCGCGGCCGTGAGCGCGGACACGGCGAAGGCCGTCGCGTCGACGTCCGGCTCGCACGCGGCGGTCGGCTCGTCGGCGAGCTGCGCGGGGAACGCGCCGTCGTCGCACTGCTGCGCCGTCAGGTACTGCACGGCCGCCGGGGAGGCCTCGCCGACCGTGGCCAGGGCGAGCACCGCCCACGACTGGGACACCGTCTGCGAGTAGTCAGCGTCACCGAGATCGGTGAACCGCCCCGAGGGCGACTCGCGCGCCGCGAGCTCCGCAACGAGGTCCCGGCCGTCGAGCGCACGCGGGTCCTGGCCCACCGCGTCGAGGACGGCGACGAGCTTTGCCGCTGACCCGGCATAGAGGGCCGTATGTCCGTCGCCCACGTACGCGGCAGCCGAGGCAGGGTCGGTGAGCGTCTCCGCCACGCTCCCCGCTGCTCCCGGCTCGCCCGCGGCGAGCAGTGCGAGGACGGCGTCAGCGCGGAGCCCGTGGTCGGTGAACACCGTGCCCTCGAGCTCGAGGTCGAACGCGTCAGCCTCCGCCGCGGCAGACGTCAGCCACTCCGCGGACGCCGATGCGGCGGCGGGCTGCCCTCCACCCGGCGCAGGACTCGTCGTGCTGCCACCGGAACCCTGCGCGTCAGCCGCCCGCTCGGAGCACCCCGCCAGGCACATGCTGACCCCGACGAGGCCGGCGAGAGAGACGGAGACGAGACGCGGGCGACGAAGGGTGATCACGTCCCAGAGTCTAGGTTCCGGGCCCCGACCCGAGGGCGGCGTCTCATGCTCAGAGCTCGATGGAGTACATGCGTGAACCGCTCGTCCGCTCGAACCCGAGACCGGCATAGAGCCCGTAGGCACCGGACGGGCTGTCTGCGTCGACGTCGAGCTCCGCGAACTCGACCCCCTCAGCGGCGTATGTCCGCATCGCGTGAGTGAGGAGCGCCACGGCGATCTTGCGGCCGCGGTACGCCCGGCGTACGCCCAACGCCTCGATGTACCCGCTCGAGTGCCCCATGACGGGCCAGTCCTGCTCGTACCGCCCGGACATGAGGTAGCCCGCCACGAACGGCTTGCGGTCGTCGGGCACCGTCTCGTCGAGCATGACGAAGCTCCACGCCGGGGCGAACATGCTCCTGCCCTGCGTCCAGGACTCCGCGGTCGCAGGCTCGCTCCCCCAGTGGTCGCGGAACGCGTCGTTGTGCGCCAGACGCGCACCCTCGTCGAGCGAGTCCTCCCAGGCGGCGATGCGGAGTCCTGGTGCGACGGGCACGTCGCGCAACGGCGTCGCGAGGTCTCGGCGCAGGTTCGAGTAGAACCGCTGCGCGCGATAGCCGGCTGCCTCGAACAGTCGCCACTGGTCGGGCGCGGAGTCGTCGAGGAACGCGGCGATCCGCCCCGGCGTCCCGCTCCCCAGCTCCGCGAGCTTCGCGTGCGCGCGCGCGGTCATCCAGGCGAGGACCTCCCGGCCCACGCCGGCCCCACGGACGTCGGGGTGCACGCCCCCCATGAGGAATGCCCGACGCACGCTCTCGTCACCGGGCGGGCATTCGACGCTGCCGTACGCCCGGAAGACGCCGCGCTCGTCGATCCCGACGAGGGTGTCCTGCGCCGGGTCCTTCCAGCTGCCCGCGAACAGGTCCGCGATCTCGTCGAGCGCGGTGCGGTAGGGCGGCGCGTCGGCTTCCTCGATCGCGGAGACGAGCCCGAACAGGTCAGGCACGTCCTGCGGCGTCATGGCCCGCCACAGCAGCCCCAGGTCGGCGCTCACGGGCGCGGTGGCCCCGGAGGCAGGCTCGGCGATTCCTCCACCGCTGCCGTCCGGGGTCTGCTCCATAGACCAAGACTAGGGGCGGCATGGCTGCAGGGGAACGCTCTGCGGCGCCCGAGGAGCGCGACAGCGAGAGTCGGCCAGGCGACCGCGCGCGTCACGCGTCGATTCGCGCCCGGTCGAGGGCGTTCGCACCAGCGATGATGAAGTCCTTGCGAGGAGCGACATCCGAGCCCATGAGGAGCTCGAAGACACGCTCGGCAGCCTCCGCATGGTCGGCCGTCACCCGTCGCAGCGTCCGGTGACGCGGGTCCATGGTGGTCTCGGCCAGCTGGTCCGCGTCCATCTCCCCGAGGCCCTTGTACCGCTGGATGTCCTCCTTGTACCGCTTGTTGGCCTTGTCGAGCTTCTTCAGCGTGGCAGCGAGCTCCGCCTCGGAGTACGTGTAGATGTACTCGTTCTTGCGCGAGCCCGCACCGATCACCTCGATCCGGTGCAGCGGCGGGACGGCCGCGTACACCCGGCCGGCATCGACGAGCGGCCGCATGTACCGGAAGAACAGCGTGAGGAGCAGGGTGCGGATGTGGGCGCCGTCGACGTCGGCGTCGGTCATGAGGACGATCTTGCCGTAGCGGGCGGCCTCCAGGTCGAAGGACCTCCCCGAGCCTGCACCGAGCACCTGGATGATCGCTGCGCACTCGGCGTTGCGAAGCATGTCGCTCACGGACGCCTTCTGCACGTTGAGGATCTTCCCGCGGATGGGCAGGAGCGCCTGGAAGTCCGAGCTCCGCGCGAGCTTCGCGGTCCCCAGAGCACTGTCGCCCTCGACGATGAACAGCTCGCTGCGGTCCACGTCGTCGCTGCGGCAGTCGGCGAGCTTGGTCGGCAGGGACGAGGTCTCGAGCGCGTTCTTGCGACGCGAGATCTCCTTCTGCTTGCGCGCGGACAGGCGCGCGCGCATCTCCGCGACGATCTTGTCGAGCAGGAGTGCAGCCTGCGTCTTGTCGTCGCGCTTCGGGGAGGAGAACAGCGCGTTGATCTCCTGCTCGACGACGCGGGACACGATGGCGCGGACCGGAGCGGTCCCCAGGACCTCCTTCGTCTGCCCCTCGAACTGGGGCTCCGCGAGCCGCACCGTGAGGACCGCCGTGAGACCGGCGAGGACGTCGTCCTTCTCGATCCGCTCGCTCGAGTCCTTGAGGGACACCTTGAGCTTGCGTGCGTTCGCCTCGACCGCCTTGCGCATGACCTTGAGCAGGCCCGCCTCGAAGCCCGCGAGGTGCGCGCCACCCTTGGGCGTGGCGATGATGTTGACGAACGTGCGGACCTCGGTCTCGTACCCGGTGCCCCACCGCATGGCGAGGTCCACCTCGCAGTCCCGCACGACCTCCTGCGGGGTGAGGTGGCCCCGCTCGTCGAAGACCGGCACGGTCTCCTTGAACGTTCCGGTGCCGGTGAGGTGCCACGTCGCCGTCACCGGGGCGTCGGGAGCGAGGAACTCGACGAAGTCGACGGTCCCGCCGTGGTGCACGAACGTCTCCTCGTGCGGCCCGTTCTCGCCCGGCGTGCCGGGCAGCCCACGCTCGTCCCGGATGGTGACCTGGAGCCCGGGTACGAGGAAGGTCGTCTGCCGGACCCGTGTGACGAGCTCGTCGTAGGAGAAGACGGCGGTGGTGGGAAAGACCTGGCGGTCCGCCCAGTACCGCACGCGTGTACCGGTCTGCCCCCGCTTGACCTTGCCGACGATCTCCAGCTCTGACGTCTCGACGAACGGCGTGAACGGCGAGTCCGGGCCGAGGCCCGCGGAGTCGTCGAAGCGGCCGGGCTCACCGCGTCGGAAGGTCATGCGGTGCACCTTGCCGCCCCGGTCGACCTCGACGTCGAGCCGGGACGACAGGGCGTTGACGACGGAGGCGCCCACCCCGTGGAGACCACCCGAGGCCGTGTAGGAGCCGCCACCGAACTTCCCGCCGGCGTGGAGCTTGGTGTACACGACCTCGACGCCGCTGAGACCGGTCTTGGGCTCGACGTCGACGGGGATCCCTCGCCCGTCGTCGCTCACCGACACGGACGAGTCGGCGTGGAGCGTGATCCCGATGCGAGAACCGTGGCCCCCGAGCGCCTCGTCGACCGAGTTGTCGATGATCTCCCACAGACAGTGCATGAGACCGCGCGAGTCCGTGGACCCGATGTACATGCCGGGGCGCTTGCGGACGGCTTCCAGCCCCTCGAGGACAGAGAGGTGCCGTGCGGTGTAGCTCGATTCTGCGGATGCTGTCGTCACGATGGTCGAGCCTAACGGGTGCCACCCACACGGCGGTGGGAGCGCGCACAGGTCCCCGGACTACGCGGGGAGCGAACCACCCGCTTCTCATGGCCGGAAACAGGCCGGAGGGTGGTTTGATTGTCAGGTGACTACGACAACGACTGAAACCCTGACCGTGGCCGACCGCTGCGACCGCTGCGGTGCTCAGGCCTACGTTCGTGTGCTGCTCCCGTCCGGCGAGCTCCTGTTCTGTGCGCACCACGCGCGCGCGCACTCAGACGCTTTCACGGGAATCGCGACACACATCCAGGACGAGACCGACCGGCTCCTCGAGGAGCACGGCGCGCGGAGCTGACGCAGCTCCGACTCGTCCCACCGACGACACCTCGTCCTCACCGGACGACACCCGACACGACGAAGGAGCCCGGCCCCCTGCAGGGGGCCGGGCTCCTTCGTCGTCGTCGCTCGACGATGTCCACCTGGTCCGCGTGGTCCACCTGGTCCGCGAGGTCCACCTGGTCCGCGAGCGCCGAAGCCTGCAGCGCACACCGTGCGCTGCAGGTGTCGGCCGTCAGTCGAGGTAGTCGCGCAGCACCTGGGACCGGCTCGGGTGACGCAGCTTCGACATCGTCTTGCTCTCGATCTGCCGGATGCGCTCACGGGTCACCCCGTAGACCTTGCCGATCTCGTCGAGCGTCTTCGGCTGGCCGTCGGTCAGCCCGAAGCGCATCGAGACCACGCCAGCCTCACGCTCTGACAACGTGTCGAGCACCTGGTGCAGCTGCTCCTGCAGCAGGGTGAAGCTCACCGCGTCCGCGGGGACCACGGCCTCGGAGTCCTCGATGAGGTCACCGAACTCGCTGTCGCCGTCCTCGCCGAGCGGGGTGTGCAGGGAGATCGGCTCGCGGCCGTACTTCTGCACCTCGACGACCTTCTCGGGCGTCATGTCGAGCTCCTTGGCGAGCTCCTCGGGCGTGGGTTCGCGTCCGAGGTCCTGGAGCATCTGCCGCTGCACACGGGCGAGCTTGTTGATGACCTCCACCATGTGCACCGGGATACGGATGGTGCGGGCCTGGTCGGCCATCGCACGCGTGATGGCCTGACGGATCCACCACGTCGCGTAGGTCGAGAACTTGTAGCCCTTGGTGTAGTCGAACTTCTCGACCGCACGGATGAGGCCGAGGTTCCCCTCCTGGATGAGGTCGAGGAAGAGCATGCCGCGTCCCGTGTACCGCTTGGCCAGGGACACGACGAGACGCAGGTTCGCTTCGAGCAGGTGGTTCTTGGCGCGGCGACCGTCGCCCGCGATCCACTCGAGCTCGCGGCGGGCCTTCGCCTCGAACTTCGTGCCCGACGCCAGGCGCTCCTCGGCGAACAGGCCGGCCTCGATCCGCTTCGCGAGCTCGACCTCCTGCTCGGCGTTGAGGAGCGCGACCTTGCCGATCTGCTTGAGGTAGTCCTTGACGGGGTCGGCGGTCGCGCCGGCGGTGACGACCTGCTGGGCGGGTGCGTCGTCGTCGTCCGCGTCGGAGTAGACGTATCCGCGGGACTCGTCGCCCTCCTCGGCGGCCTTCTTGGCACCAGCGACCTCGGGGTCGACCTCTTCGACGTCCGCGACCTCGACGCCGTCCGAGTCGTGGGCGCCGTCGTCAGCGGCCTTGCGGCGACCGCGCTTGACGGGAGCTGCCTTCGCAGCAGCGGTCTTCGGGGCAGCGGCCTTGCGAGGCGCACGCTTCGGGGCGGCAGGCGCCTCGACGGCGCCCTCGGCGACCACATCCACCGTGTCGGGCGCGCCGTCCACGATCGTGGTGCCGGCGGCGGCCTCGGCCGCTGCCTTCTTCGCGGCGGCTGTCACGCGCGGCTTCACTGCGCGCGCCGTCGTGCTGGTGGCACGGGGTGCGGCGGCGGCGGCGACCTTCGTCGCAGCGACGGTGGGGAGATCGACCTCGACGCCAGCGGCGGCGAGCGCTCGGTAGACGACCTTGAGGCGACGAGCGTCTGCCACCGACGCGGACTCGCACGCCTCGCGGAAGCTCTCCGCGTCGATGCGGCCGTGCGTCGCTCCGCGACGGATGAGTTCTTGCATAGCGGGGTGCTCGAATTCGCGCGGAAGTGCGGGATTCGCAGAAATGGGCGCCACGAACGACCTTTCGGCATCTCAGGTAGGCGGATCCGGCTCGCTCGGCGAGTGTCCCGGAGCAGCCGTGAACCATCATTGTACTTTGCTCGCGCCGAGCCACCTACCCTGGGGGGTGGTCAGAAGGGCCTCGAGGGGACCTTCGGGGTGACGTCGCGCGAGGATCATCGCGGGGACCGCGCTGATCTCCGACAACCGACCGGTGCCGGTGCCATACGTCCACAACGCCGCGGTGGGGAAGAAGATTCCCGGTGCTGCGGCAGGCGTGCGTCAGGCAGAGACAGGACGCTGCGGCTTGACCGCGAGGACCGGGCACGGGCTCTCGAGAAGGATCCGTTGGGCGTTCGAGCCGAGGATGAGCTTGCCCACCGGGCTCCGGCGACGCAGGCCGATGACGATGACGTCGGCGGCGACGTCCTCGGCCACGGCGATGAGGTCGTCGGAGACGTCGTGCCGCTCGTCGAGGACACGGATGTCCAGCGCGACCCCGTGCGCCGCAGCCGACGACTGGAGCTCGGCGAACTCGGCCGCGCGTTGCTCGAGGACCTCAGCGGCCGGCGGACGAGGCTTCTCGCTGACGACCACGACGAGGTCCGTCTCCCTGCGTGCCGCCTCGGTCACCGCCGCGCTGAGGCCTTCTCGCCCTTCAGCAGTGGCCAGGTACCCGACGACGACGGTCATCACAATCCTCCGAGATTCACGGTGCGCGCGCCCGACCGGGCGCACTCTGAACCTACCCGACCTCGGCGCGCGCGTCAGTCCGGCTGCGCCGCCGCGAGCCGGCTGGCCGCGACCCATCCCGGAGCCATCCCTGAGTCGAGGGCCTGACCGACCAGGCGCGCGAGCCGGTACGCGCTGTCGTCCCTCGTCGCGAGCTCGAGGAGGACCGCGGCGCGAGCACCGCTCCCACCCCACCAGGCGAGGAGCGCGAGAAGGGTGAGTGCGGGGGCCTGCCCGGTCGCCGGTCCGTGGCCGACGACGTGCTCGAGCACGACCCGCGCTGCCGTGCTCGTCGCCGTGTCCGGACGGACACCCTCCCGAGGGTCCACGATCGCGGCGATGGCGCGCCCGACCGCGCTGTCGGTGGTGGCGTCAGGCTCATCCGCGAGCATCCGCTCGGCCAGGTCCCCCGTCCCGCGGACGAGCGTGACGAGGACGGCGTCGCGGACGGTGATGTCGTCCAGTCCCGGGAGGATCACCCCGAGCAGCGACGGTGACGGGACCGCACCCGGGTCGTGCGCTGCCGCCGTCGTCGCTGTCCGCCAGGCCAGGAGGACCTCCCGTCGCCACCGCGCGATGTCCGCAGCGCACGTCGCGGCACGGCGCCGGGCGCGCACCCGGTCAGAAGCCGCAGCCGTCCGACCGCGTTCCTCGTCACCCGCGACCGAGATGCAGGCGAGCTCCTCACGCTCGTCGGCGACCGTCGCCCCCTCGACCACCATCCTCGCGGCGACGGTCGTCTGCTCGAGGTCGGACAACGGCCTGCCGCCCGGGGGGCAGCAGCCGTGATCGCGGCAGTCGGGCGCGAAGTACCCGACGGACGTGACGATCCAGACGTCCACGGGATCGATGAACGGAGCCGCGGCCTCTCGGACGAGGTCGACGGCCGGCAGCGCAGGGTCCCGGCGTCCGTCCGTCGTCGCGGTTCCCGCGGGGCACCCGTCCGAGTAGACGACGAGGACAGCGCTGCGCCCACCGTCGGCGACGACGTGCGACACGAGGGTCTGGGCCAGCATCGCTCCGGACGGCCGTCCGCCTGCAGGCGCGGCTGGGGCGAGGTCGGCGAGGTCGACGCGCGCCACGAGCCCGACCCGTTGGCGTGGCTCGCGCAGGCTCACGACGACGAGGCTCTCGCGTGGCCGGAAGCCGAGCTGGTACGGGATGAGGGCGAGCAGCTCCTGGGGTTCGCGAACCCGGGTCGTGTGTCTCATCCCCGCACCCTGCCGGGACTGCCCGACCAGATCCGCCCAGCGATCACCGGTTGGGGACGACCGACCGCGAGCGGATGCTGTGGGTGAGGTCTTTGCGGCCGCGCCGATGCGGACGGCCGCACCCCGGACGCCTAGGCTCGTCGCATGCCCGCCTCCTCCCCCGCCCTCGTCGACCTCGACGACGTCCGCACCCGTGTCGAAGACGCGCTCGACCGGGTCCTCGAGCGCGAAGCCGCCGTGCTCTCCGGGATCAGCAGCGACGCGGCCCCGCTCGTCGATGCGTGGCGCGGCATGCTGCGCGGCGGAAAACGCCTGCGGGCTGCGTTCTGCTACTGGTCGTGGCGCGCTCATCTCGGGTCAGCAGCCGCGGTGCCCGCCGGGAGCGTCATCGGCGTGGGAGCAGCTCTCGAGCTGTTCCAGGCAGCGGCCCTCTTCCACGACGACGTCATGGACAAGTCCGATACCCGCCGCGGCGTGCCGACCGCGCACCGGGCGTTCGCCGACCGGCACCGCCGGTCGGGGTGGACGGGCGACGACGAGCAGTTCGGCGTCTCGAGCGCGATCCTGCTCGGGGACCTCAGCCTCGTGGCGAGCGAGGAGGAGTTCGTCCGCGCGCTGGACGGTGAGGCGCGACCGCTCGTCGGTCGCGCCCGTCGTGTCTTCACGCAGATGCGGACGGAGGTCACCGTCGGGCAGTACCTCGACATGTACGCCCAGGTCCTGCCATGGGGAACCGACCTCGAGGCGGACGAGGCGAGAGCCCGGGAGGTCATCCGTTCGAAGTCGGCACGCTACAGCGTGGAGTGCCCCATCCTCCTGGGAGCCGCGCTCGCCGGGGCGAGCGAGGACGCCCTCGCGACATGCTCCGCGTTCGGCCTGCCGCTGGGCGAGGCGTTCCAGCTCCGCGACGACATGCTCGGCGTGTTCGGGGACCCCTCCGTCACCGGAAAACCTGCCGGCGACGATCTGCGGGAGGGCAAGCGCACCGTCCTCATCATCCGGACGATGCGGGCGGTCGACACATCCACGCGGGACCAGATCGCGGCGCTGCTCGGCCGGCCGGACCTGTCCGAGGACGAGATCCGGGTGCTGCAGGGCGTGATCCGGGCATCGGGCGCGGTCGAGCAGGTCGAGGACCTCATCGCCGACCTCTCGACGAGAGCGCTCCAGGCGCTCGGCTCCGCCCCGCTCGAGCCGGACGCGGGCGACGTGCTGCACCGGCTCGCACGGTCGGCGGTCGAGCGCAGCGCCTGACCGGGACCCGGGCGCGGGTCAGGCGCAGGACCTCAGGCGAGACCCTGCGCTGCGCGGCGCACCGGGCTCTTGCGCCCCTCGAGCAGGGCGTCGATCGGTCGACCGCCCACCGAGGGCTCTGGCGTGAAGAGCCACTCGATGATCTCTGGATCGCTGAGACCGGCGTCTCCGAGAACGAGGATCGTGCCGCGCAGCGACGGGAGGATGATCACCTGCTCGCTCTCACCGTCGGCGGTGCGCACCGGCTTGACGTTCGCCGGGTTGGCCAGATGGATCGGCACGAGGAACGCCGCGGGTACGGAGAAGATCTGGCGCTCCCCCCTCTTCATGCCGACGATGCGACGGTCGCGCAGAGCACTGCGCACAGAGCTCACCGACGTCCCGAGCAGCTCGGCCATCGCCGGGAAGCTCAACCACTCCCCGACGAGCGCCTCGATCGACGCGGTCGGATCGGTCGGGTCGGCGGGGACGGCAGCGGCATCGCGTTCTGAGGAAGTCACGGACCAAGCCTACGGTCTCGCCCGAGCACGATCGCGTCCCCGATCGACGCTGTGCCGCACGTCGCCGCGGGGGGTCGACTTCCCACGGTCTCCGATCTCCTTTACGGTCAAGTGGTACGAGGCCGCGCCGATGACGCCGCGCAGTGGCCGAGCTAGACGCACCGTGGGGCGCTGGGAGAGCGGCACCCCCGCAAAGGAGAGACGATGCCTGCAGCGCCCACTGAGCCCCCGACCACGCGCCCCGCCACGACCGATGCAGCGGAACCGGTGGACCTCCCCAGCTCCTCGCTCCCCCGGACCCTCGGCCGGTACGCGGTCCGGTACGGGACAACCACGCTTGCGCTCGCTGCAGCATCCATCGCGGTCAGCGCGTCGTCCGCTGCCGCGGACGAGTCCTACACGGTCCGCGCCGGAGACACGGTGAGTGACATCGCGCTGCGCACGGGGGTGCCGGCAGAGTCGATCCGGGCGGTCAACTCGCTCGACTCGCAGTACCGCATCCGTGCCGGGCAGCAGCTCGCGATCCCCTCGGGTGCGGCCTCCTCCGCCCCGACGACGGGTTCGACGTCAGGGCAGCCGAGCTCGACGAAGCACGTCGTCGTCGCCGGTGACTCCGTCTCCGCCCTGGCCGCTCGGCACGGCACCACCACCGCGCAGATCGTTGCCGCCAACGGTCTCGGAGCCGACGCGATGATCCGCATCGGCCAGACCTTGGCCATTCCTTCCGGCACAACGGGAGCGGTCCAGACGTCGTCCCCGTCGAAGGCGCTCGTGGGGGACACGTTTGCCGGGCGGACCTACGCCTCCGACGTGGTGTCGGCCGCGAACCAGAACAAGGCGACCCTCCTCGCCATGGACGTGCCGACGAAGGACGAGATCCGCACGATGGTCCGCGAGACGGCGCGAGCGCACGGGGTCGATCCCTCCCTCGCGCTCGCCGTCGCGCTCCAGGAGTCCGGGTTCGACCAGCGGGCGGTGTCCCCCGCCAACGCGATCGGCGCGATGCAGGTGATCCCCTCGTCCGGGGACTGGGCGTCAGAGCTCACCGGCCAGGACCTCAACCTCCTCGAGGCGCGGGACAACGTCACGGCCGGGGTGGCGATCCTCGCCCGCCTCCTCGAGACGAGTCCGTCCCTGGAGACGGCGATCGCCGGGTACTACCAGGGTCAGACCTCCGTGCGGAACAACGGCATGTTCGACGACACGCGTCGCTACGTCGCCAACGTGCAGACCCTCGCCGCCCAGCAGTGAGGACCGCGGGCGCGAGGTCCCCGCACCTTCGCCACGCGTCGCAGCCCCCGACATCCCGCGCTGACGGCCACCGACCGCCTAAGATCGTCGAGTGGCCACCATCCTGACGGACTCCCTCGTCGGCCAGCTCGTCGACGGCCGGTACAAGGTCGACCGCAGGATCGCCCGCGGGGGCATGGCCACCGTCTACCTCGCGACCGACCGACGCCTCGACCGCGAGGTCGCGCTCAAGGTCATGCACCCGCACCTCGCAGACGGCGCCACCGGCGGGGACTTCGTGTCGCGCTTCCGCCGCGAGGCCCGTGCCGCCGCGCGGCTCACGCACCCCGGTCTCGTCGCGGTCTACGACCAGGGGCTCGACGGCGAGACGAGCTACCTCACGATGGAGTACGTCGACGGCACGAACCTGCGCCGGCGGCTGCACCAGGACGGTCCGCTCGCCGTGGGCACGGCGCTCGCCATCATCGACGACGTCCTCGACGCGCTCGCCGCGGCACACCGCCAGGGGCTCGTGCACCGTGACATCAAGCCGGAGAACGTCCTGCTCGCCACGGACGGCCGGGTCAAGGTCGCCGACTTCGGTCTGGCCAGGGCCGTCACCGAGGTGACGTCGACGACGACGGGGACCATCCTCGGCACGGTGGCGTACCTTGGTCCCGAGCTCATCGCCACCGGCGCGTGCGACACGCGGACCGACATCTACGCCGTCGGCATCATGCTCTACGAGATGCTCACGGGACGGCAGCCCTTCGTCGGTGAGACACCGATCCAGGTGGCGTTCCAGCACGTCAACAACGACGTGCCGCTCCCGTCCGAGCTCGTCTCCTGGCTGCCCCGCGAGCTCGACGAGCTCGTGTGCGCCATGGCTTCGCGGGACCCGCAGAACCGGCCGACCGACGCACCGGCGGCGCTCGAGCGCCTCCGGAGCGCGCGCGCCGCGCTGCCCCCTGAGCTCGCCGCACGCAGGGCGGACCCGCCCCCTCCCCTCGTCTCCCTCGCCGAGGGCACCCCCGTCGAGGACGACGACGACCCTGCCGGCGCCACGACCGACGCGGTCGCCCACGACACCGACGGGGTGGGCGACACCCCGGACCGGCACGGTCCGACGGCGACCGGGCAGGCGCCCGGGGCGAACGGCGCACCCGTGAAGACCGCCGCAGCCGTCCCGCATGCCGCTGCTGACCGCGACACCCCGGATGGCTCGGGCACCGATCACCCACCCGAGCCGTCGCACCCGACCGAGCTGCTCGTCCAGGGGTCGAGCGGGTCAACGATCGCGCTGCCCGTCGGGAGCGCTCGCACGTTCAACCAGACGGTCACCGTCTCGGACCGCGGCGGTCCTGCGGCGGCCGATCGCGTGCGCCGTCGCCGGCGCACGGTCCTGTGGTCGCTCGTGACGCTCCTCGTCCTCGCTGGGCTCGGCGGAGCTGGAGCGTGGTGGTTCCTCGTCGGACCCGGCGCTTACACCACCGTCCCGGAAGGGCTGTCTGGGACGACCCTCGAGGAGGCGACCGCCGTCGTCGAGGCAGCGGAGCTCGAGGTCCGCACGGCAGAGGCGTTCAGCGACTCGGTCGCGGCGGGGACCGTCATCGACGCGGATCCGCGCAGTGGCGAACGGATCCTGCGCGACGGGGCGGTCGAGCTCACGGTCTCGCTGGGGATCCAGCATTTCACCGTGCCCGCGGACCTCGTCGGAGCCAACGTGTCCGACGTCGTGGCAGCGCTCGAAGGTGCGGGCTTCACGGCCGTCACCCAGGAGCGTGTGTGGGACACGGCGACCGCCGCCGACGTCGTCATGAGCGTCTCCGTCGACGAGGGGCAGCTCCTGCCGCACAGCACGCCCATCACGGTCGTGGCCTCGAAAGGCCCCGAGCCCGTGACCGTGCCCCAGGTGGAGCTGCTCGACCTCGACAGCGCGACGGAACAGCTCAGCCCCTGGGACCTCACCCCCGTCGCGACCGAGGAGTACAGCGACACCGTCGCTGAGGGCAAGATCATCTCGCAGAGCCCCGAAGAAGGCAGCGGCGCCTTCCGCGGCGACACCGTGGACGTCGTCGTGTCCCTGGGGAAGCCCTTCGTCACCGTGCCCGACGTCGTGGCCACACCGCACGCCGAGGCGGCGCAGATCCTCGAGGACGCGGGCTTCGACGTGAAGGTGACGTACTGGTTGGGCGTCTTCGGCAACGAGGTCCGGTCCCAGAGCGCCGCCCCGGGCAGCCAGCTGCGCAAGGGCAGCACCATCGAGCTCTTCCTCTGACGCTCGCGGGCGGGCCGGGTGCCACGCCGCGTGCCGCTCGGAGACGACAGCAGGCTCCCACCCCAGGGGTGAGAGCCTGCTGTCGCTCCGCTGAGCTGGTGCCTCAACGGCCCTGGAGCATCTCCGCGACCTGGAAGGCCATCTCGAGCGACTGCTGGTGGTTGAGGCGCGGGTCGACGAGCGTCTCGTAGCGCAGCGCCAGCCCCGCGTCGTCGATCTCCTCGCTCCCACCGAGCACCTCGGTGACGTCGTCACCCGTGAGCTCGACGTGCAGACCACCCGGGACGGTGCCGAGGCTCCGGTGCACCTCGAAGAAGCCCCGGACCTCGTCGAGGACGTCTTCGAGCCGTCGTGTCTTGTACCCGCTGTCCGAGGTGATCGTGTTGCCGTGCATCGGGTCGGTCACCCAGGTCACGGGTCCTCCGACCGCCGCGACCTTCTCGACGAGCGGGGGCAGTGCCTCGCGGATCCTGCCCGCACCCATGCGGGTGATGAACGTCAACCGGCCGGGGATCCCCTCCGGGTTGAGCTTCTCCTGGAGGGCGAGGGCGTCGTCGGCCGACGTCGTCGGGCCGAGCTTCACCCCGATCGGGTTGGAGATCCTCGAGAGGAAGTCCACGTGCGCCCCGTCGAGCTGCCTCGTCCGCTCTCCGATCCACAGGAAGTGTCCGGACGCGTCGTACGGTGCGCCGGACCGCGACGAGACTCGGGTCATCGCGCGCTCGTAGTCGAGCAGCAGGGCCTCGTGACTCACGTAGAACTCGACGCTGCGGAGCGCGTCGAAGTCCGCGCCGCACGCCGCCATGAACCGCACAGCACGGTCGATCTCCGTCGCGGTGCGCTCGTACCGTGCGTACGCGGGGTTCGTCATGAACCCGCGGTTCCACTCGTGGACCTGCCGCAGGTCGGCGAACCCACCCGTGGTCAGGGCACGGACGATGTTGAGCGTCGCCGCGGAGATCGTGTACCCCCTCAGCAGACGCTCCGGGTCCGGGACCCGCGCCTCAGGAGTGAAGGCGTGCCCGTTGACCATGTCACCGCGGTAGGCGGGAAGCGTGACACCGTCGCGCGTCTCGTCGTTGGAGCTGCGCGGCTTCGCGTACTGCCCGGCCATCCGGCCCATCTTCACGACAGGCATGCTCGCGCCGTGGGTGAGCACCACGGCCATCTGGAGGATGGTGCGCACCTTGTTGCGGATCCGGTCGGCGTTCGCCTCGGCGAACGTCTCGGCGCAGTCACCCCCCTGGAGGAGGAAGGCCTCACCACGGCCCGCAGCGGCGAGCCGGCCGGTGAGCGTCTCCAGCTGGGAAGGTACGACGAGCGGCGGCACCTCCGCGAGGCGCTCGCTCACCGACCGGAGATGCTCAGGGTCCGGCCAGACGGGCTGCTGCCCGGCGACGAGCGTGCGGAAGTGGTCGAGTCCGGCGGCGACCTCTGGGTCTACGGCGACACCGGGAGCGATGCTCATGAGCCCGCAGGCACCAGCTGCTGTCCGATCTCACCGAGAAGGTCGCCGAACCACGGCTGCGACACGTCGAACGCCTTGCCGCCCGCGATCCGCGGGAACGCGATCGCCTTGAGGCGGTCGCCGTCCTCCTCGTCGTGGCCGACGACGCCCGACTCTCCACGGAACGCACTCTCGACGGCGAAGTCGGTCATCGACTTGATGAGACGCAGGTCCTCGGCGTTCGCAGCCGCGGCACGGGAGTAGTAGCCCGACTTCTGCACCATGGTCTTCTCGGCACCGAGGAGCTCGGCGAACTGCTTCGCGAACCACGCGCCGGGGTTGATCGTGTCGAGCTTGACGTGTCCGAACGGGTCGCGGCCGACCGTCTCGCCAGCGGCCTCGAGCTGCGCCACGATCTCGTGCATCCCGGCCCCCTCGGACAGGAAGATGTTGACGTTCCCGACCTCGTCCATGACGGTCCGCAGGCGCGCGGCCTCCGCCTCGATGTCGAGCTTGAGCTCGGGCACGAAGACGGCGTGGATGTCCCAGCGCTCACGCGAGAGCCCGATGCCGGGCACCCACTCCCGGGTGTCGAGCCACTTGCGGTACTCGACGGCCGAGGCGGCGGTCAGCCAGCCGCAGTGACGTCCCATGACCTCGTGGACGATGAGCATGCGCGGGCCGGAACGGTGCTCGCCGATGATGTTCGCGGCGAAGCCCGCGGCCTCCTCTGCGGCGGTCCACGCGCCGAGCGACTGCTTGATCGGGATGACGTCGTTGTCGATCGTCTTCGGCAGACCGACGACCGTGAGGTGGTAGCCGTTCTCCTCGAGGTAGGCGGCGAGGTCGGCTGCCGTCGTGTTCGTGTCGTCGCCACCGATGGTGTGCAGGACGTCCACGCCGTCGGCCTTGAGCTGCTCCGCGGCGACGGTGAGAGGGTTCTCCCCCTCCTTGACGAGGCCGCGCTTGACGCAGTCCGCCGCGTTGGTGAGCTTCACCCGGCTGTTGCCGATCGGAGATCCTCCGAACCGGTGGAGGATCCCGGCGCGCTGACGGACCTCGTCGTCGACGACGATCTTGTTGCCCGTGAGCAGACCGTGGTAGCCGTGCTGGTAGGCGATGATCTCGACCTCGGGGGCGAGCTCCGTGTACCGCTCGATGAGTCCACCGACAGCGGAGGACAGGCAGGGCGCGAAGCCTCCGGCAGTGAGCAGCGCGACGCGACGGACCGTCATGGGGTCAACCTCTCATTGGGCCCGGCCGCGCGGCAGGCGCGGCGGCGGGGCGGGTTCGTTCGATGTTGCGGACCGTCGCTCAGTCTACCGAGGCGACGGGAGGCTCCTGGGGTGGTTCCGGAACCTGGACGTCGGGCGCGGGGCGCCCGCCGGGAGCGATGGGGGCGCCCGCCGCGGTGGCGGCGGGACGCACGCCGGCCGCCAGGCGCGCCTTCTGCGTGGCGGCGTAGATGTCCACGTACTCCTGGCCGGACAGGCTCATGAGCGCGTACATGATCTCGTCGGTGACGGACCGCAGGATGAAGCGGTCCGTCTCCATCCCGCGGTACCGGCTGAAGTCGAGCGGCTCACCGACGACGATGCCGATACGCATGGGCTTCGGGATCCGTCGGCCGATCGGCTGCGCCTTGTCGGTACCGATCATCACGACGGGCACCACGGGGGCGCCGGACTCGAGCGCGAGCCGGGCGACGCCCGTCTTCCCGCGGTAGAGGCGTCCGTCAGGGCTGCGCGTCCCCTCGGGGTAGATCCCGAACAGGCCACCGTCGTTGAGGCGTTTGAGGCCGGTGCGCAACGCGGCCTCGCTGGCCTTGCCGCCCGAGCGATCGACGGGGATCGTGCCGACACCGCGCATGAAGCCCGCGGTCATCCGACCCTTGAGGCCTGTTCCCGTGAAGTACTCGGACTTGCCGATGAACACGATCTCCCGGTCGATGACGAGCGGGAGGATGAAGGAGTCGATCACCGCCAGGTGGTTGCTCGCGACGATGGCAGGCCCGTCACCGGGGATGTTCTCGATACCGCGGATCCACGGGCGGAACATCAGTCGTAGGAAGGGGCCGACCAGGACCCGCTTCATCAGCCAGTAGAACAACCCGCCTCCTCGTGACCGCATCCGCGGGACTCGCGTCCGACTCTAGAGTGATGTACATGCCAGGAACCACTGACACCCCCGACGATCTCCCGGGCGAGCCCGTCGACCCGCGTGAGCGCGGGACGAACGACCCCGACGAGCAGCGCCGTCACGATGCCGCGTGGGCGCAGATCGTCGCCGAACTCTCCGATCTTTCCACGGATCCCTCGTCGCAACGAACGACGGATGTCTCCGGGGAGGAGCCCGGAGCCGGCGCGCGGACGGTCGCTGCCCCGGTCGGCCCCGGCGTCACGAACCACGTCGGGACCGGCCCGCGCGACTCTCCCCGGACCCCGGAGGTGGAGGCGCTCGACGATGCCGAGGGCGAGTTCGTGCCGCCCGACCCCGGGTTCACGCTGAGCACGGACAAGCTCCGCAACCTCGGGTGGTCAGCACTCGTCTCAGCGGTGCTGGCGCTCGTCGTCGGCGCGGTCCTGTGGGACACGGCGCCGACGGGGTTCTTCGTCAGCGCGGGTGGCGTGTTCCTCGTCGGCGTCGCGCTGCTGCTCTGGCGGCTCCCGGACGACCGGGAACCGCCGAGCAACCAGGGCGCGGTCGTCTAGGTCAGATCCGCGCGAGGTCCGCTGCTCCGACGATCCCCGCCTCGTTGCCGAGCGCGGCGAGCTCGATGCGCGCCTCCGGGCGGTGGCCACGCGCCGGCAACGCCTCGCCGTACGCCTGGCGTGCCGGGCCCAGGAGCAGGTCGCCGGCCGCACCGACTCCCCCGCCGATGACGATGAGCTCGGGGTCGAGCAGCGCTGCGACGGACGCGGAGCCTGTCCCGATCCACCCGCCGAGGTTCGCGAGGAGGCGGATGGCGAGGGGGTCGCCGGACTGCGCGGCCATGGTGACGAGCGGGCCGGTGATGAGCTCGATGCGCCCCTGGGCGAGGTCGATGAGGCGTGCCGCGTCCTGCGGCCTCGCGGTCGCCGCCGAGCGCGCGTCGCGGACGAGGGCGGAGCCTGAGGCGTACTGCTCCCAGCATCCCTCGTGGCCGCACCCGCAGTAGTGCCCGCTCGGGACCACTCGCATGTGCCCGACCTCTGCCGCGACGCCCCACCGGCCACGCACGAGCTGGTCGTTGACGACGAGCGCGCCGCCGAGGCCGGTCCCCACCGTGAGCATGAGCATGTCGGTCGCGTCCCGCCCGACGCCGAAGCGGAACTCCGCCCACCCGGCCGCGTTCGCGTCGTTCTCGACGACGATCCGCACGTCGTCGCCGATGAGCGCCCGCACCCGCTGACCGATCGGGTAGTCACGCCAGGCGATGTTCGGCGCGAACAGGACGGACGTGCGGTCCGGGCTGACGAACCCGGCGGCCGCGAGCCCGACCGCGCCGACCACGAAGTCCTTGGTGAGCTCGCGATACACCTCCGCGATCGCCCGGTCGATGCTCGACGCGTCGTCCGGCTCCGTGCTCACCCGCGTCTGAGCGAGGATCTGTCCGTCCTCGTCGACCACCCCGGCCGCAATCTTGGTCCCGCCGATGTCGACCCCGATGGCATGCATGCCCGTTCCCTCGCTCACCTCGTAGTGTGCACAGCGCGTGCTGTGACTCCGGATGAATCGTACTGGGCCGGTCATGACCGTTGCACGCCTGCCGAATGGGTAAGGTCTTACCACCCATCGACCAACTGTCACTGGAGCCAGCATGGACGAGTTCCGCACACCTGCCCTCATCGACGTCCCACCGGACAAGAACCTCAACGATCTGTTGGCGGACCGGGTGGCATCGTCGGGTGACGCGACCCTCATGGAGCGCAAGGCCGCGGGTGCCAGCGCGTGGACGGCCATCACGGCACGAGAGTTCGACGCCGAGGTCGTCGCCGTCGCGAAAGGGCTCGTGGCAGCGGGCGTCGAACCGGGCCAGAGCGTGGGGATCATGTCCCGGACCCGCTACGAGTGGTCCCTGCTCGACTGGGCGATCTGGGCCGCTGGCGCCGTGACCGTGCCGCTGTACGAGACATCGAGCGCGGAGCAGATCGAGTGGGTCCTCGTCGACGCGGACGTCCGCCTGCTCGTGGTCGAGACCGACCAGCACCGCGCGACGGTCGAGGAGGCGCGACCGGTCGCGACGTCCTTGTCGACCGTGCACGTGATCGACGAGGGTGGCATCGACGCACTCAAGGCTGCCGGGGCCGCCGTGTCGGACGAGGAGATCGCCCGACGCCGCTCGCACGCCGGCCTTGCCGACGTCGCGACGATCATCTACACCTCGGGCACGACAGGTCGCCCCAAGGGTGCCGAGCTCACGCACGAGAACTTCTACGTGCTCACGGTCAACGCCGCACAGCGGCTGAGCGACGTGCTCCAGTACGGCGCGCGCCGCACGCTGCTCTTCATGCCGCTCGCGCACGTCTTCGCGCGATTCATCCACGTGCTCGTCGTGCCGGCGGGCTCCGTCATGGGCCACTCGCCAGACACCACGACTCTCCTCGAGGACCTGGGCACGTTCCGCCCGTCCTACATCCTGTCGGTGCCCCGTGTGTTCGAGAAGGTCTACAACAGCTCCGAGCAGAAGGCTGCCGCAGGTGGCAAGGGCAAAATCTTCCACTGGGCGGCGGCGACGGCGATCAGCTACTCGCGCGCCCTCGACACCCCGTCGGGACCGTCGCTGGTGCTCAAGGCCCGTCACGCGGTCGCGGACGCGCTCGTGCTCAAGCGGATCCGCGCCGCGCTCGGCGGACAGGCGCGCTACGCCGTCTCGGGCGGCGCGGCGCTGGGTGAACGGCTCGGGCACTTCTACCGGGGTGTCGGTCTCGTCGTGCTCGAGGGGTACGGCCTCACCGAGACGACGGCGCCGACGAGCGTCAACCTTCCCGAGGGAGGGAAGATCGGCACGGTCGGCCCCCCGCTGCCGGGCAACGCCGTGAAGGTCGACGCGGACGGCGAGATCCTCATCCAGGGACCGCACGTGTTCCGTGGGTACCACAACAACCCCGAGGCCACCGCCGAGGCGTTCGTCGACGGGTGGTTCCGGTCGGGTGACCTGGGAGCCGTCGACGAGCACGGTTACCTGCGGATCACCGGCCGCAAGAAGGAGATCATCGTCACGGCGGGGGGCAAGAACGTTGCGCCGGCCGTGCTCGAGGACCGCCTGCGTGCACATCCCGTGATCAGCCAGGTCGTCGTCGTGGGCGACGGCCAGCCATTCATCGGCGCGCTCGTGACCCTGGACCCCGACGGGCTCCCCGGCTGGCTGGCGACGCACGGCAAGGGCGCTCTGACGATCGAGGAGGCGACCGAGGACACGGACGTACTCGCGTCGATCGACGCCGCCGTCCAGCGCGCCAACCGTGCGGTCTCGCGCGCTGAGTCCATCCGGAAGTTCTCGGTGCTCACGACCGACTTCACGATCGCCAACGACTACCTGACGCCGTCCCTCAAGGTGAAGCGATCGAAGGTTCTGGTGGACTTCGCCGAGCAGATCTCGACGATCTACGCGGACGTCAAGCACGTCGACTGAGGTCACGGCGGGACCCACCGACACCCGGAAGCGTCCGGGTGTCGGTGGGTCCTCGTACGTTCGGCTCATGCTCGCGCAGCCAACCGACGAGATGCGTCCGCTCCCAGGCCTCCGCCAGGCCGGGAGACGGATCGGCACTCCGACCCCAGACCTCACGTGGGCGCAGCCCGGCGTGCCCGTCCAGCTCACGCTCGACGAGATGGGCACGCCCCTGCGGGACGTCACGTTCGTCGTCGTCGACCTCGAGACCACCGGCGGCTCGGCCAAGGATTCAGGGATCACCGAGATCGGAGCCGTGAAGGTCCGCGGTGGTGAGATCCTCGGCGAGTTCCAGACGCTCGTCGACCCCGGGGTCCCCGTCCCGGCCTTCATCGCACGGCTCACCGGGATCACCACGACGATGCTCGTCGGCGCGCCCCGCATCGAAGCCGTGCTGCCCGCATTTCTCGAGTTCGCGCGCGGTGCGGTGCTCGTCGCGCACAACGCACCGTTCGACATGTCGTTCCTGCGCGCAGCCGCCGCGCGCATGGACCTGCCCTGGCCGCCGGCGCAGGTCCTCGACACCGTTCCCCTCGCACGACGTGTCGTGACCCGGGACGAGGCACCGAACCACAAGCTCTCGACCCTCGCAGCGCTCTTCCGCGCCACCGTGATCCCGGACCACCGTGCGCTCTCGGACGCCCGCGCGACCGTTGACGTCATGCACGCGCTCTTCGACCGTCTCGCTCCCCTCGGCATCACGCACCTCGAGGATCTGGCGACCGCGACGGACCCCGTCCCGGCGGACGTCCGGCGCAAGCGACACCTCGCTGACGGGCTGCCCACGGGTCCGGGGGTCTACATGTTCGTCGGCCCCCGCGACGAGGTGCTCTACGTGGGGACATCCACGTCGATCGCACGGAGGGTCCGGAGCTACTTCACGGCCTCGGAGAAACGTGGGCGGATGATCGAGATGATCCGACTCGCAGAACGGGTCCGGGCCGTGCCGTGCGCGACCCAGCTCGAAGCCCGGGTGCGCGAGCTACGACTCATCACCGAGCACGCGCCGCGCTACAACCGGCGCTCGAAGTTCCCGGAGCGGATGCACTGGGTCCGGCTCACGGCCGAGGCCTTCCCTCGCCTGACCATCGTCCGCGACGTCCGGCAGGACGCCCCTGGCCGGTACGAGCCGCACATCGGCCCGTTCGCGTCGCGGGCGCGGGCGCAGCTCGCCCTCGAGGCCGTGCAGGCGGCTCATGACATCCGTCAGTGCACCCGCAAGCTCCCCGCCGTGCCGAGCGCGACCACTGGGGCGTGCGCTCTCGCTGAGATGGGACGCTGTGGCGCTCCGTGCGTCGCGGAGGACAGCCGTCCACCCGGAGCCTCGTCGGAGCCGTACACGTCCGTCGTCGGCCAGGTGCGAGAGTCGTTGCACGGTGACCCCGACCGGGTCGTCGTGGGGCTCTCCGCACGGATCCAGGACCTCGCGCGCAGTGAACGGTTCGAGGACGCCGCCACCGAGCGGGACCGGCTGGCGGCGTTCCTCGCCGCAGCGGCCCGCGCACAGCAGATCCGACCGTTGAGCGGATGCTCCGAGATCGTCGCCGCCGGACCGGCCGAGCAGGGCGGGTGGGAGATCGTCGTCGTCCGCCACGGCCGGCTGGCAGCAACCGCAGTGAGCGCGCCAGGTCACGACCCGTACGTCGCCATCCACGCGGCGACGGCTGCTGCCGAGCACGTCATCGCTCGCCCCGAGCCCGCGCCAGCCTGCCACCCTGAGGAGACCGACCTCGTCGTGCGATGGCTCAGCAGGCCGGGCGTCCGCCTCGTGGAGACCTCCGGCACGCTCACCTGCCCCGTGCGGGGCGCGGGACGCTACCTCGACGGCACGACCGCCGAGGTCGTCACGGCGAGCCTCGCACGGCATGATCGGACCATGCCCACACCCACGGGCACGACCACCACTGCGAGGAGCGCGTAGATGCCCACGGCAATCGTCATGATCGACACGGACCAGGCACGGATCCCGGAAGCCGCTGCCGCGATCGCCGACGTCAGCGGAGTGTCGGCGGTCTATTCGGTGACCGGAGAGGTCGACCTCATCGCCGTCGTCAAGGTGGACGACCATGAGGAGTTCGCCGACGTCATCGCGGACCGCATCAGCAAGATCCCGGGCGTGCACAGGACACGGACGTACCTGGCGTTCCGCGAGTACTCGAGCAGCGACCTCGATGCCGCGTTCGCCCTCGGGCTCGAGGACTAGGCGCTCACTGCCCGGCGGCCGACCGTCGGGCAGCGAGGACTAAGTTCGGATCACCGAGGACTAACCTCGGATCGCGTCCGCGCGACCCGACGCCGCAACCCAACGCTCGAGGAGCGCCGTCGCGGCACCAGAGTCGACGGCAGCGGCCGCATGGTCGATGCCCCGCCGCAGGCGCGCCGCCAGATCGCCCTCCGCCGTGCCCTCGAGCGAGCCTTCCGCGACGAGCGCGGCTGCGGCGTTGAGCAGGACCGTCTCCCGAACCGGTCCCCCGCCACCTGCCAGGACGTCGCGCGCCACCGCAGCATTGGCGGTGGCGTCGCCGCCCCGCAGGTCGGCGATCGCCACCGGTGCGAGGCCGAGATCGGCGACAGGATCGAGGGAGTGCAGCACGACCTCGTCCGCCACCACTTCCCAGACCTGCGCGGGGCCGGTCGGTGCGAGCTCGTCGAGGCCGTCCGCGCCCCGGAACACGAGCGCCTTCGTCCCCCTGCGGGCGAACACCCCGGCGATGAGGGCCGCCATGCGTGCGTCCGCGACACCCACCGCCGTCGCCGACGGCTGGGCCGGGTTGGTGAGCGGCCCCAGGAAGTTGAAGACCGTCGGGAGCCCGAGCTCCCGACGCACCTGCCCGGCGTGCCGCATCGACGGGTGGAACACGTTCGCGAAGCAGAAGGTGATCCCCACCTCGTCGGCGAGCTCGGCCACCCGCTCCGGGGTGTGGTCCAACCGGATGCCGAGGGCCTCGAGCACGTCCGCGGAACCGGAGGACGACGACGCTGCGCGATTGCCGTGCTTGACGACCGTCAGACCGGCCGCACCGAGCACGATCGCGGCCATCGTCGAGATGTTCACCGTGTGCAGCATGTCGCCACCGGTGCCGACGATGTCGACCGTGCGGCCACCCACCGTGAACCTTCGCGCGTGCGCGAGCATCGACTCCGCGAACCCCGACAGCTCCTCGACGGTCTCACCCTTCGCCCGCAGAGCCACGAGGAATCCCGCGAGCTCGACCGCGTTCGCGCGACCCGACATCACTGTGTCCATGGCCCATGCGGTGTCCGTCGCCGTCAGGTCCTGCCCGCCGATGAGCGACGCCGTGAGGGCCTTCCAGCTCGTCGCGCTCACGTGGTACGCCCCGCCGCAGGCACACGCCCGAGCAGCGAGCCGACCTCCCGCTGCAGCTCGAAGGGGTCGAGCGGACGCGACACGACCCCGTCGGCCAACGACCACGACGCGAGCCACGCGTCCTGCGGCCGCCCGGTGAGGACGAGCACGGGCGGGCAGTCGTAGATCTCGTTCTTCAGCTGGCGGCACACACCCATCCCGCCCGCCTTGTCGGCCTCGCCGTCGAGCACCATGAGGTCGATCCCACCCTCGTCCGCACGCGCGACGACAGCGTCGTACGACGCGACCTCGACCCAGACGAGCTGCTCGCCCGCTGCCGTGACGCTGCCAACAGCGCCGCGCACCGTGTCACGCACAGCCCGGTCGTCGCTGTAGAGCAGCACCGTGCGTGCAGGGGCGGAAGCAGACGGGGTGATCGACATGGAGATCCTCGCAATCGACGTCAGGGGCACAGGCGCCCACGGTGAGCCTACTGTGGCCCCGCCCTGACGCTCCAGACCATTGCGCGACCCGTGCGCGGCGCGTCGAACCGAACGGCCGGTCACCCCCCGCCGATGGGTGCGCACGGACGCACGCGGGCCGCAGTCGGACACGCGGACGGGCATTGTGACATTCGCCGCTGCGCCCGCATGGGCCCTTGGGACCAAACATGCGCCGTCATCGGCCATAATGGTTCCTGTGTCGACTGCAACGGCTGCGCCCTCCGCCCCCCTCCATGTGAGCGTGAACCGACCGAACCCTGTCTCGGTCGGAACCATCGTGTGGCTCGCGAGTGAACTCATGTTCTTCGCCGGCCTGTTCGCGATGTACTTCACGATCCGCGCCACGATCCCTGCAGAGCAGTGGGACGAGGGTGTCGGACACCTCAACCTCACGTTCGCTCTCATCAACACCTGTGTGCTGGTCGCGTCCTCGGTGACGTGCCAGATGGGCGTGTGGGCCGCCGAGCGGTTCCAGCCGCGACGCACCGGCTCGCTCCTCCAGTTCACCAAGTGGGGCATGAACGAGTGGATCACCCTGACGTACATCATGGGGTCCTTCTTCGTCGCCGGGCAGATCTTCGAGTACGCCGAGCTCGTCGAGCACGGTCTGACGATCTCGTCGAGCCCGTACGGTTCCGTCTTCTACCTGGCAACGGGCTTCCACGGCCTGCACGTCGTCGGCGGACTCATCGCCTTCCTCGCCCTCCTGGGCCGGTCGTTCACCGCGAAGAAGTTCGGCCACCACGAGGCCACCACGGCGATCGTCGTGTCGTACTACTGGCACTTCGTCGACGTCGTGTGGATCGCTCTCTTCGGCGTCATCTACTTCCTGCAGTAAGTCATCCCCGTCTGCCCGTGCAGGCGCCCGTGCCCAGCGCACGCTCCGTCCCTGTTTTTCTGTCACCCCCTGCGAGACGAGGATCCATCCGTGAAGGCACTCGCCGCCCGCCGACACCACCGGTTGACGCCGGTCGTGCTCCTGCTGCTGGCGCTGTTGGTCACCGGCGGCATCTATGCCGTCCTGTCGCCGAGCCCCGCCAGAGCCGAGACGACGACGTCTGAGGACATCGAGAACGGCGAGAAGCTCTTCCAGGCGAACTGCGCCTCGTGCCACGGCACCAACGCCGAAGGCCGGGGCAACGCCCCGTCCCTCGTCGGCGTCGGTGCGGCCGCGGTCGACTTCCAGGTCGGCACGGGCCGCATGCCCATGCAGACCAACGGCCCGCAGGCGCTCGCGAAGCCTCGTCAGCTCGACGAGGAGCAGACCCGTCAGCTCGCGGCCTATGTCGCATCGCTCGGTCCTGGACCGTCGATCCCCACAGCCCAGCAGGTCAACCCCGCGCTGGGAGACGCCGCCAACGGCTCGGTCATCTTCAGCACCAACTGCGCCATGTGCCACAACGCTGTCGGCGCGGGCGGCGCGCTCTCCGAGGGCAAGTTCGCCCCCGCCCTGTGGGACACGACTCCCGAGCACATCTACGAGGCCATGACCACCGGGCCCGCATCGATGCCCGTCTTCAACGAGGCGACGCTCACGCCCGAGGAGAAGCGCGACGTCATCGCGTACCTCGTCGAGCAGCGTGACGGCTCGGCCGGCGGCCTCGGCCTCGGCTCCCTCGGCCCTGTCAGCGAAGGCCTGTGGGTCTGGATCGTCGGAATCGGCGCCCTGATCGGGTTCTCCATCTGGATCGGAGCGAAGTCCTCATGAGTGTGCAGAAGAACTCGGGCGACGTCGTCACGGCGGCCGGATCCGACGTCGAGAAGTTCGACGACCCCGGACTGCCGGAGCACCGCGACCGCATGGCGGACCGCGACCCGAAGGCCGCGAAGCGGGCCGAGCGCCAGGTCGTCATCCTCTTCGTGCTCTCCATCATCGGCACGATCGGCATGATCGTCGCCTTCTTCGCGCTGCGACCCGACGGAACCACCGAAGGCCTGCGCCTCACGAACTTCGCGCTCGGTTTCGGGTTGTTCCTCTCGCTCATCGGGATCGGCCTCGCCGCCGTGCACTGGGCGAAGACCCTCATGTCCGACCACGAGCAGGTCGACGAGCGTCACGAGATCCGGAGCCCCGACGACGTCCGCAAGGACGCTGTTGCAGCGCTCAGCGCTGGAGCGCAAGACTCGGGTATCGCCCGTCGCGGGGTGCTCAAGGGTGCCGTCGTCACCGCGCTCGGTCTGTTCCCGCTGACCATCGCCGTGCCGCTCATCAGCTCCGCGGGTGGCGACTGGGACATCAGCAAGTTCAAGCACACGATGTGGAAGAAGGGGATGCGTCTTGCGACGGACCCCGCAGGCCGCCTCATCAAGCCCTCCGACCTCACCGTCGGTTCCGTCGTGCACGTCATCCCTGACGTCCCGGCGGAAGAGCGCCTGACGCACCACTGGATCACCGAGAAGGCCAAGGCTGTCGTTCTCCTCGTCCGTCTCGCTCCTGAGGACCTCAAGGAGGCCGAGGACCGCAAGGACTGGTCGTACCACGGCATCGTTGCGTACTCGAAGATCTGCACGCACGTGGGATGCCCTGTCGCACTCTACGAACAGCAGACCCACCACCTGCTGTGCCCCTGCCACCAGTCGACGTTCGACGTGGCCGACGGCGCGAAGGTCGTCTTCGGACCCGCGCACCGCCCGCTGCCTCAGCTGCCGATCACCGTGGACGACGAGGGCTACCTCGTCGCGCAGGACGACTTCGACGAGCCCGTCGGACCGAGCTACTGGGAGCGCCTCAAGTGAGTACATCCCCCACCACACGGGCGGCAGCGGGTACCGCTGACTACCTCGACCAGCGCACCGGGATCGGCCACGCGGTCAAGGGCTTCGCGCGGAAGGTCTTCCCTGACCACTGGTCGTTCCTGCTCGGCGAGATCGCGCTCTACTCGTTCGTCGTGCTGCTCATCTCGGGCGTCTTCCTCGCCATCTTCTTCGTGCCCTCGATGGGACTCGTCGAGTACTCGGGGCCCTTGGCGTCGATGAACGGTCGACTGGTCTCCGAGGCGTACGCATCGACGCTCGACATCTCGTTCAACGTCCAGGGTGGTCTGCTCATGCGGCAGATCCACCACTGGTCCGCGCTCATGTTCGTCGCTGCGATCGTCGTGCACATGATGCGCGTGTTCTTCACCGGCGCCTTCCGCAAGCCGCGCGAGCTCAACTGGATGGTCGGGTTCCTCCTGCTCATCCTCGCGCTCGCTGCGGGCTTCACCGGATACTCGCTCCCCGACGACGTGCTGTCGGGCAACGGGCTGCGGATCACCGACGGAGTCGTGAAGGCGATCCCGTTCGTGGGCGCGTACCTCTCCTACTTCCTCTTCGGTGGCGAGTTCCCCGGCGACGCGATCATCCCGCGCCTGTTCACGATGCACATCCTCGTCGTGCCCGCTCTGATCCTTGCGCTCATCGGCCTCCACCTGCTGTTCGTCGTCGTGCACAAGCACACCCAGTACCCGGGCGGTGGACGCACGGACAAGAACGTCGTCGGATTCCCGCTCTTCCCGGTGTACGTCGCGAAGGCTGGCGGATTCTTCTTCATCGTCTTCGGCGTCCTCGCTCTCATGGGCGGGACGATGGCGATCAACAACGTGTGGAACTACGGTCCCTACGACCCCTCGCCCGTGTCGGCCGGTGCACAACCCGACTGGTACATGCTGTTCCTCGAGGGATCGCTCAGACTCATGCCCGGGCAACCCGAGTACGTGATCGGTGGGTACACGTTGTCCCTCAACGTGCTCATCCCGGCCGTGGTCATCCCTGGCCTGCTGTTCACGTTCCTCGCGGTCTACCCCTTCCTCGAGGCCGCGGTGACGCGCGACAAGCGGGAGCACCACGTCCTGGACCGCCCGCGCAACGTGCCTGTGCGCACCGGGCTTGGCGTCGCGTTCCTCACGGCGTTCATCATCCTGGCCATCGCCGGGTCCAACGACCTCATCGCGACGCACTTCGATCTCTCGCTCAACGCCATCACGTGGGTGCTCCGGATCGCCTTCTTCGTCGCCCCGGTGATCGCGTTCTGGGTCACGAAGCGCATCTGCCTCGGGCTGCAGCGCAAGGACCGCGAGCTCGTGCTCCACGGGCACGAGAGCGGTCGGATCGTGCGGTTCGCCAACGGGGAGTACATCGAGGTGCACACCCCGCTGTCGGACGAGGAGCGGTGGGTCCGGGTCAACTACGACGCGCACCGCCCTCTCGAGATCGCTCCACGGGAAGACTCTCGCGGCGTGCGCCGCAAGGGCTACCGCAAGGATCAGATGCTCCAGAAGCTCTCGCGGTTCTTCTACGAGGACCGGGTGGAGCCCGTCACGCCGGCTGAGCTCGCAGCAGCTCAGTCACACGGGCACCACGATGCGCTCGAGTCTTCGGAGTCGGAGTCCTCGCTCGCAGTCATCGGCGCGGACGGCAGCACCACGGGTGGTCACCCCGCGGACAGCACCGGGCACCAGCACTGATCTTGCTGCAAAGTAGGTGAGTGGCCCGTGAACAACCGCCTCGGATGAGGCCACGTTCACGGGCCACTCGTATTTTATTTTCCAGTGAGTCACGGCAGCACTGCCGTGGAAGACGCACCAGGAGGACTTCGCAATGGCTGTCTACACCTTGCCCGAGCTCGGCTACGACTACGGTGCGCTCGAGCCGCACATCTCAGGTCGCATCATGGAGCTCCACCACTCCAAGCACCACCAGGCGTACGTGACCGGGGCGAACACCGCCCTCGAGAAGCTCGCCGAGGCGCGTGAGAAGGGCGACTTCGCAGCGGTCAACCTCCACGAGAAGAACCTCGCGTTCAACCTCGGCGGCCACGTCAACCACTCCGCGTTCTGGACCAACCTCTCCCCCGAGGGCGGCGAGCCGCAGGGTGAGCTCGCTGCTGCCATCGACGAGGACTTCGGTTCCTTCGACGCGTTCAAGAAGCACTTCGCCGCGGTCGCCGCGGGCGTGCAGGGATCCGGCTGGTCCATCCTCGCGTGGGACTCCCTCGGCCAGAAGCTCATCATCGTCCAGCTGTACGACCAGCAGGGAAACATCCCGCTGGGCCTCGTGCCCATCGTCCTGCTGGACGTGTGGGAGCACGCCTACTACCTCGACTACGCGAACGTCCGTGCGGACTACATCGCCGCGTGGTGGAACATCGTCAACTGGGCTGACGCGGCGGCGCGCTTCGACCGTGCCCGCAGCCAGACCGCAGGGCTCATCGTCCCGGCCTGACACATGACGTGACGGACGTCTTCACGTCCGGCGCTGCACCACACCAGAGAGGCACCTCCCCCCGGGAGGTGCCTCTCTTCGTCCTCAGCACCGCAGCCCCCCCCCGGGAGGTGCTTTCGTCGTCCTCAGCACCGCGTTCGCCCCTGGGGCCTCTACCGACCCGTCCCGGCGCCCCCGTGTATGCCCCGCCCTTGCCGGGGCCCCCTGCCTGGGGCGTGCTGGGACTCTCCCGCCGCACTTAGCGCGCGCCGTCGAGATCCCGCGCCCGGGTGAGAGCGCGTGCCTCCCAGTCTGCGGCAGGTCCAGTCGGGCGAGGAGCGCACCGCATGAGAAAAGAGGCCCTCCCGCCACGGGAGGGCCTCTTGGATGCGCTGCGCGCGGTCCCGCGCTCTACCGGGCTGAGGCCCGGTAGAGCCGATCAGTGGGCGTGGAGCCCACGCGAGTACTCGAACACCCAGCCGACGAGCGCGATGATGGAGAGAACCACGCCGATGCCGAAGATCCACCACCCTGCGGCCAGTCCCAGGAAGCAGATCGCCGCGCCGGCCCCGATGGCGAGGGGCCACCAGCTCCAGGGGGCGTAGACGCCCTGCTCCCCCGCCCCCTGAGCGATCTCGCCCTCAGGGTCGTCCTCCGGCCGCGCGTCGATACGACGCGCGGTCGACATGAGGTACCAGCCGATCATGGCGACGAGCCCGGTCGTGAGGAACAGCGCCGTCGTGCCGACGGGCTCCCACCGGCTCCAGAGCCCGTAGACGACCGCGACGAGAAGGAAGAACGGAGCCAGGTAGGTGAAGAACTTGCTCTCGATCTTCATCGGGTGCCCTCGCTGTCGGTCGGAGTGTCAGGGGTCGAGGAGTCCGAGACGCGCCGTGCGGCATCCTCCTGCTCGCCGCGACGGTCCGCTTCACCGTAGATGACGTCCAGCATGCCCTTGTTGGGCTGGTGGTAGTCCATCGCCGCGACCTCGGGGTGGTGCAGGTCGAAGGCGGGACGCTCGGAGCGGATCCGCGGCAGCGACACGAAGTTGTGGCGCGGCGGCGGGCACGACGTGGCCCACTCCAGCGACGACCCGAAGCCCCACGGGTCGTCCACGGTCACCTTGGGCGCGTTGCGCCACGTGATGTAGACGTTCCACAGGAACGGCAGGGTCGAGGCGGCGAGGATGAACGAACCGACGGTCGACACCTGGTTCATCCAGGTGAAGCCCTCCTCCGGCATGTAGTCGGCGTAACGCCGCGGCATGCCGGCGACGCCCAGCCAGTGCTGGATGAGGAAGGTCATGTGGAACCCGATGAACAGCAGCCAGAAGTGCAGGCGGCCGAGGCGCTCGTTGAGCATGCGTCCCGTGAACTTCGGCCACCAGAAGTAGAACCCGGCGAACATCGCGAACACGACGGTCCCGAAGACGACGTAGTGGAAGTGCGCCACGACGAAGTAGGAGTCAGAGACGTGGAAGTCCATGACGGGGCTCGACAGGATGATGCCCGTCAGACCACCGAAGAGGAATGTCACGAGGAAGCCGATGGACCAGAGCATCGGCGTCTCGAACGTGAGCTTGCCGCGCCACATCGTGCCGATCCAGTTGAAGAACTTCACCCCGGTGGGCACCGCGATGAGCATGGTCATGAACGAGAAGAACGGCAGCAGCACCGCGCCGGTGACGTACATGTGGTGCGCCCACACGGTCACGGACAGGGCGGCGATGGCGATGGTCGCGTAGATGAGGCCCTTGTAGCCGAAGATCGGCTTGCGGCTGAAGACGGGGAAGATCTCGCTGACGATGCCGAAGAACGGCAGGGCGATGATGTACACCTCGGGGTGGCCGAAGAACCAGAAGAGGTGCTGCCAGAGGATCGCTCCTCCGTTCTCGGGGTTGAAGACCTGCGCACCGAGGCGGCGGTCCGCTCCGAGAGCGAACAGCGCGGAGGCGAGCGGCGGGAACGCCATGAGCACGAGCAGGCTCGTCACGAGCGTGTTCCACGTGAAGATCGGCATCCGGAACATCGTCATGCCCGGCGCGCGCATGGTGATGATCGTCGTGATGAAGTTGACGGCTCCGAGGATCGTCCCGAACCCGGTCATCGCCAGGCCGAAGACCCACAGGTCACCGCCGAGCCCGGGGCTGAAGGTCGTGCTCGACAGCGGCGCGTAGGCGAACCATCCGAACGATGCCGCACCCTGCGGTGTGAAGAACCCGGCGCAGGCGATGAGTCCACCGAAGAGGTAGAGCCAGTACGCGAACATGTTCAGACGCGGGAAGGCCACGTCGGGTGCACCGATCTGCAGCGGCATGATGACGTTCGCGAAACCCGCGAAGAGCGGCGTGGCGAACAGCAGCAGCATGATCGTGCCGTGCATCGTGAACAGCTGGTTGTACTGCTCGGTGCTCTGCACCACCTGGATGCCGGGCTCGAACAGCTCCGCCCGGATCACCAGCGCCATGAGGCCACCGATGCAGAAGAAGATGAACGACGTGATGAGGTACATGTACCCGATCACCTTGTGGTCGGTCGACGTGACCCACTTGATGACGGTCCGTCCGAGCGTCTGACGCGCAGGCGCCAGGCCGGGGACCGTGGTCGTAGCCGCGGCGGCCATCAGTTCTCACTCTCTCGGGGACCCGAGGGGATCCCGTGCTGTCGGTTCAGGTCGAGACCGAGCTGGCCCGTCTGGCCCTTGTCGGCCAGCGCCTGCATGTGCGCGTCGTACTCCTCGGGTGAGACGACCATGACGTTGAAGAGCATGCCCGCGTGCCACTCTCCGCAGAGCTCGGCGCACTTGCCGGCGTAGACGCCCTCACGCATGGGGGTCACCTGCCACACGTTGGTGCGGGAGGGGATCATGTCGAGCTTGTCGAGGAACGCCGGGATCCAGAAGGAGTGGATGACGTCGCGGGACTCGAGCTGGAACTCGACCCGCTGCCCGACGGGCAGGTAGAGGGTCGGCAGCGTGGGGCTCGTCCCGGGGGCGCCGAGCGTCTCGGTCAGCTCACCCGGGCGCTCTGCGTGGACGCCGGAGTCGTAGACGTCATCGTCGACGTAGTTGAAGTCCCAGCTCCACTGCTTGCCGATCACCTGGATGGTGAGGTCCGGCTCAGCGGACGTGTCGCGGATCTCGGCCTGGTCGCGGGCGGTGAAGAAGAAGAGCACGCCGACCATGACGAGCGGCACCGCCGTGTACATGATCTCGAGCGGCAGGTGGTAGCGGGTCTGGACCGGCAGCACCTCGTCGTTCTTGCGCTTGCGGTACACGATCACGCACCAGAGCATCAAGCCCCAGGTGATGATGCCGACGATCATGGCAGCGATCCACGAGCCCACCCACATCGATGTGAAGGTGTCGGTCTGGTTCGTCACAGGTCCGTCGGAGAACCCCGGGAGGAAGCCACGCTGGGCTTCTGGGGAACATCCGGATACTGCGAGCGCGACGAGCACGGCGGCTCCGAGGAGCCTGCCTTGTGTCCGCCGACTGCGGGTGGGGCGTTCCGAGCGCAAAGGAGGGCCTTTCACTTCGCGTCCTGTCGTCCGACCCCCGGAAAAAGGGCAGCGAGCAGGACCTTCGTCCTCGACAGCGCCAAGCGTATCGCGCAACCGGTCGTGCGCAGGCCCGCAGGACGCCGGTTGCGGTGTGACGAATGCCCGGTCACCCTCTCTCGCGCCCCAACCGATACGGTGGTCGCGTGACTGACGGCACCGCTCTCGGCGCGTCCCCCACGCGCGTCCACCTCGATGCCGGCGGGAGCGCCCGCCCCCACGAACGCGCCCGCCTCGCCTTCGAGCAGGCTCTCGGCGAGGGGTGGGCCGACCCGCGCCGGCTGTCGTCCGAGTCACGGCGCGCGTCGGCGCTCCTGGGGGCTGCGCGCGAGTCGGTCGCGCACAGCCTCGGGGTCCGGACGCAGGAGGTGCACTTCGGTCCCTCGCACACGGCGGTGCTGCACGCAGCGGTTCGCGGTGTCGTCCGCGGCCGACGGCGTGCAGGCGGGACGGTGGTCACGTCAGCGGTCGAGCGATCGGCGGTGCTCGATGCCGCCTCGTTCGTCACCGGGCCCGGTCGGGTCGACGTGCGCGGATCCGGTGTGACGAACGCGCACGTCCCCGCGCACGTGCGCATCCCTGTCACTCGGACGGGCCGGGTCGACGCAGAGGTCTTCGCCGGTGCGCTCGTGCCCGGTGTCGCGCTCGCGGCGCTGCAGCACTCGAACGGCGAGGTCGGGACGCTGCAACCGCTCGACGCGGTCCATGCGGCGGCACGTGCTGCCCGCGTCCCGCTGCTCGTCGACGCCGGAGCCGCGATCGGACACGTCGCGGTACCGCAGGCCTGGGACGTCCTCGCGGCAGATCCGGCTGACTGGGGCGGTCTCGCGGGGATCGGCGTGCTCGCGGTCCGTCCCTCCGTGCGGTGGGCGGCGGACTGGCCGGAGGACGCCGACGCGTGGTTCCCGGGCGGGGTGAGCGTTCCGCTCGCCTTCGCGGCAGCGGCGGCGCTCGAGGCGGCGCAGGACGACCTCGACGCGCAGGCTGTCCGGCGCCGGGAGCTCGTCGACCTCGTCCGCAGCCGGGTCATCGACATCCCTGACGTCGAGGTCGTCGGAGAGCCGGTGGACCGGCTCCCCCACGTCGTGACGTTCTCCTGCCTCTATGCCGACGGCGAGGCGCTCGTCTCGGCGCTGGACCGGGCGGGCTTCGCGGTGGGCAGCGGGTCCGCGTGCGCATCGACGACGCTCGATCCGAGCCACGTGCTCGCCGCCATGGGTGTGCTCACCCACGGGAACGTGCGTCTGGCGCTCGACCGGACGACGACCGCCGCCGACATCGAGGCCTTCCTCGACGCCCTCCCCGAGGTCGTCGCCGGCGTCCGCAGCATGCTCGGTGCGCAGGGCCTGTGAGCGACGCCCACGTCGTGGATGCCCGCGGCCTACGCTGCCCGTTGCCGGTGATCCGGCTCGCCGCGGCAGCTCGCGACCTCCCGGCGGGAGCACTGGTCGTCGTGTGGAGCACAGACCCGGCAGCGGAGCACGATGTGCCGGCCTGGGCTCGCATGCGGGGTCACGCGGTCGTCGCGTCCGCGCGTGAGCACGACGGCGGCGGCGGGCACCTCGCGCTGACGGTCGAGCTGGGCGCCGGTGCCCCACAGGACTGATCGCGCTTACCGGTCTGCCTCTTCACGCTGGGCATCGCGCGGCTCATGAGCCGGTCGTCCCGGGGACGCGACTGGGCCCGGATCGTGCGATCCGGGCCCTGTCGTCCGCGTGCGGGCGGGTGTCGTCCGTCAGCGGGTGGTCAGCTGAAGGAGCCCCCGCACGCGCAGCCGTCGCCCGCGTTGGGGTTGTCGATGGTGAAGCCCTGCTTCTCGATCGTGTCAGCGAAGTCGATCGTCGCGCCGTCGAGATACGGCACGCTCATCTTGTCCACGACGACCTCGACGCCGTCGTAGTCGCGCAGCGCGTCGCCGTCGAGCACGCGCTCGTCGAAGTACAGCTGGTAGATGAGGCCCGAGCAGCCGCCCGGCTGGACAGCGACGCGCAGACGCAGGTCGTCACGGCCCTCCTGCTCGAGCAGGTCGCGGATCTTCTGGCCGGCGACGTCGGTCAGCAGGACCCCGTGGGTCGCGGTCTCGGTGGTCTCGGTCATGGTGTCTCCCCACAATGAAGAAAATAGACGGGTGTGCGGCGGTGCCCGGGAACCCGGTTGCGGCCCCGCCAGGCGCATCTCTCGTCGGGTGGTGCCAGCGTGAGGTTCAACCACGCGTCCTCACACTTTGTTCCCACCAGCGTAAGCCCTCAGCGGGTCGTGCCGGCGAGCCTGCTCGGGGACCAGGTCCGGGCCAGGCGTTCAGCACACCTGCCGAGGTCGTCGAGGAGCTCGCCGGGACCGGGCTCCTCGACGAGTGGAACCGCTCCCCGGCCAACGACGGTGTGGAGCGAGGAGATGCCGTGCGCGGAGTACTCCCGCGTGCTCATGAGCGAGGAACCTGCGACGACGAGGCACGGGATCCCCACCTCGCCAGCTGCTCGTGCGGCCTCGCGCACGGCTGTGAGCTCGAAGGTCGCGCCATCGAGCTCCCCGCGGACGGCGACAACGAGGTCGACCGACGCGACGCGTCGGTCGAGGTCGACGGCCGACGCCGCGACACCTGGTCCCGGGAGCAGCCGGCCCCCGAGCGCGACGAGCGCGAACCCCGCTCCGCCGCCGGCTCCGGCGCCGGCCGTGCTGGCCGACGACCGGGATGCCGCCGACGCGCTGCGGGCGGTTGCGAGCGGCAGGAGCTGGCGCGGGCCTGGCACACCCTCCCGCAGGGCGTGCGCATAGTGACCGAGCGCACGTTCGAGCTCCTGCGCGGTCTCGTCGTCGAGCACGCCCGCCCGGGCCGCGCCCGCGCTCGTGCCGTGCAGACCGAGCAGTGCGATGTCGGTCGCGACAGCGCCGACGAGGTCCGCCCCGGCCAGCCGTCGGTGCGCGGCGACGAGCACCTCGTGCCAGGTGGCCGGGTCTGCTCCGAGGACATCGATGACCGCTCGTGCGGCACCGGGACGGGTCGGCCCGGGGCCCTGCGCGTGCTGCGCCGTCGACTCCTCGAGGCCTGCGAGCATCGAGGCCGCGGCCTGGGAGCCCTGCTGGGCGGCGAGCGTCAGGAGCAGACCTGCCCCGCCGTCCGGCACCTGCCCGGGCGCGGACCTGGCATCGAGCCCGACGACGACCCGGGTCGCACCGCAGTCGAGCGCGTGAGCGACCTGCGCGCCCAGAGACTGCGACGTGGCACCGTCGCGGCGCTCGACGTACGCCGTGCGGTCACCGCCGGTCCCGCGGACGACAAGGAGCCCGTCGGCGTCCAGGCCGACGCCGAGAGCCTCGGCGAGGAGCGGGACGACTCCGCGTCCGCCGTCGGGCAGCCCGAGTCCCGCCACGACGTCGTGCGGAGCACCACGCAGCCACCCGGACGCGACCGCACGCGCGACGTCCCCCGTCGGAGCGGGCGGGAAGGAGTCGGCGACGACGAGGACGTGCATGGTGCCATCCTCGCGCACGAGAGCCCTCTCCGGGCACGGAGCACCATGAGATGATGGCGCGCGTGAGCACCCTCGTGAACTCGACCTTCGCAGAGCCCCAGGCATCGCCCGCGCTCCTCCTCCTCGGCCAGGGTCGCGACCTCGCGTCCGAGCGGGGTGTCGAGTGCACGGGGGAGCTGCCGGCCGCGAGCGACCCCGGCCTCGTCGCCCGCGCACGGGCTGCCCGCGCGGCACTGGGAGACCGTGCGTTCGTCCTGGGTCACCACTACCAGCGCGACGAGGTCATCGACTTCGCGGACGTCACCGGGGACTCGTTCAAGCTCGCCCGCGAGGCGGCTGCCCGCCCGGAGGCCGAGTTCATCATCTTCTGCGGCGTGCACTTCATGGCTGAGAGCGCGGACATCCTCACCTCGGACGACCAGCGGGTGATCTTGCCGGACCTCGCCGCGGGATGCTCCATGGCGGACATGGCCGCGATCAACCAGGTCGAGGAGTGCTGGGACGTCCTCGCGGACGCGGGCATCGTCGACGCCACCGTTCCGGTGACGTACATGAACTCCTCCGCGTCCATCAAGGCGTTCACCGGCAGGCACTCGGGAACGGTGTGCACCTCGTCGAACGCCGAGGTCGCGCTGCGGTGGGCGTTCGACCAGGTCGGCGGTGTCGACGGCACGGGCAAGGTGCTGTTCCTCCCCGACCAGCACCTGGGACGCAACACCGCGCTGCTCAAGCTCGGTCTGCGCCCTGAGGACTGTGTCGTGTTCGACCCCCGCAAGCCGGACGGCGGGCTCACGTACGAGCAGCTCCGTGACGCACGGATGATCCTGTGGCGCGGCCACTGCTCCGTGCACGGGCGGTTCTCGGAGCGCAACGTCGCGGACATCCGTGCTGCGGTTCCGGGCGTCAACGTGCTCGTCCACCCGGAGTGCAAGAACGAGGTGGTGCAGGCTGCCGACCTCGTTGGATCGACCGAGTTCATCATCTCGACGCTCGACGCCGCGGCACCAGGGTCGGCATGGGCGATCGGCACCGAGCTCAACCTCGTGCGCCGCGTCGCGCGTGCGCACCCGGACAAGCAGGTGCACTACCTGGACTCGACCGTCTGCTTCTGCTCGACGATGAACCGCATCGACCTCCCGCACCTCGTGTGGGTCATGGAGTCTCTCGTGGCCGGGCGGCTCGTCAACCAGATCGTCGTCGACCCTGACGACGCGCACTGGGCGCGGGTGGCGCTCGACCAGATGCTCGCGCTGCCCGGACTCTGAGCGGAGCCGGCCTCGCCGGACGCCGGTCCCCCGACCTCCCGGACCGACCGGGGCCTGGCCCCCGGGTCCGAGTCCGCCTACGCCTGGATACCTGCTACTCGTAGTACCGTGCGATGGTGACCCGCCAGATCGCGCTCGCCCTCGCCACGTTCCGTCCACGCCGCCCCGTCCCGGGCCAGACGCTGCTCGACCCGTCGATCACCCGGACCCGCGTGCGGCCCGGCGACCTCGACATCTACCTCCACGTGAACAACGCGGTGTACCTCAACATGATGGACGCCGCGCGGAGCAACCTCATCGCCGACTGCGGCGCGATGCCGACCCTCAACGCTCGCGGCTGGTACCCGGTGGTTGCCGCATCGACGATCCTGTACAAGCGTTCGCTCACGCTCTGGCAGCCCGTCGTCATCACGACGCGCGTCCTGGGGTGGGACCCACGGCTGGCCTACCTCGAGCAGGTGGTGACCGTCCGCGGAGAGCTCGCCGCGCGGGCGATCGTCGCCGCCCGATTCCTCGGCAAGGGCGGGACCCGGGTCCCCGCGCCCGACGTCGTCGAGCTGCTCGGCGGACCGCCGCAGACGCCCACGCTGCCCGACGACGTGCTCGCCTGGGCACGCGCACTGGACATCGCCCACCGCTCCTGACGTCGCGACGCCCGGGCCCGAACGGGCCCGGGCGTCCGCGTCAGGACCGACGCCCGAGCCTGGAGAGCAGCAGCGCCTCGGCGAGCACGACCTTCTCGAGCTCCCCGAGATGGACGGACTCGTCGGCGCCGTGCGCGCGAGAGTCGGCGTCCTCGACCCCCGTCACGAGGATCGCGGCGTCCGGGTAGACGTCGAGCAGGTCGGCGATGAACGGGATGGAACCCCCGATGCCGATGTCCACCGGCGCAGTCCCCCATGCCTGCTCGAAGCACGCGCGTGCCGTCTGCATCGCCGCGGAGTCGGCGGGCGCCTGGAACGACCGACCGAGCTCGCCCGGGCGGACGACCACCTGCGCGCCGAACGGTGCGTGGGAGGTGATGTGGGCCTGCAGCGCCGCGAAGGCCTCCTCAGGGTCCTGGCCGCCCGCGATGCGCAGCGAGAGCTTGGCCGTCGCGCGCGGTGCGAGCGTGTTCGACGCCGTGGCCACCGCCGGCGCGTCCAGACCGATGACGGCGAGGGCAGGGCGGGTCCACATCCGAGCCGAGAGCGGACCGGTCCCGGCCAGCGTCGCGCCCTCGACGAGACCGCTGTCGGCGCGGAGCTCGGCCTCGTCGTAGTCGACCGTGGGGTCCGGCCCACTGGCCAGGCCCGCCACCGCGACCGAGCCGTCGTCGTCGTGCAGGGTGGCGATCAGCCGGGAGAGGAGCGTGACGGCGTCGAGCACCGGGCCGCCGTACATGCCCGAGTGGACCGCGTGGTCGAGCACGGTGACCTCGACCTCACAGTCGACGAGCCCGCGCAGGGACGTCGTCAGCGCCGGCACCCCGACCTTCCAGTTCATGGAGTCGGCGACGACGATGACGTCGGCCTGCAGGAGCGACTCGTACTCGGCGAGGAACGCCCCGAACGCGGGCGAGCCGATCTCCTCCTCGCCCTCGACGAAGACGGTCACCCCGACCTCGAGATCGTCTCCCAGGGCCCGCAACGCACCCAGGTGCGCAATGATCCCCGCCTTGTCGTCAGCGGCGCCACGCCCGTACAGACGGCCCGCGCGCTCCTGCGGCTCGAACGGCTCGCTCGTCCAGTGCTCGCGCTCGCCCGGGGGCTGCACGTCATGGTGGGCGTACAGCATGACCGTCGGCGCCCCGTCGGGCGCCGGCCGGCGCCCGACGACCGCGGGCCTGCTCCCACCGGCGCTGAGCACCTGCACGTCGGGGAGGCCCGCAGCGCGCAGGAGCTCTGCGACGGCATCGGCGCTCGCGGCGACGTGCGCCTGGTCGAAGGCCGGGGCGGAGACGCTCGGGATGCGGACGAGGGCCTCGAGGTCAGCACGCAGGACGGGGAAGAGCTCGCTCACGCGGGCACGGAGGTGGGAGAAGTCGCTCATCACAGCACCGTATCGCGGGCACCTGGGCGCTCGTGGCGTCGACTACGATCGGTGGGTGTTCTCACGCAAGAAGCCCTCAGACGCCCCAGACACCTCGGCCACCCCCGACGACGCCACGGCGACGGCCGCCGAGATCGAGCAGTCGGTCGGCAAGGGTCGCCCCACCCCCACCCGGCGCGAGGCCCAGGCCGCCAACAAGCGTCCGCTCGTCCCGGACGACCGTCGGGCGGCCGCGAAGGCGGCGCGCGCCAAGCAGCGCGAGGTCCGCGAGCGTGAGTACAAGGCGATGAAGACGGGCGACGACAAGAACCTGCCCTACCGGGACCGGGGCGCCGTGCGCCGGTACATCCGCGACTATGTCGACGCCCGCTGGAACATCGGCGAGATCTTCCTCTTCCTCGCGGCGCTGTTCCTCGTCGTGACGTTCGCCGCGCAGCAGAACGCCTACATCGCCCTCGGCGCGATCGTCGCGCTCTACCTCGTGGTGCTCCTCGCGATCGCCGATGCGTTCATCATGTGGCGGATGCTCAAGAAGCGGCTCATCGCGAAGTTCGGCGAGGAACACCTCGTCCGCGGGACGGCGATGTACGCGGTCATGCGCGCGTTCCAGATCCGTCGTGCCCGCCTGCCCAAGCCCATGGTGAAGCACGGTGAGTACCCGTCCTGACAGCTCGCGCCCGCGAGCACGACCCGCACGGCGTGGTTAGGGTCGTGAGATGGTCAACTATCGATACCTCGGCAACTCCGGTCTCAAGATCACGGAGATCACCTACGGCAACTGGCTGACGCACGGCTCGCAGGTCGAGAACGACACCGCCACCGCATGCGTCCACGCCGCGCTCGACGCGGGCATCACGAGCTTCGACACCGCCGACGCCTACGCGAACACGGCTGCTGAGCAGGTGCTCGGCGACGCTCTCGCCGGTCAGCGGCGCGAGAGCCTCGAGATCTTCACGAAGGTCTACTGGCCCACGGGTCCGGGCGGCGCGAACGACTCCGGCCTCTCCCGCAAGCACGTCCTCGAGTCCATCAACGGGTCCCTGCGGCGCCTCGGCACCGACTACGTCGACCTCTACCAGGCGCACCGCTACGACACGGAGACCCCGCTCGAAGAGACGATGCAGGCGTTCGCCGACATCGTCCGACAGGGCAAGGCGCTCTACATCGGCGTGAGCGAGTGGACCGCGGACCAGCTCCGCGCGGGCCACGCGCTCGCCACGGACCTGGGCTTCCAGCTCATCTCCTCCCAGCCCCAGTACTCGATGCTGTGGCGCGTCATCGAGGACGAGGTCGTGCCCGCGTCGCAGGAGCTCGGCATCTCCCAGATCGTGTGGTCGCCCGTGGCCCAAGGTGTCCTGTCCGGGAAGTACCGGCCGGGCGCCGAGCTTCCTGCCGGGTCGCGTGCGACGGACGAGAAGGGTGGCGCGAGCTTCATCCAGCGCTTCCTGCGCGACGACGTGCTCGAGCGCGTGCAGAACCTGCGGCCGGTCGCGGACGAGCTGGGCCTCACTCTTGCGCAGCTCGCGGTCGCCTGGGTGCTGCAGAACCAGAACGTCGCCGCCGCGCTCATCGGCGCATCGCGGCCCGAGCAGGTCGCCGAGAACGTCAAGGCGTCCGGGGTCGAGATCCCCGCGGAGCTGATGACACGGATCGACGAGATCCTCGGCGACGTCGTCGAGCGCGACGCCGGCAAGACCGCAGAGGGAGCCCCGAAGCAGCGCCCGTAGCCCACGGGTCAGCGAGCAGCGGTCACGGCACGTGCGTCGACAGGCGCACGGCCGTGGCCGCCTGCCTCCCGTCGTGCAGCAGGCGAGACTCCGCAACACCCTGCTCCGCCAGCCCACGCCACTGCTCTCCGAGCCATTGCTCGGCGTCGTACTGGGTGGTGAACACCGGGCTGATCGGCTCCTCGAGCACGGAACCGTCAGCGGCGACCATCTGCCACACCCACCGCGGGGGGATCATCGCAGCAGCCCCGTGTTGACCCGGCGCGCCCACAGCGGACCCTCGTAGACGAAGCCCGTGTACCCCTGCGTGAGGTCAGCGCCCGCGTCGAGGTAGGCGCGAGCGTCTGCAGCGGTGCGGATGCCACCGGCACCGATGATGACCGTGCCCGGACCGAGCCTCTCCCGCAGTCGGGCCACGACCGTGAGCCCGCGCTCGAGGAGCGGCGAGCCCGAGAGCCCACCCGGCCCGAGGTCGTGGTTGATCGTCGTGTTCACGGCCACGACTCCGTCGAGGCCGAGCTCGAGGACGAGGTCGGCGACGGCGTCGACGTCGGTGTCCGCAAGGTCGGGGGCGATCTTCACGAGGAGCGGGATGCGGGGGCGACCCGCGGACTCGCACGCCCGGTCCGCCGCTGCCCGGACCGCGACGAGGATGGGCCGGAGCGCGTCGACGGACTGCAGGTCCCGGAGCCCGGGAGTGTTCGGGGAGGAGACGTTGACCACGAGGTAGTCGGCGAGCGGGGCGAGCAGGCTCGCACTCGTCGCGTAGTCACCGGGGGCCTCCGCGGCCGGGGTGACCTTCGTCTTGCCGATGTTCGCCCCGACGAAGATCGCGCGGCCGGACCTCGTCGAGCGCAGGTCACGGAGCCGCTGCGCGGCTTCCGCCGCTCCCCCGTTGTTGAAGCCCATCCTGTTGCGGACGCCCCCGAGCTCGATCTCCCGCCACATCCGCGGCTTCTCGTTGCCCGGCTGCGGCTGCGCGGTGACGGTGCCGATCTCGACGAACCCGAAGCCGAGCATCGTCAGGCCCCGGACGGCCTCCGCGTTCTTGTCGAACCCACCGGCCAGCCCGAAGGGCGCCGGGACGCGGCGCCCGAACACGCGGACCCCGGGGCCCCGCTGCAGGTACGGCGCGAGCGCACCCTGGACGACGCCCGCGAGGACGGGCACCCGCCCGACCCCGGCGATGAGGCGGAAAGCGACCGTGTGGGCGCGCTCAGGGTCCATCCGTCTGAAGACGGCGTTGAAGAGGAGAGGGTAGATCATGGCCGCTGGATGTCCTTCGGTCGGGTCGTCGTGCAGAGCGGGTGGGGCAGGACGGGGCGGGCGCGCGCGCCGCACGTCGGTCACCGGGTGGCGCCCTCCCGGGTGCGCAGGAGCCAGACGAGGCCGATCACCGGCAGGACCAGCGGGACGTATCCGTACCCCTGGCCGAATGCCGACCACACGGTGCTGTCGGGGAAGTCCGCCTGGTCGACGAGCGTGAGCACACCCACGGTGAGCACCCCGACGAGCTCCGTCCCGCACGCGACCCACGCCACGGTGCGCCAGCGCCCTGTGCCCTTGGCCAGGGCCACGGTGGCGACGATGTAGACGATGCCGGCCGCGAGCGACAGGGAGTACGGCACCGGCGCCTGGGACCCGTCGGAGATCAGCTGGTAGGCGCCGCGGACGGTCGCCGCGAGCGCGAGGATCCCGTAGACGAGGACGAGCAGGCGCCCGAAGCCGCTGGCCGTGGACGCGGGCCCGTGGGGCTGCGGGGCGGACCGGGGCGCGCTCATGCTGCCCAGACCTGGGTGAGGCGGAACTCGAGGAAGACGACGGTGAGTGCGGCGACCACCATGACGACCGAGCTCCACCGGGTGCGCTCCGCGAACGCCCAGGCAGCAGCGAACGGAAGGATGAGCAGGACCGTGAGGAGGTAGCCCCACAGCTCGCCCGCCCGGACGTCGTACGACCCCGTGAGCAGGATCCCTGCGGCGACGATCACCTGGACGACGAGCAGACCTTCCACGACCGCCGCACCCCAGAGCTGCTTGAGGACGACAGCGCGGTCCTGGATGACGAACCACGTCGCCCAGCCGGCCTGGGCGAGGGCCACGGCCGCGATGAGGATGGTCAGGGGTGCGAACACAGGACGAGGTTACCGCTCGCGCTGCCGGGGCCGTATGCCGCCCGGTCCTGCGGGCACGTCCGAGGGTTACCATCGAGCGGTGGCAGACATCTCCTTCACCAGCACAGACATCAGCACGATCGCGACCGAGGCCCTCGTCGTCGGGGTGACCGGGACGCGCGACGCGCTCTCCGTCGTCTCCGCGCAGCCGCTCCCGGCACGTGTGCTCGCAGCCCTCGCACCGGACCAGCTCCGGGTGCTCGGGGTGCGCTCGGACGCCGAGTCGATCACGCGGCTCCCGGCGGGCGACGGCCTGGCGGCACGCGTTCTCGTGCTCGCCGGTCTCGGCACCTCCCCGGCGACGCCGGAGACCCTGCGCCGCGCTGCGGGGGCGGCCGTGCGGTCGCTCGCCGGCGGAGGCAGCGTCGCCGTCGCGCTGCCCGGCGCCGAGGTCGCCGACGTGGCAGCGGTTGCGGAGGGAGCGCTCCTCGGCGCCTACGCCTACCGGACGTACCGCACGGGTGAGGCAGCCACGGCAGGCACGCCGGTGAGCGACCTCACGATCGTCACGCCGCTCGCGGGGACCGCCGCCGTCACGGACGCCGGCGCGCGCGCCGAGATCGTCGCCCGTGCCGTCCATGGCACGCGCGACCTCGTCAACACGGCGCCCAACGATCTCTACCCGGGTGCCTTCGCGGAGGCCGCACGCAGCGCGGCCCGCGGCACCGGGGTCAAGGTCACGGTCCTCGACGAGAAGGCACTCGCCGCCGGCGGCTACGGCGGGCTGCTCGGTGTCGGCATGGGATCGGTCCGCGGCCCCCGGCTCGTCAAGCTCGTCTACTCCCCCGCTCGCGCCACAGGTCGCGTCGCGCTCGTCGGCAAGGGCATCACCTTCGACTCGGGCGGCCTGTCGCTCAAGCCTGCGAAGGGCATGGAGGCCATGAAGTCCGACATGGCCGGTGCCGCGGCTGTGCTCCACACGGTGCTCGCCGCCGCCCGGCTCGAGCTGCCCGTCGCCGTCACAGGGTGGCTCTGCCTCGCCGAGAACATGCCGTCAGGCACCGCCCAGCGTCCCTCTGACGTCCTGACCGTCCGTGGTGGCACCACCGTCGAGGTGCTCAACACCGACGCCGAGGGCCGCCTCGTGCTCGCCGACGGGCTCGTGGCCGCGCGGGAGGACGGTGCCGACGTCATCCTCGACGTCGCCACGCTCACCGGCGCGCAGATGGTCGCCCTCGGCAACCGGGTCTCTGCGGTCATGGGCACGGACGACGTCCGCGCCGACGTCGTCGCTGCGGCTGGCGCGGCCGGCGAACAGTTCTGGCCGATGCCGCTGCCGGCCGAGCTCCGCGCGAGCCTCGACTCCCCCGTCGCGGACCTCGCGAACATCGGGGAACGGTTCGGGGGCATGCTCGTCGCCGGTCTGTTCCTCAAGGAGTTCGTCGGAGACACCCCGTGGGCGCACCTCGACATCGCGGGCCCAGCCTTCAACGAGAGCGCACCCCACGGGTACACGCCCAAGGGAGGGACCGGAGTGGCTGTCCGCACCCTGCTCTCCTACCTCGAGTCCTGGTCCCCCGGCAGCTCCGCCACCCGAACGGCGGGCTGATCGTCCTCCGGCTCTCACCGCCCCAGGTGCGGGGTGTCTTGAGCGTCACAGCCCGCGACGCCCGAAAGACCGGCACCGCGCTTGGGGCAGGGCTACCTTGATGACAAGATGGAGACCGTACCGAACCCTTTTGCGCCTAAGGAGCTGCACGTGGCCGAGACCCCCGGCACCGAGTTTGACATCGTCGTCCTGGGCGGAGGGAGCGGAGGCTACGCGGCCGCCCTCCGGGCCGCCCAGCTGGGCCAGAAGGTCGCCCTCATCGAGGCGGACAAGCTCGGTGGGACCTGCCTCCACTACGGCTGCGTCCCCACGAAGGCTCTCCTGCACGCGGCAGAGCTGGCCGACAACGCCCGCGACGGCAGCCACTTCGGGGTGAACACCGAGCTCAAGGGCATCGACATGGAGGGCGTCAACAAGTACAAGGACGGCGTCGTCTCGGGCCTCTACAAGGGCCTCCAGGGACTCATCAAGTCCCGTGCCATCACCGTCGTCGAGGGCTACGGAAAGCTCGTCGGACAGGACGCGGTCGAGGTCGACGGGACCCGGTACACCGGCAAGCACGTCGTCCTCGCCACCGGCTCCTACTCGCGCTCGCTGCCCGGCCTCGAGATCGGCGGCCGTGTCATGACGTCCGACCAGGCGCTCAAGCTCGACACCGTGCCGAAGTCCGTCATCATCCTCGGTGGCGGCGTCATCGGTTCGGAGTTCGCGAGCGTCTGGCGCTCCTTCGGCGCCGACGTCACCATCATCGAGGGCCTCCCGCACCTCGTGCCCGCCGAGGACGAGTCGCTGAGCAAGAGCCTCGAGCGTGCGTTCCGCAAGCGTGGCATCGCCTTCAACCTCGGCGACCGCTTCGCCGGCGTCACCCAGGACGACTCGGGCGTCCACGTCACCCTGGAGTCCGGCAAGACATTCGACGCAGAGTTCCTGCTCGTCGCCGTCGGTCGTGGACCGCGCACCGCCGACCTCGGCTACGAGCAGCAGGGCATCACGCTCGACCGCGGGTTCGTCATCACCGACGAGAAGCTCCACACGGGCGTCGGCAACATCTGGGCTGTCGGAGACATCGTCCCCGGCCTGCAGCTCGCGCACCGCGGCTTCGCCCAGGGCATCTTCGTCGCCGAGCAGATCCTCGGTCTCAACCCCGCGCCGATCGTCGAGTCCGGCATCCCGCGCGTCACCTACTCGGACCCAGAGATCGCGTCCGTGGGCCTCACCGAGGTCAAGGCCAAGGAGCAGTACGGCGCCGACTCCGTCGAGGTCCTCGAGTACAACCTCGCCGGGAACGGCAAGAGCAAGATCCTCGCCACCCAGGGCTTCATCAAGCTCGTCCGCCAGAAGGACGGGCCCGTCGTCGGAGTCCACATGATCGGCGCTCGCGTCGGCGAGCTCATCGGGGAGGGGCAGCTCATCGTCAACTGGGAGGCCTACCCCGAGGACGTCGCAGCGCTCGTCCACGCACACCCCACTCAGAACGAGGCACTCGGAGAGGCCTTCCTGGCCCTGGCCGGCAAGCCCCTGCACGCCCACAACTGACCAAGCGATCGAAGGAGACCGGAGAGGTCATGCCAGACAACGTGCAGATGCCCGCCCTGGGTGAATCAGTCACCGAAGGCACCGTTACCCGCTGGCTCAAGCAGGTCGGCGACACCGTCGAGCTCGACGAGCCCTTGCTCGAGGTCTCGACCGACAAGGTCGACACCGAGATCCCCTCGCCGTTCGCTGGCGTGCTCGAGAAGATCCTCGTCGAGGAGGACGAGACCGTCGAGGTCGGCGCTCCCCTCGCGGTGATCGGGTCCGGCTCGGACAGCGACGAGTCCGCGTCGCCTGAGCCGGAGCAGACCGAGGAGTCCCGCCCGGAGCCCGCTCAGGCGGAGTCGACCGAGAGCCAGGCTCCCGCTGCGGGTGGTGGGTACGAGTCGCCCACCCCGGCGCAGGAGTCCGCGCCTGCCGCGCAGGACGCCCCCGCTGACGCGCCCGCCCCGGCCGACGCCGGAAGCGCCGCCGGCGAGGAGATCAAGCTCCCGGCCCTGGGCGAGTCCGTCACCGAGGGGACCGTCACGCGCTGGCTCAAGCAGGTCGGCGAGACCGTCGAGGTCGACGAGCCCCTTCTCGAGGTGTCCACCGACAAGGTCGACACCGAGGTGCCGTCACCCGTGGCAGGCACGGTCCAGCAGATCCTCGTCCAGGAGGACGAGACCGTCGAGGTCGGCACCGTCCTGGCCATCGTCGGCTCCGGCGCTGCACCGGCTGCGGCCGACGAGGCTCCCGCGAGCACGGCCTCGACCGCCGAGCCCGCGCAGACCACCGCCGGCGAGGCGCTGCCCGTGGCAGCCGAGGAGTCAGCTCCCGAGCCCGCGCAGGAGGCTGCACCGGCGCCCGTTCAGCAGGAGCCCGCAGCCCCCGCCGAGCAGGCACCCGCGGCCCCCGCCGAGCAGAGCCAGCCGGCGTCGTCGCCCGCAGGCGGCGTGTACCTCACGCCGCTCGTCCGCAAGCTGGCTGCCGAGAAGGGCGTCGACGTGACGTCCCTCACCGGCACCGGTGTCGGCGGTCGCATCCGCAAGGAGGACGTCCTCGAGGCGGCCGCCGCCGCGGAGCGCGCCAAGCAGGCAGAGGCCGAGAAGGCCGCTGCGTCGTCCCAGGCGACCGCAGCTCCGGCTCCGTCCGCCACGTCGGCCGCGGTTCCCGACGTCTCCCCGCTGCGCGGGACGACGGAGAAGGCGAGCCGACTGCGTCGGATCATCGCGGAGCGCATGGTCGAGGCCCTGCACACGCAGGCCCAGCTCACGACGGTCGTCGAGGTCGACGTCACCCGGGTCGCGCGCCTGCGCGCCAAGGCGAAGGAGACCTTCAAGGCCCGCGAGGGCGCGAACCTCACCTTCCTGCCGTTCTTCACGCTGGCCGCGGTCGAGGCCCTCAAGGCTCACCCGAAGGTCAACGGGGTGCTCGAGGGTGACACGATCACCTACCACGCCCAGGAGAACATCGGCATCGCGGTCGACACCGAGCGCGGGCTCCTCGTCCCGGTCATCCGGGATGCCGGGGACCTCAACCTCGGCGGGATCGCCCGCAAGATCGCTGACCTCGCGACGCGGACCCGTTCCAACAAGGTCACGCCGGACGAGCTCGGTGGAGCCACGTTCACCATCACGAACACCGGCTCCGGCGGCGCCCTCATCGACACGCCGATCGTCCCCGGCGGGACGTCGGCGATCCTCGGTACCGGCACGATCGTCAAGCGCCCGGTCGTCATCACCGATGCGGACGGCGCGGAGGTCATCGCGATCCGTTCCATGTGCTACCTGAGCCTGTCCTACGACCACCGTCTCGTCGACGGTGCGGACGCCTCCCGGTACCTCATGGCGATCAAGAAGCGCATCGAGGACGGTGCGTTCGAGTCCGAGGTCGGACTCTGACGCGCGGCACCACCTGACACCACGAGAGGCCCCCGACCGCACGGTCGGGGGCCTCTCGTGCTCGCGCAGCTCCGCCGAGCCGGTCCGGCTGCCGGGTCCTACGCTGGCGAGATGGTCCATGAGGCGAGCGTCCACCCCACAGTCGTCGTCGCGGGCTCGCACGGCCTCATCGGTACCGCGCTCGTGGCTGCCCTGCGCCGTGAGGGGAGCACGGTGCGGACCCTCGTGCGCGGCCCGGCCCGCAGCGCCACGGAGATCCAGTGGGACCCTGCACGGGGGACGCTTCCCCCGACGGCGCTCGATGGCGCGTCGGCCGTCGTCAACCTCGCGGGCGTCGGGGTCGGAGACCGTCGGTGGTCGGCGAGCCAGAAGGCCGCGATCCTCGAGTCGCGCACGGCGACCACGGACCTGCTCGCGCGTCGGCTGGCAGACAGCCGGAGCCGCTCGACCGTCCTCGTCCAGGCATCCGCCATCGGCGCGTACGGGGACCGGGGTGACGAGGTGCTCACCGAGGAGACAGCTCCGGGGGACGGCTTCCTCGCAGACGTCGTGCGTGACTGGGAGGCGGCCACGGCTCCCGCGAGTGCTGCGGGCGTCCGCGTGGTGCTGGCCCGCACCGGGATCGTCCTCGCACCGCACGGCGGCGCGCTCGGGCGCCTCCTGCCCCTCGTCCGGCTGGGGCTCGGTGGGCGGCTGGGATCAGGACAGCAGTTCTGGAGCTGGATCACGCTCGAGGACGAGGTGCGGGCGTTGCGGTTCCTCATCGACGCGCCGATCGCCGGTCCCGTGAACCTCACGGCACCCCAGCCCGTGCGGAACCGGGAGATCGTCGCGGCTCTGGGCCGGGCCTACCACCGGCCGACCGCGCTCCCCGTGCCGGCGTGGGCGCTGCGGCTCGCGCTCGGCGAGTTCTCCTCGGAGATCCTCGGGTCTCAGCGTGTCCTGCCTCGCGCTCTTCAGGACGCCCGCTTCCGGTTCGATCACCCGGACATCGACAGCGCGGCCCGCTGGGTGCGGTCGGCTGGGTGATGGCGGTGCGTGCGCGCTCCACCGCGGCTGCTCGGCTCACGCGCCTGCACCGGAGACCGCCTCGGTGACAGACGCGACGCGCCACGCAGGCTGCGTCGCACCGGTGACCGGCACCTGGACGAGTCCGAGCACGGCGTGGTGCTCGCTGGCACCGACGACGCGGGCGCCGAGCGCCGTGCGGACCGCGTGCTCGCTCACCGTGTAGCCGACCGCCACCGACGCGGCGCCCGCGTCGTGCTCGACGACCTCCGCGCTCTTCACGGTCACGCTCAGTCCGCTGATCGTCATGCCGTCGGTGATGAGCGAGCTGACGAGGGCGTCCGCCTGCGTGTGGGCAGCGGAACCGATGACGACGACGTCCGACCAGGCCACGTCGTCACCCGCCGCGCCCGCGCCGGCGAGATCGGTGACGAGGTCGAAGCGCGCCACCGTGAGGTCCGCGGCCGCGCGCGCGGGGTCCACCTGCTCGTCCGTGTCCTGCGCGTGGTCGTCCTCCGGCGCGCCCGCACTCCCAGCCGCACTCGCGCCCTGTCGGGCGTGCCCACGGTCGGCGCCCGTGCCCGCCCACGCGGTGCTGGCGGTTCCGCCGGTCGGCGCCGGCGTCGCACCGCTGCCGAGCCGCAACGTGGGGACGACGAGCAGTCCCGCGACCACCAGCACCACCACGCCGAGAGTGCTGAGAGCACCGACGGGACGCCGCAGCCGCGGCCGTGTGCTGACCTGCGCCGACGATCGGCGGAGAGTAGCGATCGTCCGGTCCGGTGCTCCGTGGTCCGGGTCGACCGGCGGGGACGCGGCGAGCAACGGCTGGCAGGGCACGAGGTCGTGGCTGCGGCTCGCCAGGGTGCCGACGCCCGGCCTGTCCTCGGCGTCGCCCAGGGCAGACACGAGCAGCCGGCCGAACGCGCGCACCACGCGCCTGTCCTCGGGCGAGCTCCCCACGTCATGGGCCGCGACGAGGAGGGGGTCGACGAGCGCTGCCAGGTGGTAGGCGTCCTCGCTGGCCGAACGTGGGAGCACGCCACCCCGGTCGGGGAGCGGCAGCGTGAGGACAGGCCGACCGTTCGTGACGAGGATCCGGTCGGCGACAAGCACCCCGTAGGAGTCTCCGGCGTGATGGAGCAGCGCCAGCGCCCGACCGAGGACGACGAGGAGCGTGCTGGCACGGCCCGCGGACAGGGCGCCCTCGTCGGCGCAGAGCCGCGCGAGCGTCGGACCGGTGCTGCGGGGCGTGACGAGGCCCAGCGCCGTCTGCCCCAGGTCGACGACGTCGACGAGACGCTCCAACGCGGGGTCGTCGACCTCGTGCCACGTCTCGAGGCGTCGCATCGACTGCCCGCGCGTGTCCGGGTCGGGAGCCGGAAGGACCGTGAGATCGAGCCGGGCGTCCTGCGGTCCGAGCACCGCGTACCGCCATGCGAGCGCGGGCGGGTCGGACGCGCCGTCCGGCTCGGGACGGTACCCGGCGGCGCGGAGCGCGTCGAGCATGGCGGGGGCGAGCGCCGGTGCCGCACGGGAGTCGGGGTGCATGCCCCCATCCCACCGGATCCGGTGCGCGAGATGCTGTTGTCCACAGGCCTCACTCAGACAGGGATGCGTCGACCCGTCCTGGCGCTCGTCCGCGCAGCGTCCAGCACGCGCGCTGTCGCGACCGTCTCCGCCGGGTCGACGGGAGCAGGGCCGTCCCCGCGGAGCCACCGCGCGACCGCCGGGTAGATGTCACCGTGCCCCCCGGGCGCCCGAGGAACGCGCACCCGTTCCCGCCCTCGGGCGATCCAGCCCTCGGAGCCCGCGGCGGCTGCCGCGTCCATCTCCTCGAACGGCGAGGCGTCGCTCTCGAAGCTCGTGACGACGTATGCCCCGCCGGTCCCGAGCACCCGGGTGCGCGGCCCCGGTGCCCCGACGACGGACCCGGCCCACAGGCGGCTGCGCACTGCGGGCCGCTCCCCCACGGGCGCATGCACCAGGGAGAGGAAGACGTCGTCCTCGGTGGGTGTCGTCAGGCCACGGAGCTCGGCGTACACGCTGGTCGCCGGACCGAAGAGCTGCACCGCCGAGTCCACGAGGTGCGTCCCGAGGTCGAGCAGGAGCCCGCCACCGACCGGGTCGTTCTCCTTCCACCTGTCCTGGGGGACGGGGCGCCACCGTTCCCACCGCCGTTCGAACGTGTGCACGTCGCCGATCGCCCCGGAGGTCAGCACCTCGCGCAGGGTCAGCTGCTCCGGGTCCCACCGCCGGTTCTGGAACACGGTGAAGGGCGTACCGGTCTCGTCCGCGAGCGTGACGAGCCGTTCGGCGCCGTCTGCTGTGAGCGCGATCGGCTTGTCGAGGAGCAACGGCACACCCGCCGACACGACCTGAGCGGCGTGAGCCTCGTGCAGGGCGCTCGGGCTCGCGAGGACGACGAGGTCGTACCTGTCGCGGTCGGCGAGCAGAGCGTCGAGGGTCTCGTGGACCGCCACGTCCGGCCAGTCCTCGCGCGCGTGCCGAACCCGCTCCGGGGAGCGGACGACGACTGCCGTCACCGCGTAGCCCGCGTCACGGATGAGCCGGGCGTGGATGCCACGCCCGGCTCCCCCGTAGCCCACGAGACCGACTCTCAGGCCGCGCTCGTCTGCCGTCCGGTTGCGGCCGGGCTCGTCCACGTGGTCGCTCATGCGTCCACGGTAGTGGCGTTCCTCCGGTCGTCAGCGTCGTCGTCCTCGCGGCGGGCGAGTGCCGAGGGCCACCAGACCTTCGGGCCGATGTCGTGGACGAGGGCAGGCACGAGGAGGCTGCGCACGACGAGGGTGTCGAGCAGCACACCGAACGAGACGATGAACGCCAGCTGGGCCAGGAAGAGCAGCGGGATGATGCCGAGAGCGGCGAAGGTCGCGGCGAGCACGATGCCGGCAGACGTGATGACCGAGCCGGTCAGGCGCAGTCCGCGCGTGACGCCGTCCCGCGTGCCGTGCTGCTTGGTCTCCTCCCGGACCCGGGTCATGAGGAAGATCGTGTAGTCGACACCGAGCGCCACGAGGAAGCAGAAGGCGTACAGCGGGACCGTCGGGTCCGCGCCCGGGAAGTCGAAGACGTGGTTGAACACGATGGCGGACACACCGAGCGCCGCACCGAAGGACAGGACGTTCGCCGCCATGAGGATGAGCGCGGACACGACGGACCGCAGCAGCAGCATGAGGATGAGGAGGATGACGACGAGCACGACGGGGACGATCACCGTGAGGTCGCGGGTCCCCGCGTCCTGGGTGTCCAGTCGTTCCGCCGCAGCCCCACCGACGACCACGTCGTCGGAGACGTCGTGCACGGCGTCGCGCAGGGCGCCCACGGTCTCGACCGCTTCCTGCGTGTCGGACGGGGCCGTCGTCGTGACGTCGATGCGTACCCGGCCGTCGACGACCGTGGGCGGCCCCTGCGCGGGGGCGCCCGGCGCACCCGTGCTGCCCTCGGTGACGAGCGCTGCACCTTCGACACCGTCGACCGCCGCGGCGGCGTCGAGCACCTCGTCCGCCTGGGTCTCAGGAGCGATGACGATGACGGGCTGCGTGCTCACGCCCGAGAAGTGCTCCAGGAGCACCTCCTCGCCGTCGACGGCGTCGACCTGGGTGAGGAAGACGTCCGACTCGCCCGTGCCCCGGGCGTCGAGGGTCGGGACGAAGGCGGCGCACGCGGCGAGGACGAGAGCGGTGGTGATCCACACGGGGCGGTCGTGCTTGGCGACGAACGTCGCGATCCGTGCCCACAGGCCGCCGCGGCTCCCCTCGTCGACGACGCTCTCGGCGGTGGCACCCTCGAACCGGGGGCGGCGGGGCCAGAAGACCGCACGTGACCGCTTGCCGCCGACGAGGAGCAGGGCGGGCAGGAACGTCATCGCGGCGAGGACCGCGGCGACGATCCCGACGGCGGCGACGGGTCCGAGGCTGCGGTTCGACGCGAGGTCGGACAGCAGGAGGCACAGCAGCCCGGCGATCACGGTGCCAGCGCTCGCGAGGATCGGCTCGAAGGACGCTCGCAGCGACTTTGCGAGTGCCGTGGCGGGGCTCTCGTACCTGTGGAGCTCCTCGCGGTACCTGGCGACGATGAGCAGCGCGTAGTCCACGGACGCACCGACGACGAGGATCGAGAGGATGCCCTGCGCCTGCCCGTTGAGCACGAGCAGGTCGGCGTCCGCCAGGTGGTAGACGACGAGTCCCGCGAGGCACAGCGCGAACACCGCGGTGAGGATGACGATGATCGGCAGGATCGGCGAGCGGTAGACGACCGCGAGGATGACGAGCACGGCGATGAGCGCGACGAGCAGCAGCACGGTGTCGATGCCACCGAAGGCGGTGACGAGGTCCGCGACGAACCCGGCGGGCCCGGTGACCCAGGCGTTGAGCCCTGTCCCCTCGAGCTGTTCTGCCAGCAGTCCGCGGATCTCCTCGACGACGACGGGGATCACCGCCTCGCCGTCCGCGAGCGGGCTCTGGGTCTGGCTCGCGTCGATGCTCACCGTGACGAGCGCGGCGAGACCGTCCTCGGAGGGGATGACCACGGGTGGTGCAGCGAGCACGTCACCGACCGTCGCCGGGTCGCCCTCCCCTGCCCCGGGGATCGGCGCGGCCCCGAGCGACTGGGCGAACTGCTCGAGGACGGCGAGCTGTTCGGGCGTCAGCGGCTCGTCGTCCTGGCTGGTGACGACGACGAGCCCGGGCAGCGACTCCTGGTCGACGAACTCGGCTGCGAGCTCGCCGGCCCTGGTCGACTCGGCGCTCGAGGGCAACGACGCGGCTGCGTCGTTCGTCTGCACGGAGCTGAGCTTGCCCTGCGCCTGGCCGCCGACGGCGCCGATCCCCAGCCAGACGGCCAGGGCGACGAGGATGATGAGGCCGCGGACCACGCCACCGGATCGTTTACTCAGCATGCTGAGTACTATTGGCTATCACGCACGTCGTTGCAACCGGGAGGACCACCACGTGACCGAGGACGCCACCAGCTGGCCGACCGGACGCCTGCTCTCCCATGTCGCGCGGAACCTCGAGCGTCGCTGGAACGCCCACCTGGACGGCTGGGGCCTCAACCACGCGAACACCCCCGTGCTCCTCGCGCTGCTCGCCCAGGACCACTCGCAGCGGGAGCTGGCCCTCGCCTCGAACGTCACCGAGCAGACGATGAGCCGCGTCGTCGCGCGGCTCGAGCGCCTGGGGTACGTCCTGCGCGCCGACGACCCCGACGATGCGCGGCGACGCCTCGTCCAGCTCACCGACGCCGGACGCGTCGCGGTCCTCGACGCCGCCCGGCGGGAGATCGGTGAGGACATGGCGACGCGCGGACTGACCCCCGAGCAGGTGGCCACGCTCCGGGAGATCCTCCTCGCGATGGTCCGCGCGGAGTCCCAGGAGCACGAGGACTAGCCTGGCCCCATGGAGTTCCAACCGGTCGACCTGGGGACCGCCCACGCCGACTACGAGACCACGTGGGCGCTGCAGCGCCAGGTGCACGCGGAGGTCGTCGAGGGTCTGCGGCCGGACACCGTCCTGCTCGTCGAGCACGCCTCGGTCTACACCGCGGGGCGGCGCACCCGGATCGCGGAGCGCCCCACGGACGGGACCCCGGTCGTCGACGTGGACCGCGGCGGGAAGATCACGTGGCACGGCCCCGGGCAGCTCGTCGCGTACCCGATCGTCGCGCTCCGCGAGCCGCTCGACGTCGTGGAGTACGTGCGCCGGCTCGAGCAGGCTGTCATCGACCTCTGCGCCGACCTCGGGCTGACGACCGTCCGCGTCGAGGGACGCAGCGGCGTCTGGTTCCCGGCGACGTCGTGGCAGCGCGACCGCAAGGTGTGCGCCATCGGCGTCCGCGTCGCACGCGGCGTGACGATGCACGGGCTCGCGCTCAACTGCGACCCGGACCTCGACCGCTACGGGTCCATCGTCCCCTGTGGCATCACCGATGCGGACGTCACCTCTCTCAGCGTGGAGGCCGGTCGTCGGATGACCGTCACCGACGTCGCACCCTTGCTGCAGATGCATCTCGAACGGACCCTCGCCGACGTGTCACCCACGTCACATCTGCTGCTTCCAGCAGACCCGGGTCCGAGCCCTGTGCTGCCGTAGGCTGACCCGAACGCCAACTCCTGGGAGACCTCGCGTGACAATCGCACCTGAAGGACGTCGCATGCTCCGGGTCGAGGCCCGCAACAGCGCCACCCCGATCGAGAAGAAGCCCGAGTGGATCAAGACCCGGGCGACGATGGGTCCGGAGTACACGGAGCTCAAGGGCCTCGTGAAGAAGGAGGGGCTGCACACCGTCTGCGAAGAAGCCGGGTGCCCCAACATCTTCGAGTGCTGGGAGGACCGTGAGGCGACGTTCCTCATCGGTGGGGACCAGTGCACGCGCCGGTGCGACTTCTGCCAGATCGACACGGGCAAGCCCGCAGACTTCGACGCGGACGAGCCGCGTCGAGTCGCGGAGTCCGTCCTGTCGATGGGCCTGCGGTACTCGACGATCACCGGTGTCGCGCGCGACGACCTGCCCGACGGCGGCGCATGGCTCTATGCCGAGACCGTCCGGCAGATCCACGCACTCAACCCCGGCACCGGAGTGGAGCTGCTCATCCCGGACTTCAACGCGATCCCCGAGCTCCTCGACGCGGTCAACGAGTCCCGCCCCGAGGTCCTCGCGCACAACCTCGAGACCGTCCCCCGGATCTTCAAGGAGATCCGCCCCGGGTTCCGGTACGACCGCTCGCTGTCGGTCCTCACCCGGGCGCGCGAGGCCGGCCTCGTGACGAAGTCGAACATCATCCTCGGCATGGGCGAGACGATGGACGAGGCGAAGGAGGCTCTCCAGGACCTCCACGACGCCGGGTGCGACCTCATCACCATCACGCAGTACCTGCGTCCGTCCGTGCGCCACCACCCGGTGTCCCGCTGGGTCAGGCCCGAGGAGTTCGTCGAGCTGTCGGACGAGGCCGAGCGCATCGGGTTCCTCGGCGTCATGTCCGGGCCGCTCGTCCGGTCCTCCTACCGTGCCGGCCGCCTGTGGGGCCAGGCCATGAAGCGACGCGGCATGGACATCCCCGCTGCGCTCGCCCACCTCGGTGAGCCGACGACGTCCCGCCAGGAGGCCTCGAGCCTCCTGCTGCGCCCGTCGCGCTGACGCCGCTCCTGACCCGTCCGCCCGGCGCGCACAGGCCCCCGTCCACGTCGCTGACGTGCGCCGGGGCCTGCGTACGCCCCCACTAGACTGAGGATCATGGCTCGCAAGAACAGTGACGCAACCGCCCCCGGTGGTGCTCCCGGTGCGCAGGGCGCACCGAAGCAGAAGAAGCCCAAGAAGGTCCGCTGGTATCACCAGGTGGCCCGCGCCTACCGCATGACGTACGAGCACGACCGCGTCCTGCCGTGGCTCATGCTCGCGGCGTTCGCGGCGGTCATGGCGGTCGCGGTGCTGCTCGGCCTCTGGTGGGGCCTGGTCATCTACGTCTCGATCGTGGGCCTGCCGTTCGCCCTCCTGGCTGCCATGTTCGTCCTGGCGCGCAGGGCTGAGAAGGCGCAGTACGCCGAGATCGAGGGTCAGCCCGGCGCGTCGCGCGCCGCGCTCGGGACGATCCGCCGCGGCTGGACGTTCGACGAGGAGCCCGTCGCGGTCGACCCCAAGACTCAGGACCTCGTGTTCCGGGGGCTCGGACGTCCCGGGATCGTCCTCGTGACCGAGGGGCCCCCGCACCGCGTGAAGAAGCTCATCGATGCCGAGCAGCGCAAGCTCAACCGCGTCCTGTCGAGCGTGCCTGTCATCGTCGTGCAGTGCGGCAACGCCGAGGGCCAGGTGCCCCTGCCCAAGCTCGCGCGTCACGTGCAGAAGCTCAAGCCGAAGCTCACGCGCGCCGAGGTCGGCGAGGTGGGCAAGCGTCTCACCGCGCTCGGGAAGATCCGGATGCCGATCCCCAAGGGCGTCGACCCCAACCGTGCGCGACCCGACCGCAAGGGGATGCGGGGGCGCTGACCCTCACGGACCGCGCCGGACACGCGACCGATACACGGGCGACGTCTTCGTAACACGCGCGAAACATGAGGAACATGCACGAGAAATCCCTGACCTCTAGTTTTTCACTGCCCGGGTAAGAGGGCGCCCCCGATCAAGGAGTAGCGGATGTTCAAGAACGCCGAGGAGGCCATTGCCTTCACCCAGAACGAGGGTGTCGAATTCGTCGACGTCCGGTTCTGCGACCTGCCGGGCGTGATGCAGCACTTCAACATCCCGATCTCGCAGTTCGCCGCGTCGGCCTTCACCGACGGAATGATGTTCGACGGGTCCTCGATCCGTGGCTTCCAGGCGATCCACGAGTCGGACATGAAGCTCATCCCCGACGTCACCACCGCGTACGTCGACCCGTTCCGCAAGCGCAAGACGCTCATCGTGAACTTCTCGATCGTCGACCCCTTCACCGACGAGGCGTACTCGCGCGACCCGCGCAACGTGGCCTTCAAGGCTGAGGCCTACCTGCGCTCCACCGGCATCGCGGACACGGCGTTCTTCGCCCCCGAGGCCGAGTTCTACATCTTCGACGACGTCCGCTTCAAGACGAGCGCGAACGAGTCCTACTACAAGCTCGACTCCAAGGAGGCGGCCTGGAACACGGGCCGCGAGGAGGAGGGTGGCAACCTGGGTTACAAGACCCGCTACAAGGGTGGCTACTTCCCCGTCTCCCCCAACGACCAGATGGCTGACCTGCGTGACGAGATGTGCGCAGTCCTCGGCGAGGTCGGTCTCGACGTCGAGCGCGCGCACCACGAGGTGGGCACCGCCGGCCAGCAGGAGATCAACTACCGCTTCTCGACGTTGACGGCCGCTGCCGACGACCTCATGAAGTTCAAGTACGTCATCAAGAACGTCGCGTGGGAGGCCGGCAAGTCCGCGACCTTCATGCCGAAGCCGATCTTCGGCGACAACGGCTCGGGCATGCACTCCCACCAGTCGCTGTGGAAGGACGGCGAGCCGCTCTTCTATGACGAGAAGGGCTACGGCGGCCTCTCCGACATCGCGCGCTGGTACATCGGTGGTCTGCTCAAGCACGCGCCCGCGCTGCTCGCGTTCACGAACCCGTCGGTGAACTCCTACCACCGCCTGGTCCCGGGTTACGAGGCGCCCGTCAACCTCGTCTACTCGGCGCGCAACCGCTCCGCGTGCATCCGTATCCCCGTCACCGGGAACTCACCGAAGGCGAAGCGCGTCGAGTTCCGCGTGCCGGACCCGACGGCCAACCCGTACCTCGCGTTCGCAGCCCAGCTGCTCGCAGGCCTCGATGGCATCAAGAACCGCATCGAGCCCCCGGAGCCGGTCGACAAGGACCTCTACGAGCTCCCGCCCGAGGAGCACGCTGCGATCCAGCAGGTGCCCGCGTCGCTCGGCGAGGCGCTCGACGCCCTCGAGGCCGACCACGACTTCCTCACGGTCGGTGACGTCTTCACGCCGGACCTCATCTCGACGTGGATCGACTACAAGCGCACGCACGAGATCGACCCGATCCGTCTGCGCCCGCACCCGCACGAGTTCGAGCTGTACTACGACATGTGACCTCTGATGGTCGCCTGACCTGCGGGAACGCTGGCCAGGCCCCGCAGTAGTCCGCAATGCGTCCGCAAAGAGTCCGCACGAGCCGCCAGACAACCACGGCGGCACGTGCGGACTCTTCTGCGTCCGGGGGCGCGTGGCGGTCGGTACCGAACCTCGTCGTCACCAGCTGCACCCCGGAATCCCGGCCGGCCGCGAGTGGCCCTGCTCGCCCCCGCGCCTACGGTGTGACGATCGGGAAGGCGGGGTCCCCCCGGTCCAGCACTCCGAGGAGTGCATCGAGTACTGCCGCATCGCCGGTGAGCTCCACGCCGGGGGAGGTGAGATCGCCGGCCATGAGGGCGATCATCCGGCGCTTCGTCGCACTGACCGTCAGTCGCTCGGTGGTGTCGTCCTCGCACCGGGCGCTGATGAGCACGCCATTCTTGAGAGTGAGCCGGTAGGCCTCCTCGAGCTCCGTGAACCTCACGACCAGGGCGAGGTCGAGGTCCCACGCCTCCGGACCGTCGACGGACACCGCGAGGGCGTCGAACAGGTGCCTGGGCGTGAGCTGGGCGAGCAGGGCGGGCGCGGCTGAGGAGGACGAAGGGGTGCCGAGGCTGCTCCCCCGCAGCTCGGCCGCACCGGCGAGGAAGAAGTTGCGCCAGGTGCCGTTCTCGGCGCCGTAGCCGAGCTGCTCCAGCGTGTCGGCGTGGAGCGCGCGTGCGGCGGCGTGGTCCTCGTCGGCGAAGACGGCGTGGTCGAGCAACGTCGCCGCCCAGCGGAAGTCTCCGGCGTCGAACGCCGCCTGCGCGAGGTCGACGGTCCTGTCGATGCCTCCGAGGGCGTCGACGTATCGTGCCGCGAGCTGGGCTGGGGGATGCGGCCAGAGCCGGGCGGGGTTGCCGTCGAACCAGCCCATGTAGCGCTGGTAGATCGCCTTGACGTTGTGGCTGACCGAGCCGTAGTAGCCCCGCGCGTTCCACGCCCTCCGCAGCGCCGGCGGCAGCTCGATGACCTCGCCGATCTCGGTGCCGGTGAGGCCCTGGTTGAGGTGCCGGAGCGTCTGGTCGTGCAGGTACGCGTACAGGTCGCGTTGCGTGCTGAGGAACTCGACGATCTCCTCCCTCCCCCATGTCGGCCAGTGGTGCGAGGCGAACGCGACCTCGGTGCGGTCGGCGAAGAGCGTCAGCGCTTCGGTGAGGTATCCCGCCCAGGCATGCGGATCGCGCACGAGCGCACCACGGAGCGTGAGGAGGTTGTGCAACGTGTGGGTGGCATTCTCCGCGAGGCACAGCGCCCGGTAGCGCGGGAGATAGAGGTGCATCTCGGCCGGCGCCTCGGACCCGGGAGCCATCTGGAACTCGATCTCTATGCCGTCGACGGTGTGCGTCTGCCCGGTCCGCGTGATGTGGATGGTCGGCACGATGAGGCCGACCTCTCCCCCGGACGTCGTCTGGCCGAGGCCGGCACCCACCTGCCCCCGCGGACCTCGATCCAGCGATGCGGCGTACATGTATCCGGCGCGTCGGGCCATCGCCACGCCGGCGTAGACGTTCTCGGCGACCGCGTGCTCCGTGAAGCCCTCGGGGGCGATGATCTCGATGCGCCCGTCATCGACGTCCGCCTGGGACGCGACACCGAAGACGCCGCCGAAGTGGTCGACGTGGCTGTGGGTGTAGATCACCGCGACGACGGGGCGCATTCCTCGATGCGCCGCGTACAGCTCCCGCGCTGCGGCCGCGGTCTCGGTGGAGATCAGCGGGTCGATGACGATCACCCCGGTGTCGCCCTCCACGAAGGTGACGTTCGACAGGTCGAGCCCTCGCACCTGGTAGACCCCGTCGACGACCTCGTACAGGCCCTGCTTCGCGACCAGCTGAGACTGCCGCCAGAGGCTCGGATGCACCGTCGTGGGCGCGGTGCCAGTGAGGAAGGCGTAGCTGTCGTTGTCCCAGACGACCCGGCCGTCCTCGGCGGTGACGATGCCCGGGTCGCGGGCGGCCAGGAAGCCACGGTCCGCATCGCGGAAGTCCCGGTCGTCCGAGAACGGCAGCGACTCCTCCGCCTCCCGATGCGCGAGCTCGATGTGCGGTGACGCGGGCTTCTGGTCCACGGTCTGCCTCCACTCACATCCCGGCCGCCCCGCGTGCCGCCGCGGTCCGACCGAGGACGCTCATCGTCTGTCGAGCTTCGAACCCCCTTCACAATAAGCACATCACGGGACATCCTCTCCTTTTCGCTCACCCTTGCTGCTCGCGCCAGACGGTGGCGTGGGCTGCAAGAAGGGGCAGCACCTGCCCCTCTCTGCGGTAGGTTCTCTCCCGGTGGCGCCCGGACAGCCCGCGTTCCACACCCATCGTCATCGGCTCGTGGAGGCCCCGTGGACACCCGCCCTGCTCTCATCGAGAGCACCCGCCCGCCGCGGTGGCTGCCGCGCGCGCTCCTGCTGTGCATCGGCGCGGTGTTCCTCGGGATCTTCGTGTGGCGGGCGCTCGGGTCCCTCAACGGGCTGATCGTCAACCTCGTCATCGCGCTCTTCGTCGCGCTCGCCATGGAGCCGATGATCCTGTGGCTCGTTCGTCACGGCTGGAAGCGCGGCCTCGCCACCGGCGCGGTCCTGTTCAGCCTCATCGCTGGTGTCGGCGTCGTCCTCGCCCTCTTCGGCGGGTTGTTCCTCGACCAGGCCGGGCAGCTCATCACGACACTGCCCGACACGTACGACGACGTGACGGACTGGGCAGAGGAGCAGTTCGCCGTCCAGATCCCGGAGATGGCTGAGCTGCAGACCCAGGTCGTCAACGACTGGGGCGGAGAGGTGGCGAGCCGGGCGATCGAGATCGGGTCCTCGCTCGTCTCCGGGATCTTCAGCCTCTCGGTCATCCTCCTCGTCGCGTACTACCTCGCAGCTGCTGGTCCGCGGTTCCGTGCGTCCATCTGCGCGTGGCTGAGCCCCGCGAACCAGACGGAGGTGCTGCGCCTGTGGGAGATCACCCAGATGAAGATCTCCGGGTACATCAACTCCCGCGTCGCCCTCGCTGCCCTCTCCAGCGTGGCGACGGGCGTGTTCCTCACCATCATCGACATCCCGTTCGCGCTCCCGCTCGCGCTCTTCACGGGTGTCGTGTCGCAGTTCGTCCCCACGATCGGGACGTACATCGGCGGGGCGCTGCCCGTGATCTTCGCGATCACGACGGACGGACCGGAGAAGGCCCTCCTCGTCGCCGGGTTCATCGTCGCCTATCAGCAGATCGAGAACTTCTGGCTCTCCCCGAAGATCTCCGGGCGTGCCCTCGAGATGAACCCCGCGGTCTCGTTCGTCGTCGTGCTCGCCTTCGGAGCAGTCTTCGGTGCGCTCGGCGCGTTCCTCAGCCTCCCGATCGCCGCCACGATCCAGGCGGTCGCATCGACCTATCTGCGCCGCCACGAGCTCGTCGACTCCCCCATGTTCCAGGACCCGGGGTCCGCGGAGAAGAAGGCGCCGACGACCACCTCAGGATCCTCGGCCCGGGAGGACGAGGCAGGTCAGTCCTCGCGGCCGTAGAAGACGCGCTCCATGACGGCACGCGAGCGTCGAGCCGCCCGGAGGTAGTCCTCCTCGATCTCGGCGCCGCTGCCGGACTGGTAGTGCACCGCCCGGGCGATGCCGCCGAGCGCCACCCGGTCCGAGGGCAGCACATCGGCCGTCGCTCCTCCGATGCGCCCGGACCAGAGCACGACGGCGTCGCGGAGGTCCGAGGCGAACTGCCACGCCGTCGCGAGCGTCTGCACGTCCTGGGCGTCGAGGAGGCCGGCCTTCTGAGCAGCCGCCAGGCCGCTGAGCGTCCCGGTGGTCCGCAGCTCGGGGATCTCATGGGCGTGCATGAGCTGGAGGAGCTGCACGGTCCACTCGACGTCGCTGATGGCCCCACGGCCCAGCTTGAGGTGCCGCGTGGGGTCGACGCCCCGCGGCAGGCGCTCGGACTCGACGCGCGCCTTGATCCGGCGGATCTCCCGCACGGTCGCGGCATCGAGTCCGCCGACCGGGTAACGCAGCGGGTCGATGAGCGCGATGAACCGTTCGCCGAGCCCCTCGTCACCGGCCACCGGTCTGGCGCGGAGCAGTGCCTGGCTCTCCCACGGGGAGGACCAGCGACCGTAGTACTCGACGTAGGACTCGAACGACCGGACGAGCGGACCGTTCCGCCCTTCCGGGCGAAGGTCGGCGTCCACCTGCAGGGAGGGTTCCTCGCTGGCGGTCCCGAGGAAGGACCTCAGGCGCAGCGCGAGCGCGTGGGCGAACGCCTGAGCGTCCGCCTCGCTCGCTCCCTCGACAGCCTCGTAGACGAACATCACGTCCGCGTCGGACCCGTACCCGAGCTCACGGCCCCCCAGACGTCCCATCGAGATGACGGCGAAGCGTGCGGGCGGGTGCGCAGTGCCGCGCTCCTCGCTCACGACCGCACAGGCCACACGCAGCGCGCCGACGAGGGCGACGTCGGCGGCATCGGAGATCGCCGGCGCGGCGTTCTTGCCGTCGATCACACCGAGAAGCTCGGCGCACGCGATACGCGCGAGCTCGCGGCGCCGCAGAGCGCGGACGAGCGTCACCGCCTGCTGCGGGTCGTCCGCACGCGTGAGGAAGGCGTCGAGCTCCGTGTGCAGCCGTTCGGCTGGCAACGGCTGCAGGCGCGCGTCCTCCGCGAGCCAGGTCACGGACTCCGGTGACCGCCCGAGTGCCTCCGCGACGTACCGCGAGGTCGAGAGCAGATACGCCAGGCGGAACGCCGCCGAGCCGGAGTCGCGCAGCAGCTTGAGATACCAGTGGGTGCTGCCGAGCTCCTCGGACAGCCGCCGGAAGGCGAACAGGCCGCCGTCGGGATCGGACCCCTCCGCGAACCAGCCGAGCATGACGGGCAGCAGCTGCCGCTGGATCGACGCCCGCCGGCTCATCCCCTCGGTGAGTGCGGCGATGTGCCGCAGAGCACCACCCGGGTCGCGGTAACCGATCGCCGCCAGGCGTGCACGCGCGGCCTCAGGGGCGAGGCTCGCCTCCTCCGCCGACAGCTGCGCGGTCGCCGGCAGGAGCGGGCGGTAGAAGAGCTCCTCGTGGAGGCCTCGGACCTGTCGTCGCGTGGTGCGCCACCGGGCGAGCAGTCCCTCGGCCCCCTCGGCGCGCATGCCCAGCGACCGGGCGAGCCTGCGCAGGTCGTCCTCGCTCGTCGGCATGAGGTGCGTGCGCTGCAGCTTGAACAGCTGGACGCGGTGCTCGAGCGAACGCAGGAACCGGTAGCACACGGCCAGCTGCGCCGCGTGCTCCCGCCCGACGTACCCACCCTCCGCCAGCGCGCAGAGCGCGGTGAGCGTGTTCGAGCTACGGATGGTCGGGTCGGAGCGGCCGTGCACGAGCTGCAGGAGCTGGACCGTGAACTCGACGTCCCGGAGCCCACCCTTGCCGAGCTTGATCTGCCGGTCTGCCTCGGCGGCCGGGACATGGTCCTCGACGCGGCGGCGCATCTTCTGGGAGTCCTCGACGAAGTTCTCGCGTCCGGCCGCGCTCCACACCATGGGGGTGACAGCCGCGACGTACTCCCGGGCAAGATCCGCGTCACCGGCGGCGAGCCGCGCCTTGAGCAGCGCCTGGAACTCCCACGTCTTGGCCCAGCGTTCGTAGTAGGACACGTGGCTCGCGAGGGTGCGGACCAACGGGCCGTTCTTGCCCTCGGGGCGCAGTGCCGCGTCGACGGGCCACAGCGCGGGCTCGCCGCTCGGGCCTCCGCACGCACGCGTGAGACCGGTCGCCAGGCGTGCACCCACGGACGTCGCGTGGTCCTCGGAGTAGCCGGGCTCCGGCTCGACGACGTAGATGACGTCGACGTCGCTCACGTAGTTGAGCTCGCGACCGCCGCACTTGCCCATGCCGAGCACGGCGATGCGCACGCCCTCGCCGTGGTCCGGCAGCTCGGCACGCGCGATGGCCAGCGCGGCCTCGAGGGCGCCCGCGGCAAGGTCAGCGAGAGCAGCGGCAACGGCTGGGAGGATCGACAGCGGCTCGGTCGACGTGAGGTCGGTCGCGGCGATGAGCAGCAGCCGCCGACGGTAGGCCCGCCGCATCGCGTCGACCGCCTCGGTGTGGGAGAGCGTCGCGACCGGCGCACGCGCCTCGGGGTCTGCCCCCACGGCGTCGAGCATCTCTCGTCGCACGGTCCGGACGTCCACCCCGACGGCTGACCTGGCTGGCAGGAGGTCGTCGAGGAGGTCGGGGTGCCGCACGAGCTCGTCGCCGAGCGCGGAGGACGCGCCGAGGACTGCGACGAGGCGACGCCGGGCCATCTCCTGCGAGGGGTCCTCGCTGGGGCAACCGTCGGGGTCGTCGCGGAACAGGCGGCCCAGCTGCGCGGTGCGCGCGGCTCCGGCTGCGGACCCGTCGCAGGACGAGGACGCGCAGAGCCGGACGAGGGCGAGCAGCGCGAGGTCGGGGTCAGCGGCCTCGCCGAGCGCGGCGAGCACCGTCGAGGAGGGCGTGACCTCTCCGACCACCGCGACGAGATCCTTGTCGGAGCACAGCTGCACCGACCGTGCGACGTCGGTGAACCCGAGCCGGGTCAACCGGCCCCGGAGCGTCGGCCTACGGGTCGAGATCACCATCGGGTCCACCCGCCCGTCCCGCGATGGCCGGGGCTGCTCAGAGGACCTGGAGCAGGCGCTTGAGCTCGAACGGCGTCACCTGCGCGCGGTAGCCGTCCCACTCCTGGCGCTTGTTCCGCAGCACGAAGTTGAAGACGTGCTCGCCGAGCGTCTCGGCGACGAGCTCCGACTTCTCCATGATGTTCACGGCGTCGTCGAGCGACTGCGGGAGGGGCTTGATGCCCATCGCGCGACGCTCGGCGTCCGTGAGCTCCCACACGTCGTCCTCGGTGGCCTCGGGGAGCTCGTACTGCTCCTCGATCCCCTTGAGGCCGGCGGCGAGCATGAGCGCGAACGCGAGGTAGGGGTTCGTCGCGGTGTCGAGCGCCCGGTACTCGATGCGGCTGGAGTTGCCCTTGCCCGGCTTGTACATCGGTACGCGCACGAGCGCCGAGCGGTTGTTGTGTCCCCAGCAGATGTAGCTCGGCGCCTCGGCGCCACCCCACAGGCGCTTGTAGGAGTTCACGTACTGGTTCGTCACCGCGGTGATCTCCGCGGAGTGGTGCAGGAGGCCGGCGATGAAGTGGCGGGCGGTCTTCGACAGCTCGTAGGTCGCGCCGGGCTCGTGGAACGCGTTGCGGTCACCCTCGAACAACGAGAGGTGGGTGTGCATCCCCGACCCGGGCTGGTCGGCGAGCGGCTTCGGCATGAAGGACGCGAACACGCCCTGCTCGAGCGCCACCTCCTTGACGACCGTGCGGAACGTCATGAGGTTGTCGGCGGTCGTGAGCGCGTCCGCGTACCGCAGGTCGATCTCGTTCTGGCCCGGACCGGCCTCGTGGTGGGAGAACTCGACGGAGATCCCCATCGACTCGAGCATCGTGATCGCCGCACGCCGGAAGTCGTGACCCTGGGTCCGTGCGACGTGGTCGAAGTACCCGCCGTGGTCGATCGGCACGAGGGGGCCGTCGGCGGTGGGCGGCTCGAACAGGTAGAACTCGACCTCGGGGTGCGTGTAGAAGGTGAACCCCTGGTCGCTGGCCTTGGCGAGCGCCCGCTTGAGGACGTTGCGGGAGTCCGCGAGCGACGGCTCGCCGTCCGGGGTGAGGATGTCGCAGAACATGCGGGCCGCGCCGTGGTGCTCACCGCGCCACGGGAGCACCTGGAAGGTCGTGGGATCCGGGCGCGCGATCATGTCCGCCTCGTAGACCCGCGTGAGTCCCTCGATCGCGCTCCCGTCGAAGCCGATGCCCTCGGTGAAGGCGGCCTCGAGCTCCGCCGGGGCGATCGCCACCGACTTGAGCATGCCGAGCACGTCGGTGAACCAGAGGCGGATGAAGCGGATGTCGCGCTCCTCGACCGTGCGGAGCACGAACTCTTGCTGCCTGTCCATGAGTACATCCTGCCTGATGCCGAGCCCGGGCGGTGGCTGCCGCTCCGAAAATGCGCGACGAAAGCCCTAGGGTGAGGTGCATGGCCGAGATCCGGATCGCTCTAGCGCAGATCGACACGTGCGTCGGAGACATCGAGAACAACACCCAGGCCGTCCTCGACTGGTCCCGACGGGCGGCTGACGCCGGCGCCGACGTCGTGGTCTTCCCGGAGATGACGGTCACGGGGTATCCCATCGAGGACCTCGCCCTGCGGGCGTCCTTCCAGCGCGCGGCGCGCGACGCCCTCACCGTCCTGGCGGGCCGGCTCGACGAGCTCGGGCTGGGAGACCTCAGCGTCGTCGTCGGTTCCGTCGGGGCGTCCCGCGCGAGCGCCGACCATCCGACGACCCGCCCGACCAACAGGGCCGTCGTGCTTCAGCACGGCACGGTGGCGGCGAGCTACGACAAGCACCACCTGCCGAACTACGGCGTCTTCGACGAGTACCGCATCTTCGCGCCCGGCGACGCCACGTGCGTCATCGAGGTCCGCGGTCGCCGGCTCGGGATCGTCGTCTGCGAGGACATCTGGCAGGACAGCGGGCCCGTCGCGTCCCTCTCCGGCGCGGGGCTCGCGGCGCTGCTCGTGCTCAACGGCTCCCCGTTCGAGGAGGGCAAGGGGCACGTGCGGACGGACCTCGCTGCCCGGCGCGCGCGCGAGCTCGGTGCGCCCGTCGTCTACGTCAACATGGTCGGTGGCCAGGACGACCTCGTCTTCGACGGCGGGTCGTTCGTCGTCGGTGCCGGCGGGACAGTCCTGGCGAGCGCACCGCAGTTCGTCGAGCACCTGCTCGTGTGGGACCTCGCCGAGGACGACGAGGAGCCCCGCCGCGGCGAGGTCGCCCCGCCATTGAGCACGGACGAGGAGATCTACCGGGCGCTCGTCGTGGGGCTCACCGGGTACGCCTCGAAGAACGGCTTCCGTTCCGTGACTCTCGGGTTGTCCGGCGGGATCGACTCCGCACTCGTCGCAGCCATCGCCGCGGACGCGCTCGGCGGCGCGAACGTCGTCGGCGTCTCCATGCCGTCGGTGTACTCGTCCGAGCACTCCAAGGACGATGCGCAGGACCTCGCGCAGCGGATCGGCGCGGACTACCGCGTCCAGCCCATCGCTCCGATGGTCGATGCGTTCCAGGGCCAGATGCACCTGACGGGCGTCGCCGAGGAGAACCTCCAGGCGCGCGCGCGCGGCATGATCCTCATGGCCCTGTCCAACGCCGAGGGGCACCTCGTGCTCGCGACGGGCAACAAGTCCGAGCTCGCGGTCGGGTACTCCACCATCTACGGGGACGCCGTCGGTGGGTACGCCCCGCTCAAGGACGTCGACAAGTCGCGGGTGTGGGCGTTGGCCCGGTGGCGGAACAACCTCGCCGTCGACCGTGGAGAGATCCCACCGATCCCCGAGAGCTCGATCACGAAGCCGCCCTCCGCCGAGCTGCGCCCCGGGCAGGTGGACCAGGACTCGCTTCCGCCCTACGACCTCCTCGACGAGGTGCTGGACGCGTACATCGAGCACGCGGAGGGCCGCGCCGAGCTCCTCGAGCGGGGATTCGACCCCGCGGTGGTCGACAAGGTGGTCAGCCTCGTCGACCGGGCCGAGTGGAAGCGACGGCAGTACCCGCTGGGTCCGAAGGTGACAGCCCTGGCGTTCGGGCGAGACCGCCGGCTGCCCATCACGTCGCGGTGGCGCGAGCCCCAGACCTGACTCCCCCGTCTCCCAGATCCTCCGGCCGAAGGCACACACATGGACCAGTCCCCCGCTCAGCCGAGCACCCCAGCGCCCCGCAAGCGGTTCCGCGTGCATCACCTGCTCAACGCGAAGGCGGCGGGACGCAAGCTCACCATGCTCACCGCCTACGACTCGATCACCGGGCGGATCTTCGACGCGGCAGAGGTCGACCTGCTGCTCGTCGGTGACTCCGTCGGCGACAACACCCTCGGCCACACCTCGACCATCCCGGTGACGATGGAGGAGATGATCGTCGCCTCCCGCGCCGTCTCCCGTTCGGTGAAGTACGCGATGGTGCTCACCGACCTCCCGTTCGGCGCGTACGAGGCGTCGCCGCAGCACGCGCACGCGAACGCGGTGCGGCTGCTCAAGGAGGGCGGAGCCCACGCGGTGAAGCTCGAGGGCGGAGCGCGGATGGCTCCGCACGTCGAGCTCCTCACGGCCTCGGGAATCCCGGTGTTCGGTCACCTCGGCTTCACGCCGCAGTCCGAGAACCTGCTCGGGGGAAAGCGCGTGCAGGGCCGCGGCGAAGGTGCCGGCGACCGGCTCCTCGCGGACGCGGTCGCGCTCCAGGAGGCCGGCGCCGTCGCTGTCGTCCTCGAGATGGTGCCCGCGCCCGTGGCGGCGAGGGTCACCGAGGCCCTGCGGATCCCGACGATCGGCATCGGAGCCGGCGCCGACGTCGACGGTCAGGTGCTCGTCTGGACCGACATGGCTGGCATGGGTGACTGGTCACCACGGTTCGCCCGGCAGTTCGGCCAGGTGGGCGCTGCGCTGACCACAGCGGCGCAGGACTACGTCGATGCCGTGCGCGGCGGTGCCTTCCCCGGCCCGGAGCACCAGTACGAGAGCTGAGCACAACCCGAGGGATCACTCCCTGCGGGGGCAGCTACCGCTGCTCCTCCTCCTCGTCGGCCGCGTCCCACGTCTCCGTCCGCTGCTCGGCGAGGCTCAGCGCACGCGCTGCCGCCTCGCGCGTGGGGTACGGACCCATCCGGTGGCGCCACGAGGAGGGCTTACCCTCCTCGACCTCACGCGTCTTGGTGTTGAAGTAGAACTCCGCGGGTGCCGTCATGGTCCGCTCCTCGCCTCGCTCCGCGACCCGCTCGGGGTGCACGCCCTGGTGGACGCCTCCGCGCCCCGGTCACCCCCATCATGGCCGACGGAGCTGTCTTCTCGCCGGTCGAAGCCGGCCCCGGGGGGCACGGGAGACGGGAGTCCGTAGACTTCCTCCATGCCAGTCGCGCAGCGCCCCCTGCTCAGTCCCGGGACCGTCAGCCCGACGCTCGCCGTCCCTGCCTCGATCCCGCGTCCCTCGTACGTGGGCCAGCCGGCTCCCATGCCCTACACGGGTCCGGACGTCGTCCCGCCAGAGACGATCGAGAGGATCCGGGACGCCAGCCGCATCGCAGCGCAGGCGCTCGCCGAGGTCGGCCGGCACGTCGCGCCCGGGGTCACGACAGATGCGCTCGACCGGATCGGGCACGAGTTCCTCCTCGACCACGGTGCGTACCCCTCGACCCTCGGGTACCGCGGGTTCCCCAAGTCCTTGTGCACGTCCGTCAACGAGGTCATCTGCCACGGGATCCCTGACTCCCTCGAGCTCGTCGAGGGCGACATCGTCAACGTCGACATCACGGCATTCATCGGCGGCGTGCACGGCGACAACAACGCAACCTTCGGCGTCGGAGAGCTCCCCGAGGAGTCCCGGCTGCTCGTGGAGCGCACACGCGAGGCGCTCGACCGCGCGATCAAGGCGGTGAAACCAGGGCGCGAGGTCAACGTCATCGGCCGCGTCATCGAGAAGTACGCGGACCGGTTCGGGTACGGGACGGTCCGCGACTACACAGGGCACGGCGTCGGGGAGGCCTTCCACTCGGGGCTGATCATCCCCCACTACGACGCCGCGCCCCACTACGCCACGGTGATCGAGCCGGGCATGGTGTTCACGATCGAGCCCATGCTCACGCTCGGCACCCACGAATGGGAGATCTGGGACGACGGCTGGACCGTCGTGACCAAGGACCGGCGGCGCACCGCCCAGTTCGAGCACACCCTCGTCGTCACCGATACCGGAGCGGAGATCCTCACACTGCCATGAACACCACACCCACAGCGGGCGCGAGCCCCACACAGAGCACACTCACAGGCATCGGGTTCGGCATCGACATCGGTGGGAGCGGGATCAAGGGCGCCCCCGTCGACCTGGCCACCGGAGAGTTCGCCGCAGAGCGCGTACGCATCAAGACTCCCGCAGCGTCGACGCCCGCCGCGGTGCAGGCGATCATGCAGGAGCTCGTCGGGTCGTTCGACCTCCCGGACTCGACGCCCGTGGGGGTCGCGTTCCCCGCACCCATCCACCACGGAGTCGTCCCGAGCATCGCGAACCTCGACGCGTCGTGGGCAGGGGTCGACCTCGAGGGCCTGGCCGCGGAGGCCACCGGCCGACGTGTCGTCGCGGCGAACGACGCCGACGCCGCGGGCTTCGGTGAGGCCACGTACGGAGCCGCCCGCGGACAGTCGGGGGTCATCCTCGTCGTCACGCTCGGGACGGGGATCGGCAGCGCCCTCATCGTCGACGGTCACCTGCTGCCCAACACCGAGCTCGGTCACCTCGAGATCGACGGGCACGACGCCGAGTCACGCGCGGCGGACAGCGCCCGCGACCGGGAAGACCTGTCGTGGGAGCAGTGGGCCAAGCGTCTCCAGCGCTACTTCTCCGTGGTCGAGTACCTGTTCTCCCCCGACCTCATCGTCGTCGGTGGTGGCGTGAGCAAGCACCACGAGCAGTTCCTGCCACTCCTCGACCTGCGCGCGCCGATCATCCCCGCGCAGCTCCGCAACGCCGCCGGGATCGTCGGTGCGGCAGCGCTCGCGGCGCAGCAGCGCCAGGGCGTCTAGGCGCCGCACGTCAGACGCCCCGGACCAGTTCTCTGGTCCGGGGCGTCTGCATGGTCGCGCATCCCCACTGCTCCGTAGGGTCGAGCCACGTGCGCGGCTCGTCGCTCAGCTGAGCGCCAGGTCCGCGGGCTCGCGCCGGAGGAAGTCGTCGACGCCGAGCATCGCGAGCACGTCGCTGACGGCCGTCGGCGGGTTGCGCAGGGTGACGTGCAGGCCCTCTTCGTGCCCGATCGTGTAGAACTGCACGAGGAAAGCGATCCCCGTCGAGTCCATGAAGGTCACCCGCGAGGTGTCGATGATGACCGGCAGATTGCGGTCGAGGGCGGTCGCGAGGGCCGCGCTCGCTTCGGGACGCAGAGCGACGTCGATCTCGCCCCACATCTCGACGACGCTCTTCGCCGACTCTTCGTTGAGCCGGATACCACCTGTTGAAGCCTTGATGTCCGTCATGCCACACCACTTTCGCGTCGGTGCCACGAATACTCCGGCTCACGCACGTGCCACATGAGCCCTGACGACACGCTCAACAGACTAGGACGCCGCGTGACTTCTTGGCAAGCGCTTGACCAATATCATACGTAGTTGCGTTTTCATCGAACGGCAGACGGTGAACGAGCGGATGAGTCAGCACGTACGCCGGGTTCTGTGTCCCGCGCACGGTTACCCACGCGCGGGCGACGACCATCCATCTACGACGTGCGTTGCCGCACGCCTCCAGCGGCCTACCCGGATGCTCGGGCGAGCAGCCCTCGAACGCATCCTGTCTGACCTTGCTCCAGGTGGGGTTTACCGAGCCGCACCGGTCACCCGGCACGCTGGTGGTCTCTTACACCACCGTTTCACCCTTACCGGCACCGCGAACGCTGCCGGCGGTCTGTTCTCTGTGGCACTGTCCCGCGGGTCACCCCGGGTGGGTGTTACCCACCACCTCGCTCTGTGGAGCCCGGACGTTCCTCGGCAGGAGGCGGACCTCCCGACGCGGCCGTCTGGCCAACTCATCCGCTCGGGGCAAGCCTACCGGGCGTGGCACTCAGACGGTGACCGTGTAGCCGAGCACGAGCTCGTCGCCACTCATCCCACGGATGCCCCAGTTCGCGCGGTCGCTCTCGATCAGGACGATCTCGAGGTCCTCCACGGCGAGGTCGAGCGCCGGGCACACGCGGTCGTACATCTCGCGTACGAGCGCCCGCTTGGCCTCCGGGCTGCGGCCGGTGAACGCGACGACCTCGACGACGAGGTACGCCGCACCACGCTGCGGGGCGACGAGGTCGTCGTCCTCGAGCCACAGGAACCTCTGGAACCGCTTGTCCGCGGGCATCTGCCACGCGGCGACGAGCGCGTCGTGGAGGAGGTCGGACAGCTCGGCCCGTCGCTGCCCCCAGACCGAGCGTCGGCCGTACACCTTGAGCTGTGCCATGGGCCGAGACTAGCGAGGCCGGTCACCGGTGCGCGAGGTACTAAAATCTTTCGGTGCTCATCCTCCTGCCTCCGTCCGAGGGAAAGACCGCTCCGGAGCAGGGCGAGCCGGTCCAGCTCGACGCCTTCTCCGCACCTGCCCTCAACCGCCACCGGACACGCGTCCTGCGGGCGCTCGCCCGGGCGAGCGCCCGCCGGGATGCTCTCGAGACGCTCGGTGTCGGCGCCAGCCTCGCCCCGGAGGTGGCCCGCAACACCCGGCTCCTCACGGACCCCGCTGCTACCGCCGGATCGGTGTACACGGGCGTGCTCTACGGCGCGGCGGGGCTCGGCGATCTCGACGAGCGTGGGACGGCTCGCGCTGCGGCGTCGGTCGTGACCGTCTCCGCGCTGTGGGGTGCCGTCGCCCCCGCCGACCGGATCCCCGCGTACCGGTTGTCGATGAGCACGGATCTCCCCGGCATCGGGCCGCTCGCTGCGGCATGGCGCCCGCACCTGCACGAGGTGCTGCAGCCCCGGGCCGCCTCCGACGTCGTCGTCGACTGCCGATCGGCCGCCTACACCGCGGCGTGGCGCCCGGCAGCCGGGACGGACTGGGTGACGGTCCGGGTGGTGCGCGAGCTCGACGGGGTCCGGTCCGTCGTCTCCCACAACGCCAAGCACGCACGGGGGGTCCTCACCCGGCACCTCCTCGTCCGCGCAGGCGCACCACCACGGACGAGCGCGGAACTGCTCGAGGCGGCGGGCGAGCTCGTCGGGACGCACGTGCTCGACGTGACGTTGGACACCACGACGGCGGCGAAGAACGGTCGCTCGACACTCGAGCTCGTCGTCATCTGATCCCGCGGAGGATCGCCCCGCGAGCCGTCGCTCTCGCGTCGGCCCTCGGGTCCGGTCAGGCCTCGGAGGGCATCCCGACGACGGTGATCTCGCTCGTCCCGTCGGGCCAGCGCCGGAGGATGCTCATCGATGCCGGTGGGACGCGGAAGCGCTGCCACCTGTCGACCGGCGCACCGGCGGCCATGCCGACGGCCGCCCGGACGACGACGGCGTGGGCCACGACGACGGTCGTCCTGCCCGGTGCGGTGTCGCCCAGCGACCCGAGGCACGCCTCGACGCGTGCGCCGACGTCAGTGATGGACTCACCACCCGGCGCTCGGACCTCGCCCGACTCGTGCCAGCGCCGGAGGTCTCCGGGCCACCGCGACTCGATCTCGGCGCGCGTGAAGCCTTCCCACTCACCGAAGTCGCACTCGGCGAGGCGCGGGTCGGTGCGCACGACCTGGCCAAGACGCCGCCCGACTGCCGCCGCGGTCTCCTGGGTGCGGACCATCGGGGAGGCGACGACGGCGCGGGGCCGCGGCAGGTCCTGCCACAGCTGCCTGCCGACCCGGTTGACGAGATCCGCGACCTTCGCCGCCTGGATGCGTCCGTGGCCTGTGAGCGAGGGGCCGGCAACTCCACCTCCCGAGTACGCGCCCACGAGCGTGTACGGCGTGACCCCGTGCCGGACGAGCACGATGGTCGCTGGCTCAGCGTCGTCGAACCGGAGCGTCGATCCTGACGGCCGGTGCACCCGGGAGCGCGGGTCGCCAGGAGCTCCGGCGTCCTCGGCGGCCCCACCCTGCCCGTCGGGCGTCATGCGGTCGGACGTTCCTTCGTCGACCATCGGCTACGCCTTGTGCTCGGTCTCCTGCGGGCGCACGAGGATGCGGCCGCACTCCTCGCACCGGACGACGTCCTCGGGCTTGGCGGCGCGGATCGCCTGGAGGTCGGTCTGGTTGAGCTCGAGCCGGCACCCCTCGCACCGGCGGCCACGGAGGGCGGCGGCGCCCAGGCCCCCGAGCTGCCCGCGGAGCTTGTCGTAGAGGGCGAGCAGGCCCTCGTCGAGCCCGCGGGCCGCGACCACGCGCTGCGCAGCCACGGACTCGAGCTCCGCGTCGATCTCCCCGAATCCGGCGTCCCGCTCCGCCTCGACCTCACGCTTGGCCTCGAGCACCTTCTCGTTGGCCTCGTCGAGCTTCGCGAGCGTGTCCTGGTGCGCCTCGAGCCGCTCCATGACCTCGAGCTCGATGTCTTCGAGCGCGCTCTGCCGGCGGGCCAGGGACTCCAGCTCGTTCGTGAGCGCCTGGGCGTCCTTGGCGCTCACCCCACCGGACGCGAGGCGCTGCTTGTCGCGGGTGACCCGCACACGCACCTGCTCGACGTCGGACTCGGCCTTGGCGAGCTCGCGACGCAGGTCGTTCACCGCTGTCCGCGACGCGACGAGCGCCGCATGGAGGTCGGCCAGCTGTGCCTCGACCTCAGCGACCCGGGCGAGCGCGGGCAGGGTCGTGCGCTTGTGCGCGAGCTGCTGTGTCCGGGTGTCGAGCGCCTGGACATCGAGCAGTCGGCGCTGGTCCTCGACGGGTGCCGTGGTCACGAGCGGTGTCCTTCCGTAGGGGGTGCGAACAGCGGGGTCTGGGACGACGGGACGCGGAACGTCCAGGGGTCGGAGGACCGGGTGCTCACTGCGACCTCAACCGTAGTGCCGTCGGCGGCGAGGTCCTGCACCAGATCCTCGCTCGCGTAGCGCAACCACGGCCACTCGGACGCGAAGTGCGCCGTGTCGACGAGGAAGGGACGGCCGTCGTCCGCGGACGCGCCGCGGTGCGCCGCCTCGAACGCGGCGCGCTCACGCGCCTCGGACGTGTCGTGGTGCTTGAGGTCGGACGTCACGTAGACGTCGACGCCAGCGTCCCGGGCAGCGCCGATGAGCGAGCCGCCCGAACCACCGAGCACCGCCACCGTCGTCACGGTCGCGTCCGGGTCTCCGGCGGCCCTGACCCCCTGCGCGGTCGCGGGGAGCTCGGCCGCGAGGAGCTCGGCGAGCGCACGGAGCGTCACCGGCTCGGGGAGGCGTCCGACCCGACCGAGCCCGGTCGCGACCTCGCGCCCGGCGAGCTCGAGGACGTCGTAGGCGGGCTCCTCATAGGGGTGCGCCGCGATCATCGCTGCCACGACCTCGCGCCGGACCCCGCGCGGCGCGACCATCTCGATGCGGGTCTCCGTGACCTGCTCGGCCTCGCCCGGGCTGCCGATCGTCGGGTTGGCGTCGCGCGACGGGACGAAGGTGCCGGTGCCCGTCGTGGTCCACGCTGCCCGGGAGTACTCGCCGATCCCGCCCGCACCCGCGTCGGCCATGGCATCGATGATCGCGTCGGCGCCGTCGCTGGGCACCATGACGACGTGCTTGTCGAGCGGCAGGTCGGCCGCGGGGACGAGCGGGCGACGGTCGACGAGCCCGAGGAGGTCCGCGAGCGCGTCCGCGACGCCGCGCTCTGCGGAGTCGGCGTTGGTGTGCGCGGTGTAGAGACCGCAACCCGCTGCGAGAAGCCGTGTGACGACCGCTCCCTTGGCCGTGGTCGCGGCGACGGAGTGCACCGCGTCGAGGAGCAGGGGGTGGTGGGTGACGACGAGGTCGGCACCCCACGCGAGCGCCTCGTCGACGACGTCGAGGACCGGGTCGACCGCGAAGAGGACCTTGCGGACCGGTGCGGCCGGGTCGCCCGCGACGAGCCCGACGGCGTCCCAGCCCTCCGCGGTGCGTGGTGGGTAGCGCGCGTCGAGGTGTCGGACGACGGCGGCCAGGGTGGGTTCAGAAGTCACTCCCGCAGGCTAGCGGAGGAAGTCCGGGAGGATACGGGTCCGGGGCTCCAGGTCGTCGTGGTGCGCCTCATGGGTGGCTCCGTCTCTGTCAGCGCGCGGGGTACCGGGACGGCGCCACGAGCTCGTCCTTCTGGACCCCGACCAGTGCGGGCACCGTCCCTGTTCCGGGTGCGACGACACCGTCCCGGGCCGTCACCAGGGCCACCGGGCGCGCCGCCGAGCGGATGAGGTCGACCGGCGAAGGAACATCGAAGAGCGCGCCACCCACGACTCCCCCGACCTCGAGCCCCGGGGCGGGTCCTGTGAGGAGGGACCGCGGGACGCGGCTGATCGCGTCGAGCAGCGCGAGCTGGTGGTCCGACGTGCTCATGTAGTTCGTGAGCGACGCGAGCCACCCGGCGTGGGTCAGCGAGGGCATCGAGACCGGGGTGAAGGCGTTCTCGTGGTTGTTGCTCGCCAGAGCGACCGGCACCCCAGCGTCGAGAAGCTCGGCGATGCGGGTCACGCCCCGGGTCGGTGCGACGTCCTGGTGCCGTCCGCTGAGGAAGAGATCGGTGGTGGGGATGGCGACGACGGCGATACCCGCACCACGCACGGCGGCCACGAGCTCGCGCACCTGCCGGGGCCCGAGCGCGGTGAGCGTCGTGAGGTGGCCCACCACGACGCGACCTTGCAGGCCCGCTGCCTCGATGCGCGGGATCACCTGGTCGAGGAGCAGGTCCTCGGGACGGTCGCTCAGGTCAAGGTGCAGGTCGACCGGCGCGTCCCACGCGCGTGCGAGGTCGATGAGGTCGTCGAGGTGCCGCAACGGGTCCGGGTCGGCGTAGGGGCACCCGGCCACCACCCGGCACCCGTCAGCCATGGCCCGGTCCATGCTTCGCAGCGTCCGGCTGTCGCGCGTGGTCCCGTGCTGCGCGAACGCCGTGAGCTCGAGCGAGATCTCCGGGTGGCGCTCGGCGAGGTCGAGGTGGAGGGCGACGATCGCGGGGTCCGTGGCCTCGCTGATCTCGACGTGACCGCGCGCTGCCACGGTGCCACCGCTGACCATCATCCGGAGCACGCGATCGGCGTTGCGCTCGATGGTCGCCAGGTCGAGCGAGCTGCGCAGGAGCGCCGTGCGCTCGATCGCCTGCTCGAGACTGTCCGCGCTCCCGTACGCACGCTCGAGGGAGGTCAGCTGAAAAGCCTTGTCGAGGTGGACGTGGATGTCGACGAACCCCGGAACGAGGAGGAGGCCCTTCCCGTCGACGGTGGTCGGCGTCGGCGACGGCGACGGCGACGGCGACGGCGACGGCGACGGCGACGGAACACCGTCGCCAGCGAGCGCGAGGGACGTCATGCGTCCGTCGCTGACCACGACGTCCCACAGGCCGCCGCGGTCCAGGAGTCGGACGGAGGAAAGCGTGAACGAGGCAGCCATCACGGATGGACCCCGTGCGCCCCGGAGGTCGCAGTCTTGGCGTGAGTGTTCATGCGGCGTGACGCTTCCACCCCGGAGTGTCCGGCGCGTTACGCGCCGATCACACGTGGAGGCCCGTGCTGAGGTCCGGAGATCGGGGGCATCAACGACCCGGCGGGTCACTCACTGCGGTCTGGTCGGACCTACGTCGTGCCTGACGGAACTACGTCGTGCGTGACCGTACGACCTTCGCGATCGCCGCAGGGTCCGTCTCGACGCCCCGACTCCTGAGCTCCTCCATGACAGCCGCGATCTGCTCGGCCTCGCTCTTCGTCGTGTCGATCGGGACCTGCGCGAAGGTCGTCTTCTCGTCCTGGGGATTGCCCACTGGTGTCTCCTTGCGTCGAGCGTCTGTGGCCGTCATCTCACGGTAGCGCGGTCGACTCGCTCGGTCGTCGCGGATGCCCGCGCGAGCTCGGTCACGAGCGTGTCCGCGAGCGCGGTGATGTGAATCAGGTACGTTCGCTGAGCTGGCCGACCTGTCGGTAATGCCGCACACGGGTCGGCTCGCGGACGCGTGTCGAGAAGGGCAGGAAGTAGACCCCGGTGCTGCGCCAGCACGACACATCGATGGCGGGAGCCCGCTGTGGTCCTGTCAGGCGCGCTTCGACCGCATCGCCTTGAGCTGCTTCACTGCGGGGTCGGCGGAAAGGGCCCGGTACTCGGCTGAGCCGAGGGGCACGAGGGCGACCCGGCCGTCGCCGTCGTGATGGATGCCCCAGCCGTACCGCTTCCCCAGAGGTGAGGAGCGCAGGCATGCACGGTCTCGAGCGAAGAACTCCTCTCGCGCCGCCGGCCGAGCCTCGGCCGGGATGGAGTGCCGGGTCGCATGCACCTCGAACAGCACATCGTCGCTGGTGAGTTCATAAGGACGCTCCAAGACGAGCGCACACTGCAGAGCCGCCACCGTCGGAGCCCTGTCGCCGACCGGTGGCCGTTCGGCCGCCTCGACCGGGCAGTCGTCTGCGACCTGGATGAACGTGCCGGTGTAGTTCGTGCTTCCCATACGCCCATCCTCGCCCGATCGAGAGGGACGCGATAGGAGAAAACCGGCAGCGAGACGGGCACGGTTGAGAGAATGCGAGACATGACCATCGCGCGTGAGGATCGGGCGCGCCCGATCTCCGTCTCAGAGCGATCCGGCGTGCTCTACCCTCACCGTCTCGCACGGTATGCAGCGGGCTGGATCGCACCCGACCCTGCCGTTTCAACGGTGGTCGATCACTACTGGCACGTCTCGTGGGCACTGGATGACGGCGAACGCCTGGATCAACCGATCATCGACCTGCCCGCGGTGAACGTCACGATCGAGGAGGGCGACGTGCCCGCCCCGCTCGTGGTCACCGGGGTGCACGCTCGTGCCTGGCAGCGCGTCATTCACGGCACGGGACGTGTGTTCGCGGTTCGCCTGCGACCAGCGGGGTTGGCGGTGCTCAGCGACCTCGCCCCTGCGGGGGTCGCCGATGCCACGGTGCCACTCACCATGAAGCTCGACCCGCGCCTGCACACACTCATGAGCGCGATTGCGGTCTCCCCCGATCCTGCCGCACGTGCACGGGTTGCTGACCGTGCCATCGGACAGATGCTCCTGGAGCGTCCGCCGACGCCGACGGGATTGCTCGCCAACGACGTGATGGCCGAGTTGCGCGAGCGCATCCACACCAGAACCGGCCCCGCCCTCGCGGAGCGCTTCCCACAGAGCGAGCGGACGATCCAACGTGCCTGCATGGACACGCTGGGACACGGCCCGAAGTGGCTGAGCCGCCGCATCCGCCTCCAAGAGGTCGCCCGAGCGCTGACTCTCCGACCCCATGAGGAGCTCGCGATCATCGCGGCGCGCCTGGGCTACACCGATCAGTCTCACCTCACCCGCGATTTTCGCACCGCAACAGGCATCACCCCCGATGCGTACCGGCGAGCCTCCGAGCGCTTGGCCGTCTGATCCGCAGTTCCCCGCCGAGCCGGACGCGAGTCAGCCGAGCATGCGCTCAGCGGGGAGCAGGGACGTCCCGCTCGGCGTCGAGGAGCCACCAGTCGCCGAGCCGGGCCAGGGCAGCGCGTTCGGCGAGGTCACGGTCGAGGAGGCCGCGTCGGCACAGAGCATCCAGGATCTCGCGCCGCTCGCCGAGGAGCGCCTCCTGCTCGGCCACGGGCAGCGACCGCAGGCGTTCGCCGAGCGCGGCCCGTCTCACGTCGCGCACCGTGCGGTCCCTGGAACCGACCAGCCGCGCGACCAGGGCGACGGTACCGATGATGCCGGTGGCGACGATGGGCACCGCGAGCGACGACAACGCCCCCGGCTCGGGTCGCGCGCTGTGCCACCACGCCGCGCCCGCCGCTGCAGCCATCGCGAGGCACGCCGCTGCGAGTCCGTTCCCGTCCCTGGGACGGCCGAGGCGCCACCAATCCGCGAGCGCCCACGCCTGACCGACCGCAGCGACCCAGAAGCAGATCGCAGCGACCGATCGAGCCAGGTCCGGGCTCATCGTGTCTGTGCCCGAGAACACGTCGGCCCCTGAGCCGCCCAAGGGCGCCAGCACGCCCCCGAGGGGCGCGACCAGGGCGATCCCTCTCGCGAGGGTCGCGAACCCTGCGAGCGAGGTGCTCGTGCGCAGCGACGGTGTCGTGAGCGCCTGCTGCCACTCGAGCGACCCCAGCCGCACGCCGCCCGGGAACTCGTCCTCGCGTGCCTGCCGCACTGCGCGGTTCCGCATCTTCATCCTCGCCCACCGCTCTGTTCCGAACCCCGTTGGCATCGGACTCCTCTCGCGGCGGGAAGAGAGGGCATCGTCACCGCTGGGACGCCACGCCCATGCTATCGCCGATGGCAACACCTCACCGGACGCGAAGCGCCCGCACCTCCCCTCGTGAAAGAGGGCACCAGTCCTCGGCCGCCGCCCTATCCGTCTATGGCCTCGCGAAAGGGTCGTGCGTCATTCTGAGCTTGGCCCTTGACCTTGATCCTGCATCAACCCTGCACCCTGGGTTTCAGGAGACCTCGCACAGGTCGGGACGCTCCGTGAGAGGAGGCGGATGATGTCGGGCTTCATCGAGAAGGTCGTCGGCGACATCGGCGACAAGAAGCGGTGGCGGGAGTACAAGCGGCACGCGAAGGCGCTGCCTGCCGGCGACGCGGACGCGGTCGCGGCGTTGAAGCGGTACCTGATGTACCGCGGGGCGATCACGAGAACGAAATACGCCGAGGGCGAGTGGATCGACAACGAGCGCAAGCGTCTGGTCGATGCGATGGCCCGTGCCGAGGCCGAGAGCGGGAGCGGGCGTTCATGACCGCGGGATCAACGATCGCTCCGGCGATCCAGGTGCAGGGTCTGGAGAAGTCGTACGGGAAGCTCTCGGTGCTGCGCGGGGTGGACTTCAAGGTCGCGTCGGGGAGCATCTTCGCCCTGCTCGGCTCGAACGGTGCGGGCAAGACGACGGCGGTGCGCATCCTGTCCACGCTGTTGAGGGCAGACGCGGGAGCCGCCAGCATCAACGGCTTCGACGTCTCCTCACAGCCGGCACAGGTGCGGGAGTCCATCAGCCTGACGGGGCAGTTCGCCGCCGTCGACGAGATCCTGACGGGTCGGGAGAACCTGATCCTCGTCGCCAAGCTCCGCCATCTGAAAGACCCCGGCGCGATCGCGGACGGTCTGCTCGATCGGTTTGCGCTGACCGACGCCGGCAACCGGAAGGTCGGCGAGTACTCCGGCGGCATGCGCAGGCGGCTGGACATCGCGATGAGCCTGATCGGGAACCCGCCGGTGGTGTTCCTGGACGAGCCGACCACCGGCCTGGACCCGGAGCGGCGCATCGAGGTGTGGAGGGCCGTCGAGAAGCTCGCAGCGGGTGGGACGACGGTGTTGCTGACCACGCAGTATCTGGACGAGGCAGAGGAGTTGGCCGACCAGATCGCGATCCTGCACAAGGGCCGGATCATCGTCAACGGCACGCTGGACGAGCTGAAGAAGCTGCTGCCGCCGGCGAAGGTCGAGTACGTCGAGAAGCAGCCGTCCCTCGAAGACGTCTACCTCGCCCTGGTGGGCGAGGACAGCGACGCCGCCGGCGTGAACGGTGGCGCGGGCGAGAAGGGAACATCATGACCACCCACTTCTTTGGTGACACCGCCACCCTCACCGGGCGGTCGATGAAGCATGTCCTGCGCAGCCCGGACACGATCATCACGACCGCGGTCATGCCGATCGCGATCATGCTGCTGTTCGTCTACGTGCTCGGCGGCGCCGTCACCACCGGGCAGGACACCGGCTCGGGCGAGTACATCGACTACGTACTGCCGGGTGTTCTGCTGATCACGGTCGCGATGGGCATCTCCTACACCGCGTATCGACTCTTCATCGACATGCAGGGCGGTATCTTCGACCGCTTCCACTCGATGCCCATCGCCCGGTCGTCCGCTCTGTGGGCGCATGTGCTGACCTCGCTCGTGGCCAACGTCATCTCCGTCGTGCTCGTGACGGGAGTCGCGCTCCTCATGGGCTTCCGCACGGGTACCGGAGTGCTGGGGTGGCTTGCGGTCGCGGGCATCGTGGTCCTGTTCATCTTCGCTTTGACCTGGGTAGCGGTGCTGTCGGGGCTGTCGACGAAGTCGGTGGATGGGGCGAGCGCGGTGCTGCAGCCGCTGATCTTCCTGCCGTTCATCAGCTCCGCGTTCGTGCCCACCGGGTCGATGCCGGGACCGGTGCGGTGGTTCGCCGAGCACCAGCCGGCGACCTCCATCGTGAACACGATCCGCGACCTGTTCGCCCAGCAGCCCGTCAGCGGGGAGATCTGGGTCGCACTGGCATGGTGCGTCGGCATCTCCGTCGCCGCCTACGTCGCCGCGATGCTCGTCTACCGGCGGAAGATCGCCTGAAGCAGGGTGGATGTCATGCTCACCATCAGCCAACTCGCCGCCTACGCCGGGGTGACGGTGGCGGCCGTCCGGCACTATCACAGGATCGGTCTGCTGCCCGAGCCCGGCCGTGACCGCTCCGGGTATCGCAGCTATGACGCCGCTGCGGTCGTGCGACTGATCCGTATCCACATCCTCGCCAGCGCTGGCGTGCCACTGGCGCAGGTAGAAGACCTCCTGGGCGCCGATCCGGAGGAGTTCGCCGATGGGGTTCGGCAGATCGACAAGCGGCTGCGAGCCGAGGTCCGGCTGGTTCAGGAGACCCGCAAGAGGCTCGCCCAGCTCGCCGCCGGTGAACAGCTGGCACTCCCGGCGAGCGTTGTCGGGTACCTCGACCGGCTCCGTGGTCTCGGCATCGAGGAGCGATTGATCGAGCGGGAACGGGATGCCTGGATCATGGTCGCAGCCCAGATCCCGGAACAGATCGACGCGGTCATCGCACAGAAGCACGCCGACCTGGACGACCCGGACATGGTGCGGCTGTACACCCTGCTCAGCGGAGCGCTTGACTGGACGGTGGACGATCCTCGCGTGGTCGAGGCCGCCGACATCCTGGACCGCATCACCACCCGCGCGGTCGAATCCGGCGACGTGCGAGAGGACGGGTTCGACGACACCTTCGTCGACCTGCTGGACGCCACGATGGCCGAGTCCGCCCCCGCCGCCAAACGACTGCTCGCCCTCCTGGAAGAGCGCGGCTGGAAGGGCTGGACCCGCTTCGAGCGCATGCCCGGCGAGACCGGTGATGCCGTTGGTGTGAACAACGATCTTCTGGTGGGCCCGGAGGGACTCGAACCCCCGACATCCACGGTGTAAACGTGGCGCTCTAACCAACTGAGCTACAGGCCCCGGTGAACGGGCGGACACAGCCTACCCGGTGCGGCATGCGTAGCCGCGTGTCCGGCCGGGTTCCGCACCTGGCCGTGACGATTCTCAGAGCGCCGCGAGCGCGCCCCGGTACGCGTCCAGCTCACGGCGTTGGCCGCGCCCGTTGACCACGGACCAGCGCACGATCCCCTCGGCGTCGAGCAGGAAGCTCCCCCGCACCGCGAGCCCCAGGGTCTCGTCGAACACTCCGTACCGCCGGGCGACGTCACCGTGCGGCCAGAAGTCCGAGAGCAGGTCGAACCCGAAGTCCTCCTGGGCGGCCCAGGCCTTGAGCGAGAAGACCGGGTCGCAAGAGATGGCGAGGAGTCGCACGCCCCGGGTCTGGAACTCCGCGATGCTGTCCCGCAGCTCGCACAGCTCGTTCGTGCAGATGCCGGAGAAGGCGAACGGGAAGAAGACGATGAGCACGCGCTCACCCCGCAGGTCCGCCAGGCGCACGGGAGTGCCGTGCGTGTCCTGCAGGGCGAAGTCCGGCGCGGCCGTGCCGACCTCGGGGGCGCGTGCGGCGGCAGCGGTCACTTGCCGCGGCCGCGCGTCCCGAGCTTCGTCGCGGACCAGTCCTGGGCGATCGAGAAGGTGCTCGTCGCGTGCAGGCCGGCGGTCGTCGCGGCCTCCTGGATGTCACTGTGCCCCACGTGGCCGTCCCGGCCGGGCTTGCGCGTGAAGATCCAGATGAGGCCGCCGTCGTCGAGGACCGTCTGCACGTCGACGAGGGTGTCCGTGAGGTCACCGTCATCCTCGCGCCACCAGACCACCACACCGTCCGTGACGTCGTCGTAGTCCTCGTCGACGAGCTCGGTACCGGTGATCTCCTCGATCGCCTCCCGGAGGTCCTGGTCGGCGTCGTCGGCCCAGCCGAACTCCTGGACGACGAACCCGGAGGCGAAACCTAGGCGGTCCGCATCCTGGGGCTCAGTGGTCGCTACCACGGTGATGGTCTTCCCTTCCCGTCGGGGTCACCGCACGCAGGACGCGGCGGATCGATCAATGGTGGCAAACGTAGCCCACCCAGCGCCACGTCGGGGCGAAAACGGGCGCCAGGGGCGTCGTGTCCGGGCTCCCGGCGCGGCTGGCTCGCCGTCGCGGACCCGTCCCTGGCACGTCAGGATCGGCCCCATCACTGGGATGTCACGAATGTCACGTGCCCGGGTCAGTGGACAGAGTGGCTTTACCCTCGCTAGACCCACGAGAATGTGTGGAACTACCGAGAGACAGGCCACCGCTCGACGCTGCGCGCAGCGCCCGGACGACTGGTCGGGCTGCCGGTTGACGCGAGCGATGGGGCACACGGCCCCGCAATGCTCTGGACACGATGTGAGGTTGCTGGTGGCTAAGCACGACGAGACGCGACCGCTGATCAATGGTCTGTTGAGCCAGGTCCCTGATATCGACCCCTCGGAGACCGGTGAGTGGGTCGAGTCCCTCGACGGCCTGATCGACGACCGCGGCGGACCCCGCGCCCGCTACATCTTGCTCAACCTGCTCAAGCGGGCACGGGAGCGCAACGTCGCGATCCCGACGTCCATCAACACCCCGTACGTGAACACCATCGGTGTGCACGAGGAGCCCTACTTCCCGGGCGACGAGGTCATGGAGCGCCGGTACCGCAGCTGGAACCGGTGGAACGCGGCCGTCATGGTGACGCGCGCCCAGCGCCCGGAGATCAGCGTCGGCGGGCACATCTCGTCCTACGCCTCCGTCGCGACCCTCTACGAGGTGGGCCTCAACCACTTCTTCCGCGGCAAGGACCACCCCGGCGGCGGCGACCAGATCTACTTCCAGGGCCACGCCTCCCCCGGGGTGTACTCCCGCGCGTTCCTCGAGGGCCGCCTCACCGCGGACCAGCTCGACGGCTTCCGCCAGGAGCACTCCCACGCCGGCGGTGGGCTGCCGTCCTACCCGCACCCCCGCCAGATGCCGGACTTCTGGGAGTTCCCGACCGTCTCCATGGGCCTCGGCCCGGCGAGCGCGATCTACCAGGCGTGGACCAACCGCTACCTGCACAACAACGGGATCAAGGACACGAGCCAGCAGAACGTCTGGGCGTTCCTCGGTGACGGCGAGATGGACGAGCCCGAGAGCCGCGGCATGCTCCAGCTCGCCGCTCAGCAGAAGCTCGACAACCTCAACTTCGTCGTCAACTGCAACCTCCAGCGCCTCGACGGACCCGTCCGCGGCAACGGCAAGATCATCCAGGAGCTCGAGGCGTTCTTCCGCGGTGCGGGCTGGAACGTCATCAAGGTCATCTGGGGCCGCGAGTGGGACGTCCTGCTCAACGCCGACAAGGACCGCGCCCTGGTCAACCTCATGAACATCACGCCCGACGGCGACTACCAGACGTACAAGGCCAACGACGGCGCGTTCGTCCGCGAGCACTTCTTCGGCCGTGACCCCCGGACCAAGCAGCTCGTCGAGAAGATGACCGACGACGAGATCTGGGCCCTCAAGCGTGGCGGCCACGACTACCGCAAGCTCTACGCGGCATACGCCTCGGCCGTCGCCCACACGGGCCAGCCGACCGTCATCCTCGCGCACACGATCAAGGGCTACGGTCTCGGTTCGGGCTTCGCCGGCCGCAACTCCACGCACCAGATGAAGAAGCTCAAGGCGGACGACCTCAAGGGTCTGCGTGACGCGCTGAACATCCCCATCACGGACGCCGAGCTCGAGGCCGACCCCTACGCGCCGCCGTACTACCACCCCGGTGCCGACGCCCCCGAGATCCAGTACATGCTCGAGCGCCGCCGCCAGCTCGGTGGCTTCGTCCCCGAGCGCCGTTCCACGTCGACGGCGGTCACGCTCCCGGACGAGAAGATCTACGACGTCCTCAAGAAGGGCTCCGGGCAGCAGGAGGTCGCCACGACGATGGCGTTCGTCCGCCTGCTCAAGGACCTCATCAAGGACAAGGAGTTCGGCAAGCGCATCGTCCCGATCATCCCGGACGAGGCGCGCACCTTCGGGCTCGACTCGATCTTCCCGTCCGCGAAGATCTTCAACACCCAGGGCCAGAACTACCTCGCGGTGGACCGTGAGCTCATGCTCTCCTACAAGGAGTCCGAGTCCGGCCAGATCATGCACACGGGCATCAACGAGGCCGGCTCGGCCGCAGCCTTCCAGTCCGTGGGCACCTCGTACGCCACGCAGGGCGAGGTGATGGTCCCGTTCTACATCTTCTACTCGATGTTCGGCTTCCAGCGCACCGGGGACCAGTTCTGGGCGGCGGGTGACCAGCTCACCCGCGGGTTCATCATCGGCGCGACCGCAGGTCGCACGACGCTCACCGGTGAGGGGCTGCAGCACGCTGACGGCCACTCCCCGCTCCTCGCGGGCACGAACGCCGCCGTCGTCCAGTACGACGCGGCGTACGGGTACGAGATCCGCCACATCGTCCGTGACGGCATGCAGCGCATGTACGGCGAGACCGAGTCCCGCGACCAGAACGTCATGTACTACCTCACGGTGTACAACGAGCCGATGATCCAGCCGGCGGAGCCGGAGGACGTCGACGTCGACGGGATCCTGCGCGGCATCCACAAGATCGCCACCGCTGACGGCGACGGGCCTCGCGCCCAGATCCTCGCGTCCGGCGTCGGTGTCCCGTGGGCGCTCGAGGCCAAGGAGCTGCTCGCCAACGACTGGGGCGTGCAGGCCGACGTCTGGTCCGTGACGAGCTGGAACGAGCTGCGCCGCGACGGTCTCGCCGCCGAGCAGCACAACTTCCTCAACCCGTCGGCCGAGCCCCGCGAGGCGTACCTCACGACGAAGCTCCGCGACGCCCAGGGTCCGTTCGTCGCGACGAGCGACTTCGACCACCTCGTCCCTGACCAGGTGCGTCAGTGGGTGCCGGGCGACTACGCGGTTCTCGGGGCGGACGGGTTCGGGTTCTCCGACACGCGCGCGGCCGCTCGCCGCTACTTCAAGATCGACGGCCCGTCCGTCGTCGTGCGGACCCTGCAGCAGCTCGCGAAGCGGGGCGAGGTCCCCGCGGACGCTCCGGCCCGCGCCATCGAGCAGTACCGCCTGCACGACGTCAACGCCGGGACGTCCGGCACCGCGGGCGGCGACTCCTGACGCCCGTCTGACGCGAACGACCGAGGCCCGGTCCCTGGCAACAGGGACCGGGCCTCGGTCGTTGGTGCTCCGGACGTCAGGGTCCGGGCCGGGATCAGGTCCCCGCGGGGTGCTGCTCGGCCTGTGCGATCTCGCGCTCCAGGCCCGCGCGGATCTTCGCGACGGCACTCTTGTCCGGGTGGTACGACAGCGCGTCGAGGTGCTGCCGGGCATCGAGGATCCGGTCCGCCTCGAGAGCGGCCCGCACGACCTGCTCCCCCACCTCGGGCGTGTGCTCGCGCGCCCGCCAGTGACCGACACCCAGGCCGAGGGCCTCGACAGGCAGGCCCGCCTCGCGGAGCGTGGCGATGCCCTCGGTCAGCGCCTGGCCGGACGGGTCACGGTCCGCCGCCGTGGCGAGCCGGCGGATCGCGGCATCCTGGTCGTCGTGGAGCGACAACCGCGCGAGCTCGATGAGCGGGTACCACGCGCGCGGATTCCCCGCGAGCTCCTCACCGAGTGCCCAGGCAGCGAGGTCGGCGGCGCGCTGCTTCTCGTGGTCGTCGGACGGCGCTGCGAGCGGGTCGTCCACCTGCGACCCCTCGGACGCACGGCGCCGGACGACCTCGGAGAGGGCTTGGAACGCGCGGATGTTGTTCGGGTCGTCCACGAGCATCGCGCGCAGCGCGTCCTCGTGGAGAGTGTCGCCGCGGCGGTCGCCTCGCGTGGGACGGCGCGCGCCGATGGTCGACGCCGAAGTGGATCGGCGCATGAGCTGACGGAGTCTGGGCATGAGTGCCATGAGCCGACGATAGCCGTTCTGCCACGGTTGCACCGCCTCGATGACCGGGATGTGCATTCCGACACATTCGCGCATGCCACCGTGTTCTTGTGTGGACTCGACAAACGCCGGTCTACTCTAAGCGGATGGTTCCAGCTGTGAAGAAGGCGTCCGCGGGAGCAGGCCCGGTGCCGGGGACGGCCGCGAACATCCAGCGCGTGCGCGACGGCAGCGGGCTGCTCACCGCCGCGGCGCTCCGCCGGCTCGACGACGAGCTGCCGTGGTACCGCGCGCTCGCCGCAGACGACCGGTCCTGGGTCGGGCTCGTCGCACAGTCCGGCATCACCGCCTTCGCCACCTGGTACGCGAACCCGAACGTCCCGCCGCACGGCGTCGGCGAGATCTTCGCCGCCGCACCACCGGACCTCACGCGATCCATCTCCTTGCAGCACACCCTCCAGCTCGTGCGCATCGTCGTCGAGGTGGTGGAGAGCCACAGCGACCAGCTGGCCGTGCCGGGTGGGGAACGAGACCTCCGCGAGGCGGTCCTGCGCTACTCGCGGGAGGTGGCGTTCTCCGCAGCGGAGGTCTACGCGCGCGCCGCCGAGGTCCGCGGCGCGTGGGACGCGCGCCTCGAGGCGCTCGTCGTGGACGCGATCGTGCGTGGTGATCACGACAACTCGTTGCGCTCACGGGTCTCGGCGCTCGGCTGGAGCGGGCGCGGGAGCCTCCTCGTCATGGTGGGGACGACCCCCACGGCACTCGACGAGGTCCGTGCCGCCGACCTGCGGCGTGCCACCCGGCGCGCCGTCGACGACGCTCTCGTCGGCATCCAGGGGGACCGCATCGTCCTCGTCCTGGGGGGCGAGGGCGACCTCTTCGCGGCCGCGAACGCCCTCCTTCCGCGGTTCGGCCCGGGCCCCGTGATCATCGGACCCGCGATGGAGAGCCTCGACGACGCATCCCGTTCAGCAGCGGCAGCGCTCGCCGGGCTCACCGCCGCACCTGCATGGCCCCACGCCCCGCGTCCCGTCCTGGCCGACGAGCTCCTCCCCGAGCGCGTGCTCATCGGAGACGCGGAAGCGCGCCGGACGCTCGTCAAGCAGGCCTACCTCCCCCTGTCGCAGGCGAACGGCTCGGTCCTCGAGACGCTCTCGGCGTACCTCGGCACGGGACGGTCGCTCGAGGCAGCGGCGCGCGACCTCTACGTCCACCCCAACACCGTCCGCTACCGTCTACGGAAGGTTGCCGAGCTGACGGGCTGGGACCCCATGGACGCCCGCGAGTCGTTCGTCCTGCAGGTCGCGCTCGCCGTCGGGCGGCTCCCGGCTGAACGCTAGGCCACTCCACCTTGTAGGTTGCTCACAATCCTCGCCCGGATTTCCGTGCGCGTCGTGACGGCCCTCACCCCCACAGGATCGGGCAGAGTTATACCGTGCTTGCCGTCGTATGCCCTGGACAGGGCTCCCAGTCCCCCGGAATGCTCGCGCCCTGGCTCGAGCTGCCCTCCGTCGCCGACCAGCTCGGCAGCTTCTCTGACGCCGCCGGAATCGACCTCGCGGCCCATGGCACGACGAGCGACGCCGACACGATTCGTGACACGTCGGTGGCGCAGCCCCTCATCGTCTCGGCAGCACTCGTGTCCCTCCGCGCGATCCTCGGCGCGGGAGACGCACCCGCCGTCGTCGACGTCACCGCGGGGCACTCCGTCGGTGAGTTCGCCGCGGCCGCTGTCGCCGGCGTGTTCGACGACGCCGGCGCCGTCGGTCTCGTCCGTGTGCGCGCAGAGCTCATGGCTGCGGCGGCGGCCGCGACCCCGACGGGGATGAGCGCCGTGGTCGGCGGAGACCCGGCAGAGGTGCTCGCCGCGATCGACACGGCGGGCCTGTACGCCGCGAACGTCAACAGCGCCGGCCAGGTCGTCGCCGCAGGTTCGCCCGAGGGGCTCGCGAACCTCGCGGCGAACCCGCCCGCGAAGGCACGCGTCATCCCGCTGCAGGTCGCCGGTGCGTTCCACACCCCGTTCATGGAGGCAGCCGTCGAGGCGTTCGGCCCCGTCGCCGCGGACTGGTCCGCCCAGGACCCGCGGACGACGTTCCTGTCCAACGCCGACGGCCAGGCGTACGCGACCATCACGGGGGACGGATCGACCCACGGGACAGCGGCCAGCGTCCTCGAGCGCCTCACCGAGCAGATCGTCGCTCCCGTGCGCTGGGACCTGTGCCAGGAGCAGCTTCTCGCGCTCGGCGTCACCGGCCTCCTCGAGCTCGCACCGGGCGGTGTCCTCACCGGTCTGGCCCGGCGTTCGTTGCCCGGGGTCGAGACCCTGGCGGTGAAGACCCCGGCAGACATCGCCGCGGCCCAGGATCTCGTCGCCAGGCACAGCACATCCACCCAGGCCCAGGCCGCGACGACGTCGGGATCGACCCCCCAGTGACCGTTCAGCTCAAGCAGTCCACCGGCCCCCAGTTCTCGCGGATCCTCGGCATCGGTGCGGAGCGCGGTGCGAACGTCGTGACGAACGACGACATCGCGGGCCCCATCGACTCGTCGGACGAGTGGATCCGCCAGCGCACCGGCATCATCACGCGCCGGCGCGCCGGTGCCGACACCGACGTCCTCGACCTGTCGGTCGCCGCCGCGGAGCGCGCGCTCGCGGCAGCCGGCCTCACGGGCGCGGACATCGACGCGGTCATCCTGTCGACCGTCACGTACTTCCACCAGACGCCGTCCGCCGCGGCCATCGTCGCCGACCGCATCGGGGCATCCCCTGCTGCGGCCTTCGACATCTCAGCGGCGTGCGCCGGCTACACGTACGGGATCGGTCAGGCGGACGCCCTCGTGCGTTCCGGGACCGCCCGGCACGTGCTCGTCATCGGCGCCGAGAAGATGAGCGACTTCATCGATCCGACCGACCGGTCCATCTCCTTCCTCCTCGGCGACGGCGCCGGCGCAGCGGTCGTCGGCCCGTCCGACTTCCCCGGCATCGGCCCCACCGTCTGGGGCTCGGACGGTTCGAAGGCGCAGACGATCCGCCAGACGCACTCCTGGAGCGACCTGCGGCAGAACCCGGAGCTCGGGTGGCCGACGCTGCGTCAGGAGGGCCAGCCGGTGTTCAAGTGGGCGAGCTTCCAGATGCCTGTCGTCGCCCAGGCAGCGCTCGATGCCGCCGGGGTCACCGCCGACGAGCTCCAGGTGTTCATCCCGCACCAGGCGAACATGCGCATCATCGACCAGTTCATCAAGCAGCTCAAGCTGCCGGAGAGCGTCGTCGTCGGACGCGACATCGCTGACACGGGCAACACGTCCGCCGCGTCGATCCCGCTCGCCGCGGAGCGTCTGCTCCGCGAGGGCGCCGCGAAGTCCGGTGACATCGCCCTGCAGATCGGCTTCGGCGCAGGGCTCGTCTACGCGGCCCAGGTCGTCGTCCTCCCCTAACCTTTCCTCTCGTTCCACTCGTCACATCAGCTCACCCACACAAGGAGAACCCCATGGCTCACACCACCGAAGACGTCCTCGCAGGTCTCGCCGAGATCGTCGCCGAGGAGACCGGCCTCCCGGCCGACTCCGTCACGTCGGAGAAGTCGTTCACGGACGACCTCGACATCGACTCGCTGTCGATGATGACGATCGTCACGCACGCCGAGGACAAGTTCGGCGTCACCATCCCCGACGACGAGGTCAAGAACCTCACGACCGTGGGCGACGCCGTCACGTTCATCACGGGCGCGCAGGCCTGATCCTCGCCTGACGCCGCCACGGCCGACGCCCGTCCCGTACGGGCGTCGGCCGGCACCGGGCCGCAGGTCACCCCCGCCGCCCCGCACCTCACCCGACACGCCCCAGGAGACCTGCATGAGCACCCATCGCGACGTCGTCGTCACCGGCCTCGGCGCCACCACTCCGCTCGGCGGGGACGTGGCCTCCACATGGAACGCTGCCCTGGCCGGCGAGTCGGGCGCACGCACCCTCGACAACGACTGGGCTGAGCAGTACGGCATCGCCGTGAACTTCGCCGCGTCCATCAAGGTCGCGCCCTCCGAGGTGCTCACCCGACCCGAGACCAAGCGGATGGACCCCTCCGCGCAGTACGCCGTCATCGCTGCGCGCGAGGCATGGGCCGACGCGGGTTCGCCCGAGATGGACGGCGACCGCCTCGGTACGGTCGTCTCGTCGGGCATCGGGGGCATCTGGACCACGCTCGAAGCGTGGGACACCCTCAAGGAGAAGGGCGCCCGCCGCATCCTCCCCATGACCGTCCCCATGCTCATGCCCAACTCGCCCACGGCCTACGTGTCGCTCGAGTTCGGAGCACGCGCCGGGGCGCACGCTCTCGTCTCGGCATGCGCGTCCGGGGCCGAGGCCATCGCGTACGGCGTCGAGATGATCCGATCGGGACGGGCCGACGTGGTCATCGCCGGCGGTACCGAGGCCACGATCCACCCGATGCCGATCTCGGCATTTGCTGCCTCACGGACACTGTCCCTGCGCAACGACGACCCCGCGGGAGCCTCCCGGCCCTACGACGTCGACCGTGACGGCTTCGTCATCGGCGAGGGGGCGGCCGTGGTCGTCCTCGAGGCTGCCGACCACGCCGCCGCGCGTGGCGCCCGGGTGCACGGCCGTATCGCCGGCATCGGGCTCACCGCCGACGGCTACCACATCACGTCGCCCGAGCCGTCCGGCGCGGGCCAGGTGCGCGCGATGCGCGCCGCTCTCGAAGACTCCGGCACGACGACGGCCGACGTCGTGCACGTCAACGCCCACGCGACGTCGACCATCGTCGGTGACCTCATCGAGGCCCGCTCGGTCAGTGCCGTCCTGGGCAGCGATGCCGACCGCGTCGCGCTCTCTGCCACGAAGTCCATGACCGGCCACCTCCTGGGCGGCGCGGGGGCTCTGGAGACGATCTTCTCCGTCCTGGCCGTGCGCGACCGTCAGGCACCTCCGACGATCAACGTCGAGACGCCCGACCCGGAGCTCACGCTCGACCTCGTCCGCGAGACCCCGCGTGCCCTGCCTGCGGGTGACATCGTCGCGATCAACAACTCGTTCGGGTTCGGTGGGCACAACGTCGCTCTCGTGGTCGCCAGCGCCTGACGGCTCGGATCCACGCAGCTCCAGCACGGTGCCTGCCGCACCACGCGGGGCATGACGACGGGGCGGACCTCGATGAGGTCCGCCCCGTCGTCATGGGAGGGAGTTGTCGGCCGCTGGCGGGTCTCGATGCACCTACCCGACGCGGTGGAGCCACCGCACGGGAGCGCCAGCGCCGGCGTAACGGAACGGCTCGAGCTCGTCGTCCCAGGCCTGACCGAGGGCCAGGTCGAGCTCCTGACGCATGCGACGCGGGTCCTGTGCGTGCTCGAGGGCGGCACGGATGCGGTCCTCCGGCACGACGATGTTGCCGTGCACGTCGGTGGCTGCGTGGAAGAGGCCGAGGTGTGGCGTGTGGCTCCAGCGTGAGCCGTCGGTGCCGTGGCTCGCCTCTTCTGTCACCTCGTAGCGCAGGTGGCTCCACCCGCGCAGGGAGGACGCGAGGCGCGCGCCGGTGCCCTGGGGGCCGAGCCACGAGAGCTCAGCCCGCAGGAGTCCGGGCGCGGCAGGCTGCTCGGACCACTCGAACGTCACCGGCCCGCCCAGGACGTTGCCGGCAGCCCACTCCAGATGTGGGCAGAGCGCTCGTGGAACCGAGTGCACAAAAAGTACGCCGCGTGTGCTCGTACCAGCCATGGTGTCCCTCCCAGGGTTGAGATTCGTCTTCCCCAACGAACCTCTGGACCGGGACGAGCATGTCAGTACAGCGCACGGGTGCTTCCGTGGGTCACATCATGCCGGACGATCGTCCGGATGGCGAACGGCTCAGAGCGACTCGCGCAGCTCGCGCATCGCCTTCTTGCGGACCGCCCGCTCGAGCCGGTCGAGGTAGAGGTGCCCGTCGAGGTGGTCCACCTCGTGCTGGAGGCACCGCGCCATGAGCTCCGTCCCCTCGACCACGACCTTCTTGCCGTCGAGGTCGGTCCCCTCGACGCGCGCGTACCAGGCACGTTTCGTCGGGTACCACAGGCCGGGCACGGAGAGGCACCCCTCGTCGCCGTCCTGGTACTCGTCCTCCGAGAGCTCGACGATCCGCGGGTTGAGGACGTACCCGATCTCGTCGTCGATGTTCCACGAGAACGCTCGCAGGCTGACGCCGATCTGGTTGGCGGCGAGGCCGGCGCGGCCGTCGTGGTCGACGGTCTCGAGCAGGTCCGCGACGAGACCCCGGACCCGGTCGTCGATCACCGTGATCTCGTCGCACGGGGTGCGCAGGACGGGGTCGGGGATGACGCGGATCTCTCTCATAGCCATGCCGTCATTCTTTCACGAGGGCGAGCGCAGCCCGGCACCCGCGTGCGCTCGCGCCGGGTGGCGTGCGTCGCAGCCGCCAGGGCTGCGACCCACCGCTCACATGCGTGCGTAGCGGGCGCGCGCGAACGAGTAGACGCCGTACGCGACGAACCCGAGACCGACGAGGGTCAGGAGGATCTTGCCGAACGGCGCCTCGGCGAGGGACCGCAGCGCCGCGTCGAGCCCCGATGCCTTCTCGGGGTCGGCGGTCACGGCGCCGACGACGAACAGCGCGCCCATGATGAGCAGAGCAGCGCCCTTGGCGGCGTAGCCGATGGTGCCCGCGAGGACGACGCCACGGCCCAGCTGCCCGCCGGGTCCGGCACCGAGATCCTCCTCGAACTTCTTCGTCACGCCCTTGTACACGTGGTAGCCGCCGACGGCCGCGATCCCGAGCCCCACTGCCGCCACGAGCATCTTGCCGCCGGTGGACGTGAGGAGCTCAGCGGTCAGAGCGCCGCTGCCACCGCCCCCACCCGATCCTGTGACGACCGAGGCCGTGAGACCGGCCAACGCGAGATAAGCCACGGCCTTGCCCGCCGACTTCGCCCGCTCGGCGGTGTCCGAGGCGTCGCGCCGCGCCGGCGGACCCGCCACGGCTCCGGTGATCTGCACGATCGCCAGCGCGACGAGGGCCACGACCGCGAACCACAGGAACGCGGGCCCCCAGGACGTCTCGTTGATCTCGGCGAGAGCTCCGGTCTGGTCCGCGCTCCCGCCTGCGTCGGAGGACGTGAGTGCGATCCGCACGGCGATCCATCCGATGACCAGGTGGAGCGCGCCGCTCGCGACGTAGCCCCCGCGGGCGAGGGTCCGCAGGTGGGGCGAGCGCGTCGCCCCGGCCGTCGCGGACCTCGCTCCGCCCCGTGCGCTCACGCGGCGTCCCCGGTGAGCGCAGCGGTGATGGCCCCGACGAAGGCGGGCAGGTCGTCGGGGGTCCGTGAGGTGATGAGCAGCCAGCCGTCGGAGTCGTCGCGCACGACCTCCTCGTCGAGCCAGCTGCCCCCGGCGTTCTGCACGTCCGTCCGGAGGCTGGGGAACGAGGTGAGGGTCTTGCCGCGGACAAGGTCCGCCTCGACGAGCAGCCACGGTGCGTGGCAGACGGCGGCAACCGGTCGCCCCGAACGCGTGAACTCTCGCACGAGCGCGAGAGCCGTCGGGTGGGTGCGGAGCGTGTCGGCGTTGATGGTCCCGCCGGGCACGACGAGCACGTCGTAGTCCGCTGCCGACACGTCGCCGAGGGCGACGTCCGGGTCGACGGTGGGGCCGTCCTCGTCGTCGTTCACGAGCGTCCGGACGGGCGCCTTCTCGGCTGCGGCGACGGTCACGGCGGCACCGGCGTCCCGCAGCGCCGTGAGGGGGGTGAGCAGCTCGTCACGCTCGACGCCCGCGTTGGTGACGATGATCAGGGCACGCTTGCCGGAGAGCTCAGCCACGGTCGGGCTCCTTCTGCTCGGTGTGGGGACGGGCTATACCGTGGCACGGCCCGGGTGGACGTGCCACCGCGGCAGCACATCGCGTCACTGGGGGTAGATGCCTGCGCCCGCTGCGCCGTCGAGGAGGGCATCGAGGCCGAACGCCTCCACGGGCCCCAGGGCACCGGCGCCCCGCACGCCCTGGTCCGCGGCCCGCAGCGCTCCCCAGGCGAGGAGGTCAGCGGTGAGACCGTACGCCTCGGGGCCGTCGAGCCGTGCCGTCCCCAGGAGCGTGCCGTAGTCGTCGAACGCCTCGGCGACGACCTGGGTACGCACGTGCGCCACCTGCTCAGGCGTCGGACCGGCCGGGAGCCGGTCGACGAGGGCGGCTCCGAGACGGGAGACGCCGCCCGGGGTGCCAGGAAGCCTCGCGAGCAGGCCGGTCACGGGCGCCAGCCTCTGCACCGCGACGGACATCGGACCGAACCACCCGAGGTAGACGTCGACATCCTTGAGCGTGGGGCACGACCGCGGGAGGGTCAGCTGTTCGGTGCCGCCCACGTTGAAGGCGGGCCGGGCTCTGCCGTCGACCATGAACCGGCGCAGCCGTGTCGCGGTGCGCTCCGGGACGAGCTGCCCGTCGTGGAACCGGTAGGCCGGTTCCCGTCCGGCGCCGAGCATCGATCGCGCCGTCCCACGGCTCATGGCGTGGCGGTTCGCTCCGGTCATGAAGTACCCGACCCGCAACCGGGTCACGGGCCGAGGCGCGTCGGCGGCGGCCCGCAGGGCAAGCACGCCGGCCAGGTTCCCCGGCACCCAGTCGCTGCCGAACGCTGTGAGCAGTGCCGCGCCGGTGCCTTCGGCCTGGGGGCCGAACCTCGTGAAGACCTCGCGGATGAAGGGCGCCTCGCCGGTCGAGTCGAGGTAGGTGGCACCTGCCTGCACGGCGGCGGCGACCACGGGAGCGCCGAGCTGCTGGAACGGGCCCACGGTGCTGACCACGACGTCGCCCGGACGGATGAGGCGCGCCAACGAGGCCTCGTCGGTGACGTCCACCTGCGCGGTCTCGAGTCCGCCGAGCTCTGCTGCGAGGCGGGCGAGCCGGCCGGGATCGCGACCAGCGAGCAACGGTCGGCCCCCACGGTCGACGAGAGCGCGCGCCGTGCGCCCGCCCGTGTATCCGGTGGCGCCCAGCAGGACGATCCGCGCAGTCATCACTACCTCCGGTCTGCCGCGGCACAGATGCCACGACACAGGCCATCCTCCCGCTCGAGGAGCGGGTCGGCATCAGGGCCGTCGTTGCGATCCGGGCTAGGATCCTCACCGCGCCCCGTTAGCTCAGTTGGTCAGAGCACCCGACTCATAATCGGCTGGTCGCCGGTTCAAGCCCGGCACGGGGCACCACGCACCGCTTCACCCGCGCTCGCGGGCTACGGTGGGCGGATGGCTCTGTTCACACGCAAGGACGTGCTGCCCACCTCCGTCCGCGGGTCGCTGAACCTCGCGCACGGCGACGCTGTCCTCGGGCAGGCGCCGCTCGTCGACGGCCAGTGGGCCGTCGCGACGCTTCAGCGCCTCCTCGTGTCGAGCGCCTCAGGCACGACGGGCCTCGACCGCGCCTGGTACGACGTCGACCGGGCACGGTGGGACCCGGACTCCACGACGCTCACGGTGCACTGGGTCGACGGGTCGCGCCCGACGGCGCTGTCCGTCGCGACGAAGCGCACCGCGTTCCTGCGGGCGTTCCGCGAGCGCGTGCAGGCGTCCATCCTTCTCACGGAGACGGTGTCCCTCCCCCGCGGCTCCACGGCACGCGTCGCGGTACGCCGCACACCCGACGACGAGCTGTTCGTCCAGGTGGTCGCGGACGAAGGAGCGGACCTCGGCTCGCCCGACTCGGCAGCCCTCGTCCGACGCGTCGTCGCCCGGCTGGCAGCTGCGTCCGGAGCACCGGCGGGAGCCTGCTAGAGTTTTCTTCGGTCGATCCCGCGTAGCTCAGTTGGCAGAGCATCCGACTGTTAATCGGACGGTCACTGGTTCGAGTCCAGTCGCGGGAGCCCACACAGAAGGCCCCTGACCTGCAGAGATGCGGGTCAGGGGCCTTCTGTTTCCGTGCCTCAGCGGTAGGCGGACGCCTGCAGGGTGAACAGCTCCGAGTAGATGCCGCCGCGCGCGAGCAGCTCGGCGTGGGTTCCCGTCTCCGCGATCCCACCCTCGTCGACGACGACGATGAGGTCTGCCATCCGCACGGTGGAGAAGCGGTGCGAGACGAGCAGTGTCACCGCTCCCGTCACCTCGGCCACCCGGCGCGAGCTCTCCGCATACCGCGTGAAGAGGTCGTGCTCCGCCTCCGCGTCGAGTGCGGACGTCGGCTCGTCGAGGACGAGCAGCAACGGGCGCTCACGCATCATCGCCCGGCCGAGGGCCAGCTTCTGCCACTGCCCGCCCGAGAGCTGTGTGCCCTCCGAGTGACTGTTCCCGAGCGGTGTGTCGAGGCCGTCGTCGAGCCGTTCGAGGATGCTCGTGGCACTCGCCCGGTCGAGGGCCCCGAGCACGGCGTCGTCCGAGTCGACGTGCGGGAGGTCTCCGAGGCCCACGTTCTGACGTGCGACGAGCTCGAACCGGGAGAAGTCCTGGAAGCCCGCCGCGATCCGCTCCCGCCAGGACTCGGTGTCGATGGACCGCAGGTCGGTGCCGTCGACGAGCACGGCACCGGACGTCACGTCGTAGAAGCGGCACAGGAGCTTGACGAGGGTCGTCTTGCCCGCGCCGTTCTCCCCCACGATCGCGACGGTCGACCCGGCGGGCAGGTGGAGGTTCGCCCGCGTGAGCACCGGGCGGTCCGTCCCCGGGTACGTGAACGACACGTCGGCGAAGGTGATGCCCTGCTCCAGGCGGGTCGGTGCGCTCGTCGGCGTCGTGCCGTCCTTTGGCGCGCGGGGCGCGACGAGGGCGCGGAGCCAGTCGAGCGTCACGAGCGACCGGGCACTGCGCTGGAGCTGCTGGAGGATGGTCACGGCCGACGTCACCTGGGCGTTGACCTGGGCGGCGAGCGTGATCACGAGGACGACGTCCCCCACCGTGTGCTCACCGGCGACGGCGTCGCGCACCACGAGGATGGTCGCAGCGACGTACGCGACGGCGAACACGAGCTGGCCCATGACCCGCAGTCCGCTCGCGCGCATCTCCCCCCGCCAGAGCAGGGCCGTGGCGGTCTCCCAGGAGAGCTTCTGACGTTCCCGCACCTCGGGGCCGAGACCGCAGACCCGCAGCTCTTTCGCCGGGCCAGGGTCGGTCGCGAGCCCGAAGAGGTGCCGTGCTCGTCGGTTCTCGAGGGCCGCCGCCTCTCGCGCCGCCGCCGCGACGGACTCCGCCCGCTTGCCGAGCAGGAGGGGCGGAACCGCTGCCAGCGGGAGCGCGAGGAGCCAGGGGTTGAGACCTGCGAGCAGCACGGCGGTGATGACCACCGCGATGGCGAGGCCGATGCTCGACAGCAGGGCCTGCATCGATCCCCAGCCCGAGCGGTGCAGCTCCGTGCGCAGGACCTGGAGCTTGTCGGCGTAGTCCGGGCGCTCGTGGTGCTCGAGCCCGGGCGAGCCGTTCGTCACGTCGATGAGGTCCCGCTCGAGCCGCAGCACGGCCAGGTCCCCGAGCTCGAAGTAGAAGATGTGCGCGAAGTGGCCGGCGGTCAGGGCCGCGATGACGAGCGCCGCCACCGCGACGGCGTAGGCCGTCGCACTGCTGGCGTCGCCCGAGACGGCGGCGTCGGTGAGCCCTCCGAGCGCGGGCGCAGCGAGGGGCAGTGCCACGGACTGCAGCAGCATGAGGACGAGCGCGACGACGAACCGTCGCGGGTCCGTGCGGTACGCCAGGCGCATCAGGGCGCCCACGCCCTTGAGGGTGTCGATCATGATGCTCCTCCGTCGGTCGGTGCGGCGCTGGCGACGAGGTCGTCGGGGTCGAGCGGCTCGGTGTCGCCGAACTGCTCGGCCTGGAGCCGGAAGAGTCCGGCATAGTGCCCGTCGAGCGCCATGAGCTCGTCGTGGCTGCCCTGCTCGACGAGCCGTCCCTCGTCGACGACGACGATGTGGTCGGCGCGCCGGACGCTGGAGAAGCGGTGCGAGATGAGCAGGGACGTCACCCCCCGCGTGAGGTCGACGAACTGGTCGAAGAACGCTGCCTCCGCACGCACGTCGAGCGCGGAGGTCGGCTCGTCGAGCACGAGGACCCGCGCTCCGCTCGCGAGGGCGTAGAGCGACCGGGCGATGGCGACCCGCTGCCACTGGCCGCCGGACAGGTCGGCGCCGTCCTCGTAGGCCCGCGCGAGCGGCGAGTCGATGCCCCGCGGCAGGCCGTCGAGGACGTCGAGGATCCCTGCCGCGTCAGCACTGGCACGGATGCGCTCGGTGCTCCGGGGCGCATACGCGGCGCCGAGCGCGATGTTGTCGGCGGCGGAGAGCTCGTAGCGGACGAAGTCCTGGAAGATCACGCTCACCTGTCGGCGCCACGCGTCGACGTCGAGCTCCGCGATGTCCGTCCCGTCCGAGGTGATGCGTCCTGACGTGGGCTCGTAGAGCCGCGTGAGGAGCTTGACGAGCGTCGTCTTCCCGGCACCGTTGACACCGACCACGGCCGTGCAGCGTCCGGCCGGCAGCTCGAGGTCCAGACCGTCGAGGACAGGTCTGCCCGACCCGGGGTACTGGAAGTCGACGCCCTCGAACCGGAGGGACGACTCCGGGCTGCGTGGTGGGACGGGGGCCGTCCCGGGCGCACGTCCCAGAGCGGCTGCCTCGCCCAGCCGCTCCTCGAACGTCGTCAGTGCGGTCATCGACAGCATCCCGTACTGGGTCGCGACGTCCGCCTCGGGGTAGTACTCCCCCAGGAGGAGCGCAGCCACCACGGCCTGCAGGCCGAGCGTCAGCCCGGTGAGGCTGATGTCCCCGGCAGCGGCGCCGCGGGCGAGCGTGACGATGACGAACGCACCCACCCCGAGCCCGATGACCGTGTAGAGGAAGTAGGGCCACAGGTACACGGTGCGCCGGCGTGCGGTCACGGGAGCGAGCATCGCCCGGCTCGCCTCGTCGTACCGGTCCCCGAACCACCCGGTGAGCCCGAAGACGCGCAGCTCCTTGGCGGCGGCCGGCCCCATCGCGACCTCGCGCAGGTAGAAGGACCTGCGTCGGTGCCCGACGACCGTCGCCCACACGCTGAAGTACTTCCGCAGCCCGCCGCGCTGCCCGTACCGGAACACCATCGTGGCTCCGACGAGCGCCAGCGCAGCCCAGCCGGAGGCGACGAGCGCAACGATGACGGCGTACCCCAGGAGCCGCACGTACCGCGCGACGAGCGCGAGGACGCCCGAGCACGCGGCACCGGGGGTCTGGAAGCTCGAGTCCATCTGGCGGCTCGCCTCACTCAGGGCGTCGAGCGTGCGCTGGTCCTCCATCGGGCCGATGCCGGTGGAGGACAGTGCGCCCGCGACGAAGCGATCGCGCAGACGACCGTCGACCCGCCGTTCGAGGGCCGCGCCCACCGCTGTCTGCAGCGGTGCGAGGACCTGCTGGAGGCAGAAGACGGCAGCGGTGAGGACGAACACCCACACGAGCTCGTCCCACGCCGCGCCGCCGACGCCCTCGGCGACGGCGCCAGGGACCTTCCCGACGACGACGCTCGTCCCGACGATGAAGGCTACGGGCGCCAGGCCGAGGAGGACGTTGAGGACGAGGAGAAGGGCCACGAGCCACAGCCCGCCGGTGGGCAGGAGCCGGGCGATGCGCAGGCGGGGAAGCAGGGCGGTGTCGATCCAGGTCCGGGTCACGGACGTGACCGTACCGCGATTCCCGTCCTGCGTATCCGTTTTTCTGGCGTCCTGGGACGACCTCCGCTATCCGGCGCCGTCACGCAGCTCTCGTCGCTCCGTCTCGAGGTGCAGGAGATCGGCGAACGCCTGCTGGTACGCCTCGGCGTCGGCGACCGGGTCGATCCGCTGGAGACGGCTCTTCGCGTCGCCGATCCGCCGGGTCATGCCGAGCTCGAGGAACGCTCGCACGACACCGCGGGCGTAGTCCTCGATGGCGCTCGGCCGATCCTCGGGCAGGGGCGCCACCGCCAGCTCGTTGACGAGCGCGACGACGGGCTCCGAGGCGGCCTCGGTGACGAGCCCCACCCATCCGGAGTCGGGGAGCGAGCTGGCGGCGCCCAGGCCGCCGGCGGCACGGACAGCCTCATGGACCGCGCGCCAGGCCGGGACGGTGAACGCGTCCCCGGGGAGCTGGTCGACCTTGTCGGCGGGTACGAGGTGCGGGTACTGGAGCAGCACCTCGAGGGTCTGGCGCTCGAGCCGCGCGATCGGGTCGTCCTGGCTCGCCCGGGTGTTCGCACTCCCGGCTGCGGAGCGCGCCGGCACCTGACCACGGTCGCCGGACGGTGACCCGGAACCCTGCCGCCCTGGTGCCCCTGCGGCGCCCTGGGCACCGCCCCGACCTGCGTCGTTGACGGCGCGACGCACGGTCTCGCCATCCATCCCGAGCCAGCCCGCGAGCATCCGCGCGTACTCCGGGCGCAGCGCGGTGTCCCGGATGCCGGCAACGATCGGCGCGGCCGATCGCAGGGCGGCCACGCGGCCCTCGGCGGTCTCGAGGTCGTGGGCGGCGAGGGTCGTGCGGATGACGAACTCGAAGAGCGGCTGGCGGCCCTCGACGAGCGCCTGGACGGCCTGCGGCCCGCGCGCCTGGCGCAGCTCGCACGGGTCCATGCCGCTCGGCTCGACGGCCACGAACGTCTGGGCGTAGAACTTCTGGTCCTCGCCGAACGCCCGCAGCGCGGCCTTCTGGCCCGCCGCGTCACCGTCGAAGGTGAAGATGATCTCCCCGCCGGAGGAACCGCCACCGGCGAGGCGTACCCCACCGCCCGCGCTCGTGTCCCCCACGAGCCTGCGCACGAAGCGCACGTGGTCAGGGCCGAACGCGGTACCGCAGGTCGCGACCGCTGTCGTCACGCCCGACAGGTGCGCCGCCATGACGTCCGTGTAGCCCTCGACGACGACGACCTGCTTGTTCTTGGCGATGTCCCGCTTCGCGAGGTCGATGCCATAGAGCACCTGCGACTTCTTGTACAGGGCGGTCTCGGGGGTGTTGAGGTACTTGGGCCCCTGGTCCTCGTCGTAGAGCTTGCGCGCGCCGAAGCCGATCGTCTCACCGGTGACGTCGCGGATCGGCCACATGAGGCGACCGCGGAAGCGGTCGTAGACGCCACGGCTCCCCTGGCTGACGAGGCCCGAGGCCATGAGCTCCGGCTCCGTGAACCCGCGACCCCGGAGGTGTCGCATGAGGTTGTCCCACCCGTTGGGTGCGTACCCCACACCGAAGTGCTCGGCGTCCGCGCGGTCGAAGCTGCGCTCGGCGAGGAACGTCCGGCCGACCGCCGCCTCGGGGGTCAGGAGCTGCTCCATGAAGTAGGCACCGGCTATGCGGTGAGCCTCGATGAGCCGCTGCCGCTTTCCGGGCTCCTCGGTCCGCCGCGGACCGTTGCCCTCCTCGTACCGCAGCTGGAGCCCGACACGGCTGGCGAGGTGCTCGACCGCCTCGGTGAAGCCGAGACCGTCGATCTTCTGCACGAAGGAGATGACGTCGCCGCCCTCGTTGCACCCGAAGCAGTGCCAGCGACCCACCTGGGGGCGCACGTGGAACGACGGGGAGCGCTCGTCGTGGAAGGGACACAGACCCTTCATCGAGCCGACACCCGCGGACCGCAGCGTCACCTGCTCGCCGACGATCTCCTCGATGCGCGCCTTCTCCCGGACCGCGTCCACGTCTTCGCGCTTGATGAGCCCTGCCACACCGTCGAGTCTAGGCTCCGCGGCCACCGGGGGCCGACGGCGCCCGACGCCCGCTCCGGCGAGGTCCGGGACGTGCGGTCACACGTACGTCGTCGACCGTCCCGGCTGGACGAGGCGCGCGTGCCAGTGCGCGGCACTGACGTCCGTGAGCGAGGCCACCTGGTCGATGACGACCCGCAGGCGCGCCGCGTCGTCCGCGGCCTCCTTCCAGTCGACGGCGAACGCCGGCTCGAGCGCCACGGGTGCCCGCTCGGCGATGGTCGTCACGAGGTCCGCGATGAGCTCGCGCTGCCTGATGTACAGGGGCTCGCCCTCGCGCGGCGCCATGATGTAGGCGACCGCGAGGCCCTTGAGCACGAGGATCTCAGCAAGGGTGTGGGCCGGCACGATGAGGGTGGCGGCGTACCGCGTGAGGGGGCCGTCGCCGTACTCCGCGCGGGTGGCCTCCTCCGCGGCCTTCGCGAACCGCCCGATGAGCTGGCTCGTCGTGTCCTTGAGGACCGCGAGCGCCCGCCGGGACCCGTCGAACCCGTGGAGGAGCAGCCCGGCGGCATCGAGCCGGTCGATGGCCGCCCGCAGACCGTCGGGCGAGACGAGGTGTCCGTACCAGGCCTCGACCGCGTCGATCACCCTCGCCCGCTCCTCGTCGGCCGCGAGCACCGCGAGGTCGAACCGGCCGCCGACGATGCCGTCCTCGACGTCGTGCACGGAGTAGGAGATGTCGTCCGCGAGGTCCATGACCTGGGCCTCGAGGCACTTCACACCGGCGGGTGCGCCCTCGCGCAGCCACTCGAACACCGGGAGGTCGTCGGTGTACACGCCGAACTTGTGCGTGGGCCGGCCGTCGAGACCGACCGGTCCCTGCTGGTACGCCCACGGGTACTTCACGGAGGCATCGAGACTGGCCCGGGTGAGGTTGAGGCCGGCTGCTGACCCGTCGGGGGCGAAGACCTTGCCCTCGAGCCGGGTGAGCAGGCGCAACGTCTGCGCGTTGCCCTCGAACCCCCCGATCGAGCTGGCGAGGTACGCGAGCGCACGCTCGCCGTTGTGCCCGAACGGCGGGTGCCCGAGGTCGTGCGCGAGGCACGCGGTGTCGACGACGTCCGGGTCGCACCCCAGTGCCTTGCCGAGCTCGCGGCCCACCTGGGCGACCTCGAGGGTATGGGTCAGCCGCGTCCGGATGAAGTCGTCGGACTCCGGACCGAGCACCTGGGTCTTCGCGCCGAGCCGGCGCAGGGCGGACGAGTGCACGATCCTCGCGCGGTCACGCTCGAAGGGCGTCCTGGCTTTGCTCTTCGGGGCCTCGCTGACCCAGCGTTGCCGGTCGGCGCTGGAGTAGCCGGTGCCGAGCGGGTCGACGGTCGTGTGTGGTGTGGGCACGGTCCAACCCTAGCCACACCCTGTGCGGCGCAGGAGCGTGCGCGCACAGGTCCGCGGCGTCGCCACTACCCCACGCGCCACACGCCGACGGACGGGCCGTCGCCGGGCAGCTCCCAGCCCCGCTCGGACCGGTCGAGCCCGCGCGTGCCGTACAACGTCTCGGGTGTGCCGTCGCACACGCCCGCAGGCAGGGCTGCGCCCGACCACGGCCCGCGGGCGACGAGCACGAGGACGCTCTCGTCCGGCGTCTCCCGCAGGAAGGCGACGGCGTCGTCCTCCACGACGGCCCACCGCAGACCACCCTCGCGCAGCGCCGCCACGTCGCGGCGCAGCGCGATGAGACGGCGGTAGACCGCGAGGGTGTCGTCGTCCCAGCGCGCCGGAGCGTCCCAGGGCATGGTGACGCGGCCGTGCTCACCGGTGGTGCCGGTGGCACCGATCTCGTCCCCCGCGAACATCACCGGTGTCCCGGGGTAGGTGAAGAGCAGACCGGCTGCCACCTCGACCATCGCCCGGCTCCCGGCAAGGGTCCGCAGGCGCGGGGTGTCGTGCGACCCGAGCATGTTCCACTGCCTCGCCAGGACCTTCCAGGGCACCGCGGAGTCGAAGTCTCGCATCGTGTCGACCATGGCTCCGCCGGAGCGGCGCGGGAGCGGGACGGGCATCCCCGTCGCGGGCAGCCCGGCGCCCGGGTCCACGACCCACGACCACACGGGTCGGGTGAACGCGGAGTAGTTCATGGTGCCGTGCCAGCCGTCGCCCACGACGTCGGCACCCGCGTCGTGGAAGTGCTCCGCGACGAGCACCGACTCCGGGTTGACCGCGTCCATCGTCGCCCTGATCGCGCGCGCGACCTCGTGGGTGACGTCCTGGTCCGCATAGCGCCCGGTCATGTTCGCGACATCGACCCGCCATCCGTCGAGCGCGAACGGCTCCGCGAGCCACCTGCCGATGACGGAGCCCGGCCCCGACGTCATCCGGTCCGCGAGCGCGGGTGCGGAGTGGTCGAGCTTCGGCAGGGACGCGTGCTCGAGCCAGCTGACGTAGCCGGGCTCGTCCTGCGTCCAGTAGTAGAAGGACGCCTCCTCGCTGTCCGGGTCGGCGGTCGCGGTGGCGAACCATTCGTGGGACACGCCCGTGTGGTTCGTCGTGATGTCCCCGAGGATCCGCATGCCGCGCGCGTGCACCGCAGCGGACAGCGAGACGAGCGCCTCGTCACCGCCGAGCACGGGGTCCACGTGCGAGAAGGTGCTCGCGTCGTACCGGTGGTTGGAGCGTCCCGGGAAGATCGGGGTGAGGTAGACCGCGCCCACGCCCAGGTCGCTGAGGTGGTCGAGGTGCTCCTCGACGCCTCGCAGGTCACCCCCGTAGAACTGCTCGCCGACGCCCGGCCCCGCCGCGATCGGCTCGTCGTCCCAGTCGGCAGGCACCGCCCAGTCCGGCACCTCGCGCTCGGCACCGCTGCGTGCGAAGCGGTCCGGGAAGATCTGGTAGACGACCGTCTCGGCCATCCAGCGCGGCGCCGGGGTGTGCACGGTGAGCCGGAAGTCCGCCGCGTCCGGGACCTCCCGCGCGAACAGCCCGCGGCCGTTGAGCCACTGGTAGCCGCCGGGCTCGTCGAGGAGGAAGCGGTAGGACGTCACGGGGTTGTGGACGAGCACCTCGCCCTCGTACCACCGGTCCGTCGCCGTCCGCTCCGCGAGCCGCATCGGCGCGAAGCGGGGCTCACCGTCGCGGACCATCCGCAGGTGCACGGCGCGCTCCTGCCGTGCGACCGGGACGCGCAGGCGGACCGTGACGCGCTCCCCGAGCTCGGGCGTCGTCGTCGAGACGTACAGGGCGGAACCGTCGTGGTGCGGCTCGCCGAGCAGGTGACCGGCGTCGCTCATCCCTTGACCGCCCCCGCCGTCAGGCCCGAGACGATGTACTTCTGCAAGAAGATGAACAGCGCGACGACGGGGATCGCGCTGATGACGGCCCCGGCCGCGAAGATGCCCCAGTTCGCGGACAGCTGGTCGGAGACCCACTGGTAGAGCCCGACGGCGAGCGTCCAGTTCCCCTCGGACTGCAGGATGAGCTTGGCGAGCAGGAAGTCGGAGAAGGTCCCGACGAAGGACAGGAGCGCGACCACCGCGAGGATCGGCGCCACGAGCCGCAGGATGATGGTCCAGAAGATCTGTGCGTGGGACGCACCGTCGATCTTCGCGGCCTCGTCGAGCTCCATCGGGATCGTGTTGAAGAACCCGTACATGAGGAACGTGTTCACCCCGAGTGCGCCACCGAGGTAGACCATGATGAGCGCGAGCCGGGAGTTCAGCCCGAGGATCGGGATGACCTCGCCCAGGCTGAGCAGCAGGAGGAACACCGCGACGAAGGCGAGCACCTGCGGGAACATCTGCACGACGAGGAGGCTCGTGAGCCCCAGGCGACGTCCCTGGAAGCGGAACCGGGAGAAGGCGTACGCGGCCGCCGCACCCATGAGGACGGTACCGATCGAGGTGACCGTCCCGATGACGAGGGTGTTCACCACCCATGTCCAGAACTTCGTGTCGCCGAGTGCGACGAAGTTGTCCCAGGTGAAGGAGCTGAACAGCCTCGTCGATCCTGTCAGCGTCCCGCCGTCGGAGACCGACGCCGAGAGGATGTAGAGGATCGGGAAGCCCGCGTAGGCGATCGCGAGGACGCCGACGACGTAGCGCCAGCCCACCTCGCGCCACCAGCGGCGGCGTGCGGACGTGCGGCGGTCGCTCGGGAGGTCCTGCTGGGGGACGGTGGCGGTCGACATGTCAGTTGATCTCCTCGAGTGCGCGCGACTTCTTGAAGCTGATCACCGAGATCGTCGCGACGATCAGGAAGATGATGATCGACAGGGCGCTGGCGAGCCCGTAGTTCTTGGGCGCACCACCGTCGAGCCCGGAGATGGAGTACACCATCGTGATGAGGATGTCGGTCGAGCCGATCGGCACGGAGGCGTCCCGGAACATCGGCCCTCCCCCGGTGAGCATCTCGATGATGTTGAAGTTGTTGAAGTTGAAGGCGAACGACGAGATGAGCAGCGGAGTCACGGCGATGAGCAGCAGCGGCATCGTCACCGATCTCCAGATCCGCAGCGGGCCGGCGCCGTCGATCTTCGCTGCCTCGATGGTCTCGGCCGGGATCGACTGGAGCGCTCCGGTCGCGATGAGGAACATGTAGGGGAATCCCACCCACATCTGGACCCCGAGGACGGCGAGCCGCGCGAGGACCGGGTCGCCGAGCCAGTTGACGTCCATCCCACCGAGGAACGTCTCGTTGATGAAGCCGTACTTCGTGTTGAGCATCCCCCGCCAGAGCAGGAAGGACATGAAGGCCGGGAACGCGTACGGGAGGATGAGCAGCGCCCGCATGAGGCGCCGGAACCGCAGCCGGGGGTCGTTGAGCACGATGGCGAAGAACAGCCCGATGAAGAACGTCCCGGCGACCGAGACGATCGCGAAGACGAAGGTCCAGATGAGCACCTTGACGAACGGCACCGAGTAGCGCTCGTCGCCGAAGGCGGTCTTGAGGTTGTCGAGACCGGTGAACACCCGCCAGCCGACGTTGAGCTTCTGGCCGTCGGCCGCCTCGAACTGCCCCTCGTCGTTCGCCGTGTAGACCACACCCGTCTCGGTGTTGGTCATCGTGTCGGCGGCCTCGTCGTACTCGAGGACCGACTCGTAGACGTAGCCGTTGCGCCCGTCCTGCGTACGGATCGAGCCGCTCTCCGGGTCGTCCGAGAATGCGACGCGCAGGTCGGCGACGGCCCGCTGCTCTGCGAGCACCTCCTGGCGGTCGAGGATGTCGAAGCCGGAGACCTCGGTGATGGTCCCGTCGGTCACCTCGGCGTCGACGACGGAGAGCGGCTCCTGCGCCGTGCCCGCGCGGACGTCGTCGCCGTCGACGATCGCGAATCCCAGCGAGTCGCCGTCGGTGAGCACGACGAGCGGGTAGCTCTCGGTGCCCTCGACCCGCTTCTCGTTCTGCGCGAGGAGCGCCGCGACGGCCTGCTCCTTCGTGCCGTTGTGACCGTCGCCGTAGTTGGTGAACGCGACGTAGCCCGTGTACCCGATCGTGAAGATCTGGTAGATGAAGAGGAAGGCGACACCCGGCAGCAGGTACTTCATCGGCAGCGCGCGCTTCGTGAAGTACACGAGGTTGAGCAGCACGAGCAGCGCGATCATGCTCCACGCGATGACGAGCGAGTCGACCGCGAAGGCGGAGATGACGACGTACACGCCGAGGGCATCGAGGATCGCGACGATCGCGAGCTTGACGAAGAACCCGCGACGGAAGTCTCGCGCGTGGGAGACCGAGGACGACCCCGGTGTCGAGGGACGCTGCACCTCGGCCTCGTCCAGCTGATGGGGGGCGCTCATGTGTTCCTCCGTGCGACGTGCCGGGCCGTCTCGCCCTGGCGGGGCTCCAGCAGAAAGATCGGGGTGCAGGCGGCCGGCCCGGAGCCGACGGCCTGCGGCGTGGCCCGCCCCAGGTCGGGGCGGGCCACGCCGGTCATACGTGGGTCATCCGAGGGTCAGGATGCCGCGTCGATCGCGCTCTGGATGTCGACGACCATCTTGTCCCAGGCCTCGGCCGGGGTGGCCTTGCCAGAGACGATCGCTGCCTCGGTGTTGCCCCAGAACGTCCACACCGATGCCATCTCGGGGATGGACGGTGCGGGGACGGCGTCGGCCGCGGCGTCGCGGAAGCCGGCGACGATCGGGTCGCTCGCGGCGACCTCCTCGGCCGCGGCGGTGAGCGCCGGGAGACGGTCACCGACCTCGTACAGCGCGACCTGTGCCTCGGTCGTGGACATGTAGTCGGTGAGGAACTCGTTCGCGAGGAGCTGGTTGTCGCTCTCACCGTTGACGAAGAACCCGGGGGCCCCCATGAACGGCTGCGACGGCTGTCCGCCTGCGGACGGGACGGGGTCGATCGCGAGGTCGAGGCCCTCGAACGACGCCACCATCCACGGGCCGCCGATGATGAATGGCGAGTTCCCGTTCTTGAACTCCTCGACGACGATGTCGTACGTCGTGTCGATGTCGAGGATGCCCGCGGCACCCTGCTCGGCGAGCCACGCGGCGTAGGCCTGGCCGGCCTCGCCGCCGAGGGTCAGCTCGCTCGTGTACATGCCTTCCGCGTCCTGCGCGAAGACCGTCGAGCCGAACGACGTCTGCATCGGGTAGTGCGTGTACGGGTCGCCGGCCTCACCGTTGCTCTGGATGAGCACGGGGAACGGGGTACCGGCCGCCTGACCTGCTGCGACCATGTCGTCCCACGTCGCGGGGGCCTCGGGTGCGAGGGCCGTGTTGCGGATGAGCGCGACGTTCTCGACCGCGTACGGCAGGCCGTAGAGCTGTCCGTCGAGCGTGTAGACCTGGAGCGCGACCTCGTCGAACTCCGCGGCCTTCTCGCCGATCTCCAGCGGGGCGACGACGCCGTTGTTGACGAACTCGCCGAGCCAGTCGTGGGCACCGACGGTGATGTCGGGGCCCTCGCCGGTCGGGACCTGCGCGAGGAAGTCGGGCCGGATGTCGTCGAAGTTCTTCTGGACGAGCTCGACCTCGACGCCGGTCTCCTCGGTGAAGGCCTCGGCAGCCGCCGCGACGGGTGCCTCGCGGGTGTCGTCGACCCAGATCGTCAGGGCGTTGTCCGAGCTCTCCGCCGCAGGGGCGTCCGAGGCGGTGCTGTCGGTGGCCTCGTTGTTCGTGCCGCACGCGGCAAGGGTGAGGCTCGTGGCCACGAGGCCGGTCAGTAGGATGCTCCGTCGCATCGTGAGTCTCCAAGTGGTGAGGGTGTTCCGGCCGCGGCCGGTGTCATCCACCGTCGTCGGCCCTGTCCTCAGGACGCTAACCGCTGCTTGGCACAACCTGCAAGCCCTTGCAGCAACTTTCAGGCAACAATCAGGTTCACACAGAAATTTCGTCCTGTTCGTTGCAGATTGACGCCGGATCTCTGCGGATCTCGACCGCCATTGCCGCGCGATTGGCTTACTGTAAGTTGTTGCAAGCGCACGTACCCATCGACCCGGGGATCCGTCCCGCTCGACGACAAGGAGGTCTGGCGTGTCTGCGATCCCATCCGACGGCCCTGGACCCAAGACCCGTCTCACCGACCTCGCGAAGCAGGCCGGCGTGAGCACCGCGACCGTCTCGCGGGTGCTCAACGGCAAGGTCGGCGTCGCCTCCGAGACGCGGCAAGCGGTCCTCGCGGCCCTCGACGTCCTGGGCTACGAGCGCCCCGAGAAGTTGCGGAACCGGTCGGCGGGACTCGTCGGGCTCATCGTCCCCGAGCTCACCAACCCCGTCTTCCCTGCCTTCGCCCAGACCATCGAGAGCATGCTCTCCCAGCGCGGGTACACCCCGCTCCTGTGCACCCAGTCCCCGGGTGGCACCACCGAGGACGAGTACATCGAGATGCTGCTCGACCACTCGATCGACGGCATCCTCTTCGTCTCCGGCCTGCACGCCGACATCCACGCGAGCCGCACCCGCTACGACCAGCTGCGCAGCCGGGGCGTCCCCCTCGTCTTCATCAACGGCTTCGCGCCCGAGGTGGACGCGCCCTTCGTCTCTGCCGACGACGTCGCCGCGATGGAGCTCGCCGTACGCCATCTCGCCTCGCTCGGGCACCAGCGGATCGGGCTGGCGATCGGCCCGGACCGCTTCATCACCGCCCGCCGCAAGCTCGAGGGCTTCCGTGACGCGCTCTCCCGGCACCTCGGCATCGACGACGCGAGCGAGCACATCGCCACCTCGCTCTTCACCGTCGAGGGAGGCCAGGCCGCCGGCGGCGACCTCATCGACAGCGGGCACACCGCGATCGTCTGCGGCTCCGACATGATGGCGCTCGGCGCCGTCCGGGCCGCGCACCAGCGCCGCCTCTCCGTCCCGGACGACCTCTCGGTCATCGGCTACGACGACTCGCCGCTCATCGCGTTCACGGACCCGCCGCTCACGACCGTCCGTCAGCCCGTGTCCGCGATGAGCCACGCGGCCATCAGCGCGCTCATCTCGGTCATCGACGGCTCGCCCGCGCCACGTTCGGAGCTCCTCTTCCACCCCGAGCTCATCGTGCGCAACTCGACCGGCGCCTCGCCCGAGATGCGACTGCACTCGGCGCAGCGCGCGACCTAGACCTTCTCTCCCCGATCGCTCCCCCAAACCCAGAGGACAAGGAACTCGTCGACGTGACTCGTATCGATTCGCCACCTGTGGACGCGCCGCCCGTAGCGCTCACCACGACCTCCCCAGGTGTCACCGTCATCCACCCCGCCAACGACACCGCTCGTGAGTGGTGGCGCAGCGCCGTCATCTACCAGGTCTACCCCCGGTCCTTCGCCGACGGCAACGGCGACGGAATCGGTGACCTCCCCGGCATCACGTCGAGGCTCGACCACCTGCGTGCGCTCGGTGTCGACGCCCTGTGGCTCTCGCCGTTCTACCGCTCGCCCCAGGCCGACGCGGGGTACGACGTCGCGGACTACCGCGAGGTCGACCCGCTGTTCGGCACCCTCGAGGACTTCGAGACGCTGCTCGAGCGTGCGCACGACCTCGGCCTGCGGGTCATCGTCGACCTCGTTCCCAACCACACCTCGGACGAGCACGCCTGGTTCACGGCGGCGCTCGCAGCCGGGCCCGGCAGCCCCGAGCGCGCGCGGTACATCTTCCGCGAGGGCAAGGGTGACAACGGTGAGCTCCCCCCCAACAACTGGAAGTCGATCTTCGGCGGCCCCGCCTGGACCCGGGTGAGCGACCGCGAGGCCGCGGCGACCGACGGGATCACCGACGGCGAGTGGTACCTGCACCTGTTCGACACCCGCCAGCCCGACCTCGACTGGGAGCACCCGGAGGTCCGGTCAGAGTTCGAGTCCGTCCTGCGCTTCTGGCTGGACAAGGGCGTCGACGGGTTCCGCATCGACGTCGCGCACGGGATGGTCAAGGCCGAAGGTCTGCCCGACTGGGACGGCGAGGTCGCGATGGTCGAGGGCACGACCGAGGCTGACGGATCCACCGGGGCCGGCAACAGCGGCCCCATGTTCGACCAGGAGGGCGTGCACGACATCTACCGTGCGTGGCACAAGGTCCTCGCGGACTACGACGGAGACCGCGCCCTCGTCGCCGAGGCGTGGGTCGAGCCCCTCACCCGGCTCGCGCGGTACGTCCGCAGCGACGAGATGCACCAGGCCTTCAACTTCTCCTATCTCACGACCGCATGGAGCGCCCCCGCGCTGCGCGCCGTCGTCACGGCCTCGCTGCAGGCCTCCGACGAGGTGGGTGCCCCCACCACCTGGGTGCTGTCCAACCACGACGTCGTGCGCCACGCCTCGCGCATGGGCCTCACCGGCGCGGCGGTGCGCCCCAACGGCATCGGCCGCACCGACCCGCAGCCCGACGCCGAGCTCGGTCTGCGCCGTGCCCGCGCGGCGTCGCTGCAGATGCTCGGCCTGCCGGGCTCCGCGTACCTCTACCAGGGCGAGGAGCTCGGCCTCCCCGAGCACACGGATCTCGACGACGACCTCCGGCAGGACCCGGCCTGGTGGCGCAACGGGTACACCGAGGCCGGCCGCGACGGCTGCCGTGTGCCGATCCCGTGGGAGGCGGACAAGCCCGCGTACGGCTTCAGCGCGACCGGCGAGTCGTGGCTCCCGCAGCCGGAGACGTACCGGTCGTGCGCGGCGGACGTGCAGCGCACGACGCGCGGATCGACGTACGGGATGTACGCCCGCGCGCTCGAGCTGCGCCGCGAGCACGACCTCGGACTGGGCTCCCTGGGCTGGGTCGACGAGCTCACCACGTCACCCGCCGTCCTCGCGTTCCTCAACAACGACGTGCTCGTCGTGACGAACTTCGGCGACACCCCGGTGCAGCTGCCGGTCGGCGCCCGGGTTCTCGTCTCGAGCGACCCGGAGGTCGACGGCGCTCTCGACGCCGTCACCCATGTCGCGCAGGACACGACGGTCTGGATCCAGCGCTGACCTGGCGCCGCTGACCGGAGAACACGGCAGCCGCCGTGCCCACGGGGGCACGGCGGCTGCAGTGTTTCCTGGATGCTCGGACGGCGGGTGCCAACCGGTACCCGCGGAACCGTGCCTCAGCCTCCGGAGACGCTCAGCTCGGCCTCGAGGAGCTTGGCGCGGAGCTCGTCGCTCAGCTCGCGCGAGTCGAGCCACCCGTACGGCACGTGCGGCTTCTTCGGCGACCCCTGCCGACCTCGCTGACCCTCCGCGTCCTTGCCCGGGTAGGGCTGGTCGAGGTCGAGCGCGTCGAGGCGCTCACGCAGCTCCGCGAGGGTCGAGACGAGCGCGAGCCCGGACCGGGCGTCCCCGCCGACGGCGTATCCCTTGAGGTACCACGCCATGTGCTTGCGCAGGTCACGCAGCCCACGACCTTCGTCCTCGAAGAACTCGGCCATGAGCTCGCCGTGCCGGTAGAGCGTCTCGGCGACCTGCCGCAGGCCCGGTCGGACGCGCTCGTCGGAACCCGCGAACGCGGCGGCGAGGTCGGCGAAGAGCCATGGCCGGCCCTGGCAGCCGCGTCCGACGACGACCCCGTCGCACCCGGTCTGACGCACCATCTCCAGCGCGTCCTCGGCCGACCAGATGTCGCCGTTGCCGAGCACGGGGATGCTCGTCACGGTCTCCTTGAGCTGGCGGATCGCCGACCAGTCCGCGGTGCCCGAGTAGTAGTCCGCCGCGGTGCGGGCGTGCAGCGCGACGGCCGCGACCCCCGCCTGCTCGGCGATGAGACCGGCGTCGAGGTACGTCAGGTGCTCGTCGTCGATGCCCTTGCGCATCTTGACGGTGACCGGGACGTCGTACGGTGCGGCCGCCTCCACGGCCGCCTCGACGATCCGCGTGAACAGCTCGCGCTTCCACGGCAGGACCGCCCCGCCGCCCTTCTTCGTCACCTTGGGCACGGGGCAACCGAAGTTGAGGTCGACATGGTCGGCGCGGTCTTCGCCCGCGATGATCCGCACGGCTGCGGCCACGGTCGCGGGGTCGACCCCGTACACCTGCGCCGAACGGGGCGACTCGTCCTCGTCGAAGCTGACGATCCGCATGGACTCGGCGTTGCGCTCGACGATCGCGCGAGATGTCACCATCTCCGCGACGTACAACCCGTCGGGCCCCTGCTCGCGGCACAACCGACGGAAAGCGGCGTTCGTCACGCCGGCCATGGGAGCGAGGACGACCGGGGTGGTCACGGTGTGCCGTCCGATGCGCAGCGGCGGGAGCAGCGGCGCGCCCGCCGCCGGGGGCTGCCCCCCGGCCGTGGGCGCACCGGCTCCGGCAGAGACGGTAGAGAGAGTCATGGGGTCCATTGTCCCACCGCGCCCGGCGGCCGTGGCCGGGCGCGGTGGGACGTCGGGGTCAGCAGCCCAGGAGGCGGGCGCCGAGGTACGCGGTGACCTGGTCGAGCGCGACGCGCTCCTGGGACATGTCGTCCCGGTGGCGGATCGTCACGGCCTGGTCGTCGAGCGTGTCGAAGTCGACGGTGATGCAGAAGGGCGTACCGATCTCGTCCTGGCGGCGGTACCGGCGCCCGATGGCCCCGGCGTCGTCGAAGTCGACGTTCCAGTTCCGGCGCAGCTCGGCGGCGAGGTCACGCGCCTTGGGCGAGAGCTGCTCGTTGCGGGAGAGCGGCAGCACAGCGGCCTTGACGGGTGCGAGCCTCGGGTCGAGCCGGAGCACGGTCCGAACGTCGACACCGCCCTTGGCGTTGGGCGCCTCGTCCTCGGTGTACGCCTCGACGAGGAACGCCATGAGGGAGCGGGTCAGCCCCGCAGCGGGCTCGATGACGTACGGCACCCACCGCTCGTTCTTGCCCTGGTCGAAGTACGAGAGGTCCTTGCCGGAGTGCTCGGAGTGGGTCTTGAGGTCGAAGTCCGTGCGGTTCGCGATGCCCTCGAGCTCACCCCACTCGCTGCCGCTGAACCCGAAGCGGTACTCGATGTCCACCGTGCGCGTGGAGTAGTGGGAGAGCTTCTCCTGGGGGTGCTCGTAGTGGCGCAGGTTCTCCGCGGAGATACCGAGGTCGGTGTACCAGGCGGTGCGGGTGTCGATCCAGTACTGGTGCCACTCGGCGTCCGTGCCGGGCTCGACGAAGAACTCCATCTCCATCTGCTCGAACTCCCGGGTGCGGAAGATGAAGTTCCCCGGGGTGATCTCGTTGCGGAACGACTTGCCGATCTGCCCGATGCCGAACGGCGGCTTCTTGCGGCTGGCGCCGAGCACGTTGGCGAAGTTCACGAAGATGCCCTGCGCGGTCTCCGGGCGCAGGTAGTGCAGGCCGGACTCGTCCTCGACGGGGCCGAGGTACGTCTTGAGCATCATGTTGAAGTCGCGCGGCTCGGTCCACTGTCCGCGGGTGCCGCAGTTCGGGCAGGCGATCTCCGCGAGCCCGCCCTCGGGGACGCGGCCCTTCTTCTCCTCGAACTCCTCGAGCATCTGGTCCTCACGGAACCGCTTGTGGCAGGAGAGGCACTCGGTGAGGGGGTCGGTGAACACGCCGACGTGGCCGGACGCCTCCCAGACCTTGCGCGGCAGGATCACGGCCGAGTCGAGGCCGACGACGTCGTCGCGGCTCGTGACCATCGTGCGCCACCACTGGCGCTTGATGTTCTCCTTGAGCTCCACGCCGAGGGGCCCGTAGTCCCAGGCGGAGCGCGATCCTCCGTAGATCTCCCCGGACTGGAAGACGAAGCCACGACGCTTCGCGAGGGAGACGGCGGAATCGAGGCGAGAGGGCGCTGTGGCCACGGTGATCACTCCAGGTGCATCAGTGCCCGCACGTGGCTCGTGGGGCAGGCGAGGGGGTGAGCGCGAGGTGCGCGCCCACCCCAAGGTTACTCGTCGGGCACCTGGGCCCTGCCCGGGTGCGCCGGGCCGGATTGACAGCGACCGGGCGGAAACCTGAGAATGATCCTCATGTTCGCGTTCCGCTCGTCCTCCACCCACCAGCGTCGACGCTCCGCCGCAGCGACCGGCGCGCTCCTCGCGCTCGCTGCCACGACAGCGTGCACCCCCGCCGAGGAGGACGACGGACGCCTCCGGGTGCTCGCCTCGTTCTACCCCCTGCAGTACGTCATCGAGCAGCTCGGCGGCGACCTCGTCGACGTCACCTCGCTCACCCCGGCCGGAGCGGAACCGCACGACCTCGAGCTCTCCCCCGCCCACTCGCGCTCGGTCGGCGACGCCGACCTCGTCGTCTACCTGTCCGGGTTCCAGCCCGCCGTCGACGACGCCATCGACGCCCGCGACCCGCAGCACGTCGTCGACGCTGCCGACGTCGCGTCGCTCACGAGCGCCGAGCACGACGAGCACGCAGACGACGAGCACGCGGACGACGACCACGACGCGCACTCCCACGGCGACCTCGACCCCCACTTCTGGCTCGACCCCACCCGGCTCGCGGCAGTGGCAGAGTCCGTCGCCACCGAGCTCGCCGAGGTCGACCCGGAGAACGCCCAGACCTACACCGAGCGCAGCGCCGAGCTCGTCGCGTCGCTCGAGGAGCTCGACAACGAGCTCGTCACCGGGCTCGCCGGCTGCGCCGGCCGCACGGTCGTGACCTCCCACTCCGCGTTCGGCTACCTCACGGACCGCTACGACCTCGAGGAGGTCTCCATCTCGGGCATCGACCCGGAGGCCGAGCCCCCGCCCGCGCGCCTGCGCGAGGTGGCGGACGTCGTCCGCGAGACCGGGGTCACGACGATCTTCTTCGAGAACCAGGCGAGCTCGAAGGTCGCCGACGTCCTCGCGAGCGACCTCGGAGTGTCCACGGCGGTGCTCGACCCGCTCGAGAGCCTCGCCGACCCTTCCGAGGACTATCGTTCCGTCATGCTCGCCAACCTCGACGCCCTGCGCACCGGTCTCGGCTGCGCATGAGCGACGGCCCACGCGCACGTCCGGCAGTCCCCGCCGTCGAGGCCCGCGACCTCCACGTCACGCTCGGCACGAGCCGCATCCTGCGCGGCATCGACCTCACGGTCGCCGACGGCGAGGTCGTCGCGCTCCTCGGTGCCAACGGATCTGGCAAGTCCACGCTCGTGCGGACCCTCGTCGGGATCCTGCCCGCGACCCGAGGAACCGTGAGCCTCTACGGCACGCCGCTCGGACGGGCCACCCCCTGGCACCGGATCGGGTACGTCCCGCAGCGCGTGAGCGGGGCGACCGGCGTGCCCTCGACCGCCGCCGAGGTCGTCTCCGCAGGTCTGCTGCACGGGCGACGCATCCGCCCACCGCGGGACTGGCGGGCACGAGCGACGCAGGCGCTCGACCAGGTCGGCCTCGCGGACCGCGCCGACCGGTCCGTCAACGAGCTCTCCGGGGGCCAGCAGCAACGCGTGCTCATCGCCCGCGCCCTCGTCCGCGAGCCCGACCTGCTCGTCCTCGACGAGCCCGTGGCTGGCGTCGACCAGCCGAGCCAGCAGATGTTCGCCACCACTCTCGGGCGGCTCGTCGCAGGAGGCACGACCATCCTCGTGGTGCTCCACGAGCTCGGTTCCCTCGCTCCGCTCATCAGCCGGACCGTCGTGCTCCGGCACGGTCGCAAGGTGCACGACGGCGTCGCCGTCCCCCCGACCGCCGACCACGCCGACGCGTCGCACGACCACATCCACCCCCACGGTGACGACGTCGACCACCGTCCGCCACCGCTCATCCAGGACACAGGACTCACCTCATGACGCTCCTCGACGAGCTCGTCGGCATGCTCGGCGACCCGCTCATGCAGCGCTCGCTGCTCGCCGCGCTCGTCGTGGGCCTCACTGCGCCCGTCATGGGCACCTACCTCGTGCAGCGCCGGCTGTCCCTCCTCGGCGACGGGATCGGGCACGTCGCACTCACCGGTGTGGCACTGGGGTGGCTCATCGGGTCCGCGATGGGCCTCGTCGAGCGGGACGCGCTCGCCGTGCCCGGCGCCGTCGTGGCCGCCGTCGTCGGGTCGGTCGCCATCGAGATCGTGCGCGAGCGCGGTCGGACGAGCGGTGACGTCGCCCTCGCGCTGCTCTTCTACAGCGGCATCGCCGGAGGCGTGCTCCTCATCGGGATCGCCGGCGGGACCAACGCGAACCTCATGTCCTACCTCTTCGGGTCCATCTCCACCGTCACCGGCAGCGACCTCGTCCTCACCCTCGTGCTCGGCGCCGTCGTGCTCGCGGTGGGCGTCGGTCTGCGGGCAGCGCTGTTCGCGGTGTCGCACGACGAGGAGTTCGCCCAGGCGTCCGGGATCCCGGTCCGGGCGTTGAACATCGCGATCGCGGTCACCGCGGCGCTCACCGTCACCGTCTCGATGCGCGTCGTCGGGCTGCTGCTCGTCAGCGCGCTCATGATCGTCCCCGTCGCCGTCGCCCAGCTCCTCACGACATCGTTCCGACGGACCATGACGGTCGCCGTGTGCATCGGCGTCATGGTGTGCGTGGTGGGTCTCTCCATCACCTACTGGCAGCCCCAGTCCCCGGGTGCGACCATCGTCGTCCTCGCCGTGGCGTGCTACGTCCTCGTCGCTGCGCTGCGGCCCGTCGTCGTCCGCCGACGCGCCGCCACAGATCCCCACCCCGACGTGCCCGACGACGTCGCCCTCACGGACGGAGCCGACACATGCAGCGCGTGACCCGCCAGCGGACCGCCATCGCCGAGATCCTCGACTCGACGGACGACTTCCGCAGCGCGCAACAGCTCCACGAGCTGTTGCGGGCGCACGGCCACACGACGGGGCTCGCCACGGTCTACCGCACGCTCCAGGGACTCGCCGATGCCGGCCAGGTCGACGTCCTGCGCACGGCGGACGGCGAGAGCCTCTACCGGAGGTGCGAGCGGCGCGAGCACCACCACCACCTCGTCTGCCGGTCCTGCGGGGCGACGATCGAGATCGACGGACCCACCGTCGAGGCGTGGGCGACGCAGGTCGGCACGCAGCACGGGTTCACCGACATCGAGCACACCATCGAGCTGTTCGGCCTGTGCGCCGCGTGCACGCCGGGCACGAGCGAGAGCTGAGCCGGTCGGGCGGTCAGTCACCGGCCGGGGGGTCGACGACGTCCCGCGGCCCCTGCTCCGCAGCCCGGTCGACGGCGCCGCCGTAACGCCGGTCCCGTCGGGCGTACTCCTCCACCGCGCGCCACAGGCTGCGCCGGTCGACGTCCGGCCAGGGCTCGGGCAGGAAGACGAGCTCCGCGTACGCCGACTGCCAGAGCATGAAGTTCGAGGTCCGCTGCTCGCCGGAGGTCCGCAGGAAGAGGTCGACGTCGGGCAGGTCGGGTTCGTCGAGGAACCGTGCGACCGTCCGCTCCGACACCTTCTCCGGGTCGAGGCGGCCGGCAGCGACCTCGCGGGCGATCGACCGGGCGGCGTCGGCGATCTCCGCGCGACCGCCGTAGTTGACGCACATCGTCAACGTGCACGTCGTGTTCTGCGCCGTCACCTGCTCCGCGGTCTCGAGCTCGGCGATCACCGACCGCCACAGGCGGGGCCGACGGCCGGCCCAGCGGACGCGCACGCCCCACGAGTTCATCGTGTCGCGCTGACGGCGCAGGACGTCGCGGTTGAAGCCCATGAGGAAGCGCACCTCCTCCGGCGACCGCTTCCAGTTCTCCGTCGAGAAGGCGTAGGCAGACACGTGCGTGACGCCGATCTCGATGGCACCGGCGACGACGTCGAGCAGCGCAGCCTCCCCGGCCTCGTGCCCGGCGGTCCGCGGCAGCCCACGGGCGTTGGCCCACCGCCCGTTGCCGTCCATGACCACCGCCACGTGCCGCGGGACGAACTCGAGGGGGATCTGCGGCGCGACGGCTCCGGACGGGTGCGCCGGAGGACGGACGGGCGCGGGCGCCGGGGGGGCCGCAGCGTCCTTGCGTGCTCGTGCCATCAGGTGACGTCCCTCTCCTGGATCCTGGACACCTGAGCACGGTCCGGCACGGCGCCGGGCCGCGTCGTCGGGGTGCCCGGCTCGCGGTCCACCAGGCGCAACGACCGCAGGGTCCGTTCGAGATGGTACTGGCTGTACGCCGCGACGATGCCGTTGCCCTCGCGCCGGTTGCGGTCGTCCGAGGCGTCGGCGACGGCCCAGTCGCCGCTGAGGAGCGCGGCGAGCAGCTCGACGGTCTGTGGTGCCGGCTCGGTCGCGCCCGGCGGTCGGCAGCGACGGCACACCGTACCGCCCTGCGCGACGGAGAACGCGCGGTGCGGACCCGTCTCGCCGCAGCGCGCGCAGTCCGAGAACGTCGGGGACCACCCGGCGACCGCGAGGGCACGCAGCAGGTAGGAGTCGAGGATCAGACCGGGTGCATGGGCCCTGCTGGCCAACGCACGGACGGCACCGGCGAGGAGCCAGAACTGCTGCACGGCCGGCTCGCGCTCAGCCTCGACGAGCCGGTCAGCCGTCTCGAGCATCGCGGAGCCCGCCGTGTAGAGCACGTAGTCCTCGCTGATCGGCCGGGCGTACGCGCCGACGGTCTCCACCTGCGTGACGATGTCGAGGTTGCGCCCCTCGTGGAGCTGCAGCTCGACGAACATGAAGGGCTCGAGCCGGGCACCGAACTTCGACGAGGTCCGGCGGACACCCTTCGCGACGGCGCGCACCTTGCCGTGCTCGCGGCTGAGGAGCGTGATGATGCGGTCTGCCTCGCCGAGCTTCTGGGTGCGGAGGACGAGCGCTTCGTCACGGTAGAGGACCACGCCACCATTGTCCGTCATGCAGGTGACAGACACGGGTGCGGACGACCGACGTCGTCCGCACCCGCGGGTTCACGCCTGGGGCCGCCGCTGCCGGTTGACCGCCGAGATGATCGCGTGCAGCGAGGCCGTGGTGATGGACGGGTCGATCCCGACCCCCCACAGCACGTCGTCGCCCACAGCGCACTCCACGTAGGCCGCAGCGACCGCGTCACCACCCTCGGCGAGGGCGTGCTCCGCGTAGTCGAGGACGCGGACGTCGACGCCCACGCTGGCGAGGGCGTCGACGAACGCCGCGATGGGCCCGTTGCCCGTGCCCTCGAGGGTCACCGGCACACCGTCGTCGACGAGGTCGACCGAGAGCGTGTCCGGCCCGTCCCCGCTGCTCGACGCGCGCGTCCCGCGCAGGGAGAACCGCCCCCAGGGCTCGTGCGCGCCGTCCGCCGGCGCAGGCAGGTACTCGTTCGTGAAGATGGACCAGATGTCCGCACCCGTGACCTCACGTCCGGCCGCGTCCGTGACGTGCTGGACGACCCGGGAGAACTCGATCTGCAGCCGTCGCGGCAGGTCGAGGCTGCGCTCGGTCTTGAGCAGGTACGCGATGCCGCCCTTGCCCGACTGCGAGTTCACCCGGATGACCGCCTCGTAGCTGCGACCCACGTCGCGCGGGTCGATCGGCAGGTACGGCACGCCCCACTCGAGGTCGTCGATGCCCACGCCGGCCTCGTCGGCCCGCGCCTGCATCGCGTCGAGGCCCTTCTTGATCGCGTCCTGGTGCGACCCCGAGAAGGCCGTGAAGACGAGGTCGCCCGCATACGGGTGCCGCTCCGGGACGGAGAGCTGGTTGCAGTACTCGGCGGTGCGCCGCACGTGGTCGATGTCCGAGAAGTCGATCTCGGGGTCGATCCCCTGGCTGAAGAGATTCATGCCGAGCGTGACGAGGTCGACGTTCCCGGTCCGCTCCCCGTTGCCGAACAGGCATCCCTCGATCCGGTCGGCACCTGCCTGGTACCCCAGCTCCGCGGCGGCCACGGCCGTGCCGCGGTCGTTGTGCGGGTGCAGCGACAGCACGACGTTCTCGCGGTGGTTGAGGTGCCGGCTCATCCATTCGATCGAGTCGGCGTACACGTTCGGGGTCGCCATCTCGACGGTCGCGGGCAGGTTGATGATCACCTTGCGCTCGGGCGTCGGCTCGAAGACCTCGATGACCTCGTTGCAGATCCGCGCCGCGAACTCGAGCTCGGTGCCCGTGTAGGACTCCGGGGAGTACTCGTAGTAGACGGTCGTGCCGGGGATGGTCTCCTCGAACTTGCGGCACAGCTTCGCGCCCTCGAGGGCGATGTCGACGATCCCGTCCTCGTCCGCACGGAACACGACCTCGCGCTGCAGCACCGACGTCGAGTTGTAGAGGTGGACGATCGCCTGCTTGGCGCCGCTGATCGCCTCGTACGTCCGGGCGATGAGGTGCTCCCGGGACTGCGTGAGCACCTGGATGACGACGTCGTCCGGGATGAGGCCGTCCTCGATGAGGAGCCGGACGAAGTCGAAGTCCGTCTGCGACGCGGACGGGAAGCCCACCTCGATCTCCTTGTAGCCCATCGCGACGAGCAGCTCGAACATCCGGAGCTTTCGCTCCGCGTTCATGGGCTCGATGAGCGCCTGGTTGCCGTCACGCAGGTCGACGGCGCACCAGCGCGGCGCCTGGGAGATCACACGGTCGGGCCACGTCCGGTCGGGGAGCGACACCGAGAACTGGTCGCTGTAGGACCGGTACTTGTGCGTGGGCATCGGAGACGGCTGCTGGGGGGCGTGCTGAACGTTCATCGCTGATCCTTCGTCTGCGCGTCCTGGGACGCTCGGTGGCTGTTGACTGACGAGCCGGCACACCGACCACCGCGACGAGGAACCGGCCTACGAGGCCTCGTCGCGGCACAGAAGGAGCAGGATGACCTGCTGAGCAGTTCGCACAGCGACCACTGTACCCCTCCTGTGCCGCGCCGGGTCAGAACAGCTCGTCGGCGAGGACGCCGAGGTTGTCCTCCCACCACTGCTCGTCGGTGAGCTTGCCCTCGTCGTACAGCCGCACGGCGTTGGACCCGAGGATGCCTGTCGCGTCGCCGAACGTCCCCACCGTGCTGATGTACCAGCCGCCGTCCTCCTCCACCGCCACGAGCGAGAGGTCGCCGAGCCCGAGCTCCTCCAGGGCGGGGATGTCCTCGAGGCACCCGGAGAGCGTCTCCCCCTCGGCCGTCAGGTCGACGCACTCGGCGGTCATCGTCATGGAGATCGGAACGCCCTCGACCTCGCCCTCGACCGACAGCGTGTCGAGCTTGAGCCAGGCGACACCGTCCTCGCTGTCCCGCTCGGTGAACGTGGCAGAGATGTCGAGCGACTCGAGCACCTCGTTGATCTCCTCGAGAGCGTCCGAGTCGAGCGCCTCCTGTGAGCTGTACAGGGACATGAGGCGTCGGTCCGCGAGCGGGTACGACTCGAGCATGGGGTTGATGTCACCGGTGGAGTAGAACTCGAGGATCCCTGCCACCGCGCCCTCGGCGGCAGCCTCCGGCGAGTCGTACTTCCCAGCGAGGTCGTCCGACGGCATCGAGCCACGCTCGATGCCCTCGGACATCGCTGCGTACTCCATCATCGTCAGGTACGGGCTGACGTACCAGTCACCGTCCTCCTCGACGACCATGAGGAAGGGGTCGATGGACTCCGACTCGTCGCCGCCGCCCAGGGCCCCCGCGAGATCGGCTGAGTCGACGACAAGGTCCTCTGCCGTGATGGTCGTGGGGAAGGTCTCCTCCACGCCCTCGGTCATGCTGTCACGGAGCTCCTGCTCGTCAGGCAGCCCGGCCTCTTCCCCGAGCTCGAAGGTCTCCCAGAGGCTCGAGGCCTCGAGCCGGTCGAAGACCGCGACAGTCGCATCGCCGAGCTTCTCCGCGTCCGCGTCGACCTCGAGCTCCCCTCCGACGATGCTCACCTTGGCGAGGCCCGCCTCGATCTCCTCGACGTCGACCTCGAGCCCGGTGAGCTCGAACTCGAACGCATCGAGATAGTCCTCGAAGGTGTCCTTCGCGTCGTCCTCTCCCACGGCATCGGGCATCCGGTCCCGGAAGAGCTCGAAGCCGGTCGCGATCTGCTGCAGCTCGCTCGGGGAGAGCATGCCGTAGACGGCGACGAGGTCCTTGTCCGCCGCTCCCTCGATGAGCTTCGTCGCGGCGTCCTCCGGCGAGCCTGCTCCGCCGACCTTGGAGAACCACAGCTCGTTCGCTGCGAACGCCCCGCCCCCGACGAGGAGGACCCCCGCGACCCCGGCGCCGATCAACAGACCCCGTCGTGACGACTTCTTCGGGGCCTGCGCACCCCACTGGCCGCCTCCCGGCGCTGCCCCGTAACCACCGGGCGTCGAACCATACGCACCGGACGCCGAACCGTAGCCGTTGGGCGTCGCGCCGTACGCCTGGTTCTGCCCGGGCAGACCGTAGCCCTGGCCAGATGCTCCCTGGCTCGGCTGAGCCGCGGCCCACGCGCCCTGCTCACCGTGGCCGGGGGCGCCGGGGGCCTGCGTCGCAGCGCCGGGCTGGACCTGCGCGGGCATGAACCCCGCGTGCTGGACTCCGGGGCCCGCTGCGCGCGCGTCGAGCGCGCGGTCGACGGCAGGATCCCCGAGCGTGCGCATCCATGCGAGAAGCTCGGGGTACGCGGTCGGGTTGCCGGCGATGGCGGGCCGCAGGTCCGGACGGTGGGTCGCGATCTCCCCGAGCAGGGCTGGGGGCGTCGATGGGTCGGCTGCCTGGGCGGCAGTGAAGTCGTGGGGGGAAGTCATGACCTGCCTTACGTCAACGGAATGTGCTGGGACACTATCGGGACTCGGGAGTCGCACCAATGGGGAGAACTATCGCCCACCGGGTGAACAGCGAGCGAGGCATGCAGAAGGGCCCGGGCATGGATGCCCGGGCCCTTCTGCGTCACGCCGTTCGGTCAGCCCTGGCGCGAGCGCAGGGCTGCATCGACCTCCGGGTCACCGAGCTGCCCGAGCCACTCGACGAGCGCCGGGTACGTCGAGGGGTTGCGAGCGACGTGCTGGCGCAGCTCCGGCGCGTGCTGGACGATCTCGGCGAGCACCGCCGGGGCGGTCGACGGGTCGGCCGCCTGCGCAGCCGTGTACCCGTGCCCCTGCGACGCGGTGGCCGCGCCAGGGGCTGGCGCCTGCTGAGCCGGGTCCTGCTTGACGAACTGCTCTGCGGGAGCCTGCTGGGTCGCCGCCTGCTCGGTGGGAGCCTGCTGAGCGGGAGCCTGGGCGACGTGCGTCTGCCAGGCGCCTGACTGCGGAGCGTGACCTGCCGGGCTCCCCTGGCTGGTCGGGTGCGCCTGCTGCGCGCCCTGCTGCCCGGGGTACTGGTAGCTCGGGGCTGCCGGCGCACTCCACTGGTATGCCGCACTGTTGACGGCACGGGGCGCAGGTCGGTTGGCAGCGAAGTACTCCCGAACCTCCTTCGGGACGGTGAGCGCGACGGCGATGAGCGCGGGAAGACCGAAGGCCAGGAGCAGGTGGCCGACGGTGATGTTCTTCAGGTCAGGCCCGTACGAGTCTCCGGGGACCACGATGAAGATCACCAGACCGATGACGAACAGCGCGCCGGCCACGATGAGCGCGATCATGCGGCCGTTCGCCGGGTTCTTCTTCAGCTCCATGCGCGCGTACACGGCTGCGCCGATCGCGAGCAGGCCGAGGACGAGCGTCGTGACGACCGAGCCGGTGGGGGTGTCCCCGTCGACGAAGAACCACAGGACCGCACCGACGACAGCCGACGCGGCGACGAGCGCTGCGTAGTCGAGGCCGTGGACGGCGGTGCCGATCCACGTGTGCTCGCGCTGCTCGCGGCCGAGCGCACGCTTCGTCGCCGGTGCAGCGGCAGCCGCGGCTGCGGCCGGCAGGAAGATCGCGCCGAGCGGAGCGAGGGAGAGTGGGACGACGAAGTAGATGCTGAGGATCTCGGGGGCGAACTCGAGCACGGAGTCGTCCAGCAGCTGCATCGACTGGATCTTCAGGAGGGACGCCTCCTCGCTGGCTCCGAAGACGAAGGCGCACACGAGGATGACGCCGAGCCCGATGAGGGTCAGGCGCCAGCTCTGCGACCGCTGCACGACCGTCCCGTAGATCGCCCAGAGGCAGAACGCGGCCGAGAACAGCCACGCGACGATCATCCCGACGACGTAGATCGCTCCGGCGTCCATGAGGTCGCCGACCTTGGTGAAGAACATGATGAGCGCGACAAGGTGCGTCAGGGCGATGAGCCCCCCGATGCCCGCGGTGATCTTCCACCACAGCGCGTTCACCGCGCGGTCCTGGTCCTCCGGGCCGAGCTCGCACTGACGGGGCTGGGCCGCCAGGATCGCTCCGGCGAGGCCGAGGGCCAGGGACGTACCGACTCCCTGGTGGTCGTCGTTGGTGATCGCGTCGAGGACGACGTAGACGAGGACGACGACGACGTACGGCGCGTTCGCCACGAGCCGCACGAGGCGGGTGGTGTGCACCGTCCACGACGGCGGGAAGATGCTGGCGCGTGCGAGGTAGGGCAGCGCGAGGGACACGATGGACAGCAGGGCCGCGATCGTGACGATGTAGTTGAACCCGTCACCGATGCCCTCGAGGCCCCGGTCCACCGTCACCGGGAGCGCGAGCGAGACGAACAGGAGCAGCGCGGCCACGCCGTCGCGGACGAAGTCCGAGACGGGGATGCCCTGGAACGGGTTCGTCCGCGGTGTCGACGCCTGCTGGGCGTACTGCCCGGGCTGGCCCTGGTACTGACCCGGCTGGGGCGCGTACTGGCCGGGCTGCGGAGCGTACTGTCCGGGCTGGCCCTGGTACTGACCCGGCTGGGGTGCGTACTGGCCGGGCTGCGGCGAAGGTGCGCCCTGTCCTGCGGGGGGCTGGGAGTACGAGCCCGGCTGCGGCGCCTGCTGGTACTGCCCACCCCCGGACGGGTTGCCGCCGGGGGGCGGCGCCTGACCTTCGTTGCTCATGTTCTTCCCTTCGTCGTTGCCGCCCGCTACGCGGCGGCACCACAGATGTCCTGTCCTGCTGCGGCGCTCCGTTGTCACGGGTCACCACCGTCGTCCATAACCTACCCACAAGACCACATCCGTGCGGCGCCCGCCCGACCGATGCTCGGCCGGGGGACGCGGCACCTCACCACGACTCGTCGTCGGGCTCCGGCTCAGGTGTGTCGAGCGCGCGGGCGGGCTCACCGCGCGAGCCTGCCCGTGCTGCTGCTCCGAGGTCAGGCTCCACGGGTCGCCCGTGCTCGTCGAGCGTCGGAGCGATGTAGTCCCCGGACGTGCGCCTCCGGGACGTCGTCGATCCCCCTCGGCCGCCGGCGCCGCCCATCATCGCCATGGGCGCCGATCCAGCTGCAGCTCCGCGACCACCGGCCGCGGCGGACTCCGTCGCGCCTGCTCCCCCGAACGCACCGAGACCGCGGGAGCCCGCGGCTCCGAGCGCTCCGCTGGCGCCGCCGGGACCGGCGAGGATGCCCGGACCCCCGAGGCCGCCCGCGCCGGGCCCGAAGCCGCCGCCAGGACCGTAACCTCCGCCTCCGGACGCCCCGAGCCCACCGGGCCCACCCGGCCCGAACGCCCCAGCAGCACCCGTGGGTGCCATGGTCGTCGATCCGCCGACACCACCGTCGACCGACGTCTCACCCCGCGCGCCGCCGGGCCCCCACGGACCCAGATCGCCACCCGGACCTCGTCCGCCGCCATCGGGTCCACCGGGGTCGCGCGGGTCGCGCGGGTCGCGCGGGTCGCGCGGGTCGCGCGGGTCGCGCGGATCGTTCGGGTCGCGCGGGTCGTTCGGGTCGCGTGGGTCGTTCGGGTCGAGCCTCGGCGGCTCGAACTCGTGGACCTCGAACCGCGGCGGGCGGCGGGCGATCTCGTACCCACCAGGACCCACGCCGGGACCCGACCCCGGGCCACCGCCGGGCCAACCGGGTCCCCCCGGACCCGACGGACCACCTGGTCCGCCAGGACCACGTGGGGTGATCTGGTTGCTCTCCGTCACCTCGTAGAGCGCGTCCGCCTCGTCCTTGAGAGTCCGCATCGCGGTATCGAGCGCGTCGAGTGCGACCTTGGCCTGGCCCTCGCGCGCCCCGCGCAGGTTCGCGTCGGCGGTCGCCTGCTGCGCTGCCTCGTCCTCGGGCAGGGAACCCGGGACGGGTGGAAGGGTTGCGGTCGTCGGCAGGCCGCGCACGGCCGCGAGCGCCGAACGCGCCGTGTCGATGGCACCGTCGCCCCGGACCGTGAGCTCCGAGAGGGCCGTCATGTTGTCCGCGTGGACGAGGATCTTGGACCCGAGGCCCGAGAACGTCTCGCTCGCCACGTCCGCGGAGTACCCGGACCATCCCGGGTCGGAGGCGATCGTCTTGAGCATCGCGCCGACGTCGGCGAGGTCGGCTGCCGCGCCCGTGAGCGTCGTCTCGTCCCGGCTCCACGCCTTGAGGAGAGGAGTGTTCACCTTGACGAGCGCGTCCTCGTACGGTGTCTGGGAGGCCATCGGTCGTCCTTTCCTCAGGTGGCGGTGTGGTTGCGGGGCGAGGCCGGGAGCCGCGGCGACAGGGGCACGCCAGGTGTGGGCAGGTCGAGCGCGGCGGAGCGCTCGAGCGCCTCCATCGCGTCCTTCGCGTCGCCGTCGGCCAGGTCGATCTCGTCGGCGAACTCTCGCAACCCGTCGACCAGGCCGGTGACCTTGTCGTGCGCCTGCTGGAGCACCCCGAGCGTCGCGTTGACGACGCCGAGGTACGACCCCGCGAACCCCTGGCACGACGGCACGACCGTCCACGCGGACTCAGCGGACCGCGCACCGACGGGCTGCAGCGTGAGATAGGTCGACTGGATGGTGTCCAACAGCTCGGTGACTGTCGCGATGCGCTGCGACAGCACCGTCTCCTCGACGCTCAGGTCGTCCGTCATGTCATTCCTCTTCCTCTCCGCCCCGGGAGCACCGACGGCACGCATCGCGACACGTCGCCCGTGGGGCTGCGAGCCTCGATACGACCGTCGCTGCTACCAGCGCTGCGCGTTCGACTTCTCGGTGGTCTGGTAGTCGTCGTTGCTCGCCGAGACCGCCTTGCCGACGTCCGCGAGGAGCAGCTTCATGTCGCCGATCGCCTGCGTCCACTTCGTCTTGGCGGTCGTGTAGGCACCCGACGCCTCACCGTCCCAGTTCGCGCGGAGCGGCTGGAGGGTGCGGTCCATCTCGTCAAGGATCCGCTCGAGGTTCGTGGCACTGCCCTGGATGTCGGCCGCTGCGGTCGACAGGGCTCCGAAATTGACCTTGAGGTCGCTCATCGTCGTCAGTCCTTCCTGGTCGTCTACGTGGTGGGGTCAGCCGAGGCGCTGGGTGAGCTTGCTCATCGCGGTCGACTGCGACTCGTCCGCGGTGTCGTAGGCCGTGCCCGAGGAGTTGAGGTTCTGCTCGAACTCGTCGAGGGCGCCGACCATCTTCGAGGCGTCGTCACGCCACCGTGCCATGAGCTGGGTGAAGGCGACTGCGCCCTGCCCCTTCCATGCCATGCCGATCGAGGACAGCTTTCCCTCGAGGCTGCTCAGCTCCGACTTCAGCTCGGTGCGCGACTGCGCGACCGCCTGCGCGCCCTGCTTCAGCGCACCTTCAACAGCAGAGACTTCACCTGCCATGAGAACTCCTTCCACGGGCCCGCGGGCCGGAACGACGCGTCGACCGGATGGTCGATGCGGCGCGGGGTGGATGGCCCCGCCGTCCCCTCGGACATTACGGCTCCGGCCGCTGGCGGGCACCCCTCCCGCACGGGGAGAGGTACCCATCGAGCGCGAGTCTCTGCGGTTTTCACCCCCAGGAACGGCCTGCGGGCAGGGGCGCGGGCACCGGTGGGGAGAACTCCCCACATGGTTGCGGAACGGACGGACCGCCCCTTCCGGCCAGCCGCGCCGGCGCCGAGCACGGCCCCGGGCCCGGGCAGGACTCACTATGCTGTCGTCGTCGCACCGTCCCGCTGCTCCCAGGAGGACCCGAATGACCGAGGTCTCGGCGCCTCCGAGCGTCCTGGGCACCCTCGTGCGCATCTCCGTCGTCGCCGGTGACCGGCGCCTCGACGTGGGCGCGCCGGGAAGCATCCCCGTGGCCGAGCTGCTGCCCGGTTTCGCGCGGACGCTGCGGCTTCTCGACGCCGCCTCGGTGTACGGCGGGTACCACCTGCTCCACGCGGACGGCCGCGAGCTCGACACGAGCGTGTCGCTGCTGGCCCAAGGGGTCATGGACGGAGAGGTCCTCACGCTCGAGGCCGGTTCGTCGCGGCCCGGCGAGCGCGTGTACGACGACGTCGTCGAGGCTGTCGCGGACGCAGTCGCACGCGACCACCAACCGTGGACCCCGCAGGACAGCGCGCGGGCCGCCGTGGGTGCCGCCTCGGCGTTCCTGCTGGCAGGTGCGGTCCTGCTGCTGGGCTCGGAGCGCGGCGACCTCCTCGCTCCCGTCATCGCCGCGGTCGTCGGAGCCCTCGTGCTCGTGAGCGCAGCGGTCATCGGCCGACGCGAGGGCCACGTCGTCGGGGCGCAGGCGATGGTCCTGTGTGCGGGCGCCTACTGGCTCGTCGCCGGAGACCTGTTCATCACCGACCCCGGGCCCGCCGGAGGGTGGGGGTGGCCGCTCGCGGCGGCCGGCGCCGGTGCGCTGCTCGCCGGTGTGTGCGGGCTGGCCGTGCTCCCGGCCCGACGCGAGATCAGCGTGCTGCACGTCGCGCTGGGCGTGGTCCTCGCCGCGGCCGGCTGCGCCGTCGCCCTGCTCGACGTCGATGCCGGCCAGGCCCTGGCACTCACCGTGGCGATCGTCGTCACGGTAGGCAACGGCATCCCGTGGGCGGCGATCTCCTCGACGACGCTGCGTGTCGTCTCCCCCCAGTCCGACGAGGAGATCACGCTGTCACCGGAGCCGGTGGACGAGGCGGAGGTCCGCCGGGACGCCGACCGCGGACACCTCGTCCAGCTCGCGCTCCGGTCCGCCGTGAGCCTGGTCGCGCTCCTCGCCACACCGGAGGTCGTCGGGCTCGGCCTCGCCGGGACCCTCCTCATGGTTCTCGCGTACACGGGGATGCTCCTCAGCGTCCGGCAGACCTACTCGCGCAGCGACGTCCTCGTCGTCATGGCGACGGGAGTCGTCGGACTCACGCTCACGGTCCTCGCCGCCGCTGTGGCACACCCCGAGTGGCGTGGGGCGCTCATGGGCTCCCTCGCCGTCGTCGCAGCCGTCGTCGTCGGCGCCTGCCTCATCGCGCCCCGACCCCGCGCCGCGTTCGGTCGCATCGCCGACTCCATGGAGCTCGTGAGCCTCGCCCTTCTGCTGCCCCTCGGCGTCACCGCCGCGGGGCTCTTGTAGCGGGTCCGCATGGCGACGAAGAAGGACCTTGTCGCAGCGCAGGCGTTCAGCCGGCGCCGCCTGCTCACCGCATTCGTCAGCGGCACCCCCGGCGGCCGGGAGCTCGAGCCGAGCAAGCCCATGCGCGCCGTCGTCGCCGGGGTCGCCCTGTCCATCCTGCTCATCCTCGGGAGCATCGGGTTCGGGCTCATCAAGCCCGGACTGCCCAACGGCTGGGACGACGGTTCTCTCGTGCTCACCAAGGACAGCGGGACGCGCTTCGTCGCGATCAAGGGGACCCTCTACCCGGTCGCCAACACGACGAGCGCCCGCCTGCTCGTCCCCTCGTCCACCTTCAAGGTGGTCGAGGTCCCGCAGGACAAGATCGCGCAGGTGCCGCGCGGGCAGCGGATCGGCATCACGGGAGCACCCGACGAGCTGCCCGCTCCGGCGAACCTGCGGGGCGAGGGCTGGCTCACGTGCGTGGGCACCGAGGGCGGCACGCGGACGACGATCGGACCCGGCAGCTCCGGCGGTGAGCTCGTCACGGAGAGTGCGGTCGTCCGGGTGGCCGACGAGACGTACGTCGTGCACAACACCACGCGCCACCTCGTCCCCGACGGGGTTGTCCCGGCCGTCCTCCGAGCACTGGACCTGGAGACCGCACCGGTGCGGTCGGCGCCGGCGACATGGCTCAACCTGTTCCGGGCTGGTGAGGACCTCGCGCCGCTCGTCGTCGCGGACGCAGGCTCCCCGGTGACGATCGACGCCCTGCCGGCCGACACGGTCGTCGGGTCGGTCGTCGAGGTCACCGGGAGCGGAACCCCACCGGACAGGTACCTCGTGTCCTCCGACGGACGGCTCGCTCCCGTCAGCGAGGTGGCCCACCGTCTGTACCAGCTGGGCAGCGGGGCCGAGCTCGGCGAACCGATCCGCGTGTCGAGCGCGGACATCGCCGCGCTGGACAGCGCGCCCGCCGCCAGCCCCGCCGACTGGCCCACCGAGCCGACGGCCTCGCTCGGGGAGACCGCTCCGCTGTGCGCAGTCCTCGCCGACGAGGGCGGTGAGCAGCCCGTCGCCCACCTGGCCACGGCGCCGCTCGACGCGCTCCCCGAGGGGAGCAGCCCTGAGGCCGTCGTCTCCCCGGGGCACGGCGCGCTGCTGCGCGCGACCGGTGACCGGGTCGTCGACCGCGGACCTGTCCAGCTCGTCGACCAGTCGGGCACGGTCTTCGCCATCCCTGGAGCGGACACCGAGGTCCTCGCCCGGCTCGGGTACACGGAGTCCGACGTCGCCCCGATCCCGCAGGCGTGGACGGCGCTGCTGCCCGCAGGGCCGGAGCTCACCGCAGAAGCGGCCAGCGCCACTCCCCTGGCCGTGCCGTGAGGCCCTCGCTCCTCGTCGTGCCGCTCGTCACCGCGCAGGTGCTCCTCGGGACCTGCGCTGTCGCAGCCTCCCACCCGCCGGCCGCGCCCCACGGGGTGCTGCTCCCCATGGCTGCGTGCGAACCCGGCGTCGTGTCGTACACCCCCGACACGCCGCCCGCTCTCGAGGCGCTCAACAGCGAGCTGGCGTGGCGTACCGCGACCGGCCGCGGCGTGACGGTCGCCGTCGTCGACTCGGGCGTCGAGGCGGGCAACGCCCACCTCACCGGCGCGGTCGTCGCCGGGCCGAGCCTCGTCGCCGTCCCCGAGGCGGACAACGCGTCCACGACCGACGTCATGGCGCACGGCACAGCGGTGGCGGGCCAGATCGCGGCCCGCCCGGTGGACGGCTCCGGCGTCGTGGGGCTCGCGCCGGACAGCACCATCCTCGCCGTCCGCGTGTACGTCAACGAGGAGCAGCAGATCGTCGAGTCGGGCAACGGCCCGCGGGTGGACCGCATGGCCGCAGGCATCCGGGCGGCAGCCGACGCGGGTGCGCGCGTCATCAACGTGTCCATGAGCACCGTCACCGACGCGCCGGAGCTGCGAGAGGCCGTCGCGCACGCCACCGCAGCGGGAGCACTCGTCGTGGCGAGCGCCGGCAACCGGAACACCACCGAGGACACCAGCGACTCACCCCGGTATCCCGCCGCGTACCCCGAGGTCCTGTCCGTCACCTCCGTCGACGCAGCAGGGCTGCCGAGCCAGGACGCGATCCATGGCCCCCACATCGACGTCGCCGCGCCCGGCACCGACGTGCTCACGACGTTCCTCGCAGCCGGCGACTGCGTGCTCGGGGACGGCGTCCCCTCGACGAGCTACGCGACGGCGTACGTCAGTGCTGCCGTCGCGCTGCTCGCGGAGGCGCACCCGGACGAGAGCCCGACCCAGTGGGCGTTCCGGCTCGAGGTCACCGCCGCGCGTGCGACCGCGAGCGCCCGCGACGACCTCGTCGGATGGGGCGTCATCCGGCCGACGGAGGCCCTGGCGTTCGTCGACGACGGCAGCGCGCCCGGACCACCGAGCCCTGTGCACGAGCCACCAGCGCCGCCCGAGAACGCACCGCAGGTCCTCGACCTCGCCGCCGTCGAGGACCCTCGGACGCGCACCCAGGATGCCGCGCGGTGGTGGACGCTCGGAGGCGTCGGGGCCGTCCTCGCCACCGTCCTCCTCGGCCGGCTCGCCCAGCGTTCACGGCCCCCGGCACGCCGACCCTGACGGCGCGCGCCGTCAGGGCAGACGGTCAGTGCGTCGGGGCCGTGGAGGCGATCTGCACGACCTCGCGACCGCGCTCGCGCGTGACGAGCTGGGCACGGCCGGGCACGGACGGGATGGGGCGTGCGGAACCGATGAGCTGGCCCTCGTCCGGGCTGCCCGACAGGAGGATCCCGGGTGCCGCGGTGTCGCGCAGTGCTTGGAGGACGGGCTCGTAGAGCACCCGGCCCGCGCCACCGGAACGCCGGGCCACGACGAGATGGAGCCCGACGTCGCCTGCCTGCGCCACGAGCGTCGCGAGGCTCGCGACCGGGTTGCCGAGCGACGTGGCCACGAGGTCGTAGTCGTCGACGAGGACGAACACCTCAGCACCGGACCACCATGAGCGGGACCGCAGCTGATCCGCGGTGACGTCCGGGCCGGGCAGCCGCCCGCGCAGGTACGCCGCGAGGCCACCGAGCTCCTCGGAAGCCGCCTCGTGGGTGGTGAGGTACCCCGCGAGGAACTCCTCGGGGATCTCCCCCAGCAGCGAACGCCGGTAGTCGACCACGAAGAACTGCGCCTGCTTCGGCGTGTAGAGACGCATGATCTCCCGGGCGTACCCCCGCAGCAGACCTGACTTCCCCGAGCCGCCGTCACCGAACAGGTAGAGGTGCGGCTCGGTGAGCGGGTCGAGTCCCACGGGTGCGAGGTTGGACTCGTCGATGCCCAGCCACACGAGCCGGCTGTCCGCCGGTGCCTGCGCCCGCACCGCCTCGAGCGTGACGTCGTCGGGCAGGAGTCGGAGCTTCGGCCCGGCAGGGCCTGTCCACGCACGGTTGACCGTGTCGACGAGGTGCTCGACACCTGCGCCGAGCGTGCCCGCCCGGGGGTCGCTGTCGATACGCGGCAGGGCGCACAGGACGTGATGCTTGGAAGCCACGAGGCCGCGGCCGGGCCGGTCCTTGGGCACGTTGACGGCGACCTTGCGATCGATGTCGGAGTCCATGGGGTCACCCAGACGCAGCTCGATCTTCGTCCCGAACACGTCCTTGACCTGGCTGCGGAAGTCCATCCATCGCGTCGACGTGGCCAGCAGGTGCAGACCGAACGTCAGGCCCCGGCCGGCGAGCGCCTGGATCTGGGGCTCGAGCTCGTCGAACTCCGCGCGGATGGTCGGCCAGCCGTCCACGACGAGGAAGACGTCGCCGTACCCGTCGTCGACCCGGCCCTCGCGGCGCCGCTGCCGGTACGTCTCGATCGAGTCGATGCCGTGCGTCCTGAAGTAGCTCTCGCGACGGTCGACGATGCCCTTGACCTCGGCGAGGACACGCCGGACCACCTCTGGTTCGCTGCGGCTCGCCACACCCGCCACGTGTGCCAGGGACGCGAGCGGGCTGAACGTGCCACCACCGAAGTCGAGGACGTAGAACTGCACCTCGAGCGGCGTGTGCGTGAGGGACAGCGCTGTGACGACCGACCGCGCGACGGTGCTCTTCCCCGTGCGCGGACCGCCGACGACTGCCATGTGGCCCGCGGCGCCGCCGAGCGACACGACGAGGTCCTCCCGGCGCTGCTCGAGCGGCCGGTCGACGATCCCGAGCGGGACGACGAGGTCGCCGAGGGCGCGCCACCGCGCCGAGACGAGCCCGAGGTTCGGGTCGACGGCGAGGTCGGGCATGAGCTCGTCGAAGGTCTGGGGCGTGACGAGCGGGGGCAACCACACACGGTGCGCCTCCGGTCCGCGCCCGGCCATCGCGCGCACAGCGATGTCGAACGTCGCGCGCTCCTCGGCTGGTTCGGGTGCGGACGGCGCCGGCAGCTCGGACCGGACGAGGTCCGTGGAGTCGACCCGCGCCGCGGTGAACGGCTCGAGCCCTGCGCCGCCGCTCTGCTCGAGCGCGCGGCGGGGGGACGTGCGCGCCTTCGGCGGCCCGGAGACGTAGGACGCCCGGAACCGGATCATCGTCGTCGTGTCGGGCTTGAGGTAACCGATCCCCGGGACGGGGGGAAGGTTGTACGCGTCGGGCACCCCGAGCACGGTCCGCGACTCCGCGGCGGAGAAGGTGCGCAGACCGATCCGGTACGACAGGTGGGACTCGAGCCCGCGGAGCCTCCCCTCCTCGAGCCGCTGGGAGGAGAGCAGCAGGTGCATCTGCAGCGAGCGGCCGAGCCGTCCGATCGCGACGAAGAGGTCGACGAAGTCGGGGCGTGCGGCGAGCAGCTCGGAGAACTCGTCGGCGACGATGAGCAGGGCCGGCAGCGGCGCGAGATCGGTGCGGCCCCCACGGCGTGCCTTCTCGTACTCCGTGACGTTGGAGAAGTTCCCCGAGGCCCTCAGGAGCTCCTGCCGTCGGGTCATCTCACCCTGGAGGGCGTCCTGCATGCGGTCGACGAGCGTGAGCTCCTCACCGAGGTTCGTGATGATCGCCGAGACGTGCGGCATGTCCGCCATGCCGGCGAAGGTGGCGCCGCCCTTGAAGTCGACGAGCACGAAGTTGAGGTCCTCAGGCGAGTGCGTGAGCGCCAGCGCGAGCACGAGGGTGCGCAGGACCTCGGACTTCCCGGAACCCGTCGCACCGATGACGAGGCCGTGCGGTCCCATCCCCTGGTGGGCGGACTCCTTGATGTCGAGGGCGATCGGTTGGCCCTGGTCGGTCAGGCCGATCGGGACCCGCAACCGGTCGCGCTGCAGACGAGGACGCCACGAGACGTCGAGGTCGAGGTCACGGATGTCGCCGATGCCGAGGAGGTCAACGAGCTCGGCCGAGACCGCGGTCGTGTCCGCCTGGGACTCGCCCGAACCGGCCGAGCGCGGCATGAGCCGGCGCGCGAGCGCCTCGACGTCCGGCACGGACGCATCGTCCGCGGTCGCGACGACGGGTTCGTCGCGCAGGCTGAGCACCTGCAGCGGCGAACGGGGGCGGCTGCCCCGCGCGGTCCGCACGGGCGCTCCGACAGCGAGCCGGAGCCGGAGCGGGTCGCTGAGGTCGTCCCAGACCTCCGGCAGCTCGAGGACGCTCACACCCATCACCCCGTCGCTCGGTGCGATGGCGCTGAGCGGGCTGACGTTCCCGCCGTCGACGACGACGAGCACGTGCGGCACCGCGGGCTCGCCGCCCGGGGAGAACCGCGGGCGCTCGCGGAGGCCAGCGGGCAGCAGGTCCTCGAGGTCCTCGAGCGAGGTCCCGATCATCCGCGCCGGCCCGACGCTGTCCTTCACACGCGTGCTGTGCGCGTGCGGGAGCCACTTGATCCACTCCCAGTCCGCGAGGGCGCCGGGCGACGCGACGACAGCGATCTGCAGGTGCTCGGGCGAGTGGAACGTCGCGAGCTGCGCGACGATGGAACGAGCGAGACCACGCGCCTGCTCCTCAGGACCCGTGATCTCGATGCGTGAGTACGCGGCGACGTCGACGTCGACCGGCACGTCCGGTTGCAGCTGGTGAGTGACGAGGAACCGGTGGGCGGCCGAGGCCGCGACCGGGTCGAGCTGGGCGAGCGGCGGCGTCTCGGGAGCCTCGAGCGCGAGGCACAGCGGCACGGTCGCGACGCCGACGCGGGCGCGCAGGTGGTCCGGTTGGCCGGGCGCTCGTTCCCAGACGCGCTGCCCCTCCTCGGCGACGGCCGCCAGTGCGCCCGGGTCGGGGTTGTTCCAGAGGGCGTGCCGACGTTGCTGGCGGGCTGCCTCGCGCACCGTGCTGCGCAGGTCCGTGAGGTACGCGAGGTACTCGCGGCGGCTGCCGAGCACCTGCGCCTGGTGCTGCGACCTCTGCCGCCAGCCGTTGACGACGACGAACCCCAGCGAGGCGACGAGAAACATCGCACCGCCGATCATCCCGCGGACACCGGGCGACGCCATGGCGACGAAGACGATGGAGCCGACGCTGCCGAGCATCGGCACGAGCGAGGAGATGAGACCGCTGATGCCGTCCGAGGGGACGAGCTCGGGCGGGGCCTGCATGACGACCCGACCTGACGGGAGGGGCGGCGGTGCCATCCGTGTGTCGCGGTAGAGCGGTGTGGACATCGTCGGGCTGGTCATGGGGCCCTCTCCTGGGCGTGCACCACATGTGGACATCTACCATCGCTGAGCGATGCAGGACCGAGGGCGGTCAGGCACACCATAATATGGAGTCCGGCGCGCGTGGTCGTACACCCGCCCGAGGCGAGGAGGATCTGCGTGCCGCACACGCTCGCACCGACGAAGCGCGTCGCCCTGCAGTTCTCGTCCGCCCGCGTCGACGTCCTCCTCCCCGACCAGCTGCGCGTTGCTGACGCCCTGCGCTCGGTCGGCGTCGACCCGCAGGACCCGGCGATCGTCGTCGTCACGTCGGACGGCGCAGCGCTGGATCTCACCCGGACGGCCGGCCAGGTCGTGAGCGACGGCGCGGTGCTGCACGTCAGTGCCGTCCCCCGCGGCGCCGCGCGCCGACGTGAGGGACCGGGCACGCAGTCCCGGCCCACCGTCGTACCCCAGGCGGTGCTGCTCGTCCTCGCCTGCGTGTGCGGGGTGGTGGCGACCCTCGGTGCCGGCCTTCCGGCGATCGCGGCGACGGGAGCGTTGTCGGGGGGGCAGCGCCTCGCGGTCGTCAGCCTCCTGCTGCTCGCGGCGCTCGCGCTGGCCCTGCGGCCCGCGGTGTACCAGTCGGGTCGCAACGACGTGTGCATCGTCGCTGCGGCCCTCCTCGCCTGCGGTGCCGGGACGACGGCCGTGACGGCGACGACCTTCGCGGACGGGTTCCAGCTCGCGATCCTCGCCGGGTTCGTCACGGCCGCCGCGGTGTCGGCTCTCGGCGGGGTCGTCGCGAAGCAGGCTGGCGGCGACGGTGCCCAGGCTGCCACGGCTCTTGCCACCGCGTTCTCCGTGGTCGCGCTCGTCGCTGGTTCCGTGCTCTTCCTCGATCTCGCGCCGTGGACGTTCGCGGTCGTCACCCTGGGCCTCGTCCCCCCGGTGCTGCGCATCCTGCCCTCCGCGGCCCTGCGGGTCCCTGTCGAGTACCTCGTGGATGCGCAGCACGTCACACGCGCAGCGCTCTCCGTGCGTGGCGGGCCGCCGCGGCCGTCGCCGCCGGTACGGCCGCGAGCCGTGCGCGCCGCGGTGGCGCGGGGCGACCGGCTGCTCACGGCGGGCACGCTCACGGCCAGCGCCGCCGCCGTGGCGTTCGTCCCCGTCGCCCTGCTCCCCGTGACGGGTGCGGTCGAGCGGGTGGCGTCAGTGGTGCTCGTCGTGCTCACAGCCCTCGCGCTCGTGCTCGTGCCGCGGACCGCACGGAGCGCGGCGTCCCGGACGGCCCCCCGTGCGGCGGCGGGCATCGTCCTGCTCGAGCTCGTCGCGCTCACGCCTCCGGTCGACGGTGGCCGCGCGATCACGCTCGCCGGTCTGCTGGCGGCCACGGGCCTGGTCGTCGTGCTCGTGAGCGTCGCGATGTCGCGCGGACGCAGGTGGGTGCGCCTCTCGCGGCTCGGTGACGCGCTCGAAGGGTTGGCCGTGACCTTCAGCGTCCCCGCAGCTCTCGTGGCGATCGGGACCATCGAGCTCGTGCGCAGCGCGTTCTCAGGATGACGGCCACGCCGGACGACCGACGTTCCCGGGCCGCTGGTAGCATCGCCACCGCCCGCACCCGGCCCCACCCGACGAGGACGACCATGACCGTCACACCCGGTGTCCCCCGGCTTGCACCGGTGGGGCGCCGCGTTGCCGCATACACGGTGGACACCCTCGTCGTCGTCGGCGTCAGCGTCCTCGTCCTCGTCCTCACGGACGAGCCCCTCTACGCTGCTCTGGCCTTCGGTGAGCTCGTCATCGCCCTGTGCGTCTGGGAGGCCCGGTCGGGCACCACGGTCGGCAACGCGGTGTGCGCCGTGCGCACCGCGCGTACCGATGGCCGCCACGCACCGGGGATCCGCCGGGTCGTCGTCCGGTCGCTCGTCGTCGCTGCTGGTGCGCTCGTCGCGGTCGTCGGTCAGTGGATCGTCGTCGCGTCGTCCGCGTGGGACCGCGGGCAGCTGAGACAGGGCTGGCACGATGCCGTCGCCGGCACCACCGTCGTCGATGTCTCCCGGCGCCGGCGCGCACGTCGCTCGTCAGGCGCCGTCGCGACGACGGCGAGCGGTCCGGACCGGCGTGCGGCGGCGCCGGTGTTCCAGGCGCCGCGGGTCGCCAGTCCGCCCGGTTCGACGGGCCGCTCGGAGATCTCCGGCCAGCCGAGCACCGAGCCCGCGGGGCCGTACCGGCCCGCCGGGGGTGAACAACGGCGGGCGTCGATGTCCGCCCCACCGGTCAACCCGCCGACCAACCCGCCCGCGCCGGTCGGGGTGCCCGCTCCCGCGGGTCCGTTCGGCCACTCCGGGCCGCCGGCACCGGCCGACGCTCCTCCGACAGCCATGACGCCGCAGACACGTCCCGTTCCGCCCATCAGCCAGGTCCCCGGCGCACCGTCAGCCTCCGTGCCCCAGTACCTGCTGTCGTTCGACAACGGGCAGTCGTTCATGGTGCGCGGGAGCGGCCTCATCGGTCGCAAGCCGCAGTCGCAGGACGGCGAGCACCACGACGACCTCATCCCGGTCGCCGACGACGACCGCTCGGTGTCCAAGACGCACCTCGAGTTCGGTGTCGACGACCAGGGCTTCTGGGTGGGCGACCGGGGTTCGACGAACGGCAGCGCTGTCCTCACGTCGCACGGTGAGCCCCTCGAGGTCCTCCCCGGCATGCGGGTCCACGTACCCGCGGACGGCAGCGTCCGCGTGGGTCAGCGCCAGTTCACCGCGCGCCGCGTCCACCGCTGACCACCGTCGAGGGGGGCGATCGGACGGACAGCACCACGCTGCCGGCCGCAGCCCCGGAGTCCGCGGCCGGCGTCGACGGGCCGGGCGGGTCAGAAACCGAGCTTGCGCAGCTGCTTCGGGTCGCGCTGCCAGTCCTTGGCGACCTTGACGTGGAGGTCAAGGTAGACCCGGGTGCCCAGGAGAGCCTCGATCCCCCGACGCGCCTCGGTCCCGACCTCGCGCAGACGGGACCCGCCGCGGCCGATGATGATCGCCTTCTGGCTGTCCCGCTCCACGTAGAGGTCGACCCGCACGTCGAGGAGCGGGTTGGAGCCTGACCCGGGCCGCGGGCTGATCTCGTCGACGACGACGGCCAACGAGTGCGGCAGCTCGTCGCGGACCCCCTCGAGGGCGGCCTCGCGGACGAGCTCCGCGACCATGACGGCCTCCGGCTCGTCGGTGAGCTCTCCGTCGGGGTACAGCACGCCCCCCTCGGGCAGGTGGCTCACGAGGACGTCGGCAAGGGCACCCACCTGGTACCCGCCCACCGCGGAGACCGGCACGATGTCGTCCCAGTCGCCCAGCTCGTTCACGGCGAGGAGGTGCTTGGCGAGGTCCTCGCGGGAGACGAGGTCGGCCTTCGTGACGACGGCGACGACCGGTGTGCGCCGCCGTCCGCGGGCCAGGTCGGTGAGCTGGTTCGCGATGAACTTGTCACCGGGACCGACCTTCTGGTCGGCTGGGAGGCAGAACGCGATGACGTCCACCTCGGTCAAGGTCTCTCGGACGAGGTCGTTGAGGCGTTCGCCCAGGAGGGTGCGGGGCCGGTGCAGCCCCGGGGTGTCGACGAGGATGAGCTGCGCGTCCTCGCGGTGCACGATCCCGCGGATCGTGTGCCGCGTGGTCTGCGGGCGTCCCGAGGTGATGGCGACCTTCTGGCCGACGAGGGCGTTGGTGAGTGTGGACTTTCCGGCGTTGGGGCGCCCCACGAGGCACGCGAAACCCGACTTGTGGGCGCGGGTCCGCTCCGGGGTGGGCTCGGTGGTGCTCATGCGTGTGCTCTCCTGCTGGCTGGTGCGGGCGACGGGACGGACGGTGCTCACTCGGGGCGCCGGCTCGCGAGGAAGGTGAGCAACAACCGCCGCTGCAACGCGAACATCTCCTTCTCCTCGTCCGGCTCGGCGTGGTCGTAGCCGAGGAGGTGAAGGATCCCGTGCGTCGTGAGCAGGAGCATCTCCTCCGCGGAGGAGTGCCCCGCCTCCGCTGCCTGGCGGGCAGCGACCTCGGGGCACACGACGACGTCTCCGAGCAGACCCGCCGGGGTGATCTCCCCGTCGCGTCCGGGCCGCAGCTCGTCCATCGGGAAGGACAGGACGTCCGTGGGTCCGGGCTCGTCCATCCACTGCACGTGCAGCTCGCTCATGACGTCCGTGTCGACGAAGAGGATCGACAGCTCGGTCATGGGGTGCACGCGCATCTCTTCGAGCACGAACCGGCCCAGTGCTGCGAACTCGGCCTCGGCGATCTCGACGCCAGACTCGTTGTTCACTTCGATGCTCACCTGTGCTGCCCCTTCTCGTGGCTGAGGTCGCGCGAGCTGCGCCGCGCCGTTCCCGCCGCCCCGGCGAGGTCCCACCGGGCGTAGGCGTCGATGATGTCCCCCACGAGGCGGTGGCGGACGACGTCGGTGGAGCGCAACCGGCAGAACTCGATGTCGTCGACACCGGTGAGGATGTCCTCGATGACGCGCAGGCCCGACGGGGTGCCGCCGGGCAGGTCGACCTGGGTGACGTCGCCGGTGATGACCATCCTCGACCCGAAGCCGAGCCGGGTGAGGAACATCTTCATCTGCTCCGCGGAGGTGTTCTGCGCCTCGTCGAGGATGATGAACGCGTCGTTGAGCGTGCGGCCACGCATGTACGCGAGGGGAGCGACCTCGATGGTGCCGGCCTCGATGAGGCGCGGGATCGACTGGGGGTCGATCATGTCGTGCAGCGCGTCGTACAGGGGCCGCAGGTACGGGTCGATCTTCTCCGAGAGGCCGCCCGGCAGGAACCCGAGGCGCTCCCCTGCCTCGACCGCCGGCCGCGTGAGCACGATGCGGTGGATCTGCTTGGCCTGCAGCGCCTGGACGGCCTTCGCCATCGCGAGGTACGTCTTCCCCGTCCCGGCCGGCCCGATCCCGAATGTCACGGTGTTCGCGTCGATGGCGTCGACGTAGTGCTTCTGGCCGGCCGTCTTCGGCGCGATGGTGCGGCCCTTGCTGGAGAGGATGTTCTGGGTGAACACCTCAGCAGGGCGGGTGGCTGCGGTCGCCGCGGCGAGCATGGCGATCGACCGGGTGACGATCTCGGCGGTCACATCCGTGCCGGCCGCGACGACCTCGATGAGCTCGTCGACGAGGCGCCCCGCGAGCGCGACGTCCGCGACCGGTCCGCGCAGGACGATCTCGTCCTCACGGATCGAGACGTCGACCGTGGTGAAGCCCTCCTCGACGGCTCGCAGCACGGAGTCCACCGGGCCGAGGAGTGCGGCGATGGACACGTCGCCCGGGACGGTGATCCTGTGCTCGACACGCAGGCCCGCTGCTGCGTCGTCGTTCTCTGGAGATGCCATGTGGCGGGGTGCTCGCTCCTCGTCCGTGCTCGGTGATGACGTCCGGTTCCTGGGCCGCCGCGAGCCCAGTCTATCGACCGCGGGCCCGCGAGCAGCGCGCGCTCAGGCGGGTGACCATCCCAGGAGTGCGCCGCCGAGGACGTGCCCGTGGACGTGGAAGACGCTCTGGCCCGCGTGCGGCCCGGAGTTGAAGATGAGGCGGAACTGTCCGTCGGCGTTCTCGCCGGCCACCTCGTCGGCGAGGGACACCATCTCCGCGAGGAGCTCCGCGTCGGCGGCGGCGAGCTGGGCGATGTCACCGTAGTGCGTGCGCGGTACGACGAGCAGGTGCATCGGCGCCTGCGGGTCGGTGTCCTGGAACGCGATGACGCGCTCGCGGGTGGCGACGATCGTCGCGGGGATCTCCCCTGCGACGATCTTGCAGAAGATGCAGTCGGTCTCAGGGGTGAGCGTCTCGGTGCCGTAGTCGACGATGTCCATCCGCCGAGCCTAGCCGGAGAGGGCGCTCGCGGGCTCGCTGTCCCACCGGCCCAGGCGCTGCGAGAGCAGCGCCACGGCCACCGGTCCCGCGGTCGATGTCCGCAGCACGTGCGGGCCCAGGCGCGCGGTGACGGCGCCCGCCGTCCGCAGCTCCGCGACCTCGCGGTCGCTGATGCCGCCCTCCGGTCCGACGACGAGCAGCACCCGGCGCCGTTCCGCGACCGCGCCGGCGTCCGCGGGCGGGAGCGGGACGCTCGCGAGCGCGACCTCGGCGTCCTCGTGGAGCACGACCGTGGTCCCTCCGGCGTCTCGGACCTGTCGGACGAGCGCGCCGAGAGCCTTGAGGTCGACCGCGCGTCCCACGTCGGGCACGGTCGCCCGACGTGCCTGCTTCGCGGCCGCCCGGACGGTGGACACCCAGCGGGACCGGGACTTCTCGGCCCGCTCGCCACGCCACACGACGACGGACCGCTCGGCCTGCCACGGGAGCACGGCGTCGACCCCGACCTCCGTCGCGGCCTCGATCGCGAGCTCGTCACGGTCGCCCTTGGCGAGCGCCTGCACGAGCACGATCTCGATGCCGTCGTCCGGCTCGCGCCGGACGGCGCGGACGAGGAGCTCGACCCGGGGGCCGTCGACGGCCACCACGTCTCCGCGCAGCCGCACCCCGGCACCGTCGACGACGTCGAGCACCTCACCCGGGCCGCGTCGCTGCACGACGCCGGCGTGGCGACCCTCCGGCCCGTCGAGCACATACCGGTCCCCCACGGCCACCGAGTCGAGAGTGCCCGCGTCGGCGAGGAAGACCGGCGCGCTCACCAGCGCCCGGCGAGCTTGTCGCGCAGCCTGCTGAACACACCGGAGTGGGCGGCCGAGACGCGTCCCTCCGGACGCTCCTCCCCGCGGAGCGTGGCCAGCTGCCGCAGGAGGTCCGCCTGCTCCTCCGTGAGCGAGGTGGGGATCTGGACCTCGATGTGGACGTTGAGGTCCCCACGCCCGGGCGCCTGCAGGTGCCCGATGCCGAGGTTCTTCAGAGTGATGACCTGGCCGGGCTGCGTGCCGGGCTGCAGGTCGATCTCCTCCACCCCGTCGAGGGTCTCGAGCTCCATCACGGTGCCGAGCACCGCGGCGGTCATCGGCACCTCGAGGGTGCAGTGCAGGTCGTCACCGCGCCGCAGCAGCGTCTCGTGCTTGCGCTCACGAATCTCGAAGTAGAGGTCGCCGGGGGGACCGCCAGCCGGTCCCACCTCACCCTGGGACGTGAGCTTGATCCGGGTTCCCGTCTCGACGCCCGCGGGCACCTCGACCGCCACGGTGCGCCGGCTGCGCACACGGCCCTCACCGGAGCACTCGGCGCAGGGCTCGGGGATCGTCGTGCCGAACCCCTGGCACGCCGCGCACGGCGCGGTCGTCATGACCTGACCGAGGAAGGACCGGGCGACGCGCTGCACGGAGCCGCGGCCGCCGCACACGTCGCAGGTGCGCGGAGAGGTGCCCGGGCGGCAGCAGGACCCGCTGCACGTCCCGCACACGACGGCGGTGTCGACCTGGATCTCCCTGCGGACGCCGAACGCCGCCTCGGACAGGTCGATGTCGAGGCGGATGAGTGCATCCTGCCCGCGTCGCGCGCGCGGGATGGGCCCGCGCTGCGCCTGTCCGCCACCGAAGAACGTCTCGAAGATGTCCTGGAAGCCGAAGCCCCCACCCATGCCGCCCCCGGGGGCGGACGGGTCGTTGCCCATGTCGTACGACTGACGCTTCTCCGCGTTGCTCAGCACCTCGTAGGCGCGCGAGACGTCCTTGAACCGGTCTTCGGCGTCAGGCCCGGCGACGTCCGGGTGGAGCTCGCGCGCGAGCTTGCGGTACGCCTTCTTGATCTGGTCCTGGCTGGCGTCACGCGGGACGCCGAGGGTCTCGTAATAGTCGCTCACTGGCTGCTCTCTGCCGATCGGGTTTCTGTGGTCTGGCGGATGTCGGGGACGGATCTCACGTGCTGAGGATCCGGGACAGGTAGCGTGCCACGGCCCGCACGGCCGCGATGGTGCCGGGATAGTCCATCCGGGTGGGACCGATCGACCCGATCGTCGCGACGGAGCCTCCGTCCGAGCCGTACCCGGTCGTCACGACCGAGGTCTCGAACAGGTTGGCGAGCTGGGTCTCCCGGCCGATGCGGACGTTGACGGTGGCGGAGTCCTCCGCCATCTCGGTGAGGAGGTTGAGCAGCACGACCTGCTCCTCCAGCGCTTCGAGGACGGGCCGCAGGGCGTGCTCGAAGCGCATGCCCGCCTGGGCGAGGTTCGCGGTGCCCGCGAGCACGAACCGTTCCTCGCTCTCCTGCGCGAGCGTCTCCGTGATGACCTCGCCGACGCGCGTGACGAGCTCGCGCTCGGACGGGTGGTAGGACTGCGCGAGCTCGGCGAGGGCCGTCCGGAGCTCGGCGAGCCGGCGGCCGGCGGCTGCGGCGTTGAGGCGCGTGCGGAGCTCGACGAGCACACCTTCCTGCGGTGCGGACGCGAGCTCGAGCGTGCGCTGCTCGACGCGTCCGGTGTCGGTGATGATCACGACGAGGAGGCGTCGGTCGCCGAGGACGACGAGCTCGAGGTGACGCAGACCGGAGCGGCGCAGCGAGGGGTACTGGACGACCGCGACCTGACCGGTGAGCTGCGCGAGCAGGCGCCCCGCGCGAGAGACGACGTCGTCGAGGTCGACGGCGCCGTTGAGGAACGTCTCGATGGCGTTCTTCTCGGCGGGCGACAGTGCCCGCACGCTCGCGAGACGGTCGACGAACAGGCGGTATCCCTTGTCGGTGGGCACGCGCCCGGCGGAGGTGTGGGGCTGCGCGATGAAGCCGCCCTCCTCGAGGGCCGCCATGTCGTTGCGGATCGTCGCGGGTGACACGCCCAGCCCGTGCCGCTCGGCGAGGAGCTTGGAGCCGACGGGCTCCCGTGTCTGGACGTAGTCCTCCACGATGGCACGCAGGACCTCGAGCCTGCGCTCGTCGCTCGACGCCATCCCACCACCTCCTTCGCTCTCGAACGCGTCCGGCCTCGCCCGCCACGCCTCGTCCGCCTCGATGGGCACGGACCGGCGGCAGTCTCGTGCGCACGACACCGGCCGCCGTGCACCGACGGTAAGCACTCGGACTTCTCGAGTGCTAATTCTACGCCGCCGTCCGCCGTGGCCCGGGCCGTGTTGCCGAGGCCACACCCACGTCAGCGGCTAACCTTCCTCGCGTGAGCAACGACCGCTACTCCGACGACGTCCTGTCCACCCCGGCCACCCACCACCGTCGTCGCCCCACCTCGCGTCCGGTCCCGGCAGACGTCGGGCTCGTCGTCGAGGAGGTGACGACGGGGTGGGTCGGGGCCATCACGCGGACCGAGAAGTCCGGAGGTATGCACGTCGTCGTGCTGGAGGACCGGGCGGGCCGGACCAGGACGTTCCCGCTCGGCCCGGGGTTCTGGGTCGACGGCGCCCCGGTGGAGCTCACCCCCGCACGATCCGTTGCCGCCCCCGCCGCACCAGCACGCACCGCGTCCGGCTCCCGCGCCGTGGCGAACGCCCGCGCACGCGTCGCGCGGGGCAGCCGCATCTGGGTCGAGGGCCGCCACGACGCCGAGCTCGTCGAGCGCGTCTGGGGCGACGACCTGCGCGTGGAGGGCGTCGTCGTCGAGGGTCTCGACGGCGTCGACAACCTTGCCGAGGCGCTCGCCGAGTTCGGGCCGACGCGCGAGCGCCGCGTCGGGGTGCTCGTCGACCACCTCGTCCCGGGGAGCAAGGAGCAGCGCATCGCCGACGACGTGATGAAGAGGTTCCGCGGCGGGAACGTCCTCATCCTCGGCCACCCGTACGTCGACGTGTGGCAGGCCGTGCGACCGGAGCGGGTCGGGCTGGCCGCGTGGCCCGTCATCGAGCGCGGCACGGAGTGGAAGTACGGGATGCTCCGCGAGCTCGGATGGCCCGCGCAGGACCAGGCAGACGTCGCACAGGGCTGGAAGCGGATCCTCGGGACCGTCCGCAGCTACGCCGACCTCGAGCCGTCCCTGCTCGGGCGCGTCGAGGAGCTCATCGACTTCGTCACCGAGCCGGCTCCCTGACCCGACCCCCGGTGCCGCCGGCCTCACCCGCCCGGTGGCTCAGTCCGTGAGGTCCCGCACGACGGTGTCCGCGAGGAGCCGGCCACGCAGCGTGAGGACCGCGCGGCCGCGGATCGCGCTCGCTCCGTCGAGCAGACCGCTCGCCACGTGACCGGCGACCGCGCGCCGGGCCCGCGGCGAGAGCACGGACAGGTCCAGCCCGTCGCGCAACCGGACGGCGAGCATGACCTTCTCGAGCTGGGCGGCCTCGTCGTCGAGCACCTCCTGGCCCGCGGCCGGGCTGAGGCCGGCGTCCAGGCGGGTGGCATAGCGCAGCGGGTGCTTGGCGTTCCACCACCGCAGACCCCGGGTCCCCGGCGCGTCGGAACCGAGGTAGGAGTGCGCCCCCGGGCCCAGCCCCCACCAGTCCTCACCGCGCCAGTAGGCAAGATTGTGCTCGCACGCCGCGACCCGGCCGTCGACCGTGCGCGCCCAGTTCGACACCTCGTACCACTCGAGACCAGACGCCGTGAGCAGCTCGTCCGCCATCTCGTACTTCGCCGCCTGGTCGTCCTCGCTCGGCAGCGCCAGCTGCCCGCGGCGCACCTGCGCGGCCATCTTCGTGCCGGGCTCGACGACGAGCGCGTACGCCGAGACATGGTCGACGCCCGTGGCGAGCGCGGCCTGCACGCTCGTGCGCCAGTCCTCGAGCGACTCCCCCGGCGTCCCGTAGATGAGGTCGAGCGAGACGTCGAGCCCGGCCTCGCGCGCCCAGCGCACGACGTCGGGGATCCGGCGCGGGTCGTGCGTGCGCTCCAGCGTGGCCAGGACGTGCGGGACGGCGGACTGCATGCCGAACGAGACCCGGGTGAAGCCTGCGTCGGCCAGGGCCGCGAGCGACTCGGGCGTCACCGAGTCGGGGTTCGCCTCGGTGGTCACCTCGGCGCCCGGTGCGAGTCCCCACGCCCGACGCACACCGTCGAGCATCCGGACGAGATCACCCGCGGGCAGCAGCGTGGGGGTCCCCCCGCCCACGAACACCGTGGAGACCTCCCGTGCGGGGAGTCCCGCGGCGTCCATGACGCGCGTCGCGAGGTCGATCTCCTGGAGCACGGTGCTCGCATAGGCGTGCTGGCTCGCGCCCCCGCCCAGCTCGCTCGCCGTGTAGGTGTTGAAGTCGCAGTACCCGCACCGCACGGTGCAGAACGGGACGTGCACGTACACACCGAACCGCCGGTGGTCCGCGCCCTGCGCGACCCACCCGGGGAGCGCGCCGTCGTCGGGGACCGGGTCCCCGTCGGGGAGTGCGGGGCTCACTTCTTCTTGTCTCGGCTCTCCGTCTGCTCGGACGTCAGGGCAGCGATGAAGGCGTCCTTCGGGACCTCGACCGTGCCGATGGTCTTCATGCGCTTCTTGCCCTCCTTCTGCTTCTCGAGGAGCTTGCGCTTGCGGGAGATGTCACCGCCGTAGCACTTGGCCAGGACGTCCTTGCGCATCGCGCGGATCGACTCACGCGCGATGATGCGCGCCCCGATGGCCGCCTGGATCGGCACCTCGAACTGCTGCCGTGGGATGAGCGCCTTGAGCTTGCCCACCATCATCACGCCGTACGCGTAGGCGTTGTCCTTGTGCACGATCGCGCTGAAGGCGTCCACCTGCTCGCCCTGGAGGAGGATGTCGACCTTGACGAGCGCCGCAGCCTGCTCTCCGATGACGTCGTAGTCGAGCGACGCATAGCCCTTCGTCTTCGACTTGAGGTTGTCGAAGAAGTCGAAGACGATCTCGGCGAGCGGCAGCACGTACCGCATCTCGACACGGTCGGTCGACAGGTAGTCCATGCCCTGCAGCTCGCCGCGCCGGGACTGGCACAGCTCCATGACGGACCCGATGAACTCCGACGGGGCGAGGATCGTCGCCTTGACGATCGGCTCCCGCACCTCACCGATCTTGCCGCCCGGGAACTCGCTCGGGTTCGTCACCGTGACGACCGACTTGTCGTCCATCGTCACCTCGTAGATGACGTTGGGCGCCGTGGAGATGAGGTCGAGGTCGAACTCGCGCTCGAGGCGCTCGCGGACGATCTCGAGGTGCAGGAGGCCCAGGTACCCGACGCGGAACCCGAACCCGAGCGCCACAGACGTCTCGGGCTCGTAGACGAGCGCGGCGTCGTTGAGCTTGAGGCGGTCGAGGGCGTCCCGCAGCACCGGGTAGTCGGTGCCGTCGACCGGGTAGAGGCCGGAGAACACCATCGGCTTGGGGTCGCTGTATCCGCCCAGAGCCTCGGCGGCAGGCTTCGCGGCGTTCGTCACCGTGTCGCCGACCTTGGACTGGCGGACGTCCTTGACGCCCGTGATGAGGTACCCGACCTCCCCGACGCCGAGTCCCTTCGTGGGGATCGACTCGGGGGACGTCACGCCGATCTCGAGCAGGTCGTGGGTCGCGCGCGTCGACATCATGACGATGCGCTCGCGCGGGCTGAGGTTGCCGTCGATGACGCGGACGTAGGTGACGACCCCGCGGTAGGTGTCGTAGACGGAGTCGAAGATCATGGCGCGCGCCGGTGCGTCGGGGTCGCCGACCGGGTGCGGGACGAGCTCCACGATGCGGTCGAGCAGCTCGGTGACGCCCACGCCCGTCTTGCCCGAGACCCGCAGGACGTCGTCCGGGTCGCCGCCGACGAGACCGGCGATCTCCTCGGCGTACTTCTCGGGCTGCGCCGCCGGGAGGTCGATCTTGTTGAGGACCGGGATGATCTGGAGGTCGTTCTCCATCGCGAGGTAGAGGTTCGCGAGCGTCTGCGCCTCGATGCCCTGGGCGGCGTCGACGAGGAGGACCGCGCCCTCGCACGCCGCGAGGGACCGCGACACCTCGTAGGTGAAGTCGACGTGCCCGGGGGTGTCGATCATGTTGAGCGCGTAGGCCGTCGGACCGGACGGCCCGTCGACCTGCCACGGCATGCGCACGGCCTGGGACTTGATGGTGATCCCGCGCTCACGCTCGATGTCCATCTTGTCGAGGTACTGCGCACGCATGTCGCGGGAGCTGACCACGCCGGTTAGCTGCAGCATGCGGTCCGCGAGCGTCGACTTGCCATGGTCGATGTGCGCGATGATGCAGAAGTTGCGCAGCAGCTCGGGCGCGGTGGCCGCGGGCTGGATCTGCGCGAGATCGGCTGCTGAGGAGATGGAGGTCACGGGCCCCATTCTCCCACGACGCCGGGGCGCGCTCCGACTTCGAGCACGCCCCGGCGACCTCTGCGACGACCTCGCCGACGACGGGGCGACGGGTCCCGCGTGGCGTCAGTGGTTGGTCACCGCCTTCTCGGAGCCGGCGCCCGTGAGGGAGCGGACCTCCATCTCGGCGTACTTCTCGAGGTCGGGGCGCTCCTTGCTCGTGAGGGTCCCGATGATCCCGAGCAGGAACGCGAGCGGGATGGTGACGAGGCCCGGGTTGTCGAGCGGGAACCAGTGGAAGTCCACCGCGACGTCCTTGATCATCGACGCGCTCGTGCCGTCCGGGTTGAGCTTGCCGGAGACGACGGGCGAGAAGGCGATGAGGATGAGGCACGAGGCCAGTCCTCCGTACATGCTCCACAGGGCGCCGCGGGTGTTGAACCGCTTCCAGAACAGCGAGTAGATGATGGTCGGCAGGTTGGCGCTCGCGGCGACCGCGAAGGCGAGCGCGACGAGGAACGCGACGTTCTGCCCGTTGGCGAAGATCCCGCCGATGATCGCGAGGAGGCCGATGACCAGCACGGTCATGCGTGCGACACGCACCTCTGCGTCAGGACTCACCTCGCCCTTCTTGATGACCGACGCGTAGATGTCGTGCGCGAAGCTGGCCGCGGCGGTGATGGTCAGCCCCGCGACGACGGCGAGGATCGTGGCGAACGCCACCGCAGAGATGACACCCAGGAGGATCTCACCACCGAGCTCGAACGCCAGGAGCGGCGCCGCGGAGTTCACGCCGCCGGGTGCGTTCGCGATCACGTCCGGTCCGACCAGTGCGCCCGCCCCGTATCCCAGGACGAGGGTGAAGAGGTAGAAGATCCCGATGAGCCAGATCGCCCAGACGACGGACCGCCGGGCCTCCTTCGCCGTCGGGACCGTGTAGAAGCGCATGAGCACGTGCGGCAGGCCTGCGGTCCCGAGGACGAGGGCGAGCGCGAGGGACAGGAAGTTCAGCTTGGAGGTCTCGCTCCCGCCGTACTGGTTGCCGGGCTCGGCGAGGGCGGGGTTCCCGGCGGTGTCGATGGCGCCCTGGATGAGGCTCGAGAGGTTGAAGTCGAAGTTCCACAGGACCCAGACCGTCATGATGCCGGCACCGGCGATGAGGAGGATCGCCTTGATGATCTGCACCCAGGTGGTGCCCTTCATCCCGCCGACGAGGACGTAGAGGATCATGAGCGCCCCGACGACGGCGATGACCACGCCCTGGCCGAGTGCCCCGTCGATGCCGAGGAGGAGCGCGACGAGGCCGCCAGCGCCAGCCATCTGGGCGAGCAGATAGAAGAAGACCACCGCGAGCGTCGAGATCGCGGCGGCCATCCGGACCGGGCGCTGCTTGAGGCGGAAGGACAGCACGTCCGCCATCGTGAACTTGCCCGTGTTGCGCAGCAGCTCTGCGACGAGCAGCAGCGCCACGAGCCAGGCGACGAGGAAGCCGATGGAGTAGAGGAAGCCGTCGTACCCGTTGATGGCGATGGCCCCGCAGATGCCGAGGAAGCTCGCGGCGGACAGGTAGTCCCCCGCGATCGCGGTGCCGTTCTGGGGTCCGGTGAAGTTCCGACCCCCGGCGTAGTAGTCGGCGGCTGTCTTGTTGGTCTTCGAGGCACGGACGACGACGACGAGGGTCACGGCGACGAACGCGAGGAAGATGGCGATGTTCACTGCCGGGTTGCCGATGTCCTCGGACGCAGCCAGCACGGTGGTGGGGGTCATGCGGCGTCCCGTCCTTCGATGGTCTGGCGGAGCTCGTCGGCGATCTTGTCCTGACGCTTGTTGGCCCAGTTCGCGTAGATCATGGTGATGGCGAACGTCGTGACGAACTGGCCGAGGCCCATGAGCAGCCCGACGTTGACGTTGCCCCATACCGGGGTGCTCATGAAGTCGTGCGCGTAGTCGGCGAGGAGCACGTACAGGAAGTACCAGCCGAGGAAGAACGCGGTCATCGGGAACACGAACGATCGGAACCGCCGGCGCAGGTCCTGGAACTCCGGGCTCTCCTGGACGCGTTGATAGTCGGTCTGGGTCATCGGCCGGTCGCTGTCGACCGTTGCCCGGTGCTGTCCCTGGGGACCCGCGTCATCAGGAGCGGTCGGGGGTGATTCGGACATCGCGCCTCCCTTGCCTCGTGCGCAAAGCACCTTTACTTCACGCGACGTACACAATGTGTCGTACGTCACTGTTCATGGCAAGCCCTCTCAGCCCGGCCCGCGTCCCGGCGGTCGTCGCAACGGCCGTCGTACAGTGCGGACATGATCCGTCGTGGCCTCCGCGCCCTGCTCCGCCGCCGCACGGCGCTCCGGCCCGCTCCAGCCCCGCAGGCGGCAGGACCCGCCGGGACGAGCGCTCCCGCCGACCGTGACCGCCGCACCACCACGACGGCCGGCGGCCCCGCATCGGGCACCTATCCGGGCGACCACTCAGGGCCGGTGACCGTCGAGTACTCCCCCGAGCTCGACGGCGCCCCGGACCCTGGCGAGGTCGTGTGGACGTGGGTGCCGTACGAGGAGGACCACTCCCGGGGCAAGGACCGACCCGTGCTCCTCGTCGGCAGGGACGGTCCGTGGCTGCTCGGCCTCATGCTCACGAGCGTCGACCACGACCGGGACGCCGCAGACGAGGCCCGGTGGGGCCGACGCTGGATGGACGTCGGATCGGGGCCGTGGGACCGCTCGGGGCGGGAGAGCGAGGTCCGTCTGGACCGGGTCCTGCGGGTCGACGCCGACCAGGTGAGGCGAGAAGGAGCGATCATGGAGCGCCGCCTGTTCGACAGGGTCGTCGCAGGGATCCGCAGCAGATAGAGGGCGTTGCCGCTGGCACCGACTCGTCTGGTAAACTTACCGATCGCGTGTCCGCCCGGGTCGGCGGGCAGCATTCCAGTACCTCTCCACGGGTTCCCCACCCCAGTCCCGGTGCTGGAAACGCCTTCTACGACCTGTCAGATCGCTTCGGCGAACACACAAGAGAGTCCTCACGTGGCTAACATCAAGTCTCAGATCAAGCGCATCGGTACCAACGAGAAGGCGCGCCTGCGTAACAAGGCCGTCAAGTCCGAGCTCAAGACGCACGTCCGTCGCGTTCGCGCGGCGGTCGCCAGTGGCGACAAGGAAGCTGCTGCCGCTGCTCTGATCACTGCATCGAAGAAGCTCGACAAGGCGGTGTCCAAGGGAGTCATCCACTCCAACCAGGCCGCTAACCGCAAGTCGGCTCTCTCGAAGGCCGTCAACGGCCTGTGAGTCTCCCGTCCCGGTGATCCCTCGCGGTCGTCGGAACACAACGAAGGCGCTACTTCCCGTGTCGGGGTGGCGCCTTCGTCGTGTCCGGGCTCAGCGGTTCCGGGCTCAGCGGTTCCGGGCTCAGCGTCCGGCGCTGCGCGCCACCGTGAGGACCGCCCGCTCGACCGCGAACACCGGGTCGCGGCCCGCGCCCTTGACCTCGGCGTCAGCCTGAGCGGTGGCACTGATCGCGGTCGCGAGCCCTTCCGGTGTCCACGACGCGAGGTCCCGTCGAGCCCGGTCCACCTGCCAGGGCGCGAGGCCGAGGTCGGCGGCGCTCGTCCCCCGCCCGCGGAGCCCCGCGACCTTCGCGAGCGTGCGGAGCTTCATCGCGAGGGCTGCCACGAGCGGCACGGGGTCCGCTCCGGTCGCCAGCGCGTGCCGCAGCAGCGCGACGGCCTGACCCGCGTCACCGGCCACGGCCGCGTCGGCGACCCGGAAGCCCGTCGCCTCGACCCGCCCGCCGTAGTACTTCTCGACCGCGGCCTCGTCGATGGCTCGCTCGGAGTCGGAGACGAGCTGCCCGCAGGCAGCAGCGAGCTCCCGCAGGTCGTTGCCGAGCGCCTCGACGAGCGCCCGGACCGCACCGGCGGAGGCCCGCCGACCCGCGCGCCGGAACTCCGCAGAGACGAACGCGATCTTGTCCGTGTCCTTCTTCACCGGGTCGCACGAGACGACCGGCGCACCCGAGGCCCGCACGGCGTCGAGCATCTTCTTGCCCCGCACCCCTCCGCGGTGCTCGACGACGAGCCAGACGTCCGGCGCCGGGGCGTCGACGTACGCGGCGACGTCGGTGAGCAACGCGTCGCTCGCCGTCTCGCAGCCCTCGAGCACGACAATGCGTGGCTCGCCGAACAGCGAGGGGCTCGTGAGCACCGAGAGCATGCCCGCCTGGTAGCCGGCGGCAGGCACGCGGGTGCGCTCGGTGCCGGCGTCCGCCTCGCGGGCGAGCTGCGTGAGCCGCTCGACGGCGCGGTCGACGAGGAGCCCCTCCGTGCCGTGCACGAGCACGACGGGCGCGAGCCGGGCCTCGTCCCACGGGAGCCCGGCGGGCTTGGCGGAGGACGTTCGGGCACCGGGACGGCGGGAGGGGGAAGCCATGCCTCGATCGTGTCACGAGCACGAGCCCGCGACCAAGGTGTCGGCGCCCCGGACGACGAGACCGAACGTCCCGCAGGTGTCCGTCCGCACCACGGCGGCGCCCGTCCCCCGGTAGAGCGCGAGCGTGTCCGCGTGCGGGTGCCCGTACGTGTTGTCCTCGCCGGAGCTCACGAGCGCGACCCGCGGGGACAGCAGCCGGGCGAGGTCGGCGTCCTGGGTACGCGACCCGTGGTGGGCGACCTTGACGACGTCGACCTGCCCGTGGCCCGCCGCCCGGAGGGCGACGAGAAGTGCTCGCTGACCACGGTCCTCGAGGTCGCCCAGCGCGAGGACGCTCAGGTGCTCCGTGCGCAGTGCGACGACGACGCTGCCGTCGTTCGCTCCCCCGTCCTCCTCCTCGGAGCGGCCGTCCGCCGTCGGGACGGCAGCGCCCGCGGCCGGGGCGGTGGGCGAGGCCGGCGCCACGACCTGCCAGCGGACGCCGCCCACGTCACCGCCGAGCCCGGCCGCTGCCGTCGTCACCGGCGCTCCCGCGGCGTCGAGTGCCCGGAGGGTCCGCGCCGTCTGGTCCGCGGGTTCCTCGACAGGGCTGACGAGCACGGCACTCACCCCGCGTCCGGCGAGAGCGTCCTCGATCCCGCCCACGTGGTCCTCGTGGAAGTGCGTGAGGACGAGCAGGTCGAGGTGGGTGATGCCCAGCTCGTCCAGGCACCGTCCGACTCCACCGTCCTGCGGACCCACGTCCACGACGAGGGCGTGGCCCGGGGAGGTCGGGACGACCATCGCGTCACCCTGCCCGACGTCGCACACGACGACCTCTGCCTCGTCCGACCAGCGAAGCGGGGCACCGGTCGTCCGTCCGACGACGTCAGCGAGCCACGGTGGCCGCAGGACCGCGGCACCGACGACGAGCGCGGACACCGCGGCGAGCACGACGAGGGCGGGACCGAGCGGTCGCAACGCAGCCCGGACCGGCCCGCCGGTGGATGCTGACCGCTGGCTGCTCAGCCACCCCGCGGACCTGGGGCGCGTGGGTGAGCTCGCGAGTCCCACGACGAAGAGACCTGTCCGCACCGACCACCACCAGTGCTGCCAGCGCGCCGCGACGAGCAGGCCGGCGACGGTCGCTCCCGCGAGCAGGGCGACACCGGGGACTCCCCCGACCCACGGCACCCGGGCCAGCGGCGCGGCGGCGAAGAGCTCGGCAACCTCAGCGATCCACCACGTCGACCAGCTCGCCACGTGGGCCAGCGCCGTGGCTGCGGACGGCCAGACGGGGGCGAGCAGCGCGCCGACGACACCGAGCACGGTCGCCGGGACGAGCGCCGGGGCGGCGAGCAGGTTCGCAGGGACCGCGTAGAGCGAGACGGACGGGTCGAGCAGGACGACGACCGGCGCGCACGCGAGCTGAGCGGCGAACGGGACTGCGACGGCAAGAGCCAGCCACCGGGGCAGGACGCGTGCGAGCACCCTCGCGACGGGCGGCGTGCCGAGCACGAGGCCGGCCGTCGCGAGCACGGAGAGTGCGAAGCCGTAGGACCGGGCGAGCCACGGGTCGACGAGCAGCAGCACGACGACGGTCACGGCGAGCGCCGGCACGGCCTGCCCGGGGCGGCCGAGCACGATCGCGAGCAGGGCGACCGCACCCATGACCGCGGCTCGCAGCACGCTCGGCTCGGGGTGCACGAGGAGCACGAAACCTGTCATGACGGTTCCCGCCACGACGACCCGGGCGCCGCGTGGGACACGGAGCACCGCGCAGAGACCGAACACCGCCGCCGCGATGATCGCGAAGTGCGAGCCGGACACGGCCGTGATGTGGGTGAGGGACGTGACGACGAGTGCGTCGTCGAGCGCCGGCGGGAGCATCGTCGTGTCGCCGACAGCGACGCCCGGCACGAGTCCCCGCCCTTGTGGGCTCAGGCCCTGCGTCGCGTCCATGAAGGCCGCGCGTATGTCGTTCGTCCCACGGGTGACCGGACCGGGTGGCGCGACGTCGCGGAGCTCGCTGCCGTCGCCTGTTGCCCGGACACCGAGGATCGCGGCAGACGCGTCCCCGGGACTGGCGGCGCGCACGGTCCCCCGCACCGCGACGGTGGACCCGTACTCGGCCTCGAGCAGCTCCTCCCCGCCCATCACCCGTACCGGTGCGGCTGCCCGCGACCGCTCCCGCTGGGCACCGGCCCCGACCTCGACGGCGCGCACGTCGAGGTCGAGCCAGTAGCGCGCCTGCCCGCCGAACCCGGACGCCATCGGTGACGCCCCGGAGGCCACGACACCCTCGAGGACGAGCGTGCGGCTGGGCGCTCCGTCGCCGCTCACGTGAGCCGTGATCGGTGCCCGTCCGTGCCACTGCCCGACGACGGCGGCGGACACGCACGCGACGACGCAGGCAGTGACCGCGAGGTGCACGACGAGGGCGCGGGGCACGACGGCGGGACGAGGCGCGCGCCGGGGCTCGGCGTGCCGTCCTGCCACGGCGCACGCGCTGACCGACACCGCTGCGGCCACCACTCCCACGGCAGCGGCCGTCCCCGGCCCGCGGGCGACGAGCACGAGGGCCGCCAACCACCCGGCGAGAGCACCCGGCACGAGCCGTAGATCGAGGGAACGCACCGCCTCAGACCGTCACGAGGTCCCGGACAGCACCGAGGACCGACGGGCCGATGCCCGAGACCTCGCCGAGGTCGTCGACCGTGCGGAAGCCGCCGTTCTCCGTGCGCCAGGCGATGATCCGCTCGGCCAGGGCCGGGCCGATGCCAGGCAGGGTGTCGAGCTCCTCCGCGCTCGCGACGTTGATGTCCACGAGCCCACCGCCTGCGCCGCCCGCTCCCCCGGTCGCGCCCCCACCACTCGTGCCCCCGCCAGGCGGCGCGCCGCCCCCTGGAGCGGCAGGAACCACCTCCCCGGGCAGCGGGACGTGGATCTGCTCGCCGTCCACGACGACCCGGGCGAGGTTCACGGCGCCCGTGTCGGCCACGTCCGTCGCGCCACCTGCCGCATCGAGGGCGTCAGCGACGCGTGCGCCCGCCGGGACCTCGACGACGCCCGGCGCGTGGACCTGCCCGACGACGTGCACGAGCACGGCCGGTGCGTCAGCAGCGCCCGGTACCCCAGCTCCTGGCAGAGCGTCCCCCGGTGCGGCCGCTCCGACCCCGGCCACGTCGTCGCCTTCGAGGACGGGCCCCGCGGCGACGTCCCCCGCGCCCTGCGACGCGGCCGCCTCCGGGTCGACCTCTGTCAGCGAGACAGCATCCCCGCTGGACCTCACGACGTCCAGGACGACGAGCACACCGGTCAGCGCGATGAGGACCACCGCGACGACGAGGCCCACCCGGGCACCCAGCGCCCAGCGACGCCGGGTCGCCTCGCGCGTGACGAGGCCGTCGTGCTCCATGGGGTGCCCGTGCGCGGCGGTGTAGGCCGTCGAGACCGACTCGACGAGCCCGGAGACGGACCGCAGCCGCGCGGGCGGGCCGGTCTCGCTGTCCGGCTCCGGGCGACGTCGTACCTCAGGCTCGCTGATCATCCCGGCACGCTAGGTGCCGCCGGTCAGCGTCGGCTTCGCGCGCCGCTCAACCTGTGGACCGCGCTACGCCCGGTCGTCGCTGTGGGCGGGCTCCTGCGACGTGATGAGCGCGAGCAGGCCCGGACCGACGTGCGCACCGAGCACGGCACTCACCGGTGAGACGAGGACCTCACGCCCCGTCGCCTCCGTGATCCGGTCGGCGCACGCCCGCACCGCGGTCGGGTCACCGAGGTGGTGCATCGCGAGCCGCACGTCCGGGTGCCCTTGCGCTGCCTCGATGCCCGCAGTCACGAGGCGCTCGACGACGGCCGCCCGGGACCTGATCTTCTGCACCACCTCGATCCGGCCGTCGCGCAGGCCCAGCACGGGCCGCAGGCCCAGCGCCGTGCCCACGGCGGCCGCGGTAGCACTCAACCGGCCACCACGCCGGAGGTGGTCGAGCGAGTCCACGACGAACATCGCACGCCCGGAGCTCGCCGTCCGCAGCGCGAGGCGGGACACGGCGTGGGGCTCCGCCCCCTGCGCCGCTTCCCGGGCAGCGGCGAGCACGGCGAAGCCCAGACCCATCGCGACGGTGCGGGAATCGATGACCTCCACGGGGACCGGGCTGCTCCGTGCCGCCAACGCGGCCCCGTGGACGGTGCCGGACAGCTCACCCGAGAGGTGGATGGACACGACGTGCTCGGCGCCGTCGTCCGCCGCAGCCTCGTACGCCTCGGAGAACGCGCGCGGCGACGGCTGCGACGTCGAGAGCGTCGACCGCGCCGCGATCGCCCGGTCGAGGTCGTCGGGCGTGAGGTCCACTCCCTCGAGGTGCGGGACCCCGTCGACGGTGACCTGGAGGGGGACGACACGCACCCGCCACCGCTCCACGAGGTCCGCGGGCAGGGACGCGGTGGAGTCGGTCACGACGTGGACGGTCCGCGGAGGAGGGGCGCTCGACATCACGGCCCCTCCCCCCGGTCGGTCCGCCTCCGGGTGGTCACGCGGGGACGACGTTCACCAGCTTGGGTGCCCGCACGATGACGGTCCGCACGTCGCGCCCGTCGAGGCTCCGCTGCACACCGGCGTCGGCGAGAGCCAGCGCGCGCAGGTCGTCGTCGGAGATGCTCGGGGCCACGTCGGCACGCCCACGGACCTTGCCCTGGACCTGGAACACGCACGTCACCGTGTCCTCGACGAGGTACTGCTCGTCGGCCACCGGGAACGCCACATGGGCGATCGAGCCGGTGTGGCCGAGGCGCGCCCACAGCTCCTCCGCGATGTGCGGAGCCACGGGAGCGGTCATGAGGACGATCGCCTCGGCCGCCGCGCGCGGCACCGACGCCAACGACGTGAGGTGGTTGTTGAGCGTGATGAGCTTCGCGATCGCGGTGTTCGACCGCATGTTCTCCATCTCGACGCGCACGTCGGCGATCGTGCGGTGCACGAGGCGCAGGGTCGCGGTCGACGGCTCCTCGTCGGACACGACGAGCTCGCCGGTCTCCTCGGAGACGATGTTGCGCCACAAGCGCTGCAGGAACCGCTGGGACCCGACGACGGCCCGGGTGTCCCAGGGGCGCGAGACGTCCAGCGGACCCATCGACATCTCGTACACACGGAACGTGTCCGCGCCGTAGGCCTCGTACATCTCGTCGGGCGTCACGACGTTCTTCAGGGACTTGCCCATCTTCCCGTACTCACGCTGCACGGGCTGGCCGCGCCACGTGTAGACCGGGCTTCCGTCCTCGCCCAGCGTCTCCTCCACCTCGGACGCCGTGACGTACTGGCCGCGCGCGTCCGTGTAGGCGTACGCCTGGACGTACCCCTGGTTGAAGAGCTTGTGGAACGGCTCGACGCTCGAGACGAACCCGAGGTCGAAGAGCACCTTGTGCCAGAACCGCGCGTAGAGAAGGTGCAGCACGGCGTGCTCGACGCCACCGACGTAGAGGTCGACGCCGCCAGCGACCCCGACAGTGGGGTTGTGGTTCGGTCCGAGCCAGTAGGCGTCGAGCGCCGGGTCGACCGGAGCCGTCGCGTCGGGCGCGTTGTTCGTCGGATCGAGATAGCGCAGGTAGTACCAGCACGACCCCGCCCAGTTGGGCATGGTGTTCGTGTCGCGCCGGTAGACGCGCGGTCCGTCACCGAGGTCGAGTGTGACCTCGACCCAGGCCTCGTTGCGCCCGAGCGGCGGCTCCGGGGACGACTGGGAGTCCTCGGGCTCGTACGTCCGCGGCGAGAAGTCAGGCACCTCGGGCAGGTCGACGGGCAGGGCGGAGTCCGGCAGGGCGATCGGCTGGTCGTCGTCGCCGTAGACGATCGGGAACGGCTCGCCCCAGTAGCGCTGGCGGCTGAACAGCCAGTCCCGCAAGCGGTAGGTCACGGTCCCGGCGCCTGCACCGGTCGACTCGAGCCACTCGATCATGCGGTGCTTGGCCTCAGCGACCGTCAGCCCGTCGAGGCTGAGCTCGTCGTTGGAGGAGTTGATGATCTCACCGTCGCCGGTGCGGGCACCCGGGGCATCGGGGTCTGCTCCCTCGGCGGCAGCGACCGTGTGCACGACGGGGAGCTCGAACGCCTCGGCGAACGCGTGGTCACGCTCGTCACCTCCGGGGACGGCCATGATCGCCCCGGTGCCGTACCCCATGAGCACGTAGTCGGCCGTGAAGACGGGGATGAGCCCGCCGGTCACCGGGTTCTGCGCGAGCACGCCGGTGAACACGCCCGTCTTCTGCTTCGCGTCGATCTGCCGCTCCACGGCCGTCTTGGCCGCGGCGGCCCGGCGGTACGCGGCCACCGCCTCGACCGGCGTGGCGTGCCCACCGGTCCACGCGTCCTTCGTCCCGGCCGGCCACTGGTCGGGGACGGACGTCTCGAGCAGGGGGTGCTCGGGGGCGACGACCATGAACGTCGCACCGAAGAGCGTGTCCGGGCGGGTCGTGAAGACCTCCACGGAGGCGCCCTCCCCACCGCCGGGCACCGGGAACATCACGTGCGCGCCCTCGGAGCGACCGATCCAGTTGCGCTGCATCGCCTTGACCTTGTCCGGCCAGTCGATGAGCTCGAGGTCGTCCGCGAGGCGGTCGGCGTAGGCCGTGATCCGCATGTTCCACTGACGCAGGTTCCGCTGGAAGACGGGGTAGTTGCCGCGTTCGGACCGACCGTCGGAGGTGACCTCCTCGTTCGCGAGCACCGTGCCGAGCCCGGGGCACCAGTTCACCGGAGCGTTCGACACGTACGCCAGACGTTGGTCGTTGATGACCTCGCGCTGCTCCGCCGGCGTGAGGTCGGACCATGCTCGTCCGTCAGGCGTCGCACGCGTCCCGGCCGCGTACTCGGCCTCGAGCTCGGCGATCGGCCGGGCGCGTCCCAGACCACCGTCCGCGCGCTGCGCCGTCTCGTCGTACCAGGAGTTGAAGATGCGCAGGAAGATCCACTGCGTCCAGCGGACGTAGTCGGAGTCGGTCGTCGCGAACGACCGGCGTGGGTCGTGACCGAGACCCAGGCGGCGCAGCTGGCGCTGCATGTTGGCGATGTTCTGGTCCGTCGTGATCCGCGGGTGCTGGCCCGTCTGGACGGCGAACTGCTCGGCGGGCAGACCGAACGCGTCGAACCCGAGGGTGTGCAGGACGTTGTCTCCGCTCATCCGCCGGAAGCGTCCGACGACGTCGGTCGCGATGTACCCCAGCGGGTGCCCGACGTGCAGGCCCGCACCGGAGGGGTACGGGAACATGTCCATGACGAAGAAGCTCGGCGTGGCTGGGTCCGCGTGCGCACCCTCGCCGTCGGTGAGACCGACAGGGTCGGCTGCGTAGAACGTGCCGCGGTCCTCCCAGTGCTGCTGCCAGCGCTGCTCGATCTCGGCGGCGAGAGCGGCCGTGTAGCGGAAGGCTGGCTCGCCCGGCCCGGGGGCCGCGCTGCGCGCGTCGTCGGGAGTGGTGCGAGCGTCTGTGCTGGGGGAATCCTGCGTGGTCACCCGTCGGAGTTTACCGCCCCGAGCACCCGGTCAGCCGCGCTGGATGTGGTCCGCGATCGCCGGGTAGAGCCCGATGCACACCCACGCCACGACGGCGAGGTAGAGGACGACGAGGACGACCGAGCGGTTCTTCACGAGAGTCGACCGCGTGCGCTCGGAGACGCGGACGTGCCGCTCCTGGACCGCGTAGGTGAAGGTGTACCAGGCCAACGGGATCACGACCGCCCAGACGACCATGCAGTACGGGCAGAGCTTGCCGAGCACGGCGACGGACGTGTGGATGAGGAAGACGACGAGACCGAGGGCCGCGAGGGTGCCCGTGAGGAGCGACAGCCAGTACCACCGTGGGAGCCGGGCGCCCGTGAGCAGCACGACGCCCGTGGTGACCACGACCGGGAACGCGCCCACGCCGATGAGCGGGTTCGGGAAGCCCAGCAGGCCCCCCTGCCAGGAACCCATGGCAGCGCTGCAGTCGAGGAAGATGTTGAGCGAGCAGCTCGCGACGTGGTCGGGGTCGAGGAGCTTGAGGTACTTCTCCACCGCGAGGGCGAGCGATGCGGCGAACCCGACGAGCCCGAGGACGACGAGCAGCCACCCCATGCGCCGCGGGGAGATCTCGGTCAGGCGCGCGAGCGCGTCACCGTCGAGGGCCTCGTCGTCCCCGTGGTCGTCGTCGACGAGGAGGGCGCCGTCGCCGTCCGAGGCCGTGCCACGGTCCAGGTCACTGCCGGTCACGAGCGTCTCCTTCGGTCAGCGTGCTGGATCGAGGATATCCGGTGCGACCCGCGGGAGCCTCTGCCGGCCCACGGCGAGGACGAGCGCGAGCCCCACGACAGTCATGACGACGCCCACCCATGCGAGGGAGAGGTACCCCCAGCCGGCGGCGATGACGAGGCCCCCGACGAACGCGCCGTTCGCGTTGGCGGCGTTGAGCGCAGAGTGGCACAGCGCCGCGCCCAGGGAGGGTGCCGCCGGCGAGAGGTCCATGAGCCGGGCCTGGAGCGCGACGCTGAGCACCTGCGACGTCGTCCCCAGGGCCACGAGCGCGAGGACCGCTGCGACCGGGTGCGCCCCGACGAGCGCGAACGCCGCGAGGCTCACCGCCGTGCTCGTGTACCCGACGTACACGGCGCGCATGACGTGCAGGTCCACGAGCCGGCCGCCGACGATCACGCCGAGGGTCATCCCCACACCGAAGAGCGCGAGGACGGCGGGGACGGATCCCTCGGACAGGCCCGTGACCTCGAGCAGCGTGGGCTTGACGTAGGAGTAGACGGCGAAGAGCCCGCCGAAGCCGACGGCGGACGCGACGAAGAGGATCCACAGCGGTCCGTTGCGCAGTGCCGCCAGCTCACCGCGCACGCTCGCTTCCCTCGGCCGCGGGATCGCGGGCAGGAACGACACGAGGAAGACGACGGTGACGAGCCCGAGCAGGCCCACGGCGACGAAGGTGGCACGCCAGCCCAGGTGCTGTCCGAGCCAGGCCGACAGGGGGACCCCCACGATGTTCGCCACCGTGAGCCCGGCCATGAGCATCGCGACGGCGAACCCCCGGCGCGCCACGCCGACGACGGCGGTGCCCAGGACGGCTCCGACACCGAAGAAGACGCCGTGCGGGAGCGCGGACACGAAGCGCCCCACGAGCAGGAGCTCGAGGTTGGGCGCCCATGCGGAGAGGAGGTTGCCGACCGAGTAGCCGACCATGAGCCAGACCGCGAGGGTCTTGCGGGGGACGCGGGCGGCGAGGACCGTGATGAGCGGCGCGCCGACGACCACGCCGAGCGCGTAGGCGGTGATGGCGTGACCGGCGGCGGGGATGGAGGTCCGCAGCCCGTCCGCGATGTTCGTGAGGATGCCCATCGTGGCGAACTCGGTCGTGCCGATGGTGAACCCGCCGAGCGCGAGGGCGGCGAGGGCGGCGACGGGGCGCACCGCGGCGCGGGCGGCTGGAGCCGGAGCCGGGCTCTTCGCACGGGCGCCCTTCATACGGGCGGTCTTCACACGGGCACGACCCACACGGCGTCGGCGGCGAGCAGGCCGAGGTCGAGTCGGCTGGTCGCGGTGCCGTCGTCCCACTCCACGCTGATCGTCCCGGCGAAGTCGCGGCGGTCGACGACCGTCAGGTGGGTGTCGAGACCGAACCCGAGCTCGGCGAAGTACCGCAGCACCTCAGGGTCGGCGTCGGAGATGCGCGCGACGACACCGCGGGTGCCGGCGTCGAGGCCGGCGAGGGTCCGGGCGGCGGGCCGGGGAACGGTGCCGTCCGCGGTGGGGATGGGATCACCGTGGGGGTCGCGGACGGGGTGTCCGAGCCGGGCGTCGATCCGCTCGACGAGGGTGTCGGAGATCGCGTGCTCGAGCACCTCGGCCTCGTCGTGCACCTCGTCCCACGTGTACCCGAGCTCCTGGACGAGGAACGTCTCGAGCAGCCGGTGGCGTCGGACCACCCGCAGTGCCTGGGCGCGGCCTGCGGGGGTGAGCTCCACAGCCCCGTACCGCTGGTGCTCGAGGAGCCCCAGGCCCGTGAGTCGGCGCACGGTCTCGGAGACCGTGGACATGCCGACACCCAGTCGCTCGGCGAGCAGCTTGGTCGTCACCGGCTCGGCCGACCACTCCTGCGCGCTCCACACGACCTTGAGGTAGTCCTGGGACACGGAGGTCAGTTCAGGCGCATCGGTCACGGTGCCAAGCCTAGGACAGTCCGTGCACGAGGCAGCACGGCATGGCCCGACGCCCGCAGACGCCGCCAGCCCGGGAGCTCACACCCTCGACCGTTGCCGCAGGGTCGCGAGGTAGGCGACACCGAACGTGACCCCCTGGGCGAGGACGATGAGTCCCGCGCTCGAGGCGTCGAGGTAGTAGCTGGCGTACATGCCCGCGACGGCGCACCCGACGGCGATCGTCGGTGCGATGACGAGCATCCTCGCGATGCGGTCGGTGAGCAGGAACGCCGTCGCCCCCGGGATGATGACCATGGCGACGACGAGGATGACCCCGACGGCCTGCAGCGCGACGACGACCGTCAGGGCCAGCGCGCCGAGGAGGAGGGCGCTCAGCCGCCGGGGCGACAGACCGATGGCGTGGGCGTGCACGGGGTCGAACGCGAACAGGGTGAGGTCGCGCTGCTTGACGAGCAGGACCGCTGCCGTGAGCACACCGAGCACGACGACCTGACCGATGTCGAGGTCGCTCACGCCCAGGAGGTTGCCGAAGAGGATGTGCGAGAGGTCGATGTGGCTCGGTGTGAGGGAGACGAGCACGAGCCCGATGGCGAAGAGGGAGGTGAACACCACACCGATGACGGCGTCCTCCTTGAGGCGCGTGGTGTCCCGGACGGTCCCGATGAGGGCGACCGCCCCGAGCCCGAAGACGAGGGCTCCGACGGCGAACGGTGCTCCGACGATGTAGGAGAGCACCACGCCCGGCAGGACGGCGTGCGACACGGCGTCACCGAGCAGCGACCATCCGATGAGCACGAGCCAGCAGCTGAGCAGCGCGCACACCGCGCTCGCGACGACGGTGACGAGCAGCGAACGCAGCATGAACTCGTAGGCGAAGGGCTCGCTGAGCCACCCGCCCACCGCAGACAGGACGTCGAGCACCGCGCTCATGCTGACGCCCCCGCACCGAACGCGAGGGCGAGGTTGGCGTCGGTGAGGACGACCTCGGGCGGTCCCGCAGCCAGCACCCGGTGGTGGATGAGCACGACGTGGTCGGCGAGCGCCGGCAGCGCAGCGAGGTCGTGCGTCGAGACGAGCACGGCACCTCCGCGTGCTGTCAGCTCCCGGAGCACTCCGACGACGAGCTGCTCGGACACGCGGTCGACACCGGCGAACGGCTCGTCGAGGAGCAGCACCTGGGCGTCCTGGGCGAGTCCGCGTGCGACGAACGCGCGTCGCCGCTGTCCGCCGGAGAGTCGCCCGATCTGCCGGTCAGCGAGGTCGGACAGCGCGACGCGCCCGAGGGCGTCGTCGACGGCGGCACGGTCCGAGCGTCCGAGCCGGCGCATCGGGCCGAGACGGCCGTAGCGGCCCATCGCGACGACGTCCCGGACCGTGAGCGGGAAGTCCGCGTCGACGGCCTCTGCCTGGGGTACGTACCCGACGAGCCCGGTCCGCCGCGCACGGGCGGGCGGGAGACCGAGGATCTCCATGGACCCTGCGGCGGGCGCAACGATGCCCATGAGTGCCTTGAAGATGGTCGACTTGCCTGCTCCGTTCACCCCGATGAGGCCGGTGATCCCGCCGTTCGCCACCGTGAGGGACGCGCGGTCGAGCGCGGGACGGGTCTCGGTCCCCCGGCGCCCAGACGACGGGTAGGTGTAGCTCACGTCGTCGACGACGATCGCGGCCGGGACGCCGGTGACCCAGCGGTGCACGGTCATGACTCCTCCGTGGGGGTGCCGGCTGTGAGGCCGTCGATGATGAGCCCGACGTCGTACGTCAGGAGGTCGAGATACGTGGGGACGGGTCCGTCGGCAGCGGAGAGGGAGTCGACGTAGAGCTCGCCGGCGTAGGTCGAGCCGGTCTCTGCCGCGACCTGCCGCTGGGCGCCCGTGGGCACCGTCGACTCGCAGAACACCGCAGGCACGTCGCGAGCCCGGACGGTGTCCACGAGGGCGCCCATGTTCCGGGGGGTCGCCTGCTGCTCGGAGTTCACCGCCCAGAGGTAGGCCTCGTCGAGTCCCGTGTCGCGGGCAAGGTAGGAGAATGCTCCCTCGCAGGTGACGAGCACCCGGCGGGACTCCGGCAGCGCCGCGACCGCCTCCGTGAGCGAGTCGGCGAGCCCGGCGAGCTCGGCGGAGTACCGCTGCGCGTTGGCCCGGTAGTCGGCGGCGTGCTCGGGGTCCGCGTCGGACAGGGCCTCGCCGATGCTGAGGGCGTACTGCGCTCCCACCTTCGGCGACATCCATGCGTGGGGGTTGGGCACGTCCGGCTCGCCCGCTGACCCCGACCGGCGTACCGGGAGGGGCTCGACGACGTCCCCGAGCGTGACGCGGGGAGCGTCGACGCCCGCCGTGAAGTCCGCGAACCACGCCTCGAGGCCGAGTCCGTTCTCGATGACGAGGTCGGCTTCCGCGGCGCGCCGCAGGTCGTCGGGCGTGGGCTCGTACCCGTGGATCTCCGCGCCCTGCTTCGTCACGGACTCCACGTGCACGTGGCTCCCGCCCACCTGCCGGACCATGTCGGCCGTCACGGTGAAGGTCGTGAGCACGAGCAACGCGTCACCCGCGCGCTCGCGGACGTCGGTGCTGTCTGACGGCGCGCAGGCGGCCAGCGCGAGCAGGCCCGCTGCGACCGCCAGCGCGGTGGCGGCCCCCGCTCGGCGCGGGCGGCCACGACGATCGCCGAAGGGCTCCCACAATTGAAAGTTCGGCATACCGAACTTTTACACACGGCATGTGCCCTGTCTACCGGGACACGTGCCATCCAGAGCCGCAGCCAGCACCGGGTCCGCTCAGCCGTCGGTCGCTGCCTCGCCCCCGGTGTCCGGGACGGTCACCAGGCCGGACGTCCCCTCCCCGACCCGCTCGTCAGCGACCGGCGCCGGCCGCGGGAACGCGAGCCGCGCACCCACCTGCGCGCTGCCGTCCGGGCGCACACGCACGACCTGGTAGTCCTGCATCGTGCGCGTCGCCCGATCGAACCGGAAGACCGTCATCTCGGCATCGCCGTTGAGCGGTCCCACCGTCGCCTGGCCGCTGACCGACCCCGCGGTGGACCCGCTCACGTAGAGCACCCCACCGCCGGAGCGCACCGGGCCGAGCCGGGTGTGGGTGTGGCCCGACATCTGCACCGGCACACATCCCGAGGCGAGCGCCGGCGTACCGACGGCCGGGGTATGGATGAGCATGAGGTCCACGGGCTCGTCGGCCTCGCACGCCACCTCAGCCAGGCGCTTCCCGGCTTCCGCGTAGCTCTCGCCCGAGACCGAGGCTGATCCCTGCCCGATCCGCGTCTCGTGAGGGTCCCGGTCACCGAGGATCCGCACTCCGGCGACCTCGACGATCGACCCGTCGAGCACGACGACGCCCGCGTCCCGCGCCTGCTGGGACGTCTCGGTGCTGTCATGGTTGCCGTCCGCCTGCACCATCCGGACGCCGTCCGGGAGCGCGCTCGCGAAGGAGTCCATGCAGAACCGTTCGACGGACGTCCCGTTGATCGTCGTGTCACCGCCGTTGAGGACGAGATCCGCCCCCGAGAGCCGGGCGGCCGTCGTGATGAGCGGGGACATCCCCGTGTTGCAGTGCAGGTCCGAGACGAGCAGCAGCGTGACGAGGTCGGCCTCCGGCGCATCCTCGTCGCCCGCTTCCGCGGCGCCGCTCTCCTCCCGACCCGGCTCGTCCTCGCGCGTCTCGTCCTCGCCCCCACCGGCACCAGGACCCGCACCGGTATCGTCGGAGCTGCCTGCCTGACCGACGCTCTCCTGCAGCCGAGCCGTCGCGAGGTCCGTACGCTCGGTCCGTGCCGCCCACGCGGCCGCGAGGTTGCGGTCCGCCCCGGCGTAGAAGTCCTCGTTCTCGCGGTAGACGCTCAAGAGCTGACCGCCGTACGCGTCCACCACGCCGGAGAGTCGCCCGGTGATGCGCGCCCCCTCGAGCGGCGTGCCGGCGAAGACCGCCGACGCCCGCTCGCCCTCGACGTCCGACGAGCCCTGCGCCCGGTCGGTCACGACGACCCCGCCCACGACCGCAGAGACGGTCACGAGAGCCGCGATGGACCAGGAGTGCCGGGTAGCCGCTGCACCGAGCTCCGAGCGGCGCTCGGCACCGAGCAGGAAGTACCCCCCGACACCGACGGCGAGCACGACGAGCATCATGGCGACCGCGCGGCTGATCGCATCCTCGATGAGCGCCCGGGCGACGTAGGAGATCGTCTCCTGCGGCCCGGCGAAGAACTGGAGGTACCCCTGCACGTCGGTGGCGAGCGCGTCGAGCGTCGCACCGGAGTCCACCGACGTGAGGTCGTTCGGGATCTCCTCGATCGTCACGGTCACGCCGAGGCCGCCCGGCAGCGGCGAGTCGAGCGCGACGGTCCCGAGCGGGCCGAGGTCCACCCGCACCTCGGAGTCGACCGTCACCGCGTAGTGCGCGTTGTGCGGACCGAGGCTCGCGTCGGTCGACGCCGTCGTCACCCCGTAGACGAGGGACCCGAGGACCACGACGAGCACGACGAAGGCGATCCGCAACCAGCGGGGTGGGGGCGACAGGTGCACCGCCACATCACCTCCGGTCGATCGGCACGCGGCCACAAACGCCCTGATCGTAACGCGCTGTCCTGAACGACGCGGGCACCTGACCACGCACCCGGGAGGCGGCCCGGCGGTGCACCCGGCGCCCGCTCGCTACTGTCAGGACATGGTCCGATCCATCGCCTCCGCCACGACAGTCACCCGCGACGAGCTCCTCGAGTTCGTGCGCCCACGCCACCACGCCGTCCTCACGACGTTCCGCAAGGACGGCAGCCTGCAGACCTCTCCCGTGTCCTGCGGCGTCGACGCGCAGGGGCGAGTGGTCGTCTCGACGTACCCCGACCGCGCCAAGGCGGTGAACCTGCGCCGGGACCCCCGCGTGTCGATGTGCATCCTCTCCGACGACTTCGACGGCGAGTACGTGCAGATCGACGGCACGGCCGAGGTCCTCGACATGCCCGAGGCCCTCGAACCCCTCGTCGAGTACTTCCGGGTCATCGCCGGCGAGCACCCCGACTGGGACGAGTACCGGGACGCCATGCGCGCCCAGGACAAGTCGCTCCTGCGCGTGACCATCACGCGCTGGGGGCCGCTCGCCAAGGGTGGGTTCCCCGCGCGCCTCGCGTGACGCCGACGGGCGAGCCGCCTGTCAGGCGCTCTCCTTCTTCTCCGCCCCGCCCTTCTCCGCCCCGCCCTTCTTCGCGGCAGCCTTCTTCGCGGGGGCCTTCGTCGTGGCAGGCTTCTTCGCTGGCGCCTTCGACCCGGACGTCGTCGACGAGGACGGAGCCGCGTCCGTCGCACGCTTGGCAGTCGCCTTCTTCGTCGTCCGGGAGACACCAGCGGAGTCGTCAGAACCCGAGGTGCCGCCCGATGTCCCGGTGCTCCCTGACGCCTTGGTGCTCTTCCCGATCCCCCGTGACTTCTCGACGCTGCGTCGCAGCACCTCCATGAGGTCGACGACCTGCGCGTCCTCGCCGTCCTCGTCCTCGGGCTGCTCGCCGAACGTCGCTGCCGTGTCGACCGCGTCCCCCTGCTCGAGCTTGGCGTCGATGAGCATCTGCAGCTGCTCGGTGTACTCGTCGGTGAACTTCTCGGGGGTGAAGTCGCTCTCGAAGCTCTCGACGAGCGTGGCCGCCATGTCGAGCTCCTTCTGGCTGATGCGGACCTTCTCGTCGAGGGACGGGAAGGACGCCTCGCGGACCTCGTCGTCCCACCGCAGGATCTGCAGCGTGAGCACGCCCTCGCGGACCCGCAGCGCACCCAGCCGCGAGCGCTGACGCAACGAGAAGTTCACGACGGCGACGCGCTCGCTCGCCTCGAGGGTCCGCACGAGCAGCGCGTAGGACTTGATCGACTTCGAGTCCGGCTCGAGGTAGTAGGCGTGCTCGTACATGATCGGGTCGATCTGGTCGGCGGGCACGAACTCGACGACGTCGATCTCCCGGCTGCGCTCGACCGGCAGGGACTCGAGGTCGTCAGAGGTGAGGACCACGGTGCGGTCCCCGTCGTCGTAGGCCTTGGCGATGTGCCCGTAGTCGATGACCTTGCCGCAGACCTCGCACGTGCGCTTGTACCGGATGCGCCCGCCGTCGGCGTCGTGCACCTGGTGCAGCCCGATGTCGTGGTCCTCGGTCGCGCTGTACAGCTTGACCGGCACGTTGACGAGCCCGAACGTGATGGCGCCCTTCCAGATCGCTCGCATCGCCCCATCATGGCCCGAGGTGCCGCAGCGCGCACCCGTCGCCATGATGGGGCGGGACACAGGTCGGCACGACGACGGGAGCCTGGCATGGCGGCACGGTCCGGCGGCGGTGCGCGCTCGTCGCGCCCGGGTGGCGCGCAGGCCGTGGAGATCGGCGGGCGTCGCCTGTCGCTGACCAACCTCGACAAGGTCCTCTACCCGCGCACCGGCACGACGAAGGCGGAGGTGCTCGCCTACCTCGCCGCCGTCGCTGACCCGTTCATCGCCCACGCGTACGACCGGCCTGCGACGCGCAAGCGCTGGGTGCACGGCACCGACGGCCCGGTGTTCTTCCAGAAGAACCTCGACGACGCGACACCCACGTGGGTCCCGCGCCGCCGCCTGCAGCACTCCGACCACGTGAACACCTACCCGGTGGTCAACGACCTGGCGACGCTCACGTGGCTCGGTCAGATCGCCGCCCTCGAGGTGCACGTGCCCCAGTGGCGGTTCACCGGCGACCCCGACGACGCCGGTCGGAGCAACCCCGACCGGCTCGTCCTCGACCTCGACCCGGGCCCCGGCACGGGCCTCGCGGAGTGCGCCGACGTCGCTCGGTGGGCGCGCGCGATCCTTCTCGACATGGGCCTCGAGCCGTTCCCCGTCACGAGCGGTTCCAAGGGGATCCACCTCTACGCCGCGCTCGACGGGACGAACGACGCGACCGCGATCGGAGCCGTCGCGCACGAGCTCGCACGGGCGCTCGAGGCGGACCACCCAGATCTCGTCGTGAGCGACATGAAGAAGTCGCTCCGTGAGGGCAAGGTGCTCGTCGACTGGTCCCAGAACAACCCGAACAAGACGACGATCGCGCCCTACTCGCTGCGGGGACGCGAACGCCCGACGGTCGCGGCACCACGGACCTGGGACGAGCTCGACTCCCCCGACCTCGACCATCTCGAGATGGACGACGTCGTGGCCCGGCTCGCGGAGCACGGCGACCTGCTCGCCGGGCTGCGGCGCCCGCAGGACACCGGACCGGCACCCGCGCCCGCGGTGACCGACCGGCTCGCGGTGTACCGCTCCAAGCGCGACGGCGCGAAGACCCCAGAACCGGTGCCCGCGCGCACGAGCGCAACGCCTCGGCGGGACCCTGGCGCCGAGGACGCCGCACCGACGTTCGTCATCCAGGAGCACCATGCGCGTCGCCTGCACTTCGACTTCCGGCTCGAGCACGACGGCGTCCTCGTCAGCTGGGCCCTGCCCAAGGGCGAGCCCGACGACCCGGCCCGCAACCACCTCGCCGTGCAGACGGAGGACCACCCCCTCGAGTACGGGACGTTCGAGGGGTCGATCCCCAAGGGCGAGTACGGCGCCGGGGAGGTGACGATCTGGGACTCCGGGACGTATGAGCTGCACAAGTGGCGGGAGGGCAAGGAGGTCATCGTCACCCTGCACAGCGCCGGGCGCCCCGTGGACCGCGGGACACGGAAGCTCGCTCTCATCCACACCGGGTCCGGCGACGAGTCGACCTGGCTCATCCACCTCATGTCGCCGGACACGCCGGCGGGGCGAACCCGACCGGCGGTGGGACCTGCCCCGGTCACCGAGCGGCCCGCGCGCAGTGCTCCGGCATCGGACATCGCACCGATGCTCGCGACGCCGGGATCGATCGACGACCTCGACCGCACCGAGGACTGGGCGTTCGAGATGAAGTGGGACGGGGTCCGCGCGATCCTCACCGTCGCCGACGGTCACGTCACCGCACGCAGCCGCAACGGCATCGACCTCACCGCGACGTACCCGGAGCTCGCCGCGCTCGCCGACGCCGTGGACGGCGACGCGGTCCTCGACGGGGAGGTCGTCGCGCTCGACCGTGCCGGACGCCCCGACTTCGGACGCCTGCAGCCCCGGATGAACCTCACCGAGGACCGCGACGTCGAGCGCGCAGCGAAGGCGCAGCCGGTCGACCTCATGGTGTTCGACCTCCTCGAGCGGGACGGCCGACGTCTGACGCGGCACACCTACGACGACCGGCGCGCGCAGCTCGCGGAGGTGCTGACGGAACGCGACGGGATCCACCTGCCCCCGGCCTTCGAGACGGCGTCGGAGGGCGACGTGCCCGGGCTCGCCCGGCAGGCCTTCGAGGCGAGCAGGACGCTCGGGCTCGAGGGCGTCGTCGCCAAGCGCCGCGCCAGCGTCTACCAACCGGGTCGGCGCGCGCGCACGTGGGTGAAGATCAAGCACCAGCGCACCCAGGACGTCGTCGTCGTCGGATGGCGCCCCGGCCGTGACGGGCGGGCGGGCCTCGTCGGATCCCTCCTCGTGGCGGTCCCCGACGACGACGGGGTGCTGCACTACGCGGGCCGCGTGGGCTCCGGGTTCTCGGAACGGCTCGTGCGTCAGCTCACCGAGGAGCTCGGCAGGGCTGAGCGGTCAGCACCGGCCGTGGAGGGTGTGCCAGGTGCGGACGCGCGGGACGCCCGATGGGTGGAGCCCGACCGCGTCGCGGAGGTGACCTTCGCGGAGTGGACGGGCAGCGGCAGGCTCCGGCACCCTGTGTGGCGGGGATGGCGGCCCGACCGGTCGGTCGCGGACGTCCGCCTCGATCCGTGACCTTGGTCCCACCCCACAACGCATGACCCGTGATATTGGTCACTTCGGCCCAATCCTGCGGCTGACGAGTCATAGCATCGCCAGGTGGCAGCCTCCAAGAACACCCCCAGCGCACCCGTCGACGTCGTCCTCGTGGGGGGCGGGATCATGAGCGCGACGCTCGGTTCCCTCCTCCGCCTCCTCGAGCCCACGTGGACCATCCAGATCTACGAGCGTCTCGACGCCGTCGCTCAGGAGAGCTCGAACGCGTGGAACAACGCCGGCACCGGGCACGCAGCCCTGTGCGAGCTCAACTACACACCGCAGCGCGCCGACGGCACCGTCGACATCCGCAAGGCCGTGACGATCAACGAGCAGTTCCAGGTGTCCCGCGAGTTCTGGCAGCACCTCGTCTCCGCCGAGCTCCTGCCCGACACCGAGGGCTTCATCAGCTCGACGCCGCACATGACCTTCGTCCGCGGCGCGGAGAACGTCGAGTACCTGCGCCGGCGGCACGCGGCGCTGTCCGCGCACCCCCTCTTCTCGGACCTCGAGTTCTCCGACGACCCGGCCGTCATCGGCTCGTGGGCCCCGCTCCTGCTCGCTGAGCGCCGCGACGACGAGCCGATCGCCGCGACGCGCGCATCGGACGGGACCGACGTCGACTTCGGCGCACTCACCCGCCGCATGACCGACTACCTCGTCGCCAGCGGCGCCGAGCTGCACCTCGAGCACGAGGTGCGTTCGCTCACCAAGCGCAAGGACGGGACGTGGCGCCTGTCCGTCGCCGACCGCAGCTGGAACGCCCAGGAGGCACGTCGCACGGTCGACGCCCGCTTCGTCTTCATCGGGGCCGGCGGCGGCGCACTGCCGCTGCTGCAGAAGGCGGGCATCCCGGAGATCAAGGGCTACGGCGGCTTCCCCATCAGCGGGGTGTTCCTGCGCACGCGCAACCCGGAGCTCGTCGCCCAGCACCAGGCCAAGGTCTACGGCAAGGCCGACGTCGGCTCGCCGCCCATGTCCGTCCCCCACCTCGACACCCGCGTCGTCGACGGCGAGACCTCGCTGCTGTTCGGTCCGTACGCGGGCTTCAGCACGAAGTTCCTCAAGCGCGGGTCGCTCCTCGACCTCTTCCGCTCCGTCCGGCCGTCGAACATCGTCACGATGCTCACGGTCGCCAAGGACAACATGGACCTCACCATGTACCTCGTCCGCGAGGTGACGAAGTCGAAGTGGTCGAAGTTCCGCACGCTGCGTGACTTCATGCCGACGGCTGACCCCAAGGACTGGGAGTTCATCACCGCCGGGCAGCGCGTTCAGGTGATGAAGAAGAAGGACGGCGCCTTCGGTGGTGTCCTCGAGTTCGGCACGGAGCTCGTCACCGCCGCCGACGGGTCCATCGCTGGCCTTCTCGGCGCCTCGCCCGGTGCGTCGACCGCCGTGACCGCGATGGTCAACCTCCTCGAGCGGTGCTTCCCCGAGCGCATCGACGCCTGGCGTCCCGAGCTCGCCACGATGCTCCCGAGCCTCCACATCAGCACGTGGGACTCTGACGCCGAGCTCGCCAGCCTGCGGGACAGCGAGTCCGAGGCACAGCCCAGCGCCTGATCGCGGGCGAGGGGCGGGGCGCGTCCAGCGGCTGGCGGTGCCGCCGCCTAGGGTGGGGCGCATGGACACCAGAACCACATCCCGCCTCTCCCCCGACCTCAGCGCGATCAGCCTCGGCTGCTGGCAGCTCGGCAGCGACTGGGGGGACGTCTCGGAGGAGTCGGCCCACGCCGTGCTCGCTGCGGCCCTCGACTCCGGCGTGACGTTCCTCGACACGGCAGACGTGTATGGCGACGGTCGGAGCGAACGCATCATCGGGTCGTTCCTCGACCAGCGTGGCCGCCATGGCATCACGGTCGCCACGAAGATGGGCCGGCGCGCCGAGGCGCACACCCCCGAGGCGTACACGCTCGACGCCTTCCGGGCCTGGACGGACCGGAGCCGGGAGAACCTCGGCGTCGACACCCTCGACCTCATCCAGCTGCACTGCCCGCCCACCCCGGTGTTCTCCGCTGACGCCACGTACGACGCTCTCGACACGCTCGTCGCCGAGAAGCGCGTCGCCGCGTACGGCGTCTCCGTCGAGACCTGCGCCGAGGCCATCACGGCGATCGCGCGCCCCGGCGTCACGAGCGTCCAGATCATCCTCAACGCGTTTCGCCGCAAGCCGCTCGAGGAGGTCCTCCCGGCAGCCCGGGAGGCGGGCGTCGCGATCATCGCGCGCGTCCCCCTCGCGAGCGGCCTGCTCTCGGGCAAGTACGACGCGAGCACGACGTTCGCCGACAACGACCACCGCAGCTACAACCGCTCGGGCGCCGCGTTCGACGTCGGCGAGACGTTCGCCGGTGTGCCGTTCGACGTCGGTGTCGCCGCCGCGAACGAGGTGTCCGCGCTCGTCCCCGAGGGATCCGGCATGACGACCGCGCAGCTCGCGCTGCGGTGGATCCTCGACCAGGACGGCGTCACGACGGTCATCCCGGGCGCTCGCAACCCCGAGCAGGCACGCGGGAACGCGGCCGCGGCGGACCTCCCGCCGCTCACCCCGGAGCAGTCCGCCGCGCTCGAGCGCATCTACGACGAGAAGATCCGCCCGCACGTCCACGACCGCTGGTAACAGGTGCGTCGTCCTGGCAGCGCCGTCCCGAGCTGCAGCAGCACCTCGGGACGGCGTGCGCGTCAGGACGCCAACCGGCCGCCGCTCTCCCGGAGGTAGCACGCGGCGCAGAGCGACTCGTAGCCCACCTCGACCCCGTCGATCGCGACCTGGGCACCGTCGAAGGTGAACGCGCCGTCGACCGTGCGGGCATTGAAGACCGCCTTGCGGCCGCAGCGGCAGATCGTCTTGAGCTCCTCCAGAGAGTGCGCGACCTCGAGCAGCCGTCGGCTGCCAGGGAACGCCACCGTCTGGAAGTCGGTGCGGATGCCGTAGCAGATGACGGGAACACCGTCGAGCGTCGCCACGCGCAGGAGATCGTCGACCTGCTGCGCCGTGAGGAACTGCGACTCGTCGAACAGCAAGCAGCTGACGTCCCGCCCGGTGCGGCGCTGGAGCTGCTCCCGCTGAGCCTGGAACGCGCCGAGCACGTCCTCCTCCGCGCCGACCACGAAGTCGACCTCCCGGTCCACGCCCAGCCGTGACCGGATCGCCCGGCCCGCCTTCGTGTCGACCCCCGGCTTGGCGAGGAGGACCTCGTGGCCCCGCTCCTCGTAGTTGTGCGCCGCCTGCAGCAACGCCGTGCTCTTGCCGCTGTTCATCGCCCCGTACCGGAAGTACAGCTTCGCCATCGCGTCGTTCTCCTCGTCGTGTCGGCGACCATCCCACCACACGCAGGGCGTCAGGTGAGCGCGATCCAGATGAGGAGCTGTGTGACGAGGAAGCCTGCGACGAGGTTGTGCCACAGGAACCGCCGCCAGCCCGCGTTGGCCGTCTCGCAGTCCTCGTCACGCAGCGAGCGGAAGGGTGCGACGTTGACGAGGTACCCGAGCGGGATCACGGCCGCGAGCACCCCGGGCCACCCGGTGGCGAGGAGCGCGAGGGCAGCTCCGGCGTAGCAGGCCATGGCGAACCGCACCGTCCGCGCGGCACCGAAGGCCGTGGCGACGGACCCGATCCCGGCGGCACGGTCGGCCTCGATGTCCTGGACGGCGCCGAACGCGTGGGAGCCCACACCCCAGAGGAAGAAGGCCCCGAGCGCGGCGTACACGGGGACGGAGACGGTCCCGGGGGCGGCGAGCAGCAGCCCGACCACGGCGGGGCTGACGAAGTGGGTGCTTGAGGTGAGCGAGTCGAGCAGCGGCCTCTCCTTGAACCGCAGCACGGGCGCGGAGTACGCGACGACGGCGGCGACGGACACGGTGAGTGCCACGGTCGACGAGGAGTTCCCCACAGCGACGAGGTACACGAGGAAGGGGACGTTGCTCAGCACGGCGGTCCACAACGTGAGCCGGTGCACACCGCGGTCGAGCACGATCCCCTCGACCCCGCCCTTGCGCGGGTTGCGCAGGTCGGACTCGTAGTCGAAGACGTCGTTGATCCCGTACATGAGGATGTTGTACGGCACGAGGAAGTAGAGGGTGCCCAGGACGAGAGGCCACGTGATGCCGCCGCCGGCCATGATGTACGCGGCGGCGAACGGGTACGCGGTGTTGATCCAGCTGATGGGCCGTGAGGACGCGATGACCTGCTTCATCGACCGTCCTTGTGGCCTACGCCGGCCCAGACCGCGGGCAGCAGGATCGCTGCGGCGACCGGCCAGGCGAGGTCCTCGAGCGGAGCGAGCCAGACGGTGACCCCGCTCATGTGCTGGTCGTCGAACCGGAAGAGGTCCGCCCAGATCATGATGCTGTCGAACACGACCGTGAGCACCACGAGGACGAGGCCGACGACGGCCGTCGCCGCCCACCAGCGCCGCGCGCCCGGTGCCGGGACACGGCGGTCGACCGGCGTCCGACCCGCTGCACGCCGCAGCGCGACGAGAGCGACGGCCGCCGCAACGAGGACGAACACCGCGTTGAGCTGGAGGTACGTCACGCCTGCCCTCCGTCGGCTCGCGCGCGGACGAGGGCGGGCACGAGGTACCGGGTGGCGAGGCCGTGCAGGACCATCGTCAGGTGGCACAGGAAGGTGATGAACACGAGCTCCTCGAGCGGGAAGTCGGGGGCGAGCTCGATCCCTGTCATCGCGGCGCTCTGGCCCCTCTCGAAGATCCCGAAGGAGATGCCGGCTGCGTCCCACAGGAGGAAGAAGACGATGCCGACGGCCATGACCAGCCCTGCGCGGCGTGCGTCGGCCCAGAGGAAGACCCGCCACCGACGGTCGACGACGAGCATGCACGCGAACGAGACGAGGAGGGCACCCAGGTACTCCCAACCGGTCACAGCGGTTCCTCCAGTGGTGTCGTCGACCGGTCGGAGCGTAGCCGCTTGAGCGCGATCTCCGCGCTGATGAGGCACATCGGCAACCCGATGCCGGGGATCGTCGTCCCGCCGGCGTAGAGGAGGCCGTCGACCCGTGCGGAGCTGTTGGACCCGCGGAGGAAGGCGCTCTGCCGCCAGGTGTGCGCGGGGCCGAGGGCTCCTCCTGACCAGGAGTTGTAGGACTCTGCGAAGTCGGCGGGGCCGACGGTGCGGCGGACGACGATGCGGTCGGTGAGGTCGGGGATCCCGGCCCACCGGGCGACCTGCTCGATGGCCGCGTCCGCCGCCTTCTCGATCGCCGGGGAGCCCGCTCCGTCGATGCCTCCCGAACCAGTCGACGGGTCCGGCGGCACGGGGACGAGGATGAAGACGTTCTCCGTCCCCGGGGGCGCGACGGTGGGATCCGTCGCGGACGGCTTGCACACGTACGCCGAGGCTGGCTGCGGGATGTGCGCGTCCGGACCGAAGATGTCGTCGAAGTTGCGTTGCCAGTCGTCGGTGAAGAACAGCGAGTGGTGCGCCAGCTGCGGGAGCTCGCCGGTCACCCCGAGGTAGACGAGGACGGCTCCCGGCCCCGACTGCCGGGAGTCCCACCACTCCTGCGGGTAGGTCTGCAGGGCTGGCGGAAGCAGGGTCGTCTCCGTGTGGTGCAGGTCCGCGGCGCTGACGACGACGTCCGCGTCGAGCTCGCGCGTGCCCTCGTCGCACTCGTACGTCACACCGGTGACGGCGGCCCGTGGACGCCGGGCGCGACGCGCACCCCCGACGTCGCGCGTGCGGATGGCAGTGACCGTCGCGCCCGTGCGGATACGCACGCCCTCCGCCCGGGCGAGACGCTCGACAGCCTCGATCACGGTGCTGAAACCGCCCCGCGGGTACAGGACCCCGTCGACGAGGTCGAGGTGGCTCATGAGGTGGTACATGCTCGGAGCCCGGTCCGGGGAGGACCCGAGGAACACGGCGGGGTAGCCGAGGATCTTGCGGATCCGGTCGTCCCGGAAGTAGCCCGCGACGAAGCGGTCGAGCGGTCGGGCGAGCAGCTGGACGAGCCGACCACCGCGGCGCAGCACGTCGGCCCGCACGAGCGAGAGCTTCGACTGGAAGCTCGAGTAGAGGAACCGTTGCTGCGCCATCTCGTACGTGTCGCGTGCGGAGGCGAGGTAGCGGTCGAGGCTCGCGGCCGCGCCGGGCTCGATCGCCTCGAACGTCGCCTTCGTCGTCTCGACGTCGGCGGTGACGTCGACGGGGTCAGCGTGCCCCTCGAAGAAGACCCGGTAGCCGGGGTCGAGCCGCACGAGGTCCAGCTCGCGCGCGGCGGTGGTACCCAGGAGCCGGAAGAAGTGGTCGAACACCTCCGGCATGAGGTACCACGAGGGTCCGGTGTCGAACCTGAACCCTCCCGACTCCCACGAGCCGGCCCGCCCGCCGAGCTCGTCGCGCTGCTCGAGGAGCTCCACGTCGTAGCCGTCACGTGCCAGGAGGGCCGCCGTGGCCAGACCTGCGATCCCTCCCCCGACGACGATCGCCGTGCTCACGAGCGGCGACCGTTCGCGATCGCGCGACCGAGGATCTGGGCCTTGACGTGCCCGGGGACGCGCACGCGTTCGCGCAACAGGTCGCTCGCCGGAGCGGCCGCGAGGCGGGCACTGAGCTCCTCGAAGAGCCCGTGGGCGGCGGCGACGGCCGTCCGGCTGTTCGCGGGCAGGGCTCGGATCGCCTCGGCCGCGACCGCGAGGTCGGCGTCGATGTCCGCCACGAGCACGTCGCGCTGCTCGTCGGAGAACGCGTCGAGATCGAGGTCGGGGAAGTACACCCGGCCCAGGACCTCGCGGTCGGTCGCGAGGTCGCGCAGGAAGTTGATCTTCTGGAACGCCGCTCCGAGGCGGCAGGCTCCCGGCGCCAGCTCGTCGTAGTCGGCGCGACCCGCCGCACCGAGGAACACGCGCAGGCACATGAGTCCGACGACCTCGGCGGAGCCGTAGATGTACGCGGCGAGCGACTGCGGTGTGTGGGTGCGCACCTCGAGGTCGGCGCGCATGGATGCGAAGAACGGGACGACGAGATCTGGACCGATCCCGTACCGGCGCGCGGTGAGACCGAAGGCGTGCACGACGAGGTTCGTCGAGTGCGCGGCGACGAGGACGTCGAGCGTGTCCCGCTCGAGCGCGTCGAGCAGCGCAGCGCTCCGCGTCGTGTCCACGGCGCTGTACGGCCCGTCGACGATCTCGTCGGCGAGGCGGACGAGCGCGTAGACGTTGCGGACGTCGGTGCGCGTCGAGGGGTGCAGCAACCGGCACGCCCATCCGAACGACGTCGAGTACCCGGCGATGACGGTCGCTGCACTGCGCTGCGCGACGAGGTCGTACAGCTGGGCCTCGTCCGGCCGCGCGCGGCGGAGGCCTGCGGTAGGGCTCATGCGGGTCGCACGATCAAGGATGCCGTCATCGTCTCGATCCATCGGGTGAAGCGGTCAGGGAGGTCGACCTCGGTCAGACGGGCGTGGGCCGACGCGAGGCAGTCAGCGGCGAGGTCCTCGATGAAGCGACGGGAGCCTGCCGCTTCCAAGGACGCGCGGACCGCGTGGAGCTGCTCCTCGGTGACCCGGTCGTCTCCGAGCACCGCCCAGATGCCGTCCCACTGATCCGTGGTCCGGGCATGCGCGATGAGGGGTGTCATCTTTCCCTCCCGCAGGTCGGTGAGAACGCTCTTGCCCGTCCGGCCCGTACTGCCGAAGACGCCCTGGACGTCGTCGTAGAGCTGGAACGCGAGACCGACGAGCCTACCGAATCCGTCGAGCCACTCGACGGTCGACGCATCAGCGCCGGCGAGGACCGCCCCGGCTCGCAGCGGGAGCTGGAACGAGTACGCGGCGGTCTTGTGGGTCTCCATCGACAGGATGTCGGAGAGCCCGACCCCGCCGGGAACGACGCTGAACGCCACGTCGGAGAGCTCGCCCGCCGCCGTGAGGTAGATGGCGTGGTCGAACAGCTCGAGCAGCTCGCCGCGCACCTCGGGACAGGCACTGCTCACCGCGATCATGTGTGCGGCTCCGGAGAGCGCGAGGTCCCCGGCGAGGATGCCGGCCGCCGCCCCGAGGCTCCGTGCTCTGCGGTCGTCGGCGCCAGCCAGGCGCGCCTGGTCGTAGAAGCTTCCCGGGACGTTGCGGCGACCACGACGGACGTCGTCGTGGTCGATGACGTCGTCGTGGATGACGAACGCCGTGTGCAGGAGCTCGACGGCCGCGCCGATCGTGGCGGCGAGGCGGACGTCGGTGCCACCGAGCACCTCGTACATGCCTGTCACGAGCGCAGGACGGAACCGTTTGCCTCCGTCTGCCGACTCACGCAGACCGAGCCACAGCCGGTGGTACTCGTCGCCGTGCTGCGCCGCCCGGTCGATGCGCGTGCCGAAGTACTCGTCCAGCACCTGCGCCACGGCCTCGCGCGAGGAGCGGAGACCGGGGAGCTGCTCCGCGGGCATCACGCGGGCGGGGTCCGTGCTCGTCGGCCCCGTGCTCGTCGGCCCCGTGCTCGTCGGCTCCGTGCTCGGCGGCTCCGTGCGGGTCTGCTCCGTGCTCGCGGCCGAGCGCCCGGTCCGCGCTCGCGTCCCCGCGGGCACAGGCGGCGCCGTCATGCGGGCACCGAGAGGTCGACCAGCGCGATCTCGTTGAGCTGCGCGACCATCCACTCGCTGAACGCCCAGGGCGTCGCGGTGATCGAGCGTCCGAGATCCTCGGTGTCGACCCAGCGCAGGTCCATGACCTCGTCCGGGTTCGGGACGGGCTCGAGCTCGGTCGTCGCGACATAGACGGGGCACATCTCGTTCTCGACGACGCCCGAGGCGTCGACAGCGCGGTACCGGAAGTCGGGCAGCACGACGGACACGTCCCGGACCACGAGGCCGAGCTCGTGGGTCGCATGGCGGGTGATCGCGTCGAGCATCGACTCGTCCTCGCGGGGGTGCCCGCAGAAGGAGTTCGTCCACACCCCGGGCCAGGTGCGCTTGTGCAGTGCCCGGCGGGTGAGCAGGACCGCTCCGTCGCTGCGCAGCACGTAGCAGGAGAAGGCGAGGTGGAGCGGCGTGTCGGTGCCGTGCACGGTTGCTCGGGGCGCCGTCCCGGTCCTGCGTCCGGTCTCGTCGAGGAGGATCACATGGTCCTCGTGGGTGGTGACCTGGATCGTCACGAGGACCTCCGATGCAGTGGTGGGACGGTGGGAGCGAACGATTTTGCTAGCCAGGCTAGTTAATAGTCAACTATCATCACATGATGAGCACGAACGACGCGACCGGCACAGGGACATACTGGTACGAGAACAATGAATCGGCCATCCGCATCCTGCACGCCCTGAGGCGTTTCCGGCGCGAGGACCAGTCCATGCGCCGACGAGTGAGCGCCGACATGGCAATGAACGAGAGCGACCTGCTCGCCCTCCAGTACGTCGTCAGCGCCCAGACGAAGGGCGCCATCGCCACACCGCGCGGGCTGTCCGTGACGCTCGGGTTCTCCACGGCCTCCACGACGAAGCTCCTCGACCGCCTCACCGCCTCCGGCCACCTCGAACGGCACCCGCACCCGACCGACCGCCGAACACTCGAGATCCGTGCCACGGCGCACGCGCACGAGGACATCCGCGGTCGCCTGCGGGTCATGCACGACGCGATGCTCGCCATCGCCGACGAGGTCCCGGAGGACTGCCGCGACGCGGTCGTCACGTTCCTCACGTCGATGGCGGACCACCTTCGGGACCAGCCCCCGCGCCGACCTGGCACACCACCGACGACCCACCCCTCCACCGGATAGGGTTCCCGGATGACGCTGAGCATCTCGACCGGGGCGACCGTGCTGTCCCCCGGTCCCCGCCCGGACTCGCCGCTCCTGCTGCTCATGCACGGATACGGAGCCGACGAGCACGACCTCGCCGGACTCGTCCCGCACCTCCCCCGGCATCTCGCCACAGCCTCGGTACGCGCGCCGCTCCCCCTGCCGTCGGGCTACGCGTGGGTGCCCATCGTCGACCCCGGGCGCCCCGATCCCGCTGCTGCGAGCGCCGCCGCCGACGCCGTCCTCGCGTGGATCGACGAGCACGTCCCCCCGGCGACGCAGATCGCCCTCCTCGGCTTCTCCCAGGGCGGCCTCATGGTCACCCAGCTCATGCGTCAGGCACCCGCCCGCTTCGTCGCAGGCGTGGTGCTGTCCGGTTTCGTCACCGAGGCAGCACTGGACTCGGACATCGAACTGGCACGCCTCGCGCCTCCCGTGTTCTTCGGCCGGGGCGACCGGGACCAGATCATCAGCAGCGACGCGTTCGAGCGGGCACGGCGCTGGCTCGCCCAGCACACCACCCTCACGGACGTCGTCTACCCCGGGCTCGCCCACGGGATCAGCGGACCCGAGATTGCGGCAGTCGCTCAGTTCCTCAGCACTCACGTGCCGGACGTGGACCCCCCGCTGCTCCCCTGAGCCGTACGGAACGCGCGGTTCAGGGCAGGTCGGTCTCGAGCGTGTTGCGCCCGAACTCCTGGAGGAACCGCGGCCCCCGGGTCGCGAGCTCCTGCGCATAGGCCGGCGCCCACGCCGAGTACGGTGCGTGGGACAGGGTCTCGTTCGAGAATCGCCGGTCGTCCGTCACCTCCGTGACGCAGAAGCGCGGGATCGTCAGATCAGTGACCGGACCGCCGCGTTCGCACTCCGCGATGATGAGCGGCCGGTTCGCTCCGCCGAACACGTCGATGACCCACCCGTCGCCGCCCAGCCACATCGCGTAGCGGTTCTTGATGATGCGCTTGCCGCCGAGCCGGATCAGCTCGAGCCCGACCCCGACGTCGATCTCGCGCTCGGCCTCGTAGCGCGTGCCACCGACCATCGGGCCCTTGACGGTCACGGCACAGAACTCGAACTCTCCCGCAAAGTCACGGAGCACACCGAGCTCGTCCTCGGTGCCGTCCAGGTCGAGGAGGACGGAGCCGGACTGGACGCGGACCCGCATCGCATAGCCCTCGGCGGCCAGGACATAGCTCTGGACGATGAGGACGGGATCAGGCTCGGCGAGGGCCGCGGTGGGAAGGTCGTCCACGAGGAAGCGGCGCTCGAACTCGAAGTCGCCAAAACCGCAGTCGCTCATCGGTCCTGGCCTCCTTCTGAGGGCTGTCCTCATGTCACGGTACCACCAGGTGCACCGAGCCGACCGGGTCCTCCCGAGGGACCTGCGCGGGCCCCTGCCCGCGACGCGGTGCCCGCACCGCCGACGTCCGGTGGCGAGAGCGGCCCGGAGAACCGACAGTGGGGCGCGGAGGTGGTCTGTCATGACCCAGGAGACCGGGGCCGCACGTGGTACCGGAGCGGCTCACGTCGACGGGTGCGAGCACGAGGGCGGTGGCAGCCGACCCTGTCCCGGCGGGCGAGGTGGGCCGACGACGACGCTCGACGCACTCGTCGTCGGCGGTGGCGCGGCCGGGCTCAGTGCCGCGCTCGTGCTCGCCGGGGCGCTGCGGGACGTCGTCGTGGTGGACGGCGGATCTCCGCGCAACTCCCCCGCAGGGCACGTGCACGGATACCTCGCTCGGGAGGGAGTCTCGCCCGGCGACCTCATGAGGGACGGTCGGACCGAGGTCGAACGGTACGGCGGCCGGTTCGTCGACGACTCCGTCGAGGCACTCGAGCGGGACTGCTCGGGCTTCCGCGCCACGCTCTCCTCGGGATCGGTGCTCCACGCACGTACGGTGCTCATCGCGACCGGCCTCGTCGACGAGCTCCCCGACATCGAGGGGGTCCGGGAGCAGTGGGGCACCGGCGTCTCGCACTGTCCGTACTGTCACGGGTTCGAGGTGCGAGGCCAGCCGATCGGCGTGATCGCGTCCAACCCGATGTCGCTGCACCAGGCTCTGACCGTCCGGCAGTGGTCCGACGACGTCGTCCTCTTCACGCACTCGACGGCGAGCCTCAGCCCCGACGACGAGGAACAGTTCGCCGCGCGGGGCGTGCGCGTCGTCGACGGCACCGTCGATGCCCTCGTCACCTCGGGCGACCGTCTCGTCGGCGTGCGGATGGAGTCCGGAGAGGTGGAACCGCGGACGGCGCTCTTCATCGGCCCGCGCTTCCTCGCCCGCGACCGGCTGGCAGTCGTGCTCGGGGCGCGCACGGAACGCAACGACTTCGCGCAGTGGCTCGCTGTCGACGACGAGCAGGCCACGACGGTGCAGGGACTGTGGGCCGCGGGCAACGTGAGCGACCCCGCTGCGCAGGTGATCGCTGCGGCAGCTGCCGGTTCCCGTGCCGCGATCTCCATGAACGCGTACCTCGTCGACGACGACGTCGCCCGTGCGGTCGAAACGCGTCGCCAGTCCGCGAGCGCGCCTGCGAACACAGGCAGCCGGGAACTCTAGACGAGCAGAACGACCTTCGCACGACATGTGATTTCGGGAGGCGGAGGCGGCATATGCAGCACACCATGGACGCAGACGTCAAGAAGTGGCGTGGAAGAAGTCTCCGAACGAAGGGAACGACCATGACAGACGCATACAGCGGTCCGACGAACCCGATCGAACCCCTCGGGTCGTCCGCGGGCGAGCCCGTCCCCACGTACCCCGCGCACAGCGCAGGGTCGACCAGCTCCTACTCGACGACGGGCTCCGACTCCCAGGACTCCGGTCTCAAGGACACGGCGAAGGACGAGGCAGCGAACGTCGCCTCGACCGCACGCGACGGCGCGAGCCGCGTCGTCGAGTCCGAGAAGACCATGGTCAAGGACACGGCCGCCGAGGCCAAGACCGCCGCGAAGGACACCGTCGCCGAGGCGAAGGTCGCTGCGAAGGACCTTCTCGACCAGGGGCGGACGGAGCTCGCGAGCGGGGCCAGCCAGCAGGTGCAGCGCCTCGCCGGGACGGTCCGCACGTTCTCCGACGACCTCACGTCGATGGCTGACGGCACGGAGGGACAGGGCCTCGCCCGCGACCTCGCGCGTCAGGCGTCCTCCTACCTCGCCGACGCGAGCGACTGGCTCGAGAGCCGTGAGCCGTCCGACCTCCTCACCGACGTCTCCAGCTACGCCCGTCGCAACCCGGGGACCTTCCTCGCGATCGCGGCAGGCGTCGGCCTCGTCGTCGGCCGCGTCGCCCGGGGTCTCAAGGACGACGCCGCACAGGAGAAGGCCGCGGACACGGCCGGGTCCCAGCACGCGCCCAGCTCGTTGTCCGGTCACACGCCGGCCGGATACGTGCCCGCCAGCTACGCACCCGGCACCCTCGCCGACACGGCACCCGGCGCTGACACCGGAGCGGCGACCGACCCGCTCGGCACCTACGCGACCCCGACGACGGCCGCCGACGGCTACGGCCGCACCGGCGACACGACGTACGACCAGGGTCTCGGTGGGCTTCGATGACGGTACCCACAGGCGCACCGGGAGCCCCCGGGGCCGATCCGACGAACGCCTCGGTGGGGCAGCTCTTCGGTGAGGTGACGAAGGACTTCTCCGAGCTCATCCGGCAGGAGATCGCCCTCGCCAAGGCCGAGGCCACGGAGTCGGCCAAGCAGGCCGGCAAGGGCGCCGGGATGTTCGGCGGCGCTGCCGTCGCCGGGCACTTCGTCCTCCTCTTCCTCTCGCTCACGCTCTGGTGGGGCCTCGCACGGCTCATCGGAGACGGCGGCGAGGACCCCGCACTCGGTTGGTCCGGCCTCATCGTCGCGATCATCTGGGGAGTCGTCGCCGCGGTGCTCGCCGCGAAGGGCAAGAAGGAGATGGCGCGCACGAAGGGCCTCCCGCAGACCGCCGCCACCGTCAAGCAGATTCCAGATGCTCTCAAGGGACAGGAGACGCCATGACCACGAACGACCCGGACCAGATCCGCGCAGACATCGAAGCGACCCGCGCCAACCTCAGCCAGGACGTCGACGCACTCACCGAGAAGGTGAGCCCCAGTGCCGTCGCTCACCGGCAGGCCGACAAGGTCAAGGACGCCGTCTCGAGCGCCAAGGAGAAGGTGTTCGGCGCTGCCAGCGGCGCGAACGACAGCCTGCACAGCACCGCGAGCGGTGTGTCCGACAGCATCCGCGGTACGGCGAGCAGCACGAAGGACGGGCTCTCCGGCGCCGCGAGCGGCGCCATGGGCTCCGTGAAGGGCGCGCCGAGCGCTGCGAGGGCCAAGGCGCAGGGCAACCCGCTCGCCGCCGGCATCATCGCCTTCGGCGTCGGACTTCTCACCGCCTCGCTCATCCCGTCGAGCCGCCGTGAGCGCGACGCCGTGCACTCCGTCAAGGAGAGCGACGCGGTCCAGACTGCCACCGAGGGCGTCAAGAGCAGCGCCGCAGAGCTCGCCGACACCCTCCGCGAGCCCGCCATGCAGGCTGTGGACCAGGTGAGGGCGACGGCGACCGAGGGCGCCCAGCAGGTCCGGGACACCGCGGCCAGCGGGGCAGCCGACCTCAAGTCCGAGGCGAAGCACGCCACCCAGGACGTGCGCGACCAGGCTCAGGACTCGCAGGCGAACATCCAGGACGCCCGCGCCTGATCGCTCGCGGACGACTCACACGAAGGCCCCCACCTCACGGTGGGGGCCTTCGTCGCGTGTACGGGGGCCTGTGGCGCGTCGCGAGCGACGGCAGCCCGACGGCGATCTCGCGCCCGGTGCCGGGCGCGAGCCCCTCAGACGCCGCCTGCCGCGTGCGCGAGCTCCACCGCGGACTCCACGCCCTCGAACCATGGCTCCCCGTGCCCCGGCAGCACCGTCCGGGCTCCGGTGGCCGCGAGGACGTCCAAGGACCTCAGAGCCTCGTCGATGTCCGCCGTGGCCGCTCCCGCCACGATCCGGGGCCCCGTGTGTGCTGTGTACGGATCGAGGGTCACGAGCGCGTCGCCGCTGATGAGGACCCCCCGCTCAGGCAGGTGCAGCGCGCAGTGCCCGAAGGTGTGGCCCGGGGTGAAGAGGATCTCCGGCCGACCCGGGACGTCGAGCACGGACCCGGGCGTCATGGCACGGGTCCCGCGCACACCGCGGACCTTGAGTGCCCCGGCTCGCGTCATGGCGGCCAGGATGCCGATGCTGCGCGGGTACCGCACCGGGTAGATCCCGCGGAGGTTCTCGTGCGCGTAACGGTAGGGGTGCGCGGCGAGGAACTGCTCGTCCTCGTGGGCCCACACCGGCACCTCGAGGCGTTCGACGAGCTTGCGGGCGACGCCCACGTGGTCGAAGTGCGCGTGCGTGAGCACGAGGGCAGAGATGTCGTGCGGGCGCTTCCCGATGGTCCGCAGGGCGTCCGCGAGCACCGGCCAGACGGCCGGGAGCCCGGCGTCGACGAGCGTGAGCGCGCCGTCGTCGCCCTCGACGAGGTAGCAGTTGACGTACGCGTGCTCGATGCGGTGGACGCCTTCGGCGACGGTGACGCTGGTCATGGTGGCCCTCCGTGCAACGACGGGCGGTAGCCGACGGGTTCGCGGCACCCCCGTTCTCCGGCGACCCTACCCACCGCCCCGGGCGGGCGCAGGGCGAGTGCCGGGGTGCGGGGGGCGCCGCGTCCGGAGAGACTGGGGCGATGATCTCCTCGGACCTCGCACGCGCTCTCGCCCTCGCCGGTCTCCGGTGGCAGCCAGCAGCCGGAGACCGGTTCACGATCGAGTCGCAGGACCTCTCCGACGCGGTGTTCACCGTGAGCGACATGACCGTCGAGGTGCACGAGTTCGACACGGGCAAGGTGCTCGGCTTCAACGGCACCACCGAGTGGGCGCTCGACTCCGTGGACCTCGACCAGACGTTGTGGCACCCCACGGAGGAGCAGCTGCGGGTCCTGCTCGGACCCTCCTTCCGGTCGTTGCGCCACGACGGCGACGAGCGGTTCGTCGCGGAGATCCTGCTGCACGGCGAGCCGGTCCTGTTCCCGGCCGGCAGCGCCTCGGATGCCTACGCCACCGCGCTCCTCGATCTCATCGCGGCGGCCGGTCACGGCGACGGGACGCCCTTCCCGACGAAGATCCACGAGTCTTGACGCACGCACCCACCGCCCGGGTGGGCATCTCCGGGTGGCGGTACCCTCCGTGGCGCACGACGTTCTACCCGCCGGGCCTGGTGCAGCGGCGCGAGCTGGAGTACGTGGCGGAGCGTATGCCCAGCGTGGAGATCAACGGCTCCTTCTACTCCCTCCAGACGCCCGCGAGCTATCAGCGGTGGCGCTCCCAGGTGCCGGACGACTTCGTGTTCGCGGTCAAGGGTGGCCGCTACATCACCCACATGCTGCGACTCGTCGAGACCGAGGCGGCGCTCGCGAACTTCTTCGCGTCCGGTGTCCTCGCACTGGGTCCGACGCTCGGCCCGATCCTCTGGCAGCTGCCCGAGCGGCACGTCTTCGACGCCGACGTCGTCGGGCGGTTCCTCGCGTCGCTCCCCCGCACGACGGCCGCAGCCGCGGAGCTGGCCACGCGCCGCGACGAGCGCCTGGACGGGCGGGACTGGCTGACGACCGACGAGGACCGCCCGCTGCGTCATGCGCTCGAGGTGCGACACCCGTCGTTCGTCACGCCGGAGGCTCTCGACCTTCTCCGAGCACAGGACGTCGCCGTCGTCGTCGCCGACACGGCCGGGAAGTGGCCCCTGGTTCTCGACGTGACCGCCGACTTCGTCTACGTGCGGCTGCACGGCTCGTCCGAGCTGTACGTGAGCGGATACGACGACGGAGAGCTCCGGACGTGGGCCGAGCGGATCCGGGGCTGGGTCGACGGAACGTCCACCGCGGACGGGGTCGGGCGCGACGTCTACGTGTACTTCGACAACGACGCGAAGGTGCACGCCCCCTTCGATGCGCTGCGCCTCGCGGAGATCGTGCGCGACTCCTGACGCCCGCATCGCGAGATGCTTGACCCGGTGCCGCTAGTGAGGGTTACCTTGCCTATGTGAGGCAATCCTTAGTCACCGACCGCGCCCTGGGCTCCCCGTCACTGACGGGCCAGGACCTCGTGCTCGGATACGACCGTGCCACCGTCGTGCACGGCGCCTCGCTGCACCTGAGCGCGGGACGCGTCACCGCGCTCATCGGCCCCAACGGGTCCGGCAAGTCCACGCTCCTCCGCTCGCTCGCCCGCCTGCACCGGCCGACCTCAGGCACCGTCAGCCTGCCCGACGTGCCCGACGCCCTCGCACTACGACCCAAGGACTTCGCCCGGCAGGTCACCCTCCTGTCCCAGAGCCGGCCCACCCCGAACGGCGTCACGGTCCGCGACATCGTCGGATACGGCCGCCACCCCTACGAGGCCCGGTACCGTCGCACGGACCCTGACGGACCGCGGGCGGTCGCGCACGCCATGGAGGTCACGGGCGTCAGCGCGATGGCCGAGCGCGGGGTCGACGAGCTCTCGGGCGGAGAGCTCCAGCGCGTCTGGCTCGCGACCTGCCTCGCGCAGGACACCGGCGTGCTGCTCCTGGACGAGCCGACGACCTACCTCGACCTGCGCTACCAGGTGGAGATCCTCGACCTCGTCCGCGACCTCGCGGACGACCACGGCGTCGCCGTCGGCGTCGTGCTGCACGACCTCAACCAGGCCGCCGCCGTCGCCGACCACGTCGTCCTGCTGCAGGACGGTGTCGTGCAGGCCGCCGGGACGCCCGTGGAGGTCCTCACTGCCGAAGCGCTCAGCGCGACCTACCAGCTCCGGATCGACGTGAGCGTCGACGCGCGCACCGGCACCGTCCGGACGGAGCCGGTCGGTCGCCACACGGGGCGCCGCGCGGTCCCCGCCTGACCTCACCGCGCACACCCCTCAACCTCTCCACCCTCACCCAAGACCGAAGGACACCCATGCGCACGTCTCCCCTGCTCCCCGCCACGCTGCTCGCGGTCGCGCTCACACTCACCGCGTGCGGCACCACCGAGGCGCCAGCGTCCACGACCCAGACCGAGAAGGCCGGAGCGTCCGGCGACCCTGTCACGTACACCGACGAACGCGGCGAGCACACCCTCGACGAGGCCGCCGACGAGGTCGTGTCCCTCGAGTGGGGCCTCACCGAGAACCTCCTCGCCCTCGGTGTCGACGTCGTCGGCCAGGCCGACGTCGCCGGTTACAACACGTGGGCAACCGCTCTGCCGCTCGACGAGACGACCCCCGACGTCGGGATGCGGGGCGAGGCGAGCCTCGACGCGATCTCCGCCCTCGAACCGGACCTCATCGCCGTGACGACCGACACCGCCGACACCGTCGTCGACCAGCTCGAGGAGATCGCACCGGTCGTCGTGCTCCGCGGTTCCGACGGCACCGACCCCATCGGGTACATGGAGAGCACGGTGGAGACGCTCGCTGCCGCGACGGGAACCGCCGAGACGGCGGAGGAGCTGCTCGCGTCCTTCGACGAGAAGGTGCTCGAGGGCAAGGCCGCGCTCGAGGCCGCGGGCCTCACCGGCGCGACCTTCACCATGGCGGACGGCTGGGACACCAACGGCACGGTGAGCGTCCGGATGTACACGCCCGGGTCCTTCTTCGGCGCGATCGCCGCCGAGCTCGGCCTCGTCAACGGCTGGGAGGGCGAGGGCGACCCCGACTACGGCCTGTCCACCACGGACGTCGAAGGCCTCACGGCTCTCGCCGACGCCGACGCGCTGCAGTTCCTCTACATGGCCAGCGACTCCACCGCCGACCCGTTCGCCGAAGGCCTCGCCGGCAACGCGATCTGGGAGCAGCTGCCCTTCGTCGCCGCCGGTGACGTGCACCGCCTCCCGGACGGGATCTGGATGTTCGGCGGACCCGCCTCGGCCGAGGCGTACGTCGACGCGGTCATCGCCGCACTCACCGCGTGAGCACCGCGCAGGAGCGGGCGGTCCCGGTCCCACCCGTGGGCGCGGCCGAGGTCCTCGCGCAGGCGCCCCTCGCCGCTCGCCGCCCGCTCCTGCGCACCAGCGGCGTGTTCGCCGTCACCACCCTCCTCGGCCTCGTCCTCGCCCTCCTGCACCTCACGCAGGGCACCGCCGGCCTGGGGGTCGGTGAGGTCGCGCGCGCGGCCCTGGGCCTCGACGACGGCTCGACGGCCTCCGCCGTCCTCGTCGCCTCACGGCTCCCACGGCTCCTGGCCGGAGTCCTCGTGGGCGCTGCGCTCGGCGCGGCGGGTGCGGCACTGCAGTCCGTGGCCCGCAACCCCCTGGCGTCCCCCGACACCCTCGCCGTCAACGCCGGCGGGTACCTCGCGGTCGTCGTCGTCGCTGTCGTCGGTGTGACGCTCCCGTTCTACGTCTCGGGTCTGCTCGCCCTCGTCGGCGGGCTCGCGGCCGCCGGTCTCGTCCTCGCACTGTCCAGCGGAGGGGGTGCCGGGCCCACGCGTCTCATCCTCGCTGGAGCAGCGACGACGTTGGCGCTGAGCGCCGTGACGAGCCTCCTGCTCGTCCTCTTCCAGCAGGAGACCCTCGGTCTCTTCGCGTGGGGCAGCGGCTCCATCGTCCAGTCCGGGACGCGGACGGTCACCCTCGCCGCACCGGTCGTCGCCGCGGGCCTCGTCGGCCTCGGTCTCCTCGCGCGACGCCTCGACCTCCTCGCGCTCGGCGACGACACCGCCCGGGTGCTCGGGGTGGACGTGCGCAGCACGCGAGTGCTCGCCGTCGGAGGCGCGGTCGTCCTCTCCGCGGCAGCAGTCACCGTGGCCGGCCCCATCGGGTTCGTCGGACTGTGCGCGCCGGTGCTCGCCCGGCTGGTCGCTCGCCGGGTCCCCGGACTCAGCCGCCACGCCACGCTCCTCCCGCTGGCCGCCCTCGTCGGCGTCGTCGTGGTCCTCGCAGCCGACGTGCTCCTGCGGGCCGTGCTGCCGGGCCGGTACGGCGCGGCCGTGCCCACGGGCATCGTCACCACGGTGTTCGGTGCCGTCGTCCTCGTGGCCCTGGCCCGCCGACTGCGGGACTCCGGTCCCGCCGCACGGGGCAGCCGGGCACACGTCCGGCCCCGGAGCGTCCGGCGCGCCGCGGTCGTCGTCACGGTCCTCGTCACGCTCCTCGCAGCGGCGGCGATCGTGGCGGTCCTGCTCGGCGACCGACTCGTCCTGCTCGGAGACGTCGCGAACTGGCTCGGCGGGCAGGCCGGACGACAGGTCGACTTCGTCCTCGACCAGCGCAGTCCACGCGTCCTGGCCGCTCTGCTCGCCGGTGCGGCGCTGGGACTCGCCGGGACGCTCGTGCAGTCGGTGTGCCGCAACCCGCTCGCCGACCCCGGCCTCCTCGGCGTCACCGCCGGAGCGGGTCTCGGTGCGGTGAGCGTCATCCTGCTCGTCCCCGGAGCCCCGGTGTGGATGATGACCGCGGCAGGGACGGCGGGCGCCTGCACGACGTTCGCGCTCGTGTACCTCCTCGCCCGACGGGGCGGTCTGAGCTCCGACCGGCTCGTGCTCATCGGTATCGGCACGAGCGCCGGAGTCACCGCCGTGACGACGCTCCTCATCGTCGTCACCGCGCCGTGGAACGTCAACCTCGCCCTCACGTGGCTCTCCGGCTCCACCTACGGGCGCACCCTCGGGCACATCGTCCCCGTCACCGTCGCCCTGCTCGTCGTCACGCCCCTCGCCGCCTCGTACCGTCGCGAGATGGACGTGCTCAGCCTCGACGAGGACACTCCGCTCACGCTCGGCGTCGACGTCGAGCGGACCCGGCTGCTGCTGCTCGCCGGGACGGTGCTCGTCACCGCTGCGGCCGTCTCCGCGGTCGGCGTCGTCGGGTTCGTCGGGCTCGTCGCCCCGCACGCCGCGCGCGCTCTCGTCGGATCCCGCAACGGACGCGTCCTGCCTGTCGCGATGCTCCTCGGAGCACTCCTCGTGAGCGTCGCGGACACCGTCGGCCGCACCGTGATCGCGCCAGCACAGATTCCGGCGGGACTGACCACGGCGCTCATCGGCGCGCCGTACTTCGTCTGGCTCTTGTGGCGGCAGCGCACGCCGCGCTGAGGCCGGTCCCGTGCCCCGGGCCCACTGGCCCCGGGAGCGGCCCGAGAGCGGCCCCGTCTGGACGCTAGTCTGACCAGCGGTCCGAGCTCTGCACGCGCACGTGACACCGGGAGACGAGATGACGACGACGGTCCGACCGGCGACGGCGCAGGACGCCGACGCGGTGTGGCCCCTGGCCATCGCGCTCGCCACCTCCGGGCGCCCGACGCCCGGCGGGTTCGCGGAGATGTACCGGACGATCCTCGCCGACCCCCGATGCCTGCTCCTCGTCGCTGAGGCGAACCCGGGGGGTGCGGTCGTCGGATACCTCTCCGCGTCGACACGGGCCACGTTCCACGCCGACGGGCTCGTGGCCTGGGTCGACGAGATCGTCGTGGCGGAGGCGGTGCGCCGCGCGGGGACGGGCGCGGCCCTCATGCACGCGGCAGAAGCGTGGGCGACAGACGTGGGCGCGTCCGTCGTCTCGCTCGCGACCCGACGCGCCGGCACCTTCTACGAGGCGCTCGGGTACACGGGCTCCGCGACCTACTACAAAAAGACCCTGCTTTGCCCTATCCCCTGACATTTCCCCGGTGCCATGCTGGGAGGGTCACCCGCCGACGACGCACGGAGGTCCGACCATGAGCATCATCCTCAATCCCCACCTGGGTTTCCGGGACACCGCCCGGCCCGCGATGGAGTTCTACCAGTCCGTGTTCGGGGGCGAGCTGGCCATCGACACCTTCGGACCGTCCTTCGGGAGCGACGACCCGACAGACGCCGAGAAGGTCATGCACGCCCAGCTCATGACACCGAGCGGCCTCGTCCTCATGGCGGGCGACACGCCGAGCAGCATGGAGTACACGCCCGGCACGAGCATCCAGGTCTCGCTGAGCGGCGACGACGAGGTCGAGCTCCGGCGCTGCTGGGAGGGCCTCATCGAGGGTGGGACCGTCATCGAGCCGCTCGTGGCCGCGCCCTGGGGTGACCTCTTCGGCATGTGCATCGACCCCTTCGGCGTGCAGTGGATGGTGAACATCTCCCCTACCGCTGCGTGACGCACGCCGTCACGCACCTGCTGGTCACGCACCTGCTCCCGGTGCACGCGTCCGGAAGGTGAGCACCGCGTGCACGAGCAGGCCCGCCACAAGCCCCCAGAAGGCGGACCCGACGCCTCCGAGCGTCAGGCCCGACGCCGTCACCGCCAGCGTGATGAGCGCCGCCTCGCGCGAGCGGGTGTCCTCCACGGCCCCGACGAGCCCGTTGAGCACCGCGCCCAGCAGCGCGACGCCGGCGACCACCGCGACGAGCGCGCCCGGGAGCGCGTGGAACAGCTGGACGAGGCCGACACTGAACACACCGACGACGAGGTAGAGCACGCCCGTCGCCACCCCGGCGACATACCGTCGCGCCGGGTCGCGGTGCGCCTCCTCCCCCGTGCAGATCGCTGCCGTGATCGCGGCGAGGTTGATCGCGTGGCTGCCGAAGGGAGCGAGGACGGTCGAGACGAGACCCGTGGCCCCGACGAGCCGGCGGTCGTCCGGCGAGTAGCCGGCGGTGCGCAGCACGGCGATCCCCGGCGCGTTCTGCGACGCGAGCGTCACGAGCAGCAACGGGATCCCGATGCTCACGATCGCCGCGAGGGAGAAGGACGGAGCCGTCAGGTGCGGGACGGTCACCTCCCCCGTCACCTTGCCGAGGCCATCGAGCCTCCCCTGGACGCCTGCGACGAGTGCCCCCAGGACGAGGGCGACGAGGACGGCGTACCGCGGCACGAGCCGCTTCGTGACGACGAAGGCCGCGACCACCGTGATCGTCAGGAGCGGCGCACCGGGTACCGCCTGGAAGGCGGCGATGACGAACTGCAGCAGTATCCCCGCGAGGAGCGCGGAGACGATGCCGTGCGGGACCCGGTCCATCACCCACCCGAGGGCCCCGGTCGTCGCGATGATCGTCATCGCGAGACCCGCGACGAGATACGCACCCACCGCTGCGGAGAACGCGTGATCTCCGAGCGACGTGATGAGCAGCGCAGCACCGGGCGTGCTCCAGGCGGTGATGACGGGCATCCGCGTCCACAGGCTGAGCACGACGCAGGTCAGACCGCTGCCGACGGAGATGGCCCACACCCACGACGTGGTCTCGTCGACGCTCAGTCCGCCCGCGTCCGCGGCCTGGGTGACGACGGCGAACGGCCCCGAGTACGAGACGAGGACGGCCACGAGCCCGGCGACGACCGCCGAGACGGAGAGGTCTCTGCGCAGCCGGGGCCGGGCGACGGGGCCTGTCGTCTCGCCGACCGATGTCATCGCGCTCTCCTCGCCCGCCCGGTGAGGCTCGTCACCGCCGGGCAACGGGCGCGGTCGGGCACGCGGCCGCGCGCGTTGCCCGCGACGGCGCGTGACGTCGTCACGCCGTCCAGTCTGTCGTCATCATGGAAAGTACCCCAGTGTGTCCGTTTCGACGACGTGGCGCACGCGACCGGGCGTCCGACCCGGAGAACACCGAAGGGCGCCTGACCTGGTGGTCAGACGCCCTTCGTTCGGTGGAGCTGAGGGGACTCGAACCCCTGACCCCCTGCATGCCATGCAGGTGCGCTACCAGCTGCGCCACAGCCCCGTGACCCCGAGGGATCCGGTGCCCCGTTTCCGAAGCGTCGCAATCTTAGGACGAAGTTGCCTCGAAGTTCCAATCGGGCCCCGCGTTCCAGTGATCCAGCGGGTAACCGGCCCCGACATTGTGGGCCATGAGACGCCAACCGGGGTGCGCGGACGGTCCGGAGCGGTTGAGCTGCGACCAGTGGACGTTGTTGAGCCCCGCAAGCCCACGCCACACCGTCGGGTCGAGGCCGAGCAGCGCCGTGAGCGCGATCGTGATCGCGGCGCCGTGCGAGACGACGACGAGCGTGTCCTGCGTGTCCAACGCCTCCCCGTGCTCCGCGATCGCCTCGAGCATCCGTGCGACCACTGCGGCGCGGCTCTCCGCGCCGGACCGGGGCGGCTCCTCCCCGCGGCGCCACTGAGCGAACCCGACCGGCCATCGTTCCTCGAGCTCAGGCCTCGACAGGCCTTCCCACTCCCCGAAGCCACGCTCGCGGGTCCTGGGGTCGACGACGACCTCCACGCCCACAGCACTGCCGTACGCCTCCGCGGTGGCCCGGGCGCGGAGGAGGTCGGAGGACACGACGAGGGTCGGCCGGTGGGCACGCGCGAGCGCTGCCGCACCGTGCTCCGCCTGCCACTCACCGACGTCGTCGAGCGGGATGTCCACCTGACCCTGGAGCCGGCCCTGCAGGTTGTACGCGGTCCGGCCATGCCGCAGGAAGACGAGGGTGCCGACGCTCACTCGTCGACGTCCGCACCCACCCCGCGCAACGGGTAGCCGAAGTCGTCGGGCTCGTACTCGGGCGCGACCGTCCCGTCGCCTCCACGGGCGTCCTCGGGGAGCTCGATGAGCGGGCAGTCCTTCCACAGACGCTCGAGCGCGTAGTACACGCGGTCCTCGGCGTGCTGGACGTGGACGACGATGTCACCGAAGTCGATGAGGACCCAGCGGCCCTCCGCCTTGCCCTCACGCCGGATCGGCTTCGAGCCGAGCTTGTGGAGGGCTTCCTCCACGGCGTCGACGATCGCAGAGACCTGGCGCTCGTTGTTGCCGGAGGCAATGAGGAAGACGTCGGTGAGCACGAGCTGCTCGCTGACGTCCAGCGCGATGATCTCGGCGGCCTTGCGCTCGGACGCCGCGCGGGCCGCCGCGATCGTCAGCTCGATGGCACGGTCAGTTGCAGGCACAGATGCTCCTCAGAGATCACACATGAGATGGATGGGGTGATGCGTAGGACGATGCATGGGACGCGGCGGACATGCTCGCGGCGGTGCCCTCGGCAGCGGCGGCGCCGCTGCCCTCCAGGCCGACCTTCCAGATGATCAGCCCGAGAACGAACGCTACCGCGACGAGGATCAGATAGTGCAACCACGTGTACTTGTGGTCCCCGTCGTCGTCGTCCTCGTCCTCGTCGTCCTCGTCGGCGACGTCGTCTGCTGCGCTGTCGGCCGGGAGCGACCGCGGCGGGGTCCGCGGTGCCTGGGCAGGACCATGTCCGTCGCGCTCCTCCGGGGCCGCGTCAGCCGCCGGCACAGCCCCGCTCGGTTGCGACGGGCGCTCGGCGCGCGTCGCAGACACGGCGTCCCAGCGCGGGAGCATCTCCGTCACCGGCTCCGGGCTCGTGGCTGGCGCCGTCGCCGGGTCCGGCGCTGTCCTCGGCGCGGAGACGCGCTGGTGGAACTCGCTCACGGGGGGCGCGCCGCGCCCGCCCTGTTCCGCGGTACGCGGTCCAGCGGCGGACGTGACGGGCGGCCACGGCCGCCGGGGCGTGCCGTCACCGAGGAGCTTCGGAGCGGCGGAGGGAGCCTCGATGGCGGGCTGCGGTCTTACCGTCTGGTGGAACTGCTGCGGCGTCGGGGCGGGTCGCGGGGCCGATGCCGACGACGGGCGCGCGCCGCTGCGCGGGACCTCGGTGCGCGGGACGTCACGCACGACGGACAGCTCGCCGGTCTCATCGACCGTGCGGATCGCGTTCGTCTGCGTCGGAGGAACCACCACAGGCCGCGAGGAGTCCGCCCGTTCCCGCAGGTTCCGTCGGGACACGTCCGGCGTGCTCTCCGGGCGCGCGGGCTGCGCCTGGACCTGCGGGTGTGGCTGCCCCGGTGGCTGGGACCGGGGTCGCCCGACCCGGCTGAACTGCGAGCCGGGCCCGCTCGGCTGCGGGGTCCGCTGAGGCAGGCCGGTCGCAGACCGCGAGCCACCGTCAGCCTGCTGCGCCGGGCGCGCGCCCGGCGCACCGGACCGTGTCGCGGGAGCCGCACCGCGTGGCGACGACGCGGGCGGAGCACCCTGCGCCTGGGAGGCTGGCGGCGCCGACGCCGCGGCGGCGGCCGCCGCACGTGCGGCCTGCTCGCGGATCTGGCGGCGCGTCAGCGGGACCGCGGGAGTGTCCCCGCCCTGCTCTGTCATGATGCAACCCTCACAGCCGACTCGACGTACAGACCGTGCTTCGCGATGTACTGCACCACCCCGTCCGGCACGAGGTACCACACCGGTTCACCGGCGGCGGCGCGCGCGCGGCAGTCGGTGGACGAGATGGCCAGGGCGGGGACCTCGAGCTCGCTCACCACGTGCCGCGGCAGACCGTCGATCGACAGCCGGTGCCCGGGGCGCGTGACCGCGACGAAGTGCGCCATGCTCCAGAGCTCCTCGGCGTCCTTCCAGGTGAGGATCTGCTCGATCGCGTCCGCACCCGAGATGAAGTAGAGGTCCACGTCGGGGCGCTCCTGGCGCAGGTCACGCAAGGTGTCCACGGTGAACGTGAGCCCGGGACGGTCGATGTCCACCCGGCTCGTCGTGAACCGCGGGTTCGACGCTGTGGCGATCACCGTCATGAGGTAGCGGTGCTCTGCCGGGCTGACCGGTTGGTGCTGCTTGAAGCTCGGCTGACCGGTCGGGACGAACACGACCTCGTCGAGCTCGAACCGGGCAGCGACCTCGCTCGCGGCGACCAGGTGACCGTGGTGGATGGGATCGAACGTCCCACCCATCACGCCCACACGGCGGCGCTGCGTCGACATCGACGGATCCGTCGCGATCAGTGACGCGTCCACACGCTGCGGAACGCGTACGTCACGGCGAGGAGACCGAGGAGGACGGCGAAGGCGGTGATGCCGAAGGCGATCGGCGAGATCGCGAGGTGGTTCACGGCTTCGGTCTCCTCCGCGGCGAGCACTGCTGCGAACATGTCATCCTCCTGTTTCGCTCGTCCGCACGCCCGGTCGGGACCGGACGCAGGACGTTGGTCCTGAGTGAACGTCTAGTCTCTCACGCGTCCTGGCGCGGACGATCCCGACGGGTGCCCGAACGGCGGCGTACGCGGAACGTCAGCGTCGCACGTGACCGTCGCCGTGCACGACCCACTTGGTCGTCGTGAGCTCACCCAGCCCCATCGGACCCCGCGCGTGCAGCTTCTGCGTGGAGATCCCGATCTCGGCTCCGAGCCCGAACTGACCGCCGTCGGTGAAGCGGGTGGAGGCGTTGACCATGATGGCCGCCGAGTCGAGCTCCGCGACGAACCGCTCGGACGACACGAGGTCCGCCGTGACGATGGCCTCGGTGTGCCCCGAGGACCAGGTCCGGATGTGCTCGATCGCCGCGTCGAGGTCGGGCACGACGCGCACGGCGAGGTCGAGCGAGAGGTACTCCGTGGCCCAGTCCTCGTCGGTGGCCGGCACGGCCCGCACCGCGTCGGGCGCGAGAGCGAGCGTGCTCGCATCTCCGTGCACCACCACGTCCGCCGCGCCGAGGGCAGCGAGGACCGCGGGCAGGAGCGTCGGTGCCGCGTCCTGGTGGACGAGGAGCGTCTCGGCGGCGTTGCACACCCCCACCCGGTGGGTCTTGGAGTTGAGGACGATCTCCACGGCCATGGCTGGGTCGGCGCTCGCGTCGAGGAAGACGTGGCAGTTGCCCACCCCGGTCTCGATGACGGGCACGGTGGACTCGCGCACCACCGTCTGGATGAGGTCCGCCCCGCCCCGCGGGACGAGCACGTCGACGAGACCGCGCGCGTGCATGAGCGCCACGGCTCCGGGCCGTCCGTAGGCATCGATCGACTGGACGAGGTCTGCGGGGAGGCCCTGGCGCTCGAGCGCCCGACCGAGCACCTCGACGATGACCTCGTTGGAGCGGGCCGCTGCGCTCCCGCCACGCAGGATCACGGCGTTCCCGCTCTTGAGGGCGAGGCCGGCCGCGTCGACGGTCACGTTGGGACGCGCCTCGTAGATCATCCCCACGACACCCATGGGGACCCGGACCTGCCGCATCCGGAGCCCGTTCGGCAGCGTCGCTCCCCGGACGACCTCACCGACGGGGTCCGGCAGGGCAGCGAGCTCGCGGAGCGCGTCGGCGATCGAGGCCACCCGGTCCTCCGTCAGCGCGAGGCGGTCGAGGAGCCCCGGGGAGGTCCCGTTCTCGCGGCCCCGGGCGAGGTCGTCCGCATTCGCCTCGACGATCTGCGCCGTCGCGGCGACGAGCGCGTCGGCCAACGCGTGCAGCGCGGCGTCCTTGGTGCTGCGGGTCGCCGTGGCCAGCGCCAACGACGCCGTCTTGGCACGCCGGGCGACGCCCAGCACCGCCGCGCTCACGTCGTCGGCGAGGGCGTCCGGTCCGTGCTCTGCTACCTGGGTCATGTGACCAGGTTAGTCACCCCTCGCGGGCGTCGTCACGCGCGTCCGGAGGTGCGTCGTCACCGAGCGGGAAGGAGTAGAAGCGCAGCGTCCCGATGCCGCGCACCACCGTCGACTCCCGTGCGGGATCGCGCACGAACCCGAGGCGTTCGTAGAGCGCCACTGCGGGGTTGTCCGGCCCGGTGTCGAGCACGATCGCGCGCACCCCCCAGGTCCGCGCCTCGGCGACCGCAGCCTCGACGAGCAGCCGACCCAGGCCCTGCCCCCGCCCTTCGGGGAGCGTCGTGAGCAGGCGCAGCTCGGCCTCGTCCGGCCGTGCGTTGCGCACGTAGCGGGTACCCGACCGCAGCAGGCTCGCCGTCCCGAGGATCGTGCCGTCGTGGACGCGGACCGCGACGAGCAGAGCACCGTCACGGTCACGACCGGCTGCATCGTGGAGCAGCGCGAGCCGGTCGGCGTCGCTCGTCGCGCCATAGGGACCGGTGTCGAAGCCGTGCTGGGTGACGCGGCCCACCTCGGCGTGCTCGCGGGGCTCGGCGCGCCGCACGACGACGTCCGTCGCGAGGTCCCTGCCGGCGCCCGGGCTCATGACTTGCGGGGGCGCGGCACGAGGACGAGGTCGTCACGGTGCACCACGGCGCGGTCGTAGCCCTCGCCGAGGGAGTCGCGCAGCTCACCCGTGGAGAATCCCAGCAGCGCGGGGACCTCACGTGCGTCGTAGGAGACGAGCCCGAGCGCGACGACCTTCCCGGTGGAGTCCACGAGCTCGACGGGGTCCGCCGACCGGAAGTCGCCCTCGACTGCCGTGATGCCGGCGGGGAGCAGCGATGCCGTGCCACCGGTGACTGCCCGGACCGCTCCGTCGTCGAGCACGAGCCGGCCACGCGCCTTGGCGGCGTACCGCAGCCACAGACGGCGCCGCGACGTGCGTTTGCCGGTTGCCGCGAACCACGTGCCGGCCTCCCTCCCGGCGAGGGCGTCGGCGACGTTGTCGGCGCGCGTGAGCACCACGGGGATGCCTGAGCCCGATGCCATCGACACGGCCTCGAGCTTGGTGACCATCCCGCCCGTCCCCACCGCGCTGCCGCTGCCCGAGATCTCGACGTCGGCAATGTCAGCGAGGCTGTGCACCTCGCGGATACGGGTGGATCCCGGACGCGACGGGGGGCCGTCGTAGAGCCCGTCGACGTCCGTGAGGAGGATGAGGGCGTCCGCGCGTACGAGGTGGGAGACGAGCGCGGCCAAGCGGTCGTTGTCGCCGAACCGGATCTCGTTCGTGGCCACCGCATCGTTCTCGTTGACGACGGGCACGACACCGAGGTCGAGGAGCCGCTCGAGGTTGCGCTGAGCGTTGCGGTAGTGGCCACGCCGCACGGTGTCCTCGGCGGTGAGGAGCACCTGCCCCACCCGCAGGCCGTGCGCCGCGAACGCCTCGGTGTACCGGGCGACGAGGATGCCCTGGCCCACCGAGGCCGTCGCCTGGGCGGTCGCGAGGTCGCGCGGCCGCGCGGGCAGGCCGAGGGGGGCGAGCCCGGCCGCGATGGCACCTGACGTGATGAGCACGACCTGCTTGCCCTCGGCGTGGCGCGCGGCGAGCACGTCGACGAGCCTGCGGAGCGCAGCGACGTCGAGGTGTCCGTCGGCCCCCGTCAGGGAGGACGAGCCGATCTTCACCACGACGCGGTGCGCGTCCCGGATCATGGCGCGCGGGTGCGGTGCAGGAGGCAGGTCTGTCACACGTACATCGTGCACCAGGTCAGACCCCGGCAGCCTCGTCGTCCGCGATCGGGTCCGTCCAGATGCCCGCCTCGCGCTCCGTCCACAGCTCTGCGCGGGCCTCGGCCTTGGCGTCCATGCGCTCGGTGTGCTCGCGGCGCTTGTCCGACCGCGACGGGCGCAGGGACTCCTCGAGGCGCACGTCCGAGCCGCGCGGCCCGCCGAGCAGCTCGGAGCCCGTCATGAGCGTGGGCTCCCAGTCGAAGATCACCGAGTTGTGCTCCGGGCCGATCCGGACCTCGTCGCCCGCGACGGCGCCGATCTTGAACAGCTGCTTCTCGACGCCGAGGGTCGCGAGCCGGTCCGCGAGGTAGCCGACGGCCTCGTCGTTGGAGAAGTCGGTCTGGCGGACCCAGCGCTCGGGCTTGACTCCTCGCACCTCGTAGTACGGGCGACCGCCGGACTCCTTGCGCTGCACGGTGAAGCCGGCATCGTCGACCGCGCGCGGCCGCAGGACCGTGCGTGCGGGTGCGGGCGCGGGCGCCACGGCCCGGGCACGCTCGACGTACTCGCCCAGGGCGTACGCGAGGGCCTTGAGACCCTCGTGGCTCACGGCAGACACCTCGAAGACCTTGACGCCGCGGGCCTCGAGGTCGGGCCGCACGAGCTCGGCGAGCTCGCGTGCCTCCGGGACGTCGATCTTGTTGAGGACCACGAGGCGCGGTCGCTCCGTGAGCGGGACGCGTCCTCCGTCGATGTCGAGGTCACCTGCGTACGCGGCGAGCTCCTGCTCGATCGTGTCGAGGTCGGACATCGGGTCGCGGCCCGGCTCGAGCGTCGCGCAGTCGAGGACGTGGACCATGACCGCGCACCGCTCGACGTGCCGGAGGAACTCGAGCCCGAGGCCCTTGCCCTCGCTCGCGCCCGGGATGAGGCCGGGGACGTCGGCGACGGTGTACCGGGACCCGCCGGCCTGGACGACACCGAGGTTGGGCACGAGGGTGGTGAAGGGGTAGTCGGCGATCTTGGGACGCGCCTTCGAGATCGCGGCGATGAGGCTCGACTTGCCGGCGCTCGGGTAGCCCACGAGCGCGACGTCGGCGATGGTCTTGAGCTCGAGGACGAGATCGAGCTCCTCGCCCGGCTCGCCGAGCAGCGCGAATCCGGGCGCCTTGCGGCGCTTCGACGCGAGGCCCGCGTTGCCGAGCCCACCGTGGCCGCCGGGTGCGGCGACGAACTCGGCTCCGTCGCCGACGAGGTCGGCGAGGATGTTGCCCTCGCGGTCCTTGACGACGGTGCCCGTCGGGACCGAGAGGATGAGGTCCTCACCGTTGGAGCCCTGCCGGTAGTCGCCCATGCCCTGGGTGCCGGACTGCGCGACGCGGTGCGGGGAGTGGTGGAACTCGAGCAGGGTGGTCACCTGGGCGTCGACACGGATGATGACGCTCCCGCCGTTGCCCCCGTTGCCTCCGTCGGGACCCGCGAGGGGCTTGAACTTCTCCCGGTGGATGGAGGCGCAACCGTTGCCGCCGCTCCCGCCCGTGGCATGCAGGACGACTCGGTCAACGAAGGAAGCCATGGTTCAACCAATCATGTAGCGCTGACGGGTCCGGACGGGGCGGAGCCCGTCCGTCTACAGTCTCGCGCCGTCAGCAAGGAGCGATCAACACGGGCACGCAGAGGTGCACGCGGACGAAACATCGAAGAGGGACGCACCATGCGGTGCGTCCCTCTTCGCGGTGGTTCAGCTGTGGTCGAGGACCTCAGACGCCAGCCTCGACGATGTCGATGACCTTGCGGCCACGGCGCGTCCCGAACTGGACGGCACCAGCGGTCAGCGCGAAGAGCGTGTCGTCGCCGCCACGGCCGACGTTGTTGCCGGGGTGGAAGTGCGTGCCCCGCTGGCGGACGATGATCTCGCCTGCGCTGACGACCTGGCCACCGAAGCGCTTGACACCGAGGCGCTGTGCGTTCGAGTCGCGACCGTTGCGCGAGGAACTCGCACCCTTTTTGTGTGCCATGGCGGAACCTGCTTTCCTGCTGAAGAGTGTGTGGAAGACGAGCGCGCCGGGCGTCGCCCGCCGCGCGGAGGAACTACTTGATCTCGGTGACCTTGAGGCGCGTCAGCTGCTGACGGTGCCCCTTGCGCACACGGTAACCCGTCTTGTTCTTGAACTTGAGGATCGTGATCTTCGGACCCTTCTCGTCCCGAACGATCTCTGCGGTGACCTTGACCTTCGCCAGCTTGGCTGCGTCGGTGGTCACCTTCTCCCCGTCGACCAGAAGCAGCGCGGGAAGTTCGATGGACTCGCCGGCGTCGCCCGAAAGTCGGTCGACGACGACGACGTCGCCGACGGAAACCTTCTCCTGGCGGCCACCGGCCTTGACGATCGCGTACACCACGTTGCTGCTCATCTCTCTTAGTCTCAGCGGCGTGCTCATCACCGGGGCAGTCGAACACCTCGGGAGCACACGGGACCAGCGCGAATCACATCGCGCCGACGGTCAAGATTACGGAATACGGCACCCTGGGTCAAGTTGCGCTCCCGGGCACGCGCGGAACGGAACGCTCCGGCTCCTATCCTACGACGTCGTCGGACTGCTCGGCGCCATCGCGGCCCGTGCCCCCACACTGACCACGGCTGGCGCGCGGCTGACGCGCGGCCGCTGGCCCGACAGAAGGCCGCGGGAACGCCTGATGCCACCGCTCCGGAGGGAGCGGTGGCATCAGGTGAGGTTCACCGGTGACGCGTCAGAGGGCGACGTCCGGCCCGGTGGACGCCCGACCTTCGGCGTCGGCCTCGTCGGAACGTGGGGCGGCCCCGTGCCCGGATGCCGCGAGCTCGGCCACGACGTCGAAGACCGGGCTCTCGGCGCGCGCCGACGGCGGGGTGGTCGGTGCCGCCTCGTCCGAGACGACCGTCGCCCCGTCCGTGACCTGCGCCCCTGCGTCCGACTGCGTGTCGGCCTGCTGAGCATCCGCGAGCGGTTCGAGGTTCTCGAGCTCGTCCGTCTCGACGCTGACCGCCGCGTCCTTGTCGTGCTCGTGCTCGTGCGCGTGGGCCGCAGCCGCGGCGATCGTCGCGAGCGTCGCCTTCACGGACTCGCGTTCCTCGGGCAGCACCGGGACCGTCGTGATCGCAGCACCCTCGTCACGGCCCGCGCCCCGCTTGCGGCGCGCACGCTTGTCGAACGAGTCGCCGGCCGCTGCGGCCGTCGCACCGTGCCCGGCATCGGCGTGCTTCTCGTTCGGTTCGTCGTGCACGACGAACCCGCGACCGTTGCAGTGCTCGCACGTCTCGCTGAACGCCTCGACGAGGCCCTGCCCGACGCGCTTGCGCGTCATCTGGACGAGGCCGAGCGAGGTCACCTCGGCGACCTGGTGCTTCGTCCGGTCCCGGCCCAGGCACTCCACGAGCCGACGCAGGACGAGGTCACGGTTCGACTCGAGCACCATGTCGATGAAGTCGATGACGATGATGCCGCCGATGTCCCGCAGCCTCAGCTGTCGGACGATCTCCTCAGCCGCCTCGAGGTTGTTGCGGGTGACCGTCTCCTCGAGGGTGCCGCCCGATCCGATGAACTTGCCGGTGTTGACGTCGACGACGGTCATCGCCTCGGTGCGGTCGATGACGAGGGACCCTCCGGACGGCAGGAACACCTTGCGATCGAGGCCCTTGGCGAGCTGCTCGTCGATCCGCGCCTCCGAGAACACGTCCTTCTCGCTCGTCCAGCGGTGGACACGCTCGGCGAGGTCCGGCGCGAGCTCGTTGACGTACTCGGAGATCTCCGACCAGGCGGTCCCACCCGAGATGGTGAGCTCCTTGAAGTCGTCGTTGAAGATGTCCCGCACGACGCGGATCGCGAGATCCGGCTCGCCCTGGAGCAGTGCCGGCGCGGACGCGCTCTTCGACTTCTTCTCGATGGCCTCCCACTGGGCCTGCAGCCTGGCGATGTCGGCGCGCAGCTCCTCTTCGCTCGCACCCTCGGCAGCGGTACGGACGATGACACCAGCGGACTCGGGAACGACCTCGCGGAGGATCTTCTTCAGACGAGCACGTTCCGTGTCGGGGAGCTTGCGGGAGATCCCGGTCATGCCTCCGCTCGGGACGTAGACGAGGTACCGACCCGCGAGCGTGATCTGCGACGTGAGCCGAGCACCCTTCTGGCCGATCGGGTCCTTCGTCACCTGCACGAGCACGGGGTCGCCAGACTTCAGCGCCTGCTCGATGCGCCGTGGCTGGCCCTCGAGGCCCGCAGCGTCCCAGTTGACCTCACCGGCGTAGAGCACGGCGTTGCGCCCCTTGCCGACGTCGACGAAGGCCGCCTCCATGCTCGGCAGCACGTTCTGCACCCGGCCGAGGTAGACGTTGCCGGCCATGGAGGCCTGCGACTGCTGGGAGACGTAGTGCTCGACGAGCACCCCGTCCTCGAGGACGGCGATCTGCGTCCGACCGTCGCGCTCACGCACGATCATCGAGCGGTCGACGCTCTCCCGACGGGCGAGGAACTCCGCCTCGGTGATGATGGACCGACGCCGGCCCGCGTCGCGGCCGTCCCGACGACGCTGGCGCTTCGCCTCGAGGCGCGTCGAGCCCTTGAGCGCGGTGACCTCGTCCGATGCGGTCCGTCCCTCCGACCCGCCGCGTGTGCGGGGGGTCCGGGCGGGAGCTGCATCGGGCTCGGCCTCGCTGCCGCGTGCACCCCCCCGGCGACGGCGGCGGCGACGGCGGCTCGAGCCGCTCTCTCCGTCGTCCTCGGAGTCCTCGTCGGACGACGCGTCTGCCGCGTCCTCCGCCGCTTCAGTCTCGGCCACGGCACCGCGGCGGCGGCGCGAGCGACCGCCACCGGTCTCAGCGTGCCCCTCGCCCCTCTCGTCCTCGGGTGCGCGGGCGGGCTCGTCCTCGTCCGTCGACGCGTCGTCGTCGGAGTGGTCCTCGGTGCTGCCCTCGTTCGGGGTGTCAGAACCGCCACGGCTACGCCGACCACGGCCGCCACGGCGACGGCGACGGCGCGACCCACCCGAGCCGTCCTCGGAAGCGTCGGTGTCCTCGGAAGCGTCAGTGTCCTCGGAGTCGTCCGTGTCCTGCGAGTCGTCGTCGGCCCGGTCGTCGTCCTCCGCCACCGTGCCGCTGGCGCTCTGCGCACCCGCGGTCTCGTCAGCAGCGGCCAGCCCGTCGACCATGTCCTCGTCGACGAGGAGCTCGTCCTCGTCGACGCCGCTCGAGGCCGGCTGCACGTCGGCGACGGACGGCGCCGCGCTCGTCCGCGGCGGACCGGCCGGCGACTGGACCCGGCGACGACCCGTGCGGGTCACCGTCGTGTCCGGCGCCTGGAAGAGCAACGCGGTCGACGCGCGACGCGGCGCCTGCTCGCCGGTCGTCGGCGCCGGCGCGGCCTCCGGGGCAGGCTGCGGTGCAGCGGTTCTGCTGGCGGGCTCCGGCGCGGCGTTCTCGCGGACGGGCTCCGGCGCGGTGGTCTCGAGCGCCGGGGTGGGATCCGTGACCGGCGCCTTGGTCGCACCCGACCGCGAGCGACGGCTCGTCCGCACGGGGCTCTCCTCCGGCGAGGACGACGACTCGGGCGGGGACGAGGACTCGGGCTGCGATGACGACTCGGGGCGGCTCGCTGCTCGGCGGCCGCCGCGGGTGCGTGCAGCACGCTTGGGCGCAGCCGGCACGTCGACCTCGTCCGCAGCGCTCGTCCCGGCGCCCTCCGGAGCGGCCTCGGCGGGCGCACTCGCAGGTGCGTCCTGGGCCGCGGCCTTGGCCGACGAGCGGGAGCGTCGGCTCCTCGTGGCAGGCTCCGCGGTCCGCGCGAGCTCGGCGATCACGTCGAGCTGCGGCTCGCCTGCGGCGGGGGTCGTGTCCGCAGCGGCGCTGACCGGTGCGTCGTCGGCAGGTGCGGCGGCAGCGGGTGCGGCGTCGGGCGCGTCGGCTGTCCGGGCGCCGGCCCGTGAGCGGCTGCGTCGGGCTCGCGGAGCACTCACGCTCGGCGCGTCGTCGGACGTCTGGGCGCCCTCCGTCCCGGCCGCGGGCCCGTCGGTCGTCGGAGCAGCCACGACGCTCGGGGAGCTGGTGTCTGCGACAGGCTCGGTGGTGGTGACAGGCTCGCTGGTGGCGCGCGACCTCGTCGCACGACCGGACGCCGTGGCGCGACGGCGCTTCGGGGGCTGGGCCGACTCCTCGGCGGCGGGCGTCTCGCTCACCGCGGCGCCGCTGGTGCTCGTGGCCGGAGCGGGAGGTGCGCTCGCGGGAACCGGTGCGGCGAGGGCGGTGAGGTCCACAGGCTGCGGCGCCGCAGTCTGGCGGGTGACTCGTCGTCGCGCCGGCTTCTTCGCCGGGACGTCGTTGCCGCTCGTGCTGGTGGGAGTGTTGTCGAGAGTCACGAAGGTGCTCCAATGCCCGGAGGGTCTCGCCCCACACGTGCGGCGCCCTCAGGCGGTTCGGTCGTCGCAGACGCAGGAGCGCCCACGACGGAAGTCGTCGGTGTCAGTCCGCTGCACGGGCGAGCGAGCGGGTGCGCCAAGCTGCCGGGTACGTACCCCGACTGCGGCGCCACCACGATCTGCGATTCGCGTTGCTGCGAGCTGTGTCGGCCTCAGGGAGTGTGGCCCCTGAGCCGTCCTCAGTATCGCACAGGGGCGTCATCGAGGACTGCGGGGCGCTGACAAGGCGTGTCGAGACCAAGGTCACACGTCGCAGTCGAGTGCCCGCGCCGCCACCGGGACCTTGGTCCCGGCCCCCCGACGGTGCAATCCCTAGTGTCGTTCCGACGCACGATGCGTGCTGCGGGCCCGAGGACAGGACCGGCGAACGCCCCGGCGCGCCCCGCACCCGACCCGCACCTCTGGAGCATCGTGGACGTCCTCGACCTCGCACGGTGGCAGTTCGCCATCACCACCGTCTACCACTTCTTCTACGTCCCGCTGACGATCGGCCTCGCGCCGCTCGTCGCGATCATGCAGACCGCGTGGGTCCGCACCGGCGACGAGCGCTGGCTCAAGCTCACGAAGTTCTTCGGCAAGCTGCTGCTCATCAACTTCGCGATCGGCATCGTCACGGGAATCGTGCAGGAGTTCCAGTTCGGCATGAACTGGAGCGAGTACTCGCGGTTCGTCGGTGACGTGTTCGGCGCACCGCTGGCCATGGAGGCGCTCGCCGCGTTCTTCGTCGAGTCCACCTTCCTCGGGCTGTGGATCTTCGGCTGGGACAAGCTGCCGAAGAAGATCCATGTAGCGTGCATCTGGGCGGTCGCCGTCGCGACCAACCTCTCGGCCTACTTCATCCTCGCGGCGAACTCCTGGATGCAGCACCCCGTCGGCGCGATCTTCAACCCGGAGACGGGACGCGCCGAGATGACCGACGTCTGGGCCGTGCTGACGAACTCGACGCTCCTCGCCGCGTTCCCGCACACGATCACCGCCGCGTGGCTCACGGCCGGCACCTTCGTCGCCGGGATCGCCGCGTGGTGGATGGTCCGCGAGGTGCGCCGCGGCCGTCCGGACGTCGCCCGCGACGTCTACCGCCCCGCCGTCGTGCTCGGCCTCGTCGCCATGATCGCGTCCGGTGTCGGCCTTGCCGTCTCGGGCGACGCGCAGGCCAAGCTCATGTTCGACCAGCAGCCCATGAAGATGGCCGCCGCGGAGGCCCTGTGCGAGGGCGAGGACGGCGCGAGCTTCTCGATCCTCACGCTCGGAGACCTGTCGAACTCGTGCGAGGGCGTGCTGCACGTCCTCGAGCTGCCCGGGGTGACGAGCTTCCTCGCCGACGGCCGGTTCGACTCCTACCTGCCGGGCATCGCCGAGCTGCAGGAGATGTACAGCGAGAAGTACGGGGACACCGACTCGGCCGGCAACCCCGTCGACTACTCCCCCAACCTCGCGCTCACCTACTGGAGCTTCCGTCTGATGATCGGCCTCGGGGCAGGCTCGGCCGCCCTGGCCGTCGCCGCACTGTGGCTCACCCGGCGCGGACGGGTGAGCGACAAGCAGTGGCTCGCACGTCTCGGCCTCCTCGCGATCCCCACGCCGTTCCTCGCGTCCTCGTTCGGATGGATCTTCACCGAGACCGGCCGCCAGCCGTGGGTCGTCGCACCGAACCCCACGGGCATCGACGCGATCCGGATGCTCACCGAGCGCGGGGTCTCCACCGCGCAGGGCCCTGCCGTCGTGCTCGCCTCGATGGTGATCTTCACGCTCGTCTACACGGCGCTGACGGTCGTCTGGGGCCGGCTCATCTGGCGCTACATGGCCGAAGGTGCGCCGGAGACCGTGCACGACGACTCCCCCGAGGCACGCACGGACGACGACACCGACCGCCCGCTGTCCTTCGCCTACTGACCCGGCCCGCGAGAAAGACACACCGACATGGACCTCCAGCTCCTGTGGTTCCTCCTCATCGCCGTCCTGTGGACGGGGTACCTCGTGCTCGAGGGCTTCGACTTCGGCGTCGGCATGCTCCTGCCCGTGCTCGGGCGCGACGAGAAGGAACGGCGCCTCGTCATCAACACCATCGGGCCGGTCTGGGACGGGAACGAGGTATGGCTGCTCACGGCGGGCGGTGCGACGTTCGCCGCCTTCCCCGAGTGGTACGCCACCCTCTTCTCAGGGTTCTACGTCCCGCTGTTCCTCATCCTCATCGCCCTCATCCTGCGCGGGATCTCGTTCGAGTACCGGGGCAAGATCGACGACCCGACCTGGAAGCGCCGGTGCGACCAGGGAATCATCATCGGTTCGTGGCTCCCCGCGATCCTCTGGGGTGTGGCGTTCGCGAACCTCGTGCGCGGCGTGCACCTCGACGCGGACCACGAGTTCGTCGGCGGCTTCTGGTCGCTGCTCTCGCCGTTCGCCCTCCTCGGCGGTGTCGTCACCCTCCTGCTGTTCCTCACCCACGGGGCCGTGTTCCTCGCGCTCAAGACCGACGGTGAGATCCGCACCCGAGCCCGGACGCTCGCCGGGGTGCTCTCCGTCCTCACCGTCGCTGCGGCGGGGACGTGGGCGGTGTGGGCGCAGGTCGCGTACTCCGTCACCTGGACGTGGGCGGCCGTCGTCGTCGCCGCAGCGGCGCTCGTCGGGGTCGTCGTCGCGAACGCCCGCGCCCGGGAGGGGTGGGCCTTCCTCCTGTCCGCCGTGGCCATCGTCGCCGCCGTCGTCCTCATCTTCGGCTCCATGTACCCCGACGTCATGCCGGCGCACCTCACGGAGAACTCGCTCACCATCCGCAACGCCTCGTCCACCGAGTACACGCTCACCGTGATGTCCTGGGTGGCGCTGTTCCTCACGCCCGTCGTGCTGCTCTACCAGGGCTGGACGTACTGGGTGTTCCGCAAGCGCATCAGCCTCACGGACATCCCCGCACCGATCGGCCTGCCAAGTCTGTCCGCCCGGCGCGACCTCGCCGCTCGGACCCTGCGGGAGCGCGAGGACGCCGCCAGCGCGGAGGGCGGCGCGTCCGAGTGAAGCCCCTCGACCCCCGGCTGCTGCGGTTCGCCGCCCCCGCGCGCGCCTACCTCCTGCTGACGGCCGCGCTGGGGCTCGTCTCCGCAGGGCTCGTCGTCGCCCAGGCCCTCCTCGTCGCCGCGATCCTCGCGCCGGCGATCAGCGAGCGTGCGCCGCTCGTGGACCTGCGTGGGCACGTCGCGTGGCTCGCGGGCGTCGTCGTCGCGCGCGCCGTCACCGTGGGCGTGCAGGAGCGGTTCGCCCAGCGTGCGGCGACGCGCGTCGTCGGGGACCTGCGCGCGGGCGTCGTCGCACGTGCCGCCGCGCTCGGACCCCGCTGGAGGGCAACGGGCAACGGGACGGACGTCGCGACGCTCGTCACGCGGGGGCTCGACGACCTGGAGCCCTACCTCGTCGGATACCTGCCGCAGCTGCTCCTCGCCGCCACCGTCACCCCGGCGGTCCTGCTCGTCGTCGCCGACCTCGACTGGGTGTCCGCGCTCGTCGCCACGGTGACCATCCCTCTCGTTCCCGTCTTCATGATCCTCGTCGGGCACCTCACCCAGACGACGTCCCGTCGCCGCCTCGTCGCCATGCAGCGCCTCGGCGCGCAGGTGCTCGACCTGCTCGCCGGCCTCCCGACCCTGCAGGCGCTGGGCCGCGAGCGCGGTCCCGCGGCGCGGGTGCGCGCCCTCGGAGAGGCGTACACCCGCTCGACCATGGGCACCCTGCGGGTCGCCTTCCTCTCCGGGATGGTCCTCGAGCTGCTCACGACCCTCTCGGTCGCGCTCATCGCCGTCGGGGTGGGCCTGCGGCTCGTGCACGGCGGGATCGAGCTGGAGACGGCCCTCGCGGTCCTCGTCCTCGCGCCCGAGGTCTACCTCCCGCTGCGTCAGGTGGGCGCCCGCTTCCATGCGGCGGCCGACGGCGTGGCCGCCGCCGACGCAGCGTTCGCCGTCCTGGAGACGCCCGTGCCGACGCCCGGCACCCTCGGGGCCCCCGACCTCAGGACCGCCGTCGTCAGCGTCGAAGGACTCGGCGTCGACGCGCCGGGACGGGGTGTCCGGGCACCTGCAGGACTGTCGGTCGTCATCCGCCCCGGACGGGTGGTGGCGCTCGTCGGGCCCAGCGGAGCAGGGAAGACCACCGCGGTCCTCGCCCTGCTCGGTCTCGTCCGACCGGACGACGGGCGCGTGCTCGTGGACGGGCTCGACCTCACCGACCTCGACCCCGCATCGTGGTGGTCGCAGATCGCCTGGCTCCCCCAGCGCAGCGTCCTGCCCCCCGGCACGCTCCGCTCCGCCCTCGGAGATCCTGACACCCGACGCCTGGCGCAGGCCAGCGCCCTGACCGGCCTCGACGAGGTCCTGGTGACGCTCGACGACGGCCTCGACACCGTCGTCGGCAGGGGCGGTCTCGGCCTGAGCGTCGGCCAGCGCCAGCGGGTGGCACTCACCGCCGCCCTGCTCGGATCGCAGCAGCTCGTCGTCCTCGACGAGCCCAGCGCTCACCTCGACGCCGTCTCGGAGGAGCACGTCCTGGCATGCGTCCGCGCGCTGCGCGACGCCGGTCGCACCGTCCTTCTCGTCGCCCACCGGCCCTCGCTCGTCGCGCTCGCCGACGATGTCGTCGAGGTCCGCTCCGACGCACCGGTCGGAGCCCTCGCATGACGGTCCGGGCCCCCGACCAGCACACCTCCTCGCAGGCTGCTCCTGCCGCCGCTCGCGACCCGCTCTGGCGGGCCGTCCGGATGCTCGACGTCCGGTGGCGCCCCGCCCTCGGTGCTGTCGCGCTCGGCACGCTCGCCCTCGGGAGCGCCGTGGCGCTCGCCGCCGTGTCCGCCTGGCTCATCGCGCGAGCGTCCCAGATGCCCCCGGTGCTCACCCTGTCCGTCGCGACCGTCGCGGTGCGCACCTTCGGCATCACACGTGGAGTCTTCCGCTACCTCGAACGCCTCGCGTCCCACAAGGTGGCGCTCGACGGGATGGTCGCGCTGCGGAGCCGGCTCTACACGACTCTCGCGTCCGGCCGCCCCGAGGCCGTCGCCTCGGTCCGACGCGGTGACCTCCTCGCACGTGTCGGCGCCGACGTCGACGCCGTGGGGGACGTCGTCGTACGCGCCCTGCTCCCTGCCGCCGTCGGCCTCGCCCTGTCTGTCGGGTCCGTCGGGCTCCTCGCGACCCTCCACGTGCCCTCGGCGCTCGTCCTCGCCCTGTGCCTCGTCCTCGCCGGCGTCGTCGCTCCGGCGCTCGCCGCCCGCGGTGCTCGCACGAGCGAGGAACGCACGAGCGCAGCACGCGCAGACACGGCCGCGCTCACGCTCGAGATCCTCGACGACGCCGGACCGCTCACCGTGTCGGGACGGCTCGACGAGCGGATGCACGCCGTGCGGGCGGCGGACCGGCGCACCACGGCCGCGACGGACGCGGGAGCCCGCACGTCCGGGGCGGCGAGCGCCGTCGGCACCCTCGCCGTCGGGCTCGCCGTGCTCGGCGCGCTCGTGCTCGCGATCCCGGCGACGCACGCCGGCGCCCTCGACCCGGTGGCGCTCGCGGTCGTCGTGCTCACCCCGCTCGCGGCGTTCGAGGCCGTTCAGGTCCTCCCGGCGGCCGCGATCCAGCTGCACCGCTCGCGACAGGCTGCTGCCCGCATCATGGCGCTCCTGGACGCGGCGGCGCCGCGCGAGGCCGTGACGGCTCCCCTGCCTCCCGACGGCGAGACGTCCGGGGCTCCGCTGGTCGCCCGGGACCTGGCCTGCGGATGGCCCGCCCGCCAGCCTGTCGTCCGTGACCTCGACCTCAAGCTGGCACCTGGACGCTCCCTCGCGATCGTCGGACCCAGCGGTGCGGGCAAGACGACGATCCTGCTCACCCTCGCCGGTCTCGTCCCGCCCGTCTCCGGCACGCTCCTGCTCGGAGGACGACCCGCCGAGCACCTGTCTCGGGAGGCCGCGGCCGAGGTGGTCACCTTCACCGCGGAGGACGCCCACGTCTTCGACACCACGCTGCTCGAGAACCTGCGGGTCGCGCGAGGCGACCTCTCGGAGGCCGAAGCGTGCGACGCCATCCGGCGAGCCGGGCTGGGCGGGTGGCTCGACGCTCTCCCCGACGGGCTCGGCACCCGGCTCGGGGCCGACGCCACGACGGTCTCCGGCGGGGAGCGGCGCCGGCTCCTCCTCGCACGCGCCCTGTGCTCCCCCGCGCAGGTCCTCCTCGTGGACGAACCCGCCGAGCACCTCGACCCCGCCACCGCGGACGCCCTGCTCACCGACCTCCTGCGCCTCGGGACCGACTCGCACCACCCGCGCACGGTGGTCGTCGCGACCCACCGCCTCACCCCGCTCGCTGCCGCCGACGAGGTCCTCCTCCTCGACGGCGGCCAGGTCGTCGACCGCGGACGCCACGAGGAGCTCCTCGCCCGCCGCCCGGCGTACCGTGGCGGTGTCGACACAGAGACCGCACGCAAGGAGAGCTGAGTGATTCCCACCGAGGCAGACGCGATCGAACGCGAGCGCTGGCTCAGCGCAGGGGCGGAGATCACCACGATGCTCCTCTCCGGGGCACCCGAGGAAGAGGTCCTCGAGCACATCGTCACCGTCGCCCGCAACATCGCCGAGGCCGACGCCGCGTGCCTCGTCCTTCCCGGGCTCGGCGGCGAGCTCGTCATGGAGATCGTCCACGGGTGGGGCGCGAAGGACCTCCTCGGCCTCGTCATGCCACGCTCCGGGCTCTCCTGGACGGCGCTGCAGACGGGCAAGGGCCACCTCGTCCCCTCGCTCAAGCGTGCCCGCAACCTCGTGCTCCCGCCGATGCGTCAGTACGGCCCTGCCCTCTATGCCCCGATGGGCACGGCCGACAAGCCCGTGGGCGTGCTGGTCCTGCTGCGCAAGGACGGCAAGGAGGCGTTCATCTCCAAGGACCTCGAGCGGGCGTCGACGTTCGCGGACCAGGCTGCCCTCGCGCTCGTCCTCGCTGAGGCGCGCCAGGCGCAGGACGTCGGCAAGCTCGTGGAGGAGCGGGAGCGCATCGCCCGGGACCTCCACGACCTGGCGATCCAGCAGCTCTTCGCGACCGGCCTGCAGCTCGAGACCGTCCGGCGCCGCGCGGCGCGAGGGCTCGACAAGGCCGGGCTCATCGCGATCCTCGACGAGGCGCTCGACAACGTGGACAACTCCGTCCGGGAGATCCGATCGATCGTGCACTCCCTGCGGGACCCGGACGCCGCGACGGGGCTCGTCGAGCGCCTGCGGCGGGAGGCGGCGCTGGCCAGGACCGGTCTCGGGTTCGCCCCGTCGCTCGTCATCTCCGTCGACGACCGGAGTCTCGGAGCGCTCGACGACGACGAGGCGACGATCGACACCCTCGTCTCGCAGCCCCTGGCGGACGACATCCTCGCGGTCGTCCGCGAAGGACTTGCCAACGCAGCCCGCCACGCCCAGGCCTCGTCCGTGTCCGTCCGCATCGCGGTCCTCACCCCCGCTGCCCTCGGGACAGGCGGCCCGGGCGAGGTGCGGGTCGAGGTGGAGGACGACGGCGTCGGGCTGAGCGGGGCGAGCGGACGGAGCTCCGGCACGTGGAACGTCGCCGCCCGGGCACGCCAGCACGGCGGCACGTCGTCGATCGAGAATGCCCCCGGTGGACGTGGAACCGTGCTCACCTGGAGCGCTCCGCTCAACGCCCGGTCGAGCGGAGACTGGTAGCAGCGGGACCTGGTGACAGCGGGGCCGGGTAGCGCAGGCGGCGGCTGGCGCAGCGGGCCGCCTGCGCAGCTCGGCCCGTCACGGCCGGCTGGACTCAGCGCAGGGCGTCGGGCGCCCACGCCTGGTTGCGCCGCGAGGCCGCCCAGGCCGCCACCTGAGTGCGACGCTGGAGTCCCATCTTCGCGAGCAGCGACGTGATGTGGTTCTTCACGGTCTTCTCGGCACAGCCCAGTCGCTCCGCGATCTCCCGGTTGGACAGGCCCTCGCCGATGAGCGCGACGACGCGCACCTCGCTCGGGGTCAGGTCTTCCGTGGGGTCGTCGTGCTCCCGGCGACGGCGCGTCACCGTGCGCTGGTCCAAGAGCACCCGGCCCGCCGCGACCGCGCGCACGACGTCAGCGATCTCGGCGCCCCGCACGCTCTTGAGCACGTACGCCGCCGCGCCGACCTCGAGCGCGGCCGCGAGTGCCGCGTCGTCGTCGAACGACGTGAGGACGATCGCGTAGATCTCAGGCTGCGCCTCACGGACGGCGCGCATGAGGTCGATCCCTGTTCCGTCCGGCAGCTGGAGGTCGACGAGCATGACCTGGGGTCGCACGAGCTTCGCTCGACGCACGCCCTCGGCGACGCTGCCCGCCTCAGCGACCACGTGCATGCCCTCCGACCGGTCGATCACCTCCGCGATCCCGCGGCGTACGACCTCGTGGTCGTCGACGATCATGACGGTGATGCGGGAGTCCTGGCCCTGGGTGTCCTCGGCGGTGTCCACCCGACCATCCTAGGACGGGCTGGCCCTGCCTCGGTCCCACGACCCGTGGCGCCCCGCCGCACCTGGCACTGTAGGGGCATGAAGGTCCTCCTCCCCACGTCCCTGCCCCTCACGGTCACCGCCCCCGCGGACCACGACGTCGACCTCGTCGACTACGACGTCACGCTGCCCGTGCCCGACGAGCACACCGACGCGGAGGTGCTCGTCGTCTGGGGCAACAACCGCAAGCAGCTCGCGGACAGCGCCCAGCGCCTGTCGGCCCTGCGATGGGTCCAGGCCCTCCCCGCCGGGCCCGACACCGTGGTCGAGGCAGGATTCGGCCCGGACGTCGTCATCACGTCAGGCAGGTCGCTGCACGACGGGCCGGTCGCGGAGCACGCCCTGGCCCTGTCGCTCATGGCGGTCCGCAGGCTCGACCTCATGCTCGACGCCCAGCGCGCCGGACGGTGGGCGGGCGAGCTCGGCGGCGTCCAGACCGGGGACCAGGCGCACGTCCCGGGCCTGGGCACGCTCGACGGCCGCGAGGTGACGATCTGGGGCTTCGGGTCGATCGGACAGAGGCTTGCTCCGCTCCTGGCGGCGCTCGGCGCCCACGTCGTCGGGGTGGCGACCAGCGCGGGTACGCGTGCCGGCTTCCCGGTGATCACCGACGACGACCTCGACGAGCGCCTGCCGGTCACCGACCTGCTCGTCGCGGTGCTGCCAGCCGGCAGTGCGACCGACCGCGTCATCGACGCCCGACGCCTGGCCCAGCTGCCGGACCATGCCTGGCTCGTCAACGTCGGCCGCGGGACCACTGTCGACGAAGATGCCCTCGACACGGCCCTGCGGTCCGGGACGCTCGGTGGCGCAGCGCTCGACGTGTTCGCCCGCGAGCCGCTGCCCGCCGCCTCCCCGCTGTGGTCGGCACCGAACCTCATCGCCACCCCGCACGCCGCGGGCGGCCGACCCCAGGGCGCGGAGGCCCTCATCGAGGAGAACCTTGCGGCGTTCGTCAGCGGCGTGCCGCTGCGGAACGTCGTCGACCGGGGCTGAGTCGTCGACCGGGACCGACGCGTACCGTCCTCATCGGCCCGCCGCGCGAGGGCGGCGCTGGCACGCCGGGCAGGTGAACGACGAACGGTTCATGAACTCGTCCCGGCGGATCGGCGTCCCGCAGCGTCGGCACGGCTGGCCGGCGCGTCCGTAGGCCTCGAGCGACCGGTCGAAGTACCCGGACTGCCCGTTGACGTTGACGTACAGGGCGTCGAAGCTCGTCCCGCCCTGGACGAGGGCGCTGCGCATGACGTCCTCCGCGGCCGCGAGGACGCGCGCGACGTCGGCGCGCGGCATCGTCGCGGTGCTGCGCGCGAAGTGCATCCGCGCACGCCAGAGCGCCTCGTCGGCATAGATGTTCCCGATGCCCGAGACGAGCGACTGGTCGAGGAGCGCGCGCTTGATCCCGGTCCTGCGCCGCCGGAACGCATCGACGAGCGCGGCGCGACCCGCGGTGCCCGACCCGACGGCCGGGTCGAGCAGGTCGCGCGCGATGTGCGCGACCGGACCAGGCACGACCGCACGGTCGGTGCCGGAACCGCCGGGGAGACCGTCCGCGGTCGGTGCGAGGTCGCACACGCTCAGGTGCCCGAAGGTCCGTTGGTCCACGAAGTCGAGAGTGAGCTCCTCGTCCCGAGGCCCGCTGAGCGCGAGCCGCACGCGCAGGTGGGGGGACGTCACGCCAAGTCCCTCGCTCGACCGCACGAGGAGCTGTCCGCTCATGCCCAGATGTGCGAGGAGCGCGGATCCCGGTGCGTCGAGGAGCAACCACAGATACTTGCCACGTCGCGCTGCGGCGGTGAACCGTTGCCCGACGAGCTGCGCGGCGAAGTCCGCCGGGCCCGGTGCATGCCGTCGGACGCTGTAGTCGCGGAAGACCTCCACGTGCTCGACCCGTGCGCCGAGCACGTGCCGCTCCAACCCGGAACGGACGGTCTCGACCTCGGGAAGCTCAGGCACCGCCGGGGCCGGACCCGCCGGACGCAGAGCCCCGGAGCACGGTCTCGTACGCCGCCTGGGCGGCGACCTGCTCCGAGAGCTTCTTGGACGTCCCGCGGCCGGTACCGACGACCTCACCGCCGAGCATCACGCGCGAGGTGAACACGCGCGCGTGGTCGGGCCCCTCGGCCTCGCTCGCATACTCGGGCACACCCACGCCACGCTCGGCAGCGGCCTCCTGGAGCGAGGTCTTCCAGTCCAGCCCGGCGCCGAGGGTGGACGCGGCCGCGAGGGTCGCGTCGATGAGGCGGTGCACGAACTCACGCGCCACGTCGAGACCGTGGCTGAGGTACACGGCACCGATGAGCGCCTCGACCGTGTCGGAGAGGATCGAGTCCTTGTCGAACCCGCCGGTCCCCGACTCGCCCTTGCCGAGGAGGATGTAGTCCCCGAGCCCGAGCTCCCGTGCCACGGCAGCGAGGGCACGCTGCGACACGGTCGCCGCACGCATCTTCGCGAGCTCGCCCTCCGGGCGGTCGGGGTGCCGACGGTAGAGCGCCTCGGCGGACACGAGACCGAGCACCGCGTCACCGAGGAACTCGAGCCGCTCGTTCGTGGGGATCCCACCGGCCTCGTGCGCGAAGGACCGGTGGGTGAGGGAAAGCACGAGAAGCTCGGGGTCCAGGTGGACCCCGAGCTTCTCGAGCAGCTGGTTCGCGGGCGAGACCTGACGTCGAACCTTGCTCGCCACGGACAGACCCTTCAAACCCAGCTGGATGACGCCACAGGCGTCAGAGAATCAGTTGGCGTGCTCGGTACGCACTGCTTCGGCGTACTGGCGACCCTTGTAGGTGCCGCACGTGGGGCACGCAGCGTGCGAGAGCTTGTCGCCCTTGCACTGGGGGCACGTCGTCAGGTTCGCGGCAGTCGTCTTCCACTGCGAACGACGCGCACGGGTGTTGCTGCGCGACATCTTGCGCTTCGGAACAGCCACGGCTAGCTCTCTTTCGTTTCGTTGAACATGCTCTTCAGTGTCGACCACCGGGGATCGACGATGTCATGCCTGTGATCGACCTCGTCTGCCAGTCGCACCCCGCACTCGGAGCACAGACCCGGGCAGTCCGGTGAGCACAACGGTTGGAATGGTAGTGCAGTGACGACCGAATCCCTAAGCGCCGGTTCCAGGTCGATCAGATCGTCCTGGACCTCCCGCACCTCGTCCTCGTCGTCGCCCGCCTCCACAGCGGCTTCCGCGCGCTCCGGATAGACGAACAGCTCCTGGATCGAGATGTCGACGTCCTCGACAACTTCCTCCAGGCACCGGACACACTCTCCGACCGCACGGCCGGAGACGGAACCGGAGACGAGAACCCCCTCCATCACGGCTTCGAGCCTCAGGTCGAGGTCGAGCTCACTGCCTTCGGGGATGCCGATCACGATCGTGCCGAGATCCGCGGGAGCGGACACCTTCCGGTGCTCGGTCCGCATCGATCCCGGCCGCCTGCCCAGCTCGACGGTGTCGAGGACGAGAGGCGAACGGTGGTCAAGCTTGATGGGACGCTGCACAGGATATCCAAACAGGTGTGATCTCGGTCGGAGCCGTGAGTGGCAGGACCAACAGGCAATACTACGTCATGGCTGCGCGGCGCCCAACACCGGTCCCCGACGTCGTCCGTCCGCGAGCGGTGCTGCTACCGATCTGCTCCAGCGCCGGCAGCGTCGCTCCCGGCGAGCCGCTCGGCGAGCTTGTCCCGTCCGGCGTGCACCTGGGCGAGGATCTTGCCCAGGTCGATCTCGAACTCCGCGAGTCGACGGTCGCAGTAGTCGTCAGCCTCCCGGCGCAGCGTCTGCGCGGTGGTGTGCGCCTCCTCGAGGATCGCCCGTGCGCGCGCGCCGGCCTGCACGACGACCTGCTCCGAGCTGACGAGCTCGGCAGCTCGAACCCGGGCGGTGGCGATGATCTCCTCGGCATCGGCCTGCGCGTCCTCGAGGACGTTGTCGGCGTCGGAGAGGACCTCGTCAGCGCGCGTGAGCTGTGACGGCAGGGCTTCCCGGAGCTCGTCGAGCAGGTCGAGGGCCTCGTTGCGGTTGACGAGCACCGATGCGGACATCGGCATGGCTCGTGCGCGCTCGACGAGGTCGGTCAGGGCGTCGAGCAGTCCCGGCACCCCGGGTCGCTGCTCACCCTCGACGTACGTCTCGTTCTCGTCCTGCATGTTCATGTCACTCCTTGCTCGCTGAGGTGTCGCCGCGGTCCACGGTGCCACCGAGTGCCGCCTGCAGCGCGGAGGCGACGCCGTCCGGCACCATCGCACTCACGTCACCGCCGTACCGCGCGACGTCCTTGACCAACGACGAGGCGACGTGCGCGAGGTCCGGACGCCCGAGCACGAACACGGTCTCGACACCCCCGATGTGCTGGTTCATGAGCGCCATCGGCAGCTCGGCCTCGAAGTCGCCACCACCTCTCAGCCCCTTGACGACCACCGTCGCCCCGATCTGGGCGCAGAAGTCGACGAGGAGCCCGGGCACGACCTCGACGCGCACACCGGGCAGGCCGGACACCGCCGCACGCGCCAGCTCCACGCGCCGGTCGACGTCGAGGAGCGGAGCCTTGCTCGAGTTGCGCGCGACCCCCACGACGACCTCGTCGAAGAGGCTGGCGGCACGTCGGACGACGTCGACGTGGCCGAGCGTGATGGGATCGAAGGAGCCGGGGCAGACGGCGATGGTCACGCGTTCACGGTAGTACACCGGCCTGGGGTCGCGGCTCTGCGTAGTAGACCGCGGTGTCCCCGTAGGCCTTCGAGGTGATGAGGTGCCATGTCGGTGGGAGCACCGGCGCCGGCCCGCGTGCTGCCCTCTCGACGACGACGACGGCGTCCGGCGCCACGGCGTCCTCGAGGGCCAGGAGCACCTGCGCGACCGCGGCGTCCGTGACGTCGTACGGCGGGTCGAGGAAGACGACGTCCCACGGTCCGACGGCCTCGTCGAGGACGAACCGCTCGGCGCGCTCCGTGACGACCTCCACCCCGTCCAGGCCGAGCGCAGCCACGTTGCGCGCGCACACCTGCGCCGCAGACCGGGCAGCCTCCACGAGCACCACCGCGCTCGCTCCCCTGCTCGCCGCCTCGAGGCCGAGCGCGCCGGATCCCGCGTAGAGGTCGAGGACCCGGGAACCCTGCAGGACCCCGTAGTGCTCGAGCCGCGAGAAGATCGCCTCCCGGACGCGCTCGCTCGTCGGCCGTGTGCCCTTCGCCGGCACAGCCAACGTCCTGCCACCGACCGTCCCCGCCACGATCCTCGTCACGTCGCACAGCCTACTCAGCACCGCGACGCCGTCTCGCGCCCGCGCAGGGACGGCCCGGTCAGGTCCGGTCCAGGAACTCCTCACGCCCGTCGTCGAGCCGCACGGCGATGGCCGCGCGCAGCGCCGGGTGCTCGGCGAGGTCCGGGTCGCTCGTGACGACCCTCGCGGCATCCTCGCGGGCCTGGGCGATGACGTCCGCGTCCTTGACGACCCGCAGGAACCGCAACGAGCTGGACCGGCCCGACTGGGCGGCGCCGAGCACGTCCCCCTCGCTCCGGAGCTCGAGGTCGGCCGCAGCGAGCTCGAACCCGTCGGTCGAGCCCGCGAGGACCGCCAACCGTGCTCCCGCGGGCGACCCCGGCGGCGCATGGGTCACGAGCAGGCAGATGCCCGCGTCCGCGCCCCGGCCCACCCGACCCCGCAGCTGGTGCAGCTGGGAGATGCCGAACCTGTCGGCGTCGAGGACGACCATCGCGGTCGCGCTCGGGACGTCGACGCCCACCTCGATGACCGTCGTCGAGACGAGGACATCGAGCTCGCCCGTGGTGAAGGCCGCCATCACCGCGTCCTTCTCGGCCGGAGGCAGCCGCCCGTGCAGCACACCGATCCGGACGCCGGCGAGCACCGGCTTCGCCCGGAGCTCCTCTGCGACCTCGAGCACCGCACGGAGCGGCGCACGGGTGTCGTCGTCGAGGTCGAGCTCTCCCTCAGGGCCCTCGTCCGGGTCCGGGTCCGCGTCGTCCGGTGAGATGCGCGCACAGACGACGTACGCCCGGCGGCCCGCGTCGACCTCCTCGCGCACCCGCGCCCAGGTGCGGTCCACCCACGCCTCGTTGCCCGCGGGGACGACGTGGGTGGTGATCCCGGCACGACCGGCCGGGATCTCCCGCAGGACGGACGTCTCGAGGTCGCCGAACACCGTCATGGCGACCGTCCTGGGAATAGGTGTGGCGGTCATCACGAGCAGGTGCGGGACGTGCTGCGCCTTCGCGCGCAGGGCGTCGCGCTGCTCGACGCCGAACCGGTGCTGCTCGTCCACCACGACGAGCCCGAGGTCGGCGAACTGCACGGTCGCGCTCAGCAGTGCGTGCGTCCCCACGACGATCCCCGCGGCACCGCTCGCGGCGTCGAGGAGGTTCTCCTTGCGAGCCCGCGCGCCCTGCGAGCCGGTGAGCAGCGCCACGCGTGTCCCGTGCCCCGCGCCACCGAGGAGCCCGCCCTGCGCGAGGTCCCCCAGGAGCGACCGCAGCGTCCTGGCGTGCTGAGCGGCGAGGACCTCGGTCGGCGCGAGGAGCGCGGCCTGTCCGCCGGCATCGACCACCTGCAGCATCGCCCGCAGCGCGACGACGGTCTTGCCCGAGCCGACCTCGCCCTGCAGGAGGCGCTGCATGGGCTGGGAGCGACCCAGCTCGCCCGCGATCTCGGCCCCCACCGCACGCTGCCCCTCGGTGAGGTCGAACGGCAGCCGCGCATCGAAGTCGCGCAGGATGCTCGGGGCGGCCCCGCTGGCACCCTCGGAGGGCTGCACCGGGCGTGGTACCGCCTCGAGCCGGGCGGCCCGGGAGCGCCGCCGGGCGAGCGCCGCCTGGAGCACGAAGGCTTCCTCGTACCGGAGCCGCTCCCGCCCGCGCTGCCACTGCGCCTCGTCCTGCGGGAGGTGGACGTCGAGGAGCGCCTGGTGCAGACCGACGAGCCCACGCCGGGCCAGGACGTCGTGCGGGACCGGATCGGGGACGTCAGCGGGCACCAACGGGTCGAGGACGGTGCGGACGCAGCGTTCGATCCGCCAGGTGGGCGCGGCCGAGCTCGCGGGGTAGAGCGGGATCGGGCGGCTCGCCTCGACGAGCGCCGACGCCTCGTCGTCAGCGTCGACACCGACGATGAGGTAGTCCGGGTGGGCGAGCTGCCGCTCGCCCCGGTAGTCGGAGACGACGCCCGTGAAGAGTCCTGTCCGGCCGGGGCGGATGCGGTCCTCGTGCACGCGCAGGACACCAGCGCGCTTCGCGAAGAACGTCAGGGCGAGGCGATGGGTGCCGTCGGAGACGACGGCCTGGAGCATGGCGCCGCCCCGGGACTGCATCTGGCGGACGGTGGCGGTCATCACCCGCGCGACCACCGTGACATGCTCGCCGACGACGAGGCCGGACATGTCGGTCATCCGCCCGGGCTCGCCGTAGCGACGGGGGTAGTGCCGCAGCAGCTCCCCCGTCGTCGTCAGTCCCAGCTTGGCGAGGGGCCCGGCCGTCCGGGCTCCGAGCACCTTGGTGAGCGGCTCGTCGAGCAGGGGCGCCGACGGGGCAGGATCGGCGACCGATGGCGGCACGGCGGCGAGGTCCATCGTCAGTCGATCCCCATGACGAGCGATGCGGACCGTCGGCCTGAGGCGAGGACGACGACGTCCATCCCGGGGCGCGCCCCCTGTGCGTACGCCGTGACGTCGGTCACGACGCGCGCGGGGACCAGCTCGCTCGCGAGCACCGTGAGGACCGGGTCCTCGTCGGCCGCGGCGGCTGCCAGCAGGTCGTCGAGCGATGCCCGGACGGCGACGACGTCGTCGCTCGGGACGCGCACGGCCCGGACGGCGGCCGCTGCCCCCTCGAGCGCCGCCAGCACCGCCGGTGCGTCCTCGGTGCTCTCCATCCCCGCCCAGGCGGCCATCGCCGCGACGACATGGAGGTCGCTCGTCGTGGGCGCGACCATGACGCCGTCGAGGTGACCCAGCGCGGCGACGTCCGGCGGCAGCGCCCCGGTGGCACTGTCCGCGAGCGGCGCGCCCGCCCGGGCGAGCTGCCGCGCGGCCTCCAGGGTCGCCGCGTCGGCCGGCAGCAGGACCACCCGCACCGCCCCCGTCTCGGTGGCACCCCGGACGAGGTCGTCGGCGGACACCGGGACGGACCCGCGCAGCACGACGACCGCACCTGCCCGGGCGAGGTCCGCGACCAGACCCGGCGACGCGGTGCACGCCACGACGCCCGTCGGCGCACGCTCACCCTCCGCCCGCTGCGCCACCTGGTGCGGCAGGCTGCGGACGACGATCTGGCGCTGGCTCCATCGCTGTGTGCGTCGCAGCACCGCGTGCGGGTCGTCCGTGTGCACGTGAACCTGCCAGGACCCGTCACCGCCGACGACGACGACGGAGTCACCGATCTCCTGGAGCTCGCACCGCAGCCGTTCGGCGACGTCGCGCGTCGAGCCGCAGGCGCCCGACCCGTCGGGCACCGTCGGAGGCCCCGTCCGCTCGGATGCGGGATCCTCGACGACGAGCATGACCTCGAACTCTCCGTCGACCCCTGTGTGGTCGTGGCGCTCGGGGACGGACCGCCAGGACCCGTCCTCGCCGTCGGGGCGATCCGGGTCGTCGCGATCCGGGTCGTCGGCCGGCGTCAGCGCGCCCGCGGGTGCGACCTGCAGTGTCTCCATGACGGCGATCGTGCCCGCGGCCACCGACACCCCGTCCCCCTGCGGGTCCTCCCGCCGGTGGGGCGCCCCGGTGCGCAGCGAGACGGAGAGCGCATCGAGCACGAGCACGAGCCCGTAGGCCCCGGCGTCGAGCACCCCGGCCGCGCGCAGCACGTCGAGGTCCTGCACGCTGCGTCCCAGCGCGGCGCGGGCTCCCTCCGTCGCACCCGCGACCAGGTCCTCGAGCGGTGCACCTGCGGGCGCGGCGGCCAGGACGTTCGCGGCGCCACGTGACGCGCCGTCCGCGGCCGACAGGATGGTGCCCTGCCGCGGCTGGCCGACGGCGTCGTACGCCTTGCGTGCCGCCAGGTCCAACGCTCGAGCGACGTCCTGCACCCCCGGCTCGGGGGCCGCGCCGCCTCCGGGCGCGCCAGCCTCGCCGATGCCCCTGGCAAACCCCCGCAGGTACTCGCTGAGGATCACACCTGAGTTGCCCCGAGCCCCCAGCAGTGCGCCGCTCGCCCAGGCGTGCAGCACCGCAACGACGGTCGCCCCGGCCGGCAGCCTCTCGACGGCCCGGGCACCCTCGCCGAGGGTGAGCGACATGTTGGTCCCTGTGTCGCGGTCGGCGACCGGGAAGACGTTCGCGCTGTCGATCACCGTGCGTGCGGACGTGACGAGCTCGAGGCTCCTGCGCGCCCACTCCCGCACGACCTGCGCGTCGAGCCGGGCGGCCCGTCCGAGGTCCTGGGTGGTGCGCTGGTCCACGTCTCATCCTCCTCACCCGGTCCGTGGTCGTGACGTCATAATGATGACCCGGGACAGTGTCCTGGCCGGCACCCACGAGGCAACTTGAGTCTGGAGCGCCGGATCCGTTACCCTATCGAGGTTGCCCGGATTCGTATCGGGGCAGTCGCGGACCGCTCTGCTACCCGTCGTCATGGCTCATCCATGGCTGGGCCAGCGTTTTCCGCTATCCACAGACCATTGAATTCGCCGCCTCGCGGCGTGCACGACGATCAGGAGAGACCGTGGCTGCCAACTGCGAAGTCTGCGCAAAGGGCCCGAGCTTCGGGCACAGCATCTCGCACTCGCACGTGCGCACGAAGCGCCGCTGGAACCCGAACATCCAGCGCGTTCGCGCAATCGTCAACGGTGCACCCAAGCGCCTCAACGTGTGCACCTCCTGCCTCAAGGCAGGCAAGGTCACGCGCAACGTCTGAGCACCAGCAGCACAGCTCTTCAGGAGCCCGTCGGACCTCGTCCGGCGGGCTCCGACGTTTTTGTCCGCTGCGCCTTGGTCGTCCACGCTCCTCGTGGCAGGCTAACCCTATGGACGACCACACCGACGACGTGACGATCCGCAGGGCCACCCCCGCCGACGCCGAGGTCGTCGCGCAGATCCACACCTCCTCGTGGCGGCAGGCGTACACCGGGATCATCCCCGACGAGTACCTCGGATCGATCTCCGTGCAGACGCGCACGAACCTCTGGACAGACATCCTCTCCGCCCGCGAGAACCTCACGTGGCTCGCACAGCTCAGTGGGCGGACGGTGGGCTTCGCGAGCATCGGACCCGCCCGTGACGAGGACGCCGAGCACGGCGACCTCGAGCTCCGCTACATCTACCTCGAGCCCGAGGCCTGGGGCCGGGGTGTCGCACGGCATCTCATGCGCGAGGCGCTCGCCGGTGTGCCGGACCACACTCCCCTGTCCCTGTGGGTGATCGCGGACAACGAACGCGCGCGGCACTTCTACCGCCGCCACGGCTTCGCGCCCGACGGCGTCGAGAAGCTCGAGGAGTACGCCGGGGAGAAGCTCACCGAGGTGCGCTACCGCCGCAGCTGAGCGGTCGCCTGCCAGCCGGACGGGCGGCCCTACCCGCCGAAGTGGTCCCACCCGGGGCTCGCGGTCACCTCCTGGCCCGCCACGGTCACGCCTCCTGCGCTGGTCGGGTCCGAGCGCTCGGTGACCCGACCGATCACCCGGAACCCCGCGGGCAGGGCGTTCCCCGGAGGGAACGTCGCGAGCAGCCCGTGGTCCTCACCGCCGCTGATGACGAGGTGCCACGGGTCGACGGCGAGCGCCCGAGCAGCCGCGGAGACAGCAGCGACGTCCGTCGACAGCGCCCCCTGGGGTCCGTGCAGGTCGATCGCCACATCGCTGCTTCGAGCGATCCGTCCGGCGTCCCGGAGGAGTCCGTCCGAGACGTCGAGCATCGCGGTCGCGCCGCACACCGCGGCATCGACCCCGGCGCCGACGGGCGGATCCGGGCGGAGGAAGGCCGCGACGAGCCCGGCGTCCACGTCCGGACGCCCAGCGGCGAGCAGCGCGAGGCCCGCGGCAGAGCGACCGAGCACCCCGCAGTGCGCCAGCACGTCCCCGTCTCTCGCTCCGGACCGGAGGACCGGAGCGCGGCCGTCGAGGTCGCCGTGCACGGTCACCGCGACGACGACCGAGGCACCACCCGACAGATCACCGCCCACCACGGACGCTCCGTGCTGCTGGCACGCAGCAGCGAGGCCGCGTGCCAGTCCGACGACCCACTCGACCTCGAGGTCACCGGGGACGACGAGCGACACCACGAGGGAGGACGCTCGCGCCCCCATGGCGGCGACGTCAGCGAGGTTCTGCACCGCCGCGCGCCACCCGACGTCGTACCCGGTGGACCAGGCGCGCCTGAAGTGCCGGTCCTCGACGAGGACGTCCGTCGAGACGACGAAGCGGCCGTCCGGCGCGCTGACCACGGCTGCGTCGTCGCCGGGACCCACGAGCGTCGACGGCACGGGAGGGAAGTGCGGGAGGATGCGCGCCAGCAGCTGCTCCTCGGAGAGCTGTCGGACGTGTTCGGGGGCCACGGCGCCACAGTACCGGGGAGCACTAGGATGACGTCATGCCCTCACGTCCCGCCGGCGGCGTCCGCCGGCCCCCGGCGCAGCTGTCCGGGCCTCCCGTACGGGCCCTCCGGAGACGCACGGCGGCGTTCGCCGCCGTGGCGGTGACGGTCCTCTCCGGGTGCACCCCGACGATCACCGTGCCCGCAGGACAGGATGCTGCCGACCCGCTGTGCGCGCGGGTGGTGCTCGCCGCACCGGCCGAGGTCGGTGGCCAGCCGAAGGTGCGGGCCTCCGGGCAGGCGACGGCGGCCTGGGGTGAGCCGGGCCGGGCGATCACGCTCACGTGCGGGGTGCAGCAGCCCTCCCCGACGAGCTCGGACTGCCAGTCGATCTCCCTCGATGCGTCGGACGCCGCGACCGCGGTCGACTGGATCACCACGCAGGACGAGAAGGGATGGACGTTCGTCACCTACGGACGCGACCCCGCGATCGCGGTGCAGGTGCCCGCGGCACTCTCCGGGAGCCAGCCCACCGCTGCTCTCGTCGACCTCGCCGCGGCGGTCACCGAGGTCGAGGCCACGCAGCGCTGCCGCTGATCCGCGCGCCCTGGGAGCACCCGTGCCGCCCCTCGTGGCAGCCGTACAGGTCCTGCGTCAGCGCAGGCCCGTCGGACGCGCGAGCGCGAGCTCGAGGAGCTCGGTGATGAGGTCCGCGTAGGCGAGCCCGGACTCCTGCCACATCCGCGGGTACATCGAGAACGGCGTGAAGCCAGGCATGGTGTTGATCTCGTTGACGACGACCGTTCCGTCGTCCGTGACGAAGACGTCGACGCGCGACAGCCCCTCAGCACCGACGGCCTCGAACGTCCGGACCGCGATGTCGCGCACCTGCGCCACGACGTCTGCGGGCAGGTCGGCGGGGCAGACGAGGTTGACGCTCGCCTCGTCGAGGTACTTCGCCTCGAAGTCGTAGAAGTCACGGTCGGCGCCCGTCACCTGGATCTCGCCGGGGAGTGAGGCGCGGGCACGCTCGCCGGGGCGGCCACCCAGCACGGCGCACTCGATCTCCCGCCCGACGACGGCGGCCTCGACGATGACCTTGGGGTCGTGCCGCTGCGCCTCACGCATGGCCGCTGGCAGGTCCTCGAGACGACTGACCTTCGAGATGCCGAGGCTCGAGCCGGCGCGTGCGGGCTTGACGAACACCGGCAGACCGAGGTGCGCGATCGACTGCGTCCACGCCTGCTCGTTGCCCTCCCACTGCTCTGCCGGCACCACCGTGAACGGGGCGATCGGCAGCGAGTGGCCAGCGAGCACGAGCTTCATGTAGTGCTTGTCCATGCTCACGGCCGAGGCGAGCACGCCTGCACCCACGTACGGCAGGTCCGCGAGCTCGAGCATCCCCTGGAGCGTGCCGTCCTCTCCGAACGGTCCGTGCAGCAGCGGGAACACGACGTCGACGTCGCCCACGACGCGAGGCGGTTCACCGGGCACGAGCACCCGCAGACCGCGCTGCCCGACGGCGAGCGGGAGCAGGGCCTCCTGGGGACCGGTCGCGACCTCGGGGAGGCGTCCGTCGCGGATCTCCCACTGGTCGGGGTCGTCCGGGACGAGGACCCACTGCCCGTCGGGCGTGATGCCCACGGGCACGACGTCGTACCTCTCCCGGTCGATCGCGCGCATGACCCCGGCTGCTGTCGCGCAGGAGATGACGTGCTCCCCGGAGCGCCCTCCGAAGAGCAGGACGACCCGGGTGCGACGCGGCTCGCGGGGCACGTCGGGTGCGACGGCTGCGTCCGGTCCGGTCGTCGGGGACTCGGGCGTGTGCGGGGGCTGGGGCTGGGGCTCGGTAGACATCAGGGGCGACTCTACCGGCGCCGGACATGCCCTGGTACAGGCGGGGCATAGGGTCGGACGCATGACCGACGTTCCTCCGCGCGCAGACACCTCCCTCCCGCAGCACGAGCCGGCACCCGCGACTCTCGCCGTCACGGCCGGCCGGCCGGCGCGCACGCAGGGGGCACCGGTGAACCCTCCTGTCGTGCTGTCCTCCACCTACGTCTCGGCCGGCGTACCCGCGCCCGGCGAGAGGCTCTACGCGCGGATGGACACCGAGACGTGGGGCCCGTTCGAGACGGCCGTCGCCGCGCTGGAGCGCGCGACCGAGCCAGGCATCGTGTTCGCGTCGGGCATGGCGGCGATCGCCGCTGTGCTGGCCCTCGTGCCCGACGGGGGCCGCGTGGTGCTCCCACGGCACTCGTACCAGGTCACGCTCGGCTTCGTCGACGACATGGCAGCCCGGCACGGCGTGACCGTCGTCCGCGTAGACATCGCAGACACCGCCGCGGTGATCGCCCAGCTCGACGCGACCGACCTGCTGTGGATCGAGTCGCCGACCAACCCCATGCTCGAGGTCGCGGACCTGCCGGTGCTCGTCGACGCGGCGCACCGGGCCGGCGCTCTCGTCGCGGTCGACAACACCTTCGCCACGCCCCTCGTCCAGCGCCCGCTCACCCACGGTGCGGACGTCGTCGTGCACTCGGTGACGAAGTATCTCGCCGGCCACTCGGACGTCGTCCTCGGGATCGCCGTGACGAGCTCCGCGCACCTCGCTGGACTCCTGCGCGCCCACCGCACGCTGCACGGTGCCATCGCCGGTCCGTGGGAGGTGTGGTTGGCCCTGCGTGGACTGCGGACCCTCGCGCTCCGGGTGGAGCGTGCCCAGGCCAATGCTGCCGAGCTGGCGCGCAGGCTCGCCGCGCATCCGGCCGTTGCCGAGGTGCGCCACCCGAGCCTGCCGCACGACCCCGGCCACGAGACCGCCCGACGCGTCATGGACGGATTCGGGGCGATCATCGGCCTCCGGCCGCAGGGCGGGATCGCGGCGGCCGACGGGGTCGTCGGGGCTCTACGGTTGTGGGTCCCCGCCACGAGCCTCGGCGGGGTCGAGTCCACGATCGAGCGACGCCGCAGGTTCGCCACCGAGTCGCCCACCGTCCCCGAGGACCTCCTGCGCATGAGCGTCGGCATCGAGGACGTCGACGACCTCTGGGCCGATCTCGAGCAGGCGCTGAGCAGATGACCCCGACGACGACCACAAGGAGCGCACGAGGATGACGATGAGCACAAGCAGCGACGCACGCCGCCGAGCAGGTCGCCCGGGACCGGGCGGACGGCCCGTGCCAGCGCGCGCGGCCGCTCTGGCACTCGTGGCCGGGCTCGCCCTCGCCGGCTGCACGAGCGACACCCCTCCGTCTCCCGCCACGCAGAGCCCGTCCGGGACGCCGTCGCCCTCCCCCTCGCCCACGGCCGACCCGCCCCCTGCGGAACCCTCCGCACCGGAGCCGTCCCCGCAGGACGGCGAGGACGAGCTGGGCGGCCTCCCCTTCCCTGCCGACACCAGCGCGGACACGGCTGAGGCCACCCCGGGCGCGCTGCTCACCGTCGTCGACGTCCGGACCGCGGGCCACGACGGCTTCGACCGTGTCGTCTACGAGATGGCCGGCACCGGCCTGCCCGGATGGACCGTCGAGTACGCCGACGAGGCGGTCCAGGCGGGTAGCGGGACCGTCCTCGACATCCCGGGCGACGGCACCCTCAGCGTGCTCATCACCGGCAGCGCCTACCCCATGGACAGCGGTGCGGAGCCGTTCGAGGCGAGCGGCCCGGTGTCCGCGGCAGACACGCAGGTCGTCACCGAGGTCCACGGCTGGGCGGTGTACGAGGGCGTCACGGACTCGAACATCGGCCTGACGACAGCCGGGCACCCGTTCCGCGTCCAGATGCTCGAGAACCCCGTACGCGTGGTCGTGGACGTCGCCCACAGCACCCTCTGACCGCGGCAGGTCCGGGTGTCAGACGCCCTCGGCCTTCTGCGGCCGGGCGAGCAGACCCCGGGCCATGCGCTCCACGGGCAGGCCCTCGTGGAGGACCGCGACGACTGCCTCGGTGATGGGCATCTCGACGCCCACGGAGCGGGCCAGAGCCAGGACGGACCGGCACGACTTCACGCCCTCGGCGGTTCCCCCGGTCGCGATGATCGCGTCGTCGAGCGACATGCCCTGGCCGATGTGCTTGCCGAGGGTGTGGTTGCGCGACGACGGTGAGGCGCACGTGGCCATGAGGTCGCCCATCCCCGCGAGGCCGGGGAAGGTCTCGGCATCGGCTCCCAGCTCCGCCCCGAGCCTCGCGATCTCCGCGAGGCCGCGGGTGATGACCGTCGCGGTCGTGTTGAACCCGAATCCCCGCCCCTGGGCCATGCCGACGGCCAGAGCGATGACGTTCTTCACGGCACCGCACAGCTCGACGCCCACGACGTCCGCGTTGGTGTAGGGACGGAAGTACCCGGAGGAGCAGGCCCGAGCGACGAGCGCCGCGGTCCTCGGGTCGGTGGACGACACCACCGTCGCCGTCGGCTGGCGCTGCGAGATCTCGCCGGCCAGGTTCGGTCCCGACACGACCGCGACGCGCCCCGGGTCGATGGCGAGCGCGTCGGCCACGACCTCGCTCATCCGACGGTCCGTGCTCAGCTCGACACCCTTCATGAGCGACACCGCCACCGCACCGGCGGGGACGAGGTCACGGAGCGGCTCGAGGATCGCCCGTGCACTCTGCGAGGGGATCGCGACGACGACGAGGTCGACGCCGGCGAGCGCCGCCCGCACGTCGGTCGTCGCGGACACCCCGTCCGGCAGGACCACGTCCGGGAGGTAGCGCACGTTGACGTGGCGCGTCGTGATGGCCTCGGCGACTGCGGCGTCCCGACCCCAGACGCGCACCGTGCACCCTGCGTCGGCGAGCACCTGCGCGAAGGTCGTGCCCCATGCACCGGCGCCCAGGACCGCTGCGATCACCGGACGTCCCCAGCGAGCGTGTCGCCCGGGTCGGGAGCCGCGCTCGTGCCACCTGTCGGGCCGGCAGCCCCGGGGGCCTTTCGCATGTCGTACCGGACCGCGGGCGCGCGCTCGCCACGCAGGTCCTCGAGCAGGCGGGTGATGGCGTCCATGATGCGTTCGGTGGCCTCACGCAGGACGGCGGAGTCCATCGGCCGGTCGTAGAGGTCGTCGAGGTCCACCGGCGGGCCGGCGACGATGTGCACCCGCTTGCGGGGGAAGGGGCGCAGACGCTTGGAGTACTGGCCGAGGATCTCCTGGGGGCCCCACTGCGCGATGGGGATGACCGGCGCCCGGCTGCTCAGGGCGAGGCGCGCAGCACCGGTCTTGCCCGTCATCGGCCACAGGTCGGGGTCACGTGTGAGCGTCCCCTCGGGGAACACCGCGACGCACTCCCCCGCACGCAGCTGCTCGACCGCCGCGGAGAGCGACGAGGCCGCTCCCGTCGTGTTGCGGTGCACGGGGATCATGCCCGTCTTGTCGAGCACCGTGCGCAGCACGGGGATCTTCCACAAGGACGCCTTGGCGAGGATGCGCGGCGCACGGGCCTCGTCGTAGAGGAAGTGCGCGAACGTCAGCGGATCGATGTTCGTCATGTGGTTGCTGGCGGCGATGAAGCCACCTGTGCGCGGCAGATTCTCGGTGCCGCGCCAGTCTCGCGTGCTCACGGCGAACAGGAACGGTTTGAGGAGCCCGGCGACGAGGCGGTAGGTGACGTTCTTGCCGTCGCCCGCCGGCTTCGCTCCCCCGGCAGGTGAGGTTCCCTGAGTTGTCACCGGGACAGGCTACCGCGAGCCGGGCGCATCCCCGACGTCCTCCGGCGGGCCGGAGGACGGGCGCGCCCGGCGGGAGAAGCTCAGCTCCGGCTGAACTCTGCGCCGAGGGCCCCGAGCTTGTCCATGAAGCTCTCGTACCCACGGTCGATGAGCTGGATCCCACGGACCGTCGAGGTGCCCTTGGCGGTGAGCGCTGCGATGAGGTGGCTGAAGCCACCGCGCAGGTCGGGGACCTCGATCTCCGCTGCGGCGAGCGGGGTCGGGCCGGACACGACGGCGGAGTGGTAGAAGTTGCGCTGTCCGAACCGGCAGGGCCGGCCTCCCAGGCACTCCTTGTACACCTGGATGTTCGCGCCCATCCCGCGCAGCGCGTCCGTGAACCCGAAGCGGTTCTCGTAGACCGTCTCGTGGACGATCGACAGCCCGGTGGCCTGCGTGAGCGCGACGACGAGCGGCTGCTGCCAGTCCGTCATGAAGCCCGGGTGCACATCCGTCTCCAGGACGATGGAACGCAGCTCACCGCCGGGGTGGAAGAAGCGGATGCCCTCGTCCTCCACCTCGAACTCTCCTCCGACCTTGCGGAAGGTGTTGAGGAACGCCGTCATCTCGGGCTGGGTGGCGCCCTTGACGAAGATGTCGCCCTGGGTGGCGAGCGCCGCCGAGGCCCAGGAGGCCGCCTCGATGCGGTCGCCGAGGGCGGTGTGCCGGTACCCCGATAGCCGCTCGACGCCCTCGATCCGGATGACCCGGTCGGTGTCGACCGAGATGATCGCGCCCATCTTCTGCAGGACGTTGATGAGGTCCATGATCTCGGGCTCGGTCGCCGCGTTGGACAGCTCGGTGATGCCCTCCGCGCGCACCGCGGTGAGCAGCAGCTGCTCCGTCGCACCGACGCTCGGGTACGGCAGGGTGATCTTCGTGCCGCGCAGCCCGTTGGGGGCCGCCAGGTAGATCCCCTGAGCACGCTTCTCCACGGTCGCACCGAACTGACGCAGGATGTCGAGGTGATAGTTGATCGGCCGGTCGCCGATGCGGCAGCCGCCCAGGTCCGGGATGAACGCCTCACCCAGGCGGTGCAGGAGCGGCCCGCAGAAGAGGATGGGGATCCGGCTCGATCCCGCGTGCGCGTCGATGTCTGCCACGTGGGCGGCCTCGACGTTGCTCGGGTCGAGCCGCAGCACCCCGGCGGGGACGTCGTAGTCGACCGTCACCCCGTGCAGCTCGAGGAGCCCGGACACGACGGCGACGTCGCGGATCTCCGGGACGTTCCGCAGCTCGCTCGGGCCGTCGCCGAGCAGCGAGGCGACCATCGCCTTGGAGACGAAGTTCTTGGCGCCGCGGACCGTGATGGTTCCGTTCAACGGGTTGCCGCCGTTGACATAGAGCAGATCATTCATGGGGCTATCGTCGCCTATCCATCGCGTGCGGACCTATTCCCCGCGTGCACGTGCACCGAGTCTTCACGTCCCAACACGAACGCGAGGCCACCTGTTCCCAGGTGACCTCGCGTCCTCAGGTGTCCGAGCCGTCAGGAGACGGGCCGTGCAGCCTCGATCTCGACGGGCGGGAGGTGCTTCGCCGGCAACGTCTTCGGGCGCCAGGACGCCCGCGTGGCCTCGAACTCGGTGATCTCTTCTTCGTGCTGAAGGGTCAGGCCGATGTCGTCCAGACCCTCCATGAGGCGCCAGCGCGTGTAGTCGTCGACCTGGAACGGCACGACGACGTCGTCGGCGGTCGCGGTGCGGTCGACGAGGTTCACGGTGATCTCGGTGCCCGGCCTCGTCTCGAGGATCTTGAGCAGCAGCTCGATGTCCTCCTGCGCGACCTGAGCGGCCAGGAGCCCCTGCTTGCCCGAGTTCCCCCGGAAGATGTCGGCGAAGCGCGCGGACAGGACGGCCTTGAACCCGTAGTCCTTGAGTGCCCAGACAGCGTGCTCGCGCGACGAGCCGGTGCCGAAGTCGGGACCGGCGACGAGCACCGAGCCGCGCGTGTAGGCGGGCTGGTTGAGGACGAACGACTCGTCACCGCGCCAGGCCGCGAACAGTGCGTCCTCGAATCCCGTGCGCGTGACGCGCTTGAGGTAGACCGCCGGGATGATCTGGTCGGTGTCGACGTTGCTGCGCCGCAGCGGGACGCCCACGCCGGTGTGCGTTGTGAACTTCTCCATGATGTGTGACTACTCCAGGAAGCGGTGGCGGTGGACGGTCAGGCGGTCTGCAGCGCGTCGGCGTCTGCCGCGTCCTGCGCGAGGTCGGCGGGCGACGAGAGCGTGCCGCGGATGGCGGTGGCCGCCGCGACGAGCGGCGAGACGAGGTGGGTCCGTCCGCCCTTGCCCTGACGGCCCTCGAAGTTGCGGTTCGACGTCGAGGCGCTGCGCTCGCCGGGAGCGAGCTGGTCGGGGTTCATGCCCAGACACATGGAGCAGCCGGCGTTGCGCCACTCCGCACCGAAGTCGAGGAAGACCTTGTCGAGCCCTTCGGCCTCGGCCTGCAGGCGCACGCGGGCCGAGCCCGGGACGACGAGCACGCGCAGCGAGTCGGCCTTCTTGCGGCCCTCGACGATCTCGGCGACCGCGCGCAGGTCCTCGATGCGACCGTTGGTGCACGAGCCGATGAAGACGGTGTCGATCGCGATGTCCCGCAGGGGGGTGCCGGGGTTGAGGCCCATGTACTCGATCGCACGCTCAGCCGTGACACGCTCGTTCTCGTCGGCGATCTCGGCGGGGACGGGGACGTTCGCGGAGAGCGGCAGCCCCTGCCCTGGGTTGGTGCCCCAGGTGACGAACGGCTCGAGGTCGTCCGCCTCGAGCACGACCTCGGCGTCGAACACCGCGTCGTCGTCGGAGCGCAGCGTGCGCCAGTACTCGACGGCAGCGTCCCAGTCCGCCCCCTCGGGCGCGTGCGGGCGGCCCTTGAGGTACTCGAACGTCGTCTCGTCCGGTGCGATCATGCCAGCGCGCGCGCCAGCCTCGATGGACATGTTGCAGATCGTCATGCGGCCCTCCATGGAGAGCCGGCGGATCGCCTCGCCGCGGTACTCGAGCACGTAGCCCTGCCCGCCGCCCGTCCCGATCTTGGCGATGACCGCGAGGATGATGTCCTTCGCGGTGCTGCCCTCGGGCAGCGCGCCGTTGACGGTGATCGCCATGGTCTTGAACGGCTGGAGCGGGAGCGTCTGGGTGGCGAGCACGTGCTCGACCTCGCTCGTCCCGATACCGAACGCGAGCGCACCGAAGGCGCCGTGGGTCGAGGTGTGGGAGTCGCCGCACACGACCGTGAGGCCGGGCATCGTCAGGCCGAGCTGCGGGCCGACGACGTGCACGATCCCCTGGTCGGCGTCGCCGAGCGAGTGGAGGCGCACGCCGAACTCCGCGGCGTTGTTGCGCAGGGTCTGGATCTGCGTGCGGCTCGTGAGGTCCGCGATCGGCCGGTCGATGTCGAGCGTCGGGGTGTTGTGGTCCTCCGTCGCGATCGTCAGGTCCGGACGACGGACGCCACGGCCCGCGAGGCGGAGTCCCTCGAACGCCTGCGGGCTCGTGACCTCGTGGACGAGGTGGAGGTCGATGTAGAGAAGATCGGGCGAGCCGTCACTACCCCTGCGCACGAGGTGCGCGTCCCAAACCTTCTCTGCCAGCGTGCCGGCCATCACTGTTCCTCTCGTACGCGTACACGTTCGCCCACCGATGCACGGGCGCTTCTCGGGTTACTTCCGGAGAGCCTACTTGCGTCTCAGCCTTCGAGACTGCAATATCGACCTATGGACAATTCTAGCGGAGTCGGAGTGCTGGACAAGGCAGCCTCCGTTTTGGGCGCTCTCGAGGCCGGCCCCGCCACCTTGGCACAGCTCGTCGCAGCTACCCACCTGGCTCGCCCGACGGCCCACCGCCTCGCGGTCGCGCTCGAGCACCACAGGCTCGTGACCCGGGACATGCAGGGCAGGTTCGTCCTCGGACCGCGCCTCAACGAGCTCGCGACCGCGGCCGGCGAGGACCGCCTGCTCGCCGCGGCGAACCCCGTGCTCACCGCGCTGCGCGACCACACGGGCGAGAGCGCGCAGCTGTACCGGCGCCAGGGCGACCAGCGCATCTGCGTCGCGGCGGCCGAGCGACCGGTGGGACTGCGCGACTCGATCCCCGTGGGCGCGACGCTCACCATGCACGCCGGGTCGGCGGCGCAGATCCTGCTCGCCTGGGAGGAGCCCGACCGCCTCCACCGCGGCCTGCAGGGCGCGAAGTTCACCGCGACGATCCTCTCGGGGGTCCGTCGCCGCGGCTGGGCCCAGTCGGTCTCCGAGCGCGAGGTGGGCGTCGCGTCCGTGTCGGCCCCCGTGCGCGGGCCCTCGGGTCGCATCGTGGCCGCCGTGTCCATCTCGGGACCGGTCGAGCGCCTGAGCCGCCAGCCCGGACGCCTGCACGCCGGGTCCGTCGTCGCTGCGGCGAACCGACTGACCGAGGTCCTGCGCCGCTCCGGCGAGTGACGTGACCCCCGGCTGACGCCGCGTGCTCCCCCGACGCCGGGTGGACCTCCAGGGGTCCACCCGGTTCGTCACGTTCCTCGGGGCGGAACGGGCGGCAGCGTCCGCCGGACGCAACAAAGGCCCGGTCAGATGACCGGGCCTTTCGCTGTACCCCCAACGGGATTTGAACCCGTGTTACCGCCGTGAGAGGGCGGCGTCCTAGGCCGCTAGACGATGGGGGCCTGTGGACCGAGCAGCCTTGCTTTCGCAGTGCTTCTCGACTTCCGAGTGAGAACTCTACCGCATCATTTCCGGTGGGCTGACCACCTGCGAAACGGAAGAACTCTGCGCTGGGGTACCAGGACTCGAACCTAGAATGACGGTACCAGAAACCGTTGTGTTGCCAATTACACCATACCCCATGGGGGTACCACCTCGACGGTGAGCCCACCCGGATCTCTGTCCGAGCGACGCTCCCCGAGGGGCGCTACCGACGTGGAACATTACCGGAGTCCGGGCCTACCGCCAAACCGGGGGTCCGCGCCGCTCACCGACGGGCGAGGTTCTCGACCTCCGAGAGCGTCGCGACGACGGGGATGCCGGCCTCGCGGGCGAGCTCCGGGTCCTCGACGTGCGGCCCCCCGCGGCGCCCACCCGGCCGGTCGAGCCACACCCCGACGAGGCCGGCCGCACGCGCAGCGAGAGCGTCCACGTCGAGCTCGTCGCCCACGTACATCGTCCGCGCCGGATCGGTCCCGAGCCGCGCGCACGCCTCGAGGAACACCCTGGGGTCGGGCTTCCCCACCCCGAGGGTGTCGACGCCGACGAGCAGCGGCACGGACCCGAGACCGACGTGGTCGAGCTTGCGCTCCTGGTACGCGGCAGCCGCGTTCGACAGCGCACCGACCCGCACCCCGAGCGCTCGCAGAGCACTCACCACCGGCGCAGCGTCGTCGTGCGCCCGCCACCCGGCCTGGAAGGCCGCTTCGAAGACGGCATCCCACGCGGGGAAACCCTCGCGAGTGACGGGCGCTCCTGCGAACACTCGTTGGAGCTCCTCGGCACGCAGGAGCCGCTGCTCGGCGAACGTCAGCTCGCCCCGGGTGTACGCCCGGTAGCGACCGCCCGAGTCCGTGCGCCAGACGCCGACGACCTCCGGGTACCGCGTCGCGTCGAGGTGCGGCAGGTACGTCCGGGCGATCGCCTCCATCGCCCGGACGAAGGCACCCCGCGTGTCGACGAGGGTGTCGTCGACGTCGAACAGCACGCCGTCGCAGGGCGCGCCGGCGAGCGTCCGGGCGACCGGGGCCCGCGGGGACCCAGCCGGGGCCGGCTGGGCCTCGTCGTCCCGGACGCTGCGTGCGCTCACACCGTGGAGCGCAGCACGCGCAGCCGGGCGAGCGAGGACTCCTTGCCGAGGATCTCCATCGACTCGAACAGCGGCGGCGACACCCGGCGCCCCGTGATCGCGACACGCAGCGGCGCGAACGCGAACTTCGGCTTGACGCCCATGTCCTCGACGAGCGCCGCCTTGAGGGCCTCCTGCTGGGACGCGGGGCTGAAGTCCTCGAGGCCGGCGAGCACGTCGATGGCCCGCTCGAGGATCGCGGGCGCCTCCGGCTTGAGCGCCGCGACCGCCTCGGGCTCGAGGGCGACCGCGTCGTCCGCGACGAAGAGGAAGCCGAGCATCCCGGGGGCCTCGCCGAGGAGTGTCATGCGCTCCTGCACGAGCGGCGCACCGGCGTCGAGCAACCGCTGCTGGGCGGGGCTGAGCTCCGCGTAGGTGCCCGCGGGCAGCACGCCCGCGTCGTGCAGGTACGGCACGAGCCGGTCCCGGAAGTCCTCCGGGGCGAGCATCCGCAGATGGGTGGCGTTGATCGCCTCGGCCTTCTTGAGGTCGAACCGTGCCGGGTTGGCCAGGACGTCCGAGATGTCGAACGCGGCGACGAGCTCGTCCACGCTGAAGATGTCGTTGTCCGCCGAGATGCTCCACCCGAGGAGGGCGAGGTAGTTGAGCAGACCCTCCGGGGTGAAACCGCGCTCCTTGTGCAGGAAGAGGTTGGACTCGGGGTCACGCTTGGAGAGCTTCTTGTTGCCCTCCCCCATGACGTACGGCAGGTGACCGAACTTCGGCATCGTCGTCGCGATGCCGAGGTCGAGCAGGGCGCGGTAGAGCACGACCTGACGCGGGGTGGAGGACAGGAGGTCCTCCCCACGGAGCACGTGGGTGATCTCCATGAGCGCGTCGTCCACCGGGTTGACGAGCGTGTAGAGCGGCTGCCCGTTGGCGCGGACGATGACGAAGTCGGGGACGGTCCCGGCCTTGAACGTCACGTCGCCACGGACGAGGTCGGTGAAGGTCACGTCCTCGTCCGGCATGCGCAGGCGGAGCACCGGCTCGCGCCCCTCGGCGCGCAGCGCGGCCTTCTGCTCGTCCGTGAGGTGCCGGTCGTAACCGTCGTAGCCCATGGCCTTGGGGCGGCCGGCAGCGACGTTGCGGGCCTCGATCTCCTCGGGGGTCGAGAAGGACTCGTACGCGTACCCGCCCTCGACGAGCTTCGCGACGACGTCGCGGTAGAGGTCGGAGCGCTGCGACTGCCGGTACGGCTCGTGCGGCCCCCCGACCTCGACGCCCTCGTCCCAGTCGAGCCCGAGCCAGCGCATCGCCTCGAGCAGCTGCAGGTAGCTCTCCTGCGAGTCCCGCTCGGTGTCGGTGTCCTCGATGCGGAACACGAACGTGCCGCCCGTGTGGCGTGCGTACGCCCAGTTGAACAGCGCCGTCCGGATGAGCCCGACGTGCGGCGTGCCCGTCGGGGACGGGCAGAAGCGGACGCGGACGCCGCTCACGGCGGGGTCTGCGTCGGTCACGGGGAGGGGGGACAGCGCACTCACGGACACACCTGGTTTTCGCATCGGGGTCGGCACCGCCGGTCCCGGCGGCCCACACCAGCCTAGCGACTCGCACAGGCCCCGAGCCGCGACCGGTGGGCGCCGCGAGCCGCACGACCGGTCGCGCGGCGCTCAGTCGTCGTAGCTGCGGCGCACCACGGGGTTGCTCAGCACGCCGATGCCCTCGACCTCGCACTCGACCCGGTCGCCGGCGACGATCGGGCCGACCCCGGCGGGGGTGCCGGTGAGGATGATGTCCCCGGGCAGCAGCGTGAACGCCTCGGAGATGTACGAGACGAGGAAGGCGACGTCGAAGACGAGGTCCCGGGTGCTGCCGTCCTGGCGGGGCTCACCGTTGACGCGCGAGCGCACGCCGAGCTCATCGGTCTCGAGGTCGGTGACGATCCAGGGACCGATGGGGCACGAGGTGTCGAAGCCCTTGGCGCGTGCCCACTGCCCGTCCGACCGCTGGGCGTCGCGCGCGGTGACGTCGTTCGCGACGGTGTACCCGAGGACGTGCTTGAGCGCGCTCTCGGGAGTGACGTTCTTCGTCACGCGCCCGATGACGACGGCGAGCTCGGACTCGTAGCTCACGTCGCTCGTGAAGTCGGGCAGCACGATGGGGTCGTCCGGTCCGATGATGGCCGTGTTGGGCTTGAAGAACAGCAGGGGTGCCGCGGGGAGCTCGTTGCCCATCTCGGCAGCGTGGTCCGCGTAGTTGCGACCGACGCCCACGACCTTGGACCGCGGGATGACGGGGGCGAGGAGCCGGACGCCGTCGCCGATCTCGATCCGTTCACCCGTGGGAGTCACGGGCATGTAGAGGGGGTCCCCGGTGAGGACGGCGAGGTAGTCCTTGCCGTTCTCGGTCTGCACGAGGCCGAATCGTGGGTCGTCTCCAGTGGTGAATCTCGCGATGCGCACGGGCCCAGCCTACGACGTCAGACGCGGGCGAGGATCTCGCCGTTGAGCACGCTGAACCACCCGTCGGGCTGCTCCGCCCAGCGCTGCCACTCGTGCGCGAGCTCCTCGAGCGCGACGTCGTCCGCGAGCCCGGCTTCCTTGGCCTGGACGGCGAAGTTGGACGCGATGCACCGCTCGGCCCACAGCCCGCCCCACCACGTGCGGGCCTCGGGGGTCGCGTAGCACCAGACGCCCGCGGAGGCGGTGAGCTGCTCGGCGTCGAAGCCGGCCTCCTCGAACCAGGACAGCAGGCGTCGCCCGGCGTCCGCCTGGTAGCCGTAGGCCGCGGTGACCTCGTGGTAGAGCGTGTTCCACTCGGTGAGACCCGCCGACTCGGGGAACCACGTCATGGCCGCGTAGTCCGCGTCGCGTGCCGCGACGATGCCGCCGGGGCGGGCGACCCGTCGCATCTCGCGGATCGCGGCGAGCGGGTCGGACAGGTGCTGGAGGAGCTGGTGGGCGTGCACGACGTCGAAGGAGTCGTCCTCGAAGGGGAGCTCGTAGGCGTTAGCCTGCTCGAAGGTGACGTTCAAGGCGCCCGACGTCTGCGCGAGGTCGCGCGCGCTGTCGAGGATCGCGGTCGCCGCATCGACGCCGACGACGCGTCCGGGTGCGACGATCCGGGCGAGGTCGACGGTGAGCGTGCCGGGCCCGCAGCCCACGTCGAGGATCGTCATGCCCTCGCGGAGCAGCGGGACGAGGTGCGCGGCCGAGTTCGCCGCGTTCCGGGACCGGTGCGAGCGCAGCACCGACTCGTGGTGCCCGTGCGTGTAGGACTCCGACTCCCGCGACTGCTCGCTGCCCAGCGCGCCGGTCGGGGCTTGCCGGAGCGAGTCGGACTGGGCGGCGGTGCGCACGGGTGCGGACTGGTTCATAGTCACGACGGTATGCCCGTCGTGCGCCCGCGAGACAAGGTTCTCAGATCGTGGTCATGCTGGCCCGGCGACTGGTCGTCGACGCAGACCGCGGCGTACGTTCGCTGGCATGACCACCTCCCCCGCGCTGCGGCGCGTCGGCACGTCCGGCCTCACTGTCTCCGTCGTCGGTCTGGGTTGCAACAACCTGGGCCGTCCACGCACCGCGACCGAGTCGCTCGAGGGCAGCCGCGCCGTCGTGCACGCGGCTGTGGACGCCGGCATCACGTTCTTCGACGTCGCCGACGTCTACGGCTCCCGGCCAGGGCTCTCCGAGGAGCTGCTGGGTGCGGCGCTCGGTGCTCGGCGCGACGAGGTCGTCGTCGGGACGAAGTTCGGCATGGACGTCCGTGGGGCCAACGGGCCCGACTTCGGGGCGCGCGGGTCGAGGGACTACATCGTCCGTGCCGTCGAGGCGTCCCTGCGGCGCCTCGGGACCGACCGGATCGACCTCTACCAGTTCCACACCCCCGACCCGGGCACCCCCGTCGAGGAGACGCTCCGCGCTCTGGACGACCTCGTGAGCGCGGGGAAGGTGCGCTACATCGGCCACTCGAACCGGGCCGGCTGGCAGGTCGCCGACGTCGAGCACGTGGCACGGACGCTCGGCACCGAGCGGTTCGTCTCCAGCCAGAACCACTACAACCTCCTCGACCGCCGGGCGGAGCTCGAGATCGTCCCGGCCGCAGCCGCCTACGGGCTGGGGATCCTGCCGTACTTCCCGCTCGCGAACGGGCTGCTCACGGGCAAGTACAGCCGTGCGCACCGCCCCACCGACGGCCGCCTCACGCACTCCAAGCCCGCCCTGCTCGAGTCGGCCCCGTGGGACGCCCTCGAGACCTTCTCCGCGTTCGCCGCAGACCGTGGGCTCACCGAGGTCGAGGTCGCGTTCTCGTGGTTGGCCGCGCAGCCCACGGTGGCGAGCGTCATCGCAGGCGCTACCCGGCCCGAGCAGGTGCAGCAGAATGCCGCAGCGGTGCACCCGCTCTCGGCTGACGACCTCGCTGCCCTCGACGCGATCTTCCCTGCGCCCGACCCCGTCGCCCTGTTCTGACATGAGCGACCTGGCGGACGTGCGGCGCCTCGCCCTCGCGCTGCCCGGGACCACCGAGGGCACGACGTGGGGAAACGTCGGCTGGCGTGTGCGGACGACGCTGTTCGTCTGGGAACGTCCGCTCGGCCCGACAGACGCGGCCCGGCTCGCTGCGGTCGGCGCACCGCTCCCCGAGGGGCCGCTCGTCGCCGCGTACGTGCCCGACGTCGGGGTCCGGGACGCCCTCATCGCCGACCGGCCCGACGTCTACCTGACCATCGAGCACCTGGCATCGCGGGACATCGTGCTCGCGCGGCTCGCTACGATCCCCGACGACGAGCTGGCCGAGCTCGTCGAGGACGCCTGGCTCTGCCGGGCTCCCGCGCGGCTCGTCGACGAGCACCTGCGCGGGCATCCGTAGACTCGGGAGCATGCTCACCACCGCCGGAGAACCCGCGCTCGCTGCGTCGGTCTGGCAGCCGCGCGCGGAGGCCCACGCGGCGCGCGCGGACGCACTCACGGCTGGGTGGCGGGAGCGCCGGGCCGCCGGTGGGCAGCACGAGATCGACGACTTCCTCTTCACGTACTACAAGACCCGTCCGGCGCAGCTGCGCCGCTGGCACCCGGGCGTCGGCGTCGTCCTGCACGACGGCGCCCTGCACGACGACGTCGGGGATCCGACATGCCGTCCGCCCGGGCCGGGCGTGGCCGGGATCGAGGAGCGTCTGACCTGGCGCTGGCACACAGCGACCCCGGGCGGTGGGGTGACGCTCGACGCCGCGGCCTTCGTCGCCGACCGCGGCGCCACCGTGACCTACGTGCGCGACCTCCTCGCAGCGACGGCGAGCAGACCGGCGAACACGGCATGCTTCGGGCTGCACGAGTGGGCGATGGTCTACCGGCAGGGCGGGGACGCGCGCCACGGCCTCCCCCTGCGGCTCGGTCCCGACGGCACGGACGCCGTCGTCGAGGCGCACCAGATCCGCTGCTCCCACTTCGACGCGTTCCGCTTCTTCACACCGCAGGCGCGTCCCCTCAACCGGTTGCAGCCGACACGCGAGACGCAGCCCACGGACGAGCAGCCGGGGTGCCTGCACGCGACGATGGACCTCTACAAGTGGGTCTCGAAGCTCGGGCCCGCCGCGCCGGGTGAGCTCGTCCTCGACTGCTTCGAGCTGTCGCGGGACGTGCGCCAGCTCGACATGGAGGCCTCCCCCTACGACGTCTCGGGGCTGGGCGCCGAGGCCGTCCGCATCGAGACGCCCGAGGGCAAGGCCCTCTACGCGCGCCGCCAGCGCGCGTTCGCCGAGCGTGCCGCCCCGCTGCGCGCAGCGATCGTCGCGGCGTGCGACGTCGTGCTCGCCGCCGGCGGCTACGCCTTGTCGTCGACGCCGGTCGCCGCCGCCCGTGCCGCCCAGACGTCCCCGGGCAGCTCGCCCGGCAGGTAAGGGTTGTTCGACGCGACGAACCGGTCGCCCCCGCCGGTGTCCCGCAGGTGCTCGTAGTCGCGCAGCGCGCCGAACGCCCACTTCCCGAGGAGGGTGATCGCGACGAGGTTGACGATGGCCATGAACCCCATGGCGACGTCCGCGAGCGCCCACACGGTCTCGAGGCTCAGCAGTGCTCCGAAGCCGACGGCCGCGAGAACGAGCGTCCGCAGACCGGTGAGTGCCTTGCCCTGGATTCCGAGGAACGTGAGGTTGACCTCGGCGTACGAGTAGTTGCCCAGGACTGAGGAGAACGCGAAGACGAGGACCAGGACCGTCATGAGCGGTGTCGTCCAGTCCCCGAGCGTGGCCGCGACCGCGTCGGTGGTCAGAGCGGCTCCCGCCGCCTCCGTCGTCGTCCCCGGGTCGTAGACGGACGGTCCGGCGACGAGGATCATGCAGGCCGTCGCCGTGCACACGACCATCGTGTCGACAAACACCCCCAGGGACTGGACGAGGCCTTGCTTGGCCGGGTGGCTCACGGTCGCCGTCGCGGCGGTGTTGGGAGCGCTGCCCATCCCCGCCTCGTTCGAGAAGAGCCCGCGCTTGACGCCGTTGACCAGGGCGGCCAGCAGCCCGCCGCCCGTCCCGGCCACCGCCTCGTCGAGGCCGAACGCACCTTCGACGATCTGTCGCAGGACTCCGGGCACAGCATCGATGTTCAGCGCCACGATCAGGAGCGCGAGCAGCACGTAGACGCTGGCCATGATCGGCAGGACGATTCCGACGACCGAGGCGACGCGTCGGACGCCGCCGAAGAGCACGGGGGCCGCGAAGACGACGAGGCCCACGGCGGCCCACGCGGTGCTCACGCCGTGGCCGGTGGCGAGCGCGTCGCTGATCGTGTTGGCCTGGACCATGTTGAACGCGAATCCGAAGGTGAAGATGAGCAGCACGGCGAAGAGCACGGCGAACGGTCTGGACCCCAGACCGCGCTGGATGTAGTAGGCCGGGCCGCCACGGAAGCTGCCGTCAGGGTTACCGACCTTGAACATCTGGGCGAGCGTGGCCTCGATGAACGCCGTGGCCATGCCGACGAGCGCCACGACCCACATCCAGAAGATCGCCCCCGGGCCGCCGAGCGTGAGGGCGATGGCCACACCGACGATGTTCCCCGTGCCGACGCGGGACGCCAGACCGACGCAGAACGCCTGGAACGACGAGATGCCGCCCTCGGAGTCACCCCTCGAGCGCAGCACCACCCGCAGCATCTGGCGTGCCAGGCGCACCTGCACCGCGCGGGTCCTGACCGTGAAGTAGATGCCGACGCCGACGAGGAGATAGACGAGGACATAGCTGTAGAGGACGTTGCTCAGGGGATCGATCACTGAGGTCCGGAACGCATCCATCCGATTCTCCCTGCTCGCGCCACTCGTCCCGCACCGTGGAGTGTGCGGAGATTGTCGGGTTGACTGCTTCCATGCATCGTCCAGCAGCGCTCGTCGTTCCGCTCGTCGTCGCCCTCGCCCTCAGCGGCTGCGGGCGCACGGGGCAGCCGTCCGTGACCCTCCCGCCAAGGGGGGCCGGCGTCGACTACCAGCTGGCGTCCGGCTACCCGCCGGCCGACGACGTGGGGATCGTCGTCCGCGACGCGAGCGACACCCCCGCCATGGGCCTCTACTCGATCTGCTACGTCAACGCGTTCCAGACGCAGCCGGACACGACGTCGTGGTGGGTCGAGCACCACCCCGAGGCGGTCCTGCGCACGCCGACCGGCGAGCCGTTCGTCGACCCGGACTGGCCGGACGAGGTCCTGTTCGACACGTCGGACCGGTCAGCCCGCGAGGTCGTCGGTGCGGCGATGAACGACCTCGTCGACGACTGCGCCGAGGCAGGGTTCGACGCGGTCGAGCTCGACAACCTCGACACGTTCACGCGCTCCGACGGCGCTCTCGCCGAGGAGGACAACCTCGCGCTCGCGGCGATCATCGTCGCCCACGCCCACGCGCGCGGTCTGGCCGTCGCGCAGAAGAACACCGTCGAGCTCGAGGGGCGGGGGAAGGCGCTCGGGTTCGACCTCGTCGTCGCCGAGGACTGCCAGGTCTACGCCGAGGATGACGAGTGCGGCCAGTACCTCGAGGTCTACGACTCCATGATCGAGATCGAGTACGCCGACAGCGAGGACTTCGCCCGTCTCATGGAGGAGGCCTGCGCCGCACGCGGGTCGCACGTGTCGATCGTCGGCCGGGACCGCGCCCTGACCGACCCGGGAAGCCCGGGCTACGTCTTCGAGACCTGTTGACCGGCCGCGGCGAGCGCGACCACTCGTCGAACGCCGCCTACCGGCCTGTCGGCCACCGCGCTCGCCGGGCGGCAGACCTGGGACAATGGGCAAGGTGTCCATCTCCGCGCCCGTCCAGATCAGCCTCCTCGACCACATCCCGCCCGCCGGCGCGTCCGGCGAACCGGACCCGGACGAGCTCTACGAGGGCTTCACGTCCTGGGCGCAGGACCGCGGGCTGGACCTCTACCCGGCGCAGTCCGAGGCGCTCATCGAGCTCGTCTCCGGCTCGCACGTCATCCTCAGCACGCCGACCGGCTCCGGCAAGTCGCTCGTCGCGATGGGCGCGCACTTCGCCGCCCTGGCCGCGAACAAGCGCACGTTCTACACCGCGCCCCTCAAGGCGCTCGTGAGCGAGAAGTTCTTCGCACTGGTCGAGGCGTTCGGGTCGGCGAACGTCGGCATGATGACCGGGGACTCGTCCGTCAACCCCACCGCACCGATCATCTGCTGCACGGCGGAGATCCTCGCGAACATCGCCCTGCGCGACGGCGCGGACGCCGACGTCGACCAGGTCGTCATGGACGAGTTCCACTTCTACGCCGACCCCCAGCGCGGGTGGGCGTGGCAGGTGCCACTGCTCGAGCTGCCCCGGGCGCAGTTCCTGCTCATGTCGGCGACCCTCGGCGACACGAGCGGCTTCGCTGCGGAGCTCGAGCAGCGCACCGGCCGCCCGGTGGCCGAGGTGACGAGCGCCGACCGGCCCGTGCCCCTGAACTTCAGCTATGTGGTGGAGCCGCTCACCGAGGTGCTCGACGAGCTCGTGCACACCCACCGCGCGCCGGTGTACGTCGTGCACTTCACGCAGAAGGACGCGGTCGACCGCGCACAGTCGCTGCTGAGCATGAATGTCGCCTCGAGGGCGGAGAAGGACGCGATCGTCGCCGAGCTCGCGGACTTCCGGTTCAGCTCGGGCTTCGGCAGGTCGCTGAGCAAGTTCCTGCGGCACGGCATCGGGGTGCACCACGCGGGGATGCTGCCCAAGTACCGCCGGGTCGTCGAGCGGCTCACGCAGAAGGGCCTGCTGAAGATCGTCTGCGGGACGGACACCCTCGGGGTCGGGATCAACGTGCCGATCCGCACGGTGCTCCTCACGAGCCTCGTGAAGTTCGACGGCGAGCGCATGCGCCACCTCTCCGCGCGGGAGTTCCACCAGATCGCCGGCCGCGCCGGACGCGCCGGCTACGACACGGCGGGTGACGTGCTCGTCATGGCACCCGAGCACGTCATCGAGAACCGCAAGCTCCTCGAGCGTGCGGGCGACGACCCGAAGAAGCTCAAGAAGATCGTCCGCAAGAAGGCGCCGGCGGGCGCGGTCAACTGGACGGACAAGACGTTCGAGCGGTTGCGCGACTCCGAGCCGGAGCTCCTCACCAGCCACTTCACCGTCAACCACGCGATGGTCCTCAACGTCCTCGCCCGCGGGGCGAACGGCGACAAGGACCCGATCGCCGCGATGCGTCACCTGCTCAACGCGAACCACGACTCGGAGGGCCAGAAGGCTGCCCACGTGCGGCAGGTCTTCCGCATCTACCGCTCGCTGCGCCAGGCGGGCATCGTCGAGAAGGTGGCCGACGCCGGACCGCGCGGCTACACCGTCCGCCTCACGGTGGACCTGCCGCGGGACTTCGCGCTCAACCAGCCGCTCTCGCCGTTCGCGCTCGCCGCCCAGGAGCTGCTCGACCAGGAGTCCCCCACGCACGCGCTCGACGTCGTCTCGGTCATCGAGGCGACGCTCAGCGACCCGCGCCAGGTGCTCTACGGTCAGCAGCGCGCCGCACGCGGCGAGGCGATCGGCGCGCTCAAGGCCGAGGGCTACGACTACGACGAGCGCATGGCGGCGCTCGAGGACGTGTCGTGGCCCAAGCCGCTCGCGGAGCTGCTCGACGCCGCGTTCGCGACCTACAAGCGCGCGAACCCGTGGGTGGCCGACCAGGAGCTCTCCCCGAAGTCGATCGTCCGGGACATGGTCGAGCGGGCCATGACCTTCGCCGAGTTCGTCTCCCGCTACCAGCTGGACCGGACCGAGGGGGTCGTGCTGCGGTACCTCGCCGACGCGTACCGGACGCTCCGGCAGACCGTCGCCGCCGAGCACCGTACGGAGGAGGTCGAGGAGATCACGGAGTGGCTCGGGGAGCTCGTCCGTGGGGTCGACTCGAGCCTGCTCGACGAGTGGGAGCGGCTGTCCCACCCCGTCGACGAGGCGGGCGTCGTCGTGGCCGGGTCCGACGGGAGCGCCGCGGAGCAGGCTCCGGTGCGGCCGATCACGGGCAACGTGCGGTCGTTCCGCGTCCTCGTCCGCAACGCGATGTTCCGCCGGGTGGAGCTCGCCTCCCGCGAGGCGTACTCCGTGCTCGGAGACCTCGACGGGGCGTCCGGCTGGGACGCGCACGCCTGGCGTGACGCGCTCGACCCGATGTTCGAGGACTACGGTGACGACGCGATCGGGGTCGGTCCTCAGGCCCGCTCCCCCAAGCTCCTGAGCATCACCGAGCAGGTCGAGGGAAACCCTCGCCTGTGGGCGGTCCGTCAGGTGCTCGACGACCCTGACGGCGACCACGACTGGGGGATCACCGCAGTCGTCGACCTCGATGCCTCGGACACCGAGGGGCAGGCCGTCGTGCGCATCACCGGAGTCGCGCCCATGTGAGGTGCGCCCCTCACACGCGCTGGTCGGGACGAACCGGGCTCAGGCCGGTCGGCACCGTCCACTCGCCGACCGGGCCCGGCCCGTCGTCACGGTGGCGGGTGCCCGCCCACGCGTCGGTCGGGGCGCCACGGTGGTCGAGCCAGCCGCGGAGCGTCCCGCCGAACGTGAAGCCCGTCTTCCAGGCCACCCGTCGCGAGCCGACGTTGCCGACCGCTGCGAGCCAGAGCACGGTCTCGAGCCCGAGGTCGTGGAAGCCGTGGTCGAGCAGCAGGGTGACCGCGGACGTCATGACGCCCCGGCCACGGACGGCCGGGTGGGCGCCGAAGCCGATCTCGGCCCGGCGGTTCCCCCGGTCACGCAGGGAGAGGCTGCCGGAGAATCCCCGGCTCCCGTCGGGGTGGGTCGACTCGATGGCGAAGAGGTGCACAGACCCGTCGCCCCAGCCAGCGGGAGCCACCGTCGTGACCCAGTCGGACGCCAACGTCGCGTCGTACGGGACAGGGACCGTCGTCCAGCGCACGGAGAGCGGGTCGGTGCACTGCTCGACCACGCCTGCGACGTCCGCAGGGCGGTGGGCACGCAGCGTCACATCCCCGCTGACGAGGGTGGGGACGGCGTCGGGGAACTGGAGCGGCGCGCTGAGAGGCATGGGGCATCTCAGCACCTGCACGCGCCGCACGTCGAGCACTTTCCTCTCCCTCGCGGCCCCCAGCGGCTAGCGTGGGGTCATGGCGAAGAAGGTCGCTCGGTCCGGGACGTCGGGGACGCCAGCCCTCGTCGCGCTCGAGCGCGCCGGCGTCGCGCACACGGTCCACCCGTACACCCACGACCCGACGAGCGAGCTGGGCTACGGCCTCGAGGCTGCCGCCGCGATCGGTGTCGAACCGGCACGGGTGCTCAAGACGCTCATGACGCAGGTGGACGGCTCGCTCGTCGTCGCGGTCATACCTGTGGACCGCAAGCTCGACCTCAAGGCCCTCGCGCACGCCGCGGGCGGCAAGAGGGCCACGATGGCGGACCAGGTTGCCGCCGAGCGGGCGACGGGGTACGTCGTGGGCGGCATCTCGCCGCTGGGCCAGCGCCAGGCGCACCCGACGATCCTCGACGAGTCGGTTCTCGCGTACGACGCCGTGTACGTCTCCGGGGGGCGCCGCGGGCTGGACGTGGGCCTGGCGCCCACAGACCTGCTGCGGCTGACGCAGGGCACGGCCGCACCGATCTCCCGCACCTGAGCAGCGCACCCGGAGAGCACGCACCGAGCGAGGTCAGACCACGGCTCCCGAGCGCTCGTCGCGCAGGTCCTGCTCGCTCACTCGACGCGCTGCACGACGACGTAGCCCGAGTCGTCGAGCACCTCGGCATACCGCGCTCCGGGATACGCGCGCTCGGCGTACTCCGCCACGTCACGCGGCGGTCCCGCTCCCCACGTCGCGCGGTCGACGACGACGTAGTCCGGGCGGGCCGTCGGGTCGGCACCGATCCAGAACACCCGACGCTGCCCCGCGAGCTGCACGATGAGTCCGCGGTCGGTCGCGACCGACGCGCCCGGTGGCACGGCCGCGACGGCACGCTCCGCCGCGGCATGCCGGGGGCTGCGCTCGTACGACGCCGCGTCCGCGAGGTCCGCGAGCGGGTACCGCGGGACGAGGAGCACCGCGAGCGCCAGCATGATCGCGGGGGCGACAAGGGCGTACCTCCGCACGATCGCCCTCGGGCTCGTGCCGAGGGCTCGCAGTCCCTCGATCGCGGCGACGAAGACGATCGGCATGAGGATGACCGAGTAGTGCCAGGTCGTGCCCCAGTAGAACTCCGTCGAGCCCAGGAACCGCCACGCGAGCGTGGGGACGACGAGCAGCACGAGCGGGGAGCGCAGTGCGACGAACGCCGTCGTCGCGAGCAGGAGCACGACCGTCTCGACCTTGACGGCCGGGGTGACGAGGTCGGCGGCCATCTGCAGGACGGTGCCGAGAAGCCCGTCGCTCGTCCCGGACGCGCCCTCGTCGGTGAGGTTCCCCCAGTAGTCGTAGCGGCCTGCCGGGTTGAACGCCGGCACGATGACGCCGACGACGAGCGCCATCCCGAGTGCTCCGGCGCCCGCGACGAGCGCACCGAGCCGCCGCTGCCCGCGCATCCACAGCACGAGCCCGAACGCTGCGACGGTGAGCCCGAGGTCCTCCTTGACCCCGAGGAGCAGCACGATCCAGACCGCGCTCGCCCGCCACCGCCCCTCGAGGTAGGCCACGAGGCCGAACGCGAGCAGCGGCACGGCGAGCGCGTACTCGTGGAACTGGACGTCGACCGCCGACTGGATGCCCCAGGAGAACGCGTACGCGGCGCCGAGACAGAGCCCGCGCACGGGTCCGAGGATCCGGCGGGCCGCGAGCGTGATCGGGACGACGGACACCGCGACGAGGACGCACTGCGCGACGAGAAGGGTCACGGGGGTCGGGAAGAGTCGGTAGAACGGTGCCAGCACGGCCAGCAGCGGCGAGAAGTGGTCGCCGAGCTGATGGAACCCCGGGCCCTTGATGTCGACGACCGGCGCGCCGAGGTGCGCCCAGCCGCGCACGGCCTGCTCGAAGATCGCGAGGTCCCACGACGGGTTGTCCCACCGGTACCAGCGCGCGAGGGACAGCGCGAGGTAGGCGACGAACGCGAGGACGGTCAGGACGGCCACCGGCCAGACCGCTGGGCCGTCGTCGACGACGATGCTGCCGGGGGCCCGTCCCCCCGGACGGGACCGCGGCTCGCCCGTCGACCCGCGGACGCTCGGGTCCGCAGGGCCTGGCGGCTCCTCCGGGATCGTCACGCGCGCGGTGGTCACCTGCACAGTCTTCCGCACACGGGGAGTACGGCGCCGCTCACGACCACCGCCGGCCGTGCGATCGCTACGATTGTCCGCGTGCCGATCCCCGACCTCACACCCGCTCTGCGGCGGGTGCACGAGCGCGTCGTGGCGGCGTGCGCGGCGGCGGACCGCCCGGTGAGCGACGTCGACGTGCTCCTCGCGACCAAGACGCAGCCCGTCGAGGTCGTGCGCGCCGCAGCAGCTGCCGCCAGGGCACTGGCCGCCGATCCGGACCGCCCCGTCCTGCTCGGGGAGAACCGCGTGCAGGAGCTCGCGGCGAAGGCTGCAGGCCTCGCCGGGCCCGGCCTCACCGCCCACCTCATCGGGCCGCTCCAGTCGAACAAGGTCAACGCGGCGCTGCGGGCCCTCGGACAGTACCCGTCGGCGTGCATCGAGAGCATCGACTCGCTGGTACTGGCGGAGCGGGTGGGCTCGCGGTGGTCCGCCGAGCACGACACGCCCCTTGACGTGATGATCCAGGTGAACGTCTCGGGCGAGCCGACCAAGGCCGGTGCGCGGCCCCAGGACGCGGCTGCGCTCGCCGCGCAGGTCGCCGTGACGGCGGGGATCCGTCTGACGGGATTCATGACGGTGGGCGCGAACACGTCCGACGAGGACGAGGTGGGTGCCGGGTACGCGCTGCTCGCGGCGATCCGCGACGAGGTGGTGGGCTCCGGCGCCCCAGGGTGCGCGAGCGCGGCCGGGTTGTCGATGGGCATGAGCCGGGACCTCGAGCTCGCGATCCGCCACGGCGCGACGACGGTCCGGGTGGGTACCGCGGTCTTCGGCGCCCGCCCCGCGCTCGGCGGCTAGCGCCGTCCGGCTCTCGCGCACGGACGGGCTCGTTTTGCTCCGGGGGCAGCGATGCGGGATGGTCGGAGCATGAAGATGCCGTTCTCCCGCCGCTCCGCCTCCAACGACCTCCCCGACGGCGCCACCGAGGAGTGGTCGGCGGACGACAACGCTGTCCTCGTGCGCCTGACGTTCGTCCCGGACCCCCGCGACGACGCCGCGACGGCCGACCGGCTGTCCGCTGTCGTCGTCGCGACGGTCGCCGCCGTGCAGGCCGGCGAGTTCGGGCACTCGATCCCCGAGGGCACACGTGATGCCGGCGTGCGGATCGTCGTCGACACGGGCTCCGTGCCGCTCGGCCCCCTGGCCGCGCGGCACGTCGAGATCCTCCAGGAGCGGCTCGGTGTGTCCATCCCGCTGAGCGTGGTGACCCAGGACCCGCCCACGGTTTCGGAGGACGAGCCGGTCGAAGCTCCGGCAGTCACGACGACGGCCGTTCCAGCAGGGCCGGCCCCCCTCGCCACCGAGCCCTCCCCCGGGCTCGTCGCCGCACCGTACATGTGGGACGAGGAGAACGACCGGCTCCGGGCCGAGATCGTCCACCTCGGCGCGGCAGGCGACGACGCCCAGACCGCGGCGGACGTCCGCGCCCTCGTGGAGCTGACGATCGCGGCCCTGGGGGCACCGACCACCCGTGGTCTCGTCCCGGCGACGGCGCCGGCCGACTACCCGGTCTGGCTCACGGTCGTCGTCAACGACGATGCCGTCGGTCCGTTGACCGAGAAGCTGTTCGAGGCCGGGGAGGCCCAGTTCGAGGACACCCGCGTCGACTTCGTGGCCATGACGGAGCCGCGCGCGACGGTCGAGGAGATGCTCGCCGCCCGCTGACCGCCCCCCGCCGCGGCGGTGTCAAAGACGCTTGACAGGACAGTCGGAGGTCAAGCATCCTTGACATATCTAGTCAAGGATCTTTGACACCGCCGGGAGCCCGCATGTCGTTGCTCGATCACCTCCAGTCCCTCTCCCCGCCGACGTCGACGTCCGTCGTGCTCGTCGTCGCCGTCCTCGCGCTCGTCATCCACGAGCCCCTGTCCGGACGCCGCTCCTACGCCCGCTTCCGGGCGGAGGAAGCCGTCGAGGGCGAGCCGGCGCGCGTGCGGTTCTACCGCTCCTGGACCCGTCAGGGGTGCGTCACCGCAGCGCTCGCGCTCGCGCTCGTGCTCGCGCTGCCCGGCGTCGGGCTCTCCGAGATCGGCTTCCGGCTCCCCGACCTCGCCGGGGCAGACCGGTTCGGGCTCACGGACGGCACGATCACGTCCTCCACCGTCGCCGGGATGATCACCGGTGCTCTGCTCGCCGTCGTCGGCACCATCGTCGCCGGCCTCGTCGTCTCCCGGCGCCGGGCCCGCACGACGCCGGACGGCGAGACAGGCGCGGCAGCACCCCAGGCCGCCCGGGGGCAGATGGCAGCCGTCCTGCCCATGCTGCCCCGCACGCCCGCCGGCCGGCGCGGGTGGGCCATGCTCTCGCTGAGCGCCGGGGTGACCGAGGAGATCACCTACCGGGGGCTTCTCCTGCTCACTCTCGCCGTGCTCCTGCCGGCGAGCACCTCGCAGCTCACGCTCGTCGTCACCGCTGCAGCGCTGTTCGGCATCGCGCACGCCTACCAGGGCTGGACCGGGATCCTCGCCACCGGGCTCGTCGGAGGCGTCCTCGCTGCCCTCTACCTCGCCACCGGCAGCCTGCTGCTGCCCGTGGTGCTGCACACCCTCGTGGACCTGCGGGTGCTGCTGCTGCCCGCCTCGGCCCTCGCGACCGACGACCCCGCCGCGCCGACCCCCCAGGGAGCCGGCCCGGCGCACCATCCCTCCGCCTGACGAGAGGAGTCCTCGTGCGCAACGACGTCCGCCGCCTCCGCGAGGCCGCCGGTCTCTCCCAGGGTGCACTCGGCACTGCCCTGGGCGTGTCCCGGCAGACCATCAACTCGATCGAGACGGGCAAGTACGACCCGTCGTTGCCGCTCGCGCTCGCCCTCGCCCGCTTCTTCACCACGACCGTCGAGGAGATCTTCCATGTCGACCCCTGACCCTGCTCCGCCCCGCGGCCCGTCTCCCCGTCGCACTGCCGGCGGCCAGCGGGCCCTCGCACTCACGGCCGGTGGATTGGTGCTCGCCATCGCCGGGACCTACGCCGCCTTCGGCGACTGGGCGACGGCATCCGGGGTGCTCTGCGGGGGCGGTCTCGCGCTCGCCCTGCTCTCGGTCGCCGGACGCCGTGCCGCGCGCCGGGGGGCGGACGCAGCCACCGCGGAACGCGTCTTCTCGGGCCGGGGCGACGAACGCGACGTCCGCGTGTACCTCACGACCATGACCGTCGTCGGACTCGTCGCGTTCGTCACCGCGTCGCTCCTGCCCGCGGCCGTGAACCTCGGGCTCGACGCCGACGCCGCGCTGCGGTCCCTGCCCTACGTGCTCCTCGCGACAGGCGGCGTGACGTTCGTCGTCGTCGACCGCCGCACCTGAACCCTCGTCATGGCACCCGCGCGGTCCACTCAGGACTCGAGAACTTCGTCGCCACGAGCTCCTCGGCGCGTGCGCGCTCCGCGTCCGTCACCGCACCGTCGACCGTGTCGTAGCGGCTGCGGAAGTGGGACTTGAACGCCTCGATGACCTCTGCACGGGCCATCCCCGTCTGCGACCGCACGGGGTCCACCCGCTTGTTGGCGCTCTTGGTGCCCTTGTCGCTCATCTTCTCCCGGCCGATCCGCAGCACCTCGAGCATCTTGTCCGCGTCGATGTCGTACGCCATCGTCACGTGGTGCAGCACCGCGCCCCCGACGAAGCGCTTCTGGGCCGCGCCGGCGATCTTGCCGGCGGGCGACGCGATGTCGTTGAGCGGCTGGTACGTGGCCTGCACGCCGAGGTCGGCGAGCGCCCCGAGGACCCAGTCGTCGAGGAAGGCGTAGGACCGCTCGAAGCTCAGTCCCTCGACGAGCGAGCCCGGGACGGTGAGCGAGTAGGTGATGGTGTTGCCGGGTTCGATGAACATCGCGCCGCCGCCGGACACGCGTCGCACCACGGTGATGCCGTGCTTCTCGGCACCGACGGGGTCGACCTCGTTCTTCAACGACTGGAACGAGCCGATGACGACAGCCGGCGCGCCCCACTCCCAGATCCGCAGGGTGGGCGGACGCAGGCCCGCGTCCACCGACTCGGCCATGGCCTGGTCGAGGGCCATGTGCATCTCGGGCGCCTGAGGGCCCTCGTGCACGATCTCGAAGGTGTGGTCGTGCCAGCCCGTCGCCCGGCCGAGCGCGCGCCGCGCAGCGATCGCCACCGCCTCGGGGGTGAACCCCACGAGGACCGCGGACGGGTCGAGGGACCGCGCGATCGCCGCCGCGAGCACAGCGACCGAGGAGTCCGCCGGCATCCCCTCGAGCGCCCCGTCGATGTCCGCGAGCGCCGTGTCCGGCTCGAGGAAGAAGTCACCGCTCACCGCGACGTGCGCGAGCCGGCCCTCCTCGACCTCGAGGTCGATCGCCACGAGCTTGCCACCAGGAACCTTGTATTCGCCTCTCACCGGTTCAGCCTATGCCCGCCCGGCGACCCGCCGTGCCAGCACCGACACACGGTCCGAGCGAGCACGACCGGCTTACCCCCCGGCGTCAGCGCGGGTTGACCCCGGCGTGGATGAGCCCGTAGATCGCCGAGTCGGTGAGCGCCTCCCAGGAGGCCTCGAGAAGGTTCGGCCCCACACCCACGGTCGACCAGCTCGACTGCCCGTCCGTCGTCTCGATGAGCACCCGCGTGATGGCACCGGTCCCGTGCATCTGGTCGAGGATGCGCACCTTGAAGTCGATGAGCTCGAACGCCTCGATCTCGGGGTAGACCCGGGTCAGCGCGAGACGCAGTGCGGCATCGAGCGCGTTGACCGGCCCGTTCCCCTCGCCCGTCGACACGATGCGCGCGCCACCCGCGTTGAGCTTGACCGTCGCCTCGGCGGTGGCCTCCGTCCCCCGGTGCCCGCTGCGCTCGACGATGGTCCGCCAGCTCTCGACATCGAAGTACCGGGGTCGCTCACCGATCATCTCCTCGACGAGCAGCAGCTCGAACGAGGCGTCCGCGGCGTCGTAGGTGTACCCGTCGGCCTCGTCGGCCTTGACGCGCGCCGTGATCCTCGTGAGGACCTCGGCCTGCCCGGACAGGTCGAATCCGAGCTCCTTGCCCTTGAGCTCGATCGACGCGCGCCCGGCCATGTCGGAGATGAGCATCCGCATGTCGTTGCCCACCCGCGTGGGGTCGATGTGCTGGTAGAGGTCCGCGTCCACCTTGATCGCGCTGGCGTGGATCCCGGCCTTGTGGGCGAACGCGCTCGCCCCGACGTACGGCTGGCGGGCGTACGGGGAGATGTTCGTGATCTCGCTGATCGCGTGCGCGATCCGGGTCGACTCCTCGAGGCCCGCACCGGCGAGCAGCGACCTGCCGTGCTTGAGCTCGAGGTTGGCCATGACCGTGACGAGGTCCGCGTTGCCGGTCCGTTCGCCGTAGCCGTTGACCGTGCCCTGCACGTGCGAGCAGCCGGCGTCGATCGCGGCGAGGGAGTTCGCGACGGCGCAGCCGGAGTCGTTGTGCGCGTGGATGCCGAGGACGGCGTCCTCGCCCACCAGGCTCCGGACGTCGCCGACGACCTCGGTGATCCACTGCGGCAGCATCCCGCCGTTGGTGTCACAGAGTGCCACGACCTCCGCACCGGCCTCGAACGCCGCGAGCAGCGCCTCCCGGGCGTACGAGGCGTCGTACCGGAACCCGTCGAAGAAGTGCTCCGCGTCGACGACGACCCGCCGTCCCTCGGCGACGAGGAACGCGACGGTGTCGCGGATCATCGAGAGGTTCTCGGCGCCGTCGGTGCGTAGTGCCCGCTCGACGTGTCGGATGTCGAACTTCGACACGAGGGTGACCACCGGCGCCTGCGACCGCAGCAGTGCGAGGACCTGGGGGTCCTCGGCAGCGCGCAGCCCGACCTTCCGGGTGGCGCCGAACGCGGCGAGCACCGCGTTCTTCAGCTGGAGCTCGGTGGCCGCGCGGGAAAAGAAGTCCGTGTCCTTGGGCACCGCACCGGGCCATCCACCCTCGATGAACCCGACACCCAGCTCGTCGAGGAGGGGCGCGATCGCGAGCTTGTCCGAGACGGACAGGTTCATGCCCTCCTGCTGCGCTCCGTCGCGCAAGGTCGTGTCGTAGACGTGGAAGTTCACGCGTGAGCTCTTTTCCGTGCTGGGTGAGGAGATGGACGGTCCCGACGTCCAGAAGCATTGTGCTGGATCCGCGGCAGGGGTGGCGCCGTCGTCCAGCAACAAAAAAACCTCCCGGGGTACGGGAGGTTCGCGCGTCCGGGTCGTCCGGGACGCGCTAGGTGCGAATGAGCGCCATGCAGGCGGAGGTGTGTGCCACGAGACACATCATGGCACACACCTCCCGTGTCGGTCATCGACTGCCCCGCCGGCCGGCGGACGCACGTCACACGAGTCGGGTCATCCACCCGTGCCGGTCGGTGGCCCGCCCGTTCTGGATGTCCGTGAGCTCGGCGCGCACCGACATCGTCAGGTCACCTGCGTGCCCGTCGCCGATCGTCAGGTCGAAGTCCTCCCCCGCGAGCCGTCCGATGGGTGTGACGACCGCGGCGGTCCCGCACGCGAAGGCCTCGGTGATCGAGCCGTCGACCAGGTCGGCCAGGACCTGTGCCAGCGGGATCCGGCGCTCGCGCACCTCGAGGCCACGGTCGCCGAGCAGCTGGATGATCGACGAGCGAGTCACGCCCTCGAGGATCGACCCCGAGAGCTCGGGAGTCTCGACCGAGCCGTCCGCACGAACGAAGAAGACGTTCATGCCGCCGAGCTCTTCGATCACCGAGTTCGTCGCGGCGTCGAGGAAGCAGACCTGCTCGCACCCCTTGCCCTGCGCGTACATCTGCGGGAGCAGGCTCGCGGCATAGTTCCCGCCGCACTTCGCGGCCCCCGTCCCGCCCTCACCGGCGCGGTGGTAGTCCTGCGCGACCCAGATGGACACGGGCTTGACCCCGCCGGCGAAGTACGGGCCGACGGGCGAGGCGATGACGAGGAACTCTGCCTCGAGCGACGGGCGGACGCCGAGGAAGACCTCCGAGGCGTACATGAACGGTCGGAGGTAGAGGCTCGCCTCGTCTCCGGAGGGGATCCACTCGACGTCCGTGCGCACGAGCGCAGCGACCGCGCCGAGGAAGTCCTCCGTGGAGAGCTCGGGGAGCGCCAACCGGCGCGCCGACCTCGCGAACCGCTCGGCGTTCGCCTCCGGGCGGAACGTCCACACGGAGCCGTCGGCGTGCCGGTACGCCTTGAGGCCCTCGAACACCTCCTGGCCGTAGTGCAGGACGGCGCTCGCGGGGTCCATGAGCAGCGGGCCGTACTTCTCGACCCGACGCTGCCCCCAGCCGCTCGTCGAGGACCACGTGGCCCGTGCCATGTGGTTGGTGAAGACGGTGCCGAACTGGGGTGCCGCGGTGACGGCCTCCCGCTCGGCGGTGGGCAGCGGGGACTCGCTGCGTCGGACGTCAAAACGGGCGGCAGCCTCATCGATGCTCATCGTGGAGCGTGCAAGCGTGGTGCTCATGGTCAGTGCCTTTCACCTGGCGACCCCTGCATTTTTCCACGCCGTGGACCGAATGGCTGCACGCTGTGGGAGGGGGTCCTTCTCGGGAGGGAGCGGTGAAGACGACCGGGGTCGGGGATCAGCCGCGCACGCGGTCCGCGAGCGCAGTTCCCACCTCGGCCGTCGAGCGTACTCGGCCGTCGCGCTCGACGAGGTCGGCTGCGACCGCCGACTCCACCCGTGCAGACTCCTCGGACAGCCCGAGGTGATCCAGCAGCATGGCGACGGACAGCACCGTCGCGGTGGGGTCCGCCTTGCCCTGCCCGGCGATGTCGGGCGCCGATCCGTGCACGGGCTCGAACATCGACGGTGCGGTGCGGTCCGGGTTGATGTTCGCGGAGGCGGCGAGACCGATGCCACCGGTGATCGCGGCCGCCTGGTCGGTGAGGATGTCGCCGAAGAGGTTGTCGGTGACGATGACGTCGAACCGCGACGGGTTGGTCGTGAGGAAGATCGTCGCGGCGTCGACGTGCAGGTAGTCCGTCGTGACGTCGGGGAAGTCAGCGTTGACGGCCTCGACCGTGCGGCGCCAGAGGTGGCCGGCGTGGACGAGGACGTTGTGCTTGTGGACGAGCGTGAGGTGCTTGCGCGGACGCGCCTGCGCGCGGGCGAACGCGTCGCGTACGACGCGCTCGACACCGAACGCGGTGTTGACGCTCACCTCGTTGGCCACCTCGTGCGGGGTGCCGACGCGGATCGCGCCGCCGTTGCCGACGTACGGTCCCTCGGTGCCCTCGCGCACGACGACGAAGTCGATCTCGCCCGGCTCGGCGAGCGGGGAGCGCACGCCGGGGTACAGCTTTCCGGGGCGCAGGTTGACGTAGTGGTCGAGGGCGAAGCGCAGCTTGAGCAGCAGCCCGCGCTCGAGCACGCCGGACGGGACCGACGGGTCTCCGATGGCGCCGAGGAGGATCGCGTCGTGGGTGCGGATCGCGTCCAGGTCCGCGTCCGTGAGCGTCTCACCCGTCGCGTGCCAGCGCTGCGCACCGAGGTTGAACTCCGTCGTGGTGACGGTCGTCCCCGAGCCGGCGAGCACCGCGTCGAGCACGGCGAGCCCCTGCTCCACGACCTCGATCCCGATGCCGTCGCCTGCCACCACTGCCAGCTCGATGTTCCTCGTCATGACGGTGAGGGTACGCCGCCGTCCATGAACCGGAACGCGTGTCCCACGATCCGATCACGTTCCCAGGGCGATGGCATGCTGGACCGCATGACTGTCGTGAAGATCAACGCCATCGAGGTTCCCGAGGGCGCCGGAGCCGAGCTCGAGGCTCGGTTCGCCGCGCGTCGACGAGCCGTCGAGGGGAGTCCGGGCTTCCTCGGGTTCGAGCTCTTGCGCCCCGTCGCCGGTGAGAGCCGGTACTTCGTCTACACCCGCTGGGCGACGGAGGAGGACTACCAGGCCTGGGCCGCGAACGGCGCTCGGGCGGCCCATGCCGGCCCGAGCGGAGAAGGACGCCCGGCGCCCGTCGCCACCGGCGCGTCGCTCCTGGAGTTCGAGCTCGTCGAGGACGCCTCCGCCGAGCGGGGATAGCACCGCGGGTCTCCCGGCCGGCCCTGGGGTCGGACGGGAGACCAGCGCGCCTACTGCGGGTAGAGCAGCTCGAAGCGTTCAGCGACGACCTCGAGGTCCGCGGGCAGCTCATCGACGCCGAGCTGCCGCGCGAAGTACCTCGAGTGGCCCTCGCGCCAGGCCGCGAGCGACCGGTCGTCCTCCCCCTCGGCGGCCGCGAAGTCCTCAGTGACGTCCATGAACGGCAGGACCTCGACCTCGGTCGTGCGGATGAGCGCCCTCGGGTGCCGGGCGCCGTCGAGGATGATCGAGAGGTCGCCGACCGCAGGGAGCGGAGCGGTCTCGTCGCCGTACTCCACGAGCAATGACGACGTCGCTGTCTTGGTCCCCTCGAGCACGAGGCCGAGGAGCTCGTCCGCGAGAGTCGCGTCGTCTCCGAACGACCAGGCCATCGGCGGCACGCCTGCGGCGACCGACACCCCGCCGACGACGGCGATGCGTCCGAGACCGGCTCGTGTCCGTGCACTCTCCCAGAACTCGACGATCTCCTCGTCGCCCGCACCTGTCTCAGGGCCGGCGTCAGGCACCTGGGGACCAGCGGTAGCGCCAGTCATGCGACCACGTCCTCACCCGTCGCGTCGCCCACCGGCTCGAGGACGAGGACAGGGATGACACGGTCGGTCTTCGTCGCGTAGTCCGCATAGTCGGGGTATGCCGCGACCGACCGCTGCCACCACTCCTCGCGCTCGTCACCCGTCACCTCGCGGGCGACGTAGTCCCGCACCTGCGCCCCGTCCTGGAGCGTGACGAGCGGGTGCGCCCGCAGGTTGTGGTACCAGGTCGGGTGCTGCGGGGCTCCGCCCATGCTCGCGACGACCGCGTACCGGCCGCCGTGCTCGACGCGCATGAGCGGCACCTTGCGCACCTTGCCGGAACGGGCACCGAGCGAGGTGAGGATGATGACCGGCCGACCCTCCCAGGTCGTGCCCTGCGTGCCGCCGGAGCTCTCGTAGAGCTCCACCTGCTCGCGCGTCCGGGTGTCGGGGCTGGGTTCGTAGACTCCGTCGAGTGGCATGTGCCTAGTCAACCATCGTGCTCGAGGCGCGCGCACGGCGCGACGCGCACCGGACGTGGCGCCCGGCGGGTCCGGACGCACGCCGGGGCGGGCACCGCCACGACAGTGGGGTACCCGCCCCGGCGGGACGGACGAGGCGTCAGCGCCCCGCGGAGCCCTCGACGTAGTCCGAGTCGGACGGCTTGACCCACGCGAAGAGCTTGCGCAGCTCGCGGCCGGTGGCCTCGATCGGGTGCTGCTCACCCTTGGCGCGCAGCTCCTTGAACTCCTGGCCGCCGTTCTCCTGGTCGTTGATGAACCGCTCGGCGAACGCACCGTTCTGGATGTCGGCGAGCACGGCCTTCATGTTCTCCTTCACCTCGGGCGTGATGACGCGCGGGCCGGAGACGTAGTCGCCGTACTCCGCGGTGTCGGAGACGGACCAGCGCTGCTTCGCGATGCCGCCCTCCCACATGAGGTCGACGATGAGCTTGAGCTCGTGGAGCACCTCGAAGTAGGCGACCTCGGGCTGGTAGCCCGCCTCGGTGAGGACCTCGAAGCCGTACTGGACGAGCTGCGAGGCGCCACCGCACAGGACGGCCTGCTCGCCGAAGAGGTCCGTCTCGGTCTCCTCGGTGAACGTCGTCTTGATCCCGGCGGCACGCAGGCCTCCGATGGCCTTGCCGTAGGACAGCGCGAGCTCCCACGCGTGACCGGACGCGTCCTGCTCGACCGCGACGATGACCGGCACGCCGCGTCCGTCGAGGTACTCGCGGCGCACGAGGTGCCCCGGTCCCTTGGGCGCGACCATGATGACGTCGAAGCCCGGCTCGGGCTTGATGTACCCGAAGCGGATGTTGAAGCCGTGCCCGAAGACGAGCGCGGTGCCCTCGTTGAGGTTGGGTGCGATCTCCTGCGCGTACACGTGGCGCTGGACCTGGTCGGGCGCGAGGATGACGACCACGTCAGCCTCCTTGACCGCCTCGGCGACGCTCAGGACGCGCAGTCCTTCGTTCTCGGCCTTGGCACGCGAGGAGCTGCCCTCGCGGAGCCCGACGCGCACGTCGACGCCCGAGTCCCGCAGGTTGAGCGCGTGCGCGTGCCCCTGGCTGCCGTAGCCGATGACCGCGACCTTGCGGGCAGCGATGATGGACAGATCAGCGTCGTCGTCGTAGAACAGCTCAGCCACCGTGGATCTCCTTGGTTCTCGTATGTGTGTTGGAAGCGAAAGGGGTCAGGCGCTACGGACGCGCTCGAGCGCGCGGTCCGTGATGGAGCGGGCGCCGCGACCGATGCCGACGGTGCCGGACTTGACGATCTCACGGATCCCGAAGGGCTCGAGCGCCGTGAGCAGCGCCGAGAGCTTCTCGGGATTCCCGGTCGCCTCGATCGTCACCGCGTCGGGGACGACGTCCACGACGTGGGCACGGAAGAGCTGGACGACCTCGAGCACATGGGTACGGCTCGTGAGGTCGGCCCGCACCTTGACGAGCATGAGCTCGCGCTGGACGGCTGCCGAGGGATCGAGCTCGACGATCTTGATGACGTTGATGAGCTTGTTCAGCTGCTTCGTCACCTGCTCGAGCGGCAGCGAGTCGACGTCGACGACGACCGTCACGCGCGAGAGGTCGTCGTGCTCGGTGGGACCGACCGCGAGCGAGTGGATGTTGAAGGACCTGCGGGCGAACAGCCCGGCGATCCTGGTGAGCACGCCCGGCTTGTTCTCCACGAGCACCGAGAGGGTGTGACGCGTCATGTTCCTACCAGCCTTCCGGTGTCAGTCTTCGCGGTCCCACGCGGGTGAGATCCCGCGTGCGTACTGGATGTCGTCGTTGCTCACTCCGGCGGCGACCATCGGCCACACCATCGCGTCCCTGGAGACATTGAAGTCGATGACGACGGGCTGGTCGTTGATCGACTCGGCCCGCTTGATCGCCGCATCGACCTCGTTCGCGTGCTCGACGCGGATACCGACGCAGCCGTAGGCGTCGGCCAGCTTGACGAAGTCGGGGACGCGACGCGTCCCGTGCCCCGTGTGCAGGTCGGTGTTGGAGTACCGCGACTCGTAGAACAGCGTCTGCCACTGGCGCACCATGCCGAGCGACGAGTTGTTGATGAGCGCGACCTTGATGGGGATGTCGTTGATGGTGCAGGTGGCCAGCTCCTGGTTGGTCATCTGGAAGCACCCGTCGCCGTCGATCGCCCAGACCGTGCGGTCGGGCTGGCCGACCTTCGCGCCCATCGCTGCGGGGATCGAGTAGCCCATGGTCCCCAGTCCGCCGGAGTTGAGCCACGTGTTCGGGCGCTCGTAGCGGATGAACTGCGACGCCCACATCTGGTGCTGCCCGACACCGGCGACGTAGATGGAGTCCGGCCCGGAGATCGCGCCGAGCCTGCTGATGATGTGCTGCGGGGCGAGGTGGCCGTCGTCGGGCTCGGTGAAGCCGAGGGGGTACGTCTCGCGCCACCCGTCGATCTGGCGCCACCACGCCTCGAGGTCCGGCTTGCCGTGCTGCTCGTGCTCGCGCGCGAGCTCGGGCAGCAGGTCGGCGATGACCTCTTTGAGGTCGCCGACGATCGGCACGTCCGGGGTGCGGTTCTTGCCGATCTCCGCAGGGTCGATGTCCGCGTGGATGATCGTCGCGTGGGGCGCGAAGCTCGAGAGCTTGCCCGTCACACGGTCGTCGAAGCGTGCGCCCAGGGCAAAGACGAGGTCCGCCTTCTGCAGCGCCGCGACCGCGGGCACCGTGCCGTGCATCCCGGGCATCCCGAGGTTCTGCGGGTGGGAGTCCGGCAGTGCGCCGCGGGCCATGAGGGTCGTCACCGCGGCAGCGCCGGACAGGTCGACGAGCTTGCGCAGCTGGGCGGCCGCACCCGAACGGATCGCACCGCCACCGATGTAGAGCACGGGGCGACGTGCGGACGCCAGGAGCCGGGCCGCCTCGCGGATCTGCTTGCTGTGGGGCTTCGTCACCGGGTGGTACCCGGGCAGGTTGAGCTCCTGGGGCCAGGAGAAGGTCGTCCGGGACTGCATGGCCGACTTCGCGATGTCGACGAGCACAGGTCCGGGCCGCCCCGTCGAGGCGATGTGGAACGCCTCGGCGATCGTGCGCGGGATGTCGTCCGGGTTCGTCACGAGGAAGTTGTGCTTCGTGACAGGGAGGGTGATGCCGACGATGTCCGCCTCCTGGAAGGCGTCCGTCCCGATGAGGGAGGCGCCGACCTGGCCGGTGATCGCGACCATGGGGATGGAGTCCATGTTGGCGTCCGCGATCGGCGTGACGAGGTTCGTCGCCCCGGGGCCCGACGTCGCCATGGTCACGCCGACACGTCCGGTCGCGTGCGCGTACCCGGAGGCCGCGTGCCCACCACCCTGCTCGTGGCGCACGAGGATGTGCCGGAGCTTCTTCGAGTCCATGAGCGGGTCGTACGTCGGGAGGATCGCCCCGCCCGGGATGCCGAAGACGACCTCGACCCCGGCGGCCTCGAGCGACCGGACGATCGACTCCGCGCCGTTGAGCTCGTACGGCGCGACGACGGACGACGCAGCCGTCGCAGCTCCACGTGCGGGAGCCGGCTTCGCGGCGCCGGGCGCCGCGGTGTCGCTTGTCTTGGCGGTACCGCGGGGCGGTGCCGGCGTGGGTCCCTGGACCATCAGGTTCTCCTGTGTGCTCATGCTGGGTGGGAGGTGCTACCGGTCAGGCTGGTCGAGCTGCTCGGTCCCGGGACGCTCGGTCCCGGATGCGACCCCTCCTGCGCCGGATGGGCGCCGAGCGGGGTTCACTGGTGGTGACATGAAAAAACCCCTCGCACCCGGGTAGGGCTCTTCGAGGGGTAAGCGCGCGGACGAGACCTCAGTGGTGGGCCTCAGCCGACGCGCTCAGGAAGTACTACGAGAAGGATCATCTGCACACCCAGCACAGTACGCCTCGTCCTCATCGATGTCACATGTCTCCGGCCATGTCTCAGCCGGTGGGACCGGGGCCCTTGCAGCCCACCCGCGGCCCTCTAGAGTGAGGAGCCGCGCCACGAGCACGCGGGCAGGCGCCGACGAGGAGGACGACACCCACGATGGAGCAGGACACCGTTGTCCGCGAGCCCGTAGCGCGTCACACGTCCCTGGCCGGAGCCGCTCGTCGGTCCGCCGGGGCATGGCCGAGGGTCGCGCTCGTCGCTGCGTTGCTCCCCGCGCTCGCTGCCTGCGGGAGCGACCCGCTCGCCCCCGCAGACTCGAGCAGTCCGGCCGACCTGGCCTATGTCGAGCTCACCGGCTCCATCGACGACCGGGTGGCCAACCACGAGGTTCTCGTGCACGGGGTCGTGACGAACTACCCGGCCCCGGACTCCGCCGACGTGCCTGACGGCGTCGACACGCTGCTTCTCGTCGACCTCACCGTCACCACGGGCACCACGCACCCCCGGGAGGTCGGCCCGAACAGCTTCGAGCTCCGGTCGGATGCCGGCGACCCGCTGCGTGCGCTCGCGACGGTGCCGGCAGCGCTCACGGACTCGACGCTGTGGCCCCTCGGTTCGCAGTCGGCCGGCCGCACGCAACGAGGCTGGGTCGCCTTTCCGATGGAGTGGGACACCCCCACCCTCGAGTCCGCCGAGCTCGTCCTCGTCCGGACGCGGACAGCCGCCGAGCCGGGCGAGGGGGACGCAGAGTTCAGCGTCTCCCTCCCCCTGGACTGACCCTCCTCGTGCGGCCCCCCGGGGCCGATCAGTACAGCACCGCACCCTGCGACGCGGAGTGGACGAGCTTCGCGTACTTCGCGAGCACCCCGCGCGTGTAGGTCGGCGCGAGCGGCGCCCACCCGGCGCGGCGTGATTCCAGCTCTGCGTCGTCCACGAGCAGGTCGAGCGTCGCGTTCGCGACGTCGAGCCGGATCCGGTCACCGTCCCGGACGAACGCGACAGGACCAGCGTCGACGGCCTCGGGGGCGACGTGCCCGACGCACAGTCCGGTGGTCCCACCCGAGAACCGACCGTCCGTGAGGAGCAGCACGTCCTTGCCGAGGCCCGCCCCCTTGATCGCGCCGGTGATCGCGAGCATCTCCCGCATCCCGGGGCCGCCCTTGGGCCCCTCGTACCGGATCACCACGACGTCCCCCGCCTGGATGGTGCCGTCCTCGAGGGCGTCCATCGCAGCACGCTCCCGGTCGAACACCCGCGCCGTCCCCTCGAACACGTCCTTGTCGAACCCCGCGGACTTCACGACGGCACCCTCGGGCGCGAGGGAACCGTGCAGGATCGTGATGCCGCCCGTGCGGTGGATCGGGTTGTCGAGCGCCCGGAGGATCTTCCCGTCCGGGTCGGGAGGTGCGATGTCGGCGAGGTTCTCGGCGACGGTCTTGCCGGTGACCGTGAGGCAGTCGCCGTGCAGCAACCCCGCGTCGAGCAGTGCCTTCATGACGACGGGCACCCCACCGATCCGGTCGACGTCGGCCATGACGTAGCGTCCGAACGGCTTGAGGTCACCGAGGTGCGGCACGCGCGCCGCGACACGGGTGAAGTCCGCGAGCGTGAGCTCGACCTCGGCCTCGTGGGCGATGGCGAGCAGGTGCAGGACGGCGTTCGTCGATCCGCCGAAAGCCATGACCACGGCGATCGCGTTCTCGAACGCCTCCTTGGTCATGATCTGCCGCGCGGTGATCCCCTTGCGGAGCATCTCCACGACCGCCTCACCTGACTTGAACGCGAACGCGTCGCGACGGCGGTCAGCGGACGGCGGTGCGGCAGAACCCGGGAGGGACATCCCCATCGCCTCGGCGACCGAGGCCATGGTGTTCGCCGTGTACATCCCGCCGCAGGCGCCCTCTCCCGGGCAGATCGCGCGCTCGATCCGCTCGAGGTCTCCCTGGCTCATGAGGCCACGCGAGCACGCGCCCACGGCCTCGAAGGCGTCGATGAGCGTGACGTCCTTCTCGGTACCGTCCTCGAGCTTGACCCACCCGGGCATGATCGTCCCTGCGTACAGGAACACGGACGCAAGGTCGAGTCGCGCCGCGGCCATGAGCATCCCCGGCAGGGACTTGTCGCACCCGGCGAGGAGCACGGACCCGTCGAGACGCTCCGCCTGCATGACGGTCTCGACGGAGTCGGCGATGATGTCCCGCGAGACGAGGGAGAAGTGCATGCCCTCGTGCCCCATCGAGATCCCGTCGGACACAGAGATGGTGCCGAACTCGAGCGGGAAGCCGCCACCGGCATGGACGCCGTTCTTCACGGCCTTCGCCAGGCGGTCGAGCGAGAGGTTGCACGGCGTGATCTCGTTCCACGAGCTCGCGACGCCGATCTGCGGCTTCGCGAAGTCGTCGTCGCCGAGCCCCACGGCCCGGAGCATCCCCCGGGAGGCGGTCGCCTCGATCCCGTCGGTGACGGTCCGGGACCGGGGCTTGATGTCGATCCCCGAGGTGGACCCGGGAGAACCGGCGTGCTGGCTGGTTGTGGTCATGCACCCGAGTCTATGGGCGCGCCTCGGCGCCCGTCGCGAGGACGCACGCCGAGGCGGCCGGTCGGCGTGCGCGCGACCCGGAGCTCGTTCGCTCCCGACCGCGCGTGGTTCGCACGGTCGGGAGCGCCCCTGGTCTCAGCCGATGCGTTCGAGGATGAGCTCGCGGACCCGTCCGGCGTCCGCCTGCCCTCTCGTCGCTTTCATGACTGCTCCGATGACGGCCCCGACCGGACCGAGGTTTCCCGAGCGGATCTTCTCGGCGATGTCGGGCTGCGCGGCGAGAGCCGCATCGATCGCCTCGAGCAGCGGGCCGTCGTCGGAGACGATCTCGAGGCCACGGGTCACGACGACCTCCTCCGGGGAGCCCTCCCCCGCGAGCACTCCCTCGAGCACCTGCCGCGCCAGCTTGTCGTTGATGCGACCTGAGTCCACGAGAGCCTGGAGCTCACCGACCTGCTCGGGCGTCACCGGGAGATCGGTGAGCTCGACGTCCGCGGTCTTCGCGGCCCGGGCGAGCTCGCCCATCCACCACTTGCGCGCCGCGGCGGCGCTCGCGCCGGCCGCGATCGTCGTCTCGATGATCTCGACAGCACCGGCATTGACGACGTCGCGCATCTCGGGGTCCGAGTAGCCCCACTCGGTCTGCAGGCGTCGGCGCCTCGCGACGGGCATCTCCGGGAGCGTCGCGCGGATCTCCTCGACCCACTCGCGGGACGGCGCGACCGGCACGAGGTCGGGCTCCGGGAAGTACCGGTAGTCCTCGGCGTCGGACTTCACGCGTCCCGACGTCGTCGTCGAGGTGTCCTCGTGCCAGTGCCGGGTCTCCTGGATGATCGTCCCGCCAGCGTCGAGCACGGCGGCCTGGCGGCTCACCTCGTACCGCACCGCACGCTCGATGGACCGGAACGAGTTGACGTTCTTCGTCTCGGTGCGGGTACCCAGCGGCGACTCGGGCGTCGGGCGCAGCGAGAGGTTGACGTCCGCACGGACGTTGCCCCGCTCCATGCGGGCCTCGGAGACGTCGAGCGCCCGGAAGATGTCTCGCAGCGTCTGGACATACGCGCGCGCGACCTCGGGAGCACGGTCCCCCGCGCCCGTGATCGGACGCGTGACGATCTCCACGAGCGGGATGCCCGCGCGGTTGTAGTCGACGAGGGAGTACTCCGCCCCGTGGATGCGCCCCGTGCTGCCACCGACGTGCGTGTTCTTCCCGGCGTCCTCCTCCATGTGCGCACGCTCGATCTCGACGCGGAACACGGAACCGTCGTCGAGCTCCACGTCGAGGTACCCGTCGAACGCGATGGGCTCGTCGTACTGGGACGTCTGGAAGTTCTTCGGGACGTCGGGGTAGAAGTAGTTCTTCCGTGCGAAGCGGCACGACTCGGCGATCTCACAGTTGAGCGCGAGCCCGATGCGGATGGCGTACTCGACGGCCTTGCCGTTGACCACGGGGAGAGCGCCGGGGAGACCGAGCGACACCGGGGTCACCTGGGTGTTCGGCGCTCCTCCGAACGCGACCTCGGCCGCGCAGAACATCTTCGTGACGGTGCCCAGCTCGACATGGACCTCGATGCCGATCACGGGGTCGTACCGCGAGACGGCGTCGTCGTAGTCGACGAGGTCGACGGTGCTCGAGGTGCTCATCGGGCGATCTCCAGTTCTGGTGCTCGGGCGAGCAGCGGGCCGCCCCAGGTGTTCTCGAGGAGGGACTCCAACGCAGCCCCCACGTGGTAGAGCCGGTCGTCCTTGCGGGCCGGGGCGAGGATCTGGAACCCGACCGGGAGGCCGTCGTCGGAGAGCCCGTTGGGCACCGACATGCCGGGCACGCCCGCGAGGTTCGCGGGGATCGTCGCGACGTCGTTGAGGTACATGGCCAGCGGGTCGTCCATCTTCTCCCCGAAGCGGAACGCCGTCGTCGGCGCCGTGGGCGAGACGAGGACGTCGGCGACGGCGAACGCCGCGTCGAAGTCACGCTGGATGAGTGTGCGGACCTTCTGCGCGCTGCCGTAGTAGGCGTCGTAGTACCCGGCGGAGAGTGCGTAGGTGCCGAGGATGACACGGCGCTTGACCTCGTCGCCGAACCCGGCGCCCCGGGTGGCGGACATGACGCGCTCGGCGGTGACCGGCCCGTCCGTCGGCTCCACACGCAGACCGAACCGCATCCCGTCGAACTTCGCGAGGTTGCTCGACGCCTCGGACGGCATGATGAGGTAGTACGCGGACAGTGCGTACCGGAAGCTCGGGCAGGAGACCTCGACGATCTCGGCACCTGCGCGGCGCAGCAGCTCGAGCGACTCCTCGAAGCGCGCGGACACGCCGGCCTGGTACCCCTCGCCGCTCAGTTCCGTCACGACACCGACCCGCACGCCCGTGAGGTCGCCGAGGGCGCCACGGCGCGCGGCGTCCACGACGGCGGGAACGGGCTCGTCCAGGGACGTGGAGTCCCGGGGGTCGTGTCCCCCGATGAGCTCGTGGAGCAGCGCGGAGTCGAGCACCGTGCGGCTGACGGGACCGGCCTGGTCGAGCGAGGAGGCCATCGCGATGAGGCCGTACCGGGACACCCCTCCGTACGTCGGCTTCACGCCGACAGTGCCGGTCACCGCACCGGGCTGCCGGATGGAGCCACCGGTGTCCGTGCCGATCGCGAGGGGCGCCTCGAACGCCGCGACGGCCGCCGCGGACCCACCGCCAGAACCGCCGGGGATGCGGTCGAGGTCCCAGGGGTTGGACGTGTTGCCGTACGCGGAGTGCTCGGTGCTCGAGCCCATCGCGAACTCGTCCATGTTCGTCTTGCCGAGGATCGGCAGCCCTGCCGCCTTGATGCGCTCGACGAGCGTCGCGTCGTAGGGCGGCAGCCACCCTTCGAGGATCTTCGAGCCGGCGGTCGTCGGCACGCCCCGGGTGACGACGACGTCCTTGACGGCGATCGGCACCCCGGCGAGCGGGTGGAGCTTCTCCCCCGCGGCCCGGCGTGCGTCGACGTCGCCCGCCGTCGCCATCGCGGCGTCCGCGTCGACGTGGAGGAAGGCGTGCACGGACGGCTCGACCGCGGAGATGCGCTCGAGGTGGGCGCGCGTGATCTCGGTGCTCGTGAGCTCGCCCGACTCCATCGCCGCAGCGAGGTCGGCGGCCGACGAGCGGATGAGGTCGGTCATGAGTCCTCCCCGAGGATCTGCGGGACAGCGAAGCGGCCGTCGATGCTCGAAGGCGCCGCGGCCATGATCTCGTCGACGTCGAGCGGCGCGACCGGCACGTCCTCGCGGAAGACGTTCGTCAACGGCAGCGGGTGGCTCGTCGCGGGGACGTCGGGGGTGACGATGCTTCCGACCTCGGCGATGGCATCGACGATGACGACGAGCTCGCCGGCGAGACGGTCGAGCTCTTCTGGGCGCAGATCGATGCGGGCGAGCGCTGCTACGCGCGCGACCTCATCGCGAGAAAGTGTGGACATGGTCCCAGTCTAGAGCCTGCGCCACGGCCGTCCGTGAGGCCTCGTTCGCGCAGTCGAGCCGTTCCCTGTGCAGTCCCTGGCGCTGAAAACTGTCTGGGTACGACGAAGGCCCACCCCTTGAGGGGTGGGCCTTCGACAATGGTTGTCCGGCGGCGTCCTACTCTCCCACACAGTCTCC